>NZ_CP152001.1:5865000-6671596 GCF_038595045.1 Paenibacillus sp. FSL R7-0652 | reverse complement strand
AGACTGTCACTCCTTTTACATGTTCCAAGTGTGGCTTAAGCCATGATGCAGTGTCGAAATTCGAGATATATTGCCGGAATTTATCCCCAAACCCCCGCAGTTCAAAAACAAAAAAAGAAGGAACAACGGAAAATTGTTCACAACTTTATCCACAGGCTGTTGATAATATTATGGGTCAGATCACATATTCACATCCAAAAGTAATACAATCATAGCAAAAGAAGCCCCGCATTTCAACGTATGGCGAGATTTTATCCACAAATTCAATAACTTGTGTATAATTTTTAGTCACAACACAATATATTGTTTATAAATTGTTTAATTTTCGACAGCATGACCTAAAGGGGCCAAATATTTTATACACAGGATATCCGTCGAAAGCTGCTAAATTGTGTGCAAAAGTGATCCCGGAATGTGAATAACCTTGCTGTGGATAACAGAAACTGAAATCAAAGTAGATAGGTGGAGAAATGAGCAGATGCAAGGGATGGGTATCTACCTCATGAGGTGCTGCGGTGTAGTAGAGGGAGATTGATTTTACAGGGTGCTGTTCTTGCGAGCTTCATCATAATAGGTTGAGGAATAGGAATGAATAGGTGGCGTGGAAGTGTCAGAGGTGCTTATATAGAAGCAGATGTGTCTTTGTACATACAGTTAGACGGGAAATGTGATCAAAAAGAGGAAGGCCCCGCAGCCGATTTTGGGCTGCGGGGCCTTCCTCTGCTTACAGAAGATGTTTAGACACTTTACGTTGGAAAGCTGCGATATCAGCATATTCCTCTTCCAGTTTGCGTGAAATACGAATGTAGATCGGCAGCAGTTCCTGGTAGAGGGTGGCATGTCCTTTGACTGGTTTATGCCGATGAGTTGTACCTACCATAGAAGAAACAGCATCAAGGGACTTGATTCGTCCTGTGGCATAAAGACCCAGAACTACCGCGCCGAGACAAGAGCTTTCGAAGCTTTCAGGCACAACTACTTCCTGATTAAAGATATCGGACATCATCTGCCGCCATAACGGTGAGCGTGCAAAACCACCCGTAGCTTGAATGGAGGTGGGCTGTCCGATCTGTTCTTCCATTGCGAGCAGAACGGTATAAAGATTGAAAATAACCCCTTCAAGTACTGCACGAATCATGTGTTCCTTCTTGTGGTGAAGGGTCAGGCCAAAAAAGGACCCGCGTGCATCCGGATTCCAGAGAGGAGCACGTTCGCCCGAAAGGTACGGATGGAACAGCAGCCCTTCCGAACCGGGCGGAACACGTTCGGCTATTTTGGTCAATACATCATAGGAGTTGATGCCAAGGCGCTTGGCTGTTTCCACTTCGGAAGCCGCGAACTCATCCCGGACCCAGCGGAAAAGCATGCCGCCGTTATTGACAGGTCCGCCGACGACCCAGAGTTTTTCGGTCAGCGCGTAACAAAACGTTCGTCCTTTCGGGTCTGTTATCGGTCGATCAACTACGGTACGAATGGCTCCGCTGGTACCGATGGTTGCTGCAACAACACCTGGCTGGATGGCGTTAACACCAAGGTTGGACAGCACCCCGTCACTTGCGCCGATCACAAAGGGCGTAGAAGGGGAGAGTGCCATTTTTTCAGCCCATTCGGGATGCATTCCCTCTATTGTATAAGTAGTCGGTACAAGCTTCGACAATTGATTCGGTGTAATGCCTGCAATGTCCAGCGCTTCCTCATCCCAGTCCAGCTTTTCGAGATTGAGCAGCCCAGTGCAGGAAGCAATGGAATGATCGACAACATATTGTCCAAATAGACGGAAGAACAGGTACTCTTTAATCGAAATAAATTTAGCCGTGCGCTGAAACAGTTCAGGTTCGTCATGGCGCATCCACATCAATTTGGTCAGGGGTGACATGGGATGAATGGGGGTGCCTGTTCGCAGGTAGATCCGATGGCCGACACCGTTTTCCTGCAGTTTAGCTGACCAGGGAGCACTTCGATTGTCTGCCCAAGTGATACAGCGCGTAAGCGGATGGCCCTGTTGATCCATGGCAATGACACTGTGCATGGCTGAGCTGCAGGAGACAAAGAGAATCTGGTCAGCGGAAACTCCACTCTGAATCATTACTCCGTATACAGAGCGTACGGCTGCTTGTAAAATCTCTTCGGGGTCTTGTTCTGCAACATCCGGTGCAGGAGTATAGAGCGGATATTCCTGAGTAGATGTGGTGATTACTTCGCCCTGCTCTGTGAATAACACGGATTTGGTACTGGTTGTGCCGATATCGATTCCAATCATATAGTTGGCCATTACATCGATCCTTCTTTCTTTAACACTTTTTTATCATGAGAAAATGATGAGAGCTTTCATTTATACGACTGTACTCAACAGCAAAATAAAAATCAGTCCGACCACAGAAAGTAGTGTTTCCATAACGGTCCACGTCTTGAGGGTCTGTGCCACACTCATATTGAAAAATTCCTTGATCATCCAGAAGCCCGCATCGTTCACATGAGACAGAACAAGTGACCCTGCGCCTGTAGCAAGTACAACCAGCTCAATGTTAGCTCCTGGTGTAAGAGCGAGTACCGGAGCAACGATTCCAGCAGCTGTAGTCATGGCAACCGTAGCTGAACCCGTGGCAACACGAATGAGGGCAGCTACAAGCCAAGCAAACAGAATGACGTTAATGTGTGCATTTGTGGCGAATGCTGCAATGGCATCACCAACCCCGCTGTTAATCAGCACCTGCTTGAAAGCTCCACCGCCGCCAATAATGAGAATGATGGTAGCTGTAGGTGCCAAAAACTCGCTGGTGAAGCGGGAAATATCATGTTTGGTGAACCCACGGGCAAAGCCGAGTGAAAAGAGGGCAAAGACAACAGAGATCAAGAGCGCAATAATCTCATTGCCGATAAATGCACTAAAGACAGTAAAACCACTTACTGCATCAGGATCAACAATGTTCGCAATCGAGCCGATCAGCATCAGAATGACTGGCAGCAGAATAGTAAACAGCGTAATACCAAATCCGGGCAAACTGCTGTTTTTCGCAGCCGAGAACTGTTCAGCGAGTTCAGCTGGTGGTTCGGTGTGAATTCTTTTGCCAATAAATTTACCGAATACAGGTCCAGCAATAATTGCAGTAGGGATACCTACAACTAAAGAGTACAGAATTGTTTTCCCCAGATCCGCGTTGAAGGCTTCAATCGCAATCATCGGTGCCGGATGCGGCGGAACAAGTCCATGTACCGTTGATAAACCAGCCAGAATAGGTATTCCAATCTGTAGTAAGGACATGTTGGTTTTACGGGCCACGGTAAAAATAATGGGAATCATGAGGATAACGCCTACTTCGAAGAACACGGGTATACCCACAATAAATCCAACAATCATCATCGCCCAGTGCACTCGCTTCACACCAAACCGGTCTACAAGGGTGGTTGCAATTTGCTCCGCTCCTCCAGATTCAGCCATCATTTTACCAAGCATGGTACCTAGTCCGATGACGATGGCGATCGTGCCTAATGTGCCGCCTAATCCGCTGGTAATAGATGAAATCACATCAGCAGGTTTCATTCCAGCAAGTAAACCAAGCATTAATGCAGATAATAAAAGGGTAATGAACGGGTTCCACTTATATTTGGAGATTAATAGGATCAGGAAGATGATGGTGATCAATGTCCAAACCAGCAGTGAGGTATTATGGGATAATCCGAAAATAGTGCTCATGATGTAATTACTCCTTTTTGATGGATATAAACGCTTACATGTAATAGAAAATTTAAGATTTCCGTACTGCATGCAGCTCTCAGCACGCAGTGTCCTGCTTCAACAATGGTGGTCTGCTTATCAAGACTGTAGACTAACATGAAATAGGAGAAATCAGCTTTAGCTTGCCCCAAAATAAAAGAAATCGCATTTTGTATACTTGTCGACAAGTTGGACGGCAATCATTCACTCTGGATTGATTGCGAGCTGTATGGTCACCAAACTGCTGCTTCAAATTATAAACCTGATGCCGGCTAAGGGCTGCAATTTCAACTCCACTTCACAGGCTGTCAGCAGTGATGTGCTCATTTACATGACTTCTTCAGAGCTCAAAGCTTTCATGCAGCGTCTGACCCGAGTCTTTAAAATAGGTACGCACACCGGCTTGGATCAGAAGCTTATCGCCCGATTGCAGGGCTGCAGCAAGTGAGCGATGCTTATCGATTACAGCGCTTACTTTAGAATCACCTTGAGCGAACACTCTGCGTGTGGTGAGCAGCATAACCGTCATGACTACATATCGAATGCTCTTCCATAGATGCGATATGCGGGAATGTCCTGCTGCCTCGACGATCGTCTCATGAAACGTGAGATCCTGATAGGCGAATTCGACAGCGTCCTGATGTTTCCCCGCAAGCTGCATTTTGTCGATAATATTGCCCAGCTGTGTGATTAACAATGGAGGCACATCAGCCGCCAGCCGCTGCTGCACGAAGCTCTCAATAAGAAAACGGACATCATAGAGTTCTTCGACATCCTTCATATTCAGGCCAAGGATCACAACACCCATCCGTTCAAGGCGAATCAGCCCTTCATTAGACAATGTTCTTAGCGCTTCGCGAACAGGCGAGCGACTGCTGTCGAAATCGGCAGCAATTCGATTTTCGGACAATATTTCTCCAGGCTTGAGTGTCCCGTTAATAATTCTCAGCCTTAACTCGCATGCGATGGCTTCACCGCGAGATGCCCCTTGAAGCCAGGAAGATGGAAACTGCATATGGCTAACGCTCCTAATTAAATATTCCTTACAGTATGATCATAGCATAATGTTTGTCAGCCCAGCACTGCCGCCTATTCATTGCAGTATCAGATCTGTATCAGGATGCGGCTGAAGCTTAAGCGCTGCGCTCAGGTTCAAGTTTACAACTTGATGTTGTGACCAGTTCATCGACGAATCGTGTTCTATTCTTGATACGATTAAGCCCAATAGTTACTTAAGTACACTGTACGAAAATAAAGACAAGGTCCATAAATGCAGTAGGTATACTTGTATACAAGATATTTTTCATCCTACACCTTTCTTAAAATCTTGTAAACCTTCACATTAAAGCGGATACAATGCCCAGCGTTTTTTACTAAACCTAATCTAATATTTTTTATCCACATGTGAATAACTTCAAACAGATATAGAAGAATTACAGTCTGATGCCCGAATGTGGATAACCCGAAATGGATGAATGGAACAAGAGTGAATTGAAAAATTGGGGATAACTTTTTTGTTTTTTTGGGTCGTGTCGGGGAGAAAAGAGCCGTGCTGGATCAGGATTAATGTAGGACGCTGGAAAGCATATGAAAAAGAGGGAGAGTGGCGGAGCTTTACAGTTGACTTTTCCAAATGAACATGATTAAATATATAAAGGTGTTTTCTGTGAAGATGAAAAGGATTCATCACATAAGTATTTCCTTGTAAGGAGGTGCAATACATTGAGACCTACATTCAAACCGAACGTTAGCAAACGTAAAAAAGTTCATGGTTTCCGTAAAAGAATGAGCACGAAAAACGGCCGTAAAGTTTTGGCTGCACGTCGCCTGAAAGGCCGTAAAGTCCTGAGTGCTTAATGCATCTGAAGACCACCGAGGTGGTCTTTTTTTTCTTAAGTCGGGATGATTCAAACTTTTTACTGTGCGATTCATCCCTAGTCAGGCTGTAAAGAAGCTGGTCAGCCAGCCAGTCGTTAGTGTTGATGATGTTTCCCTTTTTCGGAAACTTACCTTATATATATTTGTCAGCCGGGCGGTTTACCGTCGATCAAGAAAGTCTATACTAAATCAGTAATGAGGCCTCCGTCAACAACGTGGATGGGGGACAGCAAGGAGAAGCGCCGTGTATAAAAGATTGCGTCTGCGAAACCGGGCGGATTTTAGCCGCGTATATCGGTATGGAAAATCGTTTGCCAATCATCAATTCGTGGTGTATGGCTGCCGCCGTAAAGATACGGAACAATTCCGGGTGGGCGTATCATGCAGCAAAAAAATCGGAAACGCTGTCGTGCGTAACCGGATGAGACGCATGATCAAGGAAATTGTACGTCATCATGAGCAGGAGATTGTTACGCAGATGGATTTAATTTTCATTGTTCGCAAAGGGGCACTCAACATGTCCTATAAGGAAATGGAAAAAAGTCTGCTGCATGTGCTGCGTAAAGCCTCACTTTTGAAGTCGTGCAAGCGGTAAGCTTCGGTTTATTTGTCCTCCTAATTATGGTATGATTTACGGTGGAATGGAATGGTTAAGAGAGGGGTTATGAAGTGTCGCGATTGAAGACATCTAAGGGGAAGTGGATTCTCCTCATTGCAATCCTTGCAATGGTCACTGTACTCGCCGGGTGTACTCCGCAAGGTGCCGGGGTTACAACGGAAGATCTGAAGAATAGTGATTCTTTTTGGCAGGCCAATGTTGTGTACTGGTTCTCACTGGCGCTCGATACATTTGCCAATTGGTTTAGCGGTGAATATGGACTAGCTGTCCTTGTGATGGTGCTTATTGTCCGGACTTTGATTTTGCCACTAACAATGAAACAGGTCCGCAGCTCCAAAGCAATGCAGGCCATTCAGCCGCAGCTGAAGGAGATTCAAGCCAAGTATAAAGATACACCTGAGAAAGTCCAGCAAGAAACGATGAAGCTGTTTCAGGAGAACAAAGTTAATCCGATGGCGGGTTGTCTGCCGCTTCTGATTCAGATGCCGATTTACATCGCACTTTATAACTCCATTTACGGAAACTCCAGTCTAAGAACCCATGATTTCTTATGGCTTCAGCTTGGAGCACCGGACCACCTGTTTATTTTGCCAGTGCTGGCCGCCATCACAACATTTATCCAAACGTGGATGATGATGCGTATGAATCCTTCACAGCAAATTGGTCCAATGCAGTTCATGCTGTGGGTGTATCCGATTTTGATTTTCGTTATGTCGTATCAGTTCCCATCAGCCCTGCCGCTTTACTGGTTCTACAGTAATATCTACACGATCGTGCAAAACTATTTCCTTTACCGGAATAATGATAAAGTTGTGGCCGAGGTCAACGTGAAGCAGAGCAGCTCTTCCAAAAATGGAGCTAAACGCAAAAACGGTGGCAGAGCAACTGTCTCTGGGAAAGGGTCGAAAGGGGCCAAAAAATCGAAATGACCAAAGTCATTACGTCAGGAAAAACCGTTGAAGATGCTGTAAACCAAGGATTGGCTGAGCTTGGCGTAAGCCGGGACAAGGTCGAGATACAAGTGTTAGAGCAGCCGTCAAAAGGATTCCTGGGTTTGTTCGGGGTGAAGGCTGCCAAAGTTGAAGTAAAGCTGCTGCCAGTACCTGAAGCTGTAATACAGCCGATCAAACCAGCCGCACCTGAAGCCGAGATTGATGCAGTACTTGAGGGTGCAGCAGTCCATAATCCCTATGAAGAAGCGGCTGCATTTTTGAAAGAAGTTGCGGCAGGTATGGGGTTGGATGTAGAAGTGCATATCAAAAAGCAGCGGGATGGCCATCTTTTCAATATTTCCGGAGAAGACCTCGGTATGATTATTGGACGACGTGGACAAACGCTGGATGCTCTTCAATATCTGACCAATATCGTGGCTAACCGCTACTCGGAAAGCTTCGTACGCATCGTACTTGACGCCGAAAATTTCCGTCAGCGCCGGCGGAAAACGCTGGAGGATTTAGCTGAACGATTAGCTGGACAAGCCATCCGCACAGGCAAGGAAGTTGTTCTTGAACCGATGCCGCCGCTTGAACGTAAAGTGATTCATGCCAAGCTGCAAAATCACCCGCAGATTAAGACATTAAGTAAGGGCGAGGAGCCCAATCGGCGTGTGGTTATTACGTTGAAATAACACGCAATTGAAGACGCAATGGCTTCCTGCACGATGCAGAAGCCATTGCTTTTTTCGTACAGAAGCTAAGTTTCTACATTATATTTGTTGTTCCTTAACATTTGACACAAGTCATAATTATAAAAAAACGATGAAAGAATCATCTGTACCTTTAACTAGAGATAATGGATTTCAATGAATAAATGCAGGTTAGGATTAAGCTGAAAATTTTAAATTTAATTTGCTGCTGTCCTATTAGAATTGAATACATGTTGGCATTCGCCAGAACAAAGGCTGGATGACCATTGATTATAGAGAAGTCAGGAGAGATCATAATGATTAGCGATACGATTACCGCGATATCTACAGCGGTCGGTGAAGCCGGCATTGCTGTTATTCGGGTCAGCGGGCCGGATGCAGTAGCAGAGACGGAGAAAATTTTTCGCAGCAAAACACCGTTGAGCCAGGCATCATCCCATACAGTCCATTACGGCCACATTATCGATCCCGTCAGTGGAGAAAAAGTAGAAGAGGTGCTGGTAACGGTGATGCGTGCGCCTCGTTCATTCACCACAGAGGATGTAGTCGAGATTAGTGCACATGGTGGGGTCGTATCCGTTAAACGGGTAATGGACCTGCTGCTGCAGCTCAATATCCGTCTCGCTGAACCGGGTGAATTCACCAAGCGGGCCTTTCTGAATGGGCGAATTGACTTGTCTCAGGCGGAAGGCGTCATGGATCTTATTCGTTCAAAATCGGATCGTGCATTCTCGGTAGCGCTGAAGCAGGTAGAAGGCAAGCTCTCCTCCAAACTGCGTGATCTGAGACATACACTGGTTGAGACGCTGGCTCACATTGAAGTCAATATCGATTACCCCGAACATGATGTGGAATCCTTGACATCCGATTTTATTAAGGAAAAATCCAGCGAAGTTATGACTGAAATCGATAAATTGCTGACGACGGCGGAACAAGGTAAAATCTTACGCGAAGGTATTACAACTGCTATTGTCGGAAGGCCTAATGTCGGTAAATCTTCTCTAATGAATACACTTGCACAAGATAATCGGGCCATTGTCACGGATATTCCGGGCACAACGCGGGATGTTATCGAAGAGTTTATTACCATTAACAATATCCCTTTGAAGCTGCTCGATACTGCAGGTATTCGGGAGACGATGGACGTCGTTGAGAAGATCGGGGTAGAACGTTCGCGCTCTGCTGTGAACGATGCAGATTTAATTCTGATGGTCGTCAATGCGGCTGAGCCGCTCCACCAGGATGAGATCGAATTACTGGAACAAATCCGCGGTAGACAATCAATTATCATTATGAATAAAATGGACTTAACGCCTCAGATTGACCGAGACATCCTGCTTCGTTATGTTCCTGAGGAGCGGCTTGTTCCGATGTCAGTAAAGGATGATCAGGGTGTTGATCGATTGGAAGAAGCCATCTCAACACTGTTCTTCAGTGGAAAGTTGGAATCTGCAGATTTGACATATGTCAGCAATGTTCGTCATATAGCCCTGCTGAAGAAGGCGAAGCAATCACTGATCGATGCGTATGAAGCAGCCGATCAGTTTGTTCCGATTGATATGATTCAGATTGATGTTCGGTTGGCATGGGAGCAGCTGGGAGAGATTGTGGGAGATACAGCTCATGATGCTTTAATTGATCAAATTTTCTCCCAGTTCTGTCTAGGAAAGTAAATCATATACCGTACAATCATGGGATTTGTCGTGTATGATGGAAAGGTACAATTTCTGCCCGTTGTCAAAGGATGGAATGATGTTGTTGCCAGGAAGTTTGGTTTTATATAGATAAAAGCAAAATAAGGAGGAAATAAACATGGCTTTTGATGGCGGCAGTTATGATGTCATCGTCGTTGGTGCAGGACACGCCGGTGTAGAGTCGGCGCTTGCAGCAGCCCGGATGGGCTCCAAGACGCTGATGATTACGATCAACCTTGACATGGTGGCATTCATGCCTTGTAACCCATCCATAGGGGGACCGGCAAAAGGACACGTTGTACGGGAAATTGATGCACTTGGCGGAGAAATGGGACGGAATATCGATAAAACGTTTATCCAGATGCGAATGCTGAATACGGGGAAAGGACCCGCAGTTCATGCACTGCGTGCACAGGCTGACAAATTCTCTTATCAGCATACAATGAAGGAAACGATGGAGAAAGAACCAAATCTGACAATGCGTCAGGGCATGGTGGATCGCCTCCTTGTTGAAAATGATCAGTGCGTTGGTGTTGTTACCCAAACAGGTACAGAGTATCGTGCCAAAGCAGTAGTTCTGACAACCGGCACATACCTGCGGGGTAAAGTCATTATGGGTGAGCTGATGTACGAGAGCGGACCTAATAATCAGCAGCCATCGCTTAAATTGTCGGAGCATCTGCGTGAGCTGGGCTTCGAGCTTGTGCGTTTCAAAACAGGCACACCCCCGCGTGTGCATAAGGATACGATTGATTTTAGCAAAACCGAAATCCAGCCCGGCGATGACGAGCCGAAATTCTTTTCCTATGAGACAAAATCCTCCACGAATGAGCAGCTGCCCTGCTGGCTGACCTATACTTCAGTAGAGACACATCAGATTATTAATGATAACCTGCATCGTGCGCCGATGTTCTCTGGGGTGATCGAAGGAACAGGGCCGCGTTACTGCCCATCCATTGAGGACAAAATTGTGCGTTTCAGCGATAAGCCGAAACATCAGATCTTCCTGGAGCCGGAAGGCAAAAATACATCCGAGTATTATGTACAAGGTCTATCTACAAGTCTGCCAGAGGACGTACAGCTTGCTGTTCTTCGCTCAATTCCAGGTATGGAGAAGGTCGAAATGATGCGTAATGGTTACGCGATCGAATATGATGCGATGGTTCCCACGCAGCTGTGGCCATCTCTCGAGACTAAACGCCTGCCAGGACTGTTCACAGCAGGTCAGATTAATGGTACATCGGGATATGAGGAAGCAGCGGGTCAAGGGGTCATGGCTGGTATCAATGCAGCACGTAAAGTACAGGGCAAAGAGGCTATTGTGCTTGATCGTTCCCAAGGTTACATTGGTGTACTCATCGATGATCTCGTTACAAAAGGTACGAATGAACCGTATCGTCTGCTGACATCTCGCGCCGAGTATCGTCTGCTGCTCCGTCACGACAATGCAGATATGCGTCTTACAGAGATTGGTCATGACATTGGACTGATTACCGAAGAACGTTATGCGGCTTTCCTGGATAAAAAAGCAAAAGTGGAGCAGGAGATTGTACGTCTCAAAGAGGCAAAGGTTCGCCCTGTTGAGGTTAACGCCAAACTGGAGGAGATCGGTTCAACTCCGATTCAGGACGGAAGCACACTTCTCAATCTGATGCGCCGCCCGGAGATCGGCTATGACTGGATCGAGCAGGTATCTCCTTCCGAAGTGGAACTGACTGCGGATATGAAGGAACAAGTTGAAATTCAAATTAAATATGCCGGTTATATCGAGAAACAATTGATCCACGTGGAACGTTTGCTGAAAATGGAGAAAAAGAAAATTCCAGATACGATCGTATACGATGAGATTCATGGACTTGCGATGGAAGCCAAGCAGAAGCTGGCAAAGATTCGCCCGATTTCAATTGGTCAGGCATCCCGTATTGCAGGCGTTACACCAGCGGATATCTCCATTTTGCTCGTCTATCTGGAGCATTATAATCGCGTTACCGCAGCAAGGGGACAATAATGGACGATATTCAACAGCAGCTGCAGCTGCGCTTGAAGGAGCATGGTTTGGAAGTTGGCGAGCTCCAACTGGAACAGTTCGAACTGTATTATAAAGAGCTGGTATCCTGGAATGAAAAAATGAATCTTACCGGTATCACCGATCGTGAGCAGGTTTATACGAAGCATTTTTATGATTCGGTATCGCTGGCATTTTATACGGATATGACCAAAGTGAACAAACTGGCAGACATTGGGTCGGGTGCTGGATTCCCAGGGCTGCCGCTGAAGATTTGTTTTCCTCATATCCAGCTTACGATTATTGACTCATTGAATAAACGGATTGGTTTTCTGCAGCATGTGGTCGATACACTTGGTCTTGAACAGGTAGAGTTGATCCATGGCCGTGCGGAGGAATTGGGACGTAAAGAAGGATATCGGGACAGCTATGATCTGGTTACTGCTCGTGCGGTAGCCAAGCTGGCTGTGCTGAATGAATTCTGTCTTCCTTTTGTACGTAAAAGCGGTATGTTCGCTGCCATGAAGGGTGGAGACCCGCGTGATGAAATGAAGGAAGCAGAATACAGCTTTAATCAGCTGAAAGGAAGGGTGAAGGCAGTTCATCCATTCCAGCTGCCGGTAGAGGAATCGGAACGTCATATCATTTTGATACAGAAATTTGATAAGACACCCCATAAGTATCCCCGTAAACCAGGGACTCCGCTTAAAACGCCACTTGTTTAGGGGCATTATGGACAACTGGATAAGGGATCAAATCATGTTTTAAAGTATAAGGATCAGAAAAAAGGGATGTTTCACGTGAAACATCCCTTTTTTTGTTTTACCACGAAATAATTAAATTTGAGCAGATCAGGGTGGAGAGAAGATTAGAATCAGAACTATAAATATGATGATATGAATTTTCTAAATTGAATGGTTCATTCTTTTTGCACCAAAGTAAAGAGGACTTATACCTAAATAAAGCGGAACTTTCTGAGCGCAAGCTTTCTAAATTCGTGAAGAATAGTTTTAATCAAAGGCATATAACTATCTCTCTCTAGCAAAACAAGAAATCTATCAAAACTCAATAAACAGAAGTGTCCGAGTTGTATTATCACAGAATATCTAAAGCGGACGTCCAGATTCCAATTTGCGTAAAATAATATAGGTATAAACTTCCGGATATTCATCAAAGAAAGCAGGAAAATTAGGAGACTTTAAAGAATAGGTAAACATAGGATTATGGAGAAAAAGATGATAGAATAGAAGTATCAGATCCTGCGTAAACAGCGATCAACGATTAGTTCATATAAATAGATACTTAAGCTTTTAATGCTGCTCAGCAGCAGGACATACAAAATGGCATAACTTATTTCAGGAACGATGAATGTGAAGCCTCGCTTATGGAATAAGAAGCACCTGCTGACCAAGCAGGAGCTATTACGAAACTAGGTGGTAATCTACGGAATGAAAGAACAATTTTCGAAGTTGTTTGGTTTGGCGGAGCGCAATAACGGAGATGAGATTAAACAGGTCCCGGTTAATGAAATTGTGAGCAGTCCATACCAACCCCGTACTATTTTTGATGATGATAAAATTGATGAACTGCTGCAGACGATCAAAACACACGGTGTCATTCAACCCATTGTTGTGCGTGTTCGGAATGGATCTTATGAGATCATTGCAGGGGAACGCAGGTGGCGTGCTGTTCGCAAATTGGGCCTTGAGCATATTCCGGCTATTGTACGCGAATTTAATGATTCTCAGGCAGCATCCATTGCTCTGATTGAGAACCTGCAGCGTGAAGGCTTAACATCGATTGAGGAAGCGGTTGCTTACCAAAAGCTGATTGACCTGCATCAACTGACTCAGGAGAGCCTTGCTCAGCGGCTTGGCAAAAGTCAGTCCACGATCGCCAATAAAATTCGGCTGCTGCAGCTTCCTGAAGGTGTGAAGACAGCATTGATGGAACGGAAAATATCCGAACGCCATGCAAGAGCCTTGTTATCCCTGGATACGGAGGAGCTTCAATTAAAGCTGCTGGGCGAGATTATCGACAAGGAATTGAATGTGAAGCAGACGGAGGCACGTGTTGCCTTTTATAAAGAAGCTTCCAAAATCAAAAAATCCAAACGGATTTCATTCACTAAAGATGTAAGACTGGCACTTAATACGATTCGTCAATCAATTGATATGGTGACAGGTTCGGGTATGGATATCAAAACGAAAGAAGCCGATCATGAGGATCACTACGAGATCGTTATTCATATTCCAAAACGCAAATAATTGAAGCTTCAGGCGGCAATGGGCCGCTTTTTCTGTCTAAACAGTATGTATGTCATGTGACATGAACTAAACATATCGTTTGGATCTGGAAACGGTAATTGTTGTTCGTGTGCGGATGGCCGCCTGCTTTTTGTTAACTGCAACTCACAACCTACAAGAAAAGACTCCTATTTTATTTGAGGTGAAGGTATTGTCTAAGATTATGGCCGTAGCAAATCAAAAGGGCGGTGTGGGGAAAACAACGACATCGGTTAACTTGGGTGCAGGGCTTGCTTCACTCGGGAAGCGGGTACTGCTTGTCGATATCGACCCCCAAGGGAATACAACGAGCGGAGTCGGAATTAATAAAGCAGATGTGGCGAATTGTATATATGATGTCATTATTAATGATGTGCCTCCCCAGGAAGCGATTGTGGAGACTCAGATTGAGGGCCTTCATATCATACCTGCAACGATTCAACTTGCCGGAGCCGAAATCGAATTGGTATCCACGATATCGCGAGAAGTTCGTCTGAAAAAGTCACTCGCCTTGGTTAAAAATAATTATGATTATATATTGATTGATTGTCCGCCCTCCCTTGGCATGTTAACGATTAATTCGTTAACGGCTTCCGATTCGGTGATTATTCCTATTCAATGTGAATACTATGCACTGGAAGGATTAAGTCAGCTGCTGAATACCGTTCGATTAGTGCAAAAACATCTGAATACATCACTTCAGATTGAAGGCGTGTTACTGACGATGTTTGATGCTCGTACGAATCTCGGTATTCAGGTTATTGAAGAAGTAAAGAAGTATTTCCAGCAAAAAGTGTATCAGACTATTATTCCGCGCAATGTACGGCTTAGTGAGGCACCATCTCACGGTCAATCCATCATTACGTATGATCCCCGTTCCCGAGGAGCGGAAGTGTATTTAGAGCTCGCAAAGGAAGTGATTTCTTATGAGTAAGCGGCTCGGAAAAGGACTTGATGCCCTCATTCCTTCGCTTTCAATTAATGACGACGATAAAGTCGTAGAAATCCCGATTAGCCAACTGCGGGCTAACCCTTATCAGCCGCGCAAAGCATTTGATGAGGAAGCAATACATGAACTGGCGGAATCCATTCGCCAACATGGTGTAATTCAACCCATTATCGTTCGTCCTGTGCTGCGTGGATATGAGATTATTGCAGGCGAGCGCAGGTTCAGAGCATCACAGTACTGCGGAAACGCTACTGTTCCGGCTGTTGTCCGTACATTCAATGACCAGCAGGTAATGGAGATTGCGCTGATTGAGAACCTGCAGCGGGAGAATCTGAATGCGATGGAAGTGGCAGTAGCCTATCAAGGATTAATGGATCAATTCTCATTGACTCAGGAAGAGCTGTCAGTCAAGGTAGGTAAGTCACGCTCCCACATTGCTAATTTCCTGCGATTGCTGGCTCTGCCCGACGAAGTGAAAGAATATGTTTCACGTGGAACATTATCGATGGGGCATGCACGGGCAATTGTAGGGATCAAAGATGAAAATCTGGTCAAACAACTGGCTAAACAGACCATTGATCAGCAGTGGAGTGTACGTGAGCTGGAAGAGGCTGTTCAACAGCTGGATCGTTCCAAAACAGGTGAGGCAAAGGCCAAAACCAAGTTGAAAAAGAAAGATCCTTTTATCGATACCTTGGAGGAATCACTTCGGGAGCGGTTCAAAACGACAGTGAAGATTAAACACAGCCAAAAAGACAAAGGTAAAATCGAGCTCAATTACTACAGCAAGCAGGATCTCGAACGGTTATTGGAACTGTTACAGTAACAGCTTAGGTGGATCATTAACAACATGCAGAGCTAAACATGTCATGACATATCGCCTCTGTATTCTGGAGAAACGATATGTCATTCTTTGTTTGTGTGTAACCCTGTAATTATTCCTTAATAGCAGAGGTGATAGGAAGATGGGAGAAATCATCTATCTGGATCATGCAGCAACATCTTGGCCGAAGCCACCTGCTGTTGGGGAGGCCATGATGAATGCGCTCGAGTTTGCCGGAGCTAATCCAGGCAGAGGAAGCCACCGTATGGCTGTACAAGCCAGCAGGGTATTGTTTGAAACGAGAAAAGATCTAGCTGCCTTGTTTGGGATAAAAAATCCTAATGATATCGCTTTTGGCTCGAATACGACTGAGGCTCTTAATCTTGCTATTCAGGGAATTCTCCAAGATGGCGACCATGTCATAGCAACTATGGCGGAGCATAATTCAGTTCGACGGCCGCTTGAGTTTCTACGCAGCCAGGGAAAAATAGAGGTTGATTATGTATCCGTAGATGCTGCCGGTCTTATAAACTTGAAGGCGATGGAACAGATATTTCGCAAAAATACCCGTTTGGTTGTGTGCACACACAGCTCTAATCTGCTGGGAAGCATTCTGCCAATCAGCGATATTGCACAGCTGTGCCGAAAATATAAGGCGCTGCTGCTGGTAGATGCTGCTCAAAGTGCAGGAGTAATGCCATTAGAAGTAGGGCAGATGGGCATTGATATGCTTGCGTTTCCAGGACATAAGGGCTTGCTGGGGCCACAGGGAACGGGTGGTTTGTACATTGCCCCCAATCTTGATGTACAGCCGCTGCTGCATGGAGGAACAGGAAGCCAATCGGAAGCTGTGGAACAGCCGAAAGTGCGTCCTGATCGCTATGAAGCAGGAACCCCGAATACAATAGGTATTGCAGGATTAGGTGCAGGAGTCAAACATGTGCTTGCTGTGAACCCTGCTGTAATCTACAAGCATGAGTGGGAACTGACACAGCATATACTGGAGGGACTTTCCTTCATTAACGGATTTCAAAAGCTGGGTCCGGATATTGGACAGCCGCGTACAGGATTAGTATCCTTTGTCATTGAAGGATATGATCCGGCTCAGCTCGCGTTCAAATTGGATCGGAATTATGGCATTGCGGTCCGATCGGGATTCCACTGCACACCGCTTGCACATGAATCCGCCGGTACGACAACGACTGGAGCTGTTCGAGCGAGCGTAGGGTACAGTTCTACCAAACAAGAAGCGGATGAACTCATTAGGGCAGTAATTGAACTAACTACGTGAAGAAATAAGTACATCGATGGACAGTATTTAAATTGGAAACATATGATTAATTTCTTGCTTAACAGGTTGATTTATAATAAAAGCTAAGAACTGCGGACAGACATGAATCTGATCAAAAACATAGAGGGGTAGTTGCACTTACATGGCTGAATTAAATGAGCTGATTCTGGAACAGCTGTTATGGATTATTGGCGGGTTGGCACTGCTTACGGTGGTACTGCTGATCGTAAGTATTGTTCAAGGAGCAAAGTTACGGAAATTCAAACGTAAATACGAAGCCATGATGGCTGGCAGTGGAGTGGAAGACCTGGAGTCCTTGTTGATCAATCTGAAAATTCAGATGGACAGTATTGAGGATGAACACCAACTGCAAACGGAACAGCTGCAAACCGCACTGCAGAAGCTGGCTCGTATTCAGGGCAAGATCGGCGTCAAGAGGTATAATGCTTACGGGGAGCACGGCAGCGATCTGAGTTTCTCAATAGCCATGATTAATGAAAGTCAGGATGGAATGATTCTTACTGGGTTATTCAACCGTGATGGATCATATGTATATGCAAAACCTCTAAAAGGGGGAGAGTCAACGTATACACTATCCCCAGAGGAGAAGGAAGCTATTACTCTGGCACAGCAAACAGAGTAGACCGGGTATGCCATTCCCGAATGGCTGAATACAGACTGCTTGCTATAATCTCAGACATACGCATGACAAGACTGAGCCGTGTGTTCTGAAGTACAAAGTATTCCATAAAACCGCCGACGTTAACGATACCTGTCAGATGGATATCGCCGACCGGCGGTAATTCTTTATTTACCCCTGCGCCAGGCTTAAGTGGTCCGTTAACTACTTGAATGCAGCCAACACTGGAAGACTGGCCAAGACAAGCATCGATACCAATGACATATGGATTGTGATGGGTGCTGTGAATTTTATGGAGTGTGTCCTGCAGATTTACAGCATGAACGGGCTCATCCAGCGTGCCGTACAGATGGAACAGGGGGCTGTCCCATTTGGCAAGAGACGTACCTACCAGTGGTCCGAGACAGTCTCCCGTGGAGCGGTCTGTACCGATGCAGACAATCACTACATTTTGCAGGGAATGAGCTTTGTAAAGATGAAACATTAATCGATGTACAATGGCGGAATGTACGCCTGGATCGGTATGAGGAACCTTCAGACTGGTCATATCTTTTGACGAAAAGGAACGCGAAACAGGGTTCATAGGATCTATCCTTTCCTTGGAATAGTAGTATCAGTATATGGAAAGGTAGAGTGTTTTATACTTCGCAGGGACAGGCTTTTTGCCTGAGTGCCGCCGAAGCGTGAAAGGAGCAGGACATGGACGAATGGATGGACAATTGGATGCTGATTGCTTTTGATTCAACACAGCAGGCACTGCGTGCGGAGATGCTGCTGGAGTTTGCCGAGATTGAGATTGATCTGTTTCCGACACCTAAGGAGATTACGGCGGGCTGTGCACTGTGTATTCAATTTCCGAAAGAGGATCTGCAGCGAGTGCAGCAAATTATCCGTGATGAGTTTGTTGAGATCCGCGGCCTCTATTTCAAAACCGAAGACAGCTATGATAACATACCGATGTAGAGGAGTGATCCGTCTTGATGCCGTTTTATTTTGCAAAGGGAAACGATGAAAATGGTGCAGCTGATGCTGTAAATGAAGCTATTCGTTGGACTGATAAAGTATGGGCTAAAATTTCCGATACGGATATGTGGCTTAATATTATGTTCAGTTCGATCCGCATCCTCATTATTTTTATTATTACCCGTATTGTCATTAAAGTAGTTTCCCGAATTATCGATCGGTCGATGGCACGAAAGCAGGAAGGTAAAATTCGTGTTAATCCTCGGAGATTCGTAACCATCGGTGAGCTGATGAAAAATGCGACGTCAATCACATGTAACTTTATTATGATTCTGTTACTGTTATCGGAGATCAATGTCCAAGTTGGCCCGCTGCTGGCCAGTGCTGGTGTTCTGGGACTAGCCATTGGTTTTGGCGCACAGGGATTGGTGAAGGATGTAATCACCGGATTCTTCATTATATTAGAGGATCAGTTTGCCGTAGGAGATGTGATTCAGACAGGTACGTTCAAAGGAACTGTCGAAGTCATTGGCCTCCGAACCACCAAACTGGTAAGCTGGCAGGGGGAAGTGCACATCATTCCGAACGGTACGATTGCAAGTGTGACGAACTATTCGATGTCGAATTCTCTTGCTGTGGTGGATATCCCGATGAAGGCTGATCTGACACTGGACGAGTCCGTCCATCTGGTCAAACAATCGCTTGCCGGCATAGAAGAACGCGATTTGAATATTGTAAAGGTACCTGATGTGCTGGGAATCCAGTCCATGTCAACTTCGGATTATGTCATACGTGTTGTAGCGGAGTGCATGCCAAACTCCCGGGCTTCTGTGGAACGCCAGATTCAAGGGGATGTTAAAAAAATTCTGGAGTATCATGAGCGAAGCAAGCAGGCTGCGTTGGAACAGGCGGCTGCGCTTGATAATGATGAGGGGAATGGTGCAGGTGGAGCGTAAAAGTTTTCAGTTAGGGGATATTGTGCAGATGAAGAAGCAGCATCCCTGCGGCAGCAACGAGATGGAAGTCATTCGTATGGGAATGGATATCCGGATCAAGTGTGTTGGCTGCAAACACAGTGTACTGATTCCACGGGCCAAGTTTGAGAAAAACCTAAAAAAAGTACTACGTTCAGCTGAGGAAGAGCCAGAATCCCAAGATTAGGTGATTGATTCTGCTATACACTCAGCGCTTATCGCTGAGACAAATACACATACAATCCGTGATAAAATACAGCAAGGTATCTCAGCAAAATAGCGTTTACATGTAGGTGGGATGCAGGTATTGCTTTCCTCCTGCAGTCATGATATAATCAATTTTGCTGCGGAAAGGTACCCAAGAGGCCCAAGGGGGCTGACTCGAAATCAGCTAGGCGTGTCACAGCGTGCGTGGGTTCGAATCCCACCCTTTCCGCCACTTAAAATGCGAAGTATAACATAGCTCCATGATTGGAGTTTTTATAAAGAATGAGGAAAGGGTTCTCCAGTAGGAGAGTCCCTTTTTTGTGCTTAATTTAGTTCGGTTATTTGTATTAGATGTGCTGCTGCCTGTGACAATACAAAGAAATAAAGAGCCCCGAAGGGCTCTTTATCCGGCGGTACATGTTTAGTTAGATCACAATCGGTCGTAACGGCAGAAACGCTGGCTGTACTGCTTGCAGCAATACCTGTGCTTCAGACAAAGGTCTTACACAACCACAAGCTTCTTATATTACGTGATGCATCTCCAACAGCGAAAAATCGGCTTCGTTGTCCAACGGAACCACACCTCTCTCAAGTACCGCCTGATTGTATTATGTGCAATTTCACGTTTTATATACGCTGCTAAACAAAAAATCTTTCACTTAGTGGACGCGGGCTTTGGTCAGCTTTTTCCATTTACGGTTCTGATTACTGGTTTCCGGAAAGGCTTCGCCCTTCTTCAAAGTTACTCGCTTCGGATCATTAATCTCTGTGTGAAAGCTTTTCTCGCCCACCTCCGTGTACTCTCCATCATTTGGCGCTTTGTCACCTGGTTCAAACTCGGTTCTTTCACCCACAATAAGCAGCCTCCTCTACAGAATGCAGATCGTAATTACTTCTATAGTGTGTTCCGGCAAGGAGCTGATCATGTTAGTGATTATGTACCAATATGTACAGGGAACGTTTGCTTGCATTCGGTCTCCGTATTTGTTATATTAATATAGTTCGAGTTTGTGCTCGTTCCTTGCTCTCAACCTGGATTGAGGGCCAGAGTCCATAAGGAGGTGAAAATTATGCGCAAATATGAAGTGATGTACATTATTCGTCCTGATGTTGAGCAAGAAGTTGTTCAAGCTACAGTCGATAAATTCCAAGGCATCATCTCCAACGGCGGTGGTGAGGTTACAGCTCACGACGTTATGGGTAAACGCCGTCTTGCGTATGAGATCAAGAAATTCCGTGATGGTGTTTATGTTCTGGTACACTTCACTGCTGAACCAGCAGTAGTTACTGAGCTTGAGCGTCTCATGAAGATTTCTGACGAAGTTATTCGTTATCTCATTACTAACGACGTTAAGTCTGCCTAAGACGACACTCGTGATTAACGCACCAAATACGCTCAGAAGGAGGGGATTACATTGTTGAACCGTGTCATTCTGATCGGCCGGTTAACCCGGGATCCTGAATTGCGTTACACTCCAGCTGGAGTAGCCGTAACACAGTTTACTTTGGCCGTAGACAGACCGTTTACAAGCCAAGGGGGAGAGCGGGAAGCAGATTTCATTCCGGTCGTAACCTGGAGACAGCTTGCCGAGACTTGTGCAAATTATTTGCGCAAAGGACGTCTGGCTGCAGTCGAAGGACGCATTCAAGTAAGGAACTACGAAAATAACGAAGGAAAGCGTGTATACGTGACCGAAGTCATTGCCGATAATGTTCGTTTCTTGGAGTCAGCTAACCGTGAAGGCGGTGGCGGCGGGGGACAACCTATGCGTGAAGAGCCTTCTTATGGAGGCGGCGGCGGACGTGCAAGCAGCAGCAATGCTTCGCGCAGCAACAATCAGGATCCTTTTTCCGATGACGGAAAACCGATTGATATATCGGATGATGATTTGCCATTTTAACGTGAGCCGATACTCGTTACGAGATATGGGTTACATGATAGGAAAGGACTGAAAAGCATGGGCTTCAAGCAAAGAGAAGGCGGAGACAACGATAAAAGACCGGCACGTCGTGGTGGTCGCAACAAACGTCGTAAAGTGTGCTTCTTCACAGCGAACAAAATTACTCACATCGATTATAAAGATACGGACTTGCTTCGTAAATTTATCAGCGAACGTGGAAAAATTTTGCCACGCCGTGTAACAGGTACTAGCGCTAAATATCAACGCATGCTGACGATTGCCATCAAACGCTCCCGTCAAATCGCATTGCTGCCATACACAACTGAGTAGTCTATACTCAGTTTGCATACAAGAACAGTCGGCTTACAGCCGGCTGTTTTTTTGTGTTTTCAGGCTTTATTTATGTATGCATCATTATGAAAAATTCGAGAAAATGTAAACGTATAATCATGTAATGTTTACAGAGGAAGCTTTCAGAGCGGAGATGAATTATAATAGAGGTTAGCCTGCCCGAGATATGTCAGATCGTATACCTATGCTGTTCATTCCAATAGATTAAACCTGGGAGAGTATATGAATTCATCACAACGTAAAGAAAGACAGCGAAGAAGAAAAAGATTGAGAAACTGGATGTTTGCAACCCTTATCGTGTCTATTCTATATTTTTGGCTGCAGCAAAAGGGGGACATAGGAGGGTTGTGGCCGAATGAGGAGGTTCCTGAGCCTTTACCCATTACAGGCCTGCACCCAGTTGTTGCGGAGAATGAAGGCATATTAGTCCGTATGGCCGCCAGACGAGGTATTGAAGTTGTAATTACCCACGGTTACAGAAGTGTAGAGGATCAGGATGCCCTATTTGCACAAGGGCGGTCGTCTTCTGGGCGTATTGTTACGAACGCCCGAGGAGGAGAATCTTATCATAATTATGGGCTTGCCATTGATTTTGCCTTGAGAACACCTAAGGGAGAGATTGTGTGGGATATGGAACGTGACGATAACGGCAATGGTAAAGCCGACTGGTTAGAGGTAGTTGATTTAGCTAAAGAGCTGGGCTTTACCTGGGGCGGGGACTGGGCTAACTTTCCTGACTACCCACATCTTCAGATGGACTTTGGATTAAGCATCCGTGATTTAAAGCGTGGGAAAAGGCCAGCGACAGCTCCATAAATTTGATATTTTATATACGTAATATTGAATAAATATTAGAAAAGTCCTGCTTGTTGCAGGACTTTTTTCTTTCTTTTGTAAAAAAAATGTGTAAAAGATACAATTAACTCTTTACAGCAGCAAATAAATAAAACTATACTATAATAACTAGATTTTTACGTTTACCTTACAAACCTTGAGAAAATAAGTCTGATCTGCTCCATAGGACTCATGAATTTAAGCAGTTTTCAAACGACAAAATCCCCCTAAATATGACATAGTGCTCACATAAAACATTCTGATTTTGTATAATGGCTTGCTAAAAGTTTTAATATGTTACTTATATGTCATATATATAAAATCTAAGAGCTAAGTTGTGACACCTCACATTACTGTAAATTACACCCAAGTAAGTTATCATCCCATACAAAAACCACGTTACATATACCTTTTAGCTAAAACTATTACCCAAAACTGTAGCATTAAAAACAATTATTCCAAAAATCCCAAAATAATGATTGACGTTAACTAAAATTACACGTATGATTACAATAATTATTTGTATATATAATTCCGCTAGGAATTATAAACATTAATTGACCAATGGTTTAAATTGAAGTCTATAATCTTGATTCTGTTAAAGATAAGGTAATTTGTATACACTTTTGTTCAATTTAATGAAGAACATGGAAATATACAGTGGATGCATTCTTCTACTCACGAATACAGTCTGCGGAAATTACGGGGTTAGGGTGATTGATTTGAATAAAGAGCTATTGGAAGTCAGAGATCTTACGACATCATTCAGAATTGAAGATGATTATTATGCAGCAGTTGATCACGTTAATCTTAAGGTTAAGAAGAACGAAGTGTTGGCTATTGTAGGTGAATCAGGCTCAGGCAAAAGTGCGTTTGCATTCTCTCTAATGGGTCTGCATAACAAAGCTAGAATTGAAGGCCAGATTCTCTATAAAGGGCAGGATATTGCCAACATCTCCCCTAACAAATTGAACAAACTGCGCGGAAAAGAAATGGCCATGATCTTTCAGGACCCATTGTCCGCACTCAATCCTCTAATGATCATAGGTGAACAGATTGAAGAGATCCTTACGCTTCATCAACCGAAGTTGTCTTCCAGGGAGAAGCGCGACAGGGTTATTCACTTATTGAACCAGGTAGGGATTCCACGTCCCGAGCAAATATATAAACAATATCCCCACGAATTATCTGGCGGTATGAGACAGAGAATTGTCATCGCAATCGCGATTGCCAACAAACCAGAACTATTGATAGCTGACGAGCCGACAACTGCACTTGACGTTACGATCCAGCTGCAGATCCTCGAACTGATTCGAGATCTCAAGAAAGAGATTAATGCAGGCATTATCCTGATCACACATGATCTGGGTGTAGTTGCAGAGATGGCAGATCGCGTGGCCGTCATGTATGCAGGTGAGATTGTTGAAATTGCGGATATCTTTACGCTGATGACCGATGCGAAACATCCGTATACACGTTCACTGCTGAATTCTATTCCTACTATTACAGAAGAAAAATCAAAACTGCATGTCATTCAAGGCATTGTGCCTTCTCTTAAAAATCTTCCTCGGCAGGGGTGCCGATTCAAGGCTCGTATTCCATGGATCAGCGACTCGGCTCATGAAGAAAACCCGCAGATGCATGAAATTGCACCAGGGCACTTTGTACGGTGTACCTGTTATCAGCACTTTCATTTCCCTGATCAAGCGGAGGAGGAATAACATAATGGCACTACTCGAAGTAGAAGGACTGAAAATACATTTTCCGATTCGCGGAGGGTTGCTCAAACGGGAAATTGGCAGCGTCAAGGCCGTTGACGATGTCAGCTTTACCATCGAAGAAGGCCAGACCTATGGGCTTGTTGGAGAATCAGGCTCAGGCAAGACAACAACAGGCAGAGCTGTTATTGGTCTGAATCACGTAACGGCTGGTAAAATTTTGTTTAACGGCAGGGATTTAACGAAGGAACGACGCAAAGATCGTCAGCTCCAGCGGGATGTCCAGATGATATTCCAAGACCCCTACTCCTCTCTTAATCCGAAGAAGCGTGTTATGGATATCATTGCTGAGCCGCTCCGAAACTATGAACGGTTGACAGCAGCGGAAGAAAAGAGGCAGGTCGGCAGCTTGCTAGAAAAAGTAGGACTGAGTCCGGAATCGATCTACAAATACCCGCATGAGTTTTCCGGGGGACAGCGGCAGCGGATCGGAATTGCCCGTGCGATTGCACTCAAGCCAAAGCTGATCATAGCAGATGAACCTGTATCTGCGCTCGACGTATCTGTTCAAGCCCAGGTGCTTAACTTCATGCAGGAGATTCAGAAGGAACTGAATCTGACCTATCTGTTTATTAGCCATGATCTAGGCATTATTCGCCATATGTGCGATCAGATCGGAATTATGTATAAAGGTAGATATGTAGAGCAGGGAACTACCGATGATATTTTTGAAAATCCTCAGCATATTTACACCAAACGTCTTATTGCAGCGATTCCGGATATGGACCCGACCAAACGTGAGGACATGATAGCTTTCCGACAGCAGATCAAATCCGAGTATGAAAACTCATACCGCAATTTCTTCGATGAGGAAGGGCTTGCTTATTCGCTCCAATCCATTTCCGACACTCACCGGGTAGCTTTACCTCAGAAAGGTTGAAGGCCATATGTGGAAAACTATTGTACGCCGAATATTCATAATGATACCTCAAATCATTTTACTTAGCATTTTGGTCTTCCTGATGGCCAAAGCCATGCCAGGGGACGCATTGACAGGATTGCTCGATCCGAGTGTTGATCCCAAAGCGTTAGAAGAACAGCGTGAGCGGCTGGGGCTGAACAATCCATGGTACATACAGTATTGGGACTGGATCAGCCATGCTGCTTTAGGTGATTTTGGACAGTCCTTCCGTTTCAAAATGCCAGTCACAGATCTCATTGGTCAGCGTATCGCAAATACGTTCTGGCTTGCCCTAGCGACACTTGTCCTCACGTATCTTATCGCTATTCCACTCGGTATTATCAGTGGTCGTTATAATGATACTTGGTCTGACCGCTTGATTACTGGATATACGTATCTGGGTTTTGCAGCACCGCTGTTTATTTTCGCTCTGGTTATGGTTTGGATCTTTGGTTTCCGTTTTGGCTGGTTCCCGACCGGAGGAAGTGTAGCACCGGGGCTTACACCAGGGACTTTTGAATACGTGATAAGTAAAATTCACCACTTGCTGCTGCCAGCGTTATCAATGGCGTTAATCTCCACCGTATCAACTGTACAGTATCTGCGCAGTGAGATCATTGATATCAAACATAAGGAATTCGTACTTACGGCGAGAGCCAAAGGTGCTTCGGAATCCCGAATCTACAACAGACATATTTTGCGAAACTCCCTACTCCCAATTGCTGCCTTTTTCGGTTATGAGATCACGGGACTGATTGGCGGTACCATCTTTATTGAAAGTATATTCAGCTATCCGGGCATGGGACAGCTGTTCCTAAATTCAATCTCGTTACGGGATTTTAGTGTAGTTACAGCACTCGTATTACTATACGGGATCGCTACTATTTTAGGATCGCTGCTGTCTGATATTATTCTGGGATTGGTTGATCCGCGTATTCGCATTAAGTAAGAACTTGAAGATTTTGGGGTGAAAACAGATGAGCAGTGCCAATGATGTTGTTATAACTTCACAGAAGATTGATAAGAGCCCTTCCAGCTTGAAAATATTATGGCGTGAGCTGGTCAGGGATAAAGTAGCCCTCATTTCGCTTATATTTTTGGGGTTGATCATCGTCTTAGTATACGGGGCCTCCATGATCCTAGATCAGGACGAAATTGTCAAAGTTGATTTGTTTGCATTATATGAGAAGCCTTCTGCACAATATTGGCTCGGCACCGATTATGGTGGACGCGATGTATTTGGACAGCTGGTTATTGGAACAAGAAACTCATTAACTATCGGCATCTTGGTTACCTTGATGACTGGATTTATCGGAATTCTGGTCGGAGTACTATCCGGATACTTCGGAGGCATGATTGATAATATGTTCATGCGTGTGGTGGATTTCTTCATGATCCTTCCATTTCTGATGCTGGTTATTGCTTTTGTCACCGCAGTTCCCAAATATAATATCGTTTCATTTTCACTAATTATGACTGCCTTCTTGTGGATGGGGATTGCAAGGCTGATTCGCTCGAAGGCTCTTCAAGAGGGTGAACTGGAGTATATTAAAGCATCCAAAACACTTGGTTCTTCTCACTTTAAAATTATTGTATCTCAGCTTCTTCCCAACCTGAGTTCAATTATCATCGTAACGATGACGTTGAATCTGGCAGCGAATATCGGCCTTGAATCCGGACTGTCTTTCTTGGGATTCGGTTTCCCGGAAAGCACGCCAAGTCTTGGAACACTCGTAAGTTATGCACGTAATCCGCAAACTTTGGAATACAGATGGTGGATATGGCTACCTGCATCACTACTGATCCTAGTATTGATGTTGAGTATAAATAATGTCGGACAGGCCTTGAAGCGTGCGACGGATGCAAGACAAAGAAGAGGTTAAAAAAAGGGAGGAAAGGTTCATGAAAAAGGGATTGTTTTCACGAGGACTATTTTTCACGATGATGCTGGTCTTTGTATTGGCGCTTGCGGCGTGCTCCGAAAAAGAGGCGGCAACTCCTGCACCGGGAGCAAAAACAGAAGAAGGAAAAACGGAGGAAAAACCCGCGAATGAAGAGGGCGTATATTCCATCGAAGACTTCAGCAATGTGAAAACAAATGAGGGTACAGCGATTGAAGGCGGATCAATTACATTTGGTCTCGTATCGGATACAGCTTTCGAAGGTACATTGAACTACAACTTTTATTCCGGCGCACCAGATTCAGCTGTATTAGGCTGGTTCGACGAAGGTTTGCTGACTTGGGATAAAGACTATGTTTACACGAATGATGGTGCAGCAACCTATGAAACTTCCGAAGACGGCAAAACGTTTACACTCACGATTCGTGACAACGTAAACTGGCATGACGGCAAACCTGTAACGGCAGAAGATCTGCAGTTTGCTTATGAAGTGATTGGAAGCAAAGGCTATGATGGCCCACGTTATGATGGTAACTTTACAAGCGTAGTAGGTATGGATGAATTCCATGCTGGAAAAGCAAAAACAATCTCGGGTATCAAAGTGCTGAGCGACAAAAAGATCAGCATTACGTATAAAGAAGCGACTCCATCCCTCCTGACAGGTGGCGTATGGACATATCCTCTCGCGAAACATATCTTTGGCGGCATGGATGTAGCCAAAATGTCTTCTTCCAAAGAAGTACGTGAAAAACCTATCGGTTTTGGTCCATTCAAAGTAGAAACAATTACTCCAGGTGAGTCTGTGACTTATGTGAAAAACGAAGACTACTGGCGTGGTGCTCCAAAATTGGATAAAGTGACACTGAAAGTAATCAACCCGACAACGGTTGTTCAAGAACTGAAATCTGGCGGTGTAGATCTGGTAGACTCCTTCCCGACAGATCAGTATAAAGATAATGCAAACATGTCTAATGTTGAATTCCTGGGTGCCATTGACCGTGCTTATACGTACATCGGCTTCAAGCTGGGATCATGGGACGCAGAAAATGGTAAAGTAGCTACCAATCCGGACGCTAAAATGGCAGATAAAAATCTGCGTAAAGCAATGTGGATGGCTGTAGACAATGATCAAGTAGGTAAACGTTTCTATAATGGTCTCCGCTGGAATGCAACAACACTGATTCCACCATCTCACCCTGAGTTCCATGATTCAAACAATCCAGGTGTGAAGTATGATCCGGAAGCAGCGAAGAAATTGCTTGATGAGGCTGGTTACAAAATGGAGGGTGAATTCCGTACTAAACCGGATGGTTCACCACTCGAAATTAACTTTGCTTCAATGACAGGTAGTGATATTGCTGAGCCATTGGCACGTTATTATGTTCAATCCTGGGCAGCAATCGGTTTGAAAGTAAACCTGGAAATGGTTGAATTCAACAGCTTCTACGATCGTGTTGGTAATAATGGTAAGGATGATCCTAACCTTGACGTGTATCAAGCAGCATGGACCGTGGCTATCGATGTAGACCCTGCTGGTCTGTATGGTCGTGACGCATTGTATAACTTCTCCCGCTTCTCCAGTGAAGAGAACGACAAGCTGCTTGCACGTGGTATCTCTGCTGAAGCATTTGACGTAGAGAAACGTAAAGAAATCTACAATGAATGGCAGCAGTATATGGTAGACGAGGTCCCTGTCTTCCCTACACTGTACCGCGCAGAAATTGTACCTGTTAACAAACGTGTTATGAATTATGCAATTGGTGATGGAACAGGCGTATACCTGAGCGATCTGGCTGTCAATGCAGACAAGCCAATGGCTGCTCAGTAATCATTAAATTTCTTCATCTGACTTATGTTAAAGTGCCTTCCATTCAGAAAAAGGTTACTTTAAATGATGAACTAAACATGGATTTCAACACTCAGATATGGGGTAGTTGGAGTCCATGTTTTTTTGTAACCAAAATATAAAAAAAATTTAACTTTTTTTCAAAAAAGTGCAGACAAAATGCCTCTTCGCTTCGTCTATATAAGTAAGAGGTGATGAATCGATGAAAATATGGTGGAAACGGGCAGGAATGCTGTTCACTTTACTATTTATAATATATCTGGGAGTAAAACCGGACATGCTGGTCGGTAAACCAGGGATCAAAGCGGAATCGGCTGTCCTCATGGATATGAATTCGGAACAGGTGCTGATGGATTATAACGGCTCTGAAGAGATTGCCCCGGCAGGGGTGAGCAAATTAATGACCGAGCTTCTTGTTATGGAGGCTGCCATGAAAGGGGATATTCTTTGGGATGATCCCGTTAACGTAAGCAGGTATGCCAGTTCTGTGGGCGGAAACCAACTTGCACTCAAACAGGGAGATCGATTCACTGTTCGGGAGCTGTTCCAAGTTGTGGCGGTTTACTCCGCAAATGATGCTGCAGTTGCATTGGCAGAGCACATTAGTGGTTCGGAGCATCAATTTGTACAGCGGATGAATCAAAAGGCTGCTGAGATTGGACTATCAGGGGATACACACTTCACCAATTCTACCGGTTTAAGCGAGGCTATGCTTGGTCCACACCGTCCGGAGGATGTTAAGGGTCAGACGTTAATGACTGCAATGGATGCCTGCAAGCTGGCCCGCTATTTACTTAACCATCATCCTGAGATTCTGAAAACCTCCAGCCAAATGCAGGTGTCGATGCATCATAAAGGGATCTACATGAGCAATACAAACTGGATGTTATCTTCAATCAGCGGCCCTTATGCATATGACGGAAACGACGGATTAAAGACGGGATATGATAAGGGCAGCGGATATCATTTCGTTGGAACGGCTGAGCGGGATGGCAAGCGTCTGATTTCGGTTGTATTTGGAACAGAAACACGGGAAGGTCGATTCATTGAGACGCGTAAGCTGTTGAATTATGGGTTCTCCAGCACAAAGTTGAACTAAATATCTGTCAAGTAGGGCTGTCGCTGTCACTGGATGGATGATCATGGTAAAATGAAATACGGATAATTCCATATTATTCTGTAATTCACTTTTAAGGGGGAAAACCTTTGAACTCGATTAGCAAAAAAGTATATGCACTAACGCTGTCCATGGCAATGTCGATTGCCTTGATTCAGCCGGCGGTGCAGGCAGCCGAAGCTGTCAAACCTACAGCATCTGTCTCGGAATCCATCGTTTCCAAGGCAACCAAGACACTAGAGCAGCTGGGATACATAGATGGTACTACCGATGGAATGAAAGAAGAAGCGGCACCCATTACGCGTGCAGAGGCAGCAATGATTCTGCAGCGGGTGCTTGATCTCGATGCTCCGGCAGCACTTACAGGTTTTGCAGATGTTCATTCCGGTGATGCTGCAGCACCCGCAATTTACGCGCTGAAACAATCCGGCCTTATTCAAGGTCAAACGAAAGGTTATGCACCGGATGCTCCACTTACACGGGCTCAGATGGCTTCTTTATTCACACGTGCTTTTGATCTGAAAGATAACGGGATACAGGTGGTCTACAGCGATGCTGACCAGATTCCAGCCGTACATGCGGATGATGCAGTTCGGGTGAAACAGCATTTTATTATTGAAGGCAGCGCATTTAACGCCAAACAGGCGGTGACACATGGTGAGTTCGCAAGTGCACTGTACCTGGCACTAGGCCTTGATGTGAAGAAAGAAGGGGCTATACCGCTTGAAGACTTCTTCAAACAGCCAGCTCAGGCAGGCTTCCAAATGTCACCGGACGGTAAACATCTGGCTTATATGGAGCCATGGAAGGACCGTATGAACATTGTAGTCAAGGCGAACGATCAGGATAAGCCTGTACGTATTACAAGTGAAACAGAACGCAGTATTGCAGGTTTTTCGTGGATAACGAGTGATAAGCTTTTATATGTAAAGGATGCTGCTGGAGATGAGAATTATCATCTATTTATAACCGATATCGATGGTAAAAATAGCAAGGATCTGACTCCTTATCCGAACACAAGAGCGATGCTTGTCGATCCTCTGGAGAGTAATCCAGATGAGATTCTGGTGAGTATGAACAAACGTGACCCAAGAATTTTTGATGTATACCGTATAAACATCAAAACAGGAGAAGCCGTACTTGCTGCCGAGAACCCAGGTGACATTACAGGCTGGATGACAGACCATGAGGGGAAAATTCGGGTGGCGGTATCGAGTGATGGCAATGTATCTTCCCTGATGTACCGTGAAACGGAGGATCAACCTTTCCAGCCGCTGCTGACAACAAAGCTTGGTGATACATTTACTCCGGTCATGTTCACAAGTGATAACAAAAACCTGTATGCCGTCTCCAACCTGGAACAGGATAAAATGGCTATTGTGGAGTACAGCCTCGCAGGTAAAAAAGTGACTAGAACGGTGTTTGAGAACAAGGATGTCGATGTCAGCAGTGTTATACCTTCCAAAGAAAAAGGAAAGATTCTTGCAGCCGTCTATGTGACGGACAAGGTGAAGTACGAGTATTTTGATAATGAGTTCAAGAAATTAATGCAGGATATTCAAGCCAAGGTACCCGGTAAAGAGGTCAGCATTTTAAGTACAAGTGATGATGGACAGGTACTATTTATATCCTACAGTGACAAAGAGATGGGAACGTACTACTTCTACGATTCCAAAACAGGCAAGCTGGATAAGCTGGCAGACACGGCTCCATGGATCGACGAGTCCAAGATGGCAGATATGAAGCCTATTACATTTAAATCTCGTGATGGTCTGGACATTTCCGGTTATCTGACGCTGCCGAAGGGTGCACAGACTGCGGATCTTCCACTTGTTGTACTTCCTCATGGCGGACCGTGGGCTCGAGATTCGTGGGGGTTCAGTCCAGAAGTTCAATTCCTGGCCAGTCGCGGATATGCAGTACTCCAAGTCAATTTCCGCGGATCAGCCGGTTACGGGAAGGCGTTTTTGGAAGCGGGAAATAAACAGTGGGGCAGAGCAATGCAGGATGATCTCACTGATGGTGTAAACTGGCTGGTAAAAGAGGGTACAGTTGATCCGAAGCGGGTAGCTATCTATGGTGGATCATACGGAGGTTATGCGGCTCTGGCAGGCTTGGCCTTCACCCCTGAAGTCTATGCTGCCGGTATCAGTTACGTCGGTCCTTCCAATATCTTTACACTGCTTGATTCGCTGCCGCCTTATTGGGAATCCGAGCGCAACTTGTTCTATGACCGTGTAGGTGATCCTGTGAAGGATAAAGAACTGCTCACAGCAATCTCACCGCTGTTTCACGTTGATCAGATGAAGGCACCGCTGTTTGTCGTTCAGGGTGCAAATGATCCGCGTGTGAAACAGGCAGAGTCCGATCAGATTGTTGAAGCGCTGCGCAAACGTGGGGTGGATGTACCTTATATGCTGAAATTGAATGAAGGTCACGGCTTCGCTAATGTAGATAACCAGCTTGATCTGTATCGTGCCATGGAGAGGTTCCTGAATCGCCACCTTATGCAGTAATCAAAATGGAGGTTGTACTCTGATTCCTATACGGAATGGGGTACAGCCTCCTTTTGAGTTGAATTTCATGAAATCAGGATTTCAGCAGTCACCGGCTCCATAAAATCCATTTCAAACATTATTCATCAATTGACATATAGCTGTCATTTATTTTAAAATGACCAGTGAGTCATTCTTATTCATTTCAGTTATATATAGATATCAATACGGACGGTACAAGGGTAAATACAGAAGTTTAGTTCAAGGAGGAGTTACAAAATGCAAAAAGAAATGAAATGGCCGCTAATTCTCTTTGCTGTGGGTGTATTTATGGCTGCGCTGGATAACGGAATCATTACATCGTCGCTGACGACATTAAATGCTTCGTTTGGTGTATCCCCAACATGGGGAGCCTGGACCATTACACTTTACACACTTGGACTTGCGATTAGTGTACCGATTGCAGGCAAGCTGTCGGACCGGTTTGGACGCAAAAAACTGTTCCTGATTGAAGTTGCTTTATTCGGATTGGGATCACTTCTTGTAGCGTTAAGTACTTCGTTTACGTTTTTCCTGATTGCCCGCGTCATTCAGGCACTGGGTGGCGGTGGGATATTCATCATTGCAAGCTCTTATGTACTTAGTAAGTTTCCTGCACAGCGGCAGGGCACAGCTCTTGGTCTTCTGGGAGGTATGAACGGTATTGCTGCCATTTTGGGACCAAATATCGGTGCATTTATCCTTGATATTACCGGAAACTGGCACTGGTTGTTTCTCATCAATGTACCGATTGCCATACTGCTGTTTATCGCCGGGCTCAAGTTTATTCAGGAGGAGCAGGAGTTGAACCGTGCAGCAGTCGATTGGAGTGGCATTGCGGTTCTGACAGTAGGTGTACTGAGTTTGATGTACAGTTTCAGCAACCTCGACGGTGTGAATATGCTTCAAAGTTTGACTTCACCGATGTTCTATAGTTTCTTTCTGGCTGGTGCGGCTGTACTGGTTGTCTTTTATTGGATGGAAAAAAGGTTGGAAGGGTCAGACCGTGAACCGGTCATTTCCACACAACTGCTAAACATTGCATCCTTCCGCTGGACGCTGCTCATTGCCTTTTTCTCTGGAGCCATTCTGGCCTCCGTCATTTTCATTCCAGGTTTTGTCGAGCAGTATCTAGGTGTATCCAGCACTGCCTCGGGGTATTGGTTTACACCGCTTGCACTGGCTTCAGGTATTGGGGCAGGAGGAGGAGGCTACCTTGTTGACCGTAAAGGGCCAATCTGGACGTTATCGGTGGCTGGCCTGCTCTCTGCCATTGGCTTCCTGTTATTCCCGCTGTGGGTAGAGCATATCTGGCAGTTTGTCATTGCGAGTACGCTTGTCGGCATTGGTTTTGGCATGATGCTGGGTGCGCCGGTCAATGTGTTAGTCACCGAGCAGGCAGGAGAGAACAACAAGGGTATTGCAGTAGCAACCAGCTCCCTGTTCCGTCAGATGGCGATGGCAATTGCACCAACGATCTTTGCCGGTTTTTTGGCTCGGTCCTTTTCAAACCTTGGTTCGAACATTCAGTCTGGTTTGGCAGAGCGTGGGATTCAGGTACCTCAAGCGATGCTGGAGCAGTATGCTTCAGGTGGGGCAGCTGGAAATGATGTTTCCGGCCTGATGGCAGGACTATCCAAGATTCCCGATTCCAATATCCGGGAAACGCTGCTCCAGGCTGTACATCAAACGACAGGCCAAGGTTACAGCGGGCTTTTCTGGTCAGCAGTTATTTTTAGTATACTCACCTTGATCGCGGCTCTTGTTACAGGACGTCTCCGTCAAAAAGAAAAGCAGCAGCAGAAAATGAATGAGTCACAGGGAACATTATCATAAGAAAAAGAAGGGAGAACAGTGAACCTTTTGTAACCAAAAAAGGCATCGCTGTTCTTTTCAATTTAACCCGATTGTAACTTTTCACAGTGCAGGAATGATTACAATAGAACGAGCATTAGTGCTGCTCCGCCTCTAGAGAAAGAAAAGTTCGGAGAACTGCGTGTCATCTGACGTTATCAGCGTTTAATGGGTAGTAATGGATTTCAATTTTGATAGTGAAGAAGGAATCGATGAATGAAAAGCAGAACTAAAGAGAAGAAGAAGAAAAGTCGCAAAGGCCTATATATAACGCTCTTATCGCTTGTCGTTTTGCTCATTGGCGGTTATGTTTTTCGTCAGCAGCTGGCTGTGGCAGCTTTTGACCTGTTTCTGGCTGATACGGTGGAAGCACAGCTTACACATTCTTATGTGCCGCAGGAGGGTAATAAAACGCCTGATCCAACGGTATATCGTAAAGAGCCGTTCTCTGTACTGCTTCTGGGCTCGGATAAACGTGACTATGAGAAGTCTCGTGGGCGTTCGGATGCAATCATCTATGCTGTAGTTCGGCCTAAGGAATCCCGGGTGCTGCTGGTATCTATTCCACGTGATACGTATGTGCAGATTGCAGGGCGGGATGCTGATAAGGACGGGGTAGACGATTATGATAAGATTGCGCATGCTTATGCCTTCGGCGGGGAGAATATGTCCATCAATACGGTGGAAAATTTCCTTGAGGCCGACGTAGGATATTACGCAACCATTAACTTTCAGGGAATTAAAAAGGTTGTTGATGCTCTCGGTGGTATAGAGCTGCCGATTGATAAGGATATCGTGAACAAAGATCCTAATCATGAAAAGTTCACCATTAAGGGCGGCAAGCCGATCTACGACGGGCAGGAAGCACTATATTACGTGCGATATCGGGAAGACAGTGACTTCAACCGTACGAATCGGCAGCAAATTTTCTTGAACGCTTTTGCCAACAAAATGTTGAATCTGAATCAGATCGCGAAGATCCCTGAACTGTTCCAGATCATGGGGGACAATTTTCAGACCGACATGCAGCCAACCTTCATTATCGATTTGGCGAAGCAGGTACTGACACAGGAGAAACCACAGGTTTCCAGCTTCACGATTTTGAGTGAAGGTATGCGTAAAAACGGAGTATACTACGGTCGCGCTGACAAGAAAGATGTTCAATACGCCAAAGAGCTGATTAAAAACTGGATGGATCAATCGACCCCAGCCGGTGAAGTCATGATTCCTGACCGGCAGAAGATTGAATAGTTAATTCCATACAGATGGGTGTCTACACATAAATCAGCAGTACGACGATGGGCGGGCTGCTGTTTTTTTTTCTTTGTGTGGGGGTCTTCATCGTGTACGCTCTTCATCTTTTGGAACATCATTCGTTCTATAACGTATAATATAAGTTGAGCGAACCAGTTGAACGAGAAATCCACAAGGAGGATATATAAGGGGATGAACATCGCATTTTTTTTGCTGCCCAAACAAGAGGTTACATGTGTAACGTCGGACTCTACGCTGCGGCAAACGCTGGAACGGATGGAGTATCATCGGTTTACAGCTGTGCCTATTTTGAATAAGGAAGGCAAGTACATTGGTACGGTCACGGAAGGCGATCTGTTATGGTATATGAAAAATGCGGAGGGAAAGATAACATTTGAAAACGCTTCAAAATTTCTACTCAAAGATGTTCCGCTAAGGCTTGATATGAAACCTGTTTCCATTAACGCCAATATGGAAGATCTGATTAATCTTGCCAAGGTGCAGAACTTTGTGCCGGTAGTGGATGATATGGAGCGTTTTATTGGCATTGTGAGACGCAGTCAGATTATCGAATACTGTGAGGGGATCGTTGCCAAGGAGTCCATGAAGGCCAAAAGTTGATTTTTTTTCAAAAATTAGTGAAGCCAGCAGGGATAATCACAGCGATTATTACTAATATATATGAATAAGACGTACGGGGCTTCGCATCGTACCTGACATTGAGTTTCGGAGAATTTCTCCGCTTTTTGGGGTAATTTTGCGGGCCCCCTTTTTATGTTATAATCGAGAATAAAGCTTTTTCGGGGGAGAGTGACTTTCGCCAAATGCCTAAAGAACTGGATGTGGCCAAGCGGGCTAAAGTGATTGAATGGCTGAAAACCGAAGTACTTGATCAGGTATCCCGATTATTCAAAGCATTGTGGGAAGGCAGCACGATTCGAATCGGAGATAGTCTTGCCAGTTTAATGATGAGCAGTTACATATTGGGCCGGCGGCTCGGTATTCCGTTTAAGGATCTGGATGCACTGCTTGTTGAGAAGTTGAAAAAGCATAAACAGGAAGGCCACCAGCTCGAAGACTGGTACCAGGATATTTCCGCGCTCGAAGATCATATGCGTAAGAGGTGAATTTGTTGAAATTTAGCTTTAAATCAGCTGTCTGGAGTGGAGTGCTGTTACTTTTGCTGCTTTCACTGCTAACTCCTTTATCGGTACTCTCCATATTTTTTATGTTGATACCCGGAGTTATTTTGTATGCTTCATTACCTGTAACATCATTTGTTTTTCATCTCATACCCGTTGCTATTATTTTAGTCATGGTTAACCCGATTTATCTGTTATTGATGTTGATCTTAATTTTGCCGGCAATTGTTATGGGCAGAGCGTACAAAAAACAGAAGTCGGCGCTGTTTGCCATCATGACAGGTGCCGGAACGATGCTGGCAGAGTATTTGTTGTTACTGCTGATCGGCAGTCTTATTTTTCAATTCGACCTGTCCAGTTACATCAGAGACGTGGTGCAGCTGACCATTGAACCGCTCACCAACCAATCGAATCAGATGATTAACGGTTTTGTGTGGACACCTGAGATGACGGAAGACGTTGCTAAACAGACCCAATTGATGATTCCTTTTGCACTCGTGGTTACATCAATGGTTATGGCATTTATTACACATGTTATTGCTCGTCCGATCCTAAGTGTGATGGGTTTAAATGTGTCCAAGCTTCCGCCTGCTAGAGAATGGCGTATGCCGCGTGCATTGATCTGGTATTACTTCCTGGCATTGATCATTGAAGTGGTCTCCAGACAAAGCGATGGATCATACTGGAAAATGATTGCTATGAACTTGTCGCCGTTAATTAACCTTGGTTTCATGATTCAAGCTATCGGATTCTTCTTCTTCCTCTCACATATAAAAAGATGGAACCCGGTTATTCCATTTTTACTGGGAGCGGCCGTGTTTTTCATTGGTCCGCTTCGCATTGTCGGAATTATCGATCTGGCGTTCCCGCTCCGTGAGGCAATATCGAAATCAAAACGATAGGGTGATGAGTCATGCCTAAATTTCTGAAGAAACGCTGGCACGGCTATTATACCGTATGGGCGTTCATACTGCTGCTGCTGCTCGTGATGTTTGTAACCATCTATAACTGGACGCTTGGTTTGATTAGTCTGATAATGGCTTCGGCGCTGGGGATCGTCATGATTAAGGCAGAACTTGCGTTCCGCCGGGAGCTTAACGATTACATTAACGGCCTCACCATTCGTATCAAACGTATGGAGGGAGAAGCAGTCAGCATGCTTCCATTCGGAATTGTGCTGTACAGCGAGGATCGTACGGTAGAGTGGCATAACCGCTTCGTTGCAGAGATGTTTCATGAGAAAACAGTGGTTGGCAGTTCACTGCCTAATCTGTTTCCCAATCTCCCCCAACCGAAGGAGAAGAAGGATAAGGACGGGTCAAAGGAACCTTCATCCAAGGAGTTTCATGATGAATTTCAACTAGATGATCGGTATTATGGTGTCATTCACAACCCGCAGGAACGCTATGTATATGTGTACGAAATTACAGAGCTGGCTGTGCTGCGGGACAAATATGAAAATGAACGCATTGCGCTGGGTATTCTCGTTCTGGATAATCTGGACGAGGCAGCCCAAGGCATGGATGACCAGCAGCGTACGGCACTGATTGCAAGAGTCACCAGTGAAATTACAGCTTGGGCAAAACAGTATGGAGTATATCTGCGCCGTCTTTCATCCGATCGCTACTTGATGATGCTCAACCATAAAGCGCTGCAGGAACTCGAACAGAGCCGATTTGTCATTCTGGATGAAGTTCGGGAGATGACGGCAGATCTGAAAGTGCCAATGACATTGAGCATCGGACTTGCATTTGGTTCGGACAGCATCAGTGAGATGGGAGAGCTGGCACAGTCAAGTCTGGACATGGCCCTAGGACGAGGCGGGGATCAGGCGGCTGTGAAGTCGGGCCAGCGCTTATCTTTTTATGGCGGAAAGTCAAATGCGGTGGAGAAACGTACCCGGGTTAGAGCCAGGGTTATCGCACATGCACTGCGCGACCTGATGCAGGAAAGTGACCGAGTACTCATTATGGGGCACAAAATGCCGGATATGGACGCGATTGGTGCATCCATAGGGGTCTGGAAGGCCGCGAGTCTGTATAACGTTGAGGCCCGGATTGTGCTGGACGGGGTGAATCCGTCTATTGAACGGTTAATGGAACAGGTGCACAAAGACGAGAGGCTTACGAAAGCTTTTGTCTCGCCAGAGCAGGCCACTCAGATGATGACAGAGCACACCCTGCTGGTGGTTGTAGATACGCATAAAGCGTCTATGACGATGGAACCTAAACTTGTTCAGGCTGCAACCCGAGTGGTTGTAGTCGATCACCATCGTCGGGGCGAAGAATTTATTAATGACGCGGTACTGATTTATCTGGAGCCTTACGCGTCATCTGCAGCTGAACTTGTGACAGAGCTTCTGCAGTATATTCACGAGAAGGTGCAGTTTACTCCGCTTGAGGCAACGGCGCTGCTTGCTGGCATAACACTGGATACGAAGCATTTTGCGCTGCATACCGGCTCCAGAACGTTCGAAGCAGCAGGCTTCCTTCGGCGCAGTGGTGCAGACACCATTATGGTCCAGCGATTGATGAAAGAGGATTTGTCAGAATATATTGCTAAGGCAGAAATCATAAAGCATGCTAAAATGGTATATGGGAACATTGCGCTGGCGGTCACAGACCCCGGCAGCAGAATTTCACAGATGATGATCGCCCAGGTGGCGGACACATTGTTAAACATGACCGACGTGGCTGCTTCATTTGTCATTAGTGAGCGCACGGATGGACTGATTGGCATCAGTGCGAGATCACTGGGGCGCATGAATGTTCAGGTGGTCATGGAACGGCTTGGCGGCGGCGGCCATCTAACTAATGCTGCTGTACAGCTTGAAGGAACGCTGGGAGAAGCGGAGAAACGGCTGATGAACGTTCTGGCTGAAATCGAAAAGGAAGAGGGGTTGTTCGAATGAAAGTCATTTTTATAAAAGATATGAAGGGTCAAGGCAAGAAAGGGCAGGTAAAGGAAGTATCTGAAGGGTACGCTCAGAACTTCCTGCTGCCGCGGGGAATTGTACGTCTGGCAACCGAAGGCAACATGAAAACACTCGATAACCAGAATGCTGCGGAAGAAAGACGCAAACAGGAAGAAAAGGCTGAAGCAGAAGTTCTAGCGAAAAAGCTGGAAGCGGAAGTGACAGAGTTGAAAGCAAAATCCGGCGAAGGCGGCCGTTTGTTCGGTGCAATTACAAGTAAACAAATTGCTGAAGCTTTGTCTAAAAAGGGCTTGAAAGTAGACAAACGCAAAATCGAGCTGGATGAGCCGATCCGTACACTTGGTGTTACACAAGTGACAGTTAAGGTTCACCCTGAAGTGAAAGCTGCTCTGAAGGTACAGGTAACGGAGGAGTAAGATGGGCGGCGAAATGTTATTCGACCGGATTCCCCCGCAGAACCTGGAAGCCGAACAGGCAGTGCTGGGTGCGATCCTACTGCAGGGCGAAGCCCTGATTACAGCGATGGAACGGGTGCAAACCGAGGATTTCTACGATAAGCCCCATCAACTGATCTATGAAGCAATGATCCAGCTGGGTGAGGAAAATCAACCGATTGACCTTGTTACGCTGACATCGCGTCTGAAGGATAAAGGTGAGCTGGAAGACATTGGTGGCGTCAGCTACCTTGCCAAGCTAGCACACGGTGTGCCTACAGCAGCCAATGTGGATTATTATGCACAGATTATTGAAGAAAAATCGATGCTTCGTCGTCTGATCCGTACAGCAACACAGATTGTGAGTGAAGGATACACAGGCGGAGAAGACGTGGCAGCCATGCTCGGCGAAGCGGAACGACGCATACTGGAGATTTCCAACCGGCGTTCCAGCAGCGGCTTTATCGCCATCCAGGACGTACTCATGGAAGTGTTCGATAAAGTTGAAACGCTGCATCAAAACCGAGGAACTACGACCGGGATTCCATCGGGCTTTATTGACTTGGACAAGATGACCGCCGGATTTCAGCGCAGTGACTTGATCATTGTAGCTGCGCGTCCATCCGTAGGTAAGACAGCCTTCGCTTTGAACATCGCTCAGAACGTAGGCATTCGTGCACAGGAAACGGTCGCTATCTTTAGTCTCGAGATGTCCGCAGCACAGCTTGTGCAGCGTATGATCTGTGCGGAAGCCAATCTGGATGCGGGAGTTCTTCGTACTGGGGAATTCAAAGGAGACGAGGACTGGCAGAAGCTGACGATGGGTATTGCTGCTCTCAACGAAGCCAATATCTATATCGATGATACGCCTGGTATTACGGTGGCAGATATTCGTGCGAAATGCCGTCGTCTCAAAAAGGAGAAGGGCCTCGGCATGATCCTGATTGACTATCTCCAATTGATCAGTGGACGCGGCAAAGCCGGGGAGAACCGTCAGCAAGAGGTTTCCGAGATTTCACGTACACTGAAACAAATTGGCCGGGAACTGGAAGTTCCGGTTATCGCTCTGTCCCAGCTCAGCCGGGGTGTAGAGCAGCGTCAGGACAAACGTCCGATGATGAGTGACTTGCGGGAATCGGGTTCGATTGAGCAGGATGCGGATATCGTGGCGTTCCTGTACCGGGATGACTACTATAACCAGGAAACCGAGAAAAAGAACATTATCGAGATCATTATCGCCAAGCAGCGTAATGGTCCGGTAGGAACGGTAGAGCTGGTCTTCCTTAAAAACTTTAACAAATTCGTCAACTATGAGAGGGCGCATAATGATGCCTTTGCGATGTAAGGATAGACTGTGATGGCCCCGAAAAGGGAAATACATTCTATCCGAAACCATCTGCAGCAGGATGCTCAGATAGTTGAATATCAGGATTTATACCATATACAGCGTGAAAATAAGCAGGTGTAGAAATGCCGGTGAATGCAGTCGAGGTAACTAAGACTGGGATCACCGGTTTTTTGCGGTGAAATACAGGTTCAATTCCGAACATTAAAGATACACCAATTATAATTGTTCGCCATTTCATTTGACTTTGAAAATGGGTACTGGTACACTAATACTGCTGCGTTAAAGCAGTGTAAACCTTCCCTTCAATGTAAAGGAAGGAAATCTTTACTGTCCGTTAGCACGCTTCTCAGTCGGTTTACTGCGCAACATGCCTGCCGGGATAGAGGACGGACAGACCAATACAAAGGTGCGCAAGGCACCCACGGAGGTATGTTAACTATGTCAACGGTAGTTGTAGTGGGAACGCAATGGGGAGACGAAGGTAAAGGTAAGATTACGGATTATTTGGCGGAAAGAGCAGATGTGGTTGCTCGTTACCAAGGTGGTAACAATGCAGGCCATACGATCCTGATCGACAATAAAAAATATAAATTGACGATGATTCCATCGGGTATCTTTTACACGGACAAAGCCTGTGTCATTGGTAACGGTATGGTGATCAACCCGAAGGCACTTATTGAAGAAATTAATTATATTCATGATAATGGCTTTACAACGAAAAACCTGTCCATCAGTGAACGTGCACACATCATTCTGCCATATCACATGGTCCTGGATGCACTGGAGGAAGAGAGCAAAGGTCCAAACAAAATCGGTACAACCGGCAAAGGGATTGGCCCTTGTTACATGGACAAATCTGCACGGATCGGTATCCGTATGGTAGATCTGATGGATGCAGAAGATTTCGAATTGAAACTGCGTCATCTGGTTAAAGAGAAAAATCGTGTCATTGAGCAGGTGTACAACGGCACGCCAGTGGATGTAGAAGAGATTCTGAAGGATTACCTCGGCTATGCAGAAGTCCTTCGCCCTTATGTGAAGGACACATCCGTTGTGCTGAATGATGCTATTGATGAGAACAAAAAAGTGCTGTTTGAAGGTGCACAGGGCGTAATGCTGGACCTTGACCAAGGTACGTATCCTTATGTTACATCATCCAACCCGTCAGCTGGCGGTGTATGTATCGGTTCAGGTGTTGGTCCGGCTCGTATTCAACAAGTGATCGGAGTAGCCAAAGCTTACACAACACGTGTCGGTGATGGTCCATTCCCGACAGAACTGCATGATGCGATTGGCGACCAGATCCGTGAGACGGGTCATGAGTACGGAACAGTAACCGGGCGTCCACGCCGTGTGGGCTGGTTTGACAGTGTTGTTGTTCGTCATGCTCGCCGCGTGAGCGGTATTACAGGTCTGTCTCTGAACTCGTTGGACGTTATGACAGGTCTTGAGACAGTGAAAATCTGCACAGGTTACAAATTCCGGGGCGAGGTTATTACTCACTATCCCGCAAGCCTGAAAATGCTGGCCGAGTGTGAAGCGGTATATGAAGAAATGCCTGGTTGGAGCGAAGATATTACAGGAGCGAAGAAGCTGGAGGATCTTCCAGCGAATACGCAAAACTATGTAAAACGTGTATCCGAGCTGACAGGCATTCCGATTGCCATCTTCTCTGTAGGTCGTAACCGTGAGCAGACAAATCCGGTTTTGCCGATCTATGTATAAAATAATAACGGGTTAATATATTCACCTCCAGCTGCTGCTTATATAGGGGCAGCCGGAGGTTTTTTTGTGTCTGTTTCGGATATAATCCCGAGATTTCCGTCAATACTGGCTAACAGGATATAAGTTGAACGAAAGACATGTATACGAGCAATAGGTGACAGTGTCTCAGCTTATAAAATTCGCATATTCCAATTCTATATGGATGAAGTGGACAAAATGGAGGGAGAGAAACAGAAGATGAAGCTGCTGATGTGGTTTGTCAAAATGGTGCTCACCGTGATGCTGGTCAGTTCACTGACCCTGCTTACGACAGGACTAATCGTACAATCGTATGCCAAATCATTGCTTGCCAGTTTTAATATAGAGTGGGAAGGCCAGCCTACGGGCTTAATGGGCATGTTCCATGGTGCTTTAGGCAGCAAGCAGTCCAGTGAGGGAGAAAAGTCCGGAAATACGTCAACGGATGAACCAGCCGGAACAGAAGAGGAAAAGGCCCCGGAGAATTCAATTTCCGTTATGGGTAATGGAACCTCAAGTGGAGAAGCCGGTAATCCAGAGTCATCTGGCAGTGGTAAAACAGACGAAGCAGATACAGGTAAAACTTCTGGAACCGTGAATGGGGATGAAACAGCTGCCGGAAGCGGACCCGAAGGTGGCAATGCTGCAAACAGCGGCAATCCGCCAGGAAGTGATGCAATTGTTGTTTCGCCAGATGATATTACGGGAGCTAAAAACAAGCTGCCGACGGAGGAAAAAGAACGTATTTTTACGCTGCTGATGAACAAGCTGCCCCAGAAGGAAATGCAGCAGATATCCGGAGCAATGGAGGGCGGGCTGACGGAGCAGGAACTGCGGGATATTGAGCAAGTGATCTCCAAATATCTTACGAGTGAGGAATATGACGATCTTATGGAAGTGCTTCAGGCGGAATAAAAGAGACCAGACATATGCTGTACGGGCCAGTTTCTCGACAAAGGGGCATCACGCCCCTATGGTTAGACTTGACTGCATATTTCTCATATAATGGTATGAAACACTAAACTTTATAGGGTCCGGCAGGATATAACATCTAACCGTAGACTGATATAGAACGTAAACAAGATACGGCAGAGATGTTTCCGGTGCAGTATGAGTCTGGGAGCTGCCGCTCGATTCAGGAGGAACAAGACATGAAAATGAATGTTAAAGAGCACGATATATAACAACCTTCTCCCGCTTCAATACTGTTTTCCCGGCCGCGGGTCCGTGGTCCTCCATTCAGGTCTCAGTACATGAGGTACGTTATACCCAATGAGAACATGAGTAGAGAAAACGGGAGGAATTATAGATGGATACTATAAATTTTAAGTACACAATGTCAAAGATTTCGGCGGGACATCCTGCCGCAATTATGAAGCGTTTTGAGCAGGGACTGCAGGAAGCAGAACAGCCATTTCACGGCTGGGATTTTGGCTATATTACAGGTAGTGGGCGTATGCAGAGCGGTGTGCTGCCTTGGTCCTATGGAACGATGGCACGGAGATGTATAAAAGGCGCGAAGCGCATGCTGGATATGGGTACAGGCGGAGGAGAGCTGCTGTCGAGCATGCTCCCCCTCCCTGCATATACCTGTGCGACCGAAGGATACATTCCAAACATAGCAGCTGCCAGGGAGCGTCTGCTGCCTTTGGGTGTAGACGTGTTTCCTGTGACGGATGACACGCAGCTCCCTTTTGCGGATGGGGCATTTGATCTAATTCTCAATCGGCATGAATCTTATGATCCACAGGAAGTATGGCGTGTACTCTCGGAAGAAGGAGTTTTCCTGACACAGCAGGTGGGCTGGTCTGATTGCCGGGAGATTAACGATCGGTTAGGCATTCCCCTGCCAACGGATTATGCCGAGTGGGAGCTGGAATTTGCTGCAGACCAGTTACGGGAGCATGGATTCCACATCTGGGAGCAGCATGAAGCTGCACCCGCCCAGCGTTTCTATGATATTGGTGCACTCGTTTATTATCTAAAGACGATTCCATGGCAGGTGCCTGATTTTGAAACGGAACGATTCCGTGAACCTTTATGGCAGATTCATCTGGAGATCGAGCAGCATGGATTTTGGGAAGTGCAGCAGAAACGGTTCATCATAGGTGCAGCTAAGAGATCGAATGGTGCAGGGAAAGAATGAATCATTATTAAGGGAATGACGAGTCTGCCATAGACATAAACAAAGTTATTACTAAAACCTTCATTAGAGTTGAACTGATGGAGGTTTTTTTTATATCTTTTTTTGGTTTCCTTTTTGTATTTACATGAAAATGGCTTGTAATTAAGTAGGTCTTAGAACCTAGTCTTAGATTGAGAGAAAAAGTACATAGTACAGCAGAGGTTGAGGCATAATGTTTGATGGAACAAATGCCCCAATGGGTGGATATATCAGGAAAATCAGTCGGGATGCGGATTTATGATGTGAGGGTAAGAGTTGAAATGACTGTAAAACCTGTGTTAAAGTATACGGGTGTGATAAAAGGTTAAAATTTTGACACTTTTGTGCACACAGCTAAAGTCCTGATTTTACGAAATTCCATATTATATAACTTACTTGCATAAGACTCGCTTACAAGTGATGTCTGATCGAAAATGCGGATGAACAAGTGCTGAAAAGGAGAGAATCATGAAAGGTTTCAGAGGCAAGCGCCAACCGGATCAACACCGGGTACACGAACAATCCGGAGAACACCGGACGGCCGAAGACAAAAACAGCATGAGCATGTCCAACTTCAGTTCAAATAAGAAGAAAATTCTGTTGTCGCGTAAATGGATCATTACCACAGCGTGCGGCATTCTGATTGCAGCATCGGTTGGATTCGGAGTAAAGCAATACGTAGCTTCTAACACGGTCCCTTATTATAAAATTATGGTCAAAGGCACTGAGGTGGGCACCATTGCAGATGAGGCACAGCTGCAGCAGCTGTTTGCCAAAAAAACCGAGGAATACCGAAATAAGTATCCGGATGCAGAGATGGTGCTGAACACAGACGGGATCACAACGGAGACGGTACGGGCATATAAACCGAAAGTGAACAGCGAGGAAACGCTGGATAAACTGGGGAATATGTTAACGGCTTACGCTAAAGGCGTGGAGCTCAAAGTGAATGGTGAGGTTGTCGGCATTGTGAAGGATCAGGAAACAGCAGATAAGATCCTGCAGCAGGTGCAGAGCAAATACATACCGGCATCGGCTTTACGCAGCACACTGAAGACCAAGTCGGTATCGGCTAATTCCTCCAAAAAGGATAAAGGGCCAAGTACAACACTGAAATCCGTAGACATCAAAGAAGATGTGACAACCGATACGGTGAAGGCAGACCCGAATAAAATATGGGACATGACCGAGGCGGTTAAAGCTTTAACCGTTGGTAAAGACGCGCCTGTAACCTATGTGGTGCGAGAAGGAGATACGATTTCTTCCATCGCAGCCAAATATGAAATTACACAAAGTGAGATCCGTAAACATAATCCGGGCATCAAAGAGACATCTCTCCAAATTGGACAGGAGTTGACTTTGACTGTACCCAAACCGGCAATCACTGTTAAATCAGTGGAACAGGTAGTGGAACAGATTGAAGTTAAACCGCAGGTGGAGGTGCGTAAAAGTGCTGAGCTGAAGGCGGGTACGACCAAGGTTGTTCGTCCAGGACAGAGCGGGCTTAAAAATATGCAGTATCGCATTACCAAAGAAAACGGTGAAGTTGTCCGGGAAGAATGGCTGGGCCAGGAGGTCATTAAAACAGCTGTAACTGAAGTTGTACTGAGCGGAACTAAGGTGGTTGGCGAAGGCACAGGCCAATTCGCGTGGCCAGTATCCAATGCCACCATGAGCAGCAGCTTTGGTCAGCGCTGGGGCCGACAGCATAAAGGCGTCGATTTAGTAGGTAATCGTGATGTCAAATCTGCAGATGAAGGCGTGGTTACATTCGCAGGACAGAAGAGCGGATATGGGAATGTTATCATTATTAACCATCGCAACGGATACGAAACACTTTACGGTCATTTGAACAGCATCGGTGTAGATGTTGGTCAAGTGGTGGAAAAGGGAGACAGTATTGGTGTGATGGGTAATACAGGACGTTCTACGGGAACCCATCTGCATTTTGAGATCATAAAAAATGGTTCGGCAGAGAATCCCATGACCTATCTGAATTAATTATAGAGCACAAGGCATCAGGTGATGATGCTGCCGGGAGAACAAGGTTGGCTGTAAAGCTGGCCTTGTTTTTTGATATGAAATAATTTTGATGGAAACCGTTTCCAACGATCGGATCAGGATGTGACGGTGCCTCAGGTATGTTAAACTAAAGAGAGTATAGATCGATGACAGCAGGAACTGCATTTGAGGCAGTTCAAATAGATTAGAGAGACAGCGCCAATGGCGGATTAAGCAGGATATAGGGGTGAATTCAGCCGATGCAGGGGAAGATTTTGGTGGTGGACGACGAGCAGCCCATCGCAGACATTCTGAAGTTTAATTTGGAAAAAGAGGGATATGAGGTCATCTGTGCGTTTGATGGTATTCGTGCGGTGGAACTGGCGTTATCCGAAAAGCCGGATCTAATGCTTCTGGATCTGATGCTTCCGGGTAAGGATGGAATGGATGTGTGCCGCGAAGTGCGTGCTCATCTGGAGATGCCGATTATTATGCTGACAGCCAAAGACGGTGAGATCGACAAAGTGCTTGGTCTGGAGCTGGGGGCGGATGATTATGTCACCAAACCTTTTAGCACACGGGAGCTGCTCGCACGGGTTAAAGCACAGATGCGCAGACAGCAGAAACCTGCAGCGATTGTAGAGGCACCCGAGGAAGAAGGGAAGCAGGTTTTGCGGCTGTTTGATCTGGCTTTTGATATGGACATGTATACCGCGTATAAGGGCGGAGAACCACTTGATCTGACACATCGGGAATATGAGCTGCTCTATTATATGGCCAAGCATTCCGGCAAGGTAATGACACGAGAGCATCTGCTGCAGGCTGTATGGGGATACGAGTATTTCGGTGACGTACGTACGGTAGATGTGACCATTCGCAGACTGCGGGAGAAAATTGAAGAAAATCCGAGCAAGCCGGAAACCATTCTGACTCGCCGGGGGCTTGGTTATCTCGTGCGCAGTGCCAAAAGCGTGGGGATATAATGGGCCGATTCTCGCAATTTTCGTTCTTTCGAACGATTCAGGCGAAATTAATTATTATTTATGTACTGCTGATTCTGATTGCAATGCAGTTGATCGGCGTTTATTTTGTGAGTGCAATGAAGAACTCGCTTACGAGCAATTTTACGGAGGATTTACAGGCACGTGCAGAGATGCTTTCCGTGCTGGTGGGCGAGACGCTGGCTGGCGGAGAGGCGGAAGCCGGTGAGGACAAAACGGAGAACCTGCGTGTGCTCGTCAACAACCTGTTTAACATCAACGGTGCCGAGATTCAGGTGCTGGATGCCAGCGGCAAGGTGCTGACCACTTCGCTAAGTTCACATTCCGATTATATCGGGCGAAAAAACACCCAAACCGTTGTCAGCCGTGCGCTGCAGGGCATTCGGGATAATGAGGAATATATCGTCGATGAGGATAATGTTCGCAAAAAGGTCGTAGCCAAACCGGTGTTATCCGGCGGCAAGATTATCGGTGCGGTTTACATCGCCGCTTCAATGAACGAACTGTACGCAACGATGGAGGGCATCAACAAGATTTTCATCTCCGGCATTCTGATTGCCCTCGTGTTAACCGCCGTGCTGGGTGTTATCTTGTCGCATACAATTACCCAGCCTATTAAGGAAGTCACCAGGAGGGCGACAGCGGTCGCGGAAGGGAATTTCGATCAGCAGACACCGGTATTCGGTACGGATGAGATCGGACAGCTCAGCCGGGCATTTAACTATATGACCAGCAGATTGCGGGATGCTCTCTCTCAGAACGAAGAGGAGAAGGAAAAGCTGACCTCCATTTTGACCAATATGAGTGATGGCGTTGTCGCTACAGATGAGTATGGCAAAGTGATTCTGGTCAACCGCCGTGCCAGCAGCATTCTCGGTATGCGCCCTTCCGATATTGAAGGCAGGCATTTTGCTGTCCTACTCGGTATCGATCCGGAGGATGCGGAAGCGCTGGCCAGTGGGTTTACCGGATCAACACTGCTGCAGATTGCCCCCGCAGGCCAGGAGGAGCCGGTGGTGATTCGTATGACTTTCACGCCCGTACATCGGCGCGAGCTGGGAATTACCGGCACCATTGCAGTGCTGCAGGATGTAACAGAGCAGGAGGAGCTTGAAGCCTCCCGGCGTGAATTCGTGGCGAATGTATCGCATGAGCTGCGTACGCCACTGACGACGATTAAGAGCTACGCTGAAGCGCTGGATGATGGGGCATTGGAAGATCCGCAGCTTGCGGGACGTTTTGTCGGTGTCATTCAGAACGAGACCGAGCGTATGATTCGCCTGGTTACAGATTTACTGCATTTATCGAGGCTGGATTCCAAGGAGGCACTGCTGCGCAAGCAGCCTATTGATGTTTTGGAGATGCTGGAGGAAGTGACAGATCGGTTCTCCTTCCAGATGCATCAGAAAGATATTCAGTCTGTGCTTTCTGTGGAAAACGATATTCCACCTGTGCCGCTGGACCGGGATCAGATTGATCAGGTTCTGGACAATGTGGTGTCCAATGCACTGAAATATACGCTGGAGGGCGGCACTATTACGATTGCTGCCCGGCGCAGCGATGAACATACGTTAGCGATCTCGGTGTCGGATACGGGTATGGGTATTCCACAACGAGATCTGGATCGGATATTTGAACGCTTCTATCGCGTTGACAAAGCACGCTCCCGCAGCATGGGCGGCACAGGGCTGGGATTATCCATTGCCCGGGAAATTGTTAAGGCTCATGATGGAAGCATCTCACTGGAATCTGAGGTAGACGTGGGAACAACGGTAACTTTTACACTTCCAATGCGTGATAAAGGGGGTGAGCACCTTGAAGGAACGGATTAAATCTCTGGTGCTCGCTTCATTGGTTGCTGCCAGCCTGATCCAGAGCTACTTCTTGATCTATCGTTTGCCTGGGGGCGGCGACTCGGTTGTGACTTCCGAAACCAACTATGTAAAGACCGAGAACATGGGTCAGGAGCGTAATATTGAGGAGTTAATTTTTCCGGATCAGATGATTATTCATCTGGGACAGGACAAACATACGGTGTTCTACCCTGGCAATACATTTTATCAGTTGATCTATTCCAGACTAAAAGGCCGAACGTTCGAGGATTTCCAGCGTCGCAATGTACAGTCCGTGAAATGGGATCAGATCCGCAAGGAGAGCCCTGGCTTTGAGTTGTCGTTTAAGGAAGGCATGCCGGTGGCTTTGTTACAGCGGGTGATGCGTTTGGGGACAGATTCTCTTTTTCAGGGAGAAACGATTAACCGCATTGCGATATACACTGCCCCGGATGAGACGAAGGCTCACGCACTCTTCTTCAGTGCGAAGGGAGATGTGGTCTACGAGGCTGCACAGGCAGACCTAACAGTACAGGACGTGAAGCAGCATGTCGATTTTGGTACGAGCTGGACACCCTACACGCTGATGGAAGGCGGATATTATATTCCGGCACAGGCACTGGATACGATTGAGGCGGATGTCCCGACAGGGCAGTTTACGGTGGAGCAGATGCAGCGCAGTCTGTTCTTTGATCCAAGCATGACCCGGAATATTCGGGAAAAGGATGGGTCTGAGATTTACACCGACAGCAAACGCAGTCTGCAGGTGAAACAGGAGCAGCGCTGGATTAGCTACACTGACCCGGCAGCACCGCCAGCAGGACAGAGTGATGCGTCCAAGGACGCGCTGTCTGCAGTTGATTTTGTAAATCAGCATGGGGGCTGGAAAGGGCGTTCGCGCATGATGCTGAGATCAGCTGACAACAAAACGCAGCTCCAGTTCCAGCAGTACTACGGCAGTTTTCCGATTATGGATTCAATGCAGTTCCGCTTCGGCACGATCAATATGGAGATGCAGCAGAAGACGGTGTCGAGCTATGAGCGATCCTTGGAATATCTGAACGAAGGTACAGAGACGAAGAAGTCGATCAAGCTGCCTGGCGGGGACAAGCTTAAAAATCTGATCCGCAAGGTAGCCGGCGAAAACCGAAAAGTTGTTGACGTGTACCCGGCTTATCGTCCATCTGCCATGGAGGATGGGCTTCGGTTGATTCCGGTATGGGTTATCCGATTTGGGAATGGTGAGGAAACGACAGTTTCTTAGCTGTTATGCAGGAAGAGTGGATGAGGCCGCTTCAGACGGTGCAGGCTGTTGAAGTAATCTAGGGTACTCAACGACACTGGGCTAAATTCTAACGAATCACAGAGGACGCTAAATGCTGGATTTGGGGGAGTTGGGCAATCTAACGATTCCTGGTGATGCTATTTCTGTAGAAATGAGCTAAAAATGGTGAAAACGTGTGAGGAATTACGAAATAGGGCTTCTCTGAATCGTTAGAATTAAAACGAGCGGAAAATGGGGTATATAAGGCTCCTACGAATCGTTAGCCTGAAGTGATTAAACGGAAGAGGAGGTGAAAGATCTGGATTGGGGACGGGCAAAAAATGTATTAATCTATGCTTTTCTGCTGCTGAATCTGGTGCTGGGTTATCAGATCTGGATGGATGCACGGGAAACGGCTGGTGCCAATCTGGACTTCACCTCACTTGCGGATAATACGCAGCAGGCCATGGAAGAGAAGAGTATTCAGGTACTTGCACCGATTCCAAATGAGACACCCAAGCTGCCGAAGCTGTCCTATGAGTTCATTGAAGAGGACAAGTCGGGTATTGAAGTTGAGCTGGAGGAGCCTGTGGACAGCAAGCTGATCTTCTCGCCAAGCGAGCTGACAGACGCGCTGCAGGGAGAGATTCCTCAAATCAGCACGTACCGGCTGGATCAGCTGATGGCGGAAGATGGGGCTTTTGTGCTCCACCCGCTGGTGGACGGCAAATGGCCGCTTTTTAACGTGAGTCTGGAGCTGTTCTACAGCGATCAGAAAATCACGGGTTATCATCAGACTCCCGTGCGGATTACAACCGCCGAGGAGAGCGAGCAGCAGGTACTTCCGGCGTCAAAGGCGCTGGGAACGCTGATCGAAAACTTTTTGCCAAATGATGCAATTGTGAAAGATATTCAGCTGGGCTACTACGGCCAGTTGTTCAACTCAGATATACAGGTAGCGATGCCGGCATGGCGGTTTGTGCTGGAAAGTGGCGAAGTGCTGTACGTGCAGGGCATCAGTGGGGATGTATTCAGTCCCAAGTCAGATAAACCAGGGGAGTAATGCGTTATGGGGATATATTTTACGGTGTTATCCAGTGGTTCGACAGGTAATGCCACAGTCATTCAGCATGGGGGTACTTCACTCATGATTGACGCGGGTCTCAGCGCGAAGCGGCTGGAGGCATTGTTTCTGGAGCGGGAGATTTCAGGGACGGAACTGGACGGTATTCTGGTCACACATGAACATTCGGATCATATTAAAGGACTAGGCGCGATGTCTCGGAAATATAATTTACCGATCTATGCAAATACGAATACATGGGCGGCTTTGGAGAAATCGGTCGGAGCGATCCCGGAAGAGAACCGGCGGATATTCGAAACGGGTGAAAAGCATGATTTTGGCTCGCTGCGTGTAGAGTCGTTCGGTATTTCACATGATGCGGCTGAACCGGTAGGTTACACGTTCGACGATGGCAGCGAGAAGCTGTCCGTTGCGACAGACCTTGGTTATATGAGCGACAAGGTTCGCGATGCGATCTCGGACTCGGATGTGCTCGTACTGGAGGCGAATCATGATGTCGAATTATTGCGCATGGGGCGTTATCCGTGGAACACCAAACGCCGGATTTTGAGTGACATCGGGCATTTGTCGAACGAAGCCGCAGGTGCGGCGCTTAGTGAACTGATGAACGGACGCATCAAGCGTACGTATCTGGCACATCTCAGCCGGGATCATAATATGATGGATTTGGCTAAAATGTCGGTGCGTGACGCGATGGAGAGCCGTGGTTGTTTTTATCGGGATCATGAGTTCAAGCTCTGTGATACGTATTATGATCGCCCTACACCATGGGATAGGGTGGGTGAGCCATAAAGCTGTCCAGTTCGGCGGCTTTGCGCTCCACTTCCTCGCGTGTGAGGATGCCTTTATCGATAAGCAGTTCAATGATGGTGCTGAGTGCTAGTGTGTTGCGGTAATGCTCTTCTTTGAGATCGGCCAGCTTGGCCGCCATGTGAACTTCGTCCATAGCTGTGAGTGTTCGTGTGCGTTCCATTGTGGAATCCTCCTTCTTTTCTATGAAGCTTTGAATTGTTCTTTTACTATTATTGTAGTCAGGCTGGGTAGAAAACATTCCTCTTTTTGCCGCTAACATTTAACGGGCAGGATGTGTATGCTGAAATGGCAGCTGTACTGCTTTGAACTTGGCATGAAACAGGATGGAAAAAGTTTAATGAATTCAAAAGAATAGCGCTTAGCACATCCCATTTTGTGGTGATAAATAGTATGAACCTTTATTGTTGAGCGAGTTATCGTGAAAATTTACGTTTATTTACGTAATTATGCAACTTTTTGGGATATAAAGTGTTTAGTATATAAGGAGTATTATGATTTTGGCTGTTTTTGCGTATGAAATGGAATCTCGAATCTCGCAGCATGCGAGAGCATGATTGATAGAGCATACAGGATGGAGAGCCATTCTGTTGTATATAAAGGTTTGCTCCCGGCTTTGTTCCGGGACGCGGCGATGTGCAGGACCATTTTGTGAAAATGCAAAAAAGTCATGGGCGACAGGGAGTTCCACTGGTCATCCATGGAATAAATTGGGCGGCAGTCAGGGTCTTGATGCGTGACAACGAAGGGGAGAGGATCACGATGGGATTGTTTGGAGACGATTTTTATTCAACCAAGGTATCAAGACGCGCCGAACCTGAACAGAAAGGCAAACTTCAGATCATCCGCCCGGGAGGCGGAAGACGCGCACGTGATCGCTGGAGCAATCCACGCAGGTCACGCTCGGAACTCAGTTCTACCGTCAAGGTAGCTGTGATCAGCTCGGTAATTAGCTCGATCGTAACGGTAACGCTGTTCAGCTTCATCAGCCAGCCTGCAGCTCAGCTTCCTCTGGCCAATGCAGCGGGTCAAGGTGGTGGAACTGCGCAGACAGCACAGGTGGTTGATCCATACGATCGCATCATCAATGCAGCAGCAGAGGTACGTCCTTCGGTTGTCAGCATCGTGAATCATAAAACAGGCAGCAGCCTGTCGATGGAAGATTCCGCGCTGGGGTCCGGGGTTATTTTTAAAAAGGAAGACGGCAAAGCCTACATTATGACCAATCACCACGTCGTGGAAGGCGCCAGTGACCTGGAGATTGTGACTGTAGACGGGGAAACACATAAAGCTAAATTGGTGGGCAAGGACCGGGTGAGTGACATCGCGGTACTCTCAACGGATGATAAAGGCCTGGGAGCTGCAGCGGAAATTGGTGATTCCAGCAAGCTGCAGCGCGGCCAAACGGTGCTGGCCATTGGTAACCCGCTGGGTCTCGGTGGTACGCTGACATCAGGCATCGTTAGTTACACGGATCGGATTCTGCCCGTATCGATTAACCAGGACGGTGTGTACGACTGGGAACAGAACGTGATTCAGACGGATGCGGCCATTAACGAAGGCAACAGCGGCGGAGCACTGGTTGATCTGAACGGGAAAGTCGTAGGCATCAATACGATGAAAATATCGGATACAGGCGTTGAAGGTCTCGGCTTCGCCATTCCAATGAACGAAGTGATGAAAACGGTGGATTCCCTGCTGCTGGACGGCAAAGTCTCACGTCCTTATCTCGGCGTGTACACGGTTGATCTGAGTAATCCGTACGCTCCACTGGATGATGATCAGCGCAAAGACCTCAAGCTGCCATCTCATGTCGATAGTGGTGTGGTTGTGCTGGAGGCTTCCGGACCGGCATCCGAGGCAGGCATGAAGCTGAATGATGTCATTACGGAATTCGATGGGCAAAAAATTACCTCCACGCTGGACCTGCGAAAATTCCTATACGATAAGAAAAAGATCGGTGATACACTGGAGGTCTCGTTCTATCGGGATGGCAAAGCGGAGAAAGTATCTGTGAAGCTGACAGATAAGCCGGAGTAAGGCTTGTGGGGCTGTAAGTGGTGAAGGCGGTAACGCTGCCGCTGCTCCTTGATGAAATGATGATTCGTGCTGTGGAATCTGCTCGTGACCGAAGCGGTGACGCATGTTATGGAAGCTGGTTGTTCGTGCAGAGATGACATATTGCAGCGTGAAAAGCGATGATATTTTATGTTTAATGGTCATAATGATAAAGATGATCATTGGAGTAGGCTGCAGTAGAGAGAGTGGTCAGAACTTCTGACCACTCTTTTTATGTTCATTTTTATCGGGGGAGAGGTATGGAATGTAGTAAAAAGAAGGTCACTGCTCGACGTTGGAGTACATAACGTTTAATGCTGAGGTGTAGGGCATCGCAAACAGGAATAGATGACGATAGGGTAATTATGGATCAGCGCATACTGCATCTACTCGGGAAAGACATTGGAGCTAAAGGCGCAGATACATTTGTTTGCCTGTATGGTAAACTAATGTCAATGTGTTTACATAGGTCGTTGATGCAAATAACAGCTGTTTAACGTGTGAGCAGGCCGGCTAATCTGAAAATGGAGGGATTCGGAGATGAATCTATTGAAGAAAAAGGTACTTGGAGGAACAAGCTTGGCATTATCAATGATGCTGCTGTCTGCTTGTGGATCGGAGAGCACACCAGCTGCTTCCGTAGATACGAGTGCACTGCAGGAAAAGATCGCTGGGCTGGAGAAAAAGCTGACCGAACAGGGAATTAAAAGTGATGAGCAGGCACAGAAAATTGCTGCACTTGAGAAAAAGCTGAATGAATTCGAGACAGCTGGCGCTGCTGGACAAGGGACTGGTGGTCAGATGCCTGTCGCTGGAGGAAACAACGGATCCGCTGGAAAAGGAGACGGGGTGCTGATTACATTTGCCCAGTATGAGAAGCTGGAGGTTGGCATGACCGTGGAAGAGGTTATCAACATTCTAGGCGGTGAAGGTGAAGCGCTAAGTGAAGCGGAGAACATGGTCGTGTACAACTATAAGGGCACGGCGGGCAACGGCGGCAACGCAGTGATTGCATTTCAAAGCGGGAAACTGCTCACAAAGGCGCAGTCGGGATTGGAGTAGGACGGAAGCGAAGGGTAAGGATAAATATACGGACAAGATTAGGGATAGAGCAAAAAGTGTGAACGTACGCTTGAGGTTAAAATAGGGCATTCCCGCAATTGGTACCTGATGGGGTATCGTTGAGGGGTGCCTTTTTTATCTTATGAGAAAGATATATGTGTACATCTCGAGGAAGAGGCCTTTTTGGTATAAGAGCGTCAAGTTTTTGCACAGAACTGTGATGTGGGGGTTTCTTTTCCGCGGCAGGTGTGATAGAACTGAGAAGTGGCTATCCTGTAGGATAAGCGGCCTGTGAATCGGGAACATAGCTGGTGACAGAAAGGATGCTTGACGGATGTACGTTGTATGCAAAGAACACGTGGACATTGCCATCGACATGTTTGTGGATGAATATGAGGACGCTCCAGATATCGTGGATTTGAAGGAGACGGAATTTGCCGACTGGGACCCGCCTGCCAAATGCGCTGAATGTGATCAGCACGCGGAATTCCTTGTCGTTTAGCGTACTGTAGAGCAGGCGGCTGCCAGGGGTGCTGACCAATGCTGTGGGATGTTGTTGTCATGGCGCAGCAGAGCGGTACTGCCTCTGGCTATAGACTTGGTTCGATCCGGTATGAACATCACAGCAAGAAGCAGAGAGAGCGTGTTGAGCGCTCTTTTTGCATTTGTAGGGAGCGAGCGGCTGAGGGAGTCTGTGCTGACGAGCGGTCAAGGCAGAACGGGCAGGACATCGGGCGGTAATTAAGGACGTGGTTGGCAGGTGAAATTGTAACGATCATGAGAAGCCTTATTTGGGGGAAATGAGCTTGGTTGAAATTCTAACGATCCGTAGAGAGCTTATTTTGATAAAATTGCTTCAAACAGGGCGAAAAATGCATGGTTTGGGGGAAATAGCGTCTGCTGTAATCGTTAGATTCTAAAATTGGGCAATTCGGACTGAATAAGGTTTGTGGTGATCGCTAGAGTTTTGAATGAATTATGTCTGGAAACGATGCGCTGGACGCATCTGGTTTTTAGATAGGTTTTAAGCAGTGACGACGATTCAGGAGGAATGATCAGATGTTGATTCAAATTATAGGCGTAGGCAAATTGAAGGAAAAATATTTAACACTGGGCATTCAGGAATATGCCAAGCGGCTCGCCCCGTACATCAAGTTTCAGATGATCGAGGTCGCAGACGAGAAAGCGCCCGATACCCTGAGCGAAGCTGAGGTTCGGGCGGTAAAAGAGCGCGAGGGCGAACGCATTCTCGCGCATGTGAAGAGCGAGGCGCATGTCGTTGCGCTCGCACTGGATGGTCAGCTCTGGAGTTCCGAGGAGCTGGCTGTGGAGATCGACAAGCTCGGCACGTATGGGACGAGCCATGTCGTGTTTGTCATCGGAGGAAGCCATGGGCTCTCCGATGAGGTGCTGCGCCGCGCTAAGCAGCGCTTGAGCTTCGGGCGCATGACCCTGCCGCATCAGCTAATGCGGCTGGTGTTGGTAGAGCAGATTTATCGCGCGGTGAAGATCAATCGAGGAGAGCCGTACCACAAGTAACAGCGAAAGTTTTTACCGAATTTCCTTGCAGGACATGGATTTGTATATATGAGTTGTCTCCCGCTTTGAGAACGAAGATTCAGTCGTGGCTGCCCAAGCAAAACTCCGCTCCTATCTTTATCCTCTAGTTCGTTACTAAGTTGTTGAAAGCAGCCCTCGATATGATCGAGGAACACGGCTGGAAGTGCTCGGAACCGGCGTAAAACTTTAAAGTCCAGTCCTGATGTTTCTTAACGATTCTCATTCTTACACTCCTGAAAATCAAAATGGACCCCTGTTTTTACAGGGGTCCGTCGTATAAGCTGATAAATAATATAAAATTGAAGAAACTGTAAATGCGGTTCTTAGAAAAAAAATTATAAACGAAGTTGAGCAATCTTTGGTGCTAATTGAAGAAGTTCATTACCATTGACTTGAACTACTGCTTGATACCATCTTTCATTTACAGTTTGTGGCGAAAGAGCTCCTGCAATTGCAGCTCCCATTGAAGCTACTGAATCTGTATCACCACCAAGATTCGCAGCTAGTAAAGTTGTTTTCTCGGCTGACTGAGTGAGAACTGCGAAAGTTATTGCTAAAGCAACGATGTTTGGAGTTTTCCAAGGCATGTATTTTTCTTTTATATACTCTAATGATAAGGTCTCTAGGCTTGATAGATCTTCATATACACGTAAAATCAGGTCAGCGATGTTTTCTTCTGTAGTTTCAGGACGATATTTTTCGGCTATTCTAGCTGCTTGAACAGCGTGTTGTACTATCTCAGACGGAAGCTTTTCGTCAATTGCAGCCGAAACCGCTGCAGCTACTGCACTAGCACCACAAATTGCAATTCTTCCTCCGTGAGTAGGAATACTTGCTTCAAAAACACTTGAAACGAGATCATTCAACCTCTGGGTAGAGAATAAGGCACCAATTGGTGCTGAACGCATTGCTGCTCCACATCCATCACCTTCAAATGCCACTCTTGATGGATTTCCGATTTTTTGAAATTTACCCAGGAGCAGAGTGGGACGATTTGATTTTTTGCAGAGCATAAGTTCTTTTCCTACAGAGGAGTGCGTGATTTTGCCATCTAGAGCTATTACTCTTGCAATGGAGAGAGTCTGTTCGGTGTCATCTGTCGTCTCACCAAATTTCCAGAAGTAATGTTTTCCCTCATATCTGGGCATAATGCTGCCTATTTCACCATGAAAATCGCTAATTCCTTCTGGGAACCATTGCTTGATATCCTCGAAGTTCAATGATTCAGTTTGTTTACCTATCGCATCTCCTGTTGATACACCCTTTAAACAAGCAATAACTCGATTCAAAGTACCTTTCAAGTTATGAATCACTCCTTCTATTAGCATTTCTGTCAGTTAGATCCTTCTATAGAAATACATAATATTCCTGCTATTGAAGAAAACTTGCTGTTACCGACAGCGCGAAGAACCGTACCATAAATGAAGGCGAAGTAATTAGATATGAGGTTTGAATTGGGTGACACCGACTTGTCAGCCTGTTGTGCAGATATGAACCTGTTAATTTATAAATCCTATAAAGAGTGCTTTGGCGTGTTACATACGGTTGTTTATTTGCCAAAGAAGTTAAGTCTTGTCATCGGTGTGTGAGGAAATGGGAGGACCTATCATGCTTTCCAGACAAAAAAACACTTCCCGCAGCATTGTGGGCAACCTTTGTTATTGGGGAACATGTTCGAACGTCTCGGAGATGAAGCTTCAAACCTGCTCATGCAGACGGCTCGGTAGTTAGCGCTTCTTTGTCATTGCCATAATAAGATCTGCAGCTCTCTTATATCCGCCCGCATTTCGGAGTGTCTCCCCAACAATAGAACAATTTCTTTTATACGCGTTGTTCGAGATAACGCGATTAACGGTACTTCGCAAGGCTTCTGGGGTTGCTTGCTGGCGACTCATCTTAATGCCGCAGCCCAATTCTTCCAACCTGGAGGCGACGATTGGCTGGTCGGCTGATTGCGGAATCACTATGAGCGGAACATCATGGTACAATGCCTCGCTTACACTATTCATTCCTCCATGAGTGATAAAGAGATCGGCCCTTTTTAAAATCTCCAGTTGGGGAGTGTAAGGTTGGAGGATAAAATTTGACGGTATACCGGTTAGAGTGGATTCGCTGATTTTATTTCCTATTGACATAACAAATCGATACGGCATCTCTGCAAATGCCTTGAAACAATCCTCGTAGAAGCTCCTGTCGTCATTAGCGATCGTGCCTAAAGAAATATAAATGCTCTTAGCTCCTTCCAGCTGTGACCATGTAAAATCGGGGGCATCCTCACGATCGGCGATGGAAGGACCTACGAAATGATACGTTTCATCAAATAAGTGTCTGTGGGGCTGAAAATATTCGCTAGTATATACAAGATTCATGATGCCTTTGTTGAACATGATGTCTTGAATCCTGGATACAGAAAAACCATAACGACTTGAAAGCTTAAGCATCTCCTGCTTGATCTCCTCAAGCTGTGCTGTAGAACTTTTGTCTTTTCCCGTCATGCTGCTGTTGATTACGGGAGCGAAGGTAGAAATGGAGCTGATGGATGTCGCTTTGAGCAGGTGAGCGATGAGCGCCCCCCAACCGAAAAATGCATCATGCACAACATAATCATAACGTTCTGTAGTGGTTAGCTCCATTGCCTGATGAATCACTTTGTCAGCCGATCGAAGCAAAAAACGCATCATTCCGAGAAATCCGGGAAGATCCCCCGGGTCCGGTTTCCCGTAGAAGCTATTAAACTCCCTGAACTCAGCTCCCGTAAGCTCGATTTTGCGACGAAATGGCGTAGGCGCGAGATAAACTACTTCCTCTCCTCGATGGATTAACTCGTGAACCAATCCCAATGTTGGATTGATATGACCTTCAGCGGGACCGTTGATAAACAGAACTTTGGACATCAATCATGTTCCTTTCTCTATGGAACTATCTTTCCTTATCTTCCGGGTATAGACTCACTCGCCATCTCTTCAAAGCTTCGGAATACCGCGATAGCATAGCCGCAAATACCTTCAATTCTTCATCGCTCCAGTTCTCCAGGAGCCTATCGTTCGCGTCGACGCTTCTAACAAGGTAGCTCTCTAATGCTTTTTCTCCAGTCAGAGTGAGGGTAATTAAGCTCGAATGCTGATCGGACGGATCGTTTTCAGCCGAAACAAGTCCCTCCTGGAGGAGCAACTGCATCCTTCTAGTAATGGAAGAAGGGTTTAATTGCAAAGCGGCAGCGATATCGGACGGGCGCATTCGCTTTTGGCTCGCTATAAGGATAAGGATGTCAAAGCTTGTTCGGTCGTAATCCTTTCGTAATTCCTGAACTTTGCGAAATTCTTGAGCCAGACTAAATGTGCTGTAAGTTACTTTTCGAAGCTCTTCTTTTCTTGAGGTCAATGAGTTGTCTCCTTTTTTTTCCATATCACAAATACAACTTATTTGTTTGCTTAAAGCAAATAAATATAAACTGTGGAAAATCAGTATTATCCGTTGTAACAGTTGTAACAGTGCCTGAATTTCTAGAAAAAGTGTGGGGAAACAATACTGCTTGGGATACAAGGAACTAATATGAGAAGTTCTATGCAAGGAATTATTCCATGTAGTTTTTTAATATTTACTCCCTGTGGTATAGTTTTACTAGTAGAAAATATGTCAAATTAAGAATTTTAGGAACAAAAATATATTAGGAGAGTGACATAAGCTATAGAACCATACATACTCCTTTCTGAGCTTCTATCCCGAATAGAAAAAAACGTTTCTAGTGCAAGCGAGACAGATTATCTAAACGATCTCCCGATTTCCAATGTACATTTGCGTCGACTTTTCAAGTTCGCTTTTGGCGTACCACTGAAAAGTTATATCCGCTCCAGGAAGCTGGCTGTCAGCTTGGAGAATTTGATGCAAACTAAGAAGCGGGTCCTCGACATTGCCATTGAGTGTGGTTATGAACATGAGCAAACTTACATACGTGCGTTTAAACGTGAGTATGGGCTTACACCTGGTGAATGTAGAGATTCTGGTCAATATATTCACGTAACAACTCCTCTTCATTTGTTTCCTAAGAACAATGTTAGTGGGAATTTGGTATACGGGCCGGATATGGTCATGATTCCATCCTTTCATTTAATGGGGCAAATATATCAGATTGAGATTGCTGAAGCTCCAACTAAAGCACCTGAAGCTGCCAAACAGTTTTGGTGGAACCGGAGGCATATTATTCCTAATCCGGCAGAACCCAATATTTATTATGGTCTAACGAGAACTCCTGATCCATCGCTTAGTTGGACGTACTATCTACCGTCTATGCGTGTCATGGATCTGAACGGGATACCTGAGGGCTTTACAGGGGATACAGTTCGGGCGTCTATGTGTGTCGGCTTTCGTTATATTGGGAACCATCATTACGAGGAGATTAGTGAACTGCGCGCAGAGGAGCTGTATACTGCTATTGATAGGCTTGTCAAGGAGCACAGCGGAAGATACGAACTTCTGGATAGCGAATTCTTCTTCGAAAAAATTGATATGGATGCATATGATGGGGAGTACTGCCAAATGGAATGGTTTGCACCCATCAAAGTATATAACACTTAAAATGATCAAAAAAGTTCATTGAGCTTGCCGCTATTGAGGTATGCTCTTTTTGTATTCATAAATAAATGTTTATACGCGAAAAGGAGAGATAGTTATAAATTATAACGAAGTTGTATCAATGGGAGATACCTGCATACTTACAGCGGTATCAGAGTTGTTCGAATTAGAAGGATATGAAATCCAGCTGATTCCACCACATGATGGAGGGCGGAATGTCGTATATACCTGCGAGAAAGCGGGGAGTGATGCTAAAATACTTCGAATCGCTTTCCTACCTGACAGGAATCGAGAGGATTTCCAAGGCGAATTGGAATTTGTCCGGTATCTACATGAGCATGGAGGAAGCGTCTCAAATGTAATCAGCTCCCGGAATGGGAATCTGCTGGAGGAGATCACCTACAATAACCACAGCTTTTTTGTCTGCCTGTTTGAAAAAGCTAAGGGGAAAATGCTTGTAGAAAATAATTATCAGTATCGTGATGGAGTTCCAATTACCGAATATTATTTTAACTGTGGCAAGACCTTGGGGAAACTGCACCAAATATCAAAAGGATACCATCCTATCCATTGTCGATACAGTTTTTTTGATAAATTCAATGGTGAATATATCGATAAAATGATACCCAGCTCCCTATCTCTGCTTAAGGAGAAGATGGTAGAGCTTCTTGATACCTTAAACAAATTTGACAGGAACCAAGAGACTTACGGTATGATTCATTTTGATTTCAACGATGGCAATTATTCGATAGATTTTGATACAGGACAAATAACTGTATATGACTTCGATAATTCATGCTTCGGTTGGTATATGTATGACTTGGCGGGTCTTTGGACACATGGCGTAGGCTGGATACAATTTGAACCAGATGTCATTAAACGCAAAGAGTTCATGGATAATTATTTTGAGACAATCCTTTCAGGTTATAAATCAGAGACCAAGATCGATGATTCAGTTCTGGATCAGCTGCCCTTATTCATAAAAGTAACGCTGATGGAAAATATTATTGATTCATTCGAAGTGATGCATAATGCTGGTGAAGAACTGGTATGTGATGAGGAACTATCGTATCTTATAAAATGTTTTGAAGACGATATCCCGTTTAAAGGTTTTTTTCATGAAATGTATTCATGTGAAGAGCCGTTTGAGTATAAACAGCAGAATATAGGCTTTACACAGAATAAAGGTCCAGTCACCTAAAGTGACTGGACCCTCAATCACAAATTAAATCTCAAACTCAACCTTACCATCTTCGGTTAACTCAAAGGGACCTGGTGTGATATCTGCATCGAGTCTCTTTGTTCCGAAAAAGTCGGAGTCAAACTGATATGGAGTGCTGTCTGGTTCCTCGTACTTCGTATCGGCGTGATACGTTTTTCCAAGCAGGTCAGTGGTAATCACCATCGCAGAATTGCCCTGAAGCAGCTCGGGATTATTAATCTGAATCTGCACCTTACCCAGCACAGGATCAATCTCAACGTTTATGCCCTTCTGTGTATGGATTACCGCATTCGATTCGTGACGACTTGGAACCGCATGGTTGAGATATATATTGCCACCCATAGCTACCGGTAGAACGGCATTGCCTATAAAGAAATCTTTGGCAGCATCGCCAAGCTCCTTAAGCTCCTCTTTGGTGTATTCCCACCACCTCTTATCTTTCACATTCGGATGTTTGTCATAGCCGCCAAGTCCTACAGCATGCAGATAACAAATGGAATTGTCCGGCACACCATCCATGACCGTCTTCCCGTCCTCCCCAACTTCATCCCTTGGTTTAAGGGGAAGATGCTCAAAGAAGGTAATAGGAACAGGCTCCTTATTGGCGTCGGCTTCGTTATCACCCACAAAGATATTGTTGTAGTACCTGTCATCACCTCCGGTAATGTTGGAGTATCCGGCCATAGCCGTCTCGTGAGGGAAGTGATACGGCGTAATCCGCGTAATTTCGGAACGAACGACAAATCGGCCTGCAAATAAATTATGAGCAAATGCCCCGCCTTGGGCCATATTTCTGAAATTCATAGGGGAGAGAAATAGATTGTGATCAACCATATACGGACCATGGCACACCTCAACGAAGAGGTCTTCAGATATGTTGTCAAAAAATACATTGCGGCTGATCCGAGTGCCCTGTGCCTGCCAGTCAAGCCAAAGCGCACGGTAACTGCTGTAGACGATATTCTCGTTAATTTGAGTATCTAGTGCAGCATGCAGTTTAATTCCCGCGACTTCGGCACCGTGTCTGAGCCGTTTATGGTGAATATTATAAATCCGGTTCTGATAAATGCGGCTGAATGCAGCTCCCATATGACCGACAATACCTGCCTGTTCACAATCATGAATCACATTACCACGAACGATGTGCCTGCCGACGTTATCCTTATGCCAGCCGGAGCGTAATGCTCGTAAAATAACTTCCTGTTCCCGTTGAGTCCCGCCTTTACTCCGCTTTTCCAAAGCGTTGGTGTGACCTGTGCCAATCTCGGTACCTAGACTAATACCAACGCATTTGGATTCACTGATTATATTGTTTTCAATAATCCAGCCCTTGCTCCAGTGAGGCCCAATCAAACCTTCCTGGTAGTCCGTAGGCGGTGCCCATTGAGGAGAAGCTTGGCGAAGTGTGAATCCGCTTACAGTTATATAGTTAAGTCCTGGTCTCTCAGGCCAGAAGCAGTATGGACGCACATTAATTTCTACATTCTCCTTACGAGGATCTTTCCCGCCAAAATTCGCCCAGATTTTGGTTGTGGTAGAGCCCACTTCGGCATACCACTTTAACAGTGAGTCCTTGGGATATTTGGCTTCAGGCCAGACTTCAGGCTTGTTAACGCTCTCAATACTATCGCATTCATACAAGGACTTACCATCCAAATAGACATCACCCAGATGAATCGGAAAAGGCCCGTCGAACAACCAGTCTCCACTGAGCTCTACCTCAAAGGGGTTACGAACGGAAAAGATGGAATTGAGCACCTCTGTGCTCCAAACATCGTCTCCTTCGGATGCCCAACTGGTAATCCGTTCAGCTCCTGTAATGACGACTTCGCCGTCTCCAGCAGATCGATAGATGATTCTATGCTCTGCCGTTCCTCCGTTCGCCGGGTTAACCCATTCCCTGTATACTCCCGCATGAACGATAACTGTATCACCAGCCATGGCATGAGCCGCAGCGCGTGATATGGTACGAAGGGGTTGATCCGCTGTTCCTTTTTGTTGATCATTTCCATGTACGGATACATGATATTCCATAATAACTCTCCTTCTTCCCACCTTAGATAGCTCGTAAGCGTTCCTTACAAGCTGAAGGCAGGATCATTATAAGATTATTGTTGGTTTAAGCTATTATACTAGAAAATAAATACAATGGGAGAGACAGGAAGAAGGATGTTTTATGAACAAGTACTCAGCAACATGGTTTCAGCAGCCTGTTAAGCGGCTTTCGATCCGACATTTTGCGTAAAACTTGATTATGAATCAAACTCGGTATATTTTCTATCGACATCTGTTGTTACCATAACAGCAAAGAGGAGAGATTGTATGGATAAAAAGATTAAACAACTGTTCACACAAGATATAATGAGACAGTCCGCACAATGTTTTGGGATACGCGAAGATTCCATTATCGAGTTAAACGGGTTTCAGAACTTCGTTTATTCCGGGGTAATCGGAGATCGAGAGGTTATTTTAAGAATCACGCATATCACACATCGGAATGAATCATTAACAAGAGCAGAACTGGATTTTGTCATGTTTCTGGCGGATCATGGGATGAAAGCAGCGAGGCCCATTCAGTCTTTATCAGGGGATTTCATTCATATCATTGACGAGTCCTTTACTGCAGCTGCTTTTGAGAAAGCGCCCGGCAGAAGTGCAGTTATAGCGGAAGAGAGCAGTACATTTTATGAGAATATTGGACAAATGGTTGGAAAGATACATAAGCTTTCACGTAATTATTCGCCTCAGATTCCACGTTTTGAATGGAATGATAATACCCTACTAGCTTCATTTAAGAAGTATTGCCCGCTGGAATTACATCCCAACTTTGATCTTATAATTACTGAAGTCAGCGCTCTACCGAAGGAAAAGGATACGTACGGTCTTATTCATGGGGATATCAGTCCTGGCAATTATCTTAACGATGAAGATGAAGCCTTTATTATTGACTACGACGAAGTCGAGTACAGTTGGTTTGTTTCTGATATTGCTGCACCATTATTTTATGAAATCCCTATTCCGTGGGTTGTGTCAGAAGATGTCAGGAAGGAGATCGCCAAACGCTACTACGGCAGCTTCTTAAACGGCTACACTAAAGAAAATACGATCAGTCAAGATCAGTTGAGCCAAATACCACTTTTTATCAATCTAAGGCAGGCTAGAGTTCTAGCTGCGCTGTATAGAAGCAGAGACTTTAACGCTCCTGATTGGAGCGAATGGTTTGAGCAGGCCCGACGCTTCTACTATGGAAATTTGTTAAATAACGCTCCCTATATTGAAATGGATTTTTTGCGATAATGTATACAAAACTTTAATAAAGACATTGAGTCAGGGTCATCCAACATAGGATGGCCCTGACTTGTTCTGCTCTAAGGAGCCAAACTTCAACGTAAGCTTAGAAATACAAACCAATTGTACTCACCCTCAATCAGTGTTACGCTGAGAATCGACAACCTCAAACTTACAATCTGCAGTACCTCCAACCATAATTACTAATTCAGATACCAAGAAAGGTAACACCATGATCAAAGTTGAACAACTATCCTTCTCGTTTCCGCAAAAAGAACTCTACAAAAATATTTCATTTACGCTTGAAGAAGGCCAACACTGCGCCTTTATCGGAACAAGCGGTAGTGGTAAAAGTACGCTGATCGAAATCCTGATGGACCCGGAAAGACATCTGTTCGAGGGGAAACTGGAGATTGACCCTGAGTATAGAATCGGATATGTGAGTCAGTTCTCGCAGGTAGACCCCACGGCAGAGATGACTGTTTTTGAATATATCGCGGAGGATTTTATCAAGATCCAGGATGAAATCACAGCCATGTATGCGGAGATGGGAACTGCGCCGGATATGGATTCGCTGCTGGAAAAGGTTCAATTAGCGCTGGACACATTAGATGCAATGGGTGGCGATGATTATGAAAGTACGATCCATAAGCAGCTGAATCTGGCCAACCTTCTGAAGCTAAAAGACGTTGGCGTATCTTCCTTGAGCGGCGGGGAATTCAAGCTTATTCAAGTAATGAAGGAAATGCTCCGTAGTCCGGATCTGATGATTATGGACGAACCGGATGTATTTTTAGACTTCGAAAATCTCAATGCGCTTAAACAATTGATTAACTCCCACAAAGGAATGCTGCTGGTCGTTACGCATAATCGCTATCTTTTGAATCATTGTTTCAACAAAATCATTCACCTCGAAAACTTGGAACTTCAGGAGTTTGACGGACGATATATCGAGTACAATTTCTCCTTGCTGCAGACTAAAATAGAGCTGCAGGAGATCGCGGTTGCTGAAGCGGAGGAGATCGAGAGGTACGATGGTGTCATCGAAAATCTCAGAGCGATTGCAACGATTAACTCAGAAGCTTCCAGAGGTAGAGCGTTAAAAGCGAGGGTGAAATTTCAAGAACGATTGGAAGCGCGCAGAATCAAAGCACCGTTTGTCGATATTAAGCAGCCGAATATCCGATTTGATCTGGATCATAAAGTCGAAGACAGCATGGCTGTCAAGGTCAGTGACTATAGTGTTTCCTTTGACGAGCTGCTTTTGAAAGATGTAAGCTTCGAGATCCAATCGACAGATAAAGTGGCCATCATCGGCCCAAATGGTACCGGAAAAACGACACTGCTCCGGGATATCTTTAAAAACAATCAGGATTCCATCGAAATCAATGATAATCTCAAGGCGGCTTATTTATCGCAGCTGCAGGGCGAGACACTCAAAGATACGAATACGATCCTCCATGAATTCATTGATGCCGGGTTTGAAACGTATGATGAGATCAGAGCCTATCTTGTAAACTACGGTTTTGAAGGTGAAATTCTGGATCAGAAGATCGCATCGCTGTCCGGTGGCGAAAAAAATATGCTCCAATTGGCTAAAGCTGCTGCGAGTCATGCCGATCTGCTCCTCCTTGACGAACCGACAAGCCATTTGGACATCTATACGCAGATCGCACTGGAGAAAGCGATTGAGGAATATCCAGGCGCAATCCTCATGATTTCCCATGATTTCTATTCCGTCGTAAACGGTATGGATTATGTACTTATCATTAACGACAAGACGATTAGAAAAATGAGTATGCGCAAATTCAGACAAATGATATATGCCAGACATTTCAGCAAGGATTATTTGGAAAATGAACAAAAGAAAAAAGCGGTTGAAATGCAAATCGAGTTGGCGTTGAAAGATACGGACTTTGAACGCGCAAAAGGCTTGGTCGATGAGTTGGAAGAGATTATCAAGCAGCTTTAATCACAGTAATAGAAAAGTATCCATACCAAAGACACTGAAGAGAAGCATTTCAGTGTCTTTTTGTTTCAATTTGAATTGGATGGGACGGAGCCTTTTGGATTACAGGTAATATTCACAAAGGTCATGCATCTATGCTCGCAACTAAGCTTTTTTCTTAATAGAGTCTACCATGTATACCCAACCAATCAGTCCACATAAGACAAAACCAAATGCATGCAGCGATCCGTATATGGGGATGAAATCGAGTATCGTCATAGAAAACATATTTTTGAGTAACGGATAGAGAATAGAAAGCACGATGACTGTGTAAAAGGCAGTGCAGGAAAGACCCAAAAAGAAGGCTGCCTTACGGTGCAGGGGGTTCCTTCTCAAATAAGCAAAGAGATATGTGGTGTAAATGACAATATTACAGGCGAACAGAGTGACACCAATGTACTCGATCGGCTTCGAGAAAATCATACCGAAAGCAATCAATAGGGGTCCGATAATATCGATGGCCACAACCCAGGGATACCAGCTTTTCTTCGTCATGATTCGTCCCAGTGCACCTATAAAAATCGGAACGATCGCAGATGAAAAATGAAAATGGACTGAGCTCAACGCGTGTGCTGCGGGATTGGCTTGGAACAGATTGACTTGATATTGATATAAGGTAAACCAGATGCCTCCGATAAAAAAATAGACCAGTCCTGCGCCAATGGCTATTTCTGCCGCATTTCTTTCGGAAATTAAAATAATGGTCGTACCATAGGTGCCAAGCAGCAGTGTAAACAGCAGCCATCCAAGAGAGAGAATACCCGGTATTTCCGTGTTTTCTAATCCCCACATCGTACTGCTCATGACGGAAAATAGGGTGAGAAGCGCTGCTGGATACTGAAGCCACTTCATAGCGGCATACAGGATGTGCTGCTGTTTATTTTTTTTATCGTAGTTCAAAAGCAAGATGACAAAAGGTACAATGACGAAAGCTGCAAACAGTAGAAATTTCTCAACAAGTTCAAATGGAAAGTAATCCAAATAAAATATAAGAATAGTCATGATTCCACCGGGAATCACGGGTACTAAAATTGATCTCATCGGCTGCTTCAGAGAACGATTCATGATGGTCCTTTCTCCATATGTATGAGTATATTTTGCCTTCATTCGGTTGTACGGCATCCATTAAGATAGATAGGCCATTCTCGTTTAAGTTTAACACTACGTAGGCAGAACTGGAAGTCGAGTAAATGTAATCTCTATGTTTGGCTGGGTTCATTGTGCTTGAGGTAATTCAACGGAATAAGAGATAGTTACTCTTCAGAAGGTGAGTCTACAGCTGAAAAGATACGATATGGTACAATGGAATTAACCGGCAGTTTAAAATATTACAGGGAAGTGACCGACATTTATGATCATTGCTGTCGATGTGTATTATGAGGAAAATCGAGCAAAATCAGTGGGGGTTATTTTTCAAAATTGGGAAGATGCTGAACCACTCGATATCATCACCTCTTACACGGGGAACCCTCACGAATACGAACCCGGCTCTTTCTACAAACGAGAACTTCCGTGCATACGTGAACTCATGAAAAATACCGACATTAATGAAATACATACTATTGTGGTAGATGGCTATGTATATTTAAACAACGAAAAAAGGCCTGGACTTGGACATTTTGTGTATAGAGAATTTTCTGAGAGAATTCCAGTGATCGGTGTCGCAAAAAATGCCTTTCACAATAATGAGGCTGTTGTCAAAGAGGTTTACCGGGGGAAAAGCACTAAACCTCTGTATATCACTTCTATCGGCATGGAGCTGGAAACTGCTGCACAGCACATACAGCGTATGTATGGGGAATACCGATTTCCGCATCTGCTGAAATTACTGGATAAGCAGACGAAGGAAGGCCAGCGATAACCAACTGGGGGAATTCATTATGTTGTTTCGGAAGAAAGAAACGCAGCTGGATCGAATCAAATACAAGCTCGAAAAAGCTATGCAGAAGGATACGGCTTTTTTGGTGTTTGGAGCATCTTCACACCAGTATAAGGTCGATCGGAAGCTGACACAAAAAGAGCTAACACAGTGGCAGGTAGAGAATCAGGTTACACTCCCGGAGTCTTATGCGCAGTTTTTAACGGAAGTGGGTAATGGAGGGGCCGGACCCTATTACGGATTATATTCAATAGGGAAGGCAGCTTCCTATACCGCTAGTCATGCACTCCATTCTAAATGTGTTCTGTACCCCGAGATGACAAAGGAGGATTGGAATCATCTTATAGAACCTTTGATTCGGGATGAGGACATCTCCGACCTGGAATATGAAGCAGCCCGTGAACGGGTGCTGGGTGGCATGCTGTGCATTGGCACACAAGGCTGCGAGTACGATATGTATCTCATACTTGAAGGGACTTATAGAGGTAAGGTCGTTTACACTTCAGATTTTCATCCGGATCATCCCTTTTTCTTTGTCTACGAAGAACACTTTCTGGACTGGTATGAGCGCTGGTTGGATGAAATCATTTTGGATTATGATATCACTTGGTTTGGCAGTCGAATGCCGGGTGATGAACAGGCGCTGATACAGGTTTATCAAAACGCTGCCAATAGAGAAATGGAGACCAAAGCTCTTGAGGGAATGTTTAAGTTTAAGAAAGTGACGCAGCCCACCATTGAATTCTTAATCAGCGCTGCAGAGCAAAGTCAACATGATCGCTCGACAGCCATCCAGTTAATCTGCAAAACCTCTATTGACGCAGGAAGAGAACTCCTGCTTGAGCTGATGCATTCAGAAAGAAATGAAGATTTCTTACAAGCTTTAAACATTCTGAACTGGTACGGTAAATCTGCTGATTTAACGGAGTTTATACAAGTGATACTGCAAAGCCTGGACAGAGTTCAAGATCCGGAAACGTTACGTCATGTGGGGTATGTCTTGGAATCATCGGGCGCAATTACCCTTCAAAACTTTGCACCGTTCTTGTGCCACACTGATCCGAACATACAAACTGCTGCAATCTATGCTGCACGAAATTGTTCTAACAAGTCGGAAGAGTGGGAAATAATGGAGCAAATGTTGATGGGCAGCGACCAAAAAGAAGTTTTGAAACATACAATTTCATATTGGGGCCTTATTCCTCATGAAAAGTTATTACCTTATTACAAGGCCGTGTGGCCTGAATATAAAAACCAACCTCATTTCAGAGAAAAATTCATAGATTGTTTGAAAGAATTAGATTTGCGAGATGATTATTTTGATGAACAATAATTTGCTTAGAGATGCATTCTGTCGCTGCGAAACGACCACAGCATTTCGCTCCACCCTAATCCACTACCCTATGAGGTTGTGGATTTTTTGCTTGTTGAGCTCTTTTTGTTATTGCTAAAAGCTATGACCAGTCATGCTTTTTTCATATTACGGGTGATCATTTTGATCATGCTATACTCAGGAAACTAAAAGAGTTAGAAGGAGATTTTACTATGATACCATTTCGTAACGATCACGTTGGAAGCTTCCTACGTCCTGCGAACTTGAGTCAGGCACGTGAACAATATAAAACTGGCACGATTACATATGAGGAACTAAGATCTGTGGAAGATCAAGAGATTATTCGATTAATTGATAAACAAAAAGAAAATGGCGTACTCGCTATTACGGATGGTGAGTTCCGCAGAAGCTGGTGGCACTTTGATTTTCTGGGCGGCTTGGATGGCGTAGAGCTGTATGAGGAAATTGATGGACCTCAGTTCCATAACATGCAGACTCGCAAGGGTGGAATTCGGGTTGTAGGTAAGGTCGATTTCTCTACACATCCCTTTGTGGAGCACTTTAAATTCGTGAAAAAACATGCAGGTGACGCCGTGGCGAAACAAACCATTCCAAGTCCGAATATGCTTCTTTATCGATTGGAAAACGGCGCCAACAGCTATACGGATCGGGAGCAATTCATTCAGGATACGATTGCGGCCTATCAAAAAGCCATTCAAGCCTTCTATGATGCGGGCTGTCGTTATCTGCAATTAGATGATACAGCTTGGGCAGATCTCTTCTCAGAGGCTGGCCATGATAAACTGCGCGCTAAAGGTTTGGAACCAGCGGAAGAGTTGAAAACGATGCAGCACATGATTAATGAAACTTTGGCTTATAAACCGGCAGATTTAGTTGTGACGATGCATATTTGTCGGGGTAACTATAAATCCAACTATTTCTCAACGGGTGGTTACGATTATGCTTCTGAGGTTATATTTGGAGGCTTAAACGTAGATGGCTTATTTTTAGAATTTGACGATGAGCGCTCAGGTAGTTTCGAGCCATTAAAATATGTGAATCGACCAGATTTGAAAATCGTGCTTGGTTTAATCACATCGAAAACCGGCGAGTTAGAAAATAAAGAGCAGATCAAAGCCCGGATTGCAGAAGCGGCAGCTTATGTTCCTCTTGATCAGCTTTGTCTGAGCCCACAATGCGGCTTTTCTTCCACCGAAGAAGGCAATATTTTAACAGAAGAACAACAATGGCGTAAACTGCGTTATGTGAAGGAAATTGCAGAGGAAGTATGGACCTAACGGAGGGAATTTCGTATGACGATTCAAGCAGATCAAGAGACAGTTACAGTTGAAGCCTTTATTAACGGTCAGCATGTAAAATCCCTTTCGCAGTTAGCAAAAGAGAATCCGGCCAACCCTGCTGAAATCGTAGGTTATTTTCCTGTTACTACGAAAGAACAAGCGGTCACCGCCATCGAAGCAGCGTCGGTTGCTTTTAAAACATGGAAAAAGACCTCCATTGATGAACGCATTACTCGGATGCGCAAGGCGATAGAGAAAATTAAAGCAGCAGAGAATGAAATTGTGAATTTGCTGTCCAGAGAGCATGGTAAACCGCTGTATGATGCACATGGTGAAATATTTGTTTCGCTGATGTGGATGGAGTTTGCTTGTAATGAAGCTGCATCCGTTCTGGCGGAAGAGATCCATGAGCATGACCATGGTAAAACCATTGTATCCTATGATCCAATTGGTGCGGTGGCAGCGATTAGTCCATGGAACTATCCTATTGCTCTATCTACGATCAAGATCGCACCAGCTTTACTTGCGGGCAATACGATTGTGCTTAAACCGAGTCCATATGCACCACTTGCGGCGGCGAAGGTGGCAGAGATCATTGCGAGTGAGTTCCCGGCTGGTGTAATCAATGTTGTATACGGTGATGCCGATGTGGGCGTTGAACTGACGAGTCATCCTCTCGTGACAAAAATCGCCTTTACAGGTGGAACCGCAACAGCGAAGCATATTATCAAAGCCGCTTCCGAAACGATTAAGGATATGACGCTGGAGCTTGGCGGGAATGACGCGGCAATCTTCTTGGAAAGCTTTGACGTTCATGATGAGCGAGCTATGCGCCGGATTGTCATCTCTAACTTCTTGACGACAGGCCAAATCTGTATGATTGCCAAACGCGTATATGTACACCGTTCGATTTATAATGGATTTGTGGAAAAATATATAGAAGCCGCCAATCGTTGGATTCGAATTGGTGATCCATTTGATCCAAATACGACGGTAGGTCCCGTCAATAACCTGAAGCAGAGAGATTATGTGCAAAGCTTGGTTGAAGATGCGCAAAAGCGCGGGGCCAAGGTCATCCCTCTCGGCCAAATTCTTGATCAGCAGCGGTTTGAACAAGGATACTACCTGCAGCCAACACTTGTTTTGGATTGCGATGTTCATGATCCGATTGTCATGGAGGAACAGTTTGGTCCTACCGTTCCGATTCTGCCCTTTGACGATGAAGAGCAGGCCATTAAACTGCACAATGAAAGTATATATGGACTTACGAGTTCTGTATGGGGAAAAGAAGAGGATGCCATCTCTCTGGCCCGTGAGCTTGAAGCTGGAACAACGATGATCAATACAGCTGCTGTGCAGGGGCTTGATGTCCGGTTCCCTTTTGGCGGCTTCAAGCAATCGGGTATTGGCCGTGAATACGGTGCGGAGGGGATTCGCACGTATACGGAAAAGCATGTAATCAACGTTCCGAAGACACTGGATCTTCCGTATATACCTGAATAAATAGTATCTCAAATTCCAAAACTTTGGCATCACCCAGTCACACAGAGAATGTACATGTGAAATTGAAGTGTGGATCTCCATGAATTGCGTTTTGTTTACTGATTGTTAAATCAGTAGGCAGGGCGCTTTTTTCTTTGATATAAGATTCGTAACCAATATTTTAACACTGTAAATACGGCACATAGCGATTGGAGGCAGCTCAGTGCGAATCAGGCTCCACAATATGTATGCTTTTGCTGAATACGGCAATATATGATGTCCTTTAAAATTCCAGAAATGAGGTTAAACGTAGGTGGATCAGAGACAGGTCTTCTTTATAATGAAGATGAGTGCTGTATACGAATAAAATAAGTGAATATCCGATTCTGGAGAGGGAGTTGTAAAGTGACTATAGAGAATCAAGCGAATATTTTGACTGCTAGAGTAGAATCTATTCTTTATTATGCCAAACCTTTCTTAACCAATGAACATAGAGCAGGCTGGATCGGCGGAAATGCACCCGAGTTTTTTGACGACCAAGCAGAACACATCCACGAAGGTAACCAGAAGTATGCTTTTTATCTGAGCCTTAACCACCCCTTCAAACCAGAGTGCATGATTTCGATCTTTATCCCTGAGGATCGTGATATCTATTTGGAGAATAACATCTATCCTCACTGCTCAATCAAGGTAATCGAACATCCTGTTTCAGCGGAAAGCACACAGGCGTCCTTTACTCACAAGGATCTGATAAAACACTCCATCTCACACGGAGAACGAAGCAAGGACGAAATATCAATGGAGCAGCCCTTTTTGATTAAGGTGGGCGGTAATCCGAGACTGATTCAGAATGAAGACTATTATTTCGCAAAGCTCAAGAAGGATTCACTATCATTCTTTTTCCAAGTCGATGAAGATGGTTATCCCGATACATTGATACGAGAGGATGGTAATTATCCATTTGGTTTTGGTTCGCTATATATTTTCGCCAAAATGGAAAAGGAGATACAGCACCCTACAGCCGGTTTCTGTCAATTTTCTTAAGTGTAATGGATGAAAATCCTAAGTCATGAAAGGAAGAGTGATATGAAAGTGTAGATGGCCTTGTGCGCTCTATGAATTTGGGCTGAAGCTGGCCGTTTCAGAATAGGCGAATACAGCGCCTGATATAATGGAAACTTTATGTAGTGGCTATGCAAAGTTTGGTTAAGGTATTCACTGCCTATATCCAACGCAATTACAATGTTATCCTTTTCCTAGGTCAGATGCGCACCTGATGAATTCTAATTGGGAAAGGAAGAAGATAAGATGAGTAGGGACAGTATCATTAGATCAATACTTTCAGAGAATGTGTGTATCACGCCGAATGGGTTTAGCGCCGATCAATTGAACGTGGAACAGTTTAAAGCCTGCCACGAGTTATTCTTTGACAAGATCATGGAAATTCATAGATCCGATATCAAGGGAATAGAGGGCTGCGGTGAGTTTGATGATGAATGTAATACAGAATACGGGAGCTGTGAGGAGTTTCTGGTCGGAACATTTGCAGAGCATAAAGAGGGCTACTGGTACAATTGGAAAGAGATGTTCCAGACAACAATACTTGATCGTGATTTTTTTGAAACATACTTGCAGGAAATGAAGAACAGAATTCCGTACTGTGAAGGAAAACGTTACTTGGTATATAACAATGCATTCTTCGATAATTTGATTACGGATGGCAGGACGATGATCGGATTTCCCGACTGGAGCAGGTCCGGCATCTGCGATTTCCTTCTCGATTTTGCGATCATGGACTTGAATAAGCCGTACTTGCAAATTCCGGAATTGCTGTTCGACTACTGCAGGAAAAGAAACATCGTCATACCCGATTTTCAGGAAAGATTCTTATGTATGGCGTATTATAAAGGGATTGATGTGCTGCGCTGGCATGCTTCAATTGATGATACGGAGTCCTGCAGATCCATTATGAAGTCCATCAGTGAATTAAAAGATCGATTATATGCCTTATAGATGGTGATCGGATGAAATATGAAAATGCTAGCGACATACTCCCACAGGCATTGTTAAAAGAAATTCAGAAATACGCAGCGGGGAAACTGCTGTATATTCCTTCGGGGGAAGTAAAAAGGGCTTGGGGTGAAGCGTCAGGTTACCGGGCTCAACTGAAGAAGCGCAATCGGATGATTCGCAATAAGTACGCCCATGGGATTACGATATCCGAACTTGCAGATGAAAACTTCTTATCCTTGGATTCGATTAAAAAAATCATATATTCTAAAAATAACGATAATGATTTAAGGTATATTCCGACAGTGGCATCAGCTGTAGACTATGCGAATGCCGGGCTGATTGAAGAATGGATTCAATTTTACCTGCTGCTTACCCTGAAGGCTGCTCCCGCTGTGCAGAACCTAATAGAGAGAGAGCCTATCTATTTCGGAGTCGTTAAGTTTCCATTACGTCTTGTTCAACCTGAAGCACTTCATATCAGGGATAATGATGCAGGCGAAGAGGAAGATGATGATGATTATGCTTCCAAACTTCCACCCCTTCTGGTCCAGTATACCGAAGGAAAGTTTTATTGTACTTTGCAAAGGGAGCTGTTCGCTTCGCTAAAGGAGCGCAAAACGAATGCTTATCCCTCCATCATCATTTTGAAAGAAAATACAGAGTATAAAAGATTCATGAAGCACTTCGGAAACGTATTTATCTTTGTTGGTAGAGCTTGATTTGGCCAAAGGACCATATAGAATTTAGAAGCCCTAAAGGCGACAGCAATTGTGATTGACCGGCCTGCTAACAGAATAAATCAGTGAAGCAAAGCTGGATGGAAAATGCACTGTTTTCCGTTCAGCTTTGCTGATATTTCATGGCATAACGCAAGTTTAGCCGTACCGTAAGTGTGTCACTATATTGTGCTTTCATTGCAATAAGTCTTTATTATCTTTACGCAATATTACTCAGTTTCACTCATAAGACAGCTTGAGATAGAACGAATAATAAAAAAATATATGAAATCCTAGGCCGTCCTGTGCTCTGTAGTGGTTATTTGGGAAGAGCAGATTTGGATACTTCTCAGCTTCGTGAGATGTAACTAAATTATTTTTCTACAGTTCCCAACCTTTTTCGTTTTCGCTGCAGTATTTAATGGAGTACGCTGAAAAAGGAGCTTTGTGCAATGGAGAAGAAAGAAGCAGACTGCATCATCAAGGATTACGTTAAGCCGCTGTATGGATTTGCTTTGAATAAAACGTGCAGTATCGCTGAAGCCGAAGAACTGGCGGGAAGAATCACGCTGGAGGTCTATCAGGCACTTCTCAAGAAAACGGAGTTTCTGGATCTGAACAGCTATATCTTTAAGATTGCACATTATGTGTGGGCGAAATACGTGGGAGAGAAAGTGAAGGGAAGCAGCCAGTTGCAGATCAATGATCACGCGGTGATATCCCAAGATGAGGGACTGGATGCGATGATCCGCCAGGAAACAGCTGGCACACTGCGGCGTGAGATCGCTTTTCTATCTCACCAGCAGCGCGAGATTGTAATGAAGTACTATTACGGCAGCATGAAAATTCGTGAAATCGCATCAGCCATGAGGCTATCCAGCGGCACGGTCAAATGGCACTTATTCGAAGCGAAAAAGGAGCTGAAGCACAAGATGGGCACCATTCGATCGATAGGCAGTCTGGGTATTCATCCGGTCCGCATGTCAAGTTTAGGCCATGTCGGTTCTCCGGGCAGCAAAGGCGATACCTCCAACTTTTTAGCAACAGCTATCAGACAGAATATCGCTTTTGCCGCTTATCACAAGCTGCTTACTGTTAAAGAAATGGCTGAAGAACTGGGGATTTCGCCTGTATTCATAGAGGACGAAGTCCAATCATTAGAAGAGTACGGATTTTTGGATCTCCTCGCAGGCGGCAAATATCGTACGAATATGTACATAGAGGAACCATCTCAGACGAAAAGTGAATCTCTGCATCGTCTGTACCAGGAGTACGCAGCGATTGCTGTCGAGCATTACTTCTTAAAGTTTTTTGCAATGACTGATGTTTTCAAAGAAACGGGTGTCTATATCCCGAACGGGGACATGAACCTGCTGATGTGGAGCCTTGTTCCGTATGCAGGTCAACAGCTGGGATTTAGAGAGCTCGAGAAGATAGGTCATGATGAGGTTGCAGTTCATCGTAAAGATGGTGGATATTATGCTGCTTACGCAGTCATCGCTAGAGAGTTCAATGTAAGCTATGACCGCGGTTTATATTATGTCTGTGGTGATATGAACCGGATTTCTGAAGAATTCTCATTAAATGCCTGGCAGATCGATACGTGGTGGTGCGGCAGGCAGGGCGGCTGGAGAGATAACCTCAGTTCAGACTTCATCAGCTTAATGCACGTAATCAAAGGAGATTTACCGCAAAACCATATGAATATTGATGCATACCAGCGCCTGTTTGAGAAGCAATATGTACTGCGCACAGATGCTGAGCCTGAAATCAATGTTGTTTACTGCAAGAACAAGCAAACAGGAGAACGTCTGCAGGCCGCAATCCCCCAACCATCTGAACAAATCAAAGAGGCTGCAGCCCAATTGGATCAGGAAGTCTACCGACTCCATCTTGAAGGCCAGCCTAGACATGCCCATAAATATGTGCGTTACTGGTCACAGAACAGCTTGGCCTCAAGGACAATGCGCACCTACATACTCCACCATTTGATTGACATCGGTATGCTGCATATACCTGATCCACACAGGCAAAAAGGCATCTCCACGATTATGTTTATGAATTAGAGCTAGAGCATGGCATTCTTTCCAACCTAAGAAATGGGATAAACGCTGCTGACATAACGCTGTCAGTGGCGTTTATTTATAATCGGATATGTGTAGTTGAGATGCATGAGATGGACCAGTAAGAAGCCTGCACTGCAGCACAATCCATTAGGAATAGGGAAGGATGATCATTGTGAATTTTGCTTCTGTACGTATTATTACTGACAATGTAGAAGGTCTCGTTGATTTTTACGAGAACGTTTTGGGGGTTGCGGCGAAGAGACCTTCACCGGTGTTTGCAGAGTTCATATTGCCGACATGCACCCTTGCCATCGGTCACACCCAGACGACAGCGTTATTTGGAATGGATACAACCCGGGGAGCCAATCATCATCAAGTCATACTGGAGTTCCATACAGCCGATGTCGATACCGAGTATATTCGTTTGAGACCTCATGTTAATCATTGGGTTCAGGAACCAACGACGATGCCGTGGGGAAACCGCTCGCTGCTGTTTCGTGATCCCGATGGAAACTTGGTGAACCTGTTCGAACCAGTAACAGAGGAAGCCATTAAACGTTTCAGTATGAGACATAAATAATGATGCATCCAAACCCACGCCCTGCTTACGGTTTATTATAATAAACCAGTAGACAGGGCGTTTGTTGTTCATTTTATCTGACAAGGTGGATGTTCAGAATTTGTTTAGAGACAAAGGTTATACTAATTTTCGCTATCATCTTGATATAGAAAGAAGGTAAAAGAAGGTAAGTCAATATGGCTAGAGTTCTCTGCTGGAGCATCTGGACGATGCCCCGGAGAGGAAACCATTATATTTGGAATGATATCCTTGTATTCCAATAGTTTAACCTAGATTATTGTGCTGTTTGAAATGAAAAGGATCAAAACCGATTAAGGTAGAAATTAGTTTATTTTAAATTTTAGTTGGAGGCATAAAGTAATGATTAAAGGTACCAAAAAATGTATTTCTGCTCTGCTAACCGTATGTTTGGTTCTGGGAGTTAGTGGTCTATCTCCTTTAAGCGGATCAACAGCTCATGCGGCAAATGCTCCGACTGCGGCAGAGGCGAACTACAATCAATACCGAGTGAAGTTGACTGCTGATCCGGTAACAGATACGGTGCCTAGCGGTTTCGGTACAGCTGCCTCAGATGGACGGATATGGACAGACAAGAGTATTACAGCAGAGAGCGACGGTACATTCAATATTCAGTTATCTGCATTGGCACAAGAATATATGACTTCAAACTCAACAAATCCAGGTGTTGGCGGGAATAGTAATGCAGACGGAGCGGCGGCAGACGTGACTTTCATTTTGGATATGAGTTCTTCAATGGGCGGCTCCAATAGAGAGATAGCATTACAGGAAGGCGGTTCCAAGCTCTATTTCCGCGTACAAGCTATGGCCATCGCTGCGAATGAAGCGATTCATACCGTTATGAAAGCCAATCCCAAAAACCGCGTTGCGGTATATTGGTTCGGTGGGTCGGCTTCCGCCAACCATCTCGGTACATTTATGGAATTAGGCCATTACGAATTCAGTTCGGGCCATGAAGCAGAAGATTATCTGGTTTACAATAAAGATAACAATAATATTCATACGGTTACTTTGAACCGTAACTTGACCAAAGATGGGAACGCTGTCGGAACCCAATCTGAAGTTAAGCTGGGAGCAGGAACACCAACCCAGGACGGGATTATGTACGGTGTGTCGAAGACGATGAGTAAAGTAGGAACAAATGATTCAGGCTCGAAGCGTCAACCGTATTTGTTCCTTCTATCGGACGGGGCAGCAATTCATGCGAAAAAAGTATGGTACAAATCACCAAGTGGAAGGTCGTTTGGGAATGATTTTGCCAATGCGATAACCGATGCTGTAACGATTCCAAACTATAATCAGAGCGGGTCAGATAGTAAAAAGTATGTGCCTCCTGCAGCCAGTGTAAGTTTGGCAAGTACAGGCGATCCAGAAATCGCTGCGTTGACGATTCTCACCGGTGCATACATGAAAGACCTTATGGATAAAAAATATACCGAATACAACGGAGCATCGACTCAAACTAAAGTATACACCGTGGGATTAGGCCCGAATGAAGCTATTAATGGACCAAATAGCAATAATCAGCCTGTGTATGCGTGGGCGGGGCTCGACCCAAAAACAGTCAATGAAAAGAAAGAGGATAGTAACTATAAAGGCGGCACGGCAAAAAAAACGTATGACAGCCTGAAGACATATGCAGCTCAGAATCCTGATCAACTGAATTATGCGAATGCCTTTGTGTATAGTAATTACTACACCTTTGCCCCGACATATGACCTTGTGAAATCAGCCTTCTCTGGTCTAGCCAATGATGTTGAGTCCACTACGACGATACTTCCACTTCTCAACATACCCGAAACCACGGATCTGGGAGGCTCGGAAACAGCTGATATAGCGAGTGCTATCGTCGTTACTGACGAAATTGGCAGTGACTTTGCTGTGGATCTATCTACATTGAAAATAGGGGACTCATCTGCAGTAATTGATACAAGTACAGTCATCACTGGCGGTACAGCGTATACGTTCGCTGGACACAAAAGTAAAGCTGTCATTAAGACAGTCGCAGGCGTGAGCAGTCTGACATGGTATATCAATGCAGATGATATGCAGGCACATATTTACCGCTTCAAGAACCGAACAGCTCCTAAGCCTGGAGAGTATAGTGCACCAGCAGGCGGCTCTTATAAAATTGGCTATAAAGTAAAACCAATATTTCAGGTATCTCCTGATCAAGTGGGAGACATATCCCGTTACATCAATTCGGGGAATGCCATTATTGGAGCGAAGACAGCTGCGTATTTCTTCCCACCTACGGATAGTCCGTATTATCAGGCTTTAACAAGTAAGCAGACGATCTCCAAAACAGATGGAATTGGTGCACCGTATGTAACCGAGGAGTCCTTGAGCGATGGCAGGGCAATCATGCGACTTGGAAACAACGGGAAGCTCGATTTGCAGATGGGGATTATGAAGACAGGCCCGGCAAGCGTCCAGATTAATGGGTCAATAGACTACAAAGTTACCATTTATAATTATACAAATACGGATAAAACGGGCCTTAGCGTCAATAGCGATGGCCAAACACAAACAGAGACTGATGTTCCGGCTAACGGCAGCAAGGTGCTGACTTTTACCAAAACGGCACCTGATACGCCGCAAACGTTGGATAGTGACACTGCTGTAATTACGGGAGTTAACCTTGTATCAAATAAGGTCACCACCAATGTAACCAACGTGACGACAGCTGCGATCAACACACATGTTATCGGAGCCGTAGGGGGAATAACTGCGGGAGATGCAGTCTATAACATTGGTGAATCTGCAACCATCACAGCTATTCCGAATAAGGGTTATACATTCGTAGGATGGTATGACAATCCAGAAGGGACAGGAACGCCTGTAAGCACAAATACAGCCTACATGTTCACGGTTCAGACGGATCAAAATTATTATGCAAAATATATATCGCTGCCTGTAGCTCATGACGATAGTTACACTGTTGTGAGGGGAGAAACACTCACTGTTCCAGCGGCAGAGGGCATACTGCTCAACGATACAGATGCCGAGAATCGTACACTGACTGCAGTGAGTATAAGTTCAATCAGTGATTCAAGCAAGGGTACGCTGCATGCAAACCCAGATGGATCTTTCACATTTGAAGCAGAGGCAGAAGCTTCTGGTAGTGTGACGTTCACTTACCAAGCTGATAATGGCATTGCCTTGTCCATTACAGCAACGGTAACAATTGAGATTACACCACCGGGTCATAAGCCTATCGCGAAAAGCGACGCCTATCGCATCCAGAGAGGGGATACTCTTGATGTCCCTGTTGATAAAGGCCTGCTCTCAAACGATATCGATGATGAGGATCATCTGCTCAACGTGATGAATATTAGTCCGATTAGCGATCCAAGTAAAGGCACGCTGGATGTGAAATCCGATGGATCGTTTACCTTCACTGCCGATGCAGAAGCATCGGGTGAGGCAGCCTTTACGTATCAAGCCTTTGACGGGACGGCCTATTCAAATACAGCTGCGGTTACGATCACCATTACCGTGCCAATCACAACTCATGTCATTGGTAATGCTGGGGGCACAACAGAAGGCGATGGTGTTCACGGACTTGGTGAACCAGCAGTGATTAAGGCAATTCCAGCTGCAGGTTATACATTCGTAGGATGGTATGATAATGAAGGCGGCACAGGTACTCCTGTAAGTACGGACAGCATGTATACCTTTACAGTTTCATCAGCCGGAGACTACTATGCAAAGTTCAGTGCCCTGCCTACCGCTGAGGATGACAGTTATCGGGTGGTGAAAGGCAGTACCCTGACCGTCCCGTTGGAAACGGGCATTCTGTCGAATGACAAGGCTGCAGGGAATGGTACAGGTTCACTTACTGCCGTGAATGTCAGTCCACTCAAAGATCCAAGCAAGGGTATACTGCATGTGAATGCTGATGGATCATTCACATTTGTGGCAGATGAGCGGGCATCCGGTAGTGTGACCTTTACTTATCAAGCCTTTGATGGAATGGGGCAGTCGAACACAGCTACAGTAACGATTGTGCTTGGCAGCCCGAGCATTGATGGTACGATCACAGACAAAGATACCCAAAATCCGGTATCGGGTGCTGCCGTGATCTTGCGTGATCTTGCAGGTAAAGAGAAAGGGCGAACTACGACCGATCCCAATGGTAAGTACATTTTTGAAGACGTCGTAATTAATAAATACATTCTAGAAGTCATTCGTGATGGATACAGCCCAGCACATAGGGAAGTTTCACTGTCCACAGCGAACGTTAACACAAACGGACATGTTACCGCAGACTTTGAGCTTGTGGATTATGAAATAACACTGACAGCCAACCCTTCGTCCATCCTTGGTAATGGAACAGCCACATCTGTCTTCAAGACGGTGGTCATGGATAAAGACGGTCATCCACAGGCAGGTGTTGAAGTTGTATTTGAAGTGCCCGATACAACATACGGTCATTTTGCAGGGAATTCCAACACGATACGTGTTGTGACGGATGCAAAAGGCACTGCAATTGCAACCTTTACCGCAGCAGTTCTTGGGGGTACGGGATCTGTGTCGATTCCGCTGACTGCAGCAGTTAATGATAGCCAAAAGGGTCTTCACGTAAGCGATACAATTTATATCACAATTACCCCTGGTGTTATTACAGGCGTAGTAACAGATCAAGCCGGGAATCCGTTAGCAGGTTCTTCAATTACCGTAAGTAAAGATTTTGACGGAGATGGCATTGCTGATTTTCATGCGGTGGCCGTTACAGAAGGTGATGGGGCATATACCATTGCTATACCGCAGGGGAATGTGACGTACGATGTATCCATTACGAAGCAAGTAGTTATCGGCGGCCAGAAGCAAGCTGTCACGTTTAATCAAAACGTACCGGTAAGCGGAAGTGTAGATGGCCATTCTTTTGATGCGAATAAAACCGTATCGGGTGTTATCCTGGTTGGAAAATCACAATCACAGGGTGGTTCGTTGGTGCTCGACGGAACGGTGGGCGGCGGATATAACGTTTTGATCAATGATGGCAATGGGGATCATACGGGCCAAGTGAATCGAGACGGAATATTCAATATTGATAGTGTGCTTAAGGGTAACTATACAGCGAAGATCATCTATAACATTCCACTCCCGGGAGGCGGTACGCAGCCTATCGTTGTGGGTCATGTGGATACTAGAATTAACGCAGATGGACAGATCAGCATCAGTGAAGTGCTCATTGACCCGTACGGTACAATCACAGATTCCGTGACAGGTCAGCCGGTAACGGGCGCCGTCGTTACACTCCATTACAGTAACGGGACGGTGGTAAATCTGCCTCCGGTAAATGGCTTCCCACCAGCGGATAACGCCAATCCGCAGACGAGTGATGCGGCAGGGCAGTATGCTTTCATGGTATTTCCGCACACAGATTATTATTTAACTGCGAAGAAGGCAGGATATAAGGATTTTGACAGCCGGGTTGTTGATCCAAATCAGCCGCTGATTCATGTGGGCACGGATATTGTGCTGTACAACTTCAGCATGACACCGCTGTCTACATCGGGCGGAGGGGGAACAGGCACACCAAGCACGTCAAGCATTACGACAAGTCCAGCTCCATCAGGCAGCGTTCCGCCAACGACTGTTCCTACACAATCTCAATCCATAGATCTCGCTGCAGCGATTCTTGTCGACAAAATGAAGGGCAGCGAAGGTGATACACTTACTTTTACAGTGATGTATGCCAATAAGACATGGATCGACGCTGATGAAGTGTATGTAAAAGCCAACATCCCTTCGGGATTCAGTTTAGCTGATGCAAATGGCGGTATCGTGACGAATCAAGAAATCAAGTGGAATGTTGGTAAGCTGGCAAAAGGAACGCAGGGTAAACTAACATTCAAACTCAAGGTTAATGATATGAACATGGGTGAGGATTTTGCGACCATAACTGCCAAAATAGGTACAGATCATAAGCTTACGCTCGTGAACATACAGGATGACACATCCTTGATTAAAGTGATGCTGTATTCTAACCGTTACGAACATAAGCATGACCGGTACATTATGGGTTATCCGGATGGTAACGTTAAACCAGGACGACTCATTACCCGTGCGGAGATTGCCGCGATCTTTGCCCGGACGCTTCGGCTGCAAGATGAGGTTCGTCACGTCCAGTCGTTCAGCGATACTGCTGCAGGCTACTGGGGTGCTGAATATATTGAAGCAGTTGCAAACAAAGAGATATTTAAAGGTTATGCCGATAACACATTCAAGCCGGATCAACCAATTACAAGAGCAGAGCTCGCGACAGCAATTGCCCGTTATCTCGGAGTTGCAAGGGAGCTAAAGATGGATCCTATTTTGCGAGTCAGCTCGTTTACCGATATTGGGGGAAGCTGGGCAGAGCAGTCCATTGATGAAACGTACCGTTTTGGTATCGCAGGAGGATACAAAGACGGCTCCTTCCAACCGAACAGTCAGATCACCCGAGAAGAAGCCGTCAAGATGATTAACGGGATGCTGTACAGAGGCCCATTGACTGGTGTTGAAGCTTCATATCCAGATAACCGTTCGGGCAGATGGTCATTCGGACACGTTGAGGAAGCGACAAGGACGCATACGTACAAAATCAATGAAGATGGTTCCGAAACGATGATCAAATACATTCCGGAAGATTTATGGTAACGTGTTGATGCTCTAAAAAATTAGAATAAAAGCAAATTTAAAAAAGCCGAAGCTGGTGGTCATAACCCCGTCAAGTAGACAGTACAAAAAAGACAAGATTTAAGCTGCGGCTGTTTCCCGGTATTCCACCGGGGAACGGTCGTTTAGTTTTTTCTGAAATCGGTTTTGGTTGTAAAACAATATGTATTCACTCACTTGCTGTTCAACCTCTGCTTTGTTAGCTGCCTTATTCAAATAAATCTTCTCCGTCTTCAAATGAGAGAAAAAAGATTCAATACAGGCATTATCTAAGCAATTTCCACGCCTGGAGTGACTGCCTAGCATGCCGAGCTGGTTTAGTTTACGGTTAAAGGGCTTCGACGTATATTGAAATCCTTGATCTGAGTGTAGGATTACGCCATTCAGATCCACGTGCTGACGGAGTCTGTCCAGCGTGTCATGAACCAAAGCGAGGTCATTTCGTTCAGAAAGATGCCACGCTACAATTTCGTTATTGTATAAATCTTGAATAACAGAGAGATACACAAAGTGTTCTCCAGCACGAATATAGGTAATGTCCGTAACCAGCTTCGTTCGTGGTGTATCCGCCTGAAACTGACGCTCCAGCCGATTCGGGTTTACCACAGAGGCTTGTTTTCCAAAGAATCGACGCTTTTTTCGAATGACAGAACAGATGCCTAATTGTTTCATTAATCGGTACACCTTTTTGTGGTTGACTCGAAGGCCTTCCCGTCGTAAAGCAACGGTCATTCGAAGATAGCCAAAGTAAGGATGCACGCGATGAATGGCAAGCAAATGGGATTCTAGTTCATGTTCTTTGTGTCTACGCTCTTTTGCGGCTGCTATGCTTTTTCTCCACTTGTAATAACCCGAGCGGGAAACCGCAGCTAACTTCAAGAGCCAAGCCAGACCATGGCGTGCTCTCAGGTCCTCAATGATTTGAAATCTGGCTGCTTTACTCGTCACTCCTTGTGTAGATTTGGATACCGCTTTTTTAAGTATTCAATCTCCGCCCGCAAATACGCCATCTCTTCTTCCATACTGGAAAACTTGGTTCTAGGGCGTCCACGTTTGGGTATAGCAGGTTCTAGACTCATTCCCTGTTTCGCTTTGGCTGCCCACACTTGTACCTGAGATTTATTTTGAATATCTAAACGTGTCGCTACTTCACGTATACTCATATGTTCTTCGTTGACCAGCCGGACGGCCTCCAATTTCAACTCCAAGGAGTACCGCCGGTATGTTTGTCCTTTTTTAGCCATGAAAAAACCCCCTTCGTTTACATGATTAAGTTCATCTTAACAGATGTCTTTTTTCTCATGTCTACTAAAAGGGGATAATACCACTGGAGTTATTCCAGCTTCGGCTTTTCCCTATTCATAGTGAGTACTATTCACCGAAAACGACTCGCCAGTTCTATTCTCCTAACGTCCGCCCGTATTGGATGCCCAGACTGGAATCCAGCTGTTCGGGTAATAGGGGGTGGTCAAGGTTGTGTTATAGAGTACAAGGTTTCCGTCATTCTGCATGATCAGCGTATCCCCTGTTGTACTGGTTGGGAGCCCGCTGCCGTGGTGCCCTGAAATCCAGGTTTCGGTATTCGGAGTCCAGGCAGATACTAATTTGGACGTGTCAGGCACCAAAATTTTATCCCAGCCCCAGCCATAGAAATATTCAAATTTACCAGTGGCGGGATTGAAGCCGTAGCGATAAGCATACTGGTAAACATCCTGATATTTCATTGCATATTTATACATCACGGGTTTCCCGTATTGAGGTTCGAATTTAAAAGAAAGGGCTCCATTTTTACTCGTACCACTGCTCCAAAGGGAAGAACCATTCTGATAGATCACAAAGTTCCCGTCATCCTGCCAAATGGCTGTAAATCTGCCATCCTGGGAGGTGAGATAGTCTCCCTTTTGCATGCTTTGACCGATCAGGAGTTTATCTCCAAGATAACCTGCGGAAGCTGTTGCAGGTACGGCAAAGGTCAGTATTAATAAGCAGGCAATAAAAATGCGAAAAGATCTGGGGATAAATAGTGCTCTCATTGAACACACTCCTATACTCCTTAGAATGGTTAAGATCGATGCCTAGTACAATACAAATACCTTCTTACAGCTGCTGCGTAAGGCTGCACGGCGTTCGGCCAGGAGTGGTGAAAGAGCAGTCATCACATCCCCCAGAGGTGGTTAACGGGAAATCAAGAGATTTTATGCTCTCAGAGTCACCTCCTTTAATAGAAATGTCCTGCTTTTACAATGTATATAAGGATCCATTTATATCTAAATCAAAATTGAGATAGGAATTTCCTGAAGTTTCTCAAAAGGCAGGCTGTATTAAAGAGGGTGATGTTCATTTAACAGGGATATAAGATGATTACAAATAAAATATATAACATTTTATTCCACTATAGCAACTAAAAAGTTAAAATACATAATTTTCAATTTTATGAGTCCTAATCTATTGAGCTTAATTACCCTCTCCGATAAACTCGCAGATTTTTACATAGATTTAATATAATCTTCCACTTTTGCGAATTAAACTATGGTAAAATATCTCAGGATCTGAAATAGGAGAGGGGTTTGGTTCACGCATGACTTGGAAAAATGTTTTGGGGAAAAGCACCATTCGGGCAGCAGCTGCTGCACTATTACTTACACAGCTGCTCGGTGCAGCAGGTTCGGTCTCTGCCGCAGGAAAAGATGTAGAGGTGCACTTAATTGGCATCAACGACTTTCACGGCCAGCTCGATACCACATCGATGGTAGGTGATAAGAAGGCAGGATCGGCTCCAATTCTAGCAACCTATCTCAAAGAAGCTCAAGCCAAATATGAGCATTCCCTGCTGTTCCACAACGGGGACTCTGTCGGTGCATCTGCTCCAGTCTCATCCCTTGATCGTGATGAGCCTACAATGGAATGGATGAATATGATGGGCTTTGATGTCGGCTCTCTGGGCAACCATGAATTTGACCAAGGGATCGCCGCATTGAAAGCACAAATCTTCGGTGGTCTTGATCCAAAAGAAGGCAAGGTTACTCATGCCGGTGCTAAATTTGATTATGTGAATGCAAACGTAATTGAAACGTCCACAGGCAAACCCCTGATCAAACCGTATGTCATTAAAGAAGTCGGCGGCGTTAAAATCGGATTCATCGGACTTGTAACCAAATCCACGCCAAACAAAGTTTCTCCATCAGGTACTGCAGGTGTGCGATTCCTGAGTGCTGAAGAAGAAGTTGCTGCCGTTAATAAATATGCAAAAGAATTGCAGGATCAAGGTGTAGAGACGATCATCGTTCTGGCGCATGATCCGGCTTCCACCAAAGAAGGTGTAACGACCGGAGAAGCAGCTGATCTGGCGAAAGCTTTGCCAGCAGACTCTCCTGTTGATGTCATCGTTGCTGGCGATAACCACGCTCTGGCGAACGGTGAAGTGAATGGGAAATTGATCGTGCAAGCGTACTCCTATGGTACAGCATTTGAAGATATCAAACTGATGATTGACCCGGTTACCGGAGATGTAAAGGAGAAATCAGCTACTGTGACTACAACCTTCCAAGAGGGTGTAAAAGAAGATCCTGAAACACTCGCTATTATTAAAAAGTCCTTGGACAAACACCCTGAGCTGACCAAGCCAGTAGGTACAACAGATGGTTCTGTTCTGCGCACAGATGCTTATAATAACGAAGCCCCACTGGGCAACCTGATTGCAGATGCGATGCGTCAAGCGGACTTCGGAGATAAAGCAGGCAAGGCGGATTTTGCATTTATGAATCCAGGCGGTATCCGTGCGGATCTGCCAAAAGGGGATGTGACCTTTGCCGACCTGGCTAAAATCCAGCCTTTCGGTAACACGCTTGTCAAGCTGGAGCTGACTGGCGAGCAGGTAAAAACACTGCTGCTGCAGCAGTGGGGTACCAATGCGGATGGCACACCAAATACGAAAACATTGCAAATTGCTGGTCTGAAATACACAGCTGACTTCAGCAAGCCGGCTGCTGAACGTGTTACAAGCCTTAGTCTGGAAGATGGTACACCGGTTAATCCTAAACAAACGTATACCGCTGTTGTGAACAACTTCATGGCCGCAGGTGGAGATAACTACAAGGTACTTGTCGAAGCAAAATCATCCTTGGCTGGTCCAATTGATCTGGATGTATTCTATAAGTACATCGTGGATACGTTCAAAGGCGGCGATATTCAAGCCAAAAAAGAAGGACGTATTACGAATCTGGCTGCATCTGCAGAGCCAGCAGAAACACCAGCACCAGTTAACAATGATCCCATTACTCGTGCTGCATTTGTAACTGCACTGGTAGATATGCTGCAGCTTAACGAAGTATCTAAAGCACCTTCATATCAGGATGTTTCACCTAATGCTGCCTATGCGGATGCAGTTGCTGAAGCGACTAAAGCCGGCTTAATTCAAGGCTACAGCGGTAACTTCTACCCAGATCGTGAGATCACTCGTGAAGAAGCGGCTGTAATCCTCGCGAAGCTTCTGAAGGATCAAGCTTCAGGTCAAGATGCGGCTGTAGTTATTGCAGGTTTTGAAGATGGTCAGACCGTTTCAAAATATGCTGTGGATTCTCTGGCTAAATTGATTAACAAAGGGATTTTTGGTACAGCTGATAGCAAGCTGCTTCAACCGAAACAAGGCATTTCAATGAATGATGCCAAAGCTTTGATCGAAAAAGCGGCTGCGGCCAAAGCTTCATAATCTAGAACATATGCCTAATCTATCGTAAGACCGAAAACACATCTGTAGGAAAATAAGCACCCTTCTATACATAAACCTCTCATTAGTTGAGTTACGTGAAGGTTTATCTCGAAGGGTGCTATTTCCATTATAGGCTGCGTTTTTCTTTTTACCATTTCAAGGTCAGTGAGGTCACCCAATAATTATTTTGATGCTGCTGTCACAAAAAGAGCTGCTTCGGTGTTTTAAGAGTGTAGGCGGGAGGGGGTAAGATTTTTGGATAGAGACTATAGAGAGCATAAATCAAACTCAGAAGAAATTGAGATGCTGGTTGAAAGAACCAAACTTGGCGATAAGGAAGCATTCGCGTCCATTATAAGAAAATTTGAAAAACCAATGTATATCTATTGTTATCATATTCTCAAAAACAAGGAAGAAGCCGAGGATGCGCTGCAAGAAATATTTATCAGAGTGTATGAACAGATACATAAGTATCGTCCCCATATGACGTTCTCGGCATGGCTGTACAAAATTGCCTACAATCACAGTCTGAATCAAATCAGGAGCAAAAAAAGGTGGTTTCGTTTTATAGATCGTTATAAATATAATCAGCCTGAACCTTCACCTCAGCCAATAGACGGTCAAACGACACTGAAGGATTATCTAAACTTACTGACGACCGAAGAGAGACATATAATCGTTCTACGTGCGATACATCAATATAACTTTAACGAGATTAGTGAAATTATGAATATGAAACCCGCTACTGTGCGAAAAAAGTATGAACGTCTTCGCAAGAAACTGCAGACAAAGGAAGTTAACGAAGGAGGAACAGTGAATGCGTCGATCACCAAATCCGTCTAAAAAGTTAAGTGTTCACCAAGTGGAGCAGATGATTCGCGATACGGATACGCCAGAGCACAGCATGAGTCAACAGATTGTACAAAAACTTGAATCCAAAAACGAGTCAAGACAAAAGCCATTCTTTACAAGAAAAGTGGGAGTCATCGCAGCGGCATCGGTTGCGTTTTGTGTGTCTCTAACTCCTGTTATGGCTCAAGCCATAGAACGTCTATCACTGCTGGAGTATATTAATCCGTTTGCCCAAGAAATGAAAGTGAATCCAAATGAGAAGGCCGATACTCTTTATGTAAAAGGTTTAGATGGGAATAAAAAATTCCACTCGGGTATGATTCGCTTTGATGACATTGAGGATCAAGAGTTTAAAGGTCAGCTGCAGAGGGTTTGGAATGAGATTTTCCCCCAAGGAGAAGCAATTCATGATGTGATTATGTACGAGTATGATAAGGGCAAATTTCACATAGAGGCGCGAAACGAAAACAGATCCATCCAATTTGACGAAGGTAACTGGTATTATGCGGCACAGCCGATTGGAGAGAACCAGGTACCAGATGCGGCAGTAGATGCAGCAGATCGAGTTTTCAATAAAGTTGGGAATTTTAAACAAAGTAAAAGGTCAGTGAATCGAATGGTTCTAAGACCCAATCAAAACCCGGTATATAAGTTCGTATACAACACAGAAAAAGGTTCTATCCTCATTGATGTACAAAAAAATACGAATCAGATCACAAGCATTGTAGCTTTTCCGTTGTCGGATCAACTCCATAAATTGGAGGATGATAAAAATAGATATCGTGACTTGGTTGAGAAAACAAAAGCCATTGAGCTGGGCAGCATTCGTGAAGAAGCCGTGAAACAAGCTAAAGTGTGGATGAACTTGGACTTGACTGATTATAACGTATCCAAACTTGAATACCGATTCGATACCTTAACGTTCACCAAAGCGGGTTCTCCAGACGTGACGGCGGTGTACACCTCTAAAGGAACGATCTATTCTATTAAAATTGATTTAAGGCAGTTATCTGAGAAAGGCACGGACTAATTCATGCAATGAAAGGGGGTGATGACTGCTGAGTTCACAGATTTATTTCAACGTAACTGAAACATTCCATTTAAAACTGCGGGTAAGTAAATAAAAAATAAAGGAGTTTATTCTTATGAACAAAAAAATAATTTTTCCTATCGTCGGAGCAGCTTTATTATCAGGGAGTTTGCTTGGATTCGATACAACGAATCAAACCAATGCGTATAACAACGTAAATAAAAACATTAAACAAAGTGCTGCATTAGAGCAAACCCCTATGCAAAAGGCTCAGGATAAGCTTAGAGAATTGACAGGAAATACGTATACGTTAATTCAAGGAGTAACAGGGAAGGATGCGATCCATTTTAAAAGAGATAGTGTCAAGGACGACATTATCGCTTATAAAGCGAATGGAAAGCTCGAAACGATCGGTATTAAAATCAATTATGAAGACCTGAATGGTGGCAAATATCAAGCCAAACTGAAGGAAACGTGGGAGACGTTATTTCCAGGGGAAGAACCGAAATATGTGAATATCTCAGAGTCCATCTACTATGAGGGCACAATCTCCTCGAATGCTCTGCAAAATAAACAAATATATATGCAGGAGAATGGCAAGGTTTATGGTATAGATTATGCTCCTGGCGAAGCCCCGGCAAGCTTGCAGGAGGAGGCTGCTGAAGTATTATCCAGGCTTACGGATGGAAAGATCAAGCAGGGTGCCAAGTTAGATCGGATGTATGTCCGTGATGGTAAACCGAATGTGTATCAATATAAGTATAAAACCAAAACAATGAATGTGAGCTTTGCCATCGAAGAACAGACGCTTGAACTGCTCCAAGCCGATGTATATCTTAAGGACGGTAAGGGTGTAGATAATTATGAAGAATTCCAGAAACGAGAAAATGAAAAAAGTGCAGAGCTGAAGAAGTTGACGTTGGACACTTTATTGGAGAACGCCGTGAAAGATGCGAAAAAGATGATGGACTTGGATTTGAAAGGATACAAGGGAACGAGCGGAGCAAACGCATGGGACGAAGATTATATGACGTTCACCAAAGAAGGAGCACCTTCAGTTACCGGCAGATTTAATAAAGACGGTTCGTTCAGCAGCTTTACCGTTGATAAGTATGATCAGACAATCGATTTTTACGGGATGACCATCGCAGGTCCTCCAAATGAAGAGCTCAAATTAATATTGGACTGACTGATCTGCATTAAAAAGCAGCTTGGAGATGCAATTATAGTTCATCTTAATTATGAGGTTTTAAAAGAAAGGAATTCATTCATATGAACAGAAAGAAAATTTTCCCTATGATCGGGGTAGCTTTATTATCAGGAAGTTTGCTGGGATGTCAGGCGCCTGTCCAAGCAGATTCGGCTAACAAGGTAAATATTAATGCTTCACAGCATGTTAAAGCAGATCAGAAGCTTATGCAGCAGGCTCAGGATAAACTGAAAGAGCTCACAGGCAATACCTATAAGTTAATTCAAGGAAAGGCCATGAAAGATTTTGTGAGCTTTAAAAGGGAAAATTTCAAATATGATACGATTTCCTACAGAACGAATGGAAAGCTGGATGATATCGGTATCACAATTAATTATGAAGATTTAAACGGTGGGAAGTATCAAAGCAAACTGAAGGAAGCTTGGGAAACGTTGTTCCCAGGAGAAGAACCCAAATACGTGAGTATCTCAGAGTCGATCTACCGTGTGGGTACAATCTCATCGAATGCCAAACAAAATAAACAAGTCTATATGGAAGAAAACGGGGATGTGCATGGCGTAAATTATACACCTGACAATGCCCCGGCAAGCGTGCAGAAACAGGCTGCTCAGGTATTATCCAAGCTTACCAATGGTAAGGTCAAGAAAGGGGAAAAGCTGGATCGTGTGTTTGTCCTTGATGGCAAACCAAGTGTATATCAATATAAGTTTAAATCAAAAACGATGGATGTGAGCTTTGCCATTGAGGATCAAACGTTGGAAGTGCTTCAAGCAGGCGTTCAAAGTAATGGTAAGGGCATAGATGATTACAACGAATTCCAGAAGAAAGAAAAAGCAAAAGATGCAAAGCTTAAGAAGCTGACGTTGGATACATTAATGAAGAATGCAGTGAAAGATGCAAAAGCAATGATAAATTTTGATTTGAAGGGATATAAAGGAGCAAGAGGAACAAATGCATGGGATAAGGATCAAATGACGTTTACCAAACAGGGGGCTCCTACAGTCTTGGCCACCATGAATGCTGATGGATCGTTTAACAGCTTCATCGTAGAGAAGAATGGTCAGCATCTCAGTTTCGGTGGAAACACGATCGTAGGACCTGCCAATGAACAACCCAAAATATTAATCAACTAATTCAAATGTAAAAATCTGCAGCTGTGATGATTCATCTTCCAGATGAACGTTCCAGATTCAAGAAGATCATTCGTGTTTCGTCCAGGAAGCCTCTCCGTATTTCGGAGGGGCTTTTGCTTTTAGTACGGCTATAGCCATGAAACAAGGTACATCCCCATCATGACCACTCGTTGGGCAGTACGGATTGGACGAACACACTTTTTCTGCCTTGTCCACTTCTATCTCTCACCAAAATCAATCTGCTGCATCTAATAAACTATCAAAATGAAGGAGGTTATGAGAATGGGAACGAGAAGACCCACAGGTGGATATGATCCAGTCCAGATTTATAACTCTACTCCGTTTAATGCGTATGGAGCCGTTGAGTATGCATCCATCTTTTGCAGCAATGATCAATACAGTGTACAGCGTGAAGAAACATGGCAGGCTTCTGGACGTGGGGTATGTCTGGTCACTCGAATCACAGCAACAGTAAGAACACCAAGTGGCAATATCGCAGCCGAACCGTACACGTCATCTGGAACATCTTACAGCCAGTTTGCCATCATACAGGTAGGTCCGAACCAGTTCCGGGTAACGCGTGTGGTAAGTTCGGCTAGACGCCGCCGGAAATGTTAACCGTATCGGCATAGAATCAATTAAATTACCACAGTTTATAAGATAAGAAGCGGCCCTCCAGATTCATTCATGGAGAGCTGCTTTTTTCGCATCATGATCACATGCATTAATGTTAATGTATGGATCAAGTATGGGATATCAGTATCTTCTGCAAAAGCAGTTCATCCCTTATGGGGATACCTTGATCCGACACGAGAGGGATGCTTGGTTTCAAAGCTCTTGCTTTCTCTACGGCATCCGGATAAATACGAATGATCTGGTAACCCCTTTTTTGATAAAAAAGAAGGGCGCGGAGGTTATCGTTTGTCGTGATCAGTTGAATACTATTCCGATAAGCCTGCCTTGCAGTGTCCTCTACTCTTCTCAAGAGGGCTGAACCGATCCCCTGATTCTCGTCCAGACTGTCGAGCGAGGTTACTTCGCATCGATCATCATGCATAACGTATGTAATATATCCTCTTATTTCTCCATGATCGTTCAGTACTGCGTAACCATCCAGCGCCTCACTGGAATAGATACCTGTTGAGATAACCATCTTCGGACTTCCCCAGTGTTCGGCAAAAAAATCATTCCGCTGCGCAGCAGGAATGCGGCAGCTCTCCACTATTTTCATATGTATTCTCCTATGTTTGTTCCATTTTCAATGTCCATACCGCATAGTTTGGACTCATTATCCATTATATCGTGTCTTACTCTCTCTCGAAAATATCATAATGCTGCTGGGTTATCTAATCAAATCTGTAATGAAAGGAACAGCTCACCAGATCCATGGTGAGCCGTTCCTTGGTGTTGTGAAGCCTTGGATTAATGCTTCTGATACCACAATATTCGGCGATACATCGAGGAATCTTTCAAGCGGCGAAAAGGGCGCAGGTTAGGGCGGTAATTACCCTCAATGATCCAGATTCGGCCTTTCTTATCCACACCCATGTCAAAGCCTACTTGTCTTAGATCAGGATAGTGTGCTGCTAAACTCTTGGCCGCCAGCAGTGCAGTCCGGTTGACTTGCAGGAGCAGCTTTCGCCCCCCTATACGGGCAGACTGCAGTGCCTTGAGCGCAGGAATGATTCGGCTGGTCACATTGGTCACTAAGTAACCGCGTGATGCAACCTTGGCGTAGGAGCCGGTTACGATCCATGGAGAGGAATTGTTTTTTTTACGCTGCACCATAATTCGAAGATCGAACGGTCTATGCTGCATGCAGGCTAAATGAAGACGCTGCTGCACAACATAATCGCGATTCCTGTAAGTCTGATCAAGCCAATCCTGTAATTCATCTGTATTTTGCATCGTTATGGTGTTGTTCTCGTTTTGGACACGGTAGGTGTCCAGTTCCAGACGCTGTATGAATATAATGTCTCTGCCGTAACGTCCGTCACAGGGTTTAAGCACAACGCCTGAATATTGAAGAAGCATTCGAGATAACGTTTCTTTCTCAAGCAGCTGTGTTTCAGGCAGTCGTCCGGCGAGTAAAGGTACACTGCTGAGGACGCGATACTGCAGCCATTTGTCCCGTTGTAATCCCATTACATCACAGCCTTTGATTTGGTAGGGGGTTACGTCACCTCCTATTCTAAATCAAACCCGTCTCCGACATAAGCCGCCATTCGTCTAAAAACAACAACAACAATTCGGTTAAGTGGTATGAATATTCACGGACTTTTTTGCCGTGAACTCTATATTAAATTTTTGAGTCTATAAAATAGTTAAAGGTGTACGTGATGTTATTGCTATGTTTTGTAAGCTGTGCTACGCTTTATAACGCAAGATAGTGAATTATTTCACAATACAATCGTGAGGGAGAAAGATCTCAGTGGAACTGACAAAAAAGAGATGGATTATTCTGATTGCAAGCTGTTTTATCAATCTATGTATTGGCTCCATCTATGCGTGGAGTGTATTTTCTGCCCCAATGGCAGCTTATTTAAGCGGCCTTGCAGGGCGTACATTAACACCAGGGGATTTGGCTATTGTTTTCACAATCTGCAATTCGGTAGGACCGATTACCATGATATCGGGCGGATGGATTAACGACAAGTTTGGGCCGAAAAACGTTATTCTGATTGGCGGATTATTATTTGGGGGCGGCATGATTTTATCCGGATTTGCATCTTCGGTAGGTTTTCTGGTATTTGCCTACGGGATCGTACTTGGCTTGGGAACAGGTATGATCTACGGATGTACTATCAGCAACTCCATCAAATTTTTTCCGGATAAACGTGGATTGGTTGGGGGTGTAACCACGGCTGCTTATGGTTTAAGTTCTGTAATCATTCCTCCGATCGCCAATGTTATTATTAGCGGCTCGGGTATAACTTCTGCATTCATTATCATCGGGATTACTTTTCTTATTATTATCTGTGGGGCTTCGTTCTTCATTGAAAAATGTCCGGCTGACTTCGTTCCGTCTGGATGGGCACCGAAGAAAGCCGAGTTCAGTCGTGCTGCGACAGAGGATAAAAACTGGAAAGGCATGCTTGCAAGCCCGATTTTCTATGTTATGATACTGCTGCTCATTAGTGGAGCTTTTGCCGGACTTATGTGCGTATCCCAAGCCTCACCGATCGCGCAGAAAATGGTTGGTTTATCTGCTGCGGCTGCGACTACTGTTGTGTCTGTCCTGGCATTATTTAACACAGGCGGACGCATTCTGGCAGGATATGTATCAGACAAAATTGGCCGAATCAATACACTTGCCATCACGTCTCTGTTATCCGTGGCCGGGCTGATTCTGCTTTATTTATCAGGAGAGAGCAGTGCAGTCACATTTTATATGGGAATTTCCATGATTGGTCTAAGCTTTGGTGCCTTAATGGGGGTATTCCCCGGCTTTACGGCAGATCAGTTCGGGGCCAAAAACAACAGTGTCAATTATGGGATTATGTTCATCGGATTTGCGCTGGCGGGTTATTTCGGACCTTCCATCATGAGAAATGTGTACAGCCTAGACGGCAGTTATCAGAGAGCTTTTGTTATTGCAGCGATTTGTGGTCTGACTGGCTTCATTCTTACCTTCGTCTACAAATGGGCCGTTAAGTATCAGAGTAGAAGTTCTAATAACAACACAAAAGTGACAGTGTAAAAAAGACTTTTCTGATTCGATCATAGAATGTTTGAATCAGCTGACATATAGATCATAGGATACAAAATGAACCGAACCACCTGTGAATACACGGGTGGTTTTCATGTTTCGTCAAAAAGAGCGTTCTTGTCTTAAATGGGTAGTCTTTTAAGACTATAAAGCGCTGCATGATATACACACCTTTTTTACCAGTAGATTACAAAAATACTCGTTTACGGCCCTCGTTTTCGGTGGTATACTCTCCTATATTCAAGGAAGATATTAGCGCAAATATGCAGCAAGCATTGTAAAAATTTGTCGAATTGGGGCTCGTTTCGAATGATTATAGCTAGAGAAAAGGAAGAGACGATCATCCTTATTCCTTCCCTGGAACCAGATGATAGACTTTTATCCTATGTACGTCAGCTGCAGGATTATGGTTTTACCAAATTAGTTGTTGTAGATGATGGTTCTGGTGAAGCCTACCAGTCCATCTTCGAAGAATTAGAAGACAATGGGTGTGCGCTGCTGAGGCATACGGAGAATCAGGGGAAAGGTGAAGCACTGAAGACCGGATTTCGTTACATAGTACAGCACTACGGGCGGGCTCATTATGTTGTTACTGCGGATTCAGATGGCCAGCATGCAGCGGAGGACGTGTACCGAATTGCACAGGAAGCTAAGCGTCATCCCGATGATCTGCTGCTTGGTGTGCGGGATTTCAGTGAGGGCGGCATTCCCCCCAAGTCTTTGCTTGGGAACCGAATGACTTCGTTTATTTTTGCCCTGTTATACGGTAAGAAACTATCGGATACCCAGACAGGGCTTCGCGCCTTCAGCACAGGGTTATTGCCGTTTATGCTGAATGTGCGCGGCAAACGGTTTGAATATGAGCTGCAGATGCTGATCTCCTGTATTCAGTCCGGGATCACCATCCAGACGGTGCCCATTCAGGTAATCTACGAAAACTGTAATGCTGGTACGCATTTCAAAGCCATTCAGGATAGTGCTCGGGTGATGGGGGTACTGTTTGCGAATTTCTTCCGTTTCATCTCGTCGTCGCTGGCCAGCTCCGTGGTCGATCTGGGCATTGCCTGGTTTCTGATCGACTTTCTGCGTCCGATCATGGGGGAACAGCATTATTTAAGAATTCTGCTCGCCACCGTTATCGCGCGTGTGATATCTATTGTTGTGAATTACGTGCTCAATAAGTATTTTGTATTCCGGAAGGAAGACAGCCGGGGGAGTCTTTGGCGTTATTTGACGCTGTGCGGCTTGATTATTCTGCTGTCGAGCACCGGTGTTTATTTATCGCATACCCTATTCCTTGTGGATGAGAAGGCGGCGAAGTTTGTATGTGACGCGATCTTGTTTCTGCTCAGCTTCCAACTGCAGCGGAGATGGGTATTTGCGGCAAGGAGGCAGCAGCAGTAGTGCAGAACGAGAAAAGACAAAATGTATTTTTCATCATTACGATGATCCTCATGACGATCTATTTGATCTGGCGTGCGTTCTTTACGCTTCCATGGGGAGAAGGTGTGCTGAATGTCATATTTGGCATGCTGCTCATTGCAGCCGAGACCATCACGGTAGGAACAACCTTCGAGTTATTTTTCCAAAAGATGCAGAAGAAGCGGGCTCAGCTCGATTTTCCGGTGATTCCGGACGAATATTACCCGCATGTTGATGTATTTATAGCAACCCATAATGAACCTGTTGACCTCTTATATAAAACTGTGAATGCCTGTACGTTTATGGATTACCCGGACAAGTCGAAGGTACACATCTACCTGTGTGATGACGGTGCAAGACCAGCAGTGGAGGAACTGGCGAATCAGTTCGGTGTAGGCTATCTGGGGTTCCCCGGCAACAAGGATGCCAAATCAGGCAACCTGAACAATGCGCTGAGCAAGACATCTTCTCCCCTGATTGCAACCTTTGATGCAGATATGATTCCGCAGCATACGTTTCTGATGAAAACAGTCCCTTATTTTATGCTCTCCACATTTATTGAAGAAAATGGAGAATGGCGCCTACGGCGTGAAGATGAGATCGACCCCACCTTTAAGCTGGGGCTGGTTCAGACACCGCAGAGTTTCTACAACCCGGATCTGTTCCAGTTTAATCTCTATGCGGAGCAGGGCATCCCGAATGAACAGGATTTCTTCTCCCGTGAAGTGAATATTCTGCGCAATGCATCTAATGCGGTTGCATATACGGGCAGTAATACGGTAATTTCCCGGCAGGGAATGATGGATATCGGGGGCTTCCCGCTGAATACCATCACGGAGGATTTCGAGACAAGCATCCGGCTGCAGCAGGAAGGTTACATCACGTATGCCACGCAGGAGGTGCAGGCTGCGGGCCAGACGACTACCACGATTCCGAGTATGATCAAACAGCGGATTCGCTGGGCGAGGGGCATTATTCAGAGTCTGCAAAATACACGCGCACCCTTCTCCCGAAAGCTTCCTTTCTGGACCAGAGTGACCTATGTGAGCAGTTTTTTGTATTGGTGGTCTTTTTTTAATCGACTGATCTTTATCCTTTCTCCAATTCTATTTGCTTTGTTTGATTTTCAGATTGTAAATACAACCTTCTGGCAGATTCTGATCTTCTGGCTGCCGTCGTATTTCTTCTATAGTCTGTCGATGCGTTATCTGTCCAGCAACATACGAAATCAGCGATGGAGTCAGGTCATTGATACGATCTTTATGCCTTATCTAATCTGGCCTGTCATTCTGGAAACGGTCGGTATCCGGGAGCGAAAGTTCAAGGTAACGAATAAAAGTCGTTCAACCGGACGCCAGTGGATGGCCTCACTGAAATATGCGCTTCCGCATATCTTTTTGCTGCTGCTGTCCATCGCCGCAATCATCCGGTATGTTAATGGCAAGTACGGCATGGCTCTGTTTTTCAGCAGCATTATTATCTTCTGGCTCGTTCACAATATGATAGCCTTGTTCTACGCCTTGTTCTTCATGATCGGGCGCCGTGCATACCGGGAGAATGAGCGGATTCGGGCACAGGAGGAGCTCACGATTCGTTATCCAGACAGCCCACTGCGTTATGAGGCGCAAACTGTCGACCTGTCAGAGAACGGCATCGCATTCTATGTACCGTACCCGATCTACCTACCAGAGCAGAAGACAATCTCTTTGATGGTCCAATCGAGTCGATATGAAGCGAATCTGGATGCTGTTATCGTGTATGTCAAAGCAGATGGGGAAGGCTGGCGCTATTCGGCTACGGTCCAACCGATCAGTGAGGCGGATAATCGCCAATACATGCAGCTCATCTATGACCGGAAGCATTCGCTGCCAGAGCAGATGAATCTATGGGATACTGCGTATGATGACATGCTGCGCAATGTGAAAAAACGGATTGTTCAGCCTAGACCCGATCAGCGGAAGATGCCGAGACTTTCCCTCCATCTTCCCGTAACGTTCACGAACCATGCGAGCTGTACGCTGTTGAGCTTCAATTATCGTTTCTTCTCTGCGACCGGGCTGCAGGGCAAAATAGCCGAGGGGTCAGAGGTTATCTTTTATACGGCCAGTAATATCGAAGTGGTCTTGAGACATACCGGTAAAACAACGGCGAACAAACGTGAAGTGCTTCTCTCCGTGGAGAACATCGATGAGATTCTGGGGCGTGGTTTGATTGATCAACTGCTGAGTGATTTGATCCGTCCGCAGGCTGAGCGGTTCACCAAAGAGGGTTAGGAGAGATAGAAATGCTGTTCTTGCTTCAACTTGTGATGGGTATATTACTAATAATATCAATGATCGGTTATATGCAGTTTGTTCGTAAAGTCATGTCCATCCGGTGGGAGTTCATCCCGATATTTGTGTTCTCGTCTATTGCCTGTATCATCTATTTTGCCGGATTAGCGGGGCAGCTCTTCACGGGAAGTATTATTGTGCTGGTCGCAGGATTGCTGATGTTTAGAGGCAATGTGGTGCAGGCCTTGTATCAGAGCAAACGAAGGGCATGGTCATTTTCGTTTTCGTTATTCCAATTAAGCTTTTTGGGCGGGGTCTTCATATTTCTGCTGATTCTGTTCCATACCGAGCTGACACACTACGATAATTTCTCACACTGGGCAATTGTCGTGAAGGATATGCTGAGCACCAATGCGTTTCCGACGCCGGATTCCGATTTGATTGAGTTTAAAAATTATCCACTCGGCACCTCGTCGTTTATCTATTACATCTGCCGGTTTATGGGACATGCTGAGCCAATCATGCTCTTAGCGCAGGGCCTCTTGATTTTCTCCTGTTTCTACGCCATGTTCGGTATTGTGTCGGAGAAAAAACGGTTCCTGCTGTATGCTTTTCTCGGGTTTGGTTTGTCCACCTTGTCCTTCTTCAACCTGACAATTCGTATTACCAATCTGCTGGTGGATTTCCTGCTTCCGATCTATGCCCTGGCCATAGTGGCAGCCATATATCAATACCGTCATGATCTTAAGCGGGCCTGCATCATTATTCTTCCGCTGGCAGGCCTGCTGACCATTATCAAAAGCACAGGTATTATTTTTGCTGCTGTTGGCCTCATCTTTCTCGTATACATCTGGCTTAAGCATAAGCAGCGCGCTAACTGGAGAATAGGACTTGCTGTGATCGGAACGATAGTAGGAGCGCTGCTGCCCTATTTTAGCTGGAGCTGGCGTATGGCAACCGTATTCCACGGTGTAAACAACAAATTTGAGGGAGCCGCTGCTGCGCTGAAGTCAGGGAAAACAGCTGAGCAGAAGTGGGAGATCCTGGTGCTCTTCCTGAAATCCAGTATAGATATTACATCCAGACCTGTACTGGGGATTGTTATTTTCCATCTTGCTGCAATCGCTGCTTCCATTACGGTCTATGTGGTGCTCAAGAAGAAGTGGAATCTGTGGAAAGCACTGATTGCGCTCGATGTTGTGGTTGTGCTGTACTATGCTGGAATACTGGCCTTGTATCTATTCTCCATGCCGGTGGATGAGGCCGTCCGACTGGCCGGGTTTGAGCGTTATGCATCTAGTATCGTTGTGCTGTTTGCCGGGGGACTGGTACTCTGTGCTGCTGTTGATATAGAGCGTACGTTTCATTACCGCATAGGTGAGGTGCCTGATTATCAGTCATTCAAGACGGTACAGTCCAAAAGGCATTATCAGCAGGGGATTATCGCCTGTATGGCGCTCGCGGCCACAACGCTCCTGTCGGAGTATAACGGCATGATATCCATCACCCAAAGCTATGATAAAACGCTGCCTTATGAAGTTCATGCAGTGACAGGTGATCGGTGGTATACCGGCGGCAGGGAGGATATGAATCGTTATCTGTTTTATGGCTCTGATCGGGATCAGCAGGTTACGAGTTATTACATGCAGTATGTCGGCAGATATTTTCTATACGCACCGAATGTGGATGGCATCGTGCTGTTCTATGAAGATAATATGGATAATCTATTAAGTAACTACGATTACCTTGTCGTGGTCGAGACTGATCTGAATGCCAAATGGCTGTTGAAAAAACACTACGGTATTGATATGCAGAAGGGCATTTACAAAATCACCCGCACCGGGAACCAGATTGTGCTGACTTTGACATAGTCCTTAATCGACAAAAACATGTTTCTATGATAGGCTGAAAGCATCCCAAGGGCATTCTACTTTTTCAAGTAGAGTGCCTTGCTGTATATTATGGGTGTTTACATTTAATGTATTTATTATGATTGCGATGCAATGTGGAGGTGGTGATGCTATGTTTCTCTCTTTAGCCCCCTTAGGGGAATGTTGGATGATCGAAAGAGTACAAAAAATCATTGAATATAGAGGAGCGAACATAGCATGACTACTTATATACAAGCGGAGAGCCGCATCAAATTAAAGCCTTCCAGACTTCGGAATTTGCGTCAATCTGGCCGCCTGCCCGGAATTGTTTTTGGCAAGAACACAGAGAATGAGATGATTCATATACCCGCGATTCAATTCGAAAAGTGGCTCAAACAAGGCACTTCCGGTTTTATCGAACTGCAGTTTGAAGAGAAGCCTTCGCTTACCGTGCTGTTTGAGGACCTGCAGCGTGATCCGGTTACACGGGATTTGATTCACGTCGATTTTCAGCAGGTACAGAGTGGAGAAGTGCTGCGCACCAAAATTCCTGTCAAGTTCAACGGAACACCAGCGGATGCGAAGTATGGTGGTGTTGTGCAGATCCAGCTAGCTGCTATTGAAGTGGAGGCGCTGCCTCGCCATCTGCCAACCGTGGTCGAGTTCGATATCAGTGCAATGAAGATTGGAGAAACGCTGCATGTGAAGGACGCAGTGTTCGCTCCTGAGGTAACGGTAATCTCGGAGGGCAACGAGTCACTTCTTTCGGTTATTAAACCTTAAGAGTAGCGAAGTATAATTAAGTCAAGCTGCATGGGCTAATCGCCTATGCAGCTTGTTTTTTTGGAGTGTGAATCGCAAATAAAATATTTCTCATCCATGGAAGGTAATATGGGAAATAAGATACAATACTATAAGGAGGAAGTTTTTGAACAAAGGTGGTGAATGTATGAAGGAATTGCACAGTCCGGTGAACCGTAAAACGTATTATTTTTCCATGTTATTGATGATCATTCTAATGGCGGCTGGATTAGGTGTATCTACATTAGAACTTCAGTCCGTTACACCCGGGTATATAATCCACTTGTTATGTGTCATGATTATCCCTGCATGTCTGCTCATGTATCCTCAATATGAGACGTTTGCTTTCCGATTGACCATCATTTTGCTCGGGTTTGTCTATTTCTACACACTTGCCCTGCTCTATCCTCAGACGTGGACAACGTACATCATGATCTGTCTGCTTCCGGCTCTCGCTATATTGTTTTATGATTTCAAACTGTTCTATATCTCCCTCACTCTGAACGTAATCCTGCTGGTGATCGTGACGGGTTATATCCATAGTCAGGGAACGACGTACAGCTATATACATACAGATCTGGCGGGTAATCTCATTAATATTATTGCGAGTCAACTGCTGCTGTTTCTCATCTTTTATCTGACCTTTGATCGTATACGAAAGCAGGAATTATATCTAGAGCAGGTCCAGCAATCCGAACGTCTAAAAATGGTTTCGCATTTAACGGCAGCGGTTGCTCACGAAATTCGTAATCCGGTGACCGTGGTGCGGGGGTTCCTGCAGCTCTATCGGGAGAATCCTGCGTTTAACGCTTCGGATAAATCGAAGTTTGCGCTAATGATAGACGAGCTGAATACGGTCGAACAGGTAACGTCTCAATTCCTGAATATCGCCAAACCAAACCATGAGATGATTCCCGAGAGGGTGGATGTACAGGATGTGCTTGAAGGGGTTGCCAGTCTGCTGGGTTCTTATGCGACATTATCCAACAAACATATAGATATTCAGGTCGGCGAGGGATGCACCATCCTCATGAATGCGATTGAGTTCAAGCAGGTAATCATTAATCTGATCAAGAATGGCCTCGAGGCCTCGGATGTGGGGGAGATGGTTCTCGTAACCGCAAAACGCGTGAAGCAAACGGTGGAGATCAAGATTAGTGACCAGGGCTGCGGCATGACTGAGGAAGAAGTGAAGGCTCTCGGGACACCGTTTTATTCACTAAAAACGAATGGTACCGGACTTGGACTGATGATCTGTTTCAACATCGTGGAGAAGGCTCTCGGAACGATTAAGTATCAGAGTGAGAAGGGAAAAGGGACTACGGTGACTCTAACGTTTCCGGCAGCAGACCGCAGCTAAAGGGCACGGAGAGTAGTCGATTCCCTGTGAAGAGGAATAAATAAAAGAAGAGTATGAGTATAAATAGATTTAAAAAGTGAGTTAAGAAAGGCTGCCGAGGGGCAGCCTTTTTCCTGTTCTTATTCACCATCTTAATCAGCTCTGACTCAGGGAAACGAAGGATAACGCTCGCCGGCTGCAAACCCTTTTGGCGAGATGTGTTCGATCTCGGCCAGTTCTTCCGGCGTGATCATTACCTGCAATGCACCGAGGTTCTCCTGCAGCCGATCCAGACGTTTCGTACCAGGAATAGGCACAATCTGCTCCCCCTGCGCCAGGAGCCAGGCTAGAGCCAATTGAGGCGTAGTGCAGCCTTTTCGTGCGGCAAGCTGTTCAATCAGCCGAACGACTTCCAGATTTTTATTGAAATTATCCCCTTGGAAACGAGGAAAGAAACGGCGGTAATCATCCGCAGGAAGATCATCAAATGTCCGAATCTGTCCAGTCAGGAATCCGCGTCCCAAGGGGCTGTAGGGTACAAAACCGATACCCAGTTCATCCAGCACAGGCAGTACCTCATCTTCTACTTCGCGGCTCCATAGCGAGTATTCTGTTTCTACCGCTGTGATGGGATGAATGGCATGTGCCCGCCGGATCTGATCCGCCGCTGTTTCTGAAAGACCAAGAAAGCGGACTTTACCCTCCTGCACAAGTTGAGCCATAGCGCCGACGGTCTCTTCAATGGGGATGTCTGGATCAACACGATGCTGATAGTACAGGTCGATGTAATCCGTGCCCAGTTGAAGCAGGCTGGAATCGATTGATTTTTTGACATACGCCGGGTGTCCGAGTACTTTCATGGTTGGAGATACAATGCCGAATTTGGTCGCCAGAATGGCTTGATCACGGCGGCCTTTCAGAGCTCGGCCAACCAGCTGCTCGTTACCTCCGAACCGTCCTTGCTGCATGAAATGTTCACCATATATATCAGCTGTGTCGAACAAGGTAACTCCCTGATCCAGTGCACCATGGATCGTGCGTATCGAATCCTCGTTATCAGGCATCATCATGGTACCAAGTCCCAGTGCGGATACCTCAAGTCCAAGTGAACCTAACTTCCTTTTCACCACTCCATTATTAAACTCCATCATATTGTCCCTCTTTTCCGCAAATTAGAGAATATAGACCTTTCATTGTTACGCTAAGGTATGATCCTATTTTAATTCGCAGCAGCTGCCCCAACCACAGCATGCCTATGCTAGTAACGGCAGTACCAGGATGAGGTATTATTTCGGTTGTCTTGTATAGAACTACGGTGGTAAATGAAGTGTAGATCAATCAATTTGTGAAAGAAGAGGGGCAAGCAAAGTTTATGATTCCTGTTTCTTGACTGGAGAATAGATGCACAGATGCAGATCTGGATGGTCGAGGGTGAAGGATAGAGATTTAATCTCGTATACATTTACTTGCTCTTGGCCTGGAGGTTGGTAGAACACACGCGTAACCCTCTTAGCCTCTACTTGGTGCAGCTTCCATAACGATGCAAATTCAGGACTTTCTTTGGAAAGGTTGTCTACAAACCGGGGGAACCACGGATCATGTGCATATTTATCATAAGAGGTACGGAATATGGCAGCGGAATGTGCCGCCATCTCCTCCCAATTGATAAGTCGAACGCGCATTTCCGGATCTGTAAATAGGCTGGACATCATGTTTCGTTGTTCTGGAGTACGTGAAGTGAAGTCCATTACGTATTTGTCGACAGCTGTGTTCCAGGCCAGCAGCTCGGCACGGCCATTCGTGATGAACGCGGGAAAAGCCATCTGATTCACAATATCCCACCAAGATTGAGAGATTTCCGAGGTGATTGGCGGCGCCATCTCAGGCTCATTGCCATTCCATAGGCCGAGAAGGTGGGCGTGCTCATCGGGAGACAACTGAAGGGCCCGGCCAATACTCTCGATAACTTCTCGGGAGACGGCCACCTCTCGTCCCTGCTCCAGAAACGTATAATAGGTTGCGCTAACCCCTGCCAGTATGGCCACCTCTTCTCGGCGTAACCCAGGTGTTCGGCGCTGCCCATGAGTCTTGGCGAATCCTGCTTGCTCGGGTTGAAGCCTTGCGCGTCGAGATTTCAGATAATCTCCCAAGGTTTTGGCACGCATGCTGTTTAAGTCCACAGGTGACAGAGGGGCTGGTTGTGATAGGTTGTTCATATCAACCATGACGAGATCACCTCCTGGGCTTTTTTATCCTAAATTATATTGCTTGTGATATACGTAAATCTTTACGGAACTTACCGTATCCGTACGATATATGTTACTCCGTGTCCCAGCTATTATATCACTACTGTATCCATTGCTGCTGGCTCACGGCGTTTTCTGCGTTTACAGAATAGAGTAAGCATAAAGGCAAGGAAGTGAGGAAAATAGGAGTGCGAGCATGGGGATGTTTATTCAATCTCTATCTCCTTCACCGTCTCGCCCTCCACCAGCTCAGGCTGATAGTAGGTTTGATGGGGGAGATCTTTCTTCCCCTGCAGCTTGCGAATGACCCAATCGGCAGCGTCACGTCCCATCTGCTCTTGAGGATGCGTGAGTGTGGTGAGTCTGATATTGGCATTTTTGGCGATGTAGGAATTGTCCTGACCAATAATGGATAGCTCATCCGGGATTGAAATGCCGAGCTGGCGACAGGCATGCACTACCTCTAACCCAACCTCGTCGTTGTAACAGACAATTGCGGTGAGTGCATCCCGATTTTCTTGCAGATAGGCTGTCACGTTTGCAGACAGATCAGCCTTTGATGCGGTATCAAACGAGAGCACATGCTCGGGATAGAACCTCAGTTTTGCTTCCCCCAGTGCCTTGATGTATCCCTTCATCCGGTACTTGCCCTGCAGATCATCCATTTTGGCAATTATCCCAATCTGGGTGTGGCCTTTGGAGATTAACTCTTTAGTGGCGAGATAACTGGACTGTACATCATCCAGACAGAAAAAGGGTACCTCTAACTCCTCATAATACGCATTGATCATCGCAAACGGCACATCCTGCTCCTTAAAGGACAGGTAGTATGCAATATTCGGATTATACAGATTGCTTTTGGTCGGTTCCACAATCAAACCATCCACACCATAAGAGAGCATCATTTCAAGCGCCTTTTTCTCTTGTGCCACATCATTATTTGTACTGGCGAGCAGCAGCGAGTAGTTGTCCTCATTCAGACGACGTTCGATACCGCGAATAATGGATGGGAAAATATAGTCCGAGATATAGGTTGTGATGACCCCAATCGTCTTTTTGGAAGGGTTACCACCTGTTCGCGATCGGTACAGATTGCTGACATAGGTGCCCGAACCTTTTTCGCTGCGTAAAAATCCCTCGTTGGATAATTCCAAAATGGCCTTACGAACCGTCTGACGGCTCACGTTATACCTCTCCTGCAAGGCTGATTCGGTGGGGATTTGCTCGCCGATGCTGTACGTTCCCGACAGGATATGACTCTTTATATCATCAATAATGACTTGGTATTTAGGTCTCAATTCGTCCACTTCTTTCGTTGTAACTTCTATATAAAAATTGAATTACAGGTCGTTCGTGCATTGCAATTCGATGATAGAGTAACCTTCTATATTATTCAATTCATAGTATTTCAGTATATAAGTTATTAAATCAGTGCTTAAGTTGTACGTACATATTTTAGCATGGTTTGCTTTGCTTGCAAGAGAAACCGTACATTTTGTTAAATGTTGCGTACAGCTGGCTTCAATTTTGCCAAATTGAATGTTACTTTTTGAAGGTAGAACAATTGAAAATACGTTGATATTACTGAATATTTCTCAAAAGTAGTTCTTTGTTAGTATAACTTTGATATCTCATTGACAAATGTACGTACAAAAAATATACTAAGGCTGTCAGTACAGGAAAGCGCATTCTTGGAATGTTGGAATAGATTAGAGCCATTAACGGAAGTGGAAATGCACATGGTTGTGTGTGGACTGGAATAGATGCCATTCCTCGGACGTAGATGGCGACCAGAGAGGGGAAATGCGGAAGTGACGAGTCATGTGGATGTGAAAGAAGCTATTGCTAAGGGCGCAACCTCACTTGGGATTGAGCTTGGATCAACACGCATTAAAGCGGTATTGATTGATGAGCATTTCGAGACGATTGCCTCCGGCAGTTACGAGTGGGAGAACCTGCTAAAGGACGGCTATTGGACGTACAATCAGGAGGATATCATCACGGGTTTGCAGACAGCGTACCGCGAGTTAAAGCAGGATGTGCAGCAGAAGTATGGTGTACCGCTGGCGACCGTAGGTTCAATCGGATTCTCTGCGATGATGCACGGATATATTGCGCTGGATCAAGCGGGGGGAATGCTCGTGCCGTTTCGTACATGGCGTAACTCTACGACGGGTGCGGCTGCACGCGAGCTGACAGAGCTGCTGCAGTTCAATATTCCGGAGCGCTGGAGCATTGCGCATCTGTATCAGGCAGTTCTGAACGGAGAACAGCATGTGCCTCAGATTGATTACCTGACCACACTGGCGGGTTACATCCACTGGCTGTTGACAGGGAATAAAGCGATTGGGATCGGCGATGCATCGGGGATGTTCCCGATTGACGAGACAACGCATAATTATCATCCGGCGATGATTAAACAGTTTAATGACCATATTGCTGGTAAAGGGTACCCATGGAAGGTCGAGGATCTGCTGCCTAAAGTGTACCTCGCTGGAGAACATGCAGGTGCATTGACCGAAGAAGGAGCGAAATTGCTCGATCCATCAGGAGAACTGGCATCCGGTATTCCACTGTGTGCACCAGAAGGTGATGCAGGAACGGGGATGGTTGCCACCAATAGCGTTCGAAAGCGTACAGGGAATATCTCAGTGGGCACCTCCGTCTTTGCGATGATTGTACTGGAGAAGGAGCTGTCCAGCGTATACCCCGAGATTGATATGGTAACTACGCCGGATGGCAGTCCGGTCGGCATGGTGCATGCCAACAACTGCTCCAGTGACCTCAATGCATGGATCGGATTGTTCCGCGAATTCGCTCAGGCGATGGGCATAGAGGCTGATTCCGGCAAGCTGTTCAGTGTGCTGTTTAACAAGGCGCTTGAAGCCGACCCGGATGGGGGCGGATTACTCAGCTACGGGTATTACTCTGGCGAAAATATTACAGGTCTGGAGCATGGACGTCCGTTATTCGTGCGCTCACCTGAAAGCAAGTTTAACCTGGCGAATTTCATGCGCACACACCTGTTCAGTGCGTTTGGCGCACTCAAGATTGGCATGGATATCTTGACCGAGAAGGAGCAGGTGGCGATCGACAGCATTTTGGCACATGGCGGTCTGTTTAAGACACCTGTGGTGGGACAGCGAATCGTAGCTGCGGCCATGAATGTTCCTGTATCCGTCATGTCTACCGCAGGTGAAGGCGGAGCATGGGGAATGGCCTTACTGGCTTCATACCTGATTAATCAGGGTGAGCAGGAAACGCTGGACGTTTTCCTGGAGCAAAAGGTGTTCAAGGATGTCGAAGGGGTCGAAGTGGCACCGGAATCAGCAGATGTAAAGGGCTTTGAAGCATTTATCGAACGCTACCGGAGCGGACTTGCCATTGAGCACGCCGCCGTAGAGCACTTGGTAGAGAACGGAGGAAACTAAACATGTTAGAACAGCTAAAACAAGAAGTATTCGAAGCCAATCTGGAGCTGCCTAAGCACGGTTTGGTGAAGTTCACTTGGGGGAATGTCAGCGCGATTGATCGGGAAAGCGGTCTGTTCGTCATTAAACCAAGTGGAGTCGACTATGAAAAAATGAAAGCCAGTGACATGGTTGTCGTCGATCTCGACGGTAACGTGGTCGAAGGGGAGATGAGACCTTCCTCGGACACTGCAACCCATGCCGTCCTATACAAACATTACAAGGAAATCGGCGGCATTGTGCATACGCATTCCACATGGGCAACCATCTGGGCGCAGGCAGGCCTGGACGTACCTGTCATGGGAACGACTCACGCCGATACGTTCTACGGAGCCGTGCCGTGTGCACGTTTCCTGAACCAGGATGAGATCGATCGCGGATACGAAGCGGAGACAGGTCGCGTAATCATTGAAACGTTCGAGCAGCGTGGACTGGATGTGATGGCGATTCCGGCAGTGCTCCTGCATGGTCATGCACCGTTTACATGGGGCAAAGACGCCAAGTCGGCTGTGGTGAACAGCGTCGTGCTGGAGGAAGTGTGCAAAATGAACCTGTACGCGCGTCAACTGAACAACTTTGCCAAAGAACTGCCGCAAGGCATTTTGGATAAACACTACCTGCGCAAACACGGCAAGGACGCGTATTACGGCCAGAAGTAATCTGTATTATGCAGAGCTCGGGGTGCTGCATTCAAATTAACCCGAAGGTTAACCAGCGATTGAAAGAGGGTACTGCAATCGTGTTCCGGTGTAACTACCCTGCCCAACCCGCAGTTGAATAACCTTTTTACACCATTAACGGAGCAGACAGAAGAAAGCTGTAGAAGCGGAGCGTTCACCTTTATCACCGGATTTCCCCCTTAAGAGGGGAATGGAAAGGAATCCGATGATAACCAGCGATCGAAAGATGGTACTGCAATCGTGTCCTGGTGTAACTACCCTGCCCAACCCGCAGTTGAATAACCTTTTTACACCATTAACGGAGAGTGCAGAACCAATCTGAAGAAGCGAAGTGCTCGCGTTTATCCTCGGATTTCCCCATTAAGAGGGGAAGGAAAAGAAATCCGATGATAACCAGCGATCGAAAGATGGTACTGCAATCGGAGTGCCCCGGTGTAACCAGCCTATCCAACTATAAACTAACGAAATGAGGATGATTCCATGTCAGCAACAGCAGCAAAAGAGTTTTGGTTCGTTGTCGGTTCACAGCATCTGTACGGAGAAGAAGCACTCGGTGAAGTTAAAGCAAACGCACAGAAAATTACGGATGCCCTGAACGCTAGCGGCGTACTCCCTTACCCGCTTGTGCTGCAGGATTTGGCTGTAACCGCAGACAAAATTACCAGCATCATGAAAGAAGTGAACTACCGCGATGAAGTAGCGGGTGTAATCACTTGGATGCATACCTTCTCTCCAGCAAAAATGTGGATTCGCGGTACGAAGCTGCTGCAAAAGCCGCTTCTTCACCTCGCAACGCAGTATAACGAGAGCATTCCATGGGCAACCATCGACATGGACTTCATGAACCTGAACCAAGCGGCACACGGTGACCGTGAGTACGGCTTCATCAATGCTCGCCTGAGAAAACAAAATAAAATTGTTGTGGGATACTGGGAGCGTCCGGAAGTGCAGCAGCAGGTTGCAGACTGGATGGACGTAGCGGTGGCGTACAACGAAAGCTTTAACATCAAAGTTGCTCGTTTCGGCGACAACATGCGTAACGTAGGGGTAACAGAAGGTGATAAAGTCGAAGCTCAAATCCAGTTTGGCTGGACAGTAGACTACTACGGCATTGGCGACCTTGTGGAATACGTGAACGCTGTAACTGAGCAGGAGATTGATGAATTGATCACGCAGTATGCGGATCTGTATGAATTCGATTATGGCACGAACAGCAAAGAAGCGTGGGAAGCCAGCGTACGTGTGCAGGCAAGCTATGAAATTGCGATCAAAAAGTTCCTGGATAACGGTGGTTACACGGCTTTCACAACGAACTTCGAAGATCTGCACGGCATGAAGCAGCTTCCGGGCCTGGCGGTACAACGACTGATGGCTCAAGGCTACGGATTCGCGGGAGAAGGAGACTGGAAAACAGCTGCGCTGGATCGTTTGCTGAAAATCATGGCTCACAATGAAAACACGGGCTTCATGGAAGATTACACATATGAAATGGCATCCGGTCAGGAGGCGATTCTGCAATCCCACATGCTTGAGGTTGACCCGACACTTGCCAGCACAAAACCAAGAATCATCGTCTCCCCACTGGGAATTGGCGATCGTGAAGACCCGGCTCGTCTCGTATTCGACGGCAAAGCTGGAGAAGGCGTCGTAGTATCCATGGCAGACTTCGGTACACATTATAAATTGCTGATCAACGAAGTATCCGCCTTCGAACCAACCGTTCCTGCACCCAACCTGCCAGTGGCACGTGTATTGTGGACAGTGAAGCCGAACTTCCAGGACGGGGTTAAAGCCTGGATTGAGAACGGGGGCGGACACCACACGGTTGTATCTCTGAACCTGACGACAGATCAGATCATCACGTACGCGAAGCTGGTGAACTTGGAGTACGTTGTAATTAAATAGGAAAAAGACGCGGATTTATTGGTTTTATACAATCATCGTGAATAACGTAACACAAACTGCAGCGGTTGAATTCAAGTTGTATTCCGGCAGTACCTGAAGTATGATCAGAGTATAACGAGATCGGGCTGGAAAGTCATATCAGACATCAGCGCGAGCATCTGCTTGCAGTATAAAAAGTGTATTTCCAGAGGCCGAGAGATAATCTCGGCCCTTTGTTTTATTTTGCGGCAGATCGTTTCATTTCAAAGGAGGTTATTTCATCATGACACATACATACGAAAGTCTTACAGCTCAGCTTAAAACATTAGGCATAGATCCCTGCGGTACACTGCTTGTCCATTCATCCATGAAGAGTATGGGAGAAGTGGAAGGTGGAGCAGATACTGTGCTGGATGTGCTGAGTGACTACATGAAGGACGGATTGCTTGTGCTGCCTACACATACGTGGTCAACGATTAACAAGGATAATCCATTGTTTCACGTGGAAACTTCTTCCTGCTGTGTGGGCATTCTGCCTGAGCTGTTTCGTAAACGTGATAACGTAGTCCGCTCCTGGCATCCTACACACTCCGTAGCGGCCCTAGGTAAAGACGCACGGGCGTTCACTCAGGACGATCATCTCTTCGATACGCCGTGTGCACGAGGTTCTGTATGGGGCAAGCTGCTCGATCGCAAAGCTACTATACTGCTGGTCGGCGTGGACTTGAAACGGAATACGTTCATCCACGGCATAGAAGAATGGGTGGACATTCCAGGCAGAATGACAGATGATCATGAGATGCTGTATACGGTTTTGCCGGATGGAACTAAAATTTCCGTGCCTTCGCGCAGACACTGCGGTTTATCATGGTCAGAACATTTCTGGAAAGTAGATGATGTACTGGTTCAAGCAGAAGCTATGCATAAAGGAAGCTTTGGAGATGCTGTCGCCAGCGTATGTGATGCCGCCAAAACAACTGAGGTACTTACGGAGATGTTAAAGGAAAATCCGGATCTGTTCTCGGACAATGAGCCATTGGCAGATGTGAAGTAAGCGGAAATTGTCTGATACTCAGGTTGAAGAAGGAGCCTGATTTTCAATGCAAAGCAAACGATCTTCTAATGAAGCGAATGAAACAATGGGGCGTTAAGATGAGAAACGAGCTTCAGCTTCTGATACTTCACCTATAGGAGACTGATGTCCTTTCAGGTATTTGAAACAAGAAACCTACCTCTGATGATGTAGGTTTCTTTTGGTGTTTATCTCTGTTTCTGAAAAAGTTAGAAAGTGAGACCAGCTACTTTTGATGTCAGGGTCCATAAGATTAGAGAACGGCGTGTTCTGCTAGTCTGTTGTCGCTCTGTGCTAGTTACGTATCGGAATGTGAAGAGTATCATCATATTCATAAGTCAGCGTAGGTGGAAGTTTATCATCCGAATGTGTCAGTCAGCAGAAGGAGGTGCAGATGAATGACAACTCAATCCTTTGACCGCATCAAAATGCCGCCAGGTTTCTGGGGTGGACTATGTCAATTGGGGATTGCCGCACATGATGTCGTCCGCAAAGCCGGACTGCCGCTTACGATTATTTCGGAGCCGGCTGTAATTACTGCTCAATATTATGCAATCTGGCAGGCATATTCCGACTTAGCAGGGGATATTGCTCAAGGAATAATCAAACTTGCAACCACATATGAAGTCGCGAAATATCCGCCAACAATATTAGCCACCTATCACGCCTGTGATTATCGTGATGCATTGCAGCGGATGTCCCGATATAAGCTGCTCTGTCCTCCCGAAAGGTTGAACATGATTGAAGACGGCGAGGAATGCACGATTGAGTTGGATTGGCTCGTTACCGATCAATCTTGTCCACCGTTACTGGTTGGTATAACGCTGGCATTTCTGCTTGAGTTGGGACGGCGGGGGACAGGTCAGCATCTGACAGCAAAAGCTGTAGAATTTGCACAGCCGATGGGAAATGCACAGGTTCTCGAAGCGTACTTTGGGTGCCGCGTCCGAACAGATGCCGATCGGAATCGATTGACACTGCATCGGAGAGATTTGGATCGTCCTTTTCTTACTTATAATAAAGAATTGCTTGAAATTCTCACCCCTGCACTGGACTGTACGATACATGAACATCAAGAAACTTGTTCTGTGTCGGAGATGGTCCAATGGATTATGAAGCGCAGCTTCAGCGCCGGACGTCCCGATATGCATACGATAGCCAAGGAAATGGGCATGAGCGATCGTACGCTTCAGCGCCGACTAACCGATGAGAACACAAGCTTCGTAATTCTGCTTAAAAAGGCAAGGCATGAACAGGCACGAATGTATCTGGCAGACTTATCTCTGGACATTAAAGAAGTGGCATTCCTGCTTGGATATGAAGACCAAAACTCATTTTACCGGGCATTCCGTACTTGGGAAGGCGATACACCTGCTCATTGGCGCAGCGAATATGCGGAAGGATATGCAGCTCAGGCAGAAGATACACATTCGGACATTCAACGTAGTCATTAAACAACCGGAACAAAAAGGGAGAAAGTATCATGGATATGGGATTGAATAACAAAACAGCATTGATTACTGGATCAACGAAAGGAATCGGCAAAGCGATTGCCATCGAGTTGGCCAAAGAGGGCGTTAACGTGTTAATCAATGGACGGAATGTTGAAGAAGTAGAACGCGTCGTTAGCGATATCAAGGCTGCGTATCCGAATACGTCTCCTCAGAATGCTGCAGCTGATATCGTTAATGCCACTGAGCGGGAGGCTTTGTTTTCCAAGTTCCCGCAGGTTGATATTTTGGTCAATAACACCGGGATTTATGAGATCATATCTTATTATGACGTAGATGATGCGGTGTGGGAGAAATATATCCAAACCAACGTGCTTTCCGCAAACGCAGTCACCAAATTTTATTTGCCGTCCATGCTGAGCAATGGCTTTGGCCGCATCATTTTTATAGCGAGCGATGAAGCAGTGATGCCTGGACAGATGCCGCAATATGCCGTAACCAAGTCGATGCTTCTCTCCCTCTCGAAAAGTTTGTCCAAATTGACAGTGGACACGGAGGTAACAGTCAATACGATTATGCCTGGACCAACACTTTCAGAGCATGTGCAGCAGATCGTTGAGCGTGTTATTCAGGAGGAGAATATGACTTTTGAAGAGAAAGAAAAACAATTCATGGCCTCTCATCTTCCACAATCCGAGCTGCAGCGATTCATTAGACCCAGTGAAATCGGTAGGCTTGCGACATTTGTATGCAGCCCTTATGCAGCACCGTTCAAAGGTTCACCGATCCGTATGGACGGGGGAATGGTTCCGACGATTTACTAATTAAGCCGGGTTAGATATTTAAACAATAACGCAATAGATTAAAGTGAAGCCAATCGAAACTGGTCATAACCCCGTCAAGTAGACAGTACAAAAAAGACAAGATTTAAGCTGCGGCTGTTTCCCGGTATTCCACCGGGGAACGGTCGTTTAGTTTTTTCTGAAATCGGTTTTGGTTGTAAAACAATATGTATTCACTCACTTGCTGTTCAACCTCTGCTTTGTTAGCTGCCTTATTCAAATAAATCTTCTCCGTCTTCAAATGAGAGAAAAAAGATTCAATACAGGCATTATCTAAGCAATTTCCACGCCTGGAGTGACTGCCTAGCATGCCGAGCTGGTTTAGTTTACGGTTAAAGGGCTTCGACGTATATTGAAATCCTTGATCTGAGTGTAGGATTACGCCATTCAGATCCACGTGCTGACGGAGTCTGTCCAGCGTGTCATGAACCAAAGCGAGGTCATTTCGTTCAGAAAGATGCCACGCTACAATTTCGTTATTGTATAAATCTTGAATAACAGAGAGATACACAAAGTGTTCTCCAGCACGAATATAGGTAATGTCCGTAACCAGCTTCGTTCGTGGTGTATCCGCCTGAAACTGACGCTCCAGCCGATTCGGGTTTACCACAGAGGCTTGTTTTCCAAAGAATCGACGCTTTTTTCGAATGACAGAACAGATGCCTAATTGTTTCATTAATCGGTACACCTTTTTGTGGTTGACTCGAAGGCCTTCCCGTCGTAAAGCAACGGTCATTCGAAGATAGCCAAAGTAAGGATGCACGCGATGAATGGCAAGCAAATGGGATTCTAGTTCATGTTCTTTGTGTCTACGCTCTTTTGCGGCTGCTATGCTTTTTCTCCACTTGTAATAACCCGAGCGGGAAACCGCAGCTAACTTCAAGAGCCAAGCCAGACCATGGCGTGCTCTCAGGTCCTCAATGATTTGAAATCTGGCTGCTTTACTCGTCACTCCTTGTGTAGATTTGGATACCGCTTTTTTAAGTATTCAATCTCCGCCCGCAAATACGCCATCTCTTCTTCCATACTGGAAAACTTGGTTCTAGGGCGTCCACGTTTGGGTATAGCAGGTTCTAGACTCATTCCCTGTTTCGCTTTGGCTGCCCACACTTGTACCTGAGATTTATTTTGAATATCTAAACGTGTCGCTACTTCACGTATACTCATATGTTCTTCGTTGACCAGCCGGACGGCCTCCAATTTCAACTCCAAGGAGTACCGCCGGTATGTTTGTCCTTTTTTAGCCATGAAAAAACCCCCTTCGTTTACATGATTAAGTTCATCTTAACAGATGTCTTTTTTCTCATGTCTACTAAAAGGGGATAATACCAAACAGGGGTTGGCTTTTTTGATTTTCATAACGTAGATTCCTTACTGCTGCGGGCTGGACGATGTTTAGTCGAACGCTGAACGTTTTTTGATATTGAGCGAGCCTTCAAAAACTTTCATAAAAGTGCAAAATAGATCATGATTTCAATCAGAGGTTGGTCAGAATTCCAGCGAATGGGCTACTCAGGGTATCGGGGGTGTGGTACGATATGGGTAATTTAGCCAGTGGGAAAATAGTATTGGGGTAAAGGCAGCTCATCATTGTTGCTTTTAGAACGTTCAGAAGGATAAAGTTTTAAATTATGTCAGTGTATCAGCATTATTCCTTGATAACCATGGAATCATTGTCGCATCCAAGAAGGAGAAGATTTGTGAACCCTTTAGTGTGGTATGACCTTTCGTTGTTCGTGCTGTTGTTTGGTGTGGGCGTGTATGTGTTTGCTGCGGTTAGAATTACGAACTTACATAAAGTGTACTTTTTGTTTCATGGTTTAATGATGATGTGGCCGTTCTGTCAGTTTGCGATTACGCTTACAGATGATCCGGGGCTGCAGTTGTTCTATGTTTTGCTGTCCTTTGTTTCGGTCTCTCTGCTGGGGAGCGGGTGGCTGCTGCTGACACTCTTTATCACCGGTTATGCGGAACGGCTGAGTAATGCGCGTTTGATGCTTTTGTTTGTACCTGCTGTGATCGGAGCAATTGGGGTAGTGGCCAATTCATGGCATGATTTTGTGATGCCTCTGGAGGGTGGATATATCCATCGTGCTTATGGCCCTTGGTTCTGGGTTGTGATGTCCATTTTGGTGAGCTACTTCGTTTCCTCTCTGGTGATCATGTTCCGCGCCGTATTCTCGTCTAAGACACCCGCGATGATTCAAAAGCAGGTCAAAATTACCCTATGGGGTATTTTTGTGCTGGCTGCGTTTGCAGCCCTTGATGCGATTCTGAATGTGCTGCTGAGCCGCTGGCTGCCAATCATTCCGGGTCTGACCTCGCTCGGGATTTTCCTGTCCGATCTGTTCTTTGTGTATGTGATCAAAAGGTACAATGTGTTCAATCTGGTCTCCATTGCCCATGAGGACGTCATTAATACGATCCCCTATGGCATCTTGGTGCTGGATGAGAACGGAGTCATTGTGGAGGAGAATAAAGCCTCTCGTTTGTTTATAGAACAGCATGTGGGGGATGTCTGGGACATGGAGGCATTTCTTGCAGGGGGGACTGCTGAGGGGGATGCCCGGAGGTTTTTGAATAAGTATCGTTTGAAAAAAATGGAGCTTTGCCAGATCGAAGTGATTGTGGAGAGGGATCATCAGCTTTGTCACTACATTCTGCAGTCATCTCCAATCGTAGATTCGGCTCTTGCTCCGTTAGGGCATCTGCTGACGTTCCAAGATGTTACGCAGGAACGCTTCTATGCCAAGGCGATGAATCAGCAGTATAGAACGCTGCATGAGCGCACCGAGGCACTGGATCTGATTCGACAGGAGTTGTCCGAGGCCAACCGCAAGCTGGAAGAGCTGGTCCTGACGGACAGTCTGACGAATTGTTATAATCGCCGCTATCTGAAGCAGCATCTAAACCACGAAGTACTCACAAACCTGCAGTACAAAATGCCGTTCTCTCTTATGCTGCTCGATATTGATCATTTTAAAGCGGTCAACGATCATTATGGTCATGTCATTGGAGATGAAGTACTGGTGCGTACAGCAGAGGTGCTTCGGCAATCTGTACGCAGTACGGATATTCTAACCCGCTATGGCGGAGAGGAATTCATGATCTACCTGCCGCATACGGAGCATGACTTGGCCATTGAGATTGCGGAGCGTGTAAGAAGGGCAGTGGAGTCCAACCGTATAGAAGCAGACCATGAGATTGGGGACATAGCGATTACAATCAGCGTTGGAATTCTGTCGATTGATGATTTTGAGTATGATGACGACGAGGTGCCGGAAGATGGCGATCGATACCTAATCCAGCTCTTTAATGCGGTGGACAAGGCACTGTATCGGGCGAAGCAAAAGGGCCGAAACCGGGTGGAGTATGGGGTATTGGCGCGGGGAGCGGTGTGATATTTATGAAGACGATAAAGATTACAGTGGATGGGAAGGCCGCAGGAGGCGGTGGATTTTATTTTGAAGGCGATGTGTGTAGCGGACAGGCTGGGGATAAGAGGCATATTATCAAGTGTACAGCGGTATTGGAGTCGTTGCGAGAAATAGCGACGGAGGAGCAGATTGAGCGGTATCGGGTGTTTTTAGCGGGAATAAAGTAGGGACGTTATTGGGTTTACTGAAAATGGTAGGATGTGCTTGGATGTGGGTATATGCATATAGGACTATAGCACCGATGAGTGGTGTATCAGATGTCGGGTTATAGGTAAATTCAGGATGTTAACCGGATGGTTTTACATATTATACTTCTGCTAACATAGGATAATCCTATTTCAAATGAGCGGAGAAAGCGTATGAGTACAATCAAAGTGACCCCTGAACAATTACATCACGTATCCAATCAGGTGGATCGGGCGAGACAACAGTTGGAGCATATCCAGGATAATCTTTCAAGGCAGATCATGTTTCTTCAGGCTGTATGGCTGGGTGTGACGCAGGAACGTTTTTATGGTGATTTTGCACGGTCACGTCCTGTATTACAGAAAGCACTGGAGAGCATGTTGTATACTTCAAAAGAGTTAAAAGATATTGCTACGAGGTTTGAGCAGGCAGATGCCGAGAAGGGCAGTCTGGGTGGTGTTATTGGCGCTGTGGGTGCGGCAGCGATGACGAAGAGCTCGGGGAGTGATGCGGGTTCGGGGGATAAAGGCTACCGGATGGCACAAGTCGATGTTTATGGTAGGTTGATGTGGATGCCTGTAAACGAAAATGGTGTTCCCGATCAGGCATCTCTGCAAGCTTATGAGAAGGATCAGGGGCATTTGGATATCAACAAGATGCAAGCAGCAGGTCATGTGGAAGAGCTGGGGGAAGATATTAATGCGTTGCAGATTAAAGCTTTTGAAAATCGAATCCATCCCTTCACGGGCGAGCCTGTATCCGACAAGTATGCTCAGATGATGCTGACTTCTCTGAAGTTCAGCCAGATCGTTATGGCTTTCCAGATGGTTCGCGGAAGTATGCCGGGTCGCAAAGGGCTATTTCATTTGCCTGCTTCTGATCCGGCAGTCGCAAAGATGAAGGCTAATGTGGCGAATGCAGAGAAAGCTAGCGTAAACAACAAGATTCACGAAGTGGACCCAAGTAAAAAGTTTACCGGCTCCGGGATGAAGGATTATGATAAAGTGGCAGAGATGGAGTATGAGTCGATAAGACAAACAAAAATGCATGATATCAAGGACGTTGCGGCAAATACCGGATTAAGTGTAGATGAAATAAGAGCCATGAAGAAGCATTTATTCTTTGGCAAGCATCAGGTTCCTCAACCTGGTGGTAAAGAGTTTAAAATGGAACGGTTCATAGCAGACGACGAAATAGCATACGCATGGAAAACTGCTCAAAAGGGTGAACTGAGCGTTGAACAAAAATCTTGGTTCAAGCAATTGGCAGATCATGAGCTAGTTGAGCGGAAGTTGATGGCACAGGGACAAAAGTATCGGACTTTAGAATCATGGAATCCAATAACGGGAAGATATGATGGATTTCCACCTGGAGCCCATGAGAACGCTCCTAAACAACCTAGAGCTTCTTTTCCTGGATATGAAGAGTATTTCTTTAATAAATCTTTTAAGTAGGTGAAAGATAAATGGGATATTTATTAAATAAAGCTGTTGAACGTCTAAAGTCAATAAATGATGTGACAGAAGAAAAGTTACAAGAATCCCATCATGTCTTGATCGTAGAGTATTTCAGAAGAGTTAATATATTTCTGAACATGAGAGCTATTAACATAGATCGATATCCTATATTTAGTTTTGCCAAGACTATAGGAGAAACAATAAACAGTGAAGTATATGATTGCCTTCCAAAACTAAATATTTTTCAAAATGTATATATGAAGGCGGTCTGTTATAGTTTTTTAGAAATTTCCGAATTAGCAGATCGAGGTGTACAAGAAGCATATAAACATATTAATTTATTTGAACCTATTATTAAATTTATGGAGAGAGGTGGGAGCTTCACAATTCGGCAAGGTGAAATGATGGTGGGAGATTCGGCATATCCTCTTAATTATTGGAGAGATAAGGTTATTGAGGAACAAGATATCAGTGAAAGGACTCTACAAATACTTGATGAAAGGCCATTTTAAAAGTTCAAATAAATACAGATTTTGCTCAAACAAAAAACATACGAAATCTGCTTGGTCAACTAGCGCCGGGTTCCTACGGCATTCTTCACGTAAAAGAACGGATATGAACAAGAGGTGACCAGAGTGATTCTGAAACAGCAGTAACCAGGATTAATACGATTAATTGGGAAAGTGTGGGGACGCGCTCTTCTGAAATAGAAGCCGATTTAGCACGGGAGTATCTAAGAAGATTAACACTCTTCTTTAGAGACACCTCTAATAAACCTCTGCCTCCTTTCATAGCTAATGTTGCTAGTATACTTGGGGATGAACAAGAAATTGAAATCTCAAATTATTGCAACGTGGAAGCCATGGCAACACACGGTAGTAACGTGTATGTGTATAAAGTTTTTGAATACTACTTGCAGTTAGCGAAGCTAGCTGATCAGGATCATGGTTATGTTGATTACTTACTTATATATGAACCATTCATCAAAATCTTTGAAAGAGAAGGATTGGTTGTACTAAAACCAGGAGAATTAAACGTGGTAGGGTTTGCACATATTCCATTAAATCATTGGTACGATAAGTTTATAGATATGGAACCGTTCGACTTAAACAACTTGAAAGAATAAATGTCCTGAATAGGTCTTCTTAGTAACTAGCATTGTAGTTTTTGAGAAACAAGACGGATGCAAAGTATATATTGAATACGATTGAGTGGAACCGGAGTGTGCTCAAAATATGTTCACGATTTCATTTAAAGCCATAGATGATTTGGACGCACTGAAGCAAATGTCGGCAGAGCAGTTTGATCAAGCCAAACAAGATATAGATGGAATAATGGAATTGAATTTCAACGGAAGAACGTTTGGTTTGTTTCTGTTAATGGTGAATTTCACCTTTTGTGCCTAAGTTAGAGGATGAATGCTGAGCGTTTGCTCTCCTGAGAGCGGAAATGAACAATACGATAAACAATTTTGATCTACTCCCTAAAATTCAATAGCATCTTTTAGTCTTGATCAGGAAGAATAGGCATTTTATCTTCTACATGAAACCATTTTTCGATATGATCATTTAAAGCAGGGATATCCTTAATACCTAATTCGCAGATTTTATTGTATCTTTCACCCAATATACGCTTTAAGTCATAGTGTTCTTTAAATTCGTCTGTTGATCTTGCTAAGAATACTTCATATGGCTCTAAGCTGTAATTTTTATTACGGCTCTCAAAACTTAGGTACAATTTCCACTGAAGTTCCCCTTCTTGGAAAGAATCTACACATTTAGCCAATTGGTTATACACTTGCCCTGGACTATGAAATCGAAAATATAATCCAGGTGTACTGTGGTAAATGTTCTCTTTTGCAAACATATTAAATTTGACCCATTCGTAGGTACAAAGCTTAGATAATGTATAGCCTATGAGGTGGGTCAATTGAACGTCTTTTTTATCCATGCTATATATATTCATAACGTCACCTCTAATTTTCTAATGGTTTAATTGATAGTTGTATTTTCCCGTTATTATGTTGTTGAATGGATTTCAAATAACTTTCTTTAAGTACAGGCTTATCTCTATATCTGGGGTCATAAACATATTTGCCGTCTGAATATACTGTGTGATAATAGAAGTCTTGCTTCGTTCCATATTGTTCAATCTCAATGGTTCCTTTATCCGAAGATTTGAGAGTGATTATTTGACCTTTCCCTTTAGCCGCTGTTGCTAAATCCTCCGCTATTTCTGAACAATCATAGGATAGGTTTGCTCTGTACATCTTAGATTTATCCAGCATTGCTTTATTCACGTAAGGGTTCCCAAATTCAGGGGGAGAATCTTCCTTAAGGTCTGATTTTTCTTCAGTATCCTCATTCCTATTCTTGCTTCCTCCAGAATCGGTATGAGGTGAATGGTGCTGTTTACCATCAATTGACTTAATCCCGACCTTCCTGCCAAAAAGGCCAAGAAGCATGGAAGTTGTGATATTTGCAGCGTACTCTGCTCCGCCTTCTTGCTTCATTTTATCGAATTCGGCTGTAATATACTTCTCTGCCTGATTTCGGGTATCTCCGTTATCCCAGGCGTAGTTCCAAGTAAATGCAATACCGTTTCCGATGTCCGTAATTGTACCGATGGTATTATCATACAAGAAGTTACCCGCAGTATCTAATGGATGTTCAATAAAGTCTTTACCTAGCTGCAGGGCAGAATCACCAATGGATATGACGTTCTCTCCGGCTTGCTTAAAAAAAGCTTCCATGTGTTCTTCAACGCTCCGTTTAGAAGGGGACTCGTTAGGACCACAAACAAGATCATTAGCACGAGCTGCACCCGTATTAGCCTGATACTGTAGTAACGCGGAGATATTAACCATAGTGGAATCACTATCTAAAAAACGATCCCGGATCTCTTCCAAACGAAGAGATATTGTATGAAGCAGATCAAGAGTGGTATTTAGGTTTTTCTCTGCATAACGAGACAAATGGGCAAAGCGCTCGGCAGTCTCGCCCTCAAAACTGTCTAGGAGAGGAGTGAGTTGACTGTGCAGCCTAGCTAAAATTTGTTGCAAATGCCCATGTCCTAACTTAAATAGACCAATTGTATGTGTCATTTGATCCACAGGAATTTGTATCTTCGCCATTATTTCAATCCTTAATTTTTATCATAAAATATATTTTACTCCATGTTAGATGATGTGTTTGAGAGTCTTTGGTGCCATTTTTTTGAATCTTATTCCTAATTTTGTGTTTTATGAGTGGATCAAATGGACTTTTTTTCAGATAAAAGTGTTGTGTACTCTGAAAAAAAGCAAGTGACTTAGATCTGTTGCTCTAAAAATAGGACCGCAACACCGAAGGAGATTTTGAATGATTTTGATGAAGGGTACAAGTCAGGAGGTTAGCCGGATAGTTTAGTGTGATGACTTCTGCTAACATAGTATTATCATTTTCATTTCTGAGTTTATAAGAGTTGAAGCAAAGTTGTTGGATTTGGTGCGAATAAGGGAGAATCAAAAGCTTTTATAAAATGGCTGAGCTTCGTCAATTTAACCTAATAAAGTTATTTGTAATTCCTAAATATAAAAGAGTACCAGCGGATATCAAAATAACTGCTAGGAACAATCCACTAAAAACAATAATTTTGTCAACCTTATTCCATTTTTTAATCATTGTCATCCACCCCCTATTTTCAATTCTCAGGAACATCATAGAAATAATCATAATATATCTTGCTTTATTCTTACTTATATGATGAACGAGGCGGAACTATTAGCATGCGGCAGGGTGAGATTATAGCAGGGGGATATGTCTTCCCTTTGCAAATGTGGAGTATATGTCTAAACAGACTCCAACGGATATAAGTCATGAGGAGCTGAGAGCATGGATAGGTCACTACTCATTGATATTAACTATCCTTTACCTGCAGTTTTTTAGTTTCTATTATCTTCATCTTTTTATTGGTATCTCCGTCTTGATCATCCGTTATGGTGAATTCAGCGACTGCCGAAATATAATAAGTGCCTGATTTCTTAATCTTATACGTGTAATCTTCCGTGATATTTGTTCTTTCCTTCAAAATACGATTAAGTCCTCCATCGTTAACAGCCATTGAATTGATCTGCCTCCTGTTCTCATCCTCGATTACATAAGTAAATAACTGCACCCTACTGGAAATGGGGATTGAGGTCATGCTTTCATTTTTCAAACTTGCTTGAATTGAAAATGGTTCATTGACCTTTGCGGTTTGTGGTAGCAAAAGCATGACTTTAAATGGATCCGGCCTGGTGTTCATAGTAGAGGAGCCGTCTTCCACAATGGACGCGGAATCTGGATTCGGGTTTGGTAAGGAACAGCCTGCGAGGAGAAACAGGGCGAGAACTCCCACAAGATACTTTTTAAAACTCATAATTGATCCCCTCCTTTCCTATATAAACGGTATTTAAGATCTTTATGTTTCAATGTCCGAATACTATTATGCCAGCGAACTTCGTAGATATTTTGAACAGATTGATCCTATAGCGTTGCAAAATGCCGAAGGTTACTGTTCACATCTACTTGAAGACTACGAAACAGGTTTGCAGCGCTCCATATGAAACAAAAAACATACCCAATCCGCTCTCATTGGAGAGTCGGATTTTTTTGCGTCCAACCCACCAAAAATATCTTGTCAAAACGTAATCATTACGATAAGATAATACTCATTGTTTAGATGATAATGATTACGATTAACAACCATATGAATTAGAATGAGAGAGGGGCATGACCTTGTTTACGAAAAAGAAGCCTTTGCTGGTGCTAATCTCCTTGGCCCTGAGTGCTGCAGTGCTGCTCACCGCTTGTGGAGCATCCACATCTAGTCCGGCGGCGCAAGGCAATACCATTACCCAAGCGAATAAGAACGTTCACTTCTTATATAACTTCTCCACCAGCTCCCTTGATCCGCATGTGGATTCAAGTTATGTGCCGCTGCGTGCGGGCATCACGGAAACGCTGCTGCGTCTGGATGAGGACAATCTGACCGTTGCGCCGTGGCTTGCCGAGAGCTGGGAGAGTAAAGATGGTCGGCACTGGACGATTCATCTGCGCGACAATGTGACTTTCCAGAATGGTAAACCGATGACAGGGGAAGCGGTTAAAGCATCTCTGGAGCGGGCGCTGAAGGAGAACGTGGCCATCCAAAACACATTGAAGGTGGATACGATCAAAGCCGAAGGGAACAAACTGGAGATCACCACGACCGAGCCGTTCCCTGAGTTTGCATCCGAACTGGTTAATCCGAACACGGCGATTATTGACGTTAGTGAGCCGGATATTGTGAACAAACCTGTCGGTACAGGCCCGTTCAAGCTTACTTCATTCACGGCAGGCAGCAAGCTGGAGCTGAGCCGCTACGATACATACTGGGACGGGGCTTCGCCGCTGAACTCCGTGACATTTTCGTTCAATGAAGATGCCAACGCACGTTCACTTGCACTGAAGTCCGGTCAAGTAGACATTGTCTACCGCCCGGAAGTGGAAAGTCTGGATTCCCTCAAAGCCATTGATGGGTTGAAAGTCGAATCCACCTCCACGTTCCGCGTGCACCAGTTAACGATGAATATGCAGCGGGAGAGCATCAAGGATGTGAATGTCCGCCGAGCGCTGGATGCGCTAATTGACCGCAAGGGCATTGTCGATACGATCCTGCTTGGCTACGGCGAGCCTGCCATTGGCCCGTTCCTGCCATCGCTGCCCTTTGCGCCTAAATACACACATGCAGCAGCGGAGAGCGGCCCGGATGTGGCTGTAAAATATCTTGGCGAAGCTGGTTACACCCAGCAAAACGGTGTGATGACCAGAGACGGCAAACCCTTGAAGCTGACGCTGCTCACCTATTCGTCACGCGCCGATCTGCCGCTCATTGCACAAGTGTTCCAGTCCGATGCGAAAAAGATCGGGATCGATGTGCAGATTCGTCAGATTGATGCACCGGAAGAATACATGGCCTCCAACCGGGACTGGGACATCGCAACATACAGTAATCTAACCGCTCCACGAGGGGATGCGGGTTATTATCTGAATGCGACATACCATCCGAAGGGTGCGCTGAACTTTAGCGGATCGGAAGACCCGGCACTGACCAAGATCATCGACGAACTGAACCTTACCGTTGAACCGCAGAAACGCGCGGAGCTGGCAGAGAAAGCAGCGAATTATGTACATGATAACGTGCTGAACTCCTTTGTACTGCATCCAGCAACGATTGTGGCCTACAACGGCAAGAAGGTGAAGAACTGGGTTACCACGCGCAGTGAATATTACATGATCACAAACAAGCTGGATGTGATGTAATGTTTCGCATTTTGATTCGCAAGTTTCTGGAGGTATTTGTATTTCTGCTCTTCATTATGTTTGTGAGCTTTCTGTTCATCCGGCTTGCTCCCGGCGATCCAGTGCTGACCATCCTGAATGTTGAGGAATTATCGGTCAGCAAGGAGCAAGTCGAAGCGCTGCGGGAGGAGATGGGCTTTAATGACTCGCTTCCGGTACAGTTTGGTCGCTGGCTGCTTGATTTTGTACGGATGGACTTTGGTGTATCCTATTCAACAGGTCAGCCGGTGATGCAGACACTGATGCGCGCACTTCCGGCAACAGCCGAGCTGACAATCGGTTCACTGCTGATCATGTTAATCGTGGCCATCCCGCTGGGCTCCCTGTCCGCACTCTATCGGGGCAGCTGGATCGATCAGGGCAGCCGCATCATATCGATTCTGGGTGCCGCAGTGCCCAGCTTCTGGTTGGGACTCATCCTGATTGACTTGTTCGGCGTGCGATTCGGAAGTCTGCCAACGATGGGACGGGACGGATTCACCTCGCTTATGCTGCCATCACTGACGCTGGGACTTGCCATCTCCAGTGTTTATGTACGTCTTTTACGCTCCAGCCTTCTGGACTCTCTGAGTCAGGAATTTGTACGTTCTGCCCGGGCTAGAGGGATCTCGGAGGGGCGTATCTTCTTCCTGCATGCATTCAGACACAGTCTGCCTCCGGTGATCACCGTATTTGGGGTCAGTTTGGGGAGTCTGATTGGCGGCGTGGTGGTGATTGAAGTGCTGTTTGCTTATCCGGGGATCGGCAAGCTGGTAGTTGATGCCATCCGCCAGCGCGATTATCCGTTGATTCAAGGATACATCCTGATCATGGCCATCATCGTGTTCCTCGTGAATACCGCCGTCGATCTGTCGTACCGTTATTTAAATCCAGAGATGAAATTGAAGGAAAGGGAGGCCCACCGATGAAAACAATGCCCCTGCGCATGCCGTCAACCAAAACAAAAAAGCACAGCTGGCAGGCCATCATCGGCATGCTGTTTGCACTGCTCGTTATCGCGGTCTCCCTCTATGCCTTTTTATACCTTAAACATGATCACACCCTCACCGACCTGCGCGGCAGACTGCAGGGCATGAGTGTGCTTCACCCGCTCGGCACTGACCATCTGGGCCGTGATGTGCTGACACGTCTGCTTCTGGGGGGCGGCCAGACACTCGGTTACAGCCTGCTGGCACTCGGCTCAGCACTGCTTATAGGTATTCCGTTTGGTCTAATAGCAGGGTACAAACGCGGCTGGATCGACAAGCTGTTCATGCGTATTGCAGATGCGTTTCTGGCTTTCCCGGATACCATCGTGGCGATTGTACTGAGCGGTCTACTTGGTGCAGGCATCGGCAATCTGGTACTGGCGATTGTCATTGTGAAATGGGTGAGTTACGCACGTCTCGTTCGAAGCACCGTCCTATCCGAGTCGCAAAAGGATTACATCCGTGTGGCCCGGACGAACGGTCTGTCCGATGCACGAATCATGACCAAACATCTGCTGCCGCATATTGCAGGTCATGTGCTGGTGCTGGCGAGTCTGGATCTCGGCAAAATCATCCTGCTGATCTCATCCTTATCCTACATCGGACTCGGCGCACAGCCACCAACACCCGAATGGGGAGCGATGCTGAACGACTCGCGTCCCTATTTCCAATCCAGACCTGAGCTGATGGTCTTTCCGGGACTCGCTATTGTCTCCGTTGTGCTGCTGGCGAATATGCTGGGCGACTACCTGAGAGACCGGTTTGATGTGAAAAAGGAGGTGCAGTCATGATTCTCTCCATCCAGGAGCTGAGCATCTTCAGCCGGGAGCGGACGATTGTGGATCAGGTATCCCTTGCTGTCCGCGAAGGGGAATTCATGGCGCTCGTGGGACAGAGCGGCAGTGGTAAAAGCCTGCTCTCACAGGCCATTGGACAGCTGCTGCCGCCCAACCTGCGCGCATCTGGACGTGTCCTGTTTGAAGGCAGCAGCCTGCTCGAACGGAAACCGAAGGAGATGCGAACACTGCGCGGACGCAATATCTCGTATATTTTTCAGGACTATCAGGGAGCATTTACACCTTTTCGCAGCATTGGCGGACACTTTGACGAATATCAGAAGGTGCATGGAGAGAAGTCTGCCGCGATCCGTAAAAAGCGTGCCGCAGAAGCGCTGGAGTCTGTTGGACTTCACCCCGAGCTTCTTCGCCGCTATCCGTTTCAGCTGAGCGGGGGTCAGCTGCAGCGTGCATCCATTGCAGCGTCGCTCATGCTCTCGCCGCGCCTGCTCATTGCCGATGAAGCAACGACCGCGCTGGATAGCATGTCCGCGCATCGCGTACTGGAACTGCTCGCACGCAAGCAAGCCGAGACGGGCTGTGCAATCCTGTTCATTACGCATGATTGGCGGCATGTGCGCCGATATGCGAACCGCTTGTCTGTCATGAAAGAAGGGCAGATCGTCGAATCTGGCGGCAAGCATCGCATTTTGGATCATCCCCAGCATGAATATACACGCCAATTGATTGAAGCGGCGCCTGTATTGAAAAGCAAGTTAAAGTCTGGATTGAAGGAGGGGGGTGCAGAGTGAGAAGCCAAGCCAGCCAAGTCGTGTTACGTGTGGAACAGCTCACCCGCACCTATGCTGGTGCGGAACATCCCGCCATCAACGATATCTCGTTCACCCTTAATCGCGGCGAGTGCCTGGGTCTTGTCGGAGAGAGCGGCTGTGGCAAAAGCACACTGGCCCGGTGTCTGCTTCGCATCGAGGATGCGGATCAAGGCTCGATCCAGCTTGGCGGGCATGACATCGCGCGGCTGGATGGACGTCGTTTGCGTCCGCATCGGAGCAAAATTCAGATTGTTTTCCAGAATCCTTCGGCTGCACTGAATCCAAAGCTCACCATTGGAGCTTCCTTAATCGACCCCTATGAGCAGCTAGGGCGGGATGCCAAGCTAGAGCACTTTACCTATACATCAAAGGAAGCCTACATCCGTCAGCTGCTGGAGGCGGTAGAACTTCCGAATGAGCTGGCGAACCGCTACCCCCATGAGCTGAGCGGCGGGCAGCGGCAGCGCGTGACCATTGCCCGAGCCATCGGCATTGAGCCCGATGTCGTTGTTCTGGATGAACCAACGGCCAGTCTGGACGTCATCTCACAGGGAGCGATTCTGCAATTGCTCACCGATCTGCGCACGTCGCTTGGCCTGTCCTACCTGTTTATCTCGCATAATTTGGCGGCGGTGCACCGGATGAGCCAACACATCATCGTTATGCAAACCGGACAGATTGTGGATCGGTTTGGTGCGGATGCGTTGTTCGCCGAGGAACGCCACCCGTATACGAAGGAACTGATTTCAATATTCTGAGGGCACGGCGCGTATGAGCATATGAACTACTTCTTTCTACAATAAGAGCCGTTATGCGAGGGTTATCATGCATGCGGCTCTTTATGCACCCTTTTTCACAGCGATACATAGTCTTTAAAACAGGGCCTTTTACCAGGCGAATGCAGAGTTCCTTCTTTGCTTTGAACAAATAAATCTTTCAGGCCTATAACCGGGCTAACGAACCGCGGCAAACTAGCGTATACTGAGGAAATAGCAAATATCTTGAAATTGCATATTTAAATTGCTCTATATTATTGATACACTAGTTCAAGGTTATATTCATTCAGACAAGGCGTGAACCCTCGAAGAGTGGGCTTGCAGCCAATGCCAAATCGATAACGCTTACATCCTTTTGGCAAATATAGGATATAAGGACGGTAAACATGAGCCAGGGACAAACGAGTACAGATGTAATCTTGATCGGTGCCGGAATTATGAGTGCAACTTTGGGAACTTTGCTGAAAGAATTGGCACCAGACTGGAATATTAAGGTTTTTGAGAAGCTTGCCACCGCAGGAGAAGAAAGCTCGAACGAGTGGAACAATGCCGGAACCGGGCATGCTGCGCTGTGCGAACTTAACTATACTGTTGAACGACCAGACAAAACCGTAGATATTAGCAAAGCCATTAAGGTGAACGAGCAGTTCCAGGTTTCCAAGCAATTTTGGTCCTATCTGGTGAATAGTCGTCTGATCCGTAATCCGAGGGACTTCATTATGCCGATTCCTCACCTCAGTTACGTACATGGCGAGAGCAATGTGCAGTTTCTGAAAAGACGGTATGACACATTGTCGAACCATCCGCTGTTCGCAGGCATGGATTTCTCGGACAACCGCGAAGAGCTGGCGAAGTGGATGCCGCTGATGATGAAAGACCGTACAAGCAGCGAGCCGGTTGCGGCGACCAAGATTGACTCCGGTACGGACGTTAACTTTGGTGCTTTAACGCGTATGCTATTGAAACATCTGCAGGAACAAAAGGTGGAAGTCCACTATAAACATAGCGTGAAGAACATCAAACGTAAGAGTGATAAGTCATGGGAATTGACCGTGAAAAATCTGACGAGTGGAGCTGTTGAACGCCATCGGGCGAAGTTTGTCTTCATCGGTGCGGGCGGCGGAAGCCTGCACCTGCTCCAGAAGTCCGGCATTCCGGAAGGCAAACATATCGGAGGCTTTCCGGTAAGCGGCATCTTCATGGTGTGCCAAAATCCAGAAGTCGTGGAACAGCATCACGCCAAGGTATATGGTAAAGCTTCGGTAGGTGCTCCGCCGATGTCGGTACCGCATCTGGATACACGTTATATCGATAACAAGAAGTCACTGCTGTTTGGACCATTCGCTGGCTTCTCGCCGAAATTCCTCAAGACCGGGTCAAACGCTGACCTTATTGCATCGGTGAAGCTGCACAACCTCTTAACGATGCTTGCGGCAGGTGTGAAGGAAATTTCACTGACCAAGTATCTTATTCAGCAGCTCATGTTGACGAAGGAACAGCGTATGAAGGAACTGCGCGATTTCGTGCCAAGCGCGAAAAGCGAAGATTGGGATATGGTACTGGCAGGTCAGCGGGTACAGGTGATCAAAGACACGGTTCAGGGCGGCAAAGGTACGCTGCAGTTCGGAACGGAAGTCGTGACTGCGGCGGATGGCTCGATTGCCGCACTGTTAGGCGCATCGCCGGGTGCTTCGACAGCAGTTCAAGTTATGCTGGAGATTCTGGAGCGCTGCTTCCCGCAGCATATGAAGGAATGGGAGCCGAAGATCAAAGAGATGATCCCGTCCTACGGCATATCACTTGCAGACAATCTGGATCTGCTTCGAGAGGTGAACCTGTCTACGGCGAAATCGCTGGGATTATCAGATGAGAAGCAGGCACTGCATGTGTAACTCATGAATCATATAAGCAAGCATCAATTATTCATATATGCAGGCGCAAAGGAGAAAGCTGAGCTGGGATTAACCCCTGGCTCAGCTTTTTCAGGTTGGTTGTACTTCCATCGATACTCAATTAATTCAAATCTGGATAATCCGGAATAAAAAAGGAAACCTTCGTTCCTTGACCAGGAGAACTTACAATTGTTAAACCCTGCCCATAGAGCTGATTCAGGCGCCGATGTGTGTTAGTTAAACCGATGCCTCCAGGCTCTAACGGATATGGCTTGGGCCATGCTAAAGCTCGTTCAATCTGCTCCGGGTGCATCCCTGAGCCGTTATCTTCAATCTCGATCAGCGTGCCGCCGGTTTGGGCGAGAATGCGAATCCATACCGTCCCGCCCTCCACTTGGCTGAGAACACCATGACGAACGGCATTTTCAATCAGCGGCTGGATTGTGAGCGGAGGCAGCATAATATCGATCTCATGCGGAATGTCCCAGACTACGTTTAATCGCTCTTCAAATCGTTCCTTCTCGATGTAGAGATAGGCTTTGGAGAGGTCGATCTCATGACTAATTTCCACCATTTTCTCCGAATTCACAAAATGAAAGCTGGTTTGCAAATACTCGATAAACGCATCTCCTAACCGCTGCATCCGGTCCGTATCAATCTCACTCAGCATCATAATGGAATTAAGCGTATTAAACAGGAAGTGAGGCTGGATCTGGGCCTGCAAATAAGCCGCTTCCATGCGCAGCCTCTCATCGATCGACTGCTTCAGCACAATCAGTGAACCAATGCGGTGTCTCAGCTCCACAGCATCTACAGGCTTTGTCACATAATCTGTAGCACCGGCCATGAATCCGGCATAAATATCAGCAGGTTCGTTCCTGGCCGTTAACAGCAGAATGGGAAGCTCGGACACCGAGTAGCGTTTACGAACCGTTTCTGTCAGTTCATAGCCGGACATATGAGGCATCATCACATCAGCAATTAATAGATCCCATGACTGCGTATTTAACCATTCAAGTGCTTCTAAGGCTGAAGCTGCGGGTTGAATATCATAAGGTTCATTGGACAGCATGGAGATCAGCACGCGTAAGTTCACGGGATCATCATCGACAGCCAGAATACGGGCAGTCGTCTTCTCATGAAGAATGGGCTGCTGCTCTTCGCTTACACTTGCGGCAGTCTCTTCAAAATGATGAATATCCCATCGCGGCAGCGTTTGGTCGGATAAGGCTGCTGTATCTTCCCGTGGAAGTGAGATCTGGAAAGTAGATCCTTGTCCAGGCTCCGATTGCACGGTGAGTTCACCGCCATGAAGCTCGGTGAGCTGCTTGCTGATACTTAGTCCCAGCCCAATGCCTCCACTCAAACGCGCCTGATCTGTGCCCTGTTCGTAAGCATCAAATATACGGGCTTGTAATTCTTCGCTGATGCCTGTGCCTGTATCCGAAACCTGCATGATCACGCTGTTTTCGCAGGCTCGAGCAGATACCGTAATAGTACCCTCATCCGTGAATTTGAGTGCGTTATGCAGCAGGTTGTACAGAATCTGAACAAGCCGTCTCTCATCAGCTTGAACAAGCGGCAGTCCTTCCGGGATATCTATATTCATCTGAACTTTCTTTCCCTCTGCCATAAATCGGAACATGCCGATCACACCGGATACAACCGATGCAAGAGATAACGGCTTTTTCTGAAGAGTAATGCGTTTTTCCTTCAGACGGATGACGTCCAGGAGATCATCAATCAACTGCGACATGCGCCTTCCGATGGTCATCAGCAGCTTCATGTCTTCGCCATGCTGTCCCCCGGACTTACGCTGTTCGCGCACCGCAATGCTTTCGGCAATGTTGATCATTCCATGCAGTGGAGTTCGCAGTTCATGAGCAGTGTTTACAAGGAATTGGTCCTTCTGCTGATCCTCCTCTTTAAGCTGCTCATACAGCATTTCAATCTCGTTGGAGTTGCGAAAATACTTCCTGAACCAGTAGGCAGCGAAGCCAAATATGGCTGCGATCACATCAATCGGATAGTATACATTGGTGATTTCGCTGTGTGAATTCACGAATCCCCAGAGCACACTGGATAAGCTGCTCATTGCGGCGAAGAGCAAAAAGCTTGCGTCACTTTGCTTAGCTGCGGCCATTTTGAAGAATAGAAGTACAGACCAGCCGATAGCGAAAAAGTAGAGGAAATCAGGAATCTGGGTGTGAAGCGCATAATACACAAGTGTTACGGGTGCAATGAGCAAAAATCCAAGGTATCCTGTGATTATGCTTGCGTAAATAACAAAGAGTCTGCGTCCCTGAATGGGATTCGCAAAGCTTCTGGCCAGCATCAGAAGAAAGAGTGCAAATGATGCATATGAGATTGCCTTAGCTTTGACGATCCAGGTGAAGTTAAGCGGCAGCCAGTTTAATAACAGACCATCGTGGTCAGATACAACCGTGAGGGCTGTTGCCAGGGTCAAAAAAGAGAAGGTGAGCAGCGCTCGCTGCTTTCGGATGAACAGAAACATAACAAAAGCATACAGGCTGTGCAGCAGCAGTATGGCAAACGTTATTTTCTGCAAATCAATGGATATCCCCCGCTCCTTTCCTATAGCTTCAGCAGAACCAATGTACAGAGAACGTGTGATTCCTCCGCTGAATGGGTCATCGAAGTTAGCTATCTGCACATGTAGAATCAGTTCACTCGACTCACCTGGTGCATAAGAAGTTACAAATGCAGTCCTTTCTGGTTGATAGTCTGCTGCTTGGCTGGCGGGCTCTCCGAACTTGGCCACAACCGTTCCGTTAATGTCAATGATGGAGGAAGTCTGCATTTTCTGGGCCCAGAGGGCAGCTTCCTTCACCGACGGATCAAGCAGTATACGAAGATGGTAGGTTCCATAGCCGAATGAAGACGCGGCTTGTGGTAGCGCATTACGCCAGTCACCCGGTACTTTAATCCATGTGGAAGGCGTATCTGAACGGGTGTCCTCTTTGGAAGAGATCAATGCATGAGGAGTGAATCCCCATTCTCCATCCAGGGAGATCGGTGAAGCCTTGGCAAGGTCCCAGCCGCGAAGGTCCAACACGCCTCGAACAGGCTCAGGATGATCGGGTATAGCAAAAGCGGCAGACCATATCCAGCGAAATCCCAGCAAAATAGTTAAAAATAGAAGTGACAGCACTACATATTTAGGTATTTTCATATTAGTTAATGGTTTCATGGCAGATTCTAGTTTTCGACACGCTGCACTGAACTCCTGCATACCCGGCGGCAATCACGGGTATTTTTTTGATTATAGAAGTTAGACAGTTTATCTAAAGTGATAGCGCTATCAATCTAAAATTTATGGTAAAATTATAGATTAAAGGATGATAAGCAAGTCAGAGGAGCTGTGCATATGAGAGTGATTTTGGTAGATGATGAAAATCTCGCTCTGAGCAGATTAAATAAATTGTTGTTAGAGAGAGAAGATTGCAAGGTTATCGGTTCTTTTCTGAAGGCAGAAGAAGCCATAGAGCAGATCAAGCATCATCTGCCTGACCTTGTTTTCATGGATATTCATATGCCGGGAATGAACGGAATTGAGGCGACTGAACGAATTCATGAAGTTTCCCCCAAAACGGAAGTTATTTTCACGACAGCTTATAACGAACATGCACTGACAGCCTATGGGCTTGAAGTCCTGGACTATATTATGAAACCTGTAACGCGGAACCGTTTGGACAAAACGATGAAGATGTATCAGCGCAGAGCTGTGCCGACACCTATGAATGTGACTGAAGAACCGGAAGAGCCGTTGATGTTCATCCGCTGTCTGGGAATGCTGCAGGTGCAGCTGCATCCCAGTGAGCCGCCCAAACATTTGAAATTCAGAACGACCAAAATCAGGGAACTGTTTGCCTATCTTCTTCATCATCGAAATAAACCGATCAAGCGGGATACCCTGCTTGAACTGTTATGGCCGGAATTGGAGGAGAGGAAAGGCATATCTAATCTGCACAGCGGTATTCATCGCATACGCGGTATGATGAACGAATTCATGGGTGAAGACCGGATGTCTGTTCGGTATCAGCATTTCGGTTATATTTTGGACACAGGCGAGTTCCGGATTGATGCAGAAGAATGGGAGAGACGTCTTAATCGGTTGTCTGTATTATCACCGTCAACACTTGCTGAACATCGATATGTCTCAGACCTGTATGAAGGCAAATATTATGGTGAGGATGATTATGCCTGGGCAGAGCTGGAACGTCAGCGTCTGCATGCGCTTTGGCAAAATCATGCCATGAAGCTTGCACAATATTATATGGATGCGGACCAGCATAATGAAGCAATTGTGTTATATCATCGAATGCATCAGTTTGACCCGACGATGGAGGAAATCAGCCTTTCTTTGATGAAACTGTATGCTGAATTAGGTAATAAAGACCCGGTAGTGGCTCAATATAATCAGCTGGCAGCGGCATTACAGCAGGAGGCAGGCATAGATCCTGGCTTCGACGTTCAGTTTTGGTACGATGAATGGAAAAATAAAAATAGTTGAACAACGGATAGATACTAGAGTATAAAATTGTTTTGGATGTTCTTAGTCTTACAGCCTCTTTGAAGAGGCTGTTTTTTGTTGTCTTCACATAAGTTGGGCTTGGTCAGAATTTGGTAAGCGGCTTGGTTTAGAATATACAAGATATGTAATACCAAGACCAAATCATACGAAAGATGACAGGAGGCTAAGTCAAGTTGAAGGTATTTAAAGCATTGAGAATATCGTTTCTGGCTTTTGCGGTTCTGCTATCAACCTTCTCATCCTATTTTGCTCCGGGAGCAAGTGCGGCGGATGAAAATATCTATGTATCCTCACAGGGAAGTGATAGTGAAGGTACGGGTAAAGCAGAAGCACCGTTTGGGACGATAGAAAAAGCACTAACAAACATAAGTGCTGCAGGGACGATTGTTCTTCGGAGTGACATCACTTTAGATGGAACCTTGGCAATTAACGCTCAAGGGAAGAACATTCACATCCAATCTGATGAAGGACATGTATATTCAATCATTCGCAGCAGCAGTAACATTGATAAAAATCTGATTGAGGTTAGTGGCGGTAATCAAACGAATACCGTTACCTTTGATAAGCTGATTATTGATGGGAATCAAGTGAACCTGAATGCTGCGAGGCATGGTGTATATGTTTATGGTGGGACTGCCATTTTTAAAGATGCAGAAATTAAAAACCATCTGGTGAAGTCAGGCGGTCAGCCTGCAAGTGTCATCTCACTTAGCGGTGGCGGCGCAAAAGTGGTTATACAGGAAGGAACCTTGATTCATCACAACAAGATTTCTGGATACCTGCGAGATAACCCGTCCAATGTATTAGGGGCTGGTAGTGGGGCAAGTCTGGAAATCGAGGGTGGAGTTATTACCGATAACGAAGTTATGACGGGCAGTAACGGAGTTATCGTCGGCGTAGGGTTGTATAAGAGCCCGACGTTTAAGATGACGGGCGGACAAATAACAAAAAACAAGCTGTCAGGAACGGAATTAGACGAGAACGCTACAATAGGAAATGTAGCCGTTTATATGCGCGGCAGTGCTAGAGATGCCCGATTTGACTTTGGGGGAACGGCTTTTGTATATGATAACCTGAATTCAGACGGGAAACAGCGAAATGTATACCTGAAAAATGCGCAAGCTACAGGTGATGCTTATCTGACACTGGTAGAGGCTCTGCAGCAGGGGGCGAAGATTGGTGTTTACGCCAATATTATGCCTGATGAAGTAGATAATCCAATTGTTGATATTGCAATCGGGCCTAATGCCGGAAGCAGCAGATATGAAGCGACGGAGGCGGACGCAGCGTATTTCGTATCGGATATTAATACGGCAGCTGTCATTCGGTATAACGGGGATAGCAAAAAAGTGGTTTTGTCTTATCAAAAACCGATCGAGCTGAAGCTTACTCAGCCTGGGGATGGCAGTATTGTTGATGTACAACCTGACGTAAGCGGGACGGTTACTCCAGGTTCAAAGGTTACCGTTACCTTGATCAGCAAATCAGGTCTGAACGAACCGCTGATCGCGGAAGCTGAAGTCCGGGAAGATGGGACTTGGAGCTTCACACCAACTACAAAGCTGCAGGGCGGGGAGTACACCCTGAAAGTATCGGCAGCAAGTAATGGCGTTTCGTCTGAAACGTTATCCAGAGATATAACGGTGGTAGACAAATCGGCACTTCGAAATAAAGTTGACGCAATCAACAGTGAAAATTTAGCTGAAGTGAACTATACATCAGAGAGCTGGACTATATTCCAAAATGCGATGAACAAAGCGGCAGAAGTTCTGGATAATCCGACTGCAGCTCAAGCGCAGGTGGACAACGCTCTTCAGGATCTGACGAATGCTCGCACAGGTCTGACTGCAGTGAATGGTACAGACTCAGCTGGTCCTGGGGGAGTGGATAATCCTGTACTCTGGCTGCTGCCGGATGAGCATATGGGAATTGCCAGCGGGGAAAAGGTGAATATCTGGAAAGATCGCAGCAGTAAAGGCAATCATGCATCACAAGAGACAGCGGCTAATCAACCGGTTTATTGGGATGACTTGAATCATAACATCAATTTTAATCCGGTATTGGCATTTGACGGGTCTAACAGTTATATGAATCTGGATGTAAGCAAGCTTCCGCAAGGAAAGAACCCAAGATCGATCGTTACCGTGAGCAAAACGAATCGAGTGGAAGGCATTGATTACATCATTTCCTGGGGGAAGAGTGATTCTAGTGCTTACTCGGGTATAGGGATGCTTCATAATGAAACAAGAGGTGGCTTGACAACCTTTAACAGCGATAGGAATCAAACGTTGTATACTCCTCTAGAGTTCCTGGGAACCACGTTCCCGAACGAGCAATTTGTCACTTGGACAGGTGGAATCACAGCGCCTAACCAAGCCAGAATGTACAGTAAAATGAAGCAGGTACAGCAGCTGAATGATTGGGGAAAAGACAATGCCAAGTTATGGGATACGGGTAATGCCGATGGAGCCATAGTCGGCAAGCTTATCCCGGAAACGAAAAAGGATGGCTATTGGAAGGGGACTATCGAAGAAATTATCATCTATGATCGTGCGCTGACAGATGAAGAACGTCAAAAAATCAGCACCTATTTGGCCATTAAATACGGTTACACGCTGGATCAGACCGTACCGAATTCCTATTATGATTCAAATCTGAATACAATCTGGGATTCACAATCGAATACAGCCTATACCCGCCGCATTACAAGTATCGGTAGAGACGATCAAGGCGGACTGCTGCAGAAACAAGCCAAAGCACAGGAGCAGGGCTCCATTGTGACAATGGCTTTGGGTGACCGCATTGAGAATACGAACTCTGCTAACCAAAACGATGTAGTGAATGATTCTTCTTTCTTTATATTTGGTGATAACGGAGCAGCTGCCGAATTCAAAACCTCCCTGACGAAAGGAGCAGAGAAACTGCTTCGAATGGAGCGGCTCTACAAAGTACAAAAATCGAATTGGGATGAAGCACAGATTACGATTCAACTCGATGCCATCGAAGGCAGCACCCAGCAGCCTCGATATTTGGTTATCAGCAATGATGATCAATTTGATACTCAGGATTCGTTCTATCCTATTGAAAACGGGAAGGTTACGCTTAATACTTCACATTTCAATTCTGATTCGTACTTTACCTTTGCCATTACAGCCAATCCGCTGACAACACCGGAAGTCACACTGACCGGAGACGAGTTGACTTGGGGAGCGGTAGAGCACGCGGATCAGTATGAAGTAACGATCAACCTGGAAAACGGCACGAAGCGGACAGTACCCGTCGAAGGCACATCACTGAACCTTTCTCTGCTGGAACCATCACTGGCGTCCGGCAGCTACACCGTGACCGTAACGGCAAAAACAAACAATCCAGCTTATGCAGATTCGGAACCATCGGCGCCTAAACCATATGTCGTTGTTGACAAAACGAATTTGAAAGCTAAAACCGATGAAATTAACGGTAAAATCCAGACCGGAGAACTGGATAAAGAAGAGTACACACCAGCCAGCTGGACAGCCCTTGATGAAGCGATGAACGAGGCACAGCGAGTGCTGGATGATCCAGCAGCATCACAAGCACAGGTAGATAAAGCATTAGAGGACCTGACGAATGCAAGAAATGCATTAACTAAGCTTACTCCTGATCCTGGAGTAGATAAAACAGGTTTGCAAAATAAGTATGATGGCATCCGGGAAGAGAATCTGGAAGAAGAAGAGTACACACCAGCCAGCTGGACAGCCCTTGAAGAAGCGATGAACGAGGCACAGCGAGTGCTGGATGATCCAGCAGCATCACAAGCACAGGTAGACAAAGCATTAGAGGACCTGACAACTGCAAGAAATGCACTAACTAAGCTTACTCCTGATCCTGGAGTAGACAAAACAGGTTTGCAAAATAAGTTTAATGACATCCGGGGAGAGAACCTGGAAGAAGAAGAGTACACACCAGCCAGCTGGTCAGCCCTTGAAGAAGCGATGAACGAGGCACAGCGGGTTCTGGATGATCCGGCAGCTTCACAAACACAGGTAGACAAAGCATTAGAGGACCTGACAACTGCAAGAAATGCATTAACTAAGCTTACTCCTGATCCTGCAGTAGACAAAACAGGTTTGCAAAATAAGTTTAATGACATCCAGGAAGAGAACCTGGAAGAAGAAGAATACACACTAGCCAGCTGGTCAGCCCTTGAAGAAGCGATGAACGAGGCACAGCGGGTTCTGGATGATCCAGCAGCTTCACAAACACAGGTAGACAAAGCATTAGAGGACCTGACAACTGCACGTACGGGCCTCACTCTGGTGAATGGTGAAGAGAATACGGCTGTACTGCAGACGCTGGTTCCATCTACAGGCAGTCTATCGCCGGCCTTTGATCCTGCCAAAGATTCGTACAGCATCACTGTGCCAAACAGTGTATATCAACTGCAGTTGACGCCAACAGCACTAGATCCCCATGCGAAGATTGAGATCTCGGTTGGAAATGGGGAATGGAGTGAGGTTTCAAGCGGGGTTGTCAGCGGTAATCTCCCGCTTCAAGTTGGCAGTAATACCATTGTTGTAAAAGTGACAGATCCTCTTGGACATGTCATGAAGTATACAATTAACGCAACCAGAATGCCTGCTTCAGACAGCAATAATGGAGGCGGCAGCGGAAATAATGGTGGAGGAAATAGCGGAGGTAACAGCGGAAGTACACCAGTGTCGACACCACCGGCATCTACCCCTGCGCCAACACCAACCCCGGCGGCTCCAAAAGACAATCTAGAAACAACGCGGGATGGCAGTCATCAGCCATTTGCAGTTTCCAAGTCATCGGATTCGAAGCAAACGGTAGTCGAAGTTGATCCTGCCAAACTGCTTGCTGCAATGTCACAGGGTACAGGGCAGCAGTTCGCCATTCATTCACCGAATGAAGGTGATGTGAACGTAGGCGGTCTAACGCTGGAAGTACTGAATCAATTAACGAATCAAGGCTCGAAACTAAACATCAGTAATCCGCTGGCGATTTATCCGGTGCCTGGAAGCAAAATGGACATGAAAGCTGTATCCAGCCAGCTGGGCAGCGCTGCAATGAACGATATAGCCGTGCTTGTCGATATCACACGTTCGTCGGACGCTTTAATCAGCAGTGCGAAGAACAAAGCTGCAGCCGACGGATATGAGCTTCTGGTTAATCCGGTAGATCTGGATCTGACTTTCACGAAAGATGGCCAAACGGTTAGAACAGGCCAGCTGAATGGCTATGCACCGAAATATATTGCGCTTCCGGAAGGAATCGATCCGAACCGGATTACTACCGGCGTGATTATCAACCCGGATGGAAGTATCTATCACGTACCTACTGTTGTAACGAAGATTGACAGTCGTTACTATGCACTCATCAATGACTTACGCAGCAGCGGCTCCTATTCTGTAATCTGGAACCCGCAGGATTTTGATGATGTACGCACACATTGGGGAAAAGAAGATGTAAACAACATTGCGGCTCGATTGGACCTGAAAGGAAATGGAGATAATACCTTCGCACCTAATCGTCAGGTTACCCGTTCCGAATTCGCAGAGCTTGTGGTTCTTAGTCTGGGCCTGATGCGTCAGGATGCTCCACACAACAAATTCCCTGATATCCATGAGACGACCTGGTTCCGATCCAGTGTAGCTTTGGCTAATGAATGGGGTATCGTTAAAGGGTATAATGACGGCAATTTCTACGGCAGTCAGCAGATGACCCGGGAACAAGGATTTGCGATGATTGCTCGTGCATATCGTTTGGTTAATCCAGAAGCTGTCGTGAGTGGAGAGCAGATCAATACCGAGCTTGCTCGATACAATGATTCAACCGCAGTATCTGCTTGGGCTCAAGCAGATATAGCACAACTGATTCAAGCAGGAATCATTCAAGGAAGCGGGAAAGAAACGTTTCGTCCTCAAGCATCGATGACTCGTGCTGAGGTTGCGGCACTGCTCGCAAGAATGCTGAAAGTAACCGATTTGATTGATAAGTAATAGAAGAGAGTTATAATAGAAAAGCCTTTGCTGATATTTGGGGTCAGCAAAGGCTTTTTCTTGTGCAGCGAACGTTTGGTAGGGGCTTTATTTTTGGATTACAGATACCACTGCTTGGCCTTCTGATTAAAGAATCGGGTAACTTCCGGGTAATGGGCAAGATCAATCTGGTGCTGCCTCATCATTCTCTGAAGGAAGATGGTGTCTGTGAACATGCTGCTAAGGATGAAACTGCATTCCTCCGGGATATCTTGGAAAGCCTCCACGAGTACCCGTATTTCTTCAAAATCAAAGAATAGTACGTACAAAGCGTAATTTTGAAGCAAAAGGGTAAAACAGTGGTCACGGTATGATACAGGTTTCTCTGAACAGTGCTCAGACGAAACACTGATCCTATGATCATAGGCATCCGCATCGCTGTTCGTATCTATGTCTGTATACATAGTCATACCCGCGAGCAGGTCTCTAATGATCTGGAACAGCGCAGCGGGATTATTCGCATACAGTTTAAGCATGCCATCAACGTCGTTGATAAGATGAATCGCTGGTTCCAAACCGCTCTCAAGGGGAAGGTGCAGCTTGTTCGATCGTCCCTCAAGGACGTGTAACAGCTCCAGGGTAAGATATTTGCAGGCCTGAATCTCTTCGGCGGAGATGACAATCTGTTCGCTGTATTTGTCTCGATGACTGATGTAATGATCATAATATGCGGTGAAGTAATCTTCCAGAGGAATCCCCGTCTTTGTATGAATCAAACGCTGCCCATGGAATGAGCAGGCATGTAACGTTTCATCATTAACCGGATGCGCATAGAGATAGAAGAAGAAGAGATATTCGTGCAGCTGCTGTTTTTGCCCATGATCTAACCGAGTTATGTCGCGCAGATGGGACAGCTGAAGGAAGCTGTATTTTTTCATGAGATCATTCATCGCACTGTAGGTATTGTATGTATTCATGGACAGCGTACTGTTTACGGTGAACAGCAGGTAATACAGAATCATCTCATCATACACATCAAGTGGATCAAACGTTTCGGACAGGACAGGCTTCCAATCGGGTACTGATCCATAGTACGGGTCTTCGGGGCGCAGCTCGGTGAGCCAGCCAGTAAAGCTTTCTTCTGGATGATCAGCAAAGAATAAGTCTGCACTGTCATCTTCATACAGCCCATATGCCATCATATTGCCATGTGTCGGCTCCAATGAAAGATTGAATCGGATGCGATAATAATCGTTATATATATTTTGTAGATTCATTTCAGGCAACCTCGTTTCTATGTATGTCGTGACTTTCTACAGCTCTGCCTCCATCTTCATTCTATTCTATCCTTCGGCTTTATTCGATACGTGTTTGAATACTCACTCTGTAGGCTGCAGCTATGCGGATTAGATCAATTTCCTCTACCCGGCTATCTTTTCTCCTGAAAATAATCCAAAAAAGCATAAAAAAATCATGTCGTAATACTTTCACCCTGCTCACGAAACCCAAATTCTGAGATGATGAGTTCACCAAAGGTTCGGGTTACGAACATCGGAACTTCGGGCCCTTGGCCTTCAGGCTATGGCGATCCTTCCTTCTACACATCATTGGAGATTCCAGGGTCGCCGCTCTCCTGAAGATTTCAATTCAGAGAGGAGGCGTCCAGGCTATCATATTCCTTCCTTCTCAAGCTAACCACCAAATGTTATATAGGGATATGGCTTTCCTGGACTCTTTGATCATGAACAATACAAATTACAATAACAATAATGAGAACAACGATAACTACAATACCGATGAGGGCAGCAGTACGAATATGAATGGCGGCATCAGTATAATGGAAACCAATATGAGAATGAACAGCATTTATGTGCGCAGAGCCGGCAAACTGATGATTCAACCGAGCGAACAGCGGCAGCATCGGCTTCCTAAAAAAGTTCTGGCGACAGTGCTCAAAAATATAGAGTCCCTCGGCTTCACCTTCTCGCTTGAACTGATGCAGGCGCTGCGAACGCTGACTCAGGAGCAGTTCGAAGTGCTGGTTCAACAGCTGATCAAAGATCTTAAAGTCATGGTTGGTGCCCATGTGCAGTACAAACCGATGTATAAAGGTTTCCCGGAACAAGTGATGGAAGAGGACGACGCAGAGCTGTATCTGAATGCGGTTCTTCATTATCTGACACATCTTACGCTGGATGATTTCGAGCCTTCGGCTGTGGCAGCGGGTGTGCGGTCTCCTTTGCTGGAGCAAACGAAGCTGAAAGTCATTGACCTCGGGAACAAGCAGGCATTCCTGAAGCTGATCCGTCAACTGATTGAAGCAAAGGGTTCTATCTCCGATACAGACAAAAAAGACATCAAACATGTACTCAAGCATGCAGACCCAAGTGATGTTGAGGCAATACTGCCTGCAGAGATTCCGTTCAAGGAAAATGTGGGCTATGTCGTTGCGGTGCTGCTGAAATATGAATTGGCAAGCATGGAACGCATCGGGTCTTATTTCAAAACGGCAAGCGATGTGCTCCGACTGGCAGTATCTTGGTCGGAGGGGGACGTCAGTTTGGCAGCAGCCTCACCTTTTCGTAAATTTAAACGTCGTGAGCGCCGCCTGCTCCTCAGCCTGCTGGAACAATGCGGCTCCATCACAGAGGATATGCTCCGCTACAAGAATCGCTGGATCAGGCTGGGTGAGATTCTGCACCCATCCGAATACAAGCATAGGTATCCGCGCTGCCAGGAGGCTTTTGATATACTGCGAAACAACAAGCCGTTCTCGACCTTCAACAGCAGTGTCGAGCTGGCTTTCCAGTATCGCAATATCTGGAGCTTGATTGATCTGCTGTCTCAGCGTCCGGGCGAATTTGCGCGAAAACTGGATCATATGCTGCGCATCACAGAGGATGAGGCGTATGTGCTGCTGGCTTTTGAAGAGGCAGCTGCAAAGGTATCGACGCCAGTGTTATTACAGGTGAGACAGCATTTTGCACAGCGAAATGAATCTCAGAATCTGCGTGTCTTTTTCCCTAAAGGCAATGTCGCCAAGGCTTTTGGCATTCCGAATGAGCTGCCGAAGCTTGATGAAACAGTCTGTCAGGAAGTGGTGCAGCTATGCGAGCAGGCTTTGATCACACGGTTTGCTGCATTTCCTTCACTGGGGAAGACGTATGTTGATGAACGACTGCAGCATTATTTGGTTCCTTTTTCCCAGCGATCTGCGAGCAAAGCTTTACGGACCATTGTGCGGGGAAGCCGCATCCCGATGGGAGAGGGCGATACGATACGCTTCTTCAGCTGGTGGAAGGAGGGCGAGGTGGACGGCACGCCTACGGGACGAGTGGATATTGACCTGTCGGCAGTCATGTATGACGAGAACTGGAATTACGTCGAACATATCTCGTATACGAATTTGCGGTCTGTCAGGTATAAGGCCGTCCACAGCGGGGATATTGTAACTGCGCCGTATGGAGCAAGTGAATTTATTGATCTGCATATGCCTTCCATTGTGAATTACGGCGGACGTTATGTGGTAACCACGCTGCACTCCTTCACCAGCCATCCGTACTGTAACTTGCCGGAATGTTTTGCGGGCTGGATGATGCGTAAAAAGCCCGGGTCGGGCGAAATTTATGAGCCTACCACGGTGGAGAACAAGATTGATATTACCGCCGATACTCAGATTGCGATTCCCGTTATTCTGGATCTGGTGGAGCGAACAATAATCTGGACCGATCTGGCGTTAAAGAGATACCCGGATTACAACAACAATGTGGAAGGGAATCAAAAGGGAATTGTGCTGATGGGGAAGGCCATGACCACATTGCGCAAACCCGATCTGTATAACTTGTTCCTGCTGCACGCCAAAGCGCGAGGTGAACTGGTGGATACAAAGGAGCAGGCCGATACCATCTATGCAGTTGATGAAGGGGTAACGCCTTATGATATAGAGCAGATTATGGCAGAGTATCTGGCTTGATCAGTAAGTATGACATGAATTGGAGCGAAGTCGTGGATACCAATTATGAATTAGTAATTGGTATAGAATAGTAATTTAACAATAAATAGTAAACATTAGGGGTTAGAAGTAGATAGATAGTAGATAGTAGAGTAGATAGTAAATAGTAAATAGCAGTTGTGGTGAGTGTCCAGCATGCGTTTAGAAATGTATAGGGATGAGAAGAAGCAGCCGCAAGGCTGCTTCTTTGACCTGTTTGACTGCCAGTTCCATTTTATAGTAACCTTGGCGTGACTCTAGGATTGTTGCTTTCTTTTTAAAAAGGAGTGATCTACATTGAACAAAAATACAAGTCAACGTGCAGGTATAGAACCAAGTATGGATGCAAGCATAGAAGTGAAAATAAACACCAGCGTCGACGTAAGTAGAAGCACAAGCATGGATTCGGTACTTAGTCAGTATGCATATAACGAGCAGTCATCCTCTCAAGAGCTGATTGAGTTCACATTGAAATCACTGCGGGACCTGCTTCCAGTGGCTGGGTTCAAGATTATCAAATCCCGTAAAGCCATCGAGATGAAAACGCGGGAATTTATCATATCCATCTATCTTCAGGCTAATAGACATAATAGGTCAGGAACGAGTATAGAAGTTATGGTGCATTGTAAGGTTACGCATACTAAGCGAAAGGCACATACGGGGCTGCCGGAAAGTTACTATCAGCATTCGGAGCTGAAGTGGTATGAACTATTTGGCAAGGACGCATTTAAGGAAAGCCTTATATCGATGACGGAATATATTATCCAGCATGAGATTCCACTCATTGAGCAGCTTTTATCGGATCCTCAGCGTGTGATAGAAGAACATCTGAGGTATGAAGAAGATGAGAAACATGAGGATCAAGAAAAACATGAGGACTATGAAAAGCATGCAGAGCTGCAGCAGAGGGTATTCAGCCCTTATTTTTACTATCGCTACGGTACAGAAGCCCAATTTGAGCAGGCGAGACAGCGATACGTTGGGAGTTTAAGCGAAGCGCAGAATAAGCAGTATGACGAGGCGGTTACCAAGTTTCAAGCCGATAGAAACAGTCCAATCAAGCGCGGAGGAGATTGGGCATATTTGACGGTGGCCAAGGCATCCGGGTATGAAATATGAATATTACCCCTGTTATTCTGATCGCTGCTGCCCTGTTCAGCTATATGTTTATCTACTTTATGTGCAAAGTCGTTAATCCGCAGGCATCAAAGAGGCATGTCGTATGGGCAGGAATTTGTTTTGCCATTCTGGTAGTGATGCTGTTCAGTATACTGCTCTTGCTTCTGCTTGTTGAGAGATGAAAAGGTCCATTTTCGCACCACGTGCAGCTAGCTCGCAGCATGCGGTGATCCGCTTCATGGGCAAGGATGGTCAGTATATTACAGACAGCGGCTAACGATTTCAGATGACGCTATTTGAGGCATTTTACCCTGTTTGAAAACGTAACGATTCTGAGAAACGTTATTTGCGCATTTTGGTTGTAAAATCTTCATTTGTGGTGCTTTTCGGCAGCAATAGCGTCGCTGGGGATCGTTATATTTCTAAACGTGAGAAAATCACCCAAATAAGGTTTCTAGAGATCGTTAGAAGATAGAGGGGCCCCCAGTCTACTAGCGTCCTCACATTCGTATGTTGAGTTCCATATAGATTACTGATCTCCATACACGTGGGTGAGCTGCGAGTAAAATCGGAGTTCACTCTAACTTGCCAGGCTGCAAACCAGGTTATATTGGATCGGTTTGCCGAGTTTCGAAGGTTTCAAAATCCAAACTACTGTGAAGCTGCGTGTCATATCATAGCTTGTACTTACCTTCCAAACTTACTGCTTCCACGCGTTCGCTTCACTGACCACTTCCGCTCCACCTGCGGACATGAACTCTTGTCTGAACTCATCGAATTCGCTGAGCGGCCGCTCGCCCGTAATAAATGCGATATAGGCTTTGTTTTTTAGCCGGATCAACGCGTCGCCATAGTTGGCTAGAGCGGGGGTAGCGACTTCCAGCGCGTTATATATGCCGTCCTGATCGAGGTGCAGCGCGGCTGCCCATTGCTCCCGTTCTCCTGTCTGTTTCAGTGGAACGGTCATTCCGATATTGGCACCAATCGTATTTTGATATCCGAACATGGCGTCATACGGGGGCATGACGATGACATTTCGGGGTTCGACAGGTGTCCAGACCCAGTGCTTGTTTTCCGCCCCGAAGGTCATGCTTGCCGCCTTGTCCGGATCCGGGTCTGCACTGACCTCGTCCAGAATGCGCAGCATCATCTCCAGCTTGCCGGGTTCTTTCACCGCATCGGCTCCGATCGCAGTGAAGCTCATTAACATATCGTTTCCTTTGGAGCCGCGCTGTCCGTGGGGGCCGACGAACGGTTCACCGAAAATAACCTGTGCCTCAGGAAACTTGGACTTTAATTCTTTGACGTTAAATGCTGCCTGAGAGGGGCTTTTCAATGCCTTACCTTCATGGTCGACACGCCAATCCTCATAATCGCCGTCCTGAATCCAGTGGTAGTAGTTACCCATCGAAGTCATCCCGATTTTACCGTTAATGAACGCATGGGATAGATGTTTATATCCGCCTTTATTCTCCCCTGTGACAAACTCTGGATCAATGACACCGTCCTTGTACCATTTCCGCAGGTAGGCCAGCGCCTCTTGCATCTCGGGTTCCAGCGCACCGATAACTTTCTTTCCGTCTTTTGTGCCGAAGTACAGCTGATCTGCAAAAACAATCTGACCAAAGGCTCCAAACACAACGTTCATGCCTTCACTGGACAAACCATACGTATCCTGAATGCCGTTGCCGTCGGGATCTTCAAAGGTAAATGCATAGATGACTTTCTCGAATTCTGCGAGCGTCTGTGGAACAGCCAAACCCAGCTTGTGCAGCCAATCCTGCCTGAACACTACAGGTGTGCGATAGATGTTAGTCGGATTGATGACAGGTATGCCGTAATATTTACCGTCGATGACTCCTGCATTTTCATAGGCCGGAGCGTATTCATGGATAATGCGAATCAGATTTGGTGCATAGGTATGCAGTGTCTCTACCGGAATCTCCGCGAGTACTCCTTGCTGTTGGTACTTTAACAGATCCTGCGGCTGCCGGATTCGAAACAGGTCGGGTATGCTGCCTTGAGCCAGCTTCATGTCGAGGAGGGACTCGTATTTATTGTTTTCCATATTCCAAATGTCTAAATCTACACCAAACCGGTCCTCCACTACCTGCAGCATCTCGGCATCCTGGGGTACAGGCAAGTTCTGATGCATCGTCCATGAGATGTGATATTTGGCTTTGTCTTTTAGAGGGGAGAGCGTGCTGCCTTCTTGTGAATCAACCATAGCGCTGGGCCCTGTCAGCAAATTGCAGCCGCCAAGAATAACGCCCATCATGGTGAGCAGCGCTGTAGTCAGGAACATCTGATAGCGATAAGGTGTTTTCATTCTCGGTCCTCTCGTATTCATCCCGCTCATCCTCCTTACACTCATGATCCGGCCTCCGGCATCGCTGCCGAGGTGAGACTTCGTACATAACTCCCTGGTGTACATCCGTACATTTCCTTGAAACGTTTAATGAAATAAGCAGTTGTGCCGTAGCCAACCGAACTTGCGACCCGGTCAATGGTCATGTTGTTGTTTTCAATCAATACCTTGGCCTGTTCCATTCGTCGGGATGTGACATAATCGGTGTAGGTTACACCCATCTCTTCTTTAAAAAGCTTGCTCAAATATTTCGGACTTAGGAATACTTTGGTCCCAACAGCCTCAAGTGAGAGATCCTCGGAGAGGTTGGCTTCAATATACTGCTTCGCCAATTCAATGGTTGAGACAGCACGGTCACTATTGCGATTTTCGGTCTCTTCCATAAATGTGGTGATCGATGCTGTCAGCCAGCTGCGGTATGCGAGAATATTACGCAGACTCGTATACTCATGGTACAGATCGGGGTGCCCGAACTGCAGTGGGTGTTTATAACGTACATTCTTGGCTGCGTCCGAGTAGATGAACACCATGTTCGACAGAATAAAATGGCAATAATCAGCCGGATACTGTCCCTTTCGCATATGTTCAGCCACTTGTTCAATCGTGCCTGCAGCCTCATCCAGCTGCCTGCCCTGAAGCTTGTCTCGAAACTTGGCAAGCAGGGTCTGAGGAATTTCATCCAGACTGTGCTCACGCTGAAGCAGGGAATGATCCTTCAGAATGTGCAGTTCAGGCAAAAAATAAGCATATTTCATCAACGTATGTGCCTCATTGAAGCTCTGGTGGATGTCTCTCAAATCACTGACCCAGCATCCGGTAGACAGCTGAATGTCCGGCTGGAGCTGCTGCCGTGTCTCCGCAAGCAGCAGCTGGGCGAACTTGTCCAACAATGCCTCTGAAGCCACGTCGGTACAGAGAATGACAGCAAGTCTCTTATCCGGCAGCTCTTCTGCAATGAGACGGCTGTCCTGCAGGGACAAGCATTCAAGTCCATGCATCAGTCTGGCGATGGCTTCCGGCTGGTCTATAGAATCTGGTTCTACAGAGCTTGCTCCTGTATTCATCAGCATACAGCAGTATTCAGCATATGGCCTTGCGATACCAAGAGCGGCTCGTTCCTCTTTCCACGGTCGATGTTCCGGGTTACCCTGCAGCAGGTTAAGCACTGCTTTATGCCGGACAGCTGCGCTGTTCGCGATCATCGTTTCTTCAAGGCTGCTCACTTGTTCCTTAAGATGAAGAAATGCACTGTCGATCAGCCGGAACTCGTTAGTCATCTGGTTCGATGCCGTTCCAGTGAGATCCTTGATACGTCCTACCAGACGTTTGATCGGACTATAGTTCGCACGAACAAGTACGGCTGATAAAATCAGCCCGATCAACAGTGCGGCTAAACAGATTCCGAGAATAAGCTTCTGAATCATGATGGATTGTTCATAATAATAGCTGGACGGGGTTGCACTGTAGATCGTCCAGTGGGTTGATGGCAGCGTTTGATAGGATACAACGTATGGCGATTCTGCGATTGTTTCGTCAAAGCTGCCTTTTGCATCGCCTAGATTAAGGACTTTCTTCAGACTAGCTGCATACATGTCAGACTGTCCGGATTCCTGCTCTTGTGATTTGCTTACCGCAGCTCCGGCCGCGTTGACGATCACCGTATGCTGATATTGGGAAGGCATCATATTCTCAATGATGTGACTCACAGCCTCTTCTTTGACATCAATGGCGATGATGACGTCACTGGTTTCCCCTGTGGAACGAAAAGGATAACTGTGCGCATATGTAAACAATTCATTGGTATCCCCGGTCTGACTTGAGAAAATGTCCTTTGGAATAGGGCGTGCTGATGTCCAGAGACTGTTGTGCTTGCTGGTACGCATCTCTTGGAGCCAGTCTGTGTAATAAACAGATCCTTCACTCTGATCTGCCCCATAACGCAGGCCGTAGAGTGAAGAGAGCATAATGTTACGTGCGGGATAATAGAGATGAATCCCTTGAACAATGTCGGTATTAGCTGCAGCTTTGGCTTTGAGCAGTTCCTGCAGGTCTACGACCTGATTAAGTCCATTTCGATCCTCCTGGTCCGCAAAGAGCCGGATGTTGGCTGATCTATCCAGAGACAGTTCAACATACATCTGCTGTACTCGCTTTAGTATAGTTTCTTCGATAGTCCGTGCTGTATTTTCAAGAATCAGCTGATTCTTATTCCTTAATTCTTCATTATAGCTGCGTGAGAAATAGATATAGAAAAAAGAGCAGATCAGCAGCACAATAACAATCACGATTGAACCATAGGAAAGGGCTAGTCCAGCCCATGCAGTGCTCCATTTTTTCATCAGGCATTCCTCCCGGCCCAAATTATACACTACCCGAATTCTGTAAGGTTCACGATTTATATTAACTTGATGTAAAATGTTGAAGATTTATGATATTGCGTCGAAATTGATACAATGACGAAATTGTTTTATTGCTGGTCTGACGGCCCGAATGCTACATTGAGACCGAACCGAGACCAACTATTAAACGATGGGAGTCGACAAGATTGAAAACAAAAATGGCTAACAACAAAAACAAAAAAAGATTGTTCACTGCTGCTCTAGGTTTGGTCGTTCTAACAAGTTCCATAGCTCCAGGTGCTGCATTTGCTGCACAGAATAATGATCCGGTAGCTTTACCGAAACAACCGGCCTGGGGTTACTTCGTGGATACGTACAAAAATAACAAGCCTGACAATATGACTGTAAATAATAATCCCGCAATTGGAACGTTATCCAAGTTCCTCGATCTATGGACACCAGGAAGTGCTTGGGATAATGGTACGAAGCTGAACAGTGCTGTACTGGACTACAACATTGATTATGTGGCACAGCGTGCCAAAACACGTTCCAAAGCAGACGAGGATGCTGCCTACTATACCGATCGTACGAATCAATCCTATGGCGCAGTAGAAGGTCTGGGGAAACTGGCTGGTGTGTATCGGGAGAAGTCAGGCACATTTACTTCTATTACAAGTATTCCGGCAGATGCAGCGACAACCAAGTATTCGGATAAAAATGATTCCAACAAAGCAGGGGATTCTAATTCGGAGCTTGGTAAAATGGTAGATCTGATCGGCAAAGTTCGCGGTGACTACGCTTCAACACAACAGGCAAAAATGTTCTATCAATATAAACGCCCGTTCCGCTGGCAGGGTGAATCCCTTATCGTGCCTTCACTCGCTGCCGTGAAGAGCAGCAAACCTGAAACGGATGGCGGTTTCCCGAGCGGTCACACGAATGCGTCCTACCTTGCAGCCATTGCTCTTGCTTACGCTGTACCTGAACGCTACCAGGAGCTTATGACGCGTGCTTCCGAGATGGGCGATGACCGAATCGTAGCCGGTATGCACTCCCCTCTGGATGTTATGGGCGGTCGTGTGCTTGCAACAGCATTTGCAGCATCTGCGCTGAATGATCCGGATAATAAAGAGCTGAAAGAGCAGGCATATGCTCAAGCACATGACATTCTTTTGAAAGAAACGGGTACAAGTAAGGATCGCTTCACAGATTATGCTCGCAACAAATCCGAGTACAGCGAGCGTTTGACTTACGGCTTCCCGCAGATCGGCTCCACAACCGAAGCGGTGCAGGTGCCTAAAGGTGCGGAAGTGCTTCTTGAAACAAGACAGCCTTACCTGAACGAGCAGCAGCGCCGTGCGGTACTGTCCACAACAGGGATTGCATCAGGCTATCCAGTGCTGGATGATCCGGAAGGCTGGGGACGCCTTAACCTGTTTGCGGCAGCAGATGGATACGGCGCGTTTAACACAGATGTAACGGTAGTCATGGATGCAGCTAAAGGTGGATTTAACGCCAAAGACGTATGGCGCAATGACATCTCTGGTACAGGCAAGCTGACCAAAGAGGGCAGCGGAGTGCTGCACCTGCAGGGTAACAATACGTATTCCGGCGGTACCGAAGTGAAAGCAGGTACGCTCGAAGGGGATGCAGCCAATGCATTCGGTGCCGGTTCGGTTGTGAATAACGGTGGTACGGTTGCAGAGAATGTAGAGGGTAAATGGAATATCCAGGGTGATTTCACACAGGCATCCGGCGGTACGCTGGAACTGAACGTGAGCAGTGCGAGTGATGTATTGGATGTAAAAGGTGCCGTGAATGCCAACGGTAAGCTGCAGGTCAATTTTGACAACAACTACGTACCTGCACAAGCAAATCTCACATTGATCAGCTTCGGTGCGAACAAACTGAATGGTAAATTTGCATCGGTGGAAGTGAAGGGTCTGCCAAGCCAGTATACAACCGAGGTTGTATATCAAAATGATCGGATTGCCCTTGCTGTTAAAGATACTGCGAATCCGGGTGCAGTAACGACGAATCCGTTCAAATCGGATATTGTCAGCCAGGATAACGTTCAGAAAAACGTAAATGCAGTAATTGAAGCGACGAAGAATGAACAACTGGCGATGAGTGATATCTCCACACACTGGGCCAAGAAAAACATTAATGCTGCACTGAAACTGCGCGTCGTCAACGGATATGAGAACGGCACATTTAAGCCGAATGCATCCGTTACTCGTGCTGAATTCACGGCAATGATTGCTCGTGCACTTGGCCTTGGTGAAAATAAAGCGGCAAACAGCTTCAAAGATACAAAAACAAGCTGGGCAGCGGGTTACATCGGTACCTTGGCGGATAAAGGCGTAATTGGTGGATACGCAGACGGTTCCTTTAAGCCGAATGGAGCGATTAGTCGTGCCGAGATGGTGACCATCATGGCTCGTGTACTGGACTTGAACACACTCGCAACAGGAACCAAGAACAGCTTCAGTGATGTGAAATCCGGATACTGGGCGGCTGAAGCAATCGAGCTGGCATCCTCCGCGAAACTGGTGAATGGATTGACTGATTCCGAGTTCGCGCCTAACGGCAAATCGACTCGCGCTGAGGCGGTAACCATCATCGTCCGTGCACTGGAAAGTGACAGCACAATCAAATCATGGATTGCAGGACTGTAATTGTAATCTAGTCACAACAGATCATCTTATCATTTGACCATCAGATCAAAACGGCCGAGGCGGTTCGAATATCGAACCGCTTTGGTCATTTTAATTTTGGCTTAGGAATGTACTGTAGACTATAAGCTCATCTATGGATGTGGTAAAATGTGGTTTATAATTTATGTGAATTACATAAAAGGCGGGGAGAATATGAGTCGAGTGAATAATAGCGGATTTTACAAAATAAAGTTTTGGATCACACCGGAAGAACTGGATGAAATCTTCGAGCTTTTCAATCATCAGGGGGCCTTATTTGTTTCTACCAATCATGTCCAGACCCCGTATGACAAGCAGCAGGTGCTTCAAGCGTATCATCGATTCTATGGTTACTATGCTGCTGCTGAGAAAGCGGCGGACTATTTTCCACACTTTGTATACTCCATCGTGCTTACGTTGGATCAGGATACAGCAGGTTTTTTCGTCAGAAATGAAGGGATCAGTTTCCCGTATCATGAACAGTGGGCTGTGGATGAGCTGCCCTGCATCATGATTTCGCTCCCCAAAGACATTCGGATTCAGGCAGAAGGTGCCGAAGGAGCAGATTACACCTATGAGGATATCCGGGAACATCGGCCGCTGGCATACCAATTGTACGAAGAACTGGTGAGCGAGATCAAAACGAGAACAAAACTGCTGCGGTTTTTGGTTCCCGAATCAGGTGCATTGTCCTTACAAAAGCCTTCGGTGCGTATTAGCAGGAAGGCTGCTGAACATATCAGCAGTGGCTGGACTTTTGACAAGTATAAGCTAGTGATGCACACCAAGTAACAGGTCGCATCTCCCCAATAAGAAAGTGCAGCATGACAATATCGCTGTAAAAATATGTAATATAATGGTATTATATAGATGTGATTGTAAGAGGTTTAGATTAGAAATATAAATGGGAAGAAGGTGGGATACAAGTTGAAAACAATGTAGAAAGTTTGCGTATACGACAAAATGTAAGCGCTTTACAAAATGAATAAATCTCAGGAGGGATATTCACATGACTTACCGTTTGGCTAGAAAGGGATGGAGCGTGCTGCTGCTCATCGTTATGTTTGCCTCCGTTTTCACTTTTCCTGCCTCTACAAGCCATGCAGCGACTATCCATGTCTCTGATAATGGTTCCAGAATCGAAGTAAACACCGGATCGGGACTTGCATATATCGTAAATAAAACGAATGGAGATATTATCTCGGCCAAGATGAATGGAACCGAGCTGAACAGCAGCAGAGGGTCACATATTGGTTCGGGATTAGGGTCTTCTGCCAACGTAACGTGGAATAAATCACCTTCCGGCTCAACGGTGCTGATCACCGTCTCCACCAACACGCTGACTCATTATTACGCTTCGCGCGGCGGTGAGAACATCATTTATATGGCTACCCACATTACGGCACAGCCGTCCATCGGAGAGCTTCGTTATATTTTCCGCGGCAACGGAAGTGTGCTGACAGGGGTTCCCGTTCAATCAAACAACCGGGGGAATACCGGAGCGATTGAAAGTCAGGATGTGTTCGGGTTTGCGAATGGCCAGACAGCCTCCAAATATTACGGCAATGATCAGGCAAAAGACCTGTCTGTCAGAGGGGTGACCGGCAGCGGGGTCGGGGTATATATGGCCTATGGCAATCGGGAGAAAAGTTCAGGCGGTCCCTTCTTCCGTGATATTCAGTTCCAGAGCGGCTCTGAAACCGAAGTCTACAACTACATGAATTCGGGACATGCACAGACTGAGGACTGGCGCCTCGGCCTGCATGGTCCGTATGCGCTTATCTTTACAACGGGAGGTACACCTGCAGTTCCTGATTTCAGCTGGATGTCGGGGTTGAATCTGCAAGGGTGGGTCACCAGCCGGGGCAATGTGGTGTTAAACGGGCTTTCGGACATGGAGTCAGGTTATGCCTACACCATCGGATTTGCGAACAGCAGCGCCCAGTACTGGGTAAATGCTTCTGGCAGCGGGGCTGCTGCCAAGTACGGTATGATCCCGGGGACATATACCATGACCGTATATAAAGGTGAACTTGCAGTATACACGGAAAATGTAACTGTTAATGCAGGACAAACAACAACCGTAAATACCCGCACCATTACGAATGATCCAGGCAAAGCCCCCAGCATCTGGCGGATCGGGAACTGGGACGGGACACCACGAGAGTTCCTGAATGGACAAACGATACCCATTCGTCATCCTTCGGACAGCCGCAATCCAAGCTGGGGACCGGTAAATTATACGCCAGGCAGTGCAGTGAACCGTTTTCCTGCCATTCAGTTCCGTGGGCAGAACTCACCTACCACCGTAAATTTCAACTTGAATGCAGCACAGGCATCTTCCTCGCATGTATTCAATATTGGTATTACGGCGGCATACAATAATGGCAGACCAAGTGTAACCATCAACGGGCAGACATTAAGTAATCCAGCTCCTTCGTCACAGCCGAAAACACGCAGCTTCACCATTGGCACGTACCGGGGCAATAACACGACCTTTAGCTGGAACATTCCTGCATCTTACTTTGTTCAAGGCGCCAATACAATTACCATTACACCAATCAGCGGCTCTAGTGATCTAGGGAACTGGTTAAGTGCAGGCTGGGTCTATGATTGTGTGGAACTGCTGCATTAACTTAAAAATCATTAATCAATCCAGCCCGGCGGAATGAAGTATATCAGGTCGGGCTGTTTTTGGTATGGTTTCAGATGAATGTCAGTGTAATTCGGTTGTTCCGTATGTAAAGCTGACAAGGTAGAAAGCCATGATGGTTCTGGTAGGTACCTTCTAAGCTGGAGAAGCAGTTCCGTATAGTGGTATAATTTTCAATACATAATGATGAGATGAAGGAACGGAGGCACGATAATGAGCGAAGAGTTGTTGGAACAGTTGGAAACTTGGCATGAGGAAGACGAATACGAGAAGATTGTGGATGCGGTGCAGGAGATTCCTGTAGAAGAGAGAGACTATGAACTGGTAAATCATCTGGGGCGTGCACTGAACAATCTGGAACGATATGAAGAAGCAGTAGAACAATTTCTGACCGTATCCGAAGAGGGAGCAGATGACCCGCTTTGGCAGTATAGGATTGGACTAGCGTATTACTATCTGGAACAGTATGACAAGGCTGAGCAGGCATTCGAGCGTTCGGATGAGCTGGAGCCAGGGGATGAAGATACACTGGAGTTTCTGGATTGGATTCGAACAAGGGACGAACATGAAGATGATGAGGACATGGCTGATGAAGGGAGCGATGAAGTACAGGAGGGTGGTGAGCTGGGACAGGAAACATCTGAAAAGGCTCCTGCAGCGATCTCAGCCGCACCTGTCGTTCTTGGTGATCCTGTACCAGCATCCGGCGAATTCTGGAATGACAGTGAACTGGCTCTGGAGCGATATGTATCTGATCCGCCAAGCGACGGTTTGATTGAATCGGTAGAGGAACAGCTCGTATTCCGTTTACCTGCCTCCTATATTGAGATGATGAAGAAACACAACGGCGGCATTCCATATAACCGCTTCTTCCCTGTGACGAATGAAGAATCAGGTGAAACGGGATATGTGGAGATTGAAGGGATATTGGGGATTGGTCGTGATAAAAGCAGCTCCCTATGCGGCGCAGAGGGCAGCTGGGCAGTGATCGAACGTGATGGTTATCCTGAAATTGGCGTGGTCATTGCCAAAGCGCCTTCCGAAGCGGGGGTTGTCATGCTGGACTACCGTTCCTTTGGTAATGATGGCGAGCCTGAAGTGGTCTATGTAACAAAGGATCAGCGAACGATTACACCCCTTGCACCGAACTTCGAAGCTTTTATTCAGGGGTTAATGCGTCCGGAAGTTTGAGATAGAAATGGCATGATCAGAATAAAGAATATAAACCAAAGAGAAGCTGCAGGATGAGGTCCCCCTCTGCGGCTTCTCTTTTTTCAGATATACAGCATATCCGTGGCATAATTCGAATCATTCTGTTCATTTAAACCATCTTCCGTCTCTGACGGAATGGAGCTGCCCATCCCTCAGTTTTTAAGCAGGGAATCCACCACCAGGAGGCGGCCATGCACCATAGAAACGGCGAAGCAGAACAATCTCGCCCAGATGGTACGAGTTGTGTGAAGCAATATTGCGCAGCAATCCGCCTTTGGTTTCTCCTGGAAAATAGAGCAGTGGATCGTTCAGCTGTGCAGTTTCTGCAATGGATACGGCTTGGTCGATTCCGCTTAGAAATGCTTGAATGTCCTCCTGCCAAGTTTTTTCATCCTGTGGACCTTTCTCTACAGGCCAGCTCTCGCTTACATCTGCCGGCATCTGCGGTTTACGTCCCTGGATATGCTCCAGCATGAACTGCTGCCAGTAGTGCATATGTTTCACCAGTTGATAGATCGTGTAAGGCATAGCCTCATGTGTGCGTCCCGCGAGATCCAGATCAATATCGGGCAGTGCCTTGGCGATGCGAATATGCCCGCGTTCTCCTACTAAGGATCTGACAAGAGCTTGTCCAAAACTTTGATTTTCATCTGACATGTGTAATCTTCCTCTCTATACGAACAGGTCTATAAGAACAGGTCTCTCCCTGTTATTATATCTATTATACAATTAAATTGCGGAAAATTAAAAAGTGGGAACAGAAACCAAATTTGCTGTATGCTTATGATATAATGGTGGAAATAAAATCGAGATCTCTGGGTCAAGGAGGAAGCTCCTGTGAAGGTCATATTGGTTGATGATGAACGCCTCGCGTTGATTGGACTGCAAAAGTTGTTAGAGAAAGAAGTAAGTGACATTCAGATTACAGCTGCCTATAGGAATCCGATAGAAGTAATGCCTGGAGTCCTGCTGCATCGACCGGATGTCGTTTTTTTGGATATTCATATGCCAGAGATTGATGGAATCGAGTTGGGACGGCAGATTCAGGCTGCTGTACCCGGCACAGAGATTATTTTTGTCACCAGCTATGATCAGCATGCCGTTCATGCTTTTGAACTTCAAGCACTGGATTATGTGATGAAACCTGTGAAGAAGGAACGTCTGAAGCAGGCATTAAATCGTGTACAGGAGAGGCTTGGCGTAAGACGTGAGCAGCAAACAATCCCGAAGGAACCTTCCTTAATCTGCTGTTTTAATCAGATCCGGTTTAAACTCCCGGGTAAAAAGCCGCAGGTTGCCAAGTGGCGTACCAGCAAAGCTCAGGAATTGTTTGCGTACCTGCTGCATCACCGCAACCAGACCATTCATCGCAGTGTACTGCTGGAGCTGCTGTGGCCCGAATTGGAAGATGACAAAATTGTGCATCAACTGTATACCACCATGTATCATATCCGCCAAACACTGAAATCATGCGGGATGAACATGATCAAGATTCAGAGCGGGCATCTGGAGGCTGGATACCGATTGGAGCTTGGTGAGGCCAGGTTGGACTGTGAGCAGTGGGAGCAGAATATCCGGCAGTGGAAGACGGTAACTCCTGATTGTGTTCAGGAATATGAGCGTATCCTCCATCAATATGAGGGTACATATCTGGGACAATATGAGTACATGTGGGCCGAACCTGAGCGCGAAAGACTCCGTTATTTGTGGCTGTTCCACATGAAGCAGCTGAATTTGTACTATCAGAAACAAGGCTTGGACGAGAACGTAATTGAGAACACACGGCGTATGCAGCAGATCCTTCCGGATGAAGAGGAAAGTTACTTTATCCTGATGAAGATGTATGCGGAGATGAATCATAATCTGGGTGTGGAAGAACAGTATCGCCTCTTAACCGCCAGAATGGAGCAGGAATTGGATATTTCGATAAGTGAAGAAGTACGTGAATGGTACACGGACTGGAAATCTGGGTTGACCAGATCAAGGCTCCGTCACCGATGAACCTGCATTATAATCAACCTCTGAAGCGTTACCGGTATGTTCTGATCATGCTGGTCATCTTTGGTGTGCTGCTGGGCATGCGTTTGTCTTGGTTTTCTATGTTCCCTACTCTGGAAGGGCACCGTCCTGTGAATGGAGTGCTTGATTTGCGCGGGGTTAATCTGAACCAATCGCCAGTGATGAATCTGAACGGAGAATGGGAACTTTATTCGAGTGAGCTGCTTACGCATCAGGATTTTTTGAATAAAGCAAAAGAGCCCGCGGCTTCGATCGTTCAGGTTCCCGGAGACTGGAGAACTGCCGCCAGCATGGATCAGGACAGTTCATTTGGATATGCTACCTACCGATTGCGCATTTTGACGGATCCCCTTCAGACACCTGTCACCTTTTGGTTCAAAGACATCCGCAGTTCATCCGATGTTGAGATCAATGGGGAGAACGTGGGTGGTATGGGGCAGACAGCAGACCATGAAGATAACTATGTGCCTAGAAGCACTTCTTTTACAGCTGCCTACGATGGGGAAGGTTCAACTTCCATTGAACTGCTTATTCGTACATCCAATTATGACAGTCCTTATAAGGGAGGAATCAGCAAACCTGTTCAGTTTGGTTCGCAGGCCGCCGTTGACTACGTACGCTGGTATTCGATCGGTTTTCAACTGGCTATCTTTCTTGTGCTGATGCTGCACGGGATGTATGCCTGTATTTTGTATGCGTTCAATCCGCAGGAGCGAGCCCTGCTGGTCGCAGCGGTCCTTACGCTGTCCGTTGGCATTACAGTCATGGCTGGTCACGATAACATTTTAATGTTATGGCTTCCGATTAACTATACATGGGGAGTCAAGCTTCGGCTGATCTGTCTGATGCTGCAGAATGCTTGTATCCTGCTGCTGTTTCAGAGGTTGGCCCTGGTTCGTATTCGTAAAAAATGGCTCCAAATCTACACAGGCACAGCCTTGATCTATATTGCTGTCATTCTGGTTGTACCGATTAGCATGGTGTATATGCTGAATCAGTACTATCTCCTCAACCTGTTCTTTCTGATCTCAGGGATCTGGTTTCTATCCATTGTCGGTGCAATGATTTTTAGAACATCATCAGACCGGGATACGGTTTTCCTGCTTCTGACCGCCGGGGGAATTATATCAAATCTGTTATGGAGTGCAGCAGACACTTTCGGGGACGGAACGACCGTATATTATCCGCTCGATATCGTGTTTGCCATTACAGGCTTCTCCGCTTATTGGTTCAAGAAATATTTCAGAAATGCTCGTGAGAATATGGAACTGAACAAGGAACTGGAGAAGGGGGACAAGATCAAAGATCAGTTTCTGGCGAATACGTCGCATGAGCTGCGGACACCACTGCACGGAATCATCAATATAGCTCATAATGTCATTACCCGGGAAAAGAGCAAGCTTGATGCACGCAGTGTGGAGGATATGGAGCTGCTGATTACGATTGGGCGGCGAATGTCTCATCTGCTTGGAGACCTGCTGGATGTTGTTCGTCTTAAGGAGCACCGCATTACACTGCAGCCTTCTCCGCTATCAGTTCAATCACTCGTTCCTGGCATCATGACGATGCTTGGTTACATGGTCGAACGGACATCGGTTCAGCTGCAGATGGACATTGAGGAAGACTTTCCTCAGGTATTGGCGGATGAGAAGCGGCTTGTACAGATTATGTACAACCTGCTGCACAATGCGCTTAAACACACGGAGGAAGGTACGATTACGGTAAGTGCCGAGATGGGTGAGGGCTGCGTTCTGATTCATGTTGCCGATACAGGCACAGGTATGGATGAGGCGGCCCAAGGGCGAATCTTTCTGCCATATGAGCAGGGATTCTACGATGAACGGGACGGGCAGGGCATCGGGCTTGGATTGAGTATCTGCAAACAGCTCGTCGAGCTGCACGGCGGAACACTGTCTGTACGTTCTGTACCTGGGGAAGGTTCGGTGTTTAGCTTCAATTTGCCGCTGGCCCCGTCAACTATGCAAACAGAGCCGCAGTCACAGTCAACGTTGGAACCACAGCATCCTGCTGCGTGGGAGCAGGATGCCGCGATGCTGGAGGGAGCACTGAATGGCTTTTCGCTGCAGCATGCCGTCACGAAAAATGTGGAATCGGCTGCGGCCGAAGAAATGCCTCCGCTTTTAACCGAAGGAAAGTCATACATACTTGCTGTTGATGATGATCCGGTGAACCTGGAAGTGCTGGTCAGCAGCCTCTCCAATGAGCCCTGCCTGATCACAACTGCTCGTTCAGGGCAGGAAGCATTGAAGTTGTTAAATACACGGCAGTGGGATTTACTAATTACGGATGTAATGATGCCCAATATGTCGGGATATGAATTGACTCGGAAGGTACGTGAACAATTTTCCATGTCGGAGCTTCCGGTGCTGCTGCTGACGGCCCGAAGTCAGCCGCCGGATATCTATACCGGATTTGCCTCCGGGGCTAATGATTATATCACCAAGCCAGTAGATGCTGTCGAGCTTAAGTACCGGATACGTGCATTAACGATGCTGAACCAGTCTATCAAGGAGCGCCTGCGAATGGAAGCTGCATACCTGCAGGCACAGATTCAGCCGCATTTCTTGTTTAATACGCTGAATTCACTGATGGTTCTTAGCGATATCGATGCGGAACATATGCGCAAGCTCGGCGAAGCCTTCTCCTCTTATCTTCGGATCAGTTTTAACTATCTTAATACGAGGGAAGTTGTAGATTTATCCCATGAGCTGGAACTTGTTGAAGCGTACCTGTTTATTGAAAAGACACGTTTCGAAGATCGGCTTTCCGTTGTTTTGGACATCGATCCTGATCTCAAGTTGCGTCTGCCACCACTGTCGATTCAACCTTTGGTTGAGAATGCGGTTCAACACGGTTTGCTCAGCCGCAATGCGGGCGGAACGATATGTTTGACTATTAGTAAGCGTGAGGGCTGCACCCGGGTTGAGGTCAAGGATAATGGCAAAGGCATGGGGCCTGACCAGGTCGCCGCCTTACAGCAGTCTTCCTGGAACAGCAAAGCCGGGATTGGAATTGCAAACACCAACCGCAGATTACTCCAACGGTACGGCCGTGGATTGACGATCGTCAGTCAGCTGGGCAAGGGCACTATGGTATCTTTCGAGATTCCAGATCGTGCAGCCGATCAGGAGGACAGGAGAAGTGCATCATCTCCAAATTTTAATGATTTCTAATGTTTCTAGCGTATGTTAGTATATTTTACATTAGAAGCGCAGGCTCTGGCAGCCTGTGCTTCTAAACGCTGCTATAGTAGGTGGAACGAGATGCGCAATTGGGTCAAAAACGAGAACGTACAGATGATAGCCGTTGCTCTGGCTACAGCGGCAGGTGCACAGTTCAAAATTAATCCCTTTCGGGAGGATGATTTCCGAATTGGTCTGGGGGTCAGCATTCTTCTATTTCTGCTGATGATTATGCCGCATTTACCCTACGTGAAAACAGGGATTCTGACCGGGCTGGCAAGTATTACTCTCCAATCCGCTGATCTGATTCATCATGTTCACACCTTATCGGTATGGGACAGCATGCGGGATAACCTTGGGGCAGGTTTGTATTATGTGGTCTTTGCGTATGGGCTGAGCAAGATTAAATATCGTTTTCATGAAATTCCTCCGCTCCTGCTCGGCGGGATGATAACGGGGATTGATTTTTCTTCCAACTTCGTGGAGTTATTCGTGCGGGGCGTGCTGAGCGGGACCAATATTTTTTATATGCGTGAATGGCTGTATCTGCTTATTGTGGGCGGTCTGCGAAGTTACTTTGTGATTGGACTCTATAACAGTTTTGCAGTCAGGCAGATCAGGCTTCTGCATGCAGAACAGGAGAAGCGGATGGAACAGATGTTAAGTGTGAATTCAGGACTTTATGGCGAGGTCTTTTATCTGAAGAAAGCGATGAATACAATTGAGGGCATTACGGCAAACAGCTATGAGCTGTATCGTGATCTGCGAGATCGGGATATGAACGAATACAGCCAGCGAACGCTGGGGATTGCGCAGCAGATTCATGAGGTGAAGAAGGATTCACAGCGTATTCTGGCAGGATTGCTGAAGCTTTATGACAATGAAAACACCGTTAATATGAGTCTTTCGGAAGTGGTACATTTTGCGGGGAAGGCCAATCGGAAATACAGTGAGATGCTGCACAAACAGATCAAAATCGAGATTGAGCAGCAGTATGAAGGAGAATCACCTTACTATATTCCACTGCTCACGGTCATGAATAACCTGCTTGCGAATGCAGTCGAGGCCATTGAGCGTGAAGGTACGATTCAAGTAAAAGTATTTGAACAGGAGAACGATATTCACTTTGTGGTGATCGATTCGGGAAAAGGGGTACCTGACGCGAAGCGCGGGGTTATTTTTGAACCCGGTTATACGACCAAGTTCAATGAAGTTGGCATAGCCGCCACAGGTATCGGGCTGTCACATGTACGTGATATCGTGCAGTCGCTAGAAGGACAGATTCTGGTGAAGTCTGCTCCATTAGGGCATGGGACTGCATTCAATGTCATAATTCCCAGAGCCAGTCTAATGAAGGAACCGGGTGTCGAAAGCACTCTTGACCACGATCGTGGATGATCAAGTGCTGAGCCGCGGCATGGTCCATGACATCATCGATATGTGCGGAAACGGTACAAAGACTTAGAGCTTGCAGGCATGACTGAGGGTGGTCTGGAGGGCAGCCATCAATGGGATGGAAACAACGTAGGGCAAGTTCAAATGGGATTCTCGATGTGAAATGATCGAGAGTCCCTTTTTGTTTGGCAGCGTACCTGTTCAGGAACGGAGTACATCGGATAAAATGAACTTGAACAGGTTGATTTGCAGGGATTCTCGCTGCTGCGCCTAATAGATATAGGAGATCTGGAAGAAGAGAAATTCATCTATAGCGTCAATACATATTACGACCAGGGAGGACATCTTCTATGGAGCGAGCAACTCAGATGGATAAAGTCATCTTTCGAACACATTTGCTGCATGCGCTTGAAGAGATCCAAAGACGGGATCAGCTGCAGTACGAGGAGATTTATCTGCTCATCGATCCTGTTCACGAGCCAGGCACATCATTGAACGGTGCAGACGAAATGATGCGGCTGGTTGTACTGGCTCCCGACAATGTGGCACACCGGCAGTTCACTGTGGATGAGGCCGTCAATCTCTTATGCTGGCACGCACCACTGGTCCCTCTATGGATTGATGTATCCTTGGCAGCATCGGAACAGAAGAAGGCAGTATTCCAATTGAGATGCAGCCTGCGTCTGCGCAAACCGACACAGCTGTTTCATGCCGAGACAGGCCACGCCCCGTTCCGCATCGTATAGGCAATGAACAGGAGACATGTACTGTACTGATATATCATTCAAAAACGTTAATAGCGAGACACTCATCAGAATCAGAGCGGCGTGTTGCGTAACACGGATATTATAACAGGAGGTTTTACATATGAAGCCCAGCAGCAATGAAGAATTAGAGATCACTGCCATGTCGAAGGTGCCGTATATGAAAGTGCACGGCAGAACAACGGAAGACCGTTCACCCCTGACTTTATTTTGGACAGGCAGCGCGGTCGAACTTAACGTGCAGGGCTCAGAACTGTGGGTGGAAGTAGAGTCATCATATGATCAGCTTGAGCCCTGGATCAGCGTTATCATTAACGGTGTTCCGGTCAGCCGGCAGATGTTGGTGAGGGGCAGATTCTGGATCTGTATCTTCCGCGGCATGAACTCTGATGCAGTAAAAAATGTGCGTATTATTAAGGATGTACAGGCGATGAGTGTTGATCCGGGCTGCAGTCTGCAGTTTCATGCAGTGAAAACAAATGGCACCTTTCTACCGGTGGAAGAGAAGCGGCTTAAAATCGAATTTATTGGAGACAGCATCACTTCGGGTGAGGGAGCAATTGGCGCGAAGACGGAGGAGGACTGGGTCCCGATGTGGTTTAGTGCGCTGCACAACTATACGTTCATGACGGCTGAGGCGTTACACGCGGAGTACCGTGTCATCTCTCAGAGCGGTTGGGGCGTACTGAGCAGTTGGGACAACAACCCGCGCGGTAACATTCCAGAATATTATGAACAGGTCTGCGGCCTGCTGCAGGGTGAACAGAATAAACAACTTGGTACGCTGGAGCCGCATGAATTCAGCTCTTGGCAGCCGGACGTAATCGTGGTTAATCTCGGCAGTAATGATGATGGCGCATTTCATTCTCCAGCATGGACTGACCCGCTCACCGGACAGGTGTACAAGCAGCGTTTGAATGAAGATGGAACGTATCATGAAGAAGACTTGGCCAAGTTTGAGCAGGCTTCTGTACAATTTCTGATCCAACTGCGGAAAAATAATCCGCAAGCATATATCGTCTGGGCTTATGGCATGCTTGGAGCATCCATGCTGCCCGCGATATACCGTGCGGCTGACACATATAAAAGCCAAACAGCAGATCACCGGGTTTCCATCGTGCAGCTTCCCAATACAACCCTGGAAACGATAGGCGCAAGAACACATCCTGGTGACCTATCACATCGCAGAGCGGCTGATGTACTAACCGAATGGATTAAAGGAATTCTGAAATAAAATTATTTTGATGCGTGTCTCCATGATAATTTTAAGTCATGGGATAACGAAAGACCGTGCAGCGGGATGGTCAAGACCCCATTTAGTAGACATTATAAAAAGACCCTAGGCTGCAAACTGGCGTCGGTACTCTACCGGCGTCAGTTTTTTCAGTTTCCGTTGTGGCCGCTTTCGATTATAAAAACGAATATATTTTTCGATTTTGCTTTGTGCTTCGTTAAGCGTTCGGATATGATAAGGGTAGAGTCCTTCCGTTTTGAGATGCGAGAAGAAACTCTCCATCGAGGCATTGTCATAACAATTTCCTCGGCGAGACATGCTGATTCGGGCGCCAACCTTTGGCAGCATGTCGTGGTAAGCATGAGACGTGTACTGGAAACCCTGGTCGCTGTGAACGACGAGTCCGGTCACGTCTTTTTGCTTCGCAAACGCCTTACTGAATGTGCGGAGCACCAGTTCATTATCGTTGCGTTCGCCTATTTCGTAGGCCACAATTTCGTTATTAAACAGATCCTTTATAGCTGAAAGATATATCCAGCGCTCTCCCACACGATACTGGGTAATGTCCGTTACCCATTTCTGATTCGGTTTTTCTGCACTGAAGTCTCGCTTCAGGCAGTTCTCTGCTACTCGCTGCGCAGGTGCATACGGGCCACTGGAGCGTCGTTTACGACGAATCCTGGATTGAATACCGAGCATTTGCATCAGGCGGAGCACCTTTTTATGGTTCATCCAAGTCCCCTGATCTTGCCAAAGGAACAACTGGAGTTGTCGATAACCATATTTCCCTTCATATCGTTGATAGGTTTGAAGTACTTGGTTCATCGCCTTTGTATCGCGGTCAAATCGTTTACGTTTTATGTAGGCATAAAATCCACTCCGTGACACGCCAAATACATCACAAAGTTTCTGGATATCCCCGTATGCCGCTACTTTTTCTATGATCTGAAATCTTTCTTGTTTGCTTCCTCCTTCCAGATGACCAAGCACTTTTTTAGCAACGCATTCTCCCGTTTCAGTTTTTGGACATAACGGTCTTGGTCCAAGTATTCTTTACGTCGCCCTCGCTGATCCATCAGTCCAAACTCACCTTGTTCCCGATATTTTCTCATCCAGCGCTTCATTCGTCCTGGGTCATGAATTCCCAGATGCTCATTAATCTTTCGATAAGTCCAGCCCTCAACCGTGTGCAGACGAATAGCCTCATTTTTCAACGTCTCCGAATACGTTTTAAACTTTTGTCCCTTAATCGCCATAAAAAATACACCCCCTAGAATTTCATCGGTTAAACCCAGGGGTTTTTCCAATGTCTATTCTAAGGGGTGCACTTCAGGACGCTGTACGGTCTTCTTTTAGTTGTTTTATCGAAACTGATCATCTGTTAACCTGTAATGAAACCTCTGCTTGCAGGGCTGCGCTGCACCTCATAACGAATGGATATGATCTGTCCAAGTGTTTGAGTACGAACCATTTTGAGGAGCGCAGGTGAGGTACCTTTAGGAAATAAGGGGATTCCCTCGCCGAGCACCTTGGGTATGACCGCTACCTCAATTTCATCCAGCAGCTGTGTTTCCATCACGGATTGAACAAGCAGGCCGCCGCCTACAATCCATACATCTCCCTCGGAAGTCTCTTTGAGCCGGGGAATAAGTGTCTCCATATGCTCGGTTGTGAATTGTACATGCGGTGCAGGCGGATGCTCTGAGCGGGAAAGGACATAGGCTGGACGATCTGCGTAAAGGAATTCCTCTGATAAGGTAAGAACCTCCTCGTATGTGGAACGTCCCATAACAACGCTTCCTATTGTCTGATAAAATGCAGCATATCCGTTATCTCCGCCGTCACCTTCAACATCAAAAAGCCAGTCTACAGAACCGTCCAACCGGGCAATATATCCATCCAGGCTCATGGCAATGTAGAGAATTGTTTTTGAAGCATTCACTTGTACATCGCTCCCTTCCTTTGATACCTTTAGGATACCACTTAACTATGACATATCATGTCGTAGTTTGTGTGCTGGCTCAAAAATTAAAGGAAGGAATTGTACTACCACCAACAATGCACTATTTTCACTATAAGCAATGAATCAGCGGACACTACTCTGCAGCGGACTGTCTTTCAATTCATAGATTTTCTGCAGTGTTCGAGCATACTGCTCCTTTGCTTCCGCGGCTTCGGCATGGAGATACCCCTCTATAAGTCTGTATCCAAACACGATCAGAATCATCTCGTACACGCAGTGATCTGCAATGGATGGAGCATCAGCATACTCCGCAAAACCTTGGTAATACGCAGGAATACAGCGCTGATAGTACTCCACCATATGATCAATATCTGTTTCATCTGCGATCAGGCTGGCCAGATCCTCTCCAAGGTAACCCCATCCGGATGTATCCCAATCAATGAGCGCAATTTTCCCATCGGCATAAAATATATTGGTCACCCAGAAATCCCGGTGGTTCAGCACGACGGGCAGCTGCTCGATTCGGGCAAAGATGTTGTCCGAGTTCTCATCTATATCGATTAGCATTTGCCGGACATGCGGCGGGAAATCACAATTTTCGGAACGGATATAATCATACACAAGCGGCCAGGAGCGATAATAAAGATACGTGTTTTTCATCAGATCGACATGGCTCAAGTTGGTCAGATTCTGCAGCACGGCGGGCTGCTCCGCATACAGTTTGCCATGATAGCGACCTAACTCCAGCGCAGCCTGTTCATACATATCATCGGACAGCTCTAAACCAGTCACCCCATCGATGTATTCCAGCCACAGCTGATATCCAGTCTCTTCATCATTCATTTCTGCATAGTAGCAAACGGGCCAGCGAAAAGTATCCGAGAAGGTCGTTCCGAGATCAGACATGTAGAGATCATATTCTCGGCGCCAGGAGTCAGGGTCATTGTAACGTTCCCATTTCGACTGAATCTTCAGCACGATTTGATAGGGCAGGTTCTGACCATCAGCAGTTTCGGCAGTACCCGTAACCAGACTTACATTCCCTACTGTTCCGCCATGAAGCGTGATAGTGTCATATTCTACTGTGATTACATCTTGTTTAAAATATTGCTTTAACACCTGGTACAGCGTTTCCATCGTCATATTCATTGTTTGCGGCCTCCATTTTTCTTCGCTTGTTTACTCCACATGGCGTTTGTTTTATCTTTCGCTCTTTTGTCGATAAGATAGCTCGATCTGTGCTGCACAAACCTGTTCTCCTGCTGCTGCGATTGATACTGCTCCCATCGTTCACGGGTCAGCGAACCGCTGTTCAGTGCGGAGAGAACAGCGCAGCCAGGCTCGGTCTGGTGACGGCAGTCTGAGAATCGGCATTGGGAGAACAGCTCTTCGATATCAGTGAAGCTTGCGCTTATACCTTCTTCAGCATCAAATAGACCCAACTCGCGCATCCCGGGCGTATCAATAACCATCGCTCCGGAGGGCAGCATGAATAGTTGACGATGTGTTGTGGTATGTCTTCCCCGGCTGTCGCCTTCCCGAATTTCCTGAACTTTCATGACATGTTTTTCGAGTAACACATTGAGCAGTGAGGATTTGCCCACGCCGGACATACCGAGAAAAACAACCGTTTGACCAGGTATCAGATAATAAGCTAGTTCGTTCAGCCCCAGACCGGAATGACTGCTGATCACGTGAACAGGTACATCGGGTATGCTTTCTTGAACTGCTGCGAGCATGGGAAAATAATCTGCAGCAAGGTCTGCTTTGGTCAGAATAATGACCGGTTGACCACCGCTTTGTCTGGCTTGTGTCAGGTACCTCAAAATACGATTAAGGTTAAAGTCCTGGTTCAGCGAAGTAAGGATGAATACAGTATCGAAATTGGCGGCTACAACCTGTTCCAGTACCGTTTTGGCGTAGCCGGCAGCGTGGCCTGTGTAATCTGCACGTGAGAACTTGGAGCGGCGGGGGAGCACCTTAATGATCAGAGAATCACCGCTTTCGCTGTACCGCAGCAGGACAAAATCACCGACACACGGAAAATCAGTCCGCATATCCGCATGGTAATAAAACGAGCCTTTCAGTAGAGCTGTGACTTCACCTAGTTCAGTCATGACGGTGAAGCGCTCCCGCTGAGATTCTGTGATTCTGCCAGGCAATAACCCATCTAAATTCTCTTCTGTTTCTATATATCCATAAGCTTTCAAATTCATCATTGGTATACAATTAGCTCCTTTAAAGTTGTTTTTGGACGCAAAAATACCGCAGACAAGCAGCCTCTTAAGAAGCTGCTGTTCTGCGGCATCAGGATGCAAAAAAAGATACGACCTTCATCGTATCTTCAAAACAGCAATATTCACGAAAGGTTACTTTGGATGGCATAACAAATAATACGGGAGTTTTCCCGCCTTTTTCAGATATGCCAGCTATTCAGTTTTAAGAACGGACCACCATATCCATATAAGTAGCTGCCATTAAAAACCTCTCCCTTCGTGTAAGGAACTTGCTTATCACTAAGCTGTCTATACAATAACCTGTATTGGAAAATAATTCAATGTTTAATGATGCGGATTTTTATGAATTCCCTACGGTTACGTTCATCGACCCCTGTTTATTGATGATTTGATGAATCATAACGAGCAGCCGAACCGTAAGATCAGCCCGAAAGTTCAGCCGGTATCCACCTCGCACGCGGTCGACAAACCCAAGTTCAATGCATTCTGTAAGGATCTCATCCAGATGTATGGAGTCTGGAAGCTGCTCCCGCAGCATTTCTTCATCTACTGCATATTCAGGCTTCAGATCATCTATATCTCGCAATAAATGAAGTAAAACAAGGCGGACCTCATCAGACAGCAGGTTCAGCGGGAAGCCTGGCTCGCTGCGTAATGTCTCAACAGCTTCTTCCAAGAACGTCGGTGAGGCAATACAAACAAGGCGATCCTTAGCCCAGGCACCCAGCCCTGCTGGCCCAAGGTGAATATGTACAAGAGACGGATGCCCGTCTGAACGAACTGGCAGTGCAGATGCAGGTCCTTCGGTTAGTGTGATAAGCTGCCCAAGAAATTCAATCCGATCGGTTAATTCCAGCTGGTGGAACGTCTCGCGGATTTGAGGAATAAGCGACGTGAGTCCACCTTCGTGTCCCAATAAATAATCCGTCGAGCAGCCAAACGTTTCGGCTAACTTTACAATCAGTGGCAGATCGGGTAAGGAATCGCCATTCTCCCACTTGGACACTGCTTGTGCGGACACGGATAAATGCCTTCCTAACTCCTCCTGGGTCATACTGCTGGACCTCCGAAGCTTTGCAATTTTGGTGCTCATATGCTGAAGATTGTTCATTAGAGAAAACCTCCTTCGAAATGTTATCTATAGCATAACGTCTGTTTTTCATCTCGTGTATGGAGGTGTAGGTGACACTTCAACCAACCGTTGATATTTCTATATCTCTGGTTGAGTGATGACGGACTTATTTACTGTGTACTGTCTGCTGTCTCGTGTGTTTAAGAACGAGTGTAGATGATAAATTGCCCCTCGCTTGCAGATTCACTGCCTACCCAGCCTACGGGCATACCCTGATTTTTATATACTTCAAACATTGCTTCAAAATAAGGGTGCGGTTCCCTGCACAGCAGCCGGGCTTTGGCAATCTGATAGAGGTCGCCGCTGATTATATCTGCGAGAAGGTTAACGTACGCAGGCTGCAGGCTTAGTTCATCAGCCAGTCCAGCTATTCTTTTCTTCATGATGCCATAAAAGTCATGCGCTTCTTCGTACAGAATAAGTGCTCGTGCAAGAGTTCGCTCTTCCTCACTGGAGGCAGGCGGGATATCTCCGGATGCATCTGCGGTGATGTCCAGCAGAAAATAATAAGGCGGAGCTGCATCTTCATCCTGATAAAACAGCAGGGCTTCTTCTAGATTCGTAAACAGACCCGATTTCTCAGAACCTGCTCCATCTACCGTTGTGTTAGGTGCTGCTGAAGAATAAGGGCCCTTCAGCACATCGCCATGCTCAAGGTAATCAATAACCTCACGTACATCTGCTGGAAAGAGTTCTTTGCTGCTCATCGTTGGCTTCAGCTCCCGATATTTAGTGGTGAATGCTCTATATTTCTACATGGGTGTTGGAGGGCCCTGCTTGCATCTCAAACTTATCTCAGGGCCGATGCCCAGATGGGAATTCGTGAAACAGCCCCGATGTGCTACAATTTTCGTGAGACCTAATTTTATTACCTAAAGCGACATAGGTTAAGGTGGGATGATGATGAATCAACGCAGGCTGGCGATGATGCGCCTCATGGATTCCAGACATAAGTTCACGGCACGTGAATTGGCCGAACGGTTCGAGGTCTCGGTGCGAACGATCCAGCGAGATCTGGATGCGCTGCAGGCACTCGGATTTCCCTTATATACGGAGGTTGGAGTAAACGGGGGATACCGGGTGCTTCCAAACCGGATTTTGCCGCCCCTGCAGCTGACACAGCAGGAAGCACTGGGGCTGTTTATGATGCTTGAATATCTGCAGCAGGTTCCTGATTTTCCGTATGGTTCGGTTCGGGAGCATCTGGCGGAGCAGTACTTCTCCACGCTGCCTTCGGATGTACAGGACCGGATTGCAGGGATGAGAGATCATATTGCATTTATGCAGCATCCAGGTGATCATAGCGAGTTCTTAACATCCGAGCTGTTAACGGCTGCTGTTGAGAAGAAAGGCATTGTATTTATGTATCATGCTAGAAGCGGCTGGAAAAAGGTGAGTGTGTATCCTCTGGGTATCTATTATGAACAGGGATATTGGTACATGCCTGCGCGAAATAATGACCGAGTATTGCTGTACCGCGTGGACCGAATGAAGCAGCTTACCGTGCTCGATCAGACGGATGAATCACTGCCTACGCTAAAGGCATGGCTGAAACAGGCAGCGGATCAGGAGGCGGAAGCAGTTGTTCTGCGATTCACCGAATTCGGTGTTAGAATAGCGGCGTCGGATGTGCTGTTCAGAGCGGTGTCCCATCAGGAGTGGCGCGGAATGGTACCTCGAACAGAGTTTGCCTTTACGGCGCGCAGATTGCTTTCTTATGGTCCCGAGGTGGAAGTGGTGTCTCCGCCAGAGCTGCGGGAACAAGTCCGCAATATGCTGCGGCAAAGTTTACACCAGTATCAAGAAGAATAAAGGATTTCGGCTGTTTATGGGGAAATTATGATTAATGAAAGGGGGGCTACCATGATTCGATTCATAATAAATTTGACGACCCGCTCTATGCAGAGTCTACACGAGGACAACGGCGGTTGTTTGCATAGAGCCAGATTCACTTTTCCGCCATCAATGACGTACTAACGTCAGAAGTTTCTCGTACGGCTCTGCTGCCTTAAAGATTACATTTTTTAAGGAGCGGAGTACGATGAAATATGTTAATGCTGATACTATCCTTCCGGAAGAATTGCTGAGAGAAATACAGCGTCATCTTCCCGGCGGATTAATCTACATCCCGAAGCCCAAGGATACCCACAAGAAATGGGGAGAGAAGTCAGGCGGTCGACAGTTGATTCGGTCGCGAAACAACGAGATTCGCGGGCTTCATCGTGAAGGAATCACGATTGATCAGCTTGCAGCACGTTTTTGTTTATCGATCGACAGCATCAAGAAGATCGTATATTGCAAAGATAAACGGTAAAAGGATAAACAAGTAAGTCACATTCGCTCCCTGGATGTGGCTTTTTGGTGTGCATCCATCGATGGGCCAAAACCATCTTTCGGTTCTCAAATACTAAGTTGGTCAATTAGATCGGCGGGTGCTTATCTCTAAGCTGCCCTATTTCAAGGTCATCCAAAAATTGGACTTATCATTGTGATTATTGGATAATTTAAAGTAATTTGGAGATGAAGGGGGACTTATTTATGGTGCGGAGTTCAGGTTCCATGCTGGCTGTGCTGATCCTTATATCCATCCTCATAATTGGCTGTACCTCAACTGAAACAGCAGAACCTTCCAACCAGACCCCTCCGCCAGTCATGGAGAAACTGAATGATGCTGGCGGGGACAAAGCTGGAGTTGAGGAGCAGCAGCAGGCCTTGGAAATGTCGCTTGATTATAAAACCAAAGAGCTTACGGTGGACGGCAAAGATTATGAAGATACATTAACACCAGAAGGGTTATCAGCCAAAGCGGAATCAATGAGATTATTTCTGACCTCCAGAAATTACGAGTCGTACATAATAAATCGCTATATTAGTTTGCCGCTTCACGCAGCAAGTATCGAAAAAGCGAAGCTGCACCCTGAGAACATACAGGCCAAGATTAAAGATCACAAAAGTGACTGGATCCTTGTAGAATATACACTTGATCTGAAATTTACAGATCAGAAAGGTAAAGAGTACAAGTCCATCCCACTCTCAGGCGATATCACCTTTTTGCAGGATGAGGGAGCATGGCGTATTCAGGATGATACGTACAATATGAAGCCCTTCACAGACATCATTAATAATGCGTTATAATGCGTGCTGTGTAATGTGGAGTTTCTGCATCAAGTCGCCTTTTTGGGACTGGAAATTATGCTTTAATGATCGTGGCATCCGGGGTTTGGATGCGGAAGCAGAAATTGGTGTGAACAGCTGATCAGCATAATCTTGAGCTGAGAAATATGGTCTCAAGCTGAGAAGGCCTCCAATCAGGCGAGTATCACCTGATATAGAGGCTCTTTTCACAGCTATGGTTGGGCCCTTGTCATAAAAATGGGCAGCGTGTGCGGAGAAGTGTAGACGCATTGTATAACATACGGTTTCTATTTGTTTAGGCAACTTAGAAATTCATTCGTGCAAACGTTGCATCACCCTTTGTTGTCGCGCTGCTGGCGGCGTTCACAACATCGAGCTGCAGCACATAATCATAATGCCGAATGTACATTCCAGGCTGGCTGTACGACTGCAGAGAGATTTTGGAGCTGTCGGCCCAGCCGGGGCTGATCAGGAATGTGGCATCTCCTTTGTAAGCGTTGGTATTGGTGAAAGCTTCAAGCACGACATGGTTACTGGCGTCGCGTTTCAGGAAATAACCTGGGTAATTGATCGACTCCAGGGATATACCTATAGAGCTTGCGAGACCCGGTACAGTGCGGAACTGTGCATCTGCAGCAGGCGAAACATTGGCATCAATACGAGCGATATAGTTAGCGTGACGGATTGTTCGATCCGGTACATTGTGTGAAGTGAACTGGCTGTAACCTGCAGCTTCCGGGGTGGATGGACCCAGCATTTTGACTTCATGCAGCGTTGGCGTGTACCAGTTCCCCGGATTGTTCCACAAGACAGCATTGACCATGTTGATTCGCACATAACGGGCGGTGAAATGTACTGCATCTGTGGTAAAGCCATAGGTCAGATTGTTAGTGCGGTCCAAGGTGGAATAATTTACGCCATCGTTACTAATCTCGATTTTATATTTGTAATATCCCTCTGAGCCTTTATACATAAACCACGAAATATCAATCTCCGTAATGGTCTTCGGTGCACCAAAATCAACCTGCCACCACGCAGGCCAGCTGTTGGAGGAAGCCGCCCATGAGGTCTGGTAGCTGCCATCATTGGCAAGAGAAGCAGATGAACCGGAAGCGGTGGAACTGGCGGAAGCTGACTTGCCCTGAGCATGATTGACAAGTGCAGGCAGCGTGACCTGACCGGTAGATGCATCTATACTCCATGTCGTATGCCATTCCAGTGAGGCTGTTCCATTAGCATCATTTAATGTGAGCGGCAGCCAGATATGCTTGTGTTCGCCTAGATTCATTGGATTCCAGCGATCAGCCATATAAATATAAGAGGTGGTGCTGCTCCCCTGAATCGTGGCAATATCATGGATCTGTGAGCCGAAGGCAGAAGGATTGCCATAAGGCGTAAGCGGCGACCATGGTCCGGTCATCGATGTGGCCACAGCGTATGCACCCTGATTTGGATACCAGCCTGCAGCCTGGGAAGTGAAGAGGTAATAGCGGTTTCCTTTTTTCACAACGGCAGGGGCCTCACGGTACGCATTCTCGAACAGCCATCCTTCAAAGGACTGTATCCCCGTATAACTCGAATTCATTTTAAAAATAGCCATCGTATCATTGGCACCCCCATTTTTACGGGAGGCTGTCACCAGATACCCTGTACCGTCCGTGTCCACAAAAACGGTCATGTCACGAGATTCATGATCAAGTGGACGAAAGCTGCCTTCATATGTGAATTTACCATTCGGTGTATTACTTGTGGCTACGGCAACGCGCCCCAGATTGTAATCTGTACCGTTCTCATAGTGTGCCCAGAGCACATACTGCCCTGTCGATGCATTGTAGATGACTTTAGGACGTTCAATCTTGCTGGAGGCCAGTTCGGTCGCGGAGTCTTTGGTCAGGATGGCGTTGCTGAAGGTCCAGTTTTTCAGATCTGTCGAGGTGTAGACGTTCACACTGTCAAACTTGCCCCCCACTGCGTGCTCTCCATACAGATAATACGTGGAGCCTACCTGCAGGATGTTACCGCTGTTCGCATGGATGGGGTTTCCGGCTGTATCAAGCCAATCGGTACCATTGGTAATCGTTACACCCGCCGCACTGGTTCGTTCAGGATGCAGACCAAACAAGGTTAATGTCAGTGTAAAAACCAGAAACCAGACCATCTTTTGTTTTCCCACCACGAACACCTCCATAGAGATTGGAAATAAATATAGCGCTTTCATTTATATTCTAGTTGATTTACAATCTTTGGCAAGTGAACATTTTGATGAGAGATGAACAAAGCAGCAGGCCAGAAGGCAAGAGCAGCAAGAGCGAGGACCCGAATGCAAATGAAGCGGAAATGAAGCCAAGGTAGATCGGATGGCGTATACTTCTGTTAGCGTGTTTTTATTTCAAAATAAATCTGGTACAGGGTGCGGGAGGGCTGGTTGTTATGTTGAATCCCTTGTGGTGTGAGGTAAATTCAATAGAGGACTACTTATCAACGATCGAGAGGCTTCCTTACGGGAAGGACGGGTACTATTTTCGCGGAGAAAACGGGCGTTTTGCCTGTCAGAATTCCTGTTTATTGCGCCACACTTTCTCTCGATTACTTCGCGGTAACCCGCAATACTATGCCAATGTCGTGAATGATTATATGCACGATATGGCGGATGAAGCGGGTGTATGGGAACAGGAGCATGTACTGGCATGGTGTCATCAGGAGGGCCAGCCAACGAACCTGCTGGAGCTGACAACCTCTCCGCTGCAGGCTTTATTCTATGCCAGCTTGTATCGAACGAGTGGAAGCCTGAAGCGAGGCCAGGAGATATATGTATATGGATATGCGAAGACGAATACGGTAGATGCAACCCCTTTGATCCTTGAAAATACAAAAATGTCTTCAACCCGTTATAACCTGCTTGAAGATATGAACGATGATCCCCGGTGGAACCGCATGGTTTGGAGTACCGATACCGACAAAGCTATTCCCAAAGAATCACTGCCGGATTTATCCCAATTCCCCTACTTGACCTATGATGTGCCACCCAGAAATAGAAACTCGCATCAACCGAGCAGTCTGTATTTCTATCAATTGTTCCAGCTGCAGTCTGCATCGGACTCTGAATTGCCCTATGACCTCATAATGCAGCGATATACGCCCGCAGTAGTCTTTAAGGTGACTGAAGCCGATCGGATTCGGCGGGAGCTCCAGCTTCGCTCAGAGGATATACGGATGTGATCTACGTATGCTGAACGAATTGACCCTGCCGAATATGAGAGCAACATTGTGTATGTCGTCTCATGATATAACTGTCCTGTGCCCGTGACGGGTGCTACTTAATTCAGTAGGGGGATAACGTATGAACGAGACATGCAGAAGACTGGAAGGACAATTGGCTCTGGTCACAGGAGCGAGCAGAGGCATTGGACGCAGTATTGCAATCCGTTTGGCACAGGAGGGCGCATATGTGCTTGTGCACTTCGGGACGCGGCAAGCCGAAGCGGAGCAGGTTGTGCGGCATATTACAGATCATGGTGGACAGGCCCAAGCCATTGGAGCTGATTTACGCACGCTGGGTGGCATTCATGAATTATTTTCCAAGGTTGATGATGCTATTCGGAAGCATGGACGTGACGACAGGCTGGACATTCTGGTAAATAACGCGGGGATCGGGCAGATTCTCGATCTGGAGCAGACGACAGAGGCTTCCTTCGACGAAGTGATGAACATAAATGTAAAAGCTCCCCTGTTTGTAACGCAGCAGGCAGTCCCGCGCCTGCGGGATGGAGGGCGAATCATTAATATTTCTTCTTTTGTTACACGGGTGGCTTCTCCAGGGGTATTTGCCTATAGCATGACGAAGGGAGCGGTGGATACCTTCACAAAGCTGCTGGCAAAAGAGCTGGGAAGTCGCCAGATTACGGTCAATGCAATCCAGCCGGGCATTATTAATACCGAGATGAATGCAGGAACACTCACGAACTCGCAAGGACAGGCATATGCAGCAGGCTTGTCTGTTCTGAACCGCTGGGGAGAGCCAGAGGATGTTGCAGATGTGGCTGCATTTCTTGCTTCAGCGGACAGCCGCTGGGTTACCGGGCAGTGTCTTGATGCCAGCGGGGGATCACACCTGTAACATGTGAAGTGTAAGCAAGGATTAGAGAAGGGACCTATCTAGGAGAATTACATTGTAATCGTGGGGCATGCTGTTCGGATGTTCTTCCGGAATAGCACGTAAGAAAAAAGGTGAAATTGCATTGATTATTCAATAACTGTGGCAACAAAAGATCCCCTCTGATTCCATAGTGATGGAGGAGGGGATTTATTCAGCATTCTTGATAATGAATGTACTTGCTTATGAGTATCGCAGGTGCAGACGCTAAGCTAGGTGCGCTAGATAAGTTGGAAACATTCATTTACACGTTAACGGAGAGGACAGAAAAAACCTGGAGAAGCGTAGCGGTCGCCTTTATCACCGGATTTTCCCCTTTGGAAGGGAATCAAAAAAATCTGGGGATAACAGCGATGGGAAGGTTATTCTGTCATCGGAGTGGAAGGTGTAAAACCTTTAGTTCAACTTATATAAATGCGAACACTCAACGATTAGCTGGACGTTATTTGGATGTGTTCAAGAGGGCGTTCTCAATGAATTGCAGCTGCGCCTCCAGAGAGATCGGGTCATTATAGAATGAGCCATCTGCGTTGATGAAATAGACGTGTTTGTTTTTTACAGCAGGAAGTGCCTTCCAGACATTGCTTTCGTATACCACATCAGGGTTACCGTCATCCCATCCCCAGTTGCTTGTGAAAATAAAGTCTCCGGCATATTCAGGCAGCTGCTCCAAGGACAGGCTTGCACCTGCACCTTCCCCGTCAATCAGTTCCTTCTGGATCAGGGAGGGGGCTTTCAGGCCGAATTCTCCATATAGAATCTCCCCGCCTCGTGCACCTTTGTTCCCCCACGCGTAGATTCCTTTGGCATAGGGCTGAAGGATAGATACCGTCTGATCGCCAACGACCGCTTGAATCTGTGGTTTAACTTTGGCAATTTTGGCATTCCACTGGTCTATCCAAGCCTGGGCTTCCTTATCTTTGCCCGTCAGCTTACCGAATTCCAGCAATAATTTCTGGGGATTCGCCGCACCATATTTCAGACTCACGACAGGAGCAATCTGGGACAAGGCTTCATACTGGTTGTCCACCAGATAGTCATACGTGATGATCAGATCGGGTTCCAGATTTAGTATGGCTTCCGCATTACTACCTTCCCCCAGATCGACAATGCCTTCCAGCATGCCTTTATGATAAGGATTTCGCATCGCATCATATGTCGATGCTACCGGCTTGACCCCCAGCACCAGTAAATTACCGATGGCACTGCCCGTCAGATCGACAATTCGCTGTGGATGGGCGGGAATGGTGATCGTTCCTCTGCTATCGGTATAGGTCTGAGTCGCTGTTGTGGCTGTCTCGGCTGCTGGAGCCGGCTTTTGTTGAGATATGCCGGATTCTGCTGTTGTACCTGTTCCGGCGTTGTTCGTGGTAGTTGGTCCGCCGGCACATGCCGAGAGAATCATGGTGAAGCACAAGAGCAATGCCGCTGTGGCGATGGATGATGATCGTTTTGTCTTAACCATGGATAAACCTCCGCTTGGATGTAAATGAGAATCGTAATCAATGAAACTATAGCATTGGGTTCCAGTGGCAACAAGGGCAGATCGGGTACGCACCTTGGGCAAATCCGGTATGAAGCTTCCGTTCTGAGCAATAACTGCCCGGTACTGGGTGGGAGTTACGCCATATACTTTTTTGAAACTGCGGCTCAACGTATGGGCATCTGGGTATCCGACGAGTTCAGCGATCTCCTGAAGTGGCGTGTCTGCGTGTGTTAGCATTCGGGCAGCCTGTTGTATGCGAATAATTGCTAGAAGCCGGATGGGGCTTTCCTTTACACGAGATTTGAACAGTTTGGTCAGATAGCTGATGCTGCAATCGAACAGGTCTGCCAGAGATTGCAGCGTGATGGGTTCCATGTAATGCTGTTCCATATAATGTATCACTTGGGCTGGCAGATCAGGAGGGACGGGGTTGATACCTTGCTGCTTCATCTGTGAGAGAAGGGCGTGAACAAACGAATAGAACAGCGCTCGTGCCTGTAACTGATGGAGTCTGTCCTGTATCGTCCAGTGCTCATACATATCTTCCAGCTTGCGCAGTAGCGAAATGGGATATTCCGGGAGGAACGCACACTGATGCAGGAAGGGACTATCGGGCAGCGGTCGTTTCTTCAGAGGATGAGAAGCGGGTAACATTAGAATAGCTCTGTACAGAATTAAATAATATTCAAACCGCTCTTCTGCGGTAATATTTAATAAAGCTCCCCGGCCTCCTTGAAGGACATGGAATCGTCTCAGAGTATACACGTTGTGGTCTAGCTGTAATGTGGCATGACCATCCAGCACATATACAAATGCATGTGCCGGGAGTTGATAACGTTGCAGGTTCTCTCCTGGCTCCAGCACGGCAAGCCGAATATCCATGACCTGGATTGAAGCATAATTCCACCAATAGATGTGATCGTCTAGTGTAAGGGTCATCTGTACCATCCTCCTACCATGAGGGCATTTCTTATATTATATTGATAATGATTCTCAACGTAAAGAGCAGACAAGGGATAACGGGCCACTGGAGACCTGTTATCCCTTGCTCTATAACTGGTTGATGAGGCACATTCCTACTGGGTATGATCTTTCTATCTGTCACCAGAGTTTGCATATTTACCCTCGTATTGAGATTGCATAGCTGCCTTTGGTCTGATTATGCGATGGGATCTGCCTATTTGCGGCCTTTACGCACCTTGAGCTGCATGCGCTTGATCGTAGTATGCTGCATGACTTCCAGCACGAGAGGACCTTTGCCGTTCAGAATCTCCACATCGGTTACGTTATCCAGAATGGTAATAATTCCGATATCGTCTGCGCTTACGCCCTCAATCTTGGCAATCGTGCCTACAAAATCGACTGCACGAAGTTTCTTCTTCTTGCCTCCGTTGAAGTTCAGCTTCATGATCTGCTGGTTCAACTGCTCACGCTTGTCCTTTTTACGTTCAGGCACAATTTTGAGCCGTTTCTCAAACTCTTCTCTGCGGCGATCGACCGCTTCCTCGGAAGGGGCCTTCATAACCGGGATTTCGAATCCAATATACGATTCAATCTCTGCAAGACGTCTGCCATCCTTTGGGGTTACCAAGGTGAAGGCTCTGCCTGTTTTACCTGCACGGCCCGTACGGCCTGTACGGTGCACATAGCTTTCTTTTTCGAGAGGGATATCATAATTGATTACATGGGTGATGTTCGTGATGTCGATTCCGCGCGCAGCAACGTCAGTGGCGATCAGATAACGGAATTGTCCGCGCCGGAAAGCATTCATTACTTCAATCCGTTCATCCTGCTCCATGCCGCCGTGTATACGATCAGCGGGATAATCGAGGTCAGCCATGACCCGGAACAGTTTATCCACATTATCTTGTGTCCGGCAGAATACAATGCAGCTGTCCGGGTTTTCCGTAATAAGCAAATCCTGCAGCAACGCAGTTTTATTCACTTCCGAAGTGTGAATTACGGCATGTTCGATCGTGGCTGTGGTCAGTCCACTGGCCTTGATCTCGATCTCTACAGGTGTGTTCATATACTGCCGTGACAGCTTCGCTACATCTTCCGGGAACGTTGCGGAGAACAGCATCGTTGTACGCTCTTTCGGGAGAGCCTGAATAATGGCCTGTACTGTCTCGATAAAGCCCATGTTCAGCATCTCGTCTGCTTCATCAATGACCAGATAAGCGATGCGGTCCAGCGGCAGTGTGCCCCGTTCAATATGATCCAGAACCCGGCCTGGTGTACCGACAGCCACATGGGTTCGCTGCTTCAGCTCGGCCTTTTGAATGTGAAAAGGAGATTGTCCATATAGTGCGGTGGCTTTAATCCGCTTAAAGCGCCCGATGTTGGTAATGTCCTCATTGACCTGCAGGGCCAGCTCTCGTGTTGGAGTCAGAATCAGAGCCTGCGGTTTATTTTCGTTCCAGTCCACCAATTCGCAGAGCGGAATGCCGTATGCGGCTGTTTTGCCGCTGCCCGTCTGTGATTTCACCACAAGATCCTGATTCTCCAGTGCGACAGGAATGACCCGGGTCTGAACTTCTGTAGGATTCTCGTAGCCCAGGCTGTCCAGTGCTCGGACAATCTCTTCGCCCAAGCCGTAATCTTTAAAATGCTGCTTACTCATCGTTTACCTCTTTTGCGTTTAGTTTGGAATGCTTACAACTGCGCCCATGATACTGGTCCAGCAGCATCTGTCATCTTCTCTTACTACTTACAAGCATTACACCGTACATGTATCATATACTTGCCTTATTATACCTTATGTACGAGAGATGCATATGGTAATTCACAAATCCAGTGTGCTGGCGGAGTTAAAATGAAAAGAAACTTGGCAGCATGCCGTTCATATGATACAGTGCAGCGTTCCACGTGAAACGTTTTGTATCATTTTCAAGAATGCAGTGTGGGAGGAGATACAAATTTGGATATAAGAATTAAGCGAGTGTGGGTGCAGATTGTATGGTCAGCCTTGCTGCTTATGATGTTTACGGTGACTTTAACAGCCTGCAGCACTGCTGCTTTCAAATCACCTCAAGGGGCAGAGCCGAGCAGGTTATCAGCGGAGCGGATACAGGAACTGCGCGATCAATACCCGGTGTACTCCGGTGTTCCGCCATTAATCAACATGAGGGAAGTAAGCTTTCGTGAGATCATGAATTATGCCGATGCAGTTATTGTGGCCGAGGTGATCGGAGACCACCCCCCTTTTAGCGTAGAATTGACTGCAGAGCCAGGCACTTCTGAAGGAGCACTTGCCGAGAAACAGCGAAATCAGGGATTAAGTCCGGATGAACCGGAATTTACAGCCTATCAGGTAAAAGTGCTTGAAGTTGTAAGCGGAGAAGATGTACCCGAAAATACGTTTCTGTTCTACAATGCGGTGTTTGCAGGTATAGAACCGGAGCTTAAACCGGGAATGAGAATAGTTACTGCGGTGGGCAAAGGTACAGCGGGCGGGCAGATCGGAGGATATTCATTCAGCCGTTCCGGCACATACTATATCGTGGATGAGGACTATGTGCTTGCAGCGTATGAAGGCCAAACAGAGGATGTGCGTGATTTTACGGATCAAACGAATGGCATTCGGCTCGGTGCGATGATGCGTATAATCAAGGATATAGGCCGGGAGGCTGCGTCAAACGATAGGCCGCACCCAAGAGGGCGATGCCATCCCATCGTCACTTGGGTGCATCGCCCTTCATATATCCAGCGGTTACTTTAGAATGCTTACATACTTGCCGTATACGTATGCTGTTCTTCCATCCAGCTTCACTTTGACCCAGCCGTAATCATGGTCTGTACTGATGACATCAAGCATCGTGCCTTTTGGTACGGAAGTGATAACTTTGGCCTTCGATGAAGCGCCTGCACGTACGTTCAGGTAATTAGCAGTAACCTTGGCTTGTTTGGCAGGAGTCTTGTTCCCCGGTTTGCCTGGTTTTACGGTGTCTGGCTTCGATGTTCCTGGCGATGTTTCCGGTTTTGGTGCTGGCTTCGGTTTCTCTGGAGCAGTAGGATTCCCAGGAGCAGGTGCAGCCGCATCGTCTTCACTGCCAGTATCATTACCAGCTGCTGTCTTGCGGGCTTTGTTCAACTGCTGATAGAATGTGCCTTTCGTTGGCACACTTTTGAACTGAGCCGCATCTACCCCTGCTTTGGAGGACAACGCTTCGATCTCTTCTGCAGTGACAGCATCCAAAATATTAATGGAGGCAATGTTGGTGTATTTGCCATCTTCCGTGGTTGGCACAGACAGGATGCCATCATTGATGAGTTCCACAACATCTGCACGTTCCGGTGCAGTCAGGTCAACGCCCGTAATTTTCCAATTGTGCTGTATCTTCGGTTCATATACACCTTTCATCACATCTTTCAAATAAGCAATAGAGAGATTGCGAATGGTGCCTTGAATTTCACCGAACGCTGCAGCGTCCTTGGAAGACCAGAGCTGCTTGAACTTGCGTCCTTCGAGTGCTCCTCCTTTGGCAATCAGCGCTTCCATTCGGTATGCATTCATGCCGAGTTTGAGCGTATCCTCTGCCAGAACCGTTTTTCCGTCACTGTATTTCAAGTCCGTAATCCGGCTGCCATACGGCTTGGTCAGATCAATCTCATACGTTACACCGCCGAAGAAGTCATCGGTGCTGTATTTGGAAGCGCGGCGCTTCGGATCAAAGCTGATGGTGACATCTCCGGGCCGTGTAGAATTAAAGTACCCCGCAGACCATTCCATATAATCTTTCAGATCACGTCCGGTCACTTCATATACGGTAACTTCACCAAAGGTGTATTGATAGTTGAATGCAATATCCTTTTTCTTGATTGGGCCAACGTCCAGCTTTGCTTTGTCATTATCGATCTGATGGGCAACGACATCGGCATCACTGTAATGGAGCATGACTTCGGTGAAAAAATCGGAAAGCGGCGTTTCCTGGATCTGTACGGCAGGTATACCTTTAATTTCATCCGCAGGGACCAGGTTGATTCCTTTCAACTCGGCCACTTCAATGTTGGCATCGGCACGCGCGAACTCGTGGAACGGGTGCAGTGTTTTTTCGAGCGAAGGATCGGAGACCTCATACGTACCATCGGCTTTTTTGACAGCAAGTGCTTTGGCTTCCTTGCTTTTCAGCGCGATCTTGCCGTCCTCTTTGGTAAACTTCAGGTCAATGCGTGACATATGTGTACCGTATTTATTCGGTTCAGAGATCAATACGCCGTTCACCGTCTGGGATTCGATCAGCTGATGCATATGTCCGGCAAAAATAGCAGCCAGCTCCGGGTTGGCATTGGCGATATCCGTTACTCCGGTACCCGGATTACCGTTCTCGTTATCCAGTCCCATATGCATCAGGCCAACCATTACGTCCACTTTGCCTTTCAGCTCGGCAATGGCTTTGCGCGTCTCTTCGACCGGGTCTTTGACAATGACACCATCCAGATGGTCTGTTCCTTTCTCGAACTCGGTGATCATCGGGGTGTTCATGCCGATTACGCCCACTTTGATGCCGTCCCGCTCTATAATGGTATATGCAGGCATGTACCTGTCACCATTTTCTTTGAAAATGTTACCGACAAGCGCCTGACCTTTGAACTGTGAAGAGATTTTCTCCAGCACGTCCAGGCCAAAGTTGAACTCATGATTTCCCATAACCCAGGCATCATAGTTCATCTCGTTCATGGCAACCATCATCGGAGATTTGGGTTGATCATTAAACAGTTCAGCAGAGTTATCCTGAATCATATCTCCCGCATCCAGCAGGATGGTGTTCGGATTCTCGGAGCGAACCTTCTTCACCATCGTATAGAGCTGTGTCATGCTGCCTGCCGGGTTGGGACCGTCTAATGCATAATCCCATGGCATGAACCGGCCATGAATATCAGACGTACCAAGCAGGGTGATTGTTGTTTCCTGATCTGCTGCAGCCGCTTGAGCGCTTTCAGAAGCAAGCGGGGTGAGCAGCAGGGAAGCACCTAACAGAATGGATAAAGACCAGCTGGCGAAACGTTTCAAACGATGTGTGCGCATGTGTAATCTCCCTTGTGTTCTAATGTGTGTGTGTTGTATGTATCATTCCATACTAGAGAAACGTCAACGGAATGTAAACGCTCATGTCATATTTGTGTTCGAAATAGTTGAACGATGAAAAGGAGAAAAGCAATACAAAGTATACTTTCCTAAGTAAATAGTATGATTTATATGTGTATAAAACCAAAATTATCCATTATGATGTCCTTGTAAGCGCTTTATAAAATATACCCAACCAAGGAGGAATATTATGTTGAAGACCAAATGGTTTAAGACGGTAGGTACGCTTGCTCTGGCAGGTGTACTGGCTGCGTCGGTCGCGGTGGGCAGTGTCAGTGCCGGATTGGCCAAAGGTAGTAAATTCCTGGGGAATATTATAGCCAGCCAGGTACCGAACAATTTCAGTCCGTACTGGAACCAGGTAACGCCAGAGAATTCCACGAAGTGGGGGGCGGTAGAAGGTACGCGTAATGTGATGAACTGGGGCCAGGCAGATATGGCTTACAACTATGCAAAAAACAATAAAATGCCTTTCAAATTCCATACCCTTGTTTGGGGAAATCAGGCACCTAACTGGATTAATGGCCTCTCTGCTAATGATCAGAGAGCCGAAGTGCTTCAGTGGATTCGTGCTGCAGGACAGCGGTACTCCCAAGCGGAGTTTGTCGATGTCGTCAATGAACCGCTGCATGCGAAGCCATCTTTCAAAAACGCGATTGGTGGAGATGGACAAACCGGCTGGGATTGGGTGATCTGGTCATTCGAGCAGGCAAGACAAGCCTTCCCGAATTCCAAATTGCTGATCAATGAATACGGCATTATCGGTGATCCTCCGAAAGCAGATCAATATATCCAGATTATCAACATCCTGAAAAGCAGAGGCCTTGTTGATGGCATCGGTATTCAAGCGCACTACTTCAATATGGACAACGTATCTGTGAACACGATGAACACGGTTCTGAACAAACTGCAAGCTACAGGCCTTCCAGTGTATGTATCCGAGCTGGACATGACTGGCGATGACAATACCCAGCTGCAGCGTTACCAACAAAAATTCCCGGTACTGTGGAAGCACCCGGCCGTTAAAGGTGTTACGCTGTGGGGTTACAACGAAAACCAAACTTGGACTAGTGGTTCCCACCTGGTAAGAAGCAACGGAACAGAGCGTCCTGCAATGCAGTGGCTGAAAAACTACCTGGCGAACAATCCTTAAACCTGAGTAGAACCATTTCTACCGCTCAATATCTAAAATCAGTTAATCCCCTTATCCCCCAAGAGCCTGTCCCGTTAGATTCGGGACAGGCTCTTCTTTAGCATACCTATGCAGTAATACAGAACGAGGATTCAGTCCGCTGTAATCACCATACTGTTAAAGGAATCGGCTTCTAACTGCACGTGAATCGTCTGTCCTTCGGCGAACGTCAAGTGAAGATCACGGCGATCCGGGAACGGATTGTTAACTATGATGACGAGACTATTATCCGGGTTGCGGAAGGCAACAGCTTTGCCGCTCCATGCGCCAGAGAGACCCAGCCGGCGAGCACCGTTAACGATATGATGAGCAAAATGTTTCATGACATAATACTCTGGATTACGAGTAATCTCCCTATTCGCAGGATCAACGGTAATCATAGAATTCTGCTCCCAGCCCCAAGTACTGCGTCCTTTCGGCTCCAGCACCATATTCCAGTAAATATAGGCATTAACGCCGTTAGTAAAATAGTGCTGGTACAGGTTATATACATGCTTGGCATAGTTCCACGAGTTATTACCATCCCCGCATTCATTCTCCGTCTGCATGTAGCGAAGCTCCGGGTAACTTGCCGCGGTACGTTGGATGGCATGTTTACCTGCCCATTGATACCCGACCCCTTTGATGTAGGAATAGGCTTTTGGATCACTCAGCACGAGTCCGGCGTATTCATCGAAACCGGTTGTTTTCTTTTTCATCAGTTCTTCCCAAGGATCAGGCGCATTGATCGTACCCAGCCATATTTCGGTGTCCAGACCATGTTTGTCAAAAGCAGGCCCCAGATAATCAGCGATAAATTCGCGCAGCTGCTCGCCTGTCCACATGCAGGAAGGGAACTTCTGATCTGCGATGACTTCATTCTGCACATGTACCTGATGAATTGTAATGCCTGCCTCGCGGTAGGCCTCTACAAACTTCACAAAGTACAGGGCGTAAGCCTCCAGGATCTCCTTTTCCCAGCGCAGTGTGCCGTAGTTATACGCTTTGGGGAACTTCATCCAGGTGGGCGGACTCCAAGGTGATGCGAACAGCTGCAGGTCCGGGTTATAACGCAAGGCTTCCTTAATGTAAGGAATCAGATATTTGAAATCTCGCTCAATGGAAAAATGGTCCATAGCCACATCGCCGTCTACCTCGTTGTGGCTGTACCACTGCTCTGCGTAATCACTTGCGCCAATAGGCAGGCGGCAGATGGTAAACCGATGCTCCCCTTCCGGGTGGAACAGGGAATGCAGCACCTCGTGCCGCTGTTCCTCACTTAAATGAGCGAGAGCCAAATATCCAAGTTCGTTGAAGCAGCCGCCGAACCCTTCGACAAGCTGATGCTGCTCTCCGGTCAGCGCTAAGTTAGCGTTTTCATTTGTAAGTACAGCAGCTAGTTCATTCCATGGATTTGCTGGTGTAGTAGAATATCCATTAAACGTATATGTCATATGATGCTCCTCCTTGTTGGTCCCTCAGCAGCCTTTTTGATTATGTTCAGTATATCAACTTCCATCCTAAAAGCAGATGTGCTAAACCGTGCAATATTTACCCTAATCCAATATAGTCAGCTTCGAACTTGAATGAATGTGGAATGATGAGAACCACGCCATTACGCATACAGCTTCTACAGAGGCTGCAGTGAGTAATTCGCTGCACGGATTACAGGAGATACCCTAATCCCTGAGATGCCGTATTTGCATAAAGAAGAGCACGGGAAAATCCCCGCTGAAGATTCAGGCGGGGATGCAATCATGTTTCTGTGATATACCATTCTGTAATAGGTCATGCAATTGGTCATGGACTAACCTGGGGGAATGGCTGCTGTGAAGATTACCTTTATTGGTCGTAATAAGTAATACCTTTGGGGTTAGGGAGCGGCACGATCGGCACTTTCAGGCTGTGGTTTATTCTCAAAGATCAGAATCGTTTTACTGCGAGCTATATAGCCAACAGTTGTACGAAGCTGCTCCGAAATGAACCGAACGGGTACGTAGGCTTTACCTTCTCTCATCAACAGCGGAGCATCATTCAGGACGGATTTACCGTTAAGGTCCACCTGTTTACTGCCTACGCTCCAGCGAATCGTTTGATCGTCCTGCGTAATTACAGCTTCTCGTGCGCCGCTGTTCCAGGTCACACGAGCGTTCAACTGCTCGGATACAAAACGGAGCGGTACGTACGTCCGGCCCTCATCAATAAAAGGAGCTGCATCCAGTGCGTATGCACGATCACCCACATATGCCGTGGCAGACCCTTCGATCAGGCGTTGAAAACGACCCTGCGGTGTTCGTTTCTGCTCTCTCACATTCATCTGGTTGAGCTGCTGCATCGTGTGACTGCCATTGGTCACATCCAGGTAATTATTCTGTACGGTAAGTCCGGCCGGGACTGTTTCTGTCACAACACCCTGCATACCTGCGGACAGAGAGGTGGATGCCGAGATGTTGTCGACACTTGGCAGCCCTGAACTGCCCAGCGTGAGCGATAAGTCCGCGAGCGGTGTCAGGTCCCAGATGCGGTTGTTGGACAGCTTCAATACGTTCAATTTTGTTAACTTGCGCAGCGGCTCCAGATCATAGATCTGATTGGATTCCGCATTCAGTTCGGTTAAGTTAATCAATGCGGTCAAGCCGCTGAGCTGATGAACCTGATTATTTGAAATATCCAATGTCCGCAGATGGGTCATCTGACTCAGAGGTGTAAGACTGGATATATGGTTGCCTGAAACATTCAGCTCTCGCAGTGTATTTGGCAGATCTGCAAGGACATCGAGTGACGTAATATGATTGTTTGCCACATTCAACTTCTCCAGCTTCTTCTGTTCTGTCAGAGGCGTGAGGTCTGTAATCAAATTGTTGGAGATTTCAAGCCATTGCAGCGAATGCAGCTCTGCCAGAGTATCCAGACTTGCAATCCGGTTACCGCTGGCATGCAGTGTATGTAATCTGGGAAATTCCCGCACTATGTCAATGGATGTTATGGAATTGTTGCTGATATACAGGCGGCCCAGCTGCTGCAGTGCAGCCAGAGGTTCAATGGATGTAATGTAATTATTACGAACGTCAACCTCGCGAAGCTGTGTCAGGTGCTCGAGCGGTGTAAGGTCTGTAATTTCGTTGCCGTACAGACGCAGATGGGTCAGATTTACGGCATGCTCCAGCCCGGACAGATTCTGAATGCCGGCACTGCTCAGATCTACCACGCGAAGCTGCTTCAGATCCGTGGAAGTTAGAGACTGGTCTACAGGGATGTTTAGAATAAGCTTGAGTCCGTCTTCCAGTGCAGGGTCCTTGATGAGATGCTCTTCCGCTTCAGCTGCCGTTTGGGCCATCGCCTGCCCCGCTGCACTTATACTTAACACGCATATGAACAATAACAACGTTATTCTCTTTATTAACATGCCTTCCCTCCAGATCAACATCAATTTATAGTGAGAATCATAATTTTCCGATGGTGACATCCAAACCATAATAAACCAAAATGATAGTATCCAAACTCTATATGAAACTGCGTCAGCAGATCATTAACAGCTCTTTGAATGTGAGTCTGATCGTATAAAGTAAGTGTACATGAATTATCTTTCGCCCAACTTATAGTCATTAACCTGTATTAAGAGAATAGGAACACTAATTTTACAACATGCACCTATGTATACTTTTATTCTATATGATATAGGTCATGCCCTGCACTTTTTCAGTATAACTTTGTCCAAATTAAAGATATTTCCATCATGTCATATTCAATCCCTCTATGAAGAGGGTAAAGATGTACAGATGCCATATGTGGAGAGGAAGATGTGTCGATGAGGAAAGCAATGATTATTAGCAACCCGTCGTCAGGCAAGGAAAAAGCAGAGCAGTACGTATCCAAGGTCCAAACGATTCTGGAATCCAGGCAGTATGCGGTGGTGGTCAATGAAACAGGAGGAGAAGGAGATGCTGCCAACTATGGTTTGAATGCCTGCAAAGATGGGTGCGATGTGGTGATCTCCATTGGTGGAGACGGCACCCTGCATGAAACGATTAACGGCATGCTGGATCAGGAGCATCGCCCTCTGCTGGGTATCGTGCCGCTGGGAACAGTGAATGATTTTGCACGGGCATTACATATATCTCTTGACCCGGATGAAGCCATCGAACAGCTCCGCTCGGAACAGACCCGACTTGTGGATCTCGGCATGGTTAATGGGCAGCTCTTTGCCAATGTCATTGCTGCCGGTTCTCTGGCGGAAGCCCTATTCTCTGTATCGTCAGAGGAAAAGTCGAAGCTTGGATCGTTCGCTTATCTAAAAGAAGGACTGAAGGATCTGGTGAATACACCGCCCAATACCTTGAAGATTGAATATGACGGACAGCTGTGGGAGGGAGAATCACCGCTCTTTCTGGCAGCACTCACCAACTCGGTTGGAGGGTTCGAGAAGCTTTCACCGGATGCAGAGGTAGATGACGGACTCATCCACTGTTTTGTGATTCGGAACATCGGTGTGTTCAACAGCTTGACTTTAGGCACCTCACTGTTCTTCGGCAATCTGAAGGAGCACAAAGATGTGGACTATTTTACAGCCAAAGAAGTAGTTGTCCGTTCAGACGAACCTATTCGTACGAATGTTGATGGAGAGGAAGGCCCTGCTTTACCGATTGATATTCGTGTTCTGCCTGGCTGTATGAAGGTCATCGTGCCGGAAGAAAGATAACAGATTCAAGCCCGCTGATGAGCAGCTCCGGCGAAAACAAATCATTTCTCCATATAAATGTGCGGAAAGTCTATTGAAACCGATTGCAGATATATGTCACAATCATAGACGGAAGACAGGCATGGACATGTATATACGGATCAGTCTATGCAAACAAACTATTTTTGAATATGGAGGGGAAACATCTTGAGAACCATTAAACTGGGCAGCAGTGCACTCGATGTACCTGTAGTTGCTGTAGGTTGTATGCGAATCAATTCATTGGATCGTAAGGACGCGGAGCATTTTGTACGTTCTGCCATGGAAATAGGAGCAAATTTCTTCGATCACGCCGATATTTACGGCACAGGGACATGTGAGGAGATTTTTGCCGATGCTGTGCAGATGAATCCCCAAGTCCGTGAAAATTTGATTCTTCAATCCAAATGCGGAATTCGTAAAGGCATGTTCGATTTCTCCAAAGAGCATATCCTGAATTCGGTAGATGGCATTCTGCAGCGTCTGAGAACGGAATACCTGGATGTACTGCTGCTGCACCGTCCGGATGCACTTGTTGAGCCTGAGGAAGTGGCAGAAGCATTTGATCAGCTGGAACGTGAGGGGAAAGTCCGTCACTTCGGCGTATCAAACCAGAATCCAAATCAGATTGCCTTGTTGAAAAAATACGTTAAACAGCCGCTGGTAGCCAATCAGCTGCAGATGAGTATTACCAATACGACAATGATCGATAGCGGCATCAACGTAAACATGGAGAATGATGCTGCAGTGAACAGAGATGGCAGCATTCTGGATTACTGCCGTCTGCATGACATCACCATTCAACCATGGTCTCCGTTCCAATACGGATTCTTTGAAGGTGTCTTCCTGGGAAATGAGAAGTTCCCGGAATTGAATGCCAAGATTGATGAGATCGCTGCGAAGTATGGTGTGAGCAATACAACGATTGCGATTGCATGGCTGCTTCGTCATCCTGCGCAGATGCAGCCTGTAACAGGCACGATGAACATTGAACGTCTGCAGGATTGTGTGAAAGCGAGCGAAGTCCACCTCACTCGCCCAGAGTGGTATGAAATTTACCGTGCTGCAGGTAATGTACTGCCTTAAATCCAGCACGATGAATGATGCAGCTCCAGTGCATGCACTGCAAATGTGCATGCAAATATACTGTGATGTTTGATTGATCGACACGAGTCTGACGGCTCGTGTTTTTTTTGTTCACTTTAGGTCTTGGAAAAATAACACTTTTTGATATAAAATATAGATACATACTTTTTCGTTTCAAAAGGATTAAAATGTAATTAATACAAATTAGTTGAAATTATTTTATTGAAAAGCATGTACAGATTACATATAATTACTTTTGTGTACTAACAATCTCGTTTTGGTGTTTTTATTTTGGAGGGTGGTGTTCCCTTGGAGCCGACAACCACGATACGTGATCATTTAGAACGTTATCTGAAGCGCGAACAGATGTCGATCAGTCTTTTTTCAGAACTGTCAGGAATTAATTCCGGTACACTCAGCAATATTTTGAATAAAAATAGGCCGATCTCTATGCAGCAGCTGGACCGCATCACATCAGCCATGAAGCTTGCGCCGGGCCATTTCTATGAGATGTATATTGATGAATGCTTTGTGCATGCTGCACCGGATTGGCGGAGATTAGGTCCGTTCCTGCATCGATGTGCCGAACTGGACAAGCTGGACTGCATCGAAGAGGTCGTTCGTCTAATGATGGATAATCTGTCTTATATCCCGCTGTTATTTGAGGTGGCAGAGGAATTCTATCATGAAGGCAAATGGAAACCGGCAACTCTATTATATGAAACGATAGCCGAAAGTGAGAAGATGCAGCATTCCGAGCGGCTTGCCCTCTGTCAGTATCGCTTGTTCAAGCTGGGACTGACAAATGATCAGCAGCGGAATGTCATTATTGCTGCACAATTTGAATATTACGTGGATCGACTGGATGAACGGTATCAGCTGGATGCACTAAATGAGCTGATTAATGCTTTTGCCTCACTCCACAGATGGAGCAAAGTACAGGAGTTATCCGAGAAGCTGCGGGTGAAGGCGACCATTCACTATGAACTGAATGGGCGGAAGAAGGCGGAAGAAACCAAGCGAGCAATCATTTTTTATATCATGTATGCTTATCTGGCTTCAGGAAGTGCCTACTTTCATTTGGATAATTATGAGATGGCGCTTAAATATGTTTCGTTATATTCGGATTCCACTTGGGTGAAAGATCCCGATCATGAAGAAATGGTTGTTATTCAACAATTTCAGGAATGGGCTGAGGGGAACCGTTATATATATCAATTAATGGCTGGACAATTTGAAATCCTGCCTCAATATCTATCCTACATTTCAACGAAAGAGAACGAAATATTTCCTGCGTTATGTGATATTGTAACAGCGGCCAATCGATATGATATGAATATCGATGGTGTGTTAGAGCAGTATGCGCCGCACTTTACTTATCAGGAGCAGCGGAACCGGATCGGGAAAGTCAGCAAACAGATTACAGATGATCGGTACGTCCGTCTTTTGTCTGGATTAGGCAAGTACTATCTGAGACGAGACCAATTTGCGCAGGGTATAAATTTTGTTCTGGACAGCTTGAGATTTTCTATTGAAATTAGCGATGGAAGAGGTATGCTTAGAAGTGTCGGACTGTTTGAGCAGTATAGGGATTATGCGTCCGATGCGGCTATACAGCAATACAAAATCTTGATTGGTGAGGTGCAGAAAATCAATGAAGAAAAAACTGGCTTTGCTGATAGTTACTTGTAGTATACTGGTAGGTGTTTTACCGGTCATTACGGGTCCTTCTCCAACCCCGGGTAATCTCAATCCCCCAATTAACAAAACATTCGATCACGGTTTAGGGACATAAGTCTAAGCCACCTAAGCGCTTCTGATTCTTTCAGAGGCGCTTTTTTGATGTGTCATAGAAGCAGCAGCAGGTGAAAGAGCTCATCTGTCATATCTTCTTCAACCTACTGATTGGCATAATAAGCTAAAATATGACAAAAGGAGGGGAGGCTGTGGATCGTATGGAATTAAAGTCACAGATCGAAGATGCAAGACAGCAGCTGCATCAGGTACATCTGCAATACGGCAGTCTCCTCCATCCTGAAGTGATCCGACAATCTGTAGCGCTTGATGCTCTTCTGAACCAATATAATCGAATCCAGATTAAAAAAATAATGAATTAACAAGGGCCTATTTACAAGGTAGTTATTGTATACTATAGTTAGTTACATGAGTAACTAACCAACTAACCGAAGGTCGAAGAAGATTAGTTAACGAAGTAGGCAGCAGGGCTGTCGAGCTGTTCATCGACGGATGAGGTACACCAATCATTATTATGTATGAAAGTTGGAAACAGATGAAATCGACTTTGGATGAATCTCAGCCTATTTTTCATCAGATCGCTATGATGATCATGGACGATATTGTGGAAGGCAGATTAAGGGTGGAAGAGCAGGTTCCCTCCACCAATGAATTGTCTCGCTTTTACAATATTAATCCCGCTACGGCGCGAAAGGGGCTGCAGGAGTTGGTAGACAAGGGCATTATCTATAAACAGCGGGGTGTAGGAATGTTTGTTGCCAAGGGGGCCAGAGAAACATTGATTGTGGAACGGAAGCAGCGTTTTTACGAAGAATATATCCAGCCTTTACTTGAAGAAGCCAGACGCATTCGTATGGATGAGGACATGATTATTGATCTGATTCGCGGCAAGAAGGATAAGGAGCGTGAAGTATGATTCATATGGAACAGGTAAGTTACAGCTATCAAAAGAACACCCCCCCTATGCTGGACAACGTCACCCTGCATGAGAAGGAACCTGTGATTGGAGCAATCTGGGGAAGGAATGGGGCTGGCAAAACCACATTGATGAGTCTGCTCGCTGGGCACAACCGTCCCGACTATGGGACCGTTCGGATTATGGGCCAGAACCCGTATAATAATCTCAGTGCCCAAGGGCATCTGTGTTATATCCAGGAGAATCATCCGCTCGGCAAAAACTGGACGATCCATGATCTGGTTACCATCGGATCACATTTTCATTCTCAGTGGGATGAGCAGCTTGCCAAGCAGCTTATTGACATATTCGAGCTGCCCTCCAAACAGAGAATCAGCAAATTTTCGAAGGGGATGAAGACAGCCGCGCTAGTGTAACGATTATGGATGAGCCTACAAACGGGCTGGATGCTGACAAAAGGAAACTTTTCTATGAGGCATTACTGGAAACGTATGAAGATCACCCGCGTTTGATTCTCATATCAACACATCACATTGAAGAGGTACAGCCTTTGTGCGAAACCCTGATGGTAGTACATCAAGGAAACATCTTGTACCATCGACCTATGGAGGAGATACGCGAACGTGGGATTCTTCTAACAGGGAATATTCGAGATGTGGAAGAGGTTTCTCAGAGGGCTGATGTTATTGATACTGCCCGGATGGGTACAACTGCCAAAGTGATGATTGATGACGTGTATTCCAAGGATTGGATAGTAAAGGCTCAGCAGCATGGGCTTTCGATCGAAAAAGCATCACTGCAGGATTATCTGGTTCATGTAACCCGGAAGCAGGAGGGAGCGAGAGTATGAATGCAGTAAAAGGGACGAACCGGCTGATTTTAGACGATATGCGATTGTATCTGATTATTTTCACTTCCATAGCTCTTGGACTAACGGCTATCTATATTGCTATTGGCCTCCTGTTTGATGTTAGTTATTCCTCGCAGTTATTCGGACCGATGTATGGGGGGATATGTACTTTTGCCATCGCGGGTCTGGTCACGCTCTATCCGGTAGCTGTGGGCATGGGCAGTACACGGGTTCAATTTATGAAATCATTTTATATTATGGGGACCTGTATGGTTGCTGGTACCATGGTTATACTGCACATGATCTATTTGTTCGTTCATCTGCTGAATGTAAAGGGAGGGCTGCATGTCATATTGTACCAACCGGGCATGCTTTACTCTTCCCATTATCTTGTACTTCCTTATCTATGGATGGATCTGATGCTTGGCTTTTTGGTTCTCGGTCTCTCCGTTTTCTTGACGGTGTGCTGGATCAGGCTTGGTATGCGTAATTTCCTGTTCATGTTTTTTGGTTTGGGTCTGGTGATATCGCTGGTGATTGCATTTGTGGACATGGAGCAATTTACGCTTTGGATCGCCTATCTAAATCGAATGATGCTGTTCACCGTACTCGGATTGATCGGCGCAGCATTTCTACTGTCCACCTATCCCATGATGAAACATGCACCGCTTGTACGGAAAAGCAGCAAGGATTAACGGTGAGCCAGCCCTAATGGCTAACGTCAACAAATTTTTCTAGGCAGGACATGAAGCTTGGTGTTCAATCAATAGAGATGGCTTGCCCATTGATAGTGGTAGTAACACACAGTGGATTAATAACACATAGTAAAAAAGGGAATCAGAAAAACACGAGGGAGATCTTCTCACCTCGTGTTTGCTGTATTTTATTTACGCTTGGGTTTGCGGTTTGAATCCTTCTTCCTGAAGATATTCACCAGCTTCGCTGCGTGTTTCAAAAGCCATCTCCAGCTCATGACCGGCATATACACACCACATATCATTATCATATTTTAGTGTAAGTGTATGTCCATCTTCATTGATCCAGATCCCCCCGCCTGTTGAGAGAGTCATTGGAGATGCAGCGGATTCCTTTAGAGGCGGTACGTTCTCACTCACTTCAACAGCATCTGGGTTATGTGACATTGCTTGGATCGCTGCATCGAGCAGGGTACGCAGATCCGCTTCCGAGTAATCGCGAATATTGACGAACCCTTTCGCATCTGTTTCGTAATCGGGCAGCAGTCCTGCATAGATATAACCATTACCGTTCGGATGAATATGAAGTGCCACAATTTTTTTCTCGTACGCACTGTCTTCGTAGTGAAAATTGACACGCCCCAGAGAAACATCTCTACGCTGCAGCTGGGGATAGGATTCCAGAATTTCAAGCTTTTGTTCAACGTTAAGCATATATGCCTCCTGTTACTGTTAGGTAGTGGGATTATACCATAGGCGGAGGCTGGAAACACCCTCCGTCCTTGAGGGATAGCTCGGTACAAATACACATCTTCATTATGAGCATTATGAGCCTGTTAAAATACGCTGCCCGAGCCCCTTCAAATGCTCCATAACCTGCAGATAAGGATAAGGGCCATAACTTACTCGTGAAGCCCCCAGTGCAGCCAGATGTTTGGGTGAAGGCTCTGAGGAGGTTACCATAACATTGACGGGAAGCGGCGAACGGCTGCACACCTCCTGAATCCAGTGATGATCCTGTAAACCTGGAACGAACAGACCGCTTGCCCCCGCCTCTGCGTAAGCTTTAGCTCGTAAGACGGCTTCGTTGATTAAGGCTTCATTGTGCTGGTCGGGAGCATGCTGCAGAAATAGATCGGTACGTGCATTGATAAAAAGAGGGATGCCGATCTGCGCAGCAGCCTCTCGAGCAGCGGATAATCTCAGACACTGCTCTGTGGTGCTGTACAGACCTTCCCCTCCGGGAAGCTGGTCTTCGATATTAATTCCCACAGCGCCATGATCCATAATTTTTCTGACATTTTGTTTCACTTCTGACACAGACCTGCCATACCCTCCCTCGATATCGATCGTTACAGGCAAATCTACACTTTGTGTGATGCGGGCCAGATTGGCAAGCACCAGTTGGAAGGGTAAAGCTTCTCCATCCTGTTCACCATGAGCCGCGGCAGCGGCCCAGCTGCCGGTAGCAATAGCCTTGGCTCCTGCAGCCCGAATGGTCTGTGCACTTCCAGCATCCCACACATTAACTAATACGAGTGGATTCCCTTTCTGGTGGTATTGATGAAATTGCTCAGCTTTTTCCCGCAGTATATTGATATTCATCTTGATGCTCCTCTTATATGAAATAGATGCAGTTTTCCCTGTGACATGCTGCTTCCTGACATTTATGATCCCTGCTTCTCATGCTGCAGCAGCCAGTTTTTACGTGTCAGTCCTCCCCCATAACCGCCCAGTTCTCCGCTTGAATTAATGACACGGTGACATGGAATAACGATGGCCAACTGATTGGCCCCGTTGGCTTGCGCTACCGCTCGGCAGGCTTTGGGCCTCCCCAGTAGATTGGCAATCCCCTGATAGGATTTGGTTTCTCCGGCTGGGATCGCCAACAATACTTCCCAGACCTGCTTCTGAAATAGTGTTCCTAAACAGAACAACGGTGTGTCGAACGCTGTCCTTTTGCCGTCGAAATATTCATTTAATTCCCGTTCAATGGATAGAATCGGTGCTGTTGTGCCGGGCACGATCGCAGATTTGGTCCGTCTGCGCAGTCGTTCCACTTCACGCTCCAATCCTCTGCGGTCAACAAATTCAAGCAGATAAAGCGCCTGCTCATCCGCCACCGCCATCATAGGGCCAAGAGGAGTATCAATCCAGGCTGCTTTGAGCACCAGTTCTTCATCGACCTGTGTAGGCGCAGCCCCCATAATCCGTGAAAAGGCATCGCGGAACCCGCTGCTGGATTCATATCCTGTGGAGAGCTGACTATCAATGACAGTACGCCCTGAGCGAATATGCTTCAGCGCCAGTCCCATTCGCCGGGCGCGGGCATACTCGACAAAGGTCATGCCGAATCTCTTTTTGAACTGACGGCGAGCTGTTGACTCATCAATGGATAGGGCTTTAAAGTCCTGTCCCTTCCAGCGCTTCTCCGGTTCCTTCTCTACAGCCTCCACTAACATGCGAACCACATCCGAAACGTGATTGGGATGGGATAAAGGGCGGCATCGCTGGCACGGACGAAAGGAGGCAAGCAGGGCTTGCTGGGCTGTTTCGTAGAACTCACAGTTCTCGAATTTCGGTTTTCGCGCCGGGCAGGTAGGACGGCAGAACACACCTGTTGTTTTAACACCGACATAAAATAAGCCTTCATATTCCGAATCTTTTTCGAGCAGTGCCCGGTAGTATCGTTCCTTCAACTCTGCAGAAATCATAAACTGCACGTCCTCACTTCAGTAGAATCATCCTTATTCTTTTATTATAAGACAGGATTGCCGTTGTCATCGCCGAAAATCAGGCATCGATTCTGATCAGGAATATTTTTTGAAAGTATAGGGATTGTTCAGAATTTGTTTAGAATGAAGTGATAACATAGACCTATAAATCAAATTAAAAGATAGTAATTTATGCCTAGTCACATAAAAGAGGTTGTTAAATATTTATGTTGTTAGATGAATTTATATAGGCGAATTAGTCATAGGTTGACGAAAAAGAGAAGATAAAAATCGGAGGTCAAAAATACAGATGAGATATTCCACGTACAAAAGCATTCATCAACCTGAACAGGCTCTGACGGTCAAGCCAGATGTTCTGTATGGGAAACCGCAATCGCATAACCTGCGTTCTCTGCCCAATCAAATAAAACAGAGAGCAATGATTAAGCTGATCATTACCATTAGTGTCTTTATTGCTGGATGCAGTGTTGTATTCACAGCCTCGGCTGGAGATCAGCCGGTCCTGTTAAATAAGAAGATCGTTGTATCATCAGGTGACACGCTGTGGAGTATATCTCTTGCCAATAAGCCGCAGCAGATGGATACCCGGATTTATGTCGAAGCGCTCAAAGATACAAACTCACTCGCTCATGGAAACATTCAGACAGGCCAGGTACTGGATTTGCCGCAATTTCATCATTAATCATAACCCATTTTACAACGTCTGATTCCGATATTCTTTTATGCAAACCCATACAATTTCACTTAAAGAGCAGCAGCAGTTTAATTTCTTTATTACTCATTTACATATTATGGAGCTTCACGAGGGACGATATGGTGTAGTGATGAATAAGATGCACGTTCTAGCTGTGTATGAGCTGCATGCAGGAAGAATGAAGGGAGACGATGGAGAGTATGAATCGGAAGATCGGAAAATCATTACTGTATACAGCTGTGTTATGTATGGTGATTGTCGTCAGCGCCTGCGGCGCCAAAAATAATAAAGAGTCGGTGCAGGAGCATGCATATCCTCAATCGAAACAGCCAGTTGAGGAAGCTGGCCAAGGTTCCATACCTAATGCGGAGGCCAAGAACAATCAGGATCAGAGCAGCACAAAAGAAGAGAGCAGGATGGAGACAAAATCCGGTACGAAGGCATCATCGGAGGAGATCGAGATTGTCATTGATCAGTCAGATAAACCAATGGAAGGCAACAGCTTTGATTTTGCGATCAAGCAGCTGCCCAAGGGGTATTCTTTAACGGAAATGCGCTGGACCTCGAACACTGTAACTATTGTGAATTCGCTCCAGGAAGCAATCGATCATGGTGCGAACGGGGAGGAAGGCTTTTATTTAAGCGGTAATGGACAGTTCTCCGGGTTTATCTATTCCGACGAGATGAAAGGCGAACGCGGAAAGGCCACATTTGTATTTACCAATGAGGAAGGCGGCAAGCTGATGTCCGAGAAGGAGATCCAATTGAAGTAACTGCTGGATTATTGTGCAGAAATAAATTAGAACAGAAAAAGCAGCCATTAGGGCTGCTTTTTTTGATGATGACATGGACATGCATAATCATTTTAGAACCATACTTTACTAGGGGTGCCTTGAAGCCTATAGAAGTGTGTTTTACCGCCTTTTTGTCCTCCATTACGTCAGTTTCGCTTGACGTGCCCCGGCATTTCTCATGAGAACTTTCTATTGGTAACGAAAATGCAGTAAAATCTGTTTCCTTCATCGTTCCCAGACACGCCCTAGTCTTTAGTGACCGTATCTCACATAAATTCAAAGAAATACCGTACAACGTGAAACATGACCGGAGAGGTGTAGGTGAGACTGTCAACCCGGCTGAGATAACTCTTTTTCAGTGCATCAGACTTGTTGTCATCCCCGATCAGCAGATCACGCTTCAGCACGGATACCGTGAGGCTGCCGAAGAATCCGGCGAGGCTGATCAGCGCCCCGATGAACAACGAGAATGGCCAATCAAATGGTGTCAGGTAAGGCGTGATGAAATAGGAAACTGCGGTCGTGACAAGGAATGCGCACACAAATCCTTCCCATGTGATAAAAGGATTCGCCGTGGGCACTACTTTGCGTTTGCCCAAATATAGAGACACCAGATAATGTACCACATCATTAAGCTGTGTTAACACTACAAGGAAGAGTACCAATTTCGATCCATACTCAGGAGAGGCAAATGGAAAATAAGCCAGATGACTGAGCCCGAACACCATCAGCATGAGTCCCCACTGGGTGGAACTGACACTGCGCAGAAACCCGATGGTGCCTTTGTTAATGAGACGCGGCATTGGCAGGACGAGAAATACATAGAGCGGAATAAAGATGATAAACATGCCATACCATCCAATGTAAATCCAGTAGAACTGGACTGGAATCGCAAGATATGCCCATAGAAACAAGCGGCGGTCAGCTTTACGTGTGTTGCGGATCATCGAGAAATACTCTTTAAGCGAAAAAAATGTAAGCACCATAAGGGAGATCAAGGAAACGATCGGATTAAACAGAGTGGCAAGGCAGAAGATAACCAGCATGCCCCACCAGGTTTTGATTTTCGTTCCGATGCCCGAATAATCCTTGTCCGGCTGCAGTTTGGCAGTGATTTTATATACGATATGAATAACAAGTAAAGCTGTGAAGATTAAAGTTAATGTGAATAGGGAGCTGCTCATGTACGAAGATCACCTGCTTATTCAATGTGAGATTCCATTATAGGGTACCTATGTTATTATGAAGGAATAGAGCCAACTTGATAAGGGGAAATATGAGGATGACCGATGAACGTTCGATTTATATTTTGCTGACCAATACAGGGACGCTGTTCACAAGAGTGATTCAGAGCTACACGAAAGCGCCGTACAATCACGCCTCGATCTCGTTTGACCGGGAGTTGACGGAACTATACAGCTTCGGCCGCAAACACCCGAGCAATCCGCTAAACGGCGGGTTCGTCAAGGAGGATATCCAGACGGGAACTTACAGTAAATATCCCAACACCACATGTGTCATATATAAGCTTCAGGTAACGGAGCGTGAAGTAGAAAAAATGAAGCGGGTGCTGCACATTTTCATCCGCAGTCGTCAGAAATATATGTACAATCTGCTGGGCGTCATAGGTATTACACTCAAGGAACCGGTGGAATTCAGCAACTCCTACTTCTGCTCGCAGTTTGTCGCCGAAATGCTGCAGCGCTCAGGGATCAAGCTCTGGAACAAACTCCCGGCGCTCGTAACCCCGGATGATTTTCGCCAATGTGAGCAGCTGCATCTGATCTATGAGGGGAGACTGCGGGAGTATAAGCTGGTAGTAGAGGATGGAAAGGGTCAAACCCAATAAATGTTGATAAAATTTTGGGCTAAGAACAGTAGGTGGAAAGAATTTGTTTAATGGGGGATTTATAATGAACAAGGTGAAAATGTTTTATTCCAATTTAAGTAATTATGTCGATAGGAACCCTTTTATAGGTCTTGTTCTTCTCATATTTTTTGCTGCCAGCGGGGCCTTGCTTATTTATAATTTTGGCAAAGATGTCGGGGAGTTTATCCAATTGATGCAGTCAAGTTAGGTGGCGGAAAATATAAAGAGATCCACTCTATATTTAACTATAGGGTGGATCTTTTTCCTTTTATTATCATTTTCTGTTTAGATTCTGTTTATTGCTGTGTTTTACACTAGGTCTTACGTCGCAGAACAATAAACTTATACAGAAAAACACGAGACAGGGAGGATATAAACGAGATGTATTACAAGAAGTTGGTAAGCTGCTTATTGGTGATGGTTTTAGTACTGCAGGTAGTAGGTGTGGGAGGTATTGCTAATGCTGCATCTACACCTCAGGAACTGTTGAATTGGGAGAGAAGTAACTACGATGAATCCAATGCAGAAACTAAAATAAACAATATCCGCAATTTATTGGAAACAGGGGAGTTACTTCAATTACCTGAAGATTACGCAGGATTGAGTGAAGATCAAAAAAGTGAAATAGCCCGAGGCATGCTCCTGCTGCTTCCACTGGGATATTCATATGAAAATGAGGACCAAGTCGGGTACGTATTTGATTTGGTATACCACCTCATCAAACTTCCAAAACAGATTGAACCAAATAAACTGCAGGAAAACATAAGTCTGGTTTATAGTCTGCTTGCAGAATGGCCTACCTATTTTCCAAACATTGAACAGTCGGAATGGGTCAATGATGGAAACCATTTTCTGAGCTTAACAGGTGCAGATGTGAAAATGTTCGTGAGTAATATTTTATTTTATAACCTCACATTCATAAATTTCCCTTCCACTACGTATTTTGATAGTCAGCTAAACTTTATGAGAACTAAAATATCTTCTTATAAAGAAATAAATAAAGCCATGGATCTTACCAGTATGAAAGAGTCAGTGAATAAATTATATGGAATTTATGGCTTCATTCAGGTTCATATAGATTTCCCTAACAAATCCGAAGTTCTGCCTTATGCGCTTGATATGAGTAAAATGTCGACTATTCAATCAGACGATACTAAAAAAGCTGAACTTGCCCAGTGGATGCTTGATCATAAGGGTGAGGGTTATGAAACGATATCTGACGTTCAAAAAGCGTTTGATGCTTTCTTTGAACCAGGGCTCATCAAGTATAACGAGTTAAAAAAAGTTGCGGATAGAGGCAATTATAATAACTATATTACAGAAGCGATTGAACTGTTGAGTGATGAAAATTTCATAGCCACACCTAATTTTAAACAGCTCTCTGCGGAGGATCAGAAGGCGATCGCTGTATATATGCTGAAATTAGATCCACCTACGAGTGATGGATATGCGAATAAAGAACAGGTGGAGTACCTTGTGCAGTTAGCTCTGAAGGCAGTTCAATTCATCCACAATATAGATGGTCCAAATGAAATAACTTCACTGAATGAGCTGTACACGAAGCAAAATGACCGTAAGCTTTATTTCGATTATCCTGCAGCGGGCAGTATGTTCTATCAGGTTATCGATCTATATCTTCAGTCTTCAAACATTGAAAGAGATATGACAGCAGATATCTTGGAACTGAGATCTAAAAAAGATGATCCTGTGTCACGAGTTCTTTCTTATATCGACAGTGCTGTGAAGGACACCCCTTTAGTCAATGTTAAGGGGCAGACCACCAATGAGATGAAGGACTCAATGGCCAGATTGATCCAACTCCAGTTGGATATTATGGATTACAATAGCAGTAACTCTGGAAGTCCAGTGAAGAGCTTCCCGATAGATGTGAGCAAGATGGACGGAATAAAGACAGATCAAGAAAAGTTAAATGCACTTGCCAATCATATGATAGCGGAGCGTCCATCACCTGAAGGATATGCAAACTTTGAACAAATCCAGACTGCTTTTGACAAATTCTTCACCGACGATAACGGTACGGATTCTTTGTCTGTTTTGAATGCCGCGAAAAGAAGTGGAGACATTCCAGCTATGCGTGCGGCTATGGAAGACCCTAATCTGGGCATTACTCTACCTAATCGATATGGTGCTTTATCTCTACAGGTTAGAAATTTCATTGCAAACTTCCTGATCAAGAATGTAAACAAAGATTTCGATAACAAAGGCCAGGTTCAGTATATGATTGAGCTCGGTTTTCTGGCCCAATCGGTATGGGAGCAAAATCAATTCAGTACGCTGAGAGCGAGGCTTGATCTTCTTGCTCAGCAGCTGGTAGATGGCACCCTTCACTTTAATGATCAGCGTACACAAGGACTGAACAGAATTGGTGATGAATATTTGGAGCGCAGTAAACTGGATCGAGGCGTATTAGCTTACAAATATCTGCACGCTATTGCCTTTGAGAGACTGGAAGGGGAGTTTAAAGGTGATATTGTGAATCCGGATATTGTGCTTGAGCATCTGTCCAAACCTTATACTTCTTTTGGGGAGTCTAACACCATCCCTCTAATGGATGAATGGCTTGAGTCAGCAATGAACGATCAGCTTAAAGGCGAAGCCTTTTTTAACAAATATAAGTTTGATCGTACAGGTGCCCTCGATCTATCCAAAAGAGTAGAGCTCAGCCCGGAATTACGAATGGAATTAGCTGAGTGGGTGCTTGATGATCAACACAGCTATGAGGATATTGGAAATCTGCAGTATGTATTCAACCGATTCTTTAAAGCTCCGAAAGTCCAAGGGGATGACATCAATAACAAAATCATCGGTCTGGATAGTAAGATGGAGATTTCTTTTGATGGCAAATTGAACTGGATTGACCTTGCCTCCGCTCCGATCCTGGACTTTAGCGGCAGCAAGACTGTGTGGGTTCGCTACAAGGCTTTTAGCGATGAACTGCCAAGCCGTGCCGTGAAGATTGTCTTTACAGCAAACGGAGACAGTGGCAACGGCTCTAATCCTAATCCTAACCCTAACCCTGGCAGTAGTAGTGGCGGTAATACAGGTGGAACAAGCGGCAGCACTGGTGGTGGATCATCTTCACCTGCATCGTCTGTACCAGCATCGACAACGAAGCAGGAGCAGTTAGTGGTGGATGTGAACGGCGTTAACGGCATGAACCTGACCAAAACTCCGATCACCCGTACAACGGAAACCAATGGCAAGGTTAAAGATTTGGTGAAAATGACAGAAGCGATTGCCAAGCAGTCGGTCGAAAAAGCAAAACAGTTGGGCACCGATACAGCACGCATCGTCATTCCAGATACCAAAGACGCAGTGTCCGAGACACGTGTCGAAGTTCCGAAAACAGCAGTAAAAGACCTGAGTGATGGCTCGCTCAAACTGGAAATTTCGACGGAGAATGCCGTAATCTCCATTCCAACGAAGTCCATCGCTGGATTCGATCAAGACTTGTACTTCCGCATCGTGCCGCTTAAGAAAGAATCCGAGCGTAAAGAAGTGGAAGAGCGTGCGAAAAAAGAGCAGGTGATTCAGCAGGCTGCTCCGAATGCAAACGTTCGTGTATTGGCTCGTCCGGTAGAGATTGAAACGAACATGCAGAGCCGTGAAGTCACTTTGACACTGCCGCTGGGAAGCAGCCTGCCAACCGAGGCAGCCGCTCGTCAGCAAGCATTGAATAACCTGGCGGTGTACATTGAACACAGCGACGGCAGCAAAGAGTTGGTACGCGGCAAGCTCGTGAAGCTGACGAATAACAGCGAAGGTATCGAGTTTACCGTAACGAAATTCAGTACATTTACACTGGTTGTGGTGGATGGCCTGAATGATGCACAGCAGGTAAATCACCCGTATATTCAAGGCTTCGGTGAAGAATTCCGTCCAGATGCATTCGTTACCCGTGCACAGATGGCCGCGATGCTTGCTCGTAATCTATCGGGTGAAGCAGCAGCTGCTGCTGTGGAAGGTACAAACTTTGCTGACGTAGCTGCGACACATTGGGCTGCAGGCGAGATTCAACAAGCGCAGGCTGTAGGTATCATGAATGGTCTGAATGACACAATATTTGCTCCAGAAGGATCGATTACGCGTGCGCAGATGGCGACAATCGCATACCGCTGGATGCAGCAGCAGCAGACGAATGAAACATCGGCTGCAGGCACGGCCTCCGCGGCATCAGAAGCCGCTTCCTTCACGGACGTGGCAGCAGATCTGTGGGCAGCAGACGCGATTGCCTATGTGCAATCGACAGGCTTGATGACAGGTTACAATGACGGTACATTCAAACCAGACGGCAAGCTGACCCGTGCAGAAGCGGTGAAAGTGCTGAACGTGCTGTTCAAACGTACACCGTTAACGGCAGAAGTACCATCCTTCAGCGATGTACCTGCCGCGCATTGGGCATATGCAGATATTGAGGCAGCAGCACAGAAGTAGTTTTTAACTAAAAAGATGAAAGCAGCAAGCCACCCGTGAGGGTGGTTTTTTGTTTGTCTATTGAAACTGGACAGGTGTAGCGATGTATAGGTCTTGAATAATGTTTTATACAGTACAAATGTTGAAAAATGACGAAAAAGATGAAAAAATAGTTCGTTTTATCCGCTGAAAGCGGTTTTATCACCTAAAATTTCCCCTTTTGTTCAGAATCCGTTCAGAGTTGTGTAATACAATAGGCCTATCTATTTAACAGAAAGATAGATTAATTCATTAGATCGAGTACATCTGAGGAGGATAAAAATGGGCAAGATCCGTAAATCATTTAGTTTATTAGTCGTATCACTCATGCTGCTGCAGGGGGTGCTGGGTGCCGCTGTCCCTGCGGGAGCAACACCGGTTGAGGGCAGCGATACTACCTCTACTACTAGCACGAATCCACCTGTCGATACGGATTCATCTGATTCATCGAGTGATACGTCGACAAGCAATAATAACCAAATATCAGATACTGACAGCAACACGGATCAAAACAGCAGCGGCGGCGGTTCAGATACAGAGGGTACGAATAACAATGAGAACACGGGCAGCACAGGTAACACCGATACGAATACTAACCCTGAGAATAACGAGGGTACTGGCAGCAATAACAGCAGCTCCAGTCCGGATAATAATAACTCGTCCAACGTGGAAGTAAACCTGCTTGACCCGTTAAATTTGGCAAAAAGTAATCAAGATGCTGCAGCAGGGCTGGCTGCGATTCAAGATCCGAATTTGGGATTGAATCTTCCTGCAGACTTTAATATGTGGACAAATGATGAAAAAGAAGCCGTAGCCGAGTTCGTTACTCTCATAAATGGGACTAAGGATTATGTTAGTAAAGAACAAGTGCAGTATATATTAGATATGGCTGTAGAGCCTCGATTCCTCTTTAGTTCAGATAATTTGGAAGATGTCGAAGAAAAAATTTCGATATATTTCGGGAAATTAACTAATCTGCCTATCTTATTCGGTGCAGACGCAGATGAGAGTATTCAAGAATATTATTCCATAGGCAAAAGGTATACCGATTTATCAGCTGTAGATAAGAAGATTTTCACCTATAAAGTGACTTTCAATGCAAAGCGGCAGGGGCTTGCCTCCTATAAAAATCGCGAACAGCTCTCTTCTGAGTTGTCGCCGTATTATGTGGTCAACGATACAAGCAGTTTTATAACCATGCAAAATGTATTGGTAAATCTTCGTTTACTGCAGAAAGAATTTGCACTATATAATAGTGATCCTAATACCAGCGATCCAATGCCTGGGTTTTCACTTAATTTGGATAAGATGGACGCAATTGATTACTTTAAGAAACGGGAACTTGCCCAATGGATGATAGATAAGCGCCCACAAACGGGTTACGGAGACTATCAAGCCATACAAAAAGCGTTTGATCGTTTCTTTAATCCAATTACGGATCCGCTGGAACAGTTGAATGAGGCTCGTGCAAGCGGTACCGAAGCAGAAATCCTTGAAATTATTAAACGCCCAGACTGGATTTATCTTCCAGAAGGGTTTACAAGTCTTCAGCCGAAGGAGCAGTTAGTTGTTGCTCGTGCGGTAATGAAGTTTATATCTTACGGTGATAAGTACGATACAAATGCTCAGGTTCAATATGCTGTGGAGGTTGGATACAAAGGCCTCATGGCATTCCTGCAAACCGATGCAGACTTGTTTAGCCGGCATTTGGATGATTTATATACACATTTGAGTAAGGTGTCTCAATATACGTCTTCTCCTAACTTTATGAATTTTCAAGGACTTGGTAAGAAGTATCTCTCGTTCTCGAAAGTGGATAAAGAGTTATTGTCTAATATCGCTAAGCGTTTTACACATGATGAGGATATCTTTATGAAGGATTCCTATGGTTTCTTCCTTATGCTGCTGATGCAGTATTCACCTATTAACAGCTCGGACGGAACCGAGGGAATGACCAGTGCTTTATTGAAATTGTACACCTTCCAGCAATTGATAGAACAAGAAGTCGTGTCAACCGAGAAGTTTCCTTTGGATTTCAGCAAGATGTCCAGTTTTGCAAATGATGAGGTCAAAATGGGACAGCTCGCTCAACATATGCTTGGCAAGAAACCGGTTGAAGGATATCAGAGTATTGAACAAATTCAAAAGGCATTTAACAGTTACTTCAGTCCCGTAATCACCCCTACGGACCCTAACTCTTCAACAGGAGGTGGCAGCGGTAATGGTGGTAACTCAGGTAGTAGTAGTGGAAGCGTTGGTGGAGGTTCTTCTGCTTCTGCACCAGTAACAACTGCACCAACGACCAAGCAGGAACAGCTGGTGGTGGATGTGAATGGTGTTAACGGCAGCAACCTGACCAAAACTCCGATCACCCGTACAACGGAAACGAGCGGCAAGGTTAAAGATTTGGTGAAAATGACAGAAGCGATTGCCAAGCAGTCGGTCGAAAAAGCAAAACAGCTGGGCACCGATACAGCGCGCATCGTCATTCCAGATACCAAAGACGCAGTGTCCGAGACACGTGTCGAAGTTCCGAAAACGGCAGTAAAAGACCTGAGTGATGGCTCGCTCAAGCTGGAAATTTCGACGGAGAATGCCGTAATCTCCATTCCAACGAAGTCCATCGCTGGATTCGATCAAGACTTATACTTCCGCATCGTGCCGCTTAAGAAAGAATCTGAGCGTAAAGAAGTGGAAGAGCGTGCGAAACAAGAGCAGGTGATTCAGCAGGCTGCTCCGAATGCAAACGTTCGTGTACTGGCTCGTCCGGTAGAGATTGAAACGAACATGCAGAGTCGTGAAGTGACGCTGACACTGCCGCTGGGAAGCAGCCTGCCAACCGAGACAGCCGCCCGTCAGCAAGCATTGAATAACTTGGCGGTGTACATCGAACACAGCGACGGTACCAAAGAATTGGTACGCGGCAAACTCGTGAAGCTGACGAATAGCAGCGAAGGCATCGAGTTTACCGTAACGAAATTCAGTACATTTACACTGGTCGTGGTCGATGGTCTGAACAAGGAATCTAGAGCAAATCACCCGTACATTCAAGGTTTCGGTACAGACTTCCGTCCAGATGCATTCGTTACACGTGCACAGATGGCCGCGATGCTCGCTCGTAATCTGTCGGGTAAAACAGCAGCTGTGGAAGGTACAAACTTTGCAGACGTAGCTGCGGCACATTGGGCAGCAGGCGAGATTCAACAAGCTCAGGCTGCAGGTATTATGAATGGCCTGAATGACAACGTATTTGCTCCAGAAGGGTCGATCACGCGTGCGCAGATGGCGACGATCGCATACCGCTGGATGCAGCAGCAGCAGACGAATGAAACATCGGCTGCAGGTACGGCCTCCGCGGCATCAGGAGCCGCTTCCTTCACGGACGTGGCAGCAGATCTGTGGGCAGCAGACGCGATTGCCTATGTGCAATCTGCAGGTTTGATGACAGGTTACAATGACGGTACATTCAAACCAGATGGCAAGCTGACCCGTGCAGAAGCGGTGAAAGTGCTGAACGTGTTATTCAAACGTACACCGCTGACAGCAGCAGTACCATCCTTTAGCGATGTGCCTGCCGAACATTGGGCATATGCGGATATTGAGGCAGCAGCACAGAAGTAACATTTAATAGCAGTGGCAACTTAGAGCAAACAAAATGAAGGAAGACCATAAGAAGAGCTGCACCGAAGTCATTCATTTGACTAGGGCAGCTCTTTGGTTTATATGCTCGTTATATAATGTAGCAATCTTACATCTCTTCTTTTTCTTATGCAGCCTATAAAAGAGAATGGCATGATAATATAGACAGAGGTTGGGTTTTATCCTTATAGGAGAAACGATGCTGTGGTGTATGGCGTAGGCGGAATTATACATAATTCTCAATTTCAAGCTATGAGTGATAGGATTTTGTTGTAAAGGGGTGACTTCTTCTTGAGGAAGGCAAACTGGGAGATCTACAGTAAAGGAATGCTGCCTATAATCATACTGGTGCTGGCAATCATTATTTTTAATGGATTCCGTTTTTTCATAAAAAGCACCGTTAATCTTGTTGAAGAGTCCTATAGTTTAGGGTATAAATTAGGCGATTTCCTCGAGAAAATTTTTTGAAGACGTTTGAGAAATAACTAACAATGAAGGCTGCATCAGAAATCTAATCTGTACAGCTTCCATTATAGTTATATTTATCATTTAAAAGAAAGTTCCACGTGAAACGTCACGCAAATGCGTCTTTCTGGGTAAAGTTGTAAATGGGTGTGCTGAAGATTTATACTCAAATAGATACACATGGTCCGTCTAATGATGTATACCTATTAATTCACTTATTTACGGAGAGGATGTAGAAGCGGCATGCGAGAACTTCAAGTTGAAACGAAATATGGTATAGTTCAAGGCGAGCTTTTACACGGTGCAAGCGTATGGAAGGGTATTCCTTATGCGAAGCCGCCAGTAGGAGAGCTGCGTTTCCGAGCTCCGGAACAGCCCGATTCATGGGATGGAATCAGACAGGCGACCGAATTCGGACCTGAGAATATACAGCCGCGCCATGATTCAGAATGGATGGGCGGGCAGAAGCCGCCGGAGTCAGAAGACAGTCTATATTTGAACATTTGGGCCCCTGAAAAAGAAAGCAGTCACCCCCTGCCTGTTATGGTCTGGATTCATGGAGGCTCATTTGTAACCGGATCAGGCAGTCTGCCCGTATATGATGGTACACAGCTGGCCGTTCGCGGTGATGTTATTGTCGTGACCATTAATTATCGGCTTGGACCGCTTGGATTCCTCCATATGGCCCCGCTGGGTCACTCCTTCGCATCCAATGCCGGACTGCTGGACCAGGTGGCTGCCCTGCAGTGGGTGAAGGATAATATTGCGGCCTTCGGTGGTGATCCGGAGCAGGTTACAGTGTTTGGTGAGTCGGCAGGCAGTATGAGTATTGCTGCATTAATGGCGATGCCATCAGCCAAGGGGCTGTTCCAGCGTGCCATTATGGAGAGCGGTGCATCGCAGTTTATGCCAGCAGAACAGGCCTCAGCTTTACGAGAAGGTGTATTGAAAGTGCTGGGTGTGGAGCGGAATAATCTGGAGAAGCTGACCAGTATTCCAGTGGAGCAGATCATGGCAGCAGCAGAAACGGTGAAGCAGCAGAGTGGAGCAGGTATGGCTTTGCTGTTCCAACCTGTGCTGGATGGCGAGACGCTGCCTCAGATCCCGCTTCAAGCTGTAAGTGAGGGTTCCGCACAGGATATTCCTGTACTTATCGGCACCACGCTGCATGAGGGGGCGTTATTTATTCAGCCTCATGTACCGTTTTCCGAGGAAATTGATATGGTGCAGGGGGTTGATTTCATGACTCCCGATCTGGAGAACCGTGTCGCCATTGCCAATAGTTATCCGAAAACAGCAGATGGACAGGCCCAAGTCATGACCGATATGTTCTTCTGGCGGTCAGCGCTGCAGTATGCAGCTGCACAGCAGAAGCATGCCCCCGTATGGATGTATCGTTTTGACTGGGTGATGCCTGAGCATCCTCTTCTGCAAAGAGCTATTCACAGCATCGAGATGTTCTTTGTATTTAACACGCTGGATGCCCTGAAATTCATGAAAGCAGAGCCGGATGATGCGGCTAAAGCTCTTGCGCTTAAGGTGCAGGATGCCTGGATTTCCTTTGCCAAGAGTGGAAAGCCTGAGACAGCAGGAATTCAATGGCCTGAATATCGCCAGAATCGGGCAACGCTAATCTTTAATCATGAGATTGAGGTTGTTCATGATCCGGAAGCATCCAAGCGTGAGCTGTTAAACATTAAATGATTTTTTTAAGTGCAGCATCCGATATGTTCAGCATGCCAGTATGTTAAGCCGGTATCTGTAGATACAAAGGTAAATAAAAAGGCGGCGCTTCATCTTATGAAGCACTGCCTTTTTTAAGTGAACGTCGGATCGAGAGGTTTCTTCCTTTTGTTATTTGCGCGAAGCTCGTATGCGGGATACCTCATCGAAGTAGAAGGAACGCTTTCCACCAGAGAACAGCACGACCACCACATGAATCAACAGGACGATATACACGAGGAAATACAGAGTACTTACACCCAGTGAAATCCAGATCAGATAAGAATCAAGTACATCGTTCTGATAATTAGGGTATGCATACTTGCTTGCCAGTTGAATAATGGTTAACAGCAGCCAAGGAGCATAGATAGCGATGAATCGTTTAAATAATGCTCGCGGCTTCGGCATGCCGCTCTGGCGATCTACATAACGGAATCGCAGAACGAAAGATCCTGGTGTAACCCCGCTGCGGACCCAAGGGACAAAGAGCAGAACGATAACCATCGCAGTAGATGTATTTATTACATCTTGTATATCATTGGATAAGGTAAAGATCGATATGAAATTCGCAATAAGCACTACGACAATTCCGTCGATCAGCAGTGCAAGCAGCTGTGGTACAGGATAGACGTGGTTCTGTTCGACAATCTGTTCACTCTTGGCCTGGATACTCGCACGTGACGGGAATAAGGCCAGCAGCAGTGGGGCGGCAAAGAATCCAATCACAGCACCGGATGTGTTCAGCATCAGGTCATCCACATCAAACAGCCTGTAAGGGCAGCTGTAGTAGCCATAAAGACCGGTAAGCTGCGTAATTTCGAAGAACAGGGAAAGTCCAAAACCAGCCACCAGTGCGTGTTTCCAGAAAGCTCTCTTTTGCCAGAAATAGCGAATATATACTCCCAGCGGCATAAGCAGCAGTACGTTAAACATCACCTGCAGGAAGGCCCGGCCCTTGAGCATGTTAATCCAGGTTGATGGCTGTGACCATATGACAGGTGTCTCCCTCATAATATCTTTTACGAACATAAACGGGGACAGATTATAGAATGCATGCGCAGCTGGCCCGGTACAGTTGTTTCGAGTCGTTGGAACCGGCAGGATCACGAGACAGTAAGCAGCCAGCAGGAAAAAAATAAAAGAAAAGCTGACAGCAAACCGTGACCAGCTGAAGAAGCCATCCTTGCGATAACCATAGATCAGCCAAGGCACCAGCAGGAACATGGATGCACTGACAAAGATAATAAATGCAGTCTGAATGGGGAAAACATATGAAGACATAAACGGAAGCTCCTTTGAATAGAAAGTTTTTTATGAAATCGTTTTTTAATTATTAGCAGAACTAAGATCTTTTATCGGTGCTCAACAGGTTATACATAATAGCATTAAGATGAGCTGTTATTCTTTAATCATAATGTTTTTTCCTTAAACTGAAGATCCTGTTCCTTTAAATTTTGTTTAAATATAAGACAAATGAAGAATGCAGTGAGCCATCGTATGGAACATACGCCCGAAATCACGTATACTTGCGAGATAGTGAAAATGCAGAATGGAGAGTTTAATACATATGTCTAATTTGCCTAATTGTCCAAAATGTAATTCGGAGTATACGTACGAGGATGGCCTGCTGCTGGTCTGCCCTGAATGTGCACATGAATGGTCTTTGGAAGCAGATCAAGGGGATGCCGAGGAATCCAAAGTTATCCGTGATGCCAACGGTAATGTGCTGCATGATGGGGATACGGTTACGGTCATTAAAGACCTGAAAGTAAAAGGCAGCTCCCTTGTCGTGAAGCAGGGAACCAAGGTGAAAAATATTCGTCTGATCGACGGAGACCACGATATTGATTGCAAGATCGATAGCTTGGGTGCGATGAAGCTGAAGTCCGAATTTGTAAAAAAAATCTAGACTGACTTCCCAGCACTTCACCGGCTCGTTTGAGTTTTGTATTAACCTATGAAGAACGTTCATTTCTGCATTGTTGTGGAAGGGGGCGTTCTTTTTTTGCTGCGCGGAGTTAGAAGAAATGAACCTTTGAAGCACTGGCTTTGTCTATAGATTTGAAAAGGCTGAAGCAGAGAAAGGAGGGGGAACGTTTGAGCGAGAAGGAATTGTTCGAAATGTACAGCAAGGATGTGTACCGGACATGTTACTACATGCTCCATCATGCTCAGGATGCGGAAGATGTCTGTCACGATGTATTTATTACGGTATTCCGTCAGGATTGGCAGAACGTCGAATACAAGAAAACATGGCTGATGAAAATTACGGTTAATCACTGTCTTAATTATTTGAAAAGAGAACGTACATTCAAGCAGCGGGAAAAAAAGCAGTTTTTGCTTACGCCGCAGCAGATGGTCGATCCGGTGGATACACGGATTGAACAGGTAGAGGAATCGGCGCTGTGGGAACAATGGGTTCAGGAACTGCCCGAGAAGATGCGCTCAGCCATTCTACTGCGTTATATGAATGAATTAAGTCTAGCTGAAATTTCAGAGATTTTAGGAGTTCCGCTGGGCACGGTGAAATCGAGAATTTATAAGGGAGTTCGGATGCTGAGGAAGAAATGGGATCAGGCAGGTAAACAGCAGCAGAAAGGGGAAGTGTACAATGAAAAATACAGAAAATCAGTTGTCTCGTCATCTGAAAAAGGATAAAGATATTCCCTATCCCGATTTTGATGCCATGTGGGATCAGATCGTACAGGATCAGGAGCGCTGTCCTGAACTTCATCATGCTGCAGCGGGAGGCCAAGGAACACGGGGCTTGAGATGGAAAAAGACTGCACTGATCGGAACAGCTGCAGCCGTGCTTATGGCGACCCCCGTATATGCAGCAGTTCATTATAACTGGATTGATCTCCTGGATCACCGGAGTGGTATCCAGACCGCGCTTCAAAATGGACTCGGACAGAAACTGGATAAGTCTGTGACCGTACAAGGAGTAACACTAACGCTGGATACAGCTTTTTCCGATGATAATCGCACGGTTATTTTGTATACCCTGAACCCGGGTACGTACCAAGGCGATACGGTAAGATTCCCTTCCATCGGTCTGCAGGATGAGAGCGGCAAACTGATTGAGGGCAGGTACTACCATGTTCTTGATCAGACCGACGGCCTTTATAAAGGTTACTTTGAGACAGAGTGGACACCATCAGGTAATACAGCCAATGTTAAACTTACAGCAGGTGGAATCCAGGTATTGGCGCCAGCAGAGAAAGAAATTAATCTGGACCTCTCCCGTCAGCAATCACAGGTGTTCGATATTAACCAAGACGGCTTGGGTAAACTTGCAGTGAGTGTATTCCATGAGAAGGGCCATAAGGTGATGCTGTCAACATCTTTGAGTTTAGACCAGCCTGAGGTCCGTGAATATGTCTTTCCTTCTTTAAAAATATACAATCAGGAGAAGCAGATTCTGGAGGAGACGGCACCGGGTATAAGTGGTAAGCCTGGAGCAAACGGTGAGTATATTTCAGAACAATTCTATAATCTTGAAACATTGAAGCAGCAGGCAGCTTCTTATGTACTGGCTTACAGCAGAGAAGAAGGCAAAATGGATCAATCGCTGGATATCGGTATCCAGCTGGATAAAACAGAGATGCTTAGCGGTACGAGTAAAAGAGTACTGAATCTCCCTCTGGATCAGCAATCGGGTGAAACAATGGTTAAGGAAGCCGTTATTACACCAACACAAATCAGGGTGATCCTGGCTCATGATGAATCGTTTGCACGACTGCCTTATCTGAATTACAAACTGGATGTGAATGGCACTGAACTGGACGGTGGAGTATGGCCATCCGAGGATTCAAAGCAGGAAACCGAACTGCGATTCGAAGTAAATCCGGGTCTGAAAATCAATCCAGATACACCAATGACCCTGTATGCCAATCATCAAGTTCAATATATTGAAGGTGAATTCGAGCCGGTCACTCTACCTGCGATTAGTGAGAAACCACAGGTTGTGGATTCAAACCTGGGCGGTTTTACAATCCATTGGACTTATTACCTTAAAGATGGAGATTTGTACGTGGAAAGATATAGTGATGATTCCCATTTCGGGGGGATCAATCAGACCTATATGCAGCAGCAGGGAGAACGAAGTTACGGTGTACCAGCCAAAACCCAGTTCGCCGGCGATGGAAGCAATCAGGGCATCGACCGGTATGAGAAATACACCTCGGATACAGCCGTTGTATATCCGTACATGTACAGTACGGAGGAGCCGGAACGTAAAGCTGCTGTACCATTGACGGCAGAGAAGAAGAATTAAGAAAAGACCGAAAAGACCACTGCAGCAAGGTGAGAACTAGCTTATAGATTTCTTAGATTATGATGAGTTGACAGTAAATATTTAGAAGAACTATACTGGATAGAAATTGAACAGCTGAATGCAATGATCAGGAGTATTAAGGTATACGGCATGGCCCAGAGAACTGTCGATCGGGTGCGAGACAGTCCAGCCTGTTCCCCAACTCACCTGTGAGCAGCAGGATTGAAGAGCAGTTATATGCATGTCTTGGATTGGTTCAGCGAACGAATCAAATTCCGGGACAGGTAGGATGCACTGACTCACGTAGATTCTGACGGGTAACCTCCGTCATCAGGTCCTGAGATGTTATGGATGGAAAGCTTGGTATATTGTTTATATGCTTCTCCTGTCCATGAATCAAGAAGAGTGGTACCGCGAAGGTCAAACCTGTCGCCTCTTAGCTGAGGCGGCAGGTTTTTTGGTTTCTATATGGCCTTAATCCGAGAAAAGGCAGGTGCAGCATCATGGGAAGATCACGTGTGGTAGACTATTATTCTAAATTTGACGAGTGGGGAAGACTGGACAGAGAACCACTGGAGTTCTTGATTAACATCCACTATATCCGGCAGTCACTCCCGGCCTCGGGTCTTGTGCTGGACAATGGGGCAGGGCCAGGAAAGTATGCAGTGGAGCTTGCCAGATTGGGGTATCAAGTTACGCTGTCAGATCTGACTCCTGCATCTGTTGAACTGGCTGAACAGAAGGCAAATGAGATGGGCTTGATGCAGCAGTTTGACGGTTTTCATGTGCTGGATGCGACTTGTCTGAACGGGATTGCGGATGAGACATATGATGCAGCGCTTATGCTGGGGCCGCTGTATCATCTGCAGCACGAGGAAGAGCGGGCGGCAGCAATGCGTGAACTCTATCGGGTAACGAAACCGGGGGGCCTTATATTTGTGGCGTTACAAAGCCGGATGCGCATGAGCATCAATTCATTGCAATCACCGCAGCATTGGAAGCCCAATGACAGTATGGAAGCGATTCGGTCTTTTGTCGAAAAAGGGACGTTTGACCATCAGGATCTGGGACGGTTCACGGGGGCATACTATTTTCATGTGCAGGATGTTGTGCCGTTTATGGAACAGCATGGATTCGAGACCGTGAATCTGATCGGTTCATCCAGTCTGAAAGCAGTGCTGTCAAATGAACAGGAGCAGTATTGGAAGGAACGTGGCGAGGAACAGAAGCTGTTTGAATTCATGGTTAAAGCGGCTGAAGATCCTTCCATTCTGGGCATTTCATCGCATCTGATGTATATTGGGAGAAAACTGCTGCCATCATAGATCCTATAAAGAAAGTGCCCTCTGGAAACAGGGGGTACTTGTGTTTTTGTTCAAAATAGTTCAATATAAAGATAAATAACAAAAGGTGATCTACTTACAATAGGTTAGATGGGCGACGGATCGCTTCATACACAGGGAGGAACATACCATGGAAATCGGAATCAGTACATTTGTGGAGACAAACCCGGATGTAAATACAGGAGAAGTTATCAGCCACGCACAGCGTATTCGTGATGTCGTGGAAGAGATTGTTTTGGCAGATCAGGTAGGTCTGGATGTATACGGCGTAGGGGAGCATCATCGTTCAGATTATGCGGCCTCATCTCCGGCAGTCATTTTGGCGGCAGCGGCCTCACAGACGAAAAATATTCGCCTGACCAGTGCAGTAACTGTGCTGTCATCGGATGATCCGGTGCGTGTATTTCAGGACTTCGCTACATTGGACGGTATTTCAAATGGACGTGCAGAGATTATGGCTGGACGTGGATCGTTTATCGAGTCCTTCCCATTATTCGGATACGATCTGAATGATTATGATGAGTTATTTGATGAGAAACTGGATCTGCTCTTGAAACTGACGGAGTCGGAAAAAGTAACCTGGTCCGGCAAACACCGTCCTTCATTCAACAACCTGGGCATCTACCCGCGCCCTGTGCAGGAGAAGCTTCCGGTCTGGATTGGCAGTGGCGGTAATCAGGAATCGGTCGTTCGTGCAGGTCTGCTCGGATTGCCGCTGGTGCTTGCCATTATTGGGGGACGTCCAAAACAATTCGCACCTTTGGTAGAGCTGTACAAAAAAGCTGCCGCACATGCAGGACATGACGCTTCCAAGCTGACGGTGGCCTCCCACTCCCACGGCTTTATTGCCGATACAACGGATGAAGCCGTGGAGAAATTTTTCCGTCCTGCACAAGCCGTGATGAACCAACTGGGACGTGAACGTGGATGGGGACATTACGGGCGTGAAACATTTGATGCAGCACGCAGCCTGGAAGGTGCGCTGTATGTAGGTGATGTGGATACGGTCGCTGAGAAAATCATCTATCTGCGCAAAGAAGTAGGCATCACCCGCTTCATGCTTCATACTCCGCTCGGCACGCAGCCTCATAACGAGGTTATGCGCGCGATTGAACTGCTCGGCAAAGAAGTTGCGCCAAGGGTTCGTGAAGAGATTGCACGCTGGGAAGCAGAGCAAGCCTAAGTTTTGATTGTTCGGCTCATTAAATAAACAGGAAAGAGGAGCAGCCTGTGCGTATATGGAAATACGCTCGTGGTCTGCTCCTCTTTCGGTTATTTATGAATTCATTAAAAGCAGGCCATAAGCTGTGCTGCAGCCGCATGCACCAAGAGCAATGGTCTGCCATTTCCAGCTGATCCCCTTAAAATCAAACACATATGGAAGCAGCCAGTATAAGCTGACAAGAGTCCAGAAGATGTGGACTGCCGCTGCCGCTGGCAGTTGATCTGTCAAGATGAAGGGTGCGATCAGGCCGCCTACCATTCCGGGGAAAATCTGCTTGACTAACAGGTTCGCATTCCATGAACTTAACAGGAAAAGCATAAACACAACAGCCATCGTACCTGTAACCATCATCTGGCTTTTGTCCCAGATTGGTTGGTGGGAAGGCCTTCGTTTGTGCGTTTGATTCCCAAACCCAATCCCAAAAAAGATAAGGCCAATCACTAATGCTGCTCCTGTTACTGACGCGTATAACGTGTTCAGGATAATTCCGGTTATTCCGATCCATTTCATGACAAACACTGTCATCTGATCACCTTCAAGTTCAACGATTCATCTAAGCTGTATATCCGTGGTGACGTATTTTCCTGCATGGCTCATATTGTACGCCTGTTTCTAGTGCGGCTCAAGGCTGGATTGTTATATCCAACCGAGGAACATTTCTTCTTCCTATTTATTCTCCATTTTCATTTTCCATCCTCGCCACTTTCCGATTCGTATATCTCACGGTGATGTTTCTTCATCTGAATATAATCCTCATCCTTCTTTGCCACTTCCCATTGGGCTTTAAATATGGCTGCGGCCTCAGCTTTCACCTCATCATTCTGATAGGGTAAGATCGAACCATCCTCTTTGGAATATTTACGCCCGCCCTTATGATTCGTGTAACGTCTCGCCCGGGTGTATCCCATCTGTAAGAACTTGCGGGCCATATCCATACCAACAAAATCACCCTTTTTTTTATATTCCAAAAATAGTTCATAGATTTTCTCTGATGACTCTGTCGCAATCTCAGGTGTTTTGAACCGCCAGTAGGGAAGGATTTCGCTTTTGTACGGCTCTACCATGAGCACACCCTGCTCGCCCCGGCCGACGGTATATAATTCAGGCTGCTTGCGCAGATCCAGCTCCTCGTAATTGAGACTGTAATCAAATTTTTTCATCGGGTTTTCCTCCTTGGAAAAGAATCGTTTCCTCCACATAAAATACATGCTGCAGCGTTTCAGGTGTTCTTTTCCTTTTTACCCCGATTCTGATGTAACATGCGCGGTTAATGGGGAACAATAGAAGGAAATGTTCAGGAGGGATGAAACGATGGGGATGTCGGGCAGGTATGTGGTAGTAAACGAGGAGTTGGTGCAGTCCATTCAATCAGGTGAGGTTAGCGTGCTTGATTGTCAGGTTGACCTCGATATCGATAAAACGTGGCAGATGCTGCAGTTCACGCTGAATGGCAGCCTTTTGGATGGGGAACCTCCCCTGGGTTATGTTGTGCCGCTTGCAAGCCAGCAGTATCTGGGGAATTATTCGGATATGGATCTGTTCCTGCTTGACCACAAACAAGTGCTGGAAGCTTATATGGCATTGGAACAGCTGACTCCTGATGATATAAGAGCACGTTTCAGCCTGCAGCGTATGCTTGCCGAAGGGGTCTATCCCGTGATGGAAGGCTGGGATGAAGAAGAGGTTTTTCAGGAGATTGTACAGACGCTGGATCTGGTTCAGGCTTTGTTTCAGGTGACCGTCGAGAATGGGAACAGTATTATTTTTTATGTTTTCTAAACAGCTGCCTTTTGAAAGTCTCTACGGAAATGCTGTTTAGTCCCGGGACAATTGCCGCTGGGTATGTTTGATTCATGCGTCATCGGGTTATTGATACACACAAGGCATCGCCTTGATGATATTCCGCCGAAGAGAGGGAGAGCAGTATGACACAAAATCAGAATGAAGAGAACAAAGCCATTCAGGACGATGAACCGGATCAATTCGAGACACCTGTGACGCCGGCAGACGAAACGAAGGATGAAGCGGCTGCGGAAGCGGAAGGTCAGGAGCAGGAATAATCTGAAAATGTTACATGAAACAGCACGTTTCCACGCGCATGTTATGACATATGAAGGATAGAAGAACCAGAGGGCCGGATGAGTTCCGGCCTATTTGGCCTATTTTTTCACGTATCCGTTTACAACGATTCCTTGTGCCCTCATAATATGAATTGAACCATATTTTGCTAAGGGGGAGATCCCAATCAAGAATCGAAAGTTCTACCAATGGATGGCAGTGCCGCTTGTTCTGCTTATGGTTGTTCTTACAGGATGCCAGGCTGTAGGCGGAGTCGATGTCGGTCAAGCCATGGTCAACAACACCAACCTGAAATCCGGTGAATCCAAACAATCCATACATATTAACATAGAGCCGGATAGTCAATTTGCAACGAGTGAAGATCTTGCAATGATTAAACGAATCAACTCGATTTCACTGAATATCGATCATGCCAAAATGAAAGACACCGAAACGGCATCGGTCAAAGGATCACTGAGCATGGAGGGAACAAAACTGCCTTTCCATCTGACCGTAGACAAGTCGGGGATGACTATTGACGTAGATGGAGCTCAGAAACCGGTTTACATCTCTCTGGATACACTTGGGGGGGCAGAGACGATGCTGCTGCCTCTGGATACGAAAGAGCTGGAGAAACAGATGAAGCAGCTTTCTCCAAAAGTATTAACTTTTGTTATGAAACATCTGTCTAATCCGAAAAACATATCCGTCACACCTGTTCAGGAAGCCGTAAACGGTGAAACCCTGTCTCTTAACAAGCTGCACATGGAGATTAACGGTGAAGAGCTGCTCGCTATGGTTAAGCCGTTCCTGACCAGTATTGCGAAGGATGAGCAGGGTCTCAAGCAGTTAATTGGAGACTTGTATGATGTTCTGTACCCTGTATTCGAAAGTTATATGGGCTTGGAAGGTATGGAAGGTATGGAAGACGATGAAATGACTTCTATCGTTCCGCAATCGAAGGAAGAAGCAGTTAAATCCATATATGGAATGATCCAAGTAAGCTTGGACCGCATGTTGGAGAACTATGACCAGGAACTGAACAACCTGCTTCAGGAGATGCCGGAGCTGAAAACAGTGTTTGGTCCGGAAACCAAACTGAATCTTGACTTATTCATGGACAGCAAGCTGAATATTCGCAAACAAAACATGTCGCTCAAAGTAGCTGTGCCTGCTTCGGAAAATCTGCCGGTGCGTGCTGTGACCCTTCGTTCAGACAGTGAGCTTTGGAATATAGGTGGTGCGGTCACAGTAGATGAAGTGGATACTTCACGCGGTGTAATGGAGCTGACAGAAGGGGAAGTTACCCCGGGTCAGGTGCTTCGCAATTTTGACCCCAATTCGTTTATGTATCAATTACTGAAGAATGAGATGAAGATTACAGCGAAAAGCATTTTCCTCTATCCGGAAGACGAAGAGTATGGGGCAATTACCGTTAAAAACACAACTTTCGTGCCGCTTCGGTATCTGTCCGAGCAGCTGGATGCGGAAGTGAAGTGGAGCAAAGGTTCCAACGAGATTGTTGTAATTGACGATATTACCGGAGATGAGATTGCGCTGACTGTAGGTTCTCCGAAAGCAGTAGTCGCGGGGAAAGAAGTAACCATGGTGGAATCAGCCTTCGTCGGAAAAAACGGCAAAACCTACGTACCGCTGCGCTTCATGGCTGAATCGCTTGGAGCCGAAGTGGAAAAAGAGCCGGATACAGGCTGGATCTTTATTGATCGTCCGTAATATGTAATTTATAGCATGAAGATGATGCGTTAATGGGAAGGGGTTTTCAGAGAATGCCAGATTTCTCGTAATGATGTAGAAAAGAACACGGCGTAAAAAATTCCGTTAGACCAACACGGGATACGTCTGTCCTTTTTGACCTATTACGAGGAGCTTCGGCGTTTCTTCTGAAAGGATGAAACGATACGGGAGCACCTCTATTGGAGGTGCTCCTTTTTGTCGTGTCATCACACAATAAATCCCTAAGAGGTGTTCATATGAATCATCAGTTTAGACTTCATGCCAATGCAGTTATGCTGCGCCCCTTTACGCTTCAGGATCAGGAAGATCTGGCGGCCTTGACCCGCCAACCTGAAATTACCGACTTGTTACCGGACTGGAAGATGACAGAAGAGCAGTTAAGTGACTTTTTGCAGTTTGTCGTGAGTAGTTATGAGCAGTTTGACCCGCAGGATGTGCGGATTATGCTTGCGGTTATCCATCAGGAGAGCCGGCAGCTGATCGGTTGGTGCGGTGTATTTCCAAACGATATGCTTGATCCGTCGGACCGTGAGGTGGCTTATGCCATCTCACGTAATTATCGGAATAAAGGTTATACCACAGAGGCAGTGAGGACATTAACCGCGTATCTATTCGAGCATACGTCGCTAACTCGGATCGTAGGCATTGTGAAGACGTATAATCCTGCTTCTCGTCGAGTACTTGAGCATACAGGCTTCCAGTATGCGAATCGGAGACGGTTGTCTGATGGAGAGGTCTATGATTATTTTGAACTTTACAGCACCAATTCCGGTGGGAAAACCACTGAGCGGATTACATCCAAACCATTATCGATAAACCTGCGTAGAGCGGAACACGAAGATGCCGTTGTGCTGACAGAAATCTGCACTCGTGCTTTTGATCATGTGATCCGCGTCTGGACCAAAGGAAAGGATGACCTCGATAGTAATTTAAGCCCTCCGGGCTATAACTCCGTCCGTTTGCATGAATATGTCATTCGTGAGTGGGACTATTATGTGGTAGAAGCGGATGGCTGTGCCATTGGCGGGGTAAGCGTGAATGTGCTTGGGCAGGAAATCGCAAGGCTGGACAAAATCTATATCGACCCTGTCTGCCAGGGACGCGGAGCAGGCTCACAAGTGATCAGACAGATTGAGGCTGCGTACCCACATATTCTGCACTGGAGGCTGGAGACCTCGGGTCGGCAGACGAGTAATCATCATTTTTACGAAAAGCTCGGTTATGTTCGTACGTATGCCTCTGACGAGGAGTACAGTTATGAGAAGAAGACCGATGCCGGGAGCGGGCAGCATAACCCAGGGATAGAACATGAACATGTTCAAGCCAACTTGGACTCGATGTGGTACAGTTCCAGCACAATGAAGAACAGCCGCATTACCGATTGTAATCTGAGCGGAAGTAAATTAACGAACCTGAACATGACAGAAATGCTGCTGGCGGATTTACGTTTAACCAATACCAAGTTCGAATTCTGCGCGCTGGACGGGGTTCAATTTCAGGATACACATCTGGGAGCAGGCAAGATACCGATGCAGTGGAAACATTGTGATCTGGGGGGCAGTCGTTTTGTAGATTGTGATCTGTCCGGTGTTGAGCTGGAAGGCTGTCAGGTGGCAGGAATGAAAATCAACGGGGTTCCCATTGAGAAATACATGGAGGCCTATGAGATGTCGAAACCAAACGGCTGATTTCAGAAGAGGTTAATGGAGCGCAATTCCTGCGGATTGAAGGGCATGAGCGGGTATTGAGAGCAAGCAGAGCCTGATTGGAAATTATGAGACGGATCTGTTCAACAAAGTCATCGAAATCATCTGAAACTTGTATTCTATGTCCTGAAACATGTGCTGCCTGTGATGAAGAAGCAGTGCATGGCTTTTAACGTTAACACCTTCTTCGTCAGTGTTATTTGCAATATAACGCAAACATGCCCTCTCAAGCTGAACAAGAGCTTGGGAGGGCATGTTTTGTTGTTTTTTTCATTCGAAAGAGCCCTGAATTCATTTCTTTAATTTCTGCTTTACTCCGTTTTTCCGGCTTAATATCCCGACATTCAGTTGTGCTGCAGCAGCATTATTTTTTTGCTAAAACCGGTACTGCCGGGGGTATAGCCCATTTCCCGATAAAATTCATGCGCTGCTTCACGATTGGCACGGTTGCCGCTGTTCAGCGATATGGAGTCCACCTGATGTGCAGCTGCCCACTGCTCAGCAGCCAGAAGCAGCTGACGACCAATACCGGAGCCGCGGTGATGCTCGTGAACAACCAATGCCATAATGCGGCAGTGTCTTCCGTTCTTTTCGTACATATAAGACGTCTGCATCCCAATCAGTCCCACCACGCGCCGGCGTATCTCGGCCACCAATGTGGTAAAGTTGGCATCCGCAGCAATGTGCGTATATCTCTCCTGCATTTCTGCAAAGGTTGTAGGATATCCAAGTTGGTCCATGAGGATCACCATATCCTGCAGATCCTGATCCGTGCTGTGCCGGATATTCACATCCAGACTCATACGCGGGACACCTCCCCTGCGCGTTCCTTCAGGGACAGATCGATGATCGTATCGAGCAGTTCGGCAAAAGAAATACCGGCTGCAGCTGCACTTTTGGGCAGCAGGCTGTTCCGGGTCAGCCCCGGCAGCGTGTTGACCTCAAGCACGTATGGTACGCCTTCACGTATCAGCATATCTACCCGGGCATATACGCTGCATTTGAGCACGCGGTAACAAGTTAGCGCAGCTGCTTCAACACGCTGGTGCAGCTCAGAAGGCAGCTGCACCACCTGTTCATCTGCACCGTCATCATTATATTTGGCGGTATAGTCAAAAAAGGCAGCATTCGCACGAATGGAGATCACTGGCAGCATTTTGCCATCCACTATGGCACATGTAATTTCTTCACCCTCAATGTACTGCTCGATCATTACACTGTCATCCCAGGCTAGAGCGGCCTCCACCGCTGCAGACAGGTTAGACGGTTCATGTACAATCTGAGTTCCAATGCTGGAACCACCGGAATTTGGCTTCACTACAACAGGGTACGTCAAGTGTTGGACCGCTGCCGATGACAAATCCTGCATACGGCTGACTTGAAGCCAATCACCAGTGAGTACTCCCGCCTGCCGCATAAGCTGTTTGGACATGTCTTTATCCATGCACACGCTGCTTGCGAGTACGCCGCATCCGGTGTAGGGAATACCGAGGGATTCAAGTGTACCCTGCACGGTACCATCTTCTCCATATTTACCATGGAGAGCGAGCAGGGCAGCATCGATTCCAGCAGATTTCTCGATCAGATCCCTTTTGGAATTCAGCTCAATTGGTACAACCTCATATTTACTTCTGTCCAGATTCGCAATCATCTCCTGTCCGGTGAGCAGGGAAATATCCCGCTCTGAAGATGTACCGCCCATAATAACTCCGATTTTCATGTGAAAATCCTCCCTGTTTCTGTATAAGTAGAACCAAAGGTTTTACACTATCCACTCCGACGAGAGAATAACCTTCCAATCGCTGTTATCCCCAGATTTTTTGGGTTCCCCTTCCCAAATGGGGAAATTTGGTATTAAAGGCGACCGCTTCGCTTTTTCAGGTTTTTTCTGTCCTCTCCGTTGATGTGTAAAAAATAGTTCATCTTATATCGTACTTTTATTAAATTACCTTACATCATAGTGGCAGCAGTCTCCCCGATAATGTGAATTCCTTTGCGGATATTCTCGTCACTGACTCTGGAGAAACCGAGACGCATCGTGTGAAGGCCCTGACCTGGTTCCAGATAAAAGGTATCCCCAGGGGTAAAGGTGACTCCTTTTACCTTGCAGGCGGTAAGCAGCTCTCTCGTTCGTACCTCTGGCGGAAACTGTACGAACAGATGCAGGCCGCCTGCACCGGATATTTGACACCTCGGCAGATGCTGCTTCAGGCAGTGGACAACGAGCTCGTATTTTCGTTTGTACTCTGTACGGGCCCGTTTCAGATATTTTTCAAAATTACCGTTGCTCAAATATTGATAGAGCAGTGACTGATCCAGTGTAGACGTATGAATGCTGCGGGCCCGCTTCATGCTCTCCAGGTAATCAATCAACACTGCATCCGCAATGATCCATCCTACTCGCAGGCCAGGGAATAGTACCTTGGAGAAACTCCCCAGATAGATCAGGCTGTTGCCGCTGCCCATGCTGGCGATCAAGGGTGAGACATGGGAACCGGAGTAACGAAGCTCTTCGTTGAAGCCGTCCTCGATGATTGGAACCTGATACTCATTCATTAAACGAATAATTTCAGTCCGTTTAGCAGGAGAAGTCACGATTCCGGTAGGATTGTGGTAAGAGGGCACAAGATAGGCCAGATCATACGCACTGCCTGCCAGTTCATGCTCCAGCTGCTTCAAGTCGAGGCCGTCGGATTCCATGGAAATACCGGTGAGCTGGAACTGATGCAGTTTAAGGTTTTTGATCGCTGTATGATGCGTAGGATTCTCACAGAGGGCTCTGCCGCTTTTTTTGCGCAGTGCGCCGAGCACCAGGTCGAAGCCCTCTGTAAATCCGTTTGTAATAAGGATATCCTTACCTGCAAGGTCTACTCCTTTATTCTCCATGTAGCGCAGTAAATAGTTCATAAGCGGTTTGTATCCTTGTGCGTAGCCGTAATTGAGCAGAACCTCTCCTTCAAGCGACATCCGATCCAGGAACGCCCGCTTCACATTCTGCAGATCAAACAGCTTCTCATCCGGCGCAATGCTGGTAAATGAAATCTCCCCGCGCTCTGCTCCCGAGCCGTGTTTCATGAGATCGTACTGCTCTGCCTGAACCGCATACTCGCTGACTTCTGCTCTCCAGTCTAACTGCCAGTGTGCTTCGGCTTTCGGGGTTTGGATGAGTGTGCTGACGTAATTACCCTTACCTTTGAGCGCATAGATCAGCCCTTCGTCTTCGAGCTCCGCATAAGCGAGCAGAATCGTGCTTCGGCTTACTTTCATCAGCGTGCCAAGCTCACGGGTTGAAGGCAGCTTCTGATTAGGCTGCAGGCCGCCTTTCAACATTAATCGCTTTAAATAATCTTTGACTTGCATATATACAGGGCGGTCCTCCGTCAATTGCAGATCGGAATACATCCCATCACTCCCTCTACTGGTATCTTGCCATATTATAAACCCGGCAGAAAGAACCACGATACCTCTGTTTCGCCGCCAGGGTGGACTGTGTTGTGTGTGCAAACGGGAAAAAGCCCTGGCTCATATGCCGGGCTGAAGGTGAAATCTCTTCATTTCTAAAGTATAATGCGATTCTGTCTAACTACAGCTGTATGCTCTGACTAGTCTCTACAAATTCTCTGTCTGTATCCTTCTAAGTGGAGCTTCTTGCTATCTTTTATGATATTTAGATCATTTCTAATTGCTGGATGGTAAACTTGATGCTGTGATAAATTAAATCTGTTAATGGCTACTTTTTGCCACTAAATGCTTGCTGCAATAAGGTATGGTCGTTTAGCTGGTAAATCTATAAAGCTAAATTGAACTAACTGTACTCTTCTCGTGTGCACGTCACCGAATTCAGTATGAAAAAGATTAAAACCTTAAGGCCCTTTTAGACGAACGTGGATAAAAAGACATGTGTCTTAGTGCCCAATTTCTTCCTCATACCCTTATAGTACCACTTTGAATCAGGGAAGTTAACCTTTTTTTTGAAATATTTGTCGCAATAGCGAATATTCCGTGAATTATACTTCATTTAGATTGAAATGGTGTCGGATTATAATCTGTGTTAGGATATAAATCTATAGATCATGAGGAAGTGAAAATGATGATTCAGATTACTGTTCCAACACCGGATGTGACCATTACCAAGCAGGAGAATCCACAGTTAAGCCACATCTACGGATTTACAGATTTTCATCTGATTACGCGTGAGCTGGGCGGGATTTTTATGTTTTATAATGCCGCAGGCGAGTTGTTATTTGTCGGGAAAGCACGAAAACTAAGACCGCGAATCAAGAAGCATTTTGAAGACACCGTATCCCCTATGAAGAACCATCGTGAAGAAGTCACGACGATTGAAGTATGTCTGGTCGAAGATCCGATGGAGCGTGAAATTTACGAAACGTATATTATCAATACGATGCGGGCGAAGTATAATGTAGACAAGGTGCTGTATAAGTAATTAAGGCAGGTAAGCAGTAAAATAGCGAGATACTAGTAAGTAGGGAATGGATGAAGCAGGTGCGTAAGTGTATACGGTAGATACTTGTTTATGCGCTGTTATGCGCATATTTTTAGATGGAGTACATGGCATGCTTCATACATTGCAGTGATATGAAAAGAATTAAGAATGGTTAGGACATATGTCCTAACAGCATATACTGGCGGGCGGGGTGTGATCTGTGGATCACATCCAGTTTCGTTTCCAAAATTGTACAGCAAGAGCAGTAATCCATATGAGGTTTCACAGATTTACCAAATACATAAGAAGAGGTGATTGTGTTGATCGGTCGTAGCGGTAACCCTACACTTAAAGACAGCACGTTTGAAAACAAAGGGTATGGAGAAGAGCGATACCAGAATTACATGACCATTAATGGTACGGTGAACAAAGCATTCATCACGCTGGTTATTCTGCTGGGCAGTGCATTTGCAGCATGGATGATGTTCTTTAGAGGACAAGAAGTTATGCCGCTTGCCTATGGTGGATTAATTGTAGGATTCATTTTAGCACTGATCATTTCGTTTAAGCCGGTAGTATCTCCTTACCTCGTACCGGTCTATGCTGTTGCAGAAGGTTTGTTTCTAGGTGCACTCTCGGCAAATTATGAGTCACTGTATAACGGGATTACGCTGCAGGCTGCACTGCTGACAATGGCTGTGTTTGTGGCTCTGTTAACGGCTTATAAAACGAAATTAATCAAAGCAACAGAGAACTTCAAGCTGGGTGTGGTGGCAGCAACCGGCGGTATTATGATTATGTATCTGCTTAGCTTTGTGCTTGGACTGTTCGGTATTACGATTCCGTATCTGCATGAGAATAGTTTGATCGGTATCGGTATTTCTGTTGTCATTGTTATCATTGCTGCTCTGAATCTGGTACTGGATTTTGACTTCATCGAAGGCGGTGCAGAACAAGGTGCGCCCAAATACATGGAATGGTACGGTGCATTTGGGCTGATGGTAACACTGGTATGGCTGTACCTTGAGATTCTTCGCCTGCTCAGCAAACTGCGGAGCCGCGACTAGAAGCACAAACACAGCAGTGAGCCGAGCTATAAGATTGTATCTGTTTTGATTGTGTTGGTACTTAAAGGGCTGCGTCAGGTCGATACAATAGACCTGCGCAGCCCTCTTTGAGTTGTTCGGCTTGCTGGGTGGTTATTACTGTGGAGGAAGCCGGACTAAAAAGGACATCAAGAGCCGAATTGTTGAACTTCGGTTTGCTCCGCAGGAGCGTTTATATATAGGAGATACTGTGATCGGCTATGCTCCAACTGCTCATCGGTTACATGGGATACATCATGAAGTGAATATGGAGGCAGGTAGTCTGCGCCAACATAACGTGCCAGTGCCTCCAGAGGCCGTAACAGCTCTTCAATTGTGAAGCGGTTGGTTCCGGCTGACTGATATGATTCAGCTGTACCAAAAGTCGATACGGCTGCGCCTATCTGTTTTCCGTGCATCTTGCCTCCGTCAGGACCATAGGCAAATCCAGGTTGAAGCACGGTATCAAACCACTGCTTCAGAAGTGGCGGGCTGCTGTACCAATACATTGGGAATTGGAAGATGATGCGTTCATGCTGCTCCAGCAGCAGCTGTTCATGTCTTTCATGGATCGTTCCTGTGGGATACTGACGGTATAAGTCGTGCACGGTAATATGATCATGATGCTGTAATTCTTGTACCCAAGCCTGATTAATCCGTGATGAGGCCAGATCGGGATGAGCGACAATAATCAACGTTTTCATAGTTATCTCTCCATTCTGCGGAAGGTGTTGTTCGCCCTTACATCATAGTCAATTGACTTTATAAAAGTAAGTACGCACTTTTTAGTTCAATACTTACAAAGTAGAAAGTAAGCTGAAAAAGGCAGCCCCGCATGTTCATCATGCACAAGGCTGCCTTTTTGGATGTACGCTTGCGGGGGAGACTAGGGATGGTCTAGCTATCCACCGGTAAGGGAACGGAGATTGGAGCGGGGGACTCCTGAGGGAGCTCTGTTGCGAACTGACTGCCCCACTGCTGTAATAGACGGATGGCTGGCGTTAATTGTTCACCCAGCTCCGTTAAAGCATATTCTACTTTGGGCGGCACGACAGGATAGACCTTGCGGTTAATAATTCCTGCCTGTTCAAGCTCACGAAGTTGTTCAGCAAGCATCTTGTGGTTAATCCCGTCAATGAGCTTCTTCAATTCCCCGTATCGCTTTGTGCCACCCATTAATTTGCATATAATTGTTGTTTTCCATTTTCCAGAGAAGAGAGAGACTGAAAGCTCGATTGGACACTGGTACTGCTTGCCATTGAATTCATATTGAACAGCAGACATTCTCTAACGACACTTCCCTTCCGGTAAGTTTTGCACGAAAAAGTGTGTACTTATCTTTTGTAAGTATATTTTGTATGATTAGCGTTGTAAATAGGGATTATGGAGGTGGAAAGATGCGCAGATCGTTATTGGTTTATTTGGTTTCTCTGGCAGCGTTTTTTGGTCCATTCACACAAACCCTCTACTCGCCGTTGCTGCCAGAATTAGCGAAGAAGCTTCAAACCTCTCAAGACGCGGTTAACTTATCAATTGCTATCTATCCGATATTTTTTGCTTGTATGCAGCTCGTTTACGGTCCGTTACTGGATCGATATGGAAGGCGTAAAATGTTGTTGATCGGATTTATGTTCTATGTATGTGCCACGATTGGCGCAGCGCTGTCTGATACGGTCACGCAATTAATTATATTTCGGGCGCTGCAGGCTATGGGAGTTGCCGTTGGTTCGGTAGCAGCTATTACCATCATCGGAGATTTGTTTGAAGGGCAAAAACGGGGACGATCTATGGGGATCTATCAAATGTTGGTTGCACTTGGACCCGGTCTGGGGCCAGTCGTAGGTGGCATTGTAGGACAACATTACGGCGTGGATCATTTATTTTGGCTTCTGTTTGCAGTGAGTTTATTGTTTTGGCTCATTTTATTTTTGGGTTTGCCAGAGACGTGGACGCCCCATGTTAATGGGGGACAATTTCGGCTTCAGCAGATGACCGCGGTACTAACTCACCGCATCGGACTGGCGATTGTTGTGCTAGGTTCTGTACAGTACGCAGTCTTCTATACGTTACTTGTGCTGCTTCCGAATATTTTGATCGACGGATATGACTTGACGCCAAGCAGCATCGGGTGGCTGTTTTTGCCTATATCGGTCTGCATCGTCATCGGAAGCATGATTGGCGGACGTCTGCAGGAGTATGTCGAAGCCAAAAGGTTGCTGTTGTTGTTAGCGGTACTTAATATGATGTCCATACTGTTGTTCGTAATGACAGCGTCACTGTCGATTTCCACACTGGCAATAAGTTTGGCCATATTTGGTTTGACTCTTGGATTATCGCTCCCCGTCCAGATCACGATATTGGCTGATGAAATGCCGAATCATCGAGCAAGTGCAACGGGAGTCTATAACTTTTTCCGATATGTCTGGATGACAATTGGGCCAATAGCAGGCACGTTTTTTTATCGCTTTGGATACAAGATTGAATTTTTAGTTTTCGTTCTCATTTTTGTCGCTGTCCTTTTCTTTATGTGTTCTCGGTTCTTTGGGAGAACTAAAGGGTCGCGTTCTTTGGGAGCTTAACGGTTCCCTTTGAAACAGAAGGACGAGTAGTGAATAAGACTACACCGCCCGCGCGTCCAATACGTTATTGCAGCGTTTCTTGGGGGAGGCCCGGTACTTTGCTTCAACCCCTTCTCCCAACCGGGCTAACATAAACATAAACATATCATCTCCCAGCGTTAGCGTCTTCCACCAGCTTGGTATACATCTGATCCAACGTCACAACTTCCGGTCTCATTGGCAGTTCACCATCGGCGGTGCAGGCAGCCAGCATATGCTTTGTATCCAGAGGTTGGCTGTAGAAACGATGGGGCATGACGCTTATGTATTGATCACCTTCTGCATCGCTGCTCAGCTGCTCCCCTTTTTGCTGCAGCTTTCCTGTTAACTCTGCGTGCCCAGTTTGCGTGCAGCGCCAACAGAGATCGTCAACCTGTTGCCCTTGTACCCACTGGCTTGGGAGAATAGCAAAAGAATCCAGCGGCAGCGACAGACCTGTGCCTATAGCTTTAATGTAACTTTCTTTTAGCGTCCACAGGCGATAGAAGGTATTTAACTGTTGATCGACAGGCTGTGCTGCCAGATACGTATTCTCTTGTGGCGAGAAGAAACGCTCTGCGATCTGCAGATCGATCGGACTTATTTTTTCCACATCTACACCAAGTTCATCTGTCCCTCCGGAGATTAGAGCAACCCAGTCCCCAGAGTGAGAGACATTAAATGGCCTGTCAGGGTATTGAGCGAGGCAAGGTTTACCATAGATGCTGCGGGAAAAGGAAAGCTTGTCTGCCCCTATTCCCGTTATTTCGCTTAAAGTTACACGGGTCAGCACTTCACCCAGCACGGACCGATAGGCATCCGCTTGATGTATAAAACGAGAAGCTTGTGCACGCCGCTCCTCAGAGACGGATGACAGAAAAAGATCCCAGTATACTTCGGGTATCACAGAGGGTACTTGCAGTACTTGTATAGTTATCATCATTTATCACCTGATGCTGTATTCGGCACGGATGACAGGCTTTCCTCTATATTTATCCTTATCGCGCGTTTTCCCCAGTGGATCAGGCTGGTTGTGTTTTCTTCCATTCGTCATGCGCAATTTGTATTTGATCCCACATCTCCCTACGTTCTTTTTTTGTATAATTCACCAACGGTTCAAAGAAAAGCTTGGTTAGTATGTCTTTCCACTCATTGTAGGTTTGAATTTCCGTCTTGCTAATGCCTTCGATTCCGTGCGTGCGAAGCATGCATCCCCGCAGCTCATAGCTGTGTCCTCGATCTCTCTGACGGAGCAAAAATGTGTTATGCCAAGGAGAATCGGCAGATTGACTGTAGAATTCATGTTTGGGAATAAACTCATCCAGACTGATGAGCTCCTCGGGATCGAAGTCCACTCCCTTACTGGGTCCGTTAAGTTCGTATTCAAGCCTCCATCCACCGGAAACAACGGAAGAAGGCATTAAAGTATAAGTAAACGGCGCGGGTCCATAGGTTCCGTAAAGGAGAGGGATCGGTTCAAAAGGCATGCCGCCCAGACCGACATCTACAATCCAGCGTTCCACATTCGGTTCCGCATCTGGCAAAGAGACGGACAGACCGAGATGGAACGAGTTCACACGCGGCTGTTCTCCGTGCGGCTGAACACCTGCGCGGTGCCAATGTACTTTATATCCAAGGGAATGAAGTAAAACACTGAATGCGCCGTTCAAATGGAAACAGTAACCGCTGCGTCCTTGTAGAATAAGCTGCACGGATTCTTGCAGATCGATGCCCACAGGTCTACCTGCAAAAATATCGACCGTTTGCCAAGATAAATGGTGGATATGTGCCTGCTGCATTTCCGCAAGGAATTCTAAACTCGGTTTCTTGATCGTATCCAAGCCTATCCGTTTCAGATAAGCGTTTATTTCAGCTGGAGTCAATGTAACATTCATCTCGATCACCTCAAGTTATATGATGGGCTGCAGGTCATTGTCTTGAACGATGCTGCCCTGAATTCATTGTATAAGTGAACATCTGAAATGCACACATGTGTTTGCTCTAATTGTACCGGTACAATTCAATTGACCATAAAGTATAGGGATTACAGGGTATGCACATCATATTCCCAGTGTGGAGTTATTTCGATGTATGGGAGTTTGGTTTCTTTTTCCGGGGTATGTTAACCGTTTGGAGTGGAAATAGGTTAGAATAGAGATAGATAGCAGGATTAGGAGATGGAAAACATGGCTAATGATGAAGTGATTTTGACACAGGAAGGCTTGGAAAAGCTGGAGGAAGAACTGAAGGAACTGAAAACGGTAAAGCGCAAGGAACTGGCGGAACGACTGAAGCTTGCGATCAGTTACGGTGACCTGAAGGAGAACAGCGAGTATCATTCAGCCAAAGATGATCAGGCATTTATGGAGACCCGTATACTGATTCTGGAGAAAATGCTGACGAAAGCAAGAGTCATCAGCTCAGACAATATCGATTCTAACCAGGTAAGCATTGGCTCAACGGTACTGCTGAACGACCTTGAATTTGCTGAAAAGATTGAATATCAGCTGGTCGGTCCTGCAGAAGCGGATGTATCCAACAATAAAATTTCGTACGAGAGCCCACTGGGCAAAGAGCTTATGGGTAAAGAAGTAGGCAGTGTAATCCATGTGAATGCTCCCATGGGTGTCATCAAATATGAACTGCTTGAGATCAAAGTCTAGACAACCTGGAGACAGAGCATAACGCAGCTTCGGGTGAGTGTAAGCAAACGCTTTGACCAGTGCAGCAGAAATCTTTAGATGAAAGAGATGCACCAGAGGCCTTGGAATTGGCTGTCTGCTGTGTCTCTTTTTTGTTTTTAACGGGATGGATGGTTAAGCTCCATAGAATTGTCCCATACTGGAATCAGCCCCCAATATGGTGATTTTTCGACAAATTTTGATTTTTGAATGACCTGACAAGCGGAGTAGTATATAATTACGGGAAAACTTTAAAGTGATGGAGTAGATACAATGAATTTGAGTAAGTCTGAACTTGACCCTAACAACGGCAGCAAAGGGGAGCGCTTCTCGCGTGCCGGTTTCATTCTGGCAGCGATCGGGAGCTCCGTGGGTCTCGGTAACATGTGGAAATTCCCGTATATTACGGGTGAAAATGGAGGAGCGGCATTTTTCCTGCTCTTTATTGTCTGTTTATTGCTGATCGGTCTGCCGGTCCTCCTTGCTGAGCTGGCTATCGGACGCAGCGGACGGGGGAGTGCAGCAACTGCGTTTATCAAAGCAGGCGGGCATAAAGGCTGGCTGGCGGCGGGTCTGCTGCAGGTATTAACACCGTTTATCATTCTGTCCTTTTACGTCATCATCGCGGGTTGGACACTGCAGTATGCCGTAACTTCATTCAGCGGCACGTTGTTTAACAATTCGGATTATGCCGGACAGTTCAATACATTTGTTGGCGGTTATATGCCGATTGTATGGCAGCTGGCTGCCGTCCTGATTACAGGCTGGATTGTAGCAAAAGGTATATCCAACGGGATCGAGAAGTTTAACAAAATTCTGATTCCGGCCATGCTGGTTTTGCTGATTGTCCTGATGATTCGTGCTGTTACACTGCCGGGCTCAGGTGCCGGGGTATCCTTTTTTCTGAATCCGGACTTCTCCCAGCTTACAACGGAGTCGGCACTGGTTGCACTTGGACATGCCTTCTTCTCGTTGTCGCTTGGTATGGGTATTCTCGTGACCTACGGATCGTATGTTGATAAAAGTCAATCTCTCGGTGCAGCAACAGTAGCTGTTGGTGCGGGTGACCTGCTCTATGCCTTTATCGCAGGTCTGATCATCTTCCCGACCACCTTTTCGTTTGGCATTGCACCTGACCAGGGTCCTTCTCTGATCTTCATCGCGCTGCCTGCCGCATTCTCGGCGATGCCGCTTGGATCCCTGTTCGCCGGGTTGTTCTTTGTTTTGCTGGCCATTGCAGCGCTGACTTCAGCGGTATCACTGCTCGAGGTTCCCGTAAAATATTTCATGGAACGTCTCTCCTGGAGTCGTAACCGTGCTGTATGGGTTATTTCTCTGGCTGTATTCATCGTGGGGCTTCCTTCCGTGCTGTCGCTCGGATTGTTCCCCGAATGGAAGATTGGATCGAAGAATGTCTTCGACTGGCTGGACTTCGTGGCGTCCAATATTATGCTGCCTGTAGGCGGATTGTTAGTGACCATTTTCGCGGGATATTTCTGGAAGACAGCGGCTGAAGCATCCGGTCTGACATCTGGCTGGTTCCGCATCTGGCTGTTCATGCTGCGATATATTGCACCGATTCTGGTTCTGCTTGTGCTGCTGCATACATCAGGCATTATTCACTTCTAAGGGCTGCTGCGCAGATTTACCAAGCGTAAAACCTCTTGGAAGAAATGCAAAAGCCCTTGTGTTCCCCTGTTAATTTTGGGACAATACAGAGTAGAGGTTTTTTGGGTAAGACGACCGATGAGCCATATGCTTTTTGCGAAAAGAGGTTTATACATGATTAAATCATCCATATATGGATTAACATTAGAGCAATTACGTGACTGGCTGCCCGAGCATGGGCAGAAGAAATCCCGCGCTTCCCGCATCTGGGAATGGTTATACCAGGAGCGGACACACGATTTTGACGGTATGTCCGATGTCCGTCAGGAGTGCCTGGATGTACTCGCTGAGCATTTCACGATGAACTCACTGAGTGAACATGTGAAGCAGGAATCAGCAGACGGAACGGTGAAATTCCTGCTTCGTTTGCAGGATGGCAATCTGATCGAGACGGTGCTCATGCGGCAAAAGTACGGCTTGACCGTCTGTGTTACAACCCAGGTCGGGTGTAATATCGGCTGCAGTTTCTGCGCGAGTGGTCTGATTAAGAAAAGCCGTGATCTCTCCGCAGGAGAGATTGTGGAGCAAATTATGCACGTACAGCGTCATCTGGATGCAGCGGGACAAGGGGAGCGCGTCACCAACGTCGTTGTGATGGGGATTGGTGAACCGTTTGACAACTTCGAGCAAATGAGCAGCTTTATCGAAGTGGTTAAGGATCGCAAAGGGCTGGCTCTTGCGGCGAAACGTATCACAGTGTCCACAAGCGGTTTACCGGATAAAATTAAGGAATTTGCAGACAGCAGTCTGCAGGTGAACCTTGCGATCTCGCTGCATGCACCGAACAACGAGCTGCGTACCCAGATCATGAAGATCAACCGGGCGTTCCCAATCGAACAATTGATGGATGCGGTGGATTATTATCTGGAGAAAACAAACAAACGTATCATGTTTGAATACATTCTGCTTCGTGATGTGAACGATCAGCGGGAACACGCTGCGGAATTGGCTGCATTGTTATCAACCCGGAAGAGCATGGTGAGTGTTAATTTGATTCCATACAACCCGGTGGATGAGCACAGTCAATATCAGCGAAGTACGGAAGAGTCCATCTTGGGCTTCTACGATACGTTGAAAAAGAATAATATTAACTCCACGGTGCGTATGGAGCATGGTACAGATATTGATGCTGCTTGCGGACAGCTGCGGAGCAAGCAGATGAAAAACAATGCAGAAGCAAAGACAGATGGCAAAGCAGCTGCAAAAGCAGATACAAGCCGTCTGGCTATGGGCTAAAGCTAAGCGGGTACCAAATTACCCTTTTCATGAAACAAGAAGCAGGAAGTGCGTATCGGAGGCGAGGCACTACATATGATGCGGTGCATAAAGCCGATTGCACATGCACAGTGCTTCAACGTGAAGTAACGCTGCCCTTGTTATGTAATGTCTATGTATACAACAAACGCTTTGATCCAATCACTAATGAAGTGTGGATCAAGGCGTTTTTTTGAGACAGCAGGGTAACTTCTTCATTTCTTAAATCGTGAGCTGATTCGTAATGAGAGTATTTGCAGCCTAATTCAGCTTTTTTGTCATCAATAGATGGGGAATGCCATCTTCCAGAAATACATCAGAAGCTGGAGCGTAGCCCAGACGTTCATAGAAGCCGGAGGCCTGAACCTGTGCGTGCAGCTTGGCCTTCTCCAGCCCATCTGCTGCTGCCATCTCCTCCAGCTTGTTAATTAACTTCCGGCCCAGGCCATGTTTGCGGTAGTCCAACATTACGCAGATTCGTTCAAGCTTCGCCACCTGCTCCACAATGCGCAGTCTGGAGGAAGCGGCAGGTACTCCGTCTACATACAGCAGGATGTGGCGTGCTTCTGTTCCTAACGCATCATATGCATCAAATTCATCGGCAGCAGGCACACCCTGTTCTTCGACAAAAATGGCGGTGCGAATGGCAAAGCATGCATCAAGAAGCTCTTGGGTGTTTGCCTCAACAATCGTTATTTCCATAAATATTTCTCCTCTGCATAATCGTAATGGAATAGGGTAATAGAACTGAACGTGATAAACTAAGTGTAGTTATAACATTATTTATGTTGCGAATGCAACAATTTTATAGGGGAGTGGGCTCTGTGAATGAATCAAACGATCCGAGAGAAGTGCTGCGAGAGATTGGCATGATCGCCCGCTGTCTGGATTCCATCAGCAACGTTGAGTTTCAGCAATTCAATTTGTCTCGTGGACAGTATTTATATTTATACCGCATCTGCGAGAATCCCGGTATTATCCCTAACCAGCTGGCCGAACTGCTCAAGGTTGATCGTACAACGGCAGCCAGAGCAATCAGCAAACTGGAATCAGACGGCTTTATTGTAAAACAGTCCGCATTGGGTAATAAAAAGAATAAGGTTCTTTATCCAACCGAGGCAGGGCTTGAAGCTTGGGAATTCATTCGCAGAGAAGGAGTGCATTCAGATCAGGTTACGCTGCACGGCATGTCAGAGGAAGAGATACATACAGCGATCCGTCTGCTGCGGAAGATGAGGCATAATATTGAGGTGGATTGGAAATTTGTTAAAAAGGGCGGACGCCGCTCATACATGGATAACCTTGATTAAGCGCACACTTGGGATGAGACCTTCTGTCTTACACAGAGAGGGTCAGGCCGCTTCGTCGTATATTCCGATCAGGAGGAATGGTGTGAAGTTTATTTTTCATAACAAGCGTTCAGTGTTCGTACTGCTTCTTGCTGCCGCATCTTTGCTGATAGTACTGCTGTGGAGGGAGCGATTCGTCATGGAGAAGGTATCGCCTACGGCCGTTTTTATTGAAGAACATATGACAAATCCGAATGGTACTCTTGCCACCTATCTGCAGGATGCAGCATCCGAAAGGGCAGAAATCGCGGCAGGCCGAGAAGCGTTGTCGGAATCGCTTGGACTGTGGATGCAGTATGCTTTGGCGAGTGATAACGAGCCTTTGTTCGAGCAGGCATTCAAGCAGCTCCAGGCATATTACGTGATCCGGCCGGATTTATATATTGCTTGGAAACTTGATCCTCAGGGAGATGCTCATGTCACGACGAATGCGCTGGGGGACGACCTGCGAATTGTGGGAGCGCTGCTGCAGGCAGCTGACAAGTGGGAGCAGGGCAGAGCAGACAGACTGGCGGCAGCATCGGCGCTTTCTCGTACGTTGACGAAGAGAACCGAGCAGCAGGGGTATATGGTCGATTTTTATGATTTTAAAATAGGTCATGCTGCGGATACACTCAGTTTGGTCTATGTAGACATAGCTGCACTGCAGGCGATGAGAGATCATCAGATGCTGGAGCCGGATGCCTATATGCGCTATGAAAGTGTACTGCATAAAATGCCTGACGATGGATTATTCTATCCGAAGAGCATCAACGTGAGCACCCTGTCTTACGCTTATGATGACAAGGTAAATTTGATTGATCAGCTTATTGTAGCGAATCATGTGATGGAGACGGGAAACAAACCCGACAAGCTTATCGCTTTTCTAAAAAAAGAGTATGACACCCGGGGCAGGCTCCCCGGACAGTATGATCGAAAAGCACGCACACCTGCCGTTAATTACGAATCGGCGTCAGTGTATGGCTTGGCCATCCTGCTCGCTGTTCGCACAGATGATCCGGCTTGGGCCAAACAATTGTACAAACATATGCTTACCTTCCGGGGGCAGGATGCACGGTACCCGGGCGGTTATGTGTTCGATGGAAACACTCATCTGTTCGACAATCTGTTTCCGCTGCTTGGAGAAACAAAATTGTATAATTTTCTCAAAAAGTAAATTTATAATTATATAATCACGGATAATATGGTTATATATTAGTAGATGATATTGCCACTTTTTGTAGAAGTTTCTGAGTTTATCGTTTTAATTAAAAGATATATGGGCACCGAGTGAACTTGATATTCGATGCAGCGAAGGAGGCCTATGAAAAATAAAGCACCTACTCATCGTCTTGCCTGGGGATATGCCGTCTTGATCAGCCTTGCCATTGTGCAGCAGCTCCTCGTGTATCTTCACTTGTACATGAACCAGAGTTATACCAGCCTTGATGCCGCGCTCAGCATTGCATCGCTTGGGGCACTCGCTTTAGGCCTTTTGCTTCCTGTTGGTGTATCCGTCGTGCTGGTATTTGTATACCTAGTCATCTATTTTGTTTGGCTGGTGACATTCGCGGATCCCAATGTGCTTGTGTTTTCCTGGTGGCTGCTGATTCCAGCGAATGTCATCGTCGCTGCATTCATCAAGAGAAGACTTGTGCGAAGTGCAAGGGTAATTGAACGTCTTGAGCAGATGAAAAATCAAAATCCTGAGATTGATCTGGATACCACCCTGGGCAATAAGGATGCATTGCACGATACATTAATCAAGCAGAGCAATCTCGCCCGTCGATATTCAGATTGTTACGGTTTCAGTATCGCGATGTTCAAGATCGAGTTTCTACCACTTGTGCAGGAGTCCCTTGGTTCGGTGCGGTATGCACAATTCCTGCTTGAGATCTCACAGACCATTCAGAAGCAGATTCGATACGAGGATCACAAATTTTTCGTAGATCGTGGTCGCTTCGTTATTTTATGTCCGATGGTGAATGTGGAATACCTGCCGATGCTTACCCGCCGGATCAAACAAAGTGTAATGGATCTCGAGGTGCTGGACAAACGGGGAAATGAACTGCAGACCGTTATTAAATCCGGTGCACTGGTATTCCATAAGGAGCAGTTCAGCAAGTATGAAAATCTGGATGCTGTGCTGGCTGCGCTTGAGCGAAATACAGAGACGGACCTCATTGGGGAATATATCTAACAGGAAGGAGCGATGCGAATGGATTACATGTCCTGGTTTATCCCGATTTGTATTGCTGTCAGCTGTATTTTTGCGGTATTTACAATCGGGTTAACGATTGCAACGCTTCGTTTTCGTTCCAGGGTGATCCGGAGATATGATCGGAGGAAAACGGGTGGCTGATATCATTCTGATCTTATCGATATTTAGTATCTGGATTGCGGTATTTGAATCCATCGTCATTATGGCTGGAGCCATTCGATTTATTCGCAAGCAGGAAAAGAGAGGCATTCAGATCCCGGACAATATGGATCATTACCCAACCGTAACTGTCATGGTACCCGCTCATAACGAAGGTCTGGTTATTGTGGCAACGGTAGAGCATATTTTGCGTCTCAACTATCCGGAGGATAAGGTGCAGGTAATTGTCATTGCTGATAATTGTACGGATGATACTGCAGATCGGCTGCAGTCGTTCCTAAGTCAGACCAGTTATATGCATCGCAATGTCACGGTTCTCGAGCGTAAAGGCACCGGCGGCAAATCCGGTGCACTGAACGATGGGCTGGAACTGGCAGCGGGCGAATGGATCTGCATATTCGATGCAGACGCTGCACCGGAGCGGAATTCATTGATGTTTCTCGCGCAAAAATCGCTGGAAAACCCGGAGCAGTATGGTGTCGTGTTTGGTCGTAACAAAGCACGTAACCGGGGGCAGAACTTTCTCTCCAAATGTATTAATCTCGAAATTATTACATCGCAGCGTGTTTACCACACGGGGCTGTGGGAGCTGTTCAAGCTGGGAACGATTCCAGGTACCAATTATATCATCAAGACAAGTCTCATTCGTGAGATCGGCGGCTGGGATGTCACTGCCATTACGGAAGATACCGCCCTCTCATTTGAGATCATGAACCGGGGACAGCTGGTTGCACTTGCGCCGCAGGCAGAAGCATATCAGCAGGAGCCGGAGCAGCTGCGCGTCTACATGAAGCAGCGTGAACGCTGGGCTAAAGGGAATTACCAGGTTGTTCTGCATAACATTCATAACCTGTTTAATCGTTCCAGTTGGCGCAACAAACTGCTCGTTCTCTACTATGCTGTGAGCTACTTCTGGTTTATGCTGGCCATTATCGTGTCAGACATTATCTTTGTCGTGAACCTCGTATATCAGATCATCGCTATATTCAAACCGGAAGTAAGTTCTCCGTTCCAGTTTGCAGGAGATGCTTATGTTTATCTGGTGATTGGATGGGCGCTGATGTATTTCATCTATGTGCTGCAGATTAATCTGGCACTAGCTGCCGATATCGGGCAGAGCAACACCCGCAATTTTATCTATTCATGCGTATCGTATTTCACGTATGCACAGCTCTTCATTCTGATCTCGATTCGGGCATTCTACAATCTGCTGATGGACAAGATCCGCAAACGGGAGAGCAAATGGTACAAGACCGAACGCTTTGGATAGACGATGAGAGACTGTTCACAGACGGAATCTGTGAGCAGTCTTTTTGTTATGGCAGGAGTCGTTTATGTCTGGTATACTTTCACAGATTCCAGACAGGAGAGAATCCCTACATGGTTAAATGATGGATGTGCAGCTCATGATCGAATGGAGGACGATACAGATATGGGTGAAAGAGGTTCGGATTTCTATGACAATGATGCTGTATTTCAGACGTATATGGAACGCAGGCAGGGGCAGGACAATGCCAATGATACACTGGAGAAGCCGGTTATGCTGGAGTTGATTGGCAATGCTGCGGGTAAGAATATTCTGGATCTTGGCTGTGGGGACGCAGGGTTTGCAGCTGAACTGTTGGGGAAACAGCATAAAGGTTTATCCTACACAGGAATTGAAGGATCGACCAATATGGTTCAGGCTGCCCGCAAATCAGTTCAGGGATTAAATGCCCGGATTGAGCAGTCTTATCTGGAGGAGTGGACGTATCCTGCGGACACATACGACTTGGCCATCTCAAGATTAGCAATTCATTATGTTGAGGATGTGGATCACCTGTTTCGCAGTGTATACGGTGCTTTGAAAACGAACGGTTCCTTTATATTCTCGATAGAACACCCGGTCATTACATCCACGCTGCAGCCTTCTGGAATACGGACGAACTGGATTGTGGATCAGTATTTCGTCGAAGGTTTCCGCGAGCAGGAGTGGCTTGGGGGTTCGGTCAAAAAAATGCACCGATCCATTGAATCCTATTACACAGCACTGCAGCAGGCCGGGTTTCGTGTGGAGCAGCTGCGTGAGTCGGCACCGCAGCGTGCTTTTTTCACAGATGAAGAGACGTATCTGCGAAGACAGCGTATTCCGCTCTTTCTGTTTCTGTCCGCACGTAAACTGAAGTGAGTAAGTTATACTCAATTTAGGGAAAGTTCTGCACAGAAAACAGTGGATAACACAACATATAGGAGTGAAAAGCCCAAAAACTATCCACATGTGGATAAGATTTTGGGCTTTGCTTATGATTTATCCCTGATGCTGTGAATCTATTCTGATGCATCTAACCTTCAGCTGCAGCTGCTCGAACATAGACTCGCTCACCATGCTGCTCCACCTCTACCGGGGCTTCAAAGAAATCACTTAATACACTCTGAGTCATCAGATCAGAGGTTAATCCGCTGCCGAACACTTCACCCCGGCGGAGCAGCAAGCTGTGCCGGAAGACAGGCAGTATTTCCTCTGTATGGTGTGTGACATAGATAAGAGAAGGCGTATCAGCTTGAGCTGTGAGTTCACTTATGCTGTCCAGCAGACGTTCTCTGGAGAATAGATCAAGCCCATTACAGGGCTCGTCGAGAATGAGCAGCTGCGGATTTGCCATCAAGGCGCGGGCAATAAGAAGTTTTTGCTTCTCTCCTTGGGAGCAGGTGCGGTATTCGCGATCCCACAGATGCTGGCAGCCCAGTGTGTGCATCCAGTGCCTGGCCTGCTCCAGATCTTCATCTGCCAACTTGTCATACAGGCCAATGGTGGCATGTTTGCCGCTGATTACGACATACTGCGTGCGGTCGGAAGCATGCAGTTTCTCCTGCAGAGAGGAGCTCACCCAGCCGATCGACTTTCGAAGCTCGCGCAGGTCCACACTGCCATATTCATGACCAAGTACCGAGATGCTGCCTTCGGTTGGCCACAGGTAACCTGTAATCATATTGAGAAGCGTTGTTTTGCCGGAGCCGTTCAGGCCAAGCAGCGCCCAGTGTTCGCCTTTGTTTACACGCCAGCTGACATCATGCAGCAGCGTGAGCGGCCCTCTTTTCCAAGTAACATGCTGTACATCAATGATCATTCCAAACGTCCTCTCTTCCATATCGCTGTTTGAGTTACACGTGAGCCTGCTTCAATATCTTTATTGTAGGCACAGATTCCGAGCAGATTCAATGTTGAATTGGGACGTAAGGGCAGGCCTCTAATATTTGTTGTTGCCAAACAGTGAAGACTTTGCTAAGATGGGAAAAAGTTTATGTAAGCGTATACATTTAAATTAAAATTACAACGTTGTAATTACGATGTAAACACGGACTGAGAAGGTGTGATTGAAACTCAAAAGATACTTTGCTCAACAATTCTCGCATATATATACTTGTATAATAGAGGTTAATACAGAGTTGTATGTGCATCAATATTAGACCATGTCGGCAGAACAGAAATCTATTTTATCAAAAAATTCAAACGTTGTAATTATGAAGCGAAGGGGAGTGGTTACGTTGAAAAAACGCATGTCTACGCTGCTGGGTCTCATCCGGCGGGATAAGTATCTGCTGCTGATGTTCTCACCAATCTTTCTGTATTATCTCATCTTCATGTATCTGCCCATGCCGGGTGTACTTCTTGCCTTTCGTAACTTTATACCAGGTCAAGGCATGTTCAGTGGCGAATGGGTGGGGCTGCGCTGGTTTGAGCAGTTTGTGAACTCGATCTACTTCTGGCGGCTGCTGCGCAACACCTTTTTACTGGCTTTTCTTCCGCTTTTGTTCGGTTTCTCCATCCCCATCCTATTTGCAGTCTGCATCGTAGAGATTAAGAACCGAACCTTTAAACGCTTCGCGCAAACGGTTACGTACCTTCCTCACTTTATCTCCACCGTTGTGGTGGCCGGCATCATTATCAACTTCCTGTCACCAACAGACGGTATTGTAAACACCCTGATCGCAAGTCTCGGTATGGAAAAAGTAAACTTCATGATGGATGCCAGCTGGTTCCGCACCATCTTCACCAGTTCTGACATCTGGCAGAGCTTTGGCTTCAGCTCCATCATCTATATCGCAGCCATTATGGGGATTGACCCCGAGATGTATGACTCCGGCAAAATCGACGGCGTGAACAAATTTCAGGAGCTGTGGCATCTTACACTACCCAGTATCAAACCAACCATTGTCATTCTGCTGCTGCTGTCGCTTGGCGGCATTATGAGCGTAGGCTTCGAGAAAGTATACCTGCTCTACAACGGGGCCACCTATGAAACGGCAGATGTGCTGTCTACCTATGTATACCGGATGGGGATCGAGGGTCAGAATTATGGCTTCGCCACAGCAATCGGACTATTTAACTCCATTATTACCTTTGTGCTTGTTTTTGCAGCCAATACGATGACTCGCCGCCTTACCAAAATGTCACTCTGGTAAGACGCCTAATGAACCAAGAGAGAAAGGAGAACCTGTATGCAAAAATCGAGAAGTGACCGATTATTCTATGTCTTCGTCTATCTACTGACGATTCTGGCGGTTGTAGTCACCTTGTATCCGTTCCTGTACGTTGTCAGCATTTCCTTCAGTTCGGTGGATGCCATCGATAAACAGAAAGTGGTGCTCTGGCCTGTAGGATTCACCTTGTCAGGGTACCAGATGGTCCTGCAGTACAAGGAGTTGTGGGTTTCCTTTTATAACACCATCTGGTATACCGTTGTGGGTACGCTGCTGAACATTGTGGCCACCTGCCTTGCCGCGTTCCCCTTGTCGAGACAGCAGTTTTTCCTGCGGCGCAAACTGAACTTTTTCATCGCTTTCACCATGTATTTCTCAGGTGGCCTCATTCCGGTCTACATGCTGATTACATCACTGGGGCTGTACAATACCCGCTGGGTGATGGTGCTGCCAGTGCTGGTGATTACGTTTAACGTGATGATCTGCCGCTCGGCTTTTGAAGGCATTCCGAATGAAATTTTTGAAAGCGCCAGCATTGATGGAGCCAATGAGATGACGATGCTGTATCGTCTCGCTGTTCCGATTATCAAGCCAACACTGGCGGTGCTGACGCTGTACTATGCCGTATTCCACTGGAACAACTTCTTCTCGGCCCTGCTGTATTTGGGCAAACAGGATATGCAGCCCCTCCAGATGTTCCTGCGAAGGGTACTGATCATGGCTTCGCCGGAGGTTATGCAGAAGATGGGTGGTACGATGACATCCGGCGCACTGGCGGTTTCAACGCTGCAGGTTCGTTATGTATCTATTGTGGTCAGCATTCTGCCAATTGTGATGATCTACCCGTTTATCCAGCGGTACTTCGTTAAGGGCATTACCCTCGGAGCCGTGAAAGGATAGATTTTGCTGCTGGGCTTTTCTGTCAGAATGAAGTGGAAAACAGGGTTGTTCAAGGATCAAGGGAGTTCAAAAAGGATTCATACCAAGGAGGAATGATGGATGAGATTCAAAGGGGCAGGAAGAAAAAGTGTCATTGCAGCGATACTTGCGATCAGTTTGGCGGGCTGCAGCGGGGGGACAGGGGCAGGAACCGATGCGGGGAAAACACCTGAGAGTACAGAAAAAGCCTTCAATTATACCGGCGCCGGGCCGGTAACAGATCAACCGGATGCGAAGCTGTCTATCCTGGCAACGAACGCATGGACAACCAACGTAGACTTGTCTACCGCAGCCATCGTCAAGAAAATCGAGAGCAATGCAGGTGTGAAGGTAGATTGGGATCTGATCCCTCCTCAGAACTACGCAGATGCTGTGAACCCAAGACTGGCAGCGGGTACGGGGCTTCCGGATATCGTGTACCTGCCGGATCAGGACCAATTAATGAAATACATTAACAGCGGTCTGTTCATGCCGATTAATGATCTGGTAGACAAATACGGAGTCAATCTCAAAAAAATATATGAAAAGTCTCCATCGGTTAAAGCCAGTTTAACGACGCCAGATGGTAAAATGTATTATATTCCGCAGCAGACGCTGACCCGAAACTACATGCCCGTATTCATGGTTAATGAGCGCTGGCTGAAAAAACTGGGATTAAGCGAACCGACCACACTGGATGAGTTCACAGCGATGCTGCGCAAATTCAAAACAGACGACCCGAACGGCAACGGCAAAGCAGATGAAATTCCATTGTCTATGGAATCCAAGTTTGTACCGATGGCCTTTGGCCCAGCCTTTGGACTTGATCTGTCTAACAATTTCTATGCCGATGATCAAGGCAAAGTGCACTTCAGTTATTATGAGCCAGCCTACAAGGAATATCTGACATACTTGAATGGTCTGTATAAGGAAGGTCTGCTTGGAGTGGACTATGCGAGCACGACGAGTGACCAGGTTACCTCACGGATCTCCCAGGATGTAACTGGAGCAACGTTTAACTTCAGCTGGTATATGTCGATGGTGTACAGCCCGCTGTTCAAGGATTACAAGCCGGAAGAGTCTATTATCAAAGGCATTCTGCCATTAAAAGGACCGCACGGAGACCAGTTCTACATCGGACGTACACCGGTTAGCGGCATCTTCGGCATCAGTAAGGACAGCAAAAATCCGGAACTTGCTTTCCGCTTCCTGGATTATGCCGTCAGTGATGAAGCACAGACGTATTACACTTGGGGGATCAAGGATGATACCTATACAGAAGAGAACGGTGTAAAGAAATTCACGGATAAAGGTAAAGACAATGAATATATCCAGAAGCTCGGAATTGGTCCGGTCAATCTGCCCAATATCCAATCCACAGATTCGGCAGATTCAATCGTTGCACCATGGCATGCGAAGCTGGACAAAGAGTTAGAAAAATATGTGCGTGAGCCGTTCCCGTTTGTGTACGCGCTTCCGGATGAAGCAAGCGTTGAAAGCATGTCGATGCCTGACATCACCACCTATGTGGAAGAGATGAACTTCAAGTTTATTAGCGGTGACGCAAGTCTGGATCAGTTCGACAGTTATATCGAGACTCTGAAGAGCATGAATGTTGAACAAGTGATTGCAGGCAGACAGGCTCAATATGATCGCTATAAAGCTGCACAGAAATAGAAACAGGTTTCAGGCATATGAGAGGTGTTGATTCCATTTGATTACCATTAAAGATATAGCCAAACTGGCGGGGGTGAGCTACAGCACAGTATCGAAGGCACTGAATGACGATCCCCGAATTAAACCGGCAACCAAGCAGAAGGTGCTTGCGGTAGCGGAAAAACACCAATACCGGAAAAACATGCTGGCCCGGCAGCTCTCTACCGGCAGGAGCAATATCATTGGTTTTGTGCTGGATGAGCTGAGCAATCCATTGTTCTCCAACATATCAGGCAGCCTGCATACCGAGCTGAAGAAGCGAGGATATCAGATGATTCTGGTTGCAGCCGATGACGGGGTGGATGTGTTCAGCCAGCTGCGGGTGGATGGTTGTATTCTGTGGGACTATGCACTCGACAACCGGGATGCATTTTGGAAAAAATTCGCAACGCTGAACATGCCATGTTTCGTACTCGGTACAGATGAAGCCCCGAATTCGCCTTACATCAAGATTGATCGTAAGGAGGGCCTGTTCAAAGCAGTGGAGCATCTGAAATCATTCGGTCACAGCCGCATCGGATTCATCGGCAACTCACAGCATGTCAAGCTGGAAGGGTATAGGGAAGCGCTGCAGCGCACGGGTCTGACTTTTAATGAGGACGATGTGCTGCCAGCTTACTCTTCATGGGAAGATGGCTATTTTGCCATCCGAAATTATACGTTTGGCCCTGAGTCTCCAACGGCATTTATCGGCCTGAACAACCTCGTGACACGGGGGGCGCTTCGGGCGCTTCTCGAAGCAGGTTACAGCGTGCCGCGTGACATCTCGATCATTGGCTATGACGATCTGCCTGATATGCAGTATGCCGAAGTCGCGCTGACCACCATCGGTCCGCCGCTGGATGAACTCGCTGTTCAGGCGGCCGAGCTGATTGTATCCCTGATCCGTGACGAGCAGGTGGATGTACCGGTTGTCATCCAGCCGAAGCTGAATTTGCGTAATTCAACAGCAGTGTGCCGGCAGTAATGCCGGATTTCGTAGAAAGAATGAGCAGAATGAGAGCAGTGATTAGTAACAGATCCGATGTACGTCATTATTCGAACCAATACAAAATACTAGGAGGTACCGCGATGCAGGTACAGACACAGTTATCCTGGTCCGAGCGAATTGCAGCTTCGATTATGCAGCAGTGTAACGAGGAAGGCTTTCATGCATTTCCTTCAGGACGATGGGCATATGTGGAGGGCATGACGTTAATGGCTGTGGCACGAACAGGGGAAGAGTATAACAGGCAGGAATATATCGATTTTATGAAAAAACATATGGACCTGTATGTGCAGCCAGATGGCTCCATCGGTACTTACTCCTTGGAAGAATATAATCTGGATCAGATTAATCAAGGGAAAAACCTGTTTGCGTTACTGGAAGGTGCTGAGGATGGGCGCTACGCGGAGGCAGCTCATCTGCTTGCCGCACAGCTTGCGGGCCAGCCCCGAACGTCCGAGGGAGGATTCTGGCACAAAAAAATCTATCCATTCCAGATGTGGCTGGATGGGCTGTACATGTCTTCCCCTTTTCTCTCCCAGTATGCAAAGACGTTCCAGCGTCCGGATTTATGGGATGAGGTGGCCCATCAGATTTTGCTGATTGAACGAAAGACACGCGATCCACGTACCGGACTGCTGTATCACGGGTGGGATGAGTCGAAGGAGCAGATCTGGGCAGATTCCCAGACGGGATGTTCTCCGCACTTCTGGAGCCGAGCGATGGGCTGGTATGCGATGGCAATTGTGGACAGTGTGGAGCATTTTCCACTGAATCATCCCAAACGGGGTACGATTATTGGCATCTTTGAGCGGATGTGTAATGCATTGGTACGTATACAGGAGCAGGAGAGCGGACTCTGGTTCCAGGTGCTGGATCAAGGATTCCGCAAAGGAAACTATTTGGAAGCTTCAGGTTCAAGTATGTTTGTATATGCACTTGCAAAAGGAGTCCGCCTGCGATATCTGGAACCTCACTTTAGAGCAGCTGCAGAGAAAGGCTGGCAGGGGCTTACCTCCAGATTGGTCGAGGAGACGGCTGAAGGTGTGCGGTTAAACGGCATATGTCATGGGGCGGGACTGAGTCTGGATCGTGATGGATCATATGGTTATTATGTCAGCGAGGCAGTTGTAAGCGATTCCTTTATGGGCGTTGCCCCGCTGCTGCTGGCCGCACTGGAAATGGAGCGTTTGCCATGACGGAGCATCGCTTGCCGGAAGTACAGCTGGCAGCGGAGTTGGAAGCGGAGTCAGCGCCCTCTTATATCACTGTTGCTTCTGATGGATCGGGAGATTATTCGAGCATTCAGGCTGCAATCGATGCGCTGCCGGACAATAGTAATGGGTGTGTTGGAGTCAGTGATATGGGCAGTGGTAGCGACCGCGGCAGTCTTCCAATTCGAGTGAAGGCAGGCGTATATTATGAAAAGCTGCACATGGAGAAGCCGGGCATTCATCTGATTGGTGAAGGGGCCGAGCAGACGATCATCACCTACGATGATCATGCGCTCAAGAGATTTGCGGACGGCTCGCAGTACCATACGTTCCATTCCTACACAGCATTTATCGGAGCAGATGATTTTACAGCGGAAGGAATCTCCTTTGTGAACTCGGCCGGACCGGGCAAAGAGGTAGGGCAGGCGCTGGCCGTTTATGTGGATGGGGACCGTGCGGTGTTTCACAGCTGCCGTTTTATCGGTTATCAGGATACAATCTTTACGGGACCGCTGCCCGAGCAGCCTTTGGACCGCAGTTATTTCGGCGGGCCGCGGGACGGTGCGGAGCGGCGTAAGTTAAGACAGTATTTCGAGAATTGTTATATCGAAGGGGATATCGATTTTATTTTTGGCTCGGCTACGGTTGTGTTTAAGGGCTGCGAGATTTTTACGAAGAGCCGTCTGACGGAAGCGGAGGCCGCGGAAGGGCAGGTGAATGGCTGGATTACGGCAGCTTCTACACCAGAGGATGTTCCTTACGGGTATATATTTGTAGACTGTGATCTGACCAGCAATGCTCCTCCACAATCGGTCTATCTGGGCAGGCCATGGCGTAATCATGCCAAAGTCTGTTTCTTGAACTGCTGGCTTGGCGCGCATGTGAAACAAGAGGGCTGGCACAACTGGGACAAGTCTGAAGCGGAAGCGACGGTCCATTATGCAGAATATAAAAGTGCCGGACCCGGAGCAAAAGGTGCGGACGATCGTGTGTCATGGTCCAGAATACTGACGGACGAAGATGCAGCCGAGTATGAGTTATCCCGCGTTCTATCAGGGGATGACGGCTGGAAGCCTTTCATATAAACTGGGACTGGAAATTCACTCAGACCTGGAGCTGAACCGAAGTGTACGTAGAAGGAAGAGCCGGTGTAGAGCTTGAGTTCGAAGCCAGCATCAAGGTAGAGCTGGAGTCAGAGCAGTGCTGGAAGTAGAGGCTGGAATGAAATCTAGGGTGCTGGATTTCTTGGCGAGATCAGGCAGTGATATATTTCGGTGGGTATTGTTTACAAGGCGAGCAGAGGCTGTATCTAAATTTCGGATCGAATTTAGAGCAGCCTCTTTGGTGCTTTACTTTTTAAGAAGATTTGTGATTTGTTTCTCCAATGCTCTGTGCTCTGCCTGAAGTGTTTCAATTTCTTTTTTACCCGGACAGAATAAACATTGAACCGATGGAGATCGAAACAAGTTAGAACCGCTTCATTTTAGCTGAACCCATGCACCTCACCTCTCATTTAGAAGATATATGGAATAGAAGCGCTGGTTTAACACCAAGTTTTGCTCTCGGCTGCAGCTTGGATAAATGCCAGAGGAGCAGAATATAGCGTAGAGTACAGCTTAACAGGTAAGGTCTATTCAATTTGTTTGTTAACTTTCACTTTTGAAGATCAAATGTTAGATGATACTTTTATTATGGTCCCATGATGGATCTTAGCTGATATAGTTATAATAGGTTATTAACCTATTACTTGTATATTTGTGGAGGTGAGCATAATGGAGCGGGCAAATTCAATTCGAGAACAATTGATGCAATACATACAGGATAATCAGATAAAACATTCCCATTTCGCTCATCGCTCTGGCATCAACTCAGGAACCCTCAGTCGTATATTACAAGGTAATAAACCTATATCAATGAATCAACTCGCAGCGATTACTGCCGGAATGGGCTTACCCGAAGACTACTTTTTTAGTGATTATATCGATGAGTGCTTCTCTACTCTAATCACCATCAGGCGTATAAGACCCTTTATATTCCGCTGCGCTGATATAGATCGGATTGATTGTATCCAGCAGGTAACTAACCGTATATTAGAAGACCTTTCTTATGTTCCCGTATTATTTGATATGGCTGAAGAGTTATTTGAGGATAACAAACATGCGGCTGCTGGAATTCTCTATAGAGGTGTGAGTGAAGCAGAGAAATATCAGCATTCTGAGCGTCTTGCGCTCAGCCAATATCGGTTGTTTTTAATTAGTCTCGGAGAAGATATGGAGGAAAATGTACGTGCAGCCGCTCAGTTTGAAATATACGTGAATCGACTGGATGAAGCTGATCAGCTTGATGCGTTAAAACAACTAATGCATGTTTTTGGAATGGCTCATAAATGGGAAAAGGTTGATATATTAGCTAAAGAAATGCAGCGTATCGCAGTAATACAATATGAGATGCAGCATCGTTCTCTACGCCCCACAGAAGAAAGGAAGCGTGCTGAAAGACCGTTTTATTACTATATTTTATATGCCTATCTGTCTCAAGCTACAGCAAGTGAACATTGCGGTGATTACCAGAGAGCATTGGAATTTGTTGCATTGTATAACAGCGGGGAATGCTGGATTCGAGAGCAGGATGAGGAAGCCCGGCAGATTATTGGGCAGTTTTCGGAATGGGCGGTCGCTAATACATATCTGTATCGTTTGATGTCGGGAGAGGTAGGTGTCATCAATGAATATGCGGATTATATAGCAGGCCGTGAAGGAGAGATATTCCTTGCTTTGTGGCACATGATTCAGGCGGCGAATCAGTACCATTTCAACATAGATAAAATCTTGGAGCGGTTCGCAGAGTATATCCCTTATCAATCGGGAAAAGCTGCGTTTGGCGAGTATAAATCGACGATAGTTAAAGAGAGATATGTTCAGTTTTTAGGTGATTTGGCAGTTTACCGATTCAATGAGAATAAGGATATTCATGCTTCCACGGAGCTTATGTTAGAAGGGTTGAATTTATCCATAGCTATGGGGAGTAGTAAAATTATACATTCATGCTTGGCGTTTTTTGAGAAGATCAAAGCTCATTCAGAACTCTTTGAAGCTAAGTTGAAGTGAATCATTCTTTGGCTTTTACGGAAAGAAGAGCATTTTATATTTTCAATGATCTCATTTTGTGCCTTTAAAATTATTTTCTATAACTTGACATCAAATTCTAAAATGATTCAAGAAGGGTCATCGAACAGTCGGAGATTCTGGACAAACTCATTAACCAGTTTAATATGTAAAACGAAATTAAAAACAAAGCCGATTGATGAACAATCGACTTTGTTGACAGCGTATTATTTTGTACAGACGAATGAGAATTAGAAATCAAAGTTGTCCGGGTCTGGACCTACACGCACGTTCTCGTTCAGTGCATTGATGCGCTGCATTTCTTCCGCGGACAGCTCGAAGTCATAAATGGCCGCATTCTCAATAATCCGATGTTCCTTCGTTGATTTCGGGATGGTTACAACACCATTTTGCAGATCCCAGCGCAGGATGACTTGAGCGACAGACTTGCCTTTGGCTGCAGCGATCTCTGTGAGTACAGGATTGTCCAACAGTTCACCCTGCATGAGCGGTGACCAGGCCTCAAGCTGAATGCCATGCTGCTCACAAAAATCCTTTAACTCAACCTGTGTCAGACGTGGGTGGTATTCGACCTGGTTGACCATAGGTTTCACCTGCGCATCCTGTATCAGATCCTGCAGATGGTGGATCTGGAAGTTGCTTACGCCAATTGCGCGGATTCGGCCTGCTGCGTACAATTCCTCCATGGCTTTCCATGCCCCTTTGTATTTGCCGGCTTTGGGCCAGTGAATCAGGTACAGGTCCAGAACATCCAGTCCAAGCTTGTTCATCGTTGTATCAAATGCGGCAAGTGTCTCGGCATATCCGAGGTCCGCATTCCATACTTTGGAGGTAATAAAAAGGTCTTCGCGCTTTAATCCGTTCTCCTGCAGTGCTTCGGCAATCGCCTGGCCTACACCGGACTCGTTACCATAGATGGCAGCTGTATCAATACTGCGATAGCCGTGTTTAACCGCGCTTTTTACCGCTTCAATCAGTTCGGAACCTTCTTCAACCTTGAATACGCCCAGACCAAACCAAGGCATATGAACGCCGTTATGCAGTGTTGTAGTGGATTGCAGATGTTGTGCTGTTGTCATGAGAAATCCTCCTTAAGGTGAGTGAATATTTCCATTTAAAGTGAGATTGCCAAAATTTCATGATACAAAATCAAATCATAGTAGATCAAATTGCATCCAGCGTATATAGTTACGTATATAGTCTGTCGAAATTGGATATGAAACCGGTTCCCGTTTCAGACTTTTTCTCTTCAACCAGAAGATAGCTGACTTAACGGGTTAAACTTTAATGAAGTTAGGCTCCCTTTTATCCAACTTGTCTGAATGCGCTGTGACCTGCTGTTCCAGATGTTTGGCCCATATCGTCAGCATTGCCGCAATGAGCACCATTAATGCACCAACCCAGGTGGTATGAATCAAACCGATGGAGTCATTAACTACGCCGCCCAGATAGGCACCTATAGCAATACCTGCATTAAAAGAGGCAATGTTAAAAGCAGAGGCGACATCCTTAGCCTGCGGTGCAAACCGTTCAGCGAGTGAAACAACAACCATCTGAAGACCAGGCACGTTCATAAAAGCCAGCAGCCCCATGCCCATAATGGTCAGCAGTGCGGTCCATTTGAAGGGGAGGGTAAAGTATAACACACTCAGTATGATGGTCTGTACTATGAACATGTAGAGAAGGGACTTCAGCGGATTACGGTTGGCAGCCCTCCCTCCAATCATATTGCCAATGGCAATAGCGACACCGTACAGCAGCAGAATGAAAGCCGTCGTTTTGTCTGAGTACCCGCTGATGTCATGCAGCAGCGGAGACAGATACGTGAATACAACAAACGTTCCTCCATAACCTACCGCTGTGATGGTAAAGGCAAGCAGGAGCCGTCCGTTCGTTACCAGCCTCACCTGATTTCGAAATGCAGTACGAGTTCCGCGCTGTAACGCAGAAGGGACCAGCAGCAGGTTGGCTGTCCACGCAAGGACCCCGACAGCTGCGATCAGGATAAAGGCAGCACGCCAGCCCAAGTGCTGGCCTATGAACGTACCGAAAGGCACACCGGTTACCGTTGCAATGGTTAGTCCCGAGAACATGGTGGCAATTGCACTTGCTCTGCGGTCAGCAGGCACCAGGTCGGCGGCTATGGTGGAGCCAATCGACATGAATAAGCCATGTGCCAGAGCCGATATTACCCGTGCGATGAGCAGCATGGTAATCCCGGTGGATAGTGAAGCCAGCGTACTGCCTGCTGTGAAAACCAGCATGATGACCAGCAGCAGCGTTTTGCGTGATATGGCTGCTGTCAATGAAGTAAGGATTGGCGCACCGAACATGACGCCCAAAGCATATATGGTAACGGTCAGACCCGCTGAAGTTACGGAAATATGAAGATCGTCTGCGATCAACGGTAGGAGTCCTACACTGATGAATTCGGCTGTACCGATCGCAAACGCGCTGATTGCCAGTGCCAGCAGCGCCCAAGTGCTGTGTTTTGCCTCATGATGCATGTTCTGTTCAACTCCTAGAATGTAGATTTGCTTACCGGCAAATGCTATTATGAATTATTCGGTATAACATGGCTAGTACGTACTTTTTAGTACCCTACGTACTTTTTGGTGCCCATACATTAGCATAAACGGAACGAGCGAACTTGATTAAGGAGGAAGAAGGTCATCATGGAGCGTAAAAAATACAATATTTCGGTGGAAGCTACGCTGGAAGTCATTGGCGGCAAATGGAAATGTGTCATTCTCTGTCATCTGACTCATGGCAAAAAACGGACAAGTGATCTAAAGCGGATTATGCCGGCCATCACCCAGAAGATGCTGACACAGCAGCTGCGTGAACTGGAGAATGACGGCATTGTAAAACGAATAGTATACAATCAGGTCCCACCCAAGGTAGAGTATGAATTAAGTGAATACGGATGGAGCCTGGAGCCGATTCTGAACGCACTTTGTCATTGGGGAGACCAGCATATTATTAAAGAATACGGCGACAAAGCAGCCGTGCTGGAAGATAACGGCCTCAACGATTTTAATACTGATCATCACAGGGAGCTGATGAAACCGTGAGATACGAAATTCTATACGATGGTGCATTTGCTATGCTCAAGGTAGAATTGCAGCGTGGCGAGCGTTTCAAGGCTGAAAGTGGAGCCATGGTATCCATGTCACCAACAGTTGAACTTAAAGGATCAGCAGAAGGCGGTATGTTTGCCGGATTTGGACGTATGCTGAGCGGGGAGAAATTTTTCTTTCAGGAATTGGCGGCAGCTGGAGGAAGTTCAGAAGTTTTGTTATCTCCATCAACCATGGGCGGCATAGAGGCCATAGAACTGGATGGGTCATACTCTTTGTATGTACAGAAAGACGGGTTTTTGGCGGGAACGGAAGGCATTCAGGTTAACACCAAAATGCAAAATTTGAAAAAAGGTCTTTTTTCCGGAGAAGGCTTCTTTATTATAGAAATCAGTGGGCGAGGCACTGTGTTCCTATCTTCTTATGGTGCGATCCACCCCATACATCTGGCTGAAGGCGAAGAGGTCATTGTGGACAATGCACATCTGGTGGCATGGCCCCATTATGTCAATTATCGGATCGAAAAAGCATCACAAGGCTGGTTGTCCAGTGTGACGAGTGGTGAAGGTTTGGTCTGCCGTTTCCGCGGAGAAGGCACCATCCTGATCCAGAGCCGAAATCCGCAGGGATTTGGTCAATGGGTGAAGCAGTTTATTCCTACACGATAAATAAAATATAACATTTTTTTTTCATAGATCAGTATCTAAAGCTGCAGCGGATGCGTGTTGTGAAGCGTTAGTATAACAGATTCGTTATACAATGGATGATACACACATCTCTGCAGCACAAGATCGTACATCACGGAGGTATAAGAATGAAAAGTTCACGATACACCAATCCGCAAGATAGTCCAGGGTACCTGTTATGGCAGGTGACGACGATGTGGCAGAAGGAAGTACGCAGGGTGCTGGAACCACTCAATCTGACACAACCTCAATTTATTTTACTGCATACTTGTTTATGGCTTAATGAACGTGACGTGGAAGGTAAGGGAGTTACCCAGGTCCAGATTGCCCAATTTGCCAATGTAGACGTTAATGTTACCTCTCAGGTTCTTCGCGCTCTTGAGAAGAGAGGATACATTACGCGTGCTCGTCATCAGACAGATACACGGGCCAATATTATTACGACGACGCCTGAAGGCACAAAGCTGGCGATTGAAGGGATGAACCTCGTGGAAGAGTCCGACAAAAACTTCTTCGAGCTTCTTGCTGATCGCAGAGAGGGTTACATGGAAATTATGCAGGAATTTATCCGGCATAAAACAGACCATTAATGCTCCATTGTTATTCATCAACAAGTTACGTTTGATTAGGGCGATTCATCATATAGGTTGTGCGAAAAATGACGAAAAATGAAATAAACCTCCCTGACCCTATATGGTCGGAAGGTTTATTTGTCATTAGGCGATCTATTCCAGCCTGTAGGAAGCAAACGGCTTGCCGTGGCGGAATTGCTGGCTAATCTGATCCAGTTCATCCAGCAGTTCAGGTGGAAGCTTTAGATCAAGGCTGGCGAGATTATGCTCCAGCTGTTCAGTCCGGGTAGCTCCTACAATCACGGTCGATACTGCCGGACGCGTCAGCAGCCAAGCGATCGACAGTACACTTGGAGAGCAGCCATAGGCATCTGCCTTGGCGCTTACCTGCTCGCTCAGCTGCATGTTGTGCTCGAGCAGGAAGCGGCTGAAGGTTGGGTCCGTGTCCGCTCTCGAACCAGAAGGTACGCTGGCCTGTCCGCTGTATTTCCCGGTCAGGATACCGCCAGCCAGCGGGAAATAAGGGATAATGCCTACGCCCTGATCAAGACAAAGCGGAACAAGTTCGTTCTCGGGTGTTCGATCGGCAAGCGAGTAGCTGGTTTGCGTGGAAATATACCGCGCGTATCCTCGCATTTCGCTGATGCCGAGGGCCTTCATCAGCTCCCAGGCGGCGTAGTTGGAGGCGCCAATGTAGCGCACTTTGCCGGACGTAATCATGTCATCCAGCGTGCGCAGTGTTTCATCCAGCGGGGTATGCGGGTCAAAGGTATGGATCTGGTACAGATCGACATAATCCGTCTGCAGACGCCGCAGGCTGTGTTCCAGCTCTTGCTGCAGATGGCAGCGCGAGGAACCGCGTCCATGAGGACCATCATGCCGGGGCAGGCCGGCTTTGGTTGCAAGCACAGCGTTTTCCCGTCGACCGACCAGTGCCTGTCCAATGATTCGTTCCGATTCCGTGCCAGCATAGATGTTGGCCGTGTCAATAAAGTTAATGCCTCGGTCCATTGCAGCATGAAGAATGCGGGTCGAAGCGGACTGATCTGCTCTTTTGCCAAATGCATTCGTGCCCAGCCCAAGTGCCGATACCCGCAGACCGCTGCTGCCTAAATGCCGATACTCCATCTCTCATTGCTCCTTCTATGTCCCTTGTTGTACAGCCGATTATAACGTAATCTATTGAAAACGTGTACTTAATATAGTTAAATGGATGAAGAAACCGCAACTAAAGGAGATATGATGGAAAACAGTGCTGCAAACTTAACTAGACGGAAGCCGAAAAAGTCGAAAAAAAATTGGAAGAAGCCGCTCATCATAACCCTCAGTATACTAATTGTGCTGGGAGGCCTCGGGTTTATTTTTCAAAAGGAACTTGTGAGGTTGGCCTTTAATATGTTCGCCTCAGGTACGGTGAAGGAAGCGCTGGACAAATCGTATAAAGCCGTTGGTAACGAAGAGGCTCCGGTCGTGGAGCATACCGATCCGTTCTCAATACTGCTGCTGGGTATCGATCAGCGCGATAATGAACCAAGCCGTTCAGACACCATTATTTATTCCGTCGTGCGTCCAGAGGACAATAAGGTGCTGCTGCTGTCCATTCCTCGTGACTCCTACACCGAAATTGTCGGTCGTGATGTGAAATCCAAAATCAACTCGGCCTATGCTCACGGCGAAGCCAAGATGGCCATTGACACGGTGGAGAAGCTGCTGGAGAACAAAGTAGATTTCTATGCGGCGATTAACTTTCACGGGTTGAAGGACATCGTAGATGCGGTTGGAGGCGTTGAGCTGCCGATCAAGAAAAACATAGAGAACAAACTTAAGATCCATGAGAAGTTATTCGTAGAGGCTAACAAACCGATCTATAACGGCGAAGAGGCCTTGGCTTATGTGCGCTACCGGGAGGATTCTGATTTTAACCGCACGATGCGTCATCGGATATTCCTGAGTGCATTCATGAATCGTGCGCTGGAGGTCAAAAATCTGAACAAAATCCCAGACGTCATCAAGATTGCCGGATCGAATTTTACAACAAATATGAAATCGGATTTTATCGTAGATTTTGCCGAGGCTTTATATATGAAAGACAGCATTCCAACCATCAGCAACTATATGCTGAAAGGGGACGGGAAGATGCGCAGTGGTACTTGGTATTATGATCTGTCCGAAGATGATCTGACCTATGTACGCGGCATGATTGCCAGCTGGCTGGACCCGAACACAACGCAGTTGATCGAGCCGGACACAAAGGATGAGGCGGACACGGCCGCTGAAACCAACTAGAACAGAAGAATGGTAAGGCAATTAATAGTAGAAGAACAGGAAAGTACACGGAGGTTCACACGCTCCGTGTACTTTTTTTATGGCATAATACGGTCACTTTACAGGCTGTGCCCTGCTGTCTTTCGTTCTCTTTGTAAATGTATGACATCATGTCAGCGATGCAGATAAGGGCAGCCGTGAAGTCAGTTGTCCAAGATCAAACTCCTCCGAGCTGTTATCTACGGTAATGAATTCGATATTTTCCCACACACAGCGATTGGCCTGCATTCCCTGGACAAAGGTATCCCAGTGATCCAGCTTCCATTGGTCTCGCTCCAAGCCCCGACTTTTGAGCCGCTGATGCAGAACCTCCACCTCCACATCAACTCGTATCACAACAGGAACAACCTCTGCCCATGCATATCTAGAGAGCAGCTGATGAATGTAATCGCTTTTATGAAAATAGCCAACAAAAGGCGCATCCAGAATGACCGATCTGCCTAATTGCAGATTGTCATTTGCTACGTTTAACAATGTTTCATACTCCAAATCCATGACGGTGTCGCGATAATAGGTGCCATCGCGGTCATGAGGGGAGAAGCCGTGTGCTTCCAGAAGCTTTCCCGTAAAGGTGTTGCACACCACATCTTTGTCCAGATAACAAAAGTGGTGCTCGGCAGCCAGTTTTTTGCCAATCGTTGATTTGCCCGAACCGGCAGAGCCAATCAGAAAAATCAGGATAGGTTTCATGAGAATTTCCCCCTATAAGTGATCCAGTTCCAGAGATCGTGGATAAGTTTTGTGCATGCGTAGTGAGTTCGAACATTCATCGGTTCGCATATACGAACGAAATTCGTGCTGGTGAACAGTCGCTTCTAGAGTATACTCTTTTTCGTGGAAATACAATCCCTTTTGAGGAAAAAGCATAAACAAAAAAAGTTTTAAGAAAGCGGTTGAAATTTCCCGAGGGGCTGATCTATAATGAGGGCATCGTTCGGTGATGTGAAATAAGTTCACATATACGAACTTCGACGTCGAAGCAGCGAAAAGGAGATAACATGGACAATATTCGCATGAATAAGTCTGCGGAGCGAGTTGCGGATTTACTCGTTTTATTTGCGAGGAGTGGTACTCCGTTAACACTGAATGAGATTTGCAAACATATGAACATGCCAAAGAGCAGTGGTTTCGAACTGGTACAAACCTTGCTGCATAAGGGTTTTATTGAAATGGATGATGCGCGCCTCAAGACGTATCGTCTAGGCATCGCCGTGTTTGAGACGGGTATGGCTTATTTGTCCAACATGGGCGTTCCTCATATGGCCCGGCCTCTGCTTCAAGCTCTGAATCGTCAGACGGGAAGCACGGCTTTTCTTGGGATCGAGGATAAAGGTCGAATTGTATATCTGGATAAAGCAGAGAGTTATTCGGTCATGCGTCCAACAGCCAAGCTGGGCTCCCGCCGATATATGCATACGACGGGTTTGGGCAAAGCACTGCTTGCAGCCCTTCCGACCAGCAGGGTGATGGAGATTCTGGGAGAAGGCGAGATTCCGTCACGCACTTCCTACTCGAAAGTAACCATTCCTGATATTTTGCAGGATATGCAGGAGATTCGCGAGCGTGGTTACTCCATCGACGACCGGGAAGACCATCTGGAGATGTACTGTATTGGATCTGCTGTCTATGATCAGTGGAACGAGCCTGCAGCTGCAATCAGCGTGGCCAGCATGTACTCCACGATGACTCCGGAACGTGAGGCGAGCATTGTCAAACTGGTTAAGGAAGCGGCATGGAAGCTTTCAAGTCAGCTGGGTTACAGTGGTGATCGGTTATACCCTGGAATACAGGAGTAAACCGAAGCGAACATACCGAATATACAAGGTTTAACAATAGACAGATGGGCTGAGGAGGACATAGATATGTGGCGTAAGCTGGAGAATATGAACATCATTGCGGATACCGGTATTGTACTGATTATTCGATCAGAGAGTGAAGAAGAGGCGTTAGCTGTTGCCGAGGCGGCGATCGCAGGGGGCATTCGGGCGCTCGAGATTACGATGAGTGTGCCGGGTGCACTGGATGTTATTAAAGTTTTGTCCCGAAAATATTCATCCAAAGGGATTCTGATTGGTGCGGGTACCATTCTGGATGGAGAGACGGCGCGAGCTGCCATTTTGGCCGGTGCTGAAATGCTGGTAAGTCCGCAGCTTAATCCTGACATGATCAAAGTGGCCAATCGCTATCAGGCGGTTACGGTCAGTGGTGCATTCACGGCCAAGGAGATCGTGGAGACGCTTGAAGCGGGTGCAGATATTGTGAAGCTGTTCCCGGCAGAATCTGTGGGGCCGCAATATGTCAAAGCGATGTCTGCCCCTCTGCCTCAAGCAGCGATTGCACCTACGGGCGGAGTAACACCGCAAAATGTGCATGAATGGCTGGCAGCAGGTTGTGTTGGAGTTGGTGTGGGCAGCTACATTACCAAAGCCGCGAAGGATTCCGGTGATTATGGGAAAGTAACCAAGGCAGCTGAAGAGTTTCTGCAGGCCGTAAAGGCCGCACGCTGAGCTGCTTCAAATAGACCTATGAAATGAACGTACCGTGAGGTTCACAGCGATCAGGCATATAACCATCATGCCGGGCGTTGTGAACGCACAGGTCCGGAATAGATTTAGCTAATGAATGAAGAGATTCATTATTCAGTTATGAAAGCGTGTACTTCAATGGATTAATGCTTTTTAAAGGAGCAGAAGAGGCTTTCTGTAGTCTTTTATTTCCATATTTATTCATTATATATAATATGAGTAATTTAATATTTATATCTATGGAGGAGAGTGATTTTCATGGCAGTGTTAAAACCATCGCCATCCCCTGCCTCAGTCCCTCAAACCCCAAAAGTGGGTCTGAGATGGGGAATTATTCTGTTATTGCTGCTGGGTGCAGTCGTTAACTATTTGGATCGATCCAATCTAAGTATTGCCAATACAACCATTGCCGCAGAATTCGGGCTGTCTTCAACTCAGATGGGTTTGCTGTTATCAGCCTTTCTATGGCCGTATGCCTTAGCAAACCTGCCTGCCGGGTGGCTGGTAGATAAATTCGGTCCGAAAAAGATGTTTGCATGGGCATCAGGACTTTGGTCCATTGCGACCATACTGAGTGCGTTTACCAATACGTATTCGTTGTTATATGCAATGCGAATGCTTCTGGGTGTCTCCGAGTCCCCTTTTTTCACTTCAGGGCTGAAGGTAACAGAGCGCTGGTTTGCCAAAAGTGAGCGGGGCTTGCCGACCTCCATTATTAACACAGGCTCGCAGATTGCCAACGCAATCGCACCGCCGCTGCTGACCGTTCTGATGTTAACGATGACATGGAGAGGTATGTTCATCTTTGTGGGTGTTATTGGTCTGATTATCATGTTGATCTGGATCAAGGTATATCGTGATCCAACTTTTGCCGAGAAGCGGATGATCAAAGGGCCGGAAGCCGCCCCAGATCAAAGTGCCGACACGGACGAAACATCAGCCGTTGCAGCGCCCAAAGCAAACTGGGGTTCGTTATTCAAACATAAAAGCACCTGGTTTATGATTATCGGAAACTTCGGAATTATGTTTACCATCTGGGTATACCTGACTTGGCTTCCGAGCTACCTGGAGAAGGAGCAGGGCTTTACGCTGAAAGAGACAGGCTGGATTGCATCTATCCCGTTCGTAGCCGGAATTATCGGCGTGCTGCTTGGTGGATTTATTTCGGACTTTTTCATTCGAAAAGGGGTTAACGCGGTTACCTCACGAAAAGTTCCCATTGTCGGCGGAGCTATTCTGGCCGCGGCTTCAGTCGCCCCCATACCATTCATTGACAGTACAGTAGTAAGCATCATCCTGCTATCTGTAGGTTACTTTGCTTCTCAGCTGCCATCGGGTGTGATCTGGACACTGGCTGCAGATATTGCTCCGGGTGAACAAGTCGCTTCCTTGGGAGCCATTCAGAACTTCGGCGGATTTCTGGGAGCAGCACTTGCTCCGATTGTAACCGGATACATTTTGGATACGACAGGCAGTTTTAATAATGTATTTTTACTGGGGGCAGGACTGCTGCTCTTGGGGGCTGTTTCTTATGGTGTATTTTTGAAAAAGCCAATCGCTAAAGCTGCCTAATTAGGGATGTGGGATGATCTGTTCCCTTCGGTTATGCTGCCTTCTATTACAATAGAGATAATTAGATCGTATGATTAAAAAAGACATCAGCATTCTGTAGTATTTGTCAGTGTTATGGCAAATCGAGGCATGCTGATGCTTTTTTATTTGGAATCCACTGTTCATCATCCTGCATGATCTCCATGTCACCGTTTGAAAATCTATAATTATAGTCTCATTTTTTGGCATATCTATAGTAAAATATTGAAAAACATCATATGACAACCAATGGAGGATGTCCATGAACGAATTTAAGGATCGACTTAGGCAGGTTCAGGAGCAGCAGAAGCAGCTCGCCAAGGACTATCAGGCCTTGCTGCAGGAGTATCAATCCGATGACTTGACGGTTCGCAATGAACAGCTGCTGGAGCAGACCGAAGCGCAGCAGCTCAAGCTGCATCAGTTGGAACAGCGTGCACGCCAGATGGAAGAGGAAAATGCGCGTCTGCGTATCGCATTGTCCGAACAGATGCTGGATGAAAAGCTGAATCTGATCCGGGTATCAAGGGAGAAGATGGAGACGTATTTTCAAGGCAAAACAGCCGAGCATAATGATCATATCAGCTATTTTGAACATCGAACAAAATCGAATCTGAACGCTCTTTTCAACAAGGCTTCCCAGCATCTGCAGGAGGATGCGGCCGAGATGAAGGAGCGGATTGCCTATCTGGCATCCGAGGTGAATGCAAGGATTGAACTGCACAGGCAGACCGTATGGGAGCGAGCCGAGGCTGTGCGCGGGCAGATGCAGCATGGTTATGAGCAGATGGCCGAGGAAGAGCTGAGCGAGGAAACGATGCAGCGCCGGATTAAGCAGAACCGAATGGAGATGCGCATTGGACTCAGCTGGATTAACAAAGTGGCCATCCTGCTCCTTATACTGGGAGTCGGTGCAGCTTTTCAATATTCATATTCCACATGGTTTAGCGATGAGATGAAGGGTTTAGGCTTCTTCCTGCTCGGCATATTGATGCTTGCAGGCGGTGAGTGGCTGTTTCGCCGTAAGCAGAAAACATTTGCGATGGGACTGCTCGGCGGAGGCATCTCTGTGCTGTTCGGTTCTATTTTCTACAGTTACTTCCTGCTGCATATCATCGGGCTGTATACGGGATTGGGCTTATCTGTACTGATATCGGCCGTCTCCGTATTGTTGTCCTTGAGGTATCAGTCTAAAACGATCTGCTCCTTTGGTCTTGTGGGCGGATATCTGCCTTTCTTTTCTTACATGTTCACCTTTGGATTGGAAGGGACAGCAGTCTATACCGCGATGATCTATCTGCTGCTTCTGAACGGTATTATTGTATTCATATCCTTTGGCCAGCGTTGGCCGGTGGTGCATTACATCAGCTTCCTGCTGCACACGCCGTCCATGCTGATTCTGTTATGGCTGTCACCAAATGAACAGGTGGGGATGCTCTATTCTGTGGTAACGTTTGCATTGTATCTTGGTATTACGCTCGCATATCCGTTTAAGCACCGGGTGAAGTTAACCTGGTGGGATTTTGCTTTGTTAGCGATGAATACGAGCTTAAGCTGTCTCGTCTTATATGTGCTGTTTGATGCAGCGGGCTGGAATAATGCGCAGGGCTTACTCGCCGTTATTTTTGCACTCGTATATGTAGGACTCGCCCGCTTCGTTCAGCGCTTTATGGCGCAGGAGAAACAGACGATCCTGCTTTTTTATCTCACGTCACTTACCTTCACCATCCTGCTCATTCCATTCCAGTTTGGTTCCAGATGGCTGTCGATGGGCTGGTTGATTGAAGGCGTGCTGCTCGTTACATTTGGACATTTCAGAAAATTTAAGGCAGTCGAACGTGCAGGCTGGGGCATTGTGCTCCTGTGTATCATGATCTTTGTACAATATGATCTGCTGTCCTTATTCTTTGTAGGGGAACAGTCGTACTTCATGTTAAAATACTCCAGTCTTACGCTCGGCACCCTGCTTATCACCCTCTATTATGTCTGGGCGCTGCGCGGCAGCTCCTCCGCAGGAACTGGAGCAAAGTTCAGTTATGCCTCGTGGGAGCGTGGTTTTCTGGATGGGTTCAGATATGTGACCCTTGTGAACGTGTGGTTATACGTGCTCTATGAATCGAATGAACTGTATGTAAGGGCAGTTGATGAAACGTTCCTGCTGTACATGTTCTACAAGCTGCTTCTGTTTGCGGCACTGACAATTGCACTGGGGTATGGACTAGGTAAAGTGAAGCTGCTCCGTGATCCGTTCCTACGAGGGTACATACTCTTTTTACATGCAGTCGGATGCTGCATCGCGCTGGCAGTGACCTTGACGATGCCTGCACTGCAGCCGGGGGTAGAGCAGCATACGGCGGCCGAAATTGTCGGGCTGCTGGTGTTAATTATTTTCAATGCAGGTGTGTTCTTCGCGGGAAGGGATCTGCTCATAGCGGGTATCCGTGGTCAGTTCAAAAGTGTCGAGTGGTATCCGGTCATTGCGGGAATCTATCTGCTTGGTATCATCACCGTGTTCCTGACGATCCAGTTCCAGTGGGGTGATGTGGGACTTATGTTCAGTCTGATCTATCTGGTGCTGGCGATTCTTTATATTGCCTACGGGTTCCGCCGAAAATATGTCATGATTCGGCGCCTCGGCTTGGGGTTGACGCTGTTCGCCACAGGTAAGATGGTGTTCTACGACGTGAGTCTGCTGACCGCAGGCAGCAAAATCTTCGCCTATTTCAGCTTTGGTGTGCTGCTGCTGGGCATCTCTTACCTGTATCAGAAGGTATCCAGCCGGATGGAGGAGATCCAGTCGAAGGAACGCGCGGCAGCTGCATCATCAGATACATCCCTCGACTCGGATGATGGACAGAATCAGAATTGATGTAAGCATACAGCAAGTATCGAAGTAAATCATTTGGAAAAACGCTGTGCTTATTACGCTGTATACTTCGTTGAACGTTGTAGAAGGACTCTGGAATTGAGAGGATTTCAGAGTCCTTTTTTATTAAAATCATCGTTGTAGATGATTTCCTCCACAACCTGGAACCCTTTCGCGTCCCCATTCAGATAGCCCCGCTCATAAAAGTCGATTCCGTCCAGTGTGATGCTTACGGCGACCATCTCAGGATTGCTCTCTAAGGGCTGTGCATGGAGGTATCCTTTATCCAGCAGATAGGATATCGCTCTGTGCTTTTCAATATGTTCTGTTTGATAAAATTGCTCCTTGGGAGCAAGAAGAGATGGATTCGTAGTAAACCATGCGCTATAAAATTCACCCGTAATATCATATCTCTCCTGAATTCGCTCTTTGATCTGTATCTCAAGTTCATCTAACATGGTATTCACCTCTTATAAAGGATAGGACATTTTCTTAATGATCATCACTATGAGTCGATCCTGTATGTATAACTTACCACAATAAAGAAGGGGAGTGACATTTGAAGGAGTTGGATGTGGATCGTGAACATACCTGAGGACAAACGAGAACCGGAAGCTTTAACCTGCATCACATTGCTCATCAGTGCAGGGTTTATTAGCATTGGTAGATACCTGCAGATGCTGTTTTTATATTTTTTGAGACTGCGCAGTCGAGCTATTCGATTCTATTGTACAGTTCAGTCATCAGATCTGCTAATTCATCCTGCGGCTCGATTCGCTGCTGATTGATATTGGTGGGTGTCATCCAAAAGACAACCTCTTCCTGCCTAAACATCCTCACATGGAACAAAACTCCTGATGTATCTTCCTGGTCTGGATTCGGGATGATGTTTAAGTACCGTACCTTTTCAATCCAGTCATGCATCAGCTTTGGATCGGCAGTCCGTTTGGCAGTACCATCACTGCCGCTCCTGATTTCAATGGAATCCACCTCGGTGATGCTGGCGGGATAGAATGTTTCCAGTTTTTTTGGTGTTTTATTTAACTTCGCTGAATTGGGCAGATCAGAGCTTTGGCAGCTGCTGAGAAGCAAAGCAGCAAAGAGTGCACATGTAATGACGTTAAGCCGGTTTCTTTTCACCGTAATCCCTCCCCATTCGTCTGTAAAACGAAGGATGTTTAGAAATGTTCTGCACTGCATAGATGACATTCGTGAAACGTTTTGCTTCAGAGTCGCGTTTATAATAAAGAAGCTGCTGTTTTTAAGGGTGGTTGTTCGTTTGAAGCCATGAAACCTCGGAGGCAGCTGTACCTTGTGGTACTTCACCGCCATTATCACTTCACACGAGACAGTATGGTCAGGGTGATGGATAGAGCAAAAGCGAGCAGCATATATATCAACATGTTTTTTTTCTTCATGGGAAATACCTCTCTTGTTGAATAAGCTAAAGCGTTCTTACGTACGGCTGTTATGAGAAAAAAAGCACAACGTCTGGTATAGTAATAGGGTAAGTCATGTATGTTTAAATCTGTGGTGGTCCTGTATATCACTATATGAAATGTCAAACATGCAAACAATGGAACAAATCTGATGAATTTATCAGTATCGAATGAAAAGATAGAGATTGAGTGACATCAAAGGTGGGGAATAACATGCGGGAGACGGCAAAAATCGTCATTCGTACGCCGGGACAGGAGAGCGATGGTTCATTCGCTTTTGTGAGCCAAGGCCGCTCGATTACGGTGGGGCGCTACACAGGTGTTAGTGAACTGGACTTGTCCATCTATAATCAGATGATATCGAAGCAGCACTGCCGCATTCATTATGACACGAAAGAACAGCTCTGGGTCGAGGATCTGGATAGCAAAAATGGAACCGAACTCAACGGGCAGCGTCTCGTTCCATATGAGAAATACCCGTTTGGCGAAGGGGACAGCCTGACACTGGTTAACGGTCTGATCCACCTTCGGGTGGAAGGCGATCTGGGAGAAACGAGAGAATATCGTTTATCCGATCTGCTTGGCGAGGGTGTACGTCTGCAGGACCACCTGCAGACAGTGCAGGTGAACGAGGACGAAATTCCGCTATCCAAAAAAGAGTACCAACTGTTCAAGCTGCTGTACAGTGAACTGGACCATTTTGTAACGAGGGAGCAGATCATTGCTCAGGTGTGGCCGGAACGCAGCATGCTGGAGAGTGAGCCGGTAGGTATCGACGAAATCAACTCGCTGATTTATCGCACGAATCGCAAGCTTGGTATTCATTTTACGATTAAATCCGTGTACAAAAAGGGTGTATACATGAAGTCTCATGTTAGCGAGACGGATTAAAGGGATGATCAGGACGATCACGGTGATTAGAATTAAAAAAAACAGACAAAGGGAAGCTATCGCGCGATCATAGACCGCCGAAGCTTCCCTTTGTTATGATGAGGGCATGATGATTATTCAATATATTCCGTGGCTCATCGCTGTATTGACGCTAATCGCAGTTGTGTGGATTGTCGTGGTAAGCTGGCAGAATGGAATCTCACCCATGCCTACCTCTCGCCCGGTCAGGCAGGTGGTGATTCAGGAGGTCAACCGCATATCAGGTTATGCTGATATTATCGAAGCCGGCTCGGGGTGGGGGACACTTGGTATGGATGTGGTGAAGCATTGTCCGGGCAAAAGATTGACCGGCATCGAAAATTCACTCATTCCCTTGTGGACTTCTCAAGGGCTGACATGGCTCAGTATATGGCTCCGCCGTGCCGGAGGGAGACAGCATTCGTTGAAAGGGCGTCTGCGCTTCATTCGCGGCAGCATCTACACCTGCTCCTATGCGCATGCTGACTGTGTGATTTGTTATCTGTTTCCGGGTGCGATGACTCGGATCGAGGACAAGTTCCAACGTGAGCTGCCGCCGGGTGCGAAGGTGATCAGCGTCTGTTTTGCACTGCCAGGCAAAGAACCGCTGCGTGTAATCACCTGCCGTGATGCCCTGCGAACCAAGGTGTATGTGTATGCCTTTTGAGATGTTTCGTGTAGAGCAGGATTAGAAAACAGAAAACATCCGCACAGCTCAGGTGTTAGTGTAAAAGGGTGTTTTCGGAGAAAATCCTGCTGCGCTGACGGTTGGTTTCCCCAGAAAGCGAGCATATAGCTGTGCGCTGGCGGCATGGTTAGACGAATATGTACCATTAGCTTGGAGGGTTCACCCAATTCGGTATATGATGAGCAAAATATTGGCCTATCTTGGTCAGCTCTTTCATCACGGGAGCAATTTTCTTATCATCAAAGAACCAATTGTCTTTGGTAATCCCGCTCTTATCTGTTACAGGTTTCACATAGAAAGAAGTCTCGTTAAAAACAGTCTGATACGTCAGTAAGGCACGGCGTGCATGGTGTGATTTGCAAACTAATATCGCTTTAGCATGTTTAATCCCCATTTGTTGAAGGACATTCTTCGAGAATCTTGAATTTTCAAAGGTGTTTGCAGCCTGATCTTCACGTAAAATGGCTGTTTCGGGTACACCTAATTCTATTCCGGTGTCGCGAAGAAATTCCCATTCTGTTGCTGGAACATTTGGTGTTGAGCCGCCTGAGGGCAGGATGTAAGGTGCAAAACCTGAATGATACAGCTCAGCCGCACTTTCCATCAACTGCGGATGGCTCCCCCCAGGAATCAGGATCACATCAGCGGTTTCTATGTTGGTTTCGAAGAACATAAACTCGGTAATGCAGTCGAATGGATATGACATTTTTATGATCCTCCTATTATAAGTATGACTCTTCCAAACCGGAGAGGAAGCGAACCCCTAGAGAGAATTGACCGTCCTTATATTTGGGGAAAACAGTAGATGATCATGCCTCACGTTCTAATTGTCAGCGATTTTGAATCAATCTCCTGTTAACGATCTCCAGAGAGGTTATCCAGCTGGATATGTCCTTTATTGTTAGGCCACCATTTTTTCGCTACAAAAGCTGTGACTTTCTCGTTTTGATAGATAATATCCTCTCGCTTGGTTCCCTGATTCGGCTGCTCGATTCCCCAAATACTGCAGAATGGACATTCATACCCTTCAGGTTGATGTGTAACAGGGGCTATCATATCTCAATCGAACTCCTTTCATATCTTGAATAAATAAGGTATGCTCACCTGTGCTGCAGCCGCAGTTAACCGAAAACCAGCCAAAGCTCAATTTATATTATATATCCATATTCGTGTTAGGTTGACAGGTTCCTGTTGTGTGGTCTACTTTCCCCATAAGAAAAACAAGCAAAGTCCGGCTCCAGTTTCACCTTGATTGTGAAGTCAGAGCCGGACTTTTTAAATTTGCGCAGGTCAGGGCAGGTTTGCCCTTGACTCAATCTGCATATTCAGTTACTTTGTCGAATCCGTAGTTCCTGTTGTGCTTGTCGAACCCGTTGTGTCTGTAGATGTACCGGATTGCGAACGATTTCTTCCACCGCCGAATCCGCCTTGTCCACCTCCATTGCCGCCGCCAAAACCACCCATTCCTGAGCGGGCTGTTGTCACGCCCGATTCATTCACCCAAGTTACATTGCTTGTGGACTGGAATGCAGCAAGTTGAGTTCCTCCGCTATAGGTACCGCCAGTATAGAGTCCATCTACTGCTTTGCCTGTCGATGTTCCGCCAGAGAAGATGACGTAAGATCCATCTTTTGCGAGATCAGGCGAGCTGACCACTACAGTTTGATAATCTTTTGCAGGTGCAAATGTCAGAATGTTATTGCTTTTGCTGTCTTGAACATGAACCAGCGTTCCAGCCTTTTTTGTCTCAGGGAAGGTCATCACAATTGTATTTTGCGTTGAAGCATCGGAAGAACCTTGCGCCATGCCAGAACTTCCCGCAGCCACCAGATATCCGCCGCTGATTACAAATGTGCCGTCATAATCCAGCGCACCGTTACCGTTATTCGTTGGTCCATTCACGATAACCGTTCCGCCCGTCATTGTGATGGAGCCATTGGCGTCCAGGCCGTCACCGCCAGCATTTACGGTTAGGGAGCCGCCGTTGATGTGAAGCTCGTTATTGCTGGATGATTCGCCTGCCATACCGCCAGGGCCACGGTTTTGCTGGCTTGCATCTGTTCCTTGTGTCGCCGTGCCGGTTGTTGAAGTGGATTCTGTTGTTCCAGTAGTTGCTTTGCTCGTTGTTGAGGCTTCGGCTGTTGTATTAGCCGTTTCTGTCTCACCGCCAGCGGCGTTCACACCGTCATCTGATGCCGTTACGTCTACATCCCCATCATTCAGGGTAATAATTGCCCCTTCGAGTCCTTCGTAACTCTTCGAAATGGTGATGGTCCCACCGTTAACGGTCAGCAACCGATCGGCATGAATGCCGTCATCTCCGGACTGTATTTTGAAGGTTCCGTTGTTTACTGTCACATTGCTGTTGCTGTGCAGGGAATCATCCATAGAGTCAATCGTGTATGTTCCGCCATTTACCCTGAGATCGGTTCCTGCTTTAAGTGCTTTGGCACTTATGGACGCTTCCTCTGCTTCAGTGCTGGATGCATTCGTACTCGTACCTGCATCTGCTTGTGTACCTGTGTTCGAGCCATTGCTATCTGTCATCGCTGGCATATCAGCAGGCGGTTCACCGTCTGGCGTTGTACCTATATCGGTCGGAGGCGTACCGCCATTCATTGCATCATCACCACCGAAGCCGCCACGGCTTCTGCCAAAGCCAATGCCTCCTCCGGGACCCTGCTCAACCTTGGCTGGTGCATTCGCACTGCCGCCGGCTGTCACGATGTTATACGTACCGCCATCGGTGACCAGTGCGGTTTCTGCCTGAATGCCGTCGCTGCCGCTCTGGATGTTGAAGGTACCGTCTGCGATTGCGACAAATCCTTTGCTGGCATCGGTATCATTGGTTGATTTAATACCGTCTCCTGCTGCCTCGACAGTAATGGTGCCTGCTTGAATGGCAACCATGTCTTTTCCTTTGATGCCGTCATCGGCAGCTTTGACGTTGATTGTACCGCTGATGATTTTTAGATCATCTTTGCTTGTGATTCCTTCATTATAGCTGCCTGTAATGGTCAATTGACCTGCACCGTTAAACGTAAGATCAGCTTTGCTAAAGATGGCCGCATCTGGCTCATCGGTGCTGCTGTCGGTATATACATATGTTTTACCGTCGGAAACGGCGTTTTTGGTTCCTTTTTCAAGCGTGATTACCGCTTTGCCCGCTTTTTGAATGTAGATTGCCGCACTGTCATGATCATGAATGGATGCGCCGTTCAATACGAGGTGTACCACACCCTTATCGGCGACATTGACCACGATTTGGCCGTTGGTTAGCTCACCGCTCAACACATAAGTGCCTGCTTCGGAGATCGTAACTGATCCGTTTGCTGCCTTTGCACCCGAACCGGTTACAGTTGCCATAGTCCCACTCAGCTTGATCATGGTCGAATCCGCTTCAGTCCAGCTGACATTCGTATCATCGGCATCGAGTGATACCAGATCGGCATACTTCACGGACGTAGACTCGCTGACGGATACGATTTTAGTAGTTCCTGTTGTGGAGACGGCTGCATTTGCTGTGCTGCTTGTCGTTGTCGGAGCACTGCATGCTGCGAGCAGACTGGTAATCATGGCGATGGACCACAGTTTGCTGCCTGTCATCATGTTTTTACGTTTCTGAGCATTTTTTTTCATCATATATATCGTTCCTCTCCAAATCAAAATGGGGTCTATCGAACAAGTGAGTAAACCAACGTTCCAAGTTTAATATTCTGTCGTTGGACTCATCGTCAACGAGATGTCCAGATTACCGTTCCGTGTACGAATCGCATCAAGAAATTGCTTCTGATTCACGCTCTCGTGAATCGTGACATTATAGACCAGTTCATAGAGGCTGCCGAGTTCGGTCGTTCTGATTTTTTTCAGATCAAATGGGACATTGAAATGATGGAATACTTCGTTCAGAGCTTCTTCATAGCTCAAATTCTCGGGAATGGTAACCTTGAGCGTCTTCTGCTGACTCTTTTTCCCGCCAAAGTTGAATCGGTTCAGTACAAACATCAGCACACACAGGATAACGGTGAACAGAATGGCGTAACCAAAGGCACCTACACCGCAGGCCAGACCGGCTGCCATCGTGAACAAAACGTAAGCAATGTCTTTCGGATCACCAGGTGCGCTGCGGAAACGGATGATGGAGAAGGCTCCCGCCAAGCTGAATGCTCGGGCAATGTTGCTGCCGATCAGCAGAATGATGATGGCAACGATCACGGGAAGCACAACCATAGTCAGCGTAAAACTCTGTGAATAGGTGGCCTGGTTGGTTTTCATATAGGTAAGGCTGATGATAAGTCCCAGGAGAATGGCAAGTCCGATCGTGATGACAGCACTGCTGAAACTCAAGGTTGAATCGTCTAGGGCGGAGCTGAAAAGGGCATCAAGCATAGAGTGCACGCTCTCTTTCTCTAATTAATTTCTCTTGTGAAGTAACCGGGGCCGCATCGTTAGGATTGAAATCGGTACCCGGCATAAGCTCACGTTCCGTCTGATAATTCAGATTGGTGGTTCTCACCAGATGTCTGTACTCATTGCCGTATTTGGAAAATCCGGTTCGGTACAGCCTGTGCTCCGACAGTAATTGGGACAGCCAGATCGGAACGGTTTTCTCGGCTTTGACTTCCATCAGCCACCGTCCGTCCTTCACCAGCGGTTCACCGTAATCTCCTTGTTCCAACTTCAGATCGTATCTACGGCTGCGAATGTTGGTGTCAAAGGTAATGCGAAGATCGCGGCTGTTCTTGTCAAACAATGCTTTTCGTTCGTAGGCCAGATACACTTTGGGCTCAAGGTCATAGAGCCGGAGAAAATATTTGATCTCTTCCAACACCTGCGGATTCATGTAGTCGGCCAGCTCGGGCGCTTGTCCCGAGCGAACAAAATCATAGGCTTCATCCAGCTTCAGCGCCGTTCTGCGTTTGTTGACGAGGCCGAACACTTTCTTTTTGATCTCCAGATACACTTTCGCATTCTCTTCAGGTACGCCGTAGGCTCGCAAGCGCAGCTTTTCCTTGTATTTCGGTTTGGATAGACTCGCTCGAATCAGTGAATCCTGCGGTGTATCGAAGTACAGATTGCTGATGGAGTAAAACTCATGTTTTTTGTTGTAGGCATCCAGTTCCATGTAGTGGAGCAGATCGTTGTAGAAATGCTGGTATTGCTCATCGGTCAGCAGGTACTTGCTCTCATATCGGTTGAATACTTCAATTGCCATGATGGTTCAGTCCTTTCGGGTATGGATAAGTTGGTGTATGTTTTGATGATGTTTGGTATGTTGTGTGCTGCTGTCATGTCTGTATCTTAGCGAAGCAACCTTGAATGAATCTTAAATCGTTTTACATGGCGTTAACATTTCTTTCCCTTCATCTATATAGTTGTTAAATGGAGGATTCACACACGGATTCCGACGACGGATTAATCTTCCTGATTGCTGCTGCTCTTAATGAGTTCCAATTAAGGTTGATTCAAGGTTTAGTTGATAGAATAAGAACATACCAACCATCGGGAGCAGAGGATGAATAGATCATGAGAATTTTGATAGCGGAAGATGAAGTTCATTTGGCAGAAGCCGTATCGCAGATTTTGAAAAAAAACAATTATTCCGTGGACATGGTCCACGACGGAAGATCAGGACTGGATTATGCGCAGAGCGGCATCTACGACCTGTTACTGCTGGACATTATGATGCCGGAAATGGATGGCATAACGGTGCTGCAAACGCTGCGCGGTGAAGGGAACCATACGCCAGTTATTCTGCTCACAGCAAAAGGGGAATTGTCGGACAAAGTATCCGGCCTCGATTATGGTGCGGATGATTATATTGCGAAGCCTTTTGCCGCGGAAGAACTGCTCGCCCGGATTAGAGCGGCCTTAAGACGTAAAGGGGAAGTGATCCCCGAGGATGGGTTGAAGTTTGGCGATATCGAGCTGAATACCACGCAGTTAAAGCTGAGTGCACAGGGCAAGGAGATCAAATTAAATCTAAAGGAGAACGAGCTGCTGGAACTGCTGATTACCCGCAAACAGGCGATCACCTCCAAAGAGCAGATTATTGAGAAGTTATGGGGATTCGACTCGGATGTGGAGTATAACAACGTGGAGGTCTATATTTCTTTTTTACGCAAAAAACTAATCTTCCTGAATTCGGCTGTTCGCATTAATACGATTCGGGGTGTAGGATACGTACTTGAGGTGACGAGCTGATGTTCAAGAAACTCCGCAATCGGTTCCTGATTGTCAATCTGGTGTCGATCTCGATTATGATGCTGGTGGCTTTTGTAACGATCTACACGATTACGTACCAGAATGTGCGACGCGAAACGGATATGGAGCTGTACAAGGTATCCGATTTCTACCACAGCCCGTTTGGTTTGGGTGCTCAGCAGTCACGAGGCGAAGGGAAGAGTGGAGGAGACGGGGCAGGAACGGGAACGAATTCGGGGTCGGGAGCAACAACGGGTGCAGGTTCTAATTCAAGTTCCAGTTCAGGTTCTGGCTCCGATGCTGACGTAGGAGCGAATTCAGGATCGGCGGCTGTACCCTCTTCTCCGGGTAAGGGCGGGGGCAGCAGCGGCATGAACGGTGGGAATTTTGGTGGATACCGAGGGCCGGGTGGAGATCCGAGTGCACCTCCAGCCCGGTCGGTTTCTTTTATGGTCCAAACCGATAACCGGTGGAAGATAACCGATACACATTCGCGGTTTGATATGGAGGAGTCTTTTTACACGCAAGCGCTGCAGAAAGTAGACCAAGAGAAAGCCGGCCAAGGTGACATTAATCGGTGGACTGGACAATTTGCACTGAATGGTACGGACTGGGCCTATGTGGTTGATCCTAGCGGGGATGGGCACATGATTGTATTCATGGATGTAACGGCGCAGCAGGGCATCCTGACCAATTTGATTTACACGTTCACGGTGGTGGGGCTGATTATGTTTGTGGTGATTTATTTCCTAAGTCGTTATTTTGCCAATCGCTCGATTGCGCCTGTGCGTGAAGCGTTTGAGAAACAGAAACAATTTATTGCCGATGCTTCTCATGAGCTGAAAACGCCGCTAGCGATCATTAATACGAATACCGATGTCCTGCTGGCGAATCAGGAGGACACGATTGAAAATCAGGCCAAATGGCTGCACTATATCAAGTCGGAAACCGAACGCATGTCTGGACTAACGAATGATCTGCTGTATCTGACTCAGATGGACGACTCACGTTCCACTCTCATGCATACCAAATTTAATATGAGTGATGCAGTAGAAAGTATTATTTTACCGATGGAAGCTGTGATTTTTGAAAAAAATATCGCCCTTGATTACAGCATTGATCCCAATCTGATGGTTCATGGGAATCCGGAGCAGATCAAACAAGTCATTTTAATCCTGCTCGATAACGCCGTGAAATATTCCGGGCCAAAGGGGGCCGTGAACATTACGCTCCAGAAGCAGAACCACGATATCATGCTGACCATCTCCAATACGGGGGAAGGGATCGCACCAGAGTATCTGGAACGGATCTTTGATCGCTTCTATCGCACGGATTCATCCAGAGCGCGTAAACACGGCGGGCATGGTCTGGGTCTGGCGATTGCCAAGTCTATTGTAGAGCAGCATAAGGGAGAGATTTACGCCAAAAGTGTCGTGGGCGAGGGGGCAGCGTTTTACGTACGGTTATCGTAAAAGAGCCAAGGGGGCTCTGTTAAGAAGGCTAAGTCTATGAGGATGTCCGGTGGGAGTATCGGCTAAGCTCATTTTCAGAGGCTTGGGCATAAGTTCTGCCTGCTGTGGGTTAACCTATGCTACAATGACAGCAAGATGGATAACCAAGGAGATGACTAACGTGGCAGACAACAATGCAGTTAATGAGCAGGAAATGATGGAATATATCTCAGGCAAAACCAGGGCAAGTAAAGCAAACATTGAACTTGTATTGAAGCATGAGCAGGCTTACATCAACAAGGCGCATGAGAATGCAAAAGGTAAAGATGTGGATATTGACGGAGACGATCTTGCCGATTACATTTTGAGCCGCAAAGACGTGAAGCTTGACGAACTGACGGTAGAAAGCATTCTGGATGCTGAAATGGATTACTTGATGGACAAGGGTCATGCAGGTTATGTGGATTAGGTAAAGTTTTGGGGTTAGGCAACGAACGTTTTGGATTAAGTAACGAACGATGGAGTAAACTAGAAATAATAGGTCTTTAACCGTGCACCAAAATTCTAACGATCACCAGCGACGCTATTTCGGTGTTTTTCGGATCTCTTTAAACCTAACGATCAGGAGAGACGTTATTTTCGGAGTAGAGGGTCATTTTTGATGAAAATAGGGTGTTTTTTACTGAAATAAGGTTCCTGGTGATCGTTAGATTAGGAAATGTGCTGAAATGGCCGAAATAAGGCCCGTGGTGATCGTTAGCGTATTGAGTCAGCTCCGGATGAGAGTGCAGCTGTTGCATATAAGAAAAAAGACCTCAACTTCACATAAGGGAATTCCTTATCGATATTGTTGAGGTCTTTTAGCTTTATGCATGTAACAGAAGCATGTTTCTGTTACTAATATGCTGTTTACCATTATAATTTTATTATATGCCTGTCCTTATGCTGGCACGGTCGGTAGTATCCTATTACTGACCCATCATGCCGCCGTCTACAGTGTAGAGGGACGCGGTCACGTAAGATGCATCTTCGGATAGCAGGAAGTTCATCACGGCTGCGACTTCTTCCGGTTCACCGTACCGGCCCATTGGAATGGCGGATACCGTAGCGGATTGGTAGTCTTCTACGTTGCCGGAGTTGGCTTCGATCTGACGCATCATACGAGTATTGATGGTGCCTGGCAGTACAGCATTTACCCGAATGTTGAACGGTGCCAGTTCATTGGCAGCGGTACGTGTGAGACCAACAACGGCATGTTTGGACATAATATATGGAGATACAGCCGGGGCACCCATCAGACCCGCAAGGGATGAGGTATTCAGGATTGCACCGGATTTTTGTTTTTTCATGACAGGAATGACGTTTTGCAGCCCGAGGAATACCCCGCGAATGTTGACGTTATATACTGTATCGAGTGCTTCTACAGTCAGGTCTTCAATCAGACCGGTTGGGCCTTCAATACCGGCATTATTTGCAAAGTAATCAATACGCCCAAACGCATCGAGCGCTTTTTGCACGTAATTTTTAACATCAGCTTCATCGGATACATTGGCTTTGACTGCAATGACATGTTCTTGATCAAGGTTCAATGCAGCAATCGTTTTTGCAATCGCTTCTTCATTCAAGTCAACGAGGACCAGATTGATTTTTCGTTCAGCCAAGCGGCGTGCAAGCTCCTTACCAATACCTCCGGCAGCACCTGTAATAACGGCAGTTTGTGTATAGGATGTACTCATGATTGAATCGTCTCCTTATTATATATAGTGGGCAGGTAATCTCTAGAAGGTGAAAACCTGTCGTTTTTTCTTCCTGTCTTAATGTTAAGATATACATAAACATGTGACAATAATCATTGACAGCGCAAATGTCAGCTATTGAACATAGATGTAAGCGCTGTTCATTTAGATTACAATAATGGACAAAGGAGGCGAAAGTGTTGATTAGTGAACACCCTCAGGATCGGAGAGCACGAAGAACGCAGGATGCGATCATCGCTGCGGCGGTGTCCCTAATATTGGAAAAGGGAGCGGATGCCCTGACCATCCGTGATATTACGGAACGGGCAGATTATAATCGGGGAACGTTTTATTTACATTTTCCCGGCAAACCAGAGCTGCTGCAGTTCCTGCTGGATGATTTTCTGCAGGGATTGGGACAGGCATATGCTGGACCTTATGCCAATCTTACCGAGGTGGACATGACGGGATTGCTGCCTTCAACGATGCCTGTTTTTGAATATATTGAGACACATCAGGATCAATTCCGGGCTTTGATGACGATGCATGGGGACATGGCCTTGAGAATCAATAATGTATTCCGTAATTACCTTACCCAAGACTTCATTTTGGTCATTGAAGATAGCGAGCAGGTCATTGATTATGACATTATGTTAAGTTATCTCGTATCTGCAACCGTGGGCGTTATTATGCACTGGGCGGAGTCCGGGTTCAAATATTCCGCACACTATATGGGGGAACAGCTGACAGCTCTGATCAACATCAAACCGACCCGTCTGCTGATTGAACCAGGGCAGAAGGGTCGAACGATGCATGAGCGTATGCTGTTTGATTGAATTTTTGGTGCTTCATTAACAATTGTATAGATACACTACATCTCATGCATGATGCGTAAATGCGTATGAAGCGCACTTTGTTCCAACGTCATAACCCGGCTCAACCTAACCCGTCATTGAAGCACTTGCAGCGCGCTGCATCTGGAGAAGCTGTTCCCGGATGAGCACAGACTCGCCAATTATAATTAGAGCTGGATTACAGATGCGATGCACGGCAGCTAGTGTCTGCAGCTCGGCAAGCGTGCCTGTAACGATTCGTTCTTCACTTGTCGTTCCGCGTTCAATCAATGCGGCTGGAGTATTTCCGGCTTTGCCATGACGAAATAATTCCTGCTGAATCAGCGGCAGCTGACTGATTCCCATATAGATCACAAGCGTATCTACGCTGTGTGCAAGCAGATCCCAGCGAACAGTAGATATACATCCATCACTGCCGGTTCCAGTCACGCAGGCAAAAGAAGAAGCGACCCCGCGATGCGTAAGCGGAATCAGGGATGAAGCAGACGCACCTACAGCCGAGGTGATACCTGGAATGATCTCATAGGGGGCACCGGACTCGGCAAGCACCAGAGCCTCTTCCCCGCCGCGGCCGAAGATGAACGGGTCGCCGCCCTTGAGGCGAACGACTCGCTTGCCTTCCGCCGCATGTGACGCAAGCATACGTCCAATCATCTCCTGACTCATGGAGTGAAGACCAGGAGCTTTGCCGCAGTAAATGCGAAGGGCATTAACCCGCACCTCAGCAAGTAATTCATCTGTGACAAGTCGATCGTACATAATAACATCAGCAGCCTGAATCCGTTTCAGGGCTTTAACTGTAATCAGTTCGGGGTCTCCGGGGCCAGCACCAATGATACTTACCATCCCCCGGCTCATGACCGTGTCTCCACTGGTCAGTGTTTGTGTCCGATTCATTTTGGTTTTGTGCTCACCAATGTCAACCATAGATTGCAGTACTTCTGCAGGTTTAACGAAATCCATCGTGCGCCCCTCCTTCTGTCAGGTCGACTATCTGGAGTTAGCCAATAATACCCATTAAGATTTAGGCCAGCATCCAAGACCATCGTCCAAGATTATCATCCGAGGTCCTCATCCAAAACCCACATCCGATAGTATTGTTTTGCTCCCCATTGCTCTGCTAACCTGCAATTGTAATATAGATATCTCCACTGGTTCCATCCACTTCGGTTTTATATGTGTTCAGGCACCCGTCGTCCGGTTCATGCACTCTGCCACTCCGCAGATCGATCTTCCAGTCATGCAGCGGGCAGTGAACGGCTGTGCCGCAGACCATGCCCTCCGATAGCTTGCCGCCTTTGTGTGGGCAGCGATTCTCCACGGCATGCAGACTGCCGTCACTCAGCTTGAAGACTGCAATTTCGGTATCCTCGACCAGAAAGGTTCGAGCCCCTTTTTCGTCAATATCGGCCAGATGCCCAATTCGTAATTTACTCATCGCTGATCCTCCTCTTCTAGTGAGCTACCGGTTCTGCACCGGACAGTGGGGTGAAGTTTTTACGCAATTTCTCATCTTCAATAATCTCTTTCCAAGGATCCACCGTGTGACCCAGTGTCACTTCCAGACGCTCAACCAGTGCGAGACGTACATCCCGTTCGGCCAGAGCCTGCTTCACGTGATCCAGACCTACCCGTTCAATCCATGCCGCTGTTCTCTCATTCCATCTCGCATTTTCTCTATAGTACTGCAGGTAAGCATACGTCCACTCTTCCACTTCAGCGTCCGTCTTCACCGTGCATAAAAGCTCGGCTGCACGAACTTTAACACCTCCGTTGCCGCCGACATGGAGCTCCCATGCTCCATCAATCGCGACGACACCCAGGTCCTTAATGGTTGCTTCCGCACAGTTCCGCGGGCATCCGGAGACCGCCAGTTTCACTTTGGCTGGAGCCACCATCTTGTCAAGCTTCTTCTCCAGACGAATGCCCATCTCAATCGAATCCTGTGTGCCGAAACGACAGAACGTATTACCTACACATGTTTTTACTGTGCGTAAAGCTTTGCCATAACCAAATCCAGAAGGCATGTCGAGCTCTTCCCAAATCTTCGGTAGGTTCTCCTTCTGCACGCCAAGCAGATCGAGCCGCTGACCGCCTGTAAACTTCACCATAGGCACGTCGTACTTCTCTGCAACTGTTGCGATCTTGATCAGTTCTGCCGGAGAGGTTACACCGCCATAGATGCGCGGAATAACGGAGTAGGTACCGTCCTTCTGGATGTTAGCGTGATAACGCTCATTGGTGAATTTGGACACCCGCTCATCCTCATACTCTGTCGGCCAGATCATGCCAAGGTAGTAGTTGAGGGAAGGGCGGCATTTGGAACAGCCCTCTGGCTCATCCCAGCCGAGCACATTCATGACTTCTTTGACCGTTTTCAGGCCCATCTCCTTGATTTGTGCTACAATCTCATCCCGATCATACGAAGTACACCCGCAGATGCCTTCTTTGGTCTGCTCGCCTACGTTATCTCCCGCATAATACGTCAGCAGTGACTCCACGATTGGTTTACATCCGCCGCAAGAAGCTGAAGCTTTTGTGCAGGATTTGACAGCACCGACCGTATTGCATCCTTTATTGAGAACGGCATCGCCGACAGCTGCTTTCGTTACACCGTTACAACCGCAGATAATCTCATCATCCGGCATGGCAGCCATGCGTTCTGCTGCAGACGGGCCGGAGCCGGAACCACCGGAAGGCATGCCGAGCAGAATTTCTTTTTCACGACCGCTGATATTTTCGCCGCTTTTAATCAAGGAGAACAGGGATGCGCCATCGGTCGTATCACCGAACAACACGGCACCGATGAGCTGACCGTCTTTGATCACCATTTTCTTGTACACACCGTCTACATCATCCTGGATGCGAATGCTGCGTGTATCTGGCGAGTCTTTGAACTGCCCGGCAGAGAATACATCGACTCCCGAAACCTTCAGCTTGGTTGAAGTGACTGATCCTGTGTATCCTTCCGTGGCTGCACCCGCAAGTCGTTTGGCAAGAACCATGCCTTGTTCATATAGCGGAGCTACGAGACCATAAGCGATGCCGCGATGTTCAGCACATTCCCCGACAGCCGAAATCCCCGGAATGCTGGTACGCATATAGTCATCCACGATGACCCCGCGGTTAACGTCGAGGCCGCTGTTTCGAGCGAGTTCAATCTGAGGACGGATACCGACGGCCATCACCACCAAATCTGCCTCAAGCACGGTTTGGTCGGTGAAACGAAGTGCTTTAACACGGCCTTTGCCTGTAATCTCTTCGGTATGTTTGTTCAAAAGGAACTTCATGCCCTGCTCCTCCAGCTCACGCTGAAGCATTAATCCTGCGGGCAGATCGAGATTTCGGTCCATCAGATGTCCGTTAATATGAATGACAGTCACGTCCATGCCCAGGTTCAGCAGTCCACGAGCGGCTTCCAGGCCGAGCAGTCCGCCGCCGATCACAGCCGCCTTACGATACTTTTGGGATGCTGCCATCATCGTTTCACAGTCTTGGATGTCACGGAACCCAATGACCCCTTCTTTGTTTGCACCTGGAAGAGGGAGAATGAATGCCTGCGAGCCTGTTGCCATAATCAGTTCGTCGTAGGATGCGTGAACGCCATTTTGAGATACAACTTCTCTGCGCACTGTGTCGATGTGCACCACAGGATCACCTGGATAGACATGAATACCGTTATCTTCATACCAGCTCCAGTCGTTAATCACAATATCCTCAATAGATGTTCCACCTGCCAGAACGGAAGACAGCATGATTCGGTTGTAGTTTGGATGCGGCTCTGCGCCAAAGACGGTAATCTCATAGGCATGCGGAGCAAGCTTCAGAATATGCTCCAAGGTACGGATTCCCGCCATACCATTGCCGACCAGCACCAGTTTTTTCGTTGTACTCATTGTAGTTAGCCCCCTCAGATCCATTTCTGTATACTGCTTAAAGCCCAGTCTCGCCTTGAAAAATCGAAAAAGCCTGTTATGCCTCGGAGGACTGCGTACACATACGCATCCCTTTGCTCCGAATTTGCAAAACAGGCTTCATTGCCGTTTCAACCAGCTACGCCGTTGTAACTGTGAGTGGTCCCTTAGTTATAGAGTTCTTATGGCTTAACTATAAAAGAATGAATTATTCATGTCAATATAGTTAACATAAAAAAGTATTTGAAATTTGAAGTTAATTATGTTTACATGAGTTTAAGAATATACAGAATCGGCGACGAGGAATTATTGTTTTTGAATATAAAAAATAAGAAAACAATCCGTTTTATGCTCCATAACGATATACAATGTAGGGAACATGCCATGATAGAACGAATTCACTCCGTTGTTTAATCCGCTTTAATCCCTTATGATCAGACCGATGAACGAGCTGCCCACATGATCTTCTCATGAATACTTCAGAACAGCCTGAATTTCGAAATTTAGATGTTTATTTCTTAATTTTTGTTAAGTAATATGACATTGTGTTGCTTTTATGTGGTAATGTATTAAAAGTAAATGGAGGGTTCTGTTCTGTATATCAATATAAGGAGGGATTGATCCATCATGCGATCCATATTGGTCATCCGTGTACAGCCAATTACAGTCGGCTCTTCCGAAGCAATCCCTCTGACACCAGAGAAGCTGCTCGGAGCGGTTGGCTACCACGTACAGGTCTCGGACAATGAGGATGAGGTCATGAAGCTGGCCCGTAAGGTTGATGCCTCTATTCTGCATCTGTCTCTTGCGGACGTGGCTCGATGGGTGAACTGCCTGGGAAAGGGAAAGTCAGATACTCCCCTCCTCTGGTGGTGCGCTCCGGATACAGCATCCTCCTCTGCCCATGACTGTGAGGTGGAGACCTCGTTCGACGGTATCGTTACACCGTCTATGTCCGGGCCGGAAATCCACTGGACACTGCACTTTGCCGCACGCCGTTATATGGAACGCAAGCAGTGGGAGCAGGAGCGCAAGCAGCTGCAGTCCAGACTGGAGGATCGCAAATGGATTGACATGGCGAAGGCTATTTTGTGTGATCTGAAGCAGATTTCAGAGGCGGAAGCGTATGATTTGTTACGTAAAAAAGCGATGGATGAACGCAAACGGATGGTTGATGTAGCTACAGCGATTGTGAAGGCTCATCAACTGCTCCAGTCATAATCGAAGGAGGATGCTCTATGGATATGTCTCAGATCCTCAGAGAGGTTGGACGTGGGAAACGAGGCTCGCGTGACCTGAGCTATGCAGAAGCGCTGATCGTTGCCGAAAATATATTGAAACAGCAGGTTTCTCCTGCCCAGACGGCCGCCTTCCTCATGGCTGAGCGAATGAAGATGGAGAACGTTGAGGAGATGGAGGCTTTTGTCCATGCCTGCCGGAATAGTGCGGAGCGTTTCGCCGTATTTCAGGATGGTTTGGATTGTGCAGGTCCTTATGACGGACGAACCAGGTCATTTATGGCTACATATCCCGCGGCATTTGTGCTGGCAGCGGCGGGATTGCCCGTCACGCTGCATGGCAGTGAACCTCTGCCGCCCAAGTGGGGAGTTACTTTGTCGGTTGTACTTAGGGAGGCGGGGATAGATACACGAAAGATGAACCGGGAGGATGCCCGAAGTGCAGCCCTTCACACGGGTGTGATGTATGTTTCCTCGGAAGAATGGTGTGAGCCGCTGCGAAGGCTTCGCCCTTTGAGGGAGGAGCTGGGTTTTCGAACCGTGCTGAATACTGCAGAGAAGTTGATGGATTACAATCACTCCTCCTATCTCGTGTTCGGCGTGTTTCACAATACGTTTCTGGACCGAATTGCAAAGCTGCTTACGCGTTTTGAATATAAGCGGGCATATGTTGTTCAGGGCATGGAAGGTTCAGAAGATTTGTACATTGATCGTCCTACGCGTGTATATGCTGTGGAGGATGGGGATACGAGGCTTGAACTGGTGGACCCTTCAACCTACGATCTGGATATGCCGGTGCCCGATATGAACTGGACGGCTGCCAATCAGATTGAAGTGGCGGAGAGTGTGCTGCGCGGAGATGGACATCTTACGTTTGTAAATCAGGTGCTGTTAAACGCAGGATTTCGCTTATACGCTGCGGGACGTGCCGCTTCCATAGAGCAGGGGATATACACTTGCAAGGGGTATTTGGAGAGTGGAGCAGCGTACCGTCTTTATCAGCAGTGGTGTGTCTCCATGGGTGGAGAGCTGCCGGATCGCAGTGCAGTATCCATCTATCCGGCATCATCTGGTTAATCATGCTGTTAACAGGCATTAACTCTCGTGACAACTTTTTTTCTGGATTTGCATCAACCCTCCGCAGGGAGGAAGAGGACACAGTGCAGCCCGCTGCTTTGGTGGCAGCTCCGTGTCCTGTGTACTTCAGGTCAACGTATATTTCTCCGGGATGTGCCTTGAATATCGGCTGAACTGCATCTTTTATCCCCTTTTTGCCCCTGCTGCGTCACTTTCCTATGCTGTGTCCCGGCACGTGTTTGCAGTCAACTTCTTAGCTTGGAACGTAAATTCGGCATAATTGGCTTCCTGCAGTTTCTTCAGACACAGCCTGGTTATTCTTCTTTATTGTTATTCCCAAGGGTAAGTCACGGTTAGGAAGTCGGCGAATTTTTTGCTCTCTTCCCGCCGTTGTTTCCGCATGGCTGCCCGGTCAGGTGCAGTCTCGTACAGTTTCATCTCTTCTTCCGTCTCCGGAATGATTCGGGGAACGATCAGTTTACGATTGTTCTCATCCAGGGCCACGAAGGTCAGAAAAGCCGTTGCCGCAATTTTTTTCTCCCCTGTCAGCAAATCCTCACGAATCACTTTCACGAAAATTTCCATGGAACTGCGTCCTGTCCACGTGGCGAATGATTCCAGTGTTACCGAATCGGTTGGATTAATCGGATATAGAAAATCGACAGAGTCCGTTGAAGCTGTAACGGTATTAACCCGGCACAGTTTGGATGCAGCGATAGAAGCAATATCATCAATGTAGGACATCAGTTTGCCGCCGAACAGGGTGTTATGGTTATTAACATCTGTCGGAAAAACCCGTGCCGTTTTGAAGCACCGCGTTTCTCGTACATATTTTTTCTCCACTTGTTCTATCTCTGTAGGTTTTGTTGTCTCGTTCATGCTCGTTCCTCCTTGTAATATGGCAGCGATGACGTATCCTTCTAATACGGTACTACTGATCAGGCCTTTTGCCAGATGCGAAGGTATTCTATCTAGTATAGGTGTCGGTCAGATTCATATTCAAATGCTGTGCTTGAAGGTCCGAAGATATGAAAAAACATAATATGAAAAAAACTGCCAGGCGCGGACCGGCGCGCAGGCAGTGGATCATACATCTGTATATTAAGCCTTAGGTCTGAAGATGCCGGACGGTTTGCCGATGGGCAGGAATGTATAACCGAAGTGAGCATTCAGAACGGAAGCACCTGTACCGTACAGGGACACAATACCGATTCCCATCTCAGCATAAGCAGCAATCGTATGGAAGATATGCGGTGCTACGCCGAAAGCGTCAAAGGTCAGACCAAGGAACAGGAAATCAATCAGAATGAAAATGATGAGCAGTACTTTGTTGGCTTCTACAGCACCAATTGTCATGAACAGGGTGAAGACCAGATATCCGGCAAAAGCAAATCCAAGCTGTTTGCCATCGGTTTGTTCAGCGAGAGTAGAGCCGAATACGCCCATTTTAATCATCCAGTTCGCACCCATGGCAAACCAGAAAAAGGCGTATGCCCCAAATGCGGTTGTACCAAATGTATTGTTGCGTTTGGAATCCTGAATACATGCGAACAGCTGGGCAAACGCACCCAGAAAGATCGCCCACGGAATAGCATAGCTAAGTCCATCGGTAATACCAAGCTTTTGGGATGAAGCAACCAGGGTGACTATCGCCAACCCAAATAATCCCATCGCGCTGGGATCGGCGTTTATGATTTTGACTTTAGTTTGTGACTCGGTTTGCATGGTGTTGATAAGCCTCCAATAATATTATATCTGGATGATGAGCCTGTGTAGGCCCTCCTCGAACTTCATGTTGGGTATCCGCCGGACCCGGACACACATATCGACCTATTGTAACCGAATGCCCCGGTTATGGAAAGGGATTTTATTACCTGAAACACTGGAAAGACAGCTGCTTAGGTGACGGTGACTTGAACAGGGCCGCGATTATATCGGGTTTGTGGTGAAAAAAGACGGATAATTACATGTTATTCCCAGAGAATTAACGTTAGTATCGAGTGGAAATCAAATCTGCAGTTCGGAATTCACCTGCTGTATGCAGCAGGATGAGCTGCGGCCGGAAGGGAGGGTCTCAAGGCGGGACGGAGCGAAGATACGGTCAGCGTTGGATCTTGGAATAATGTTTGCGAATCAGTAATATGCAAGCGCTTACTTAACCGAGATTCAACAGGGGAATTTGCATGTATTCCATTGATGAAGAAGCGAAAGGATGGGTGTTGATGATTGCGAAACAAACGAGGCAGCTCGGCTTGATTTTGCTTATATCCGTGTTTACGATGTCCAGTTTGGGATGGGGCTCTTTCTTTGGTACAGGAGCAGTGAGTGCAGCGGAACGGGATTATTCTGCTTCGGGTGCGGCTGTTTATCGATATGATTTTGGTTCAGGTGCAGCTGCGGATGGTTATACCGGTGTGGATGCTGACACGGTGTACACCGCAGAACGGGGATATGGCTTTGCGGATATTTCCAAAGTTGCTGCGCAGGATCGGGGGACCAGTGATCCGATCAAATCTGATTTTGTAACGTTTGCTGCCGGCGGGCAGTTCAACGTGGATTTGCCGAACGGGGATTATACGGTCTCGCTTATTGCCGGGGATGCTGGTGGCGCTACGGAGATTGCGATGGATGCCGAAAGCATGAACAAGGTGCAGCTGAACAGCAAGGCTGCAGGTGAGTATTTGGAGATGAGCTTTGATATGGCGCTGGTGGATGGGCAGATGAATCTCGTTTTCTCCGGTGCGGCAGCGAACCTGAACGCACTGGTCATTACGAAGCAGGCCGAGCGCGAGCCCGGAAGCAAACCTGTCCTGTATCTGGCAGGGGATTCTACAATGCAGACTTACAACTCGTACTGGGAGCCGCAAGCGGGCTGGGGGCAGATGCTGGCTTCCTTTTTTAACGACAGCGTGGAGATCAAAAATCATTCGATTGGTGGACGCAGCTCCAAGTCGTTCCTTTTTCAAGGACGATTGGATGAAATTCTGAGAGTGATCCGACCGGGAGACTATCTGTTTGTGCAGTTCGGACATAATGATGCCACAATCAGTGTCCCTGACCGTTACGCGTCGCCAGCCGATTACAAAATCTATCTGAAAACTTACATAGACGGTGTACGGCAGCGGGGAGCCACACCGATTCTGGTGACACCGATGGGACGCAGGGATTTTAATGCAAGCACAGGCAAATTCAATGTTTCGTTCCCTGAATATGTGCAGGCAGCCAAAGAGGTCGCATCCGAAAACAATGTGCTGCTGATCGATCTGAGCAGACTGAGCATCGAATATTATGATTCGATTGGGCCGGAAGCTTCGCTGTCGGTGTTCCTGCATGTTGCACCGGGTATTTATCAGGCATTCCCTAACGGAGCAGCCGATAATACACATTTTCAGGAGTATGGTGCCATTCAGATCGCTAGAATGGTTGCGGGTGCGGTGCGCGAGCTCGATATTCCACTGGCGGATGCCGTGAAAGATGCTGAAGTGCCTGCTGAAGTTCCAGTGAAACCAAGCGGTCTGAAAGCTGGCAGTATCAGCAATGCTGGTGCTGTATTGAAGTGGACGGCAGATGATGCGGCAGATATTTACAAAATCTATCGCAAGCTGTCTTCCGAGCCAGAATCTGCGTATACGCTTGCCGGAACAGCAGCGGTTCCGACCATGACATTATCTGGCCTTACCGAAGGTGAAACCTATACGGTGCGTGTCACAGCCGTGAATGGTCGAGGCGAATCGGAGCCTTCGGACGAGGTGAGTTTCACAACGAAGTCGGCTGCATATCGATACGATTTTGGCCCCGTTGGCGCTCCAGTCGCGGAAGGGTATAACGAAGTGACTCGGAATACCTTATATACGCCGGAGCGTGGTTACGGCCTTACTTCTTCGGCCAATATGGCGGATCGGGATCGTGGTAACGCCACGGATGCGCTGCGTCGTGATTTCGTCATCTATTTTGGCGGGAATTATGAGTTTAAGGTAGATATACCGAATGGCAGCTATTCGGTTAAAGCCTACATTGGGGACTGGATCGGCTCTGCTCGAACCAATATCAATATCGAGGGCAAGGACTATGGGACCGTGTCTTCCGGTGCCCAGAATATCGCAGAAAAAGTGATCAACGATGTCCAGGTTCAGGATGGTCAGATGAATCTGGTGTTCAGCGGACAGACCGCACATCTGAACGGTCTGGAGATCACCCCGACCTTCATGGCACCGTCCGGGCTTCAACTGGATGAGCTTGATCTGAACAGCGATCCAATCCGTGCAGTATTGTCGTGGGAGGCAGCCACTGGAGATTCACAGTATAGAGTCTATCGGCAACCAGCTGGAGCAGTTAAACCGGAGTTGCTTGCAGCGGTTGATGACCCAACCTACACGGACAACGAGATTGAACTCGGCATGGATTATGTGTACACGGTTACGGCTGTGGATCAAACAGGAACGGAATCTCTTGCATCCAATGCACTGAACGTGTCTACGATCGATCCAAGTGTGACGAAGGCAGAAGTACCTTCCGGGCTTACGCTCCAAGAAGTTCATAAAAATGAGGCTTCCTTTACATGGGATGAAGCTGCGGGTGCGCGTTTTTATCAGATTTATCGCTCCAAACACCAGGATGGAGCTTATGAGATGATAGGTCGTACCAAAGAGACTGCGTATAAGGATACGACCATTCTCAGCACAGTTTCTTACTACTATAAAGTAGCATCAGTGAACGCAGGCGGTGTGTCCGAACTGTCCAGTGTGCTTGAAACTCCGGCAGCAGTAACGCTGAATCGGGCAATGGAATATTTGGATCGTGCACCGGTTGCGGTGGAAACGGAGCGAGGCATCTACATTGGCTGGCGCATGCTGGGCCTGGATGCGGATTCAATCGCTTTCAATCTGTATCGTGATGGTGTGAAGCTTAACGAAGAGCCGCTGACGGGCAGTACAAACTATACGGATGCTGAAGGTACGGACAGTTCGAAATACCGTGTTACGACGGTAGAAAATGGAGTAGAGAAGCCGGCGGCGAAAGAGTTCGGTGTATGGCAGGAGCAGTACCTGTCTGTGCCGCTGCAGAAACCTGCCGATGCGTATACCAAAGACGGGCAGCCGTATTCCTATTACGCAGGGGATGCCAGTGTCGGGGATGTCGACGGGGACGGCGAGTACGAAATTGTACTGATGTGGTCGCCCAATAACGGCAAGGATAATTCTCAGGCCGGAATTACCGGCATCGTATACATGGATGCTTACAAGCTGGACGGAACCCGTCTCTGGCGAATTAATATGGGGCCGAATATCCGGGCAGGGGCACATTACTCACCGTTCCTGGTCTATGATTTTGATGGAGATGGCCGAGCTGAGCTGATGATGAAGACTGCAGATGGAACCGTTGATGGACAAGGGAAGGTGATCGGGGATGCGAGTGCAGATCATCGTAACAGCTCCGGATATGTACTGCTGGGTGACGAATTTCTAACCGTATTTGATGGAGAAACCGGGGCGGCACTGGATACCGTGAAATATGATCCGCCGCGCGGAGATGTCGCTGCATGGGGGGATGGGTACGGAAACCGGGTAGACCGCTTCCTCGCAGCTGTAGCCTATCTGGACGGGGAGCATCCGAGTGCGATGTTCAGCCGTGGATACTACACACGTACTGTGCTTGCATCCTATAATTTCCGGGATGGCAGGATCAGTCAGGTGTGGCGTTTTGACTCGAACGATGAGGGTTACGGCGCCTATGCAGGTCAGGGAAATCACAACCTGTCCGTAGGTGATGTAGACGGCGATGGCAAAGATGAAATTACATTCGGAGCGATGGCGATTGATGATGACGGCAAGCCGCTCTACAACACAAGACTGGGACATGGAGATGCCATGCATCTGAGCGATCTTGATCCAACCCGTCCGGGGATGGAGGTATTCGGGGTACATGAGGATCGAAGCTCGAAATACGGCATGGAGATGAGAGATGCAGCCACAGGTGAAGTGCTGTGGGGAGTGTTTACAGGTATAGATACAGGGCGCGGCATGGCGGCTGATATCGATCCAAACTACCCGGGAGCTGAAGTATGGGCTGCCACAATTACGAACGAACAGCATATTCCGATTACCGGACTATATAGTGCCAAGGGAGAACTGATCACAACCAAGATTCCTTCCTCGACCAACTTCGGGATCTGGTGGGATGGCGACCTGCTGCGCGAACTGCAGGACGGTATTCGAATCGATAAGTGGGACTACGAGAACCAAACTACGGTGAACCTGCTGACAGCAGCGGGTGCGGCTTCCAACAATGGCACCAAAGCCAATCCAAGCCTGCAGGCCGATTTATTTGGCGACTGGCGTGAGGAAGTCATTTGGCGCAGTCAAGACAGCTCTGAGCTGCGGATCTATACCACGACTGATGAGACCGATGTGCGGCTTCGCACGTTGATGCATGATCCTGTCTATCGTCTTGGTGTGGCCTGGCAGAATGTGGCCTACAACCAGCCGCCGCATACCAGCTTTTATCTCGGTGCAGACATGGAACAGCCGAAGGCACCAAATATTCATTACGTTGGCGGTCCACAAGAGCCGGAGGATACGACTCCTCCAGTCATCACGGACATGCCTGCCGAAAAGATGAGTGAGAATGATGTACTTCAAGTAAAGGTGAAGGCCGAAGACCCTGAATCAGGGATCACGAGTCTGGAGCTGACCTGGGATGGTGAGGCGGTGCAGCAGGGTGACGAGATTGCACTGACCGGACTGGCGGGCAAACATACATTCACAGCTCGTGCTGTGAACGGCGCAGGACTGGTTAGTGAGGCCTCCGTTGATGTGACTGTAACGGCTGGTGATCAGGTATCCGGTGCACCCGGAACACCCGTGCTGTCAGACGACAACGGCCATGGGAACGGTCTTAGCGATGGGAATTATACGATTACGATGAACATGTGGTGGGGTAATAATGGTACAGAGTATAAACTGTATGAGAACGGAGAGCTGCTGGATAGGCAGAAGCTATCTGCATCTACTCCCTCTGCTCAGACGGCATCCACTTCCATTCAAGGGCGGGCCAATGGGACGTACGTGTATACATGTGAGCTGACGAATGCCAAAGGTAAGACGGAATGTCAGCCGCTGACGGTAACCGTGCGTGATGCTGCACCGGCGAAGCCTGAACTGTCCAATGACAATTGGGATGGGGACGGCACCTACACGATCACAATAAATATGTGGTGGGGCACCAATGCAGCATCGTATCGCTTGTACGAAAATGGTACAGAGATTGACAGCCAGCCGCTAACAGCATCCACTCCGCATGCGCAGACAGTCACGGTGGAGATCAAGGATCGTGCCATCGGAGAGTATGAATATGTTGTGGAATGGATCAATGCAAGTGGAACGACTGTGAGTGAGAAGATGCAGGTGAAAGTCATGAAATAACACCGATTATCCCATCTGTAACATCTAATGTGTAAATTCGGTCAGCATGATATGTGGGTCATGCTCATCAAGCATAAAATAAGAGGAAACAGAGAGCACCTCCCCATTCTCAGAAGGACACCAGTCAGGTGTTCGAGATTGGAGGGGTGCTTTTGGGTGTACTTTTATAAAATACACAATTACGACACAAACCTTTTTATAGCGATATGGAGTGAGAGCGAGGTTTCGTACGGATTCGTCTTAAAGTGACAATGCGGCGTTACATCTGGTATTTTCACCCAATCTCTATTAGAATGGAAGTAGCCCTTTCAAAATATGGAGAAGCATACAAAACATCCATGTCTCCTATGCCATATGTTAATCCAACTATAGATTGACAGGAAACACTACAATGGAACACAAATTAAGGAGGTATCAGGGGCCATGGTTATGAGTTTGGAATTGAAGACTAAAATAGAAAAAGCCAGGCATAACCTTCATAAATTAGTAGAGCATAATAAGGGAAGGCTTGGGCATCCTGAAGTCATTCGGCAGTCGATGGCGCTGGACGAATTAATTAATGAGTATAATCGAATATCCCGAAGTCAGACGCGAACGTGAAGCGAATTAATCGGGAGTGGAACTATATACAGCAAGGCATCATCAGATGAACCTATATGACTTTGGCTTGCAGCTAATCGTACAAAACAAGAAAGGGCATGAAGATCGCCGAAAGGGTTTACCCTGCATCATCACGTGGGGACCTTGACGGCCGATCATTCATGCCTGTTTTTGTTCAATGAAGCATTCGTTTGGCTTCCAGATACAGCACCTGTACGAATTTCTTTGTATTGATGCGAGTCTGGGACAAAGAAGGCTCCACATTGTTCTGCAGTTCCAGCATCTTTTTGCGAATCTCGGTAAAGTCAAAAAATTTGGAGGCGTAATTTTCGAACTTAGGATGGGTATAATCGGTCAATCCGAGAGAAACCACATGACTTAATGTCTGAAAAATAGCCCTTCGCACCCGCTGTTCGGATGCTTTTACCTCCTTGGTTACATCCGCAGCCGAGGCGTCGTGCCCGAGTTTACGCTGGGCTACATTTTGAAAGATGTCTTTGAGCGATGGGAAGGTGTACGTCGATAGCTTATGCTCTTCTGTCTCCACCTGCTCCAAATATTCGAGCATGTCGAGCAGGTCCCGACTGCCGGCCTCACCGATCATGCCCATCTCGGACAGCAGGAAATGGCCGGCTGTAGCAATGCTTTTGTCCGGAGCCTGTGTCTGCTTGCGTTCACCGGTTTGCAAAATGGACAGTCCCTGCAGTGTACGCTGGATATCAGCAATAGACTGCTGCATGCGCAGCCTTTCCTCAACCAGCCGCAGCACGGATAGAATCTCAAGCCGATTGATCGGTTTCGTAATGTAATACTCAATACCGAGAGAGTAGGCTTCCCCAATCATATTTTTGGACTCAATCTGGGAGATCATCACAATCTTGCCTTTGAATTTTCCTTCCAGCGCACGAACCGTCTGAATCCCATCCTGGTGCGGCATCAGCAGATCAATCAGCAGTACGTCCACCTTATGCAGCTCCAGCAGTTCAGCATAAATATGTGCTCCATCCTCCGCTTCCCCGGCAATTTCCCCCAGCCCTTCATCTTCAATAATGTCCATCAGCATGGAACGCATGCCTGGATCATCATCCACGATAAAATATCGCATATCCGTCATATCCTTTCTAGTTATTGATGGTAAACCCAAGATGGAATGTTATATGGTAACGACGGCTTGCTCCGTCATGCCAATCCTGTTTTATTTTCATAATGTCTATATCAAGCTTTTGAGGTACCCTTCCTTATCATACTGCCCGCTTACCCTTCTGCATAGAAGCTTACATGTAAGGTTAAATGACAATGGCTGGATGAGAGTGGCGCGTTTTTGAAAAAAATGTGCTGTAATCATGTAGGTATTTGTCGTTTTCGGTAGGTGTAATTGTAGTATAAGTCACATGCATCAATCTGAGCCTGTTGTTGTGCGAAATGTTGCAAATGATCGATTATATTCACGGCACAGCACCCGATCAGACATGGGAAGTTAGTCAGGATAACGAACGAATGCATTTGGTCTTTTTTATAATACATCATAATAAGGGGCGTATCGATGGAGCAAACAATACAAGATGTTGTCGTCTTTTTCAATGATTTTCTCTGGTCCAAACTGTTAATTATTTTGCTGGTCGTTTGCGGTGTTTATTTCACAACCAAAACAAGATTCATGCAGTTCCGTATGATTGGTGACATGGTCAAAGTACTGAAAGAGCCAAAGAGCAAGGAGCCGGGCAAAATATCCCCGTTTCAGGCATTCTGTATCAGTATGGCCGCACGCGTTGGTACAGGGAATATTACAGGGATTGCACTGGCTATAGCCTTGGGGGGACCTGGTGCTGTGTTCTGGATGTGGATTATCGCTATTATCGGGTCAGCATCCAGTTTTGTCGAGAGCACACTAGCTCAAATCTACAAAGTTCAAGACAATGGTGGTTTCCGCGGGGGACCGGCGTATTATATGGAGCGAGGGCTTGGAAAACGGTGGATGGGCGTCCTGTTTGCTGTTCTGATTACCCTTTCGTTCGGCTTGGTCTTTAACGCTGTACAGTCAAACACCATTACAGTGGCATTCCAAAATTCGTTTGGAACGGATCGTTTAACGGTAGGTATTATTATGGCTGTCGTTTTTGCAGGTATCATTATGGGCGGAGTTAAACGGATCGCGAAAGCTTCAGAGTATATCGTGGTTGTGCTTGCCGTTCTGTATATTGGTGTGGCTGCGTTTATCGTGCTGGCGAACATTACGGAACTTCCGGCAATGATTGCGTTAATTGTGAAAAATGCCTTCGGTTTCGAACAGATGGCTGGCGGAACACTGGGTGCCGCGTTGATGAACGGAGTGAAGCGGGGGTTGTTCTCGAATGAAGCCGGGATGGGCAGTGCGCCGAATGCTGCAGCGACAGCAGATACGTCTCATCCGGTCAAACAAGGCCTTATTCAGGCATTTGGCGTCCTGACAGATACGCTGGTTATCTGTACAAGTACAGCAATGATTATTTTGTTATCCGGGGTGTATCAAGGCTCCGACCTGGGCGGAATCGAGCTGACTCAGGCTGCGCTCAGTGTACACATCGGCTCATGGGCTTCGGGTTTTCTGGCGGTGATGGTATTCCTGTTTGCCTTCAGCACGTTGATCGGCAATTATTACTACGGGGAAACCAATATTGAATTTATCAAGTCGAATAAGGTATGGCTTTGGATTTATCGGATTGCCGTGATCAGCATGGTGGTATTTGGTGCGGTAGCGAAGGTGCAGCTGGTTTGGGATTTGGCGGATCTGTTCATGGGACTTATGGTAGTTGTTAACCTGATTGCCATTCTGATGCTCTCCAAAGTCACCTTTGAAGCGCTGAAAGACTACAAGCGGCAGAAGGCAGAAGGACGTGATCCTGTCTTCACCCGTGACCGCATTCACATTCCGGGCGAGATCGAATGCTGGGAGTCTGAAAAAGCGGTAATTGGTGCTGAGAAAATGGATGCGACTGGATAAGTCAGGGTTCAACTTGTCAGTTCGAGGGCTTCCGAAAAACTAAAGATGTTGTTGTCGTTTTTAATACAAAAGTGCAAAACAAAAACAGGGCTTGGACTACCAGATATGGCATTCCGAGTCCTGTTTATTGCATTCTGCACTTATCTGCGGGGGTTATCAGGATCGGTTCGGCAGGTGCTGAACCGTGTATCAGCACCCCCTTCTGATATTACCTTTGTACGGAGTAGCTGATCAGCTGCTCGGACAGAGATTTCATACGTGCGCCAGTGTCATTGAGTTTCTCAATAACTTCGGTGAAGGAAGCAACCAGTGATGCCTGCTCCTGTGAAGAAGCCGCAATCTGAGACACTTCAACCTCCATCTGCTGGATCACCTGCTGCACATCTTTCAGGCTGGCATCAATATCGGTCGTTGCCTGCTTGGCGTCAACGGAAAGTTTACGTACTTCGGAAGCAACAACGCCAAATCCGGCACCGGCTTCACCTACACGGGCTGCCTCGATTGCGGCATTCAAGCCAAGCAGGTTGGTTTGTTCCGAGATTTCACGAATAAACCCTGCAACCTTGTTGATTTGGGATGAGTTCTGAACGGCTAGCCGTGTGTTCTGCAGAATCTGCTCACTGGTGGCCTGCAGTTCCTCGGCATGAGCCGCTACATGCTGTACCATATCGACCAGGTTGGCATTGATGTTCTGGTTCTCTTCTATAATTTCTTCCAGGTGGTTCTGATTGGACTGGTCATAAGATACACAGAATACGGCTACAACGTTTTGGTGATCATCAAAAATAGGAATGTTCAGCGTGTCCAGCTCAATGCCGTACACTTCTTTGGGCAGCGTAGAAAGTGTAGCTTCTCTTCCATTCTTCAGCACAGCAAAGTTTTGATAGGCGTCAAGAAGCCTCATCCCTTTTTCAAATCCAAGGTCGAACTTATCAGTTGCTAGAACGTCCAGTACCTTTTCGTGATCATAAACGGACAGGCTGGCTGGTTCCCGCAGGATCAAGCTAATATAAGGCATGACTTTTAACAGTGCGTCAACAACGTTTATGGAACTCATGGAACAAAATCATCCTCTCAATATTTTAATGTAAGTAATTTGGAAAGTTTGCAGAACCTCTATTGTTCATCGGACAGAAGTCAGGTATCCTGAATGTTTGCCTGCAATTAAATTGAACTATTTTCAAAATCATTTCAATATTTTTCCCATCTAGAACGGTTTCATGGATATAAGTTCTAATTGTAACTTTTTTTATGTCTATAAGTTAATATGAATCGGCTTGAATTATGGGACACGTGTCCATTTTGTACATAATTGAGTTTACTTTGGAGGTGTGCCCGAATGAAGGAAGTGTTGGACTTTGAGCTTATGCGCCAGTTTGCCAGGGAGCATGGATTGGATCAGGTGCTGGACGAGACAATGCTTGCCGAACTGCGTCTGCTGGAGGCAGACAAAGGTGAGGTGATATGTGAAAAAGGGGAGCGCCCTGAGCGCTTGTATTTTCTCGTGCAGGGCAAGCTCAAAATTATCACAACGCTGCCAAACGGCAAGCCGCTGCTCCTTCGATTCAGCACACCGCTCGCTCTTGTCGGTGACCTGGAGCTGGTCAACGGCAAAGAAGCTAACCATACGGTGCAGTCTGTGAATCAAAGCTTGCTGCTGGCTATCAGCTTCCGTGTGATTCAGAATGGCTATGCCGAGAATGCGAAATTTCTCTATTTTATGCTTGGTCAGGTGACCCACAAGCTGTACATGTTCTCGAATCTGTCCAGTCTGAATATGCTGTACCCTGTTGAAAGCAGGTTCGCCAGTTATTTATTATCCATTACGGGGTTGGATGCAGCGGCCTCGGAAGAGATTCATACCTCTGAACTGACAGAGCTGGCCGATCTGCTGGGCGCCAGCTACAGGCATCTCAATCGAATCATTCAGGATTTGTGCAGACGCGATATTATTCGCAAGGTCAGACGGAAGATCATCATTCAGAACATAGACGAGCTGCGAGAGATTGCGGGAGGCAGTATATACGAGTAAGTGCTGCTGTGATTAAACAAAAGGCACCCTTCAAAAACGTGAAGGGTGCCTTTTCATCCAAATCTTTGCCATTGAAGTGTATGTGTACATTATTTTAGCTAACTTAAGCTTAAGCACAGACCCCAATCAATCAGATGTTTCCCTGCTGCTCGAACAACTGTGCAATCTCTACAATAACCTTTGTGGCTTTTACCATATTATCTACCGATACATATTCAAATTTCCCATGATAATTCTCGCCGCCAGTGAAGATGTTTGGTGTCGGCATGCCCATGTAAGAGAGCTGGGACCCGTCTGTTCCTCCCCGAATCGGACGAATCACCGGGGTAATATCCAGTCGTGTCATGGCTTCATGGGCAATATCAACGATTTGACGGACGGGCTCGATTTTCTCACGCATGTTGTAATATTGGTCGTTCATCTCGACGGAAACACTTTTCTCACCATACTTGGCCTTCAGTTTGTCCGCAATGTTTAAGAGGTTGGTTTTGCGGGCTTCGAACTTTTCCCGGTCAAAATCACGAATGATATAATGCATCTTCGTCAACTCCACATCACCCTCCATCGCAAGCAGGTGGTAGAAGCCTTCATACCCATCTGTAGATTCAGGCGCTTCCTCTACAGGTAAATGTCCGTTCAGCTCCATCGCGATTTTAAGCGAATTCACCATCTTGCCTTTTGCCGTACCAGGATGCACGTTTGTTCCCCGCACTGTAATTTTGGCTGCTGCTGCATTGAAACTCTCATACTCCAGTTCACCAAGCGGTCCGCCATCTACAGTATAGGCATATTTAGCGCCAAACGCGGCGACATCGAATTTGTGCGGCCCACGGCCAATCTCTTCATCTGGAGTAAAAGCAACCCGAATCTTACCATGTTTCACCTCTGGATGTTCGATCAAATAAGCCATCGCGGTCATAATCTCGGCAATGCCTGCTTTATTGTCTGCACCCAGCAGCGTTGTGCCGTCCGTGGTAATCAGAGTGTGGCCATTGTACCCATGAAGTTCCGGAAAGTCTTTGGTAGACATAATAACATCCAGTTCCCGGTTCAATACGATATCTTCACCGTTGTAGTTCTCCACCACCTGTGGTTTCACATTCTTACCCGTAAAGTCGGTGGCCGTGTCGAGGTGAGCTAGAAAACCAATGACAGGTACATCCTTGTCCGTATTAGAAGGAAGCGTCGCCATCACATAACCGTTCTCATCCATCGTCACTTCCTGCAATCCAATGGAGGTGCACTCCTCTACGAGTAGTTTGCCTAGTTCCAGTTGTCCTGGAGTGGAAGGGCAGGTGGCACTATTTTCATCGGATTGGGTATCCATCTGTACGTAAGTACTCAGTCTTTGAATTAATATATCTTTCAAGTGTAATCGCTCCTTTGTGGGTAATATATACGTTACAAGCGGTGTATCAGGCAGTACATGTCCAGCTTTGCTGTCCGTTCCAATCTCGATCAGAATGCTGATCCTTCAGAATGAATGTGTGCACTTCGCCCGGGATCATAAAGCTGCCTGAGTCTGAAGCGTATCTGCTGGATATTTCTTCCGCCGGATCTGTAATAACATCATATCACGTTTTGAACTGATTTCGAGAACGGGATGCATTTGGTGGGTATATACTTCGGTCAGGAAGGATGCCGATGGAAGGGCACTAAAAAGTGCGTACTTTGAATTTCAGAGCCTCAGGTTCATAATAGCTATGAAGAAAGGATGTGTTCAGATCATGCCATTTATTACGGTGAAAATGCTGGAAGGCAAAACAAAAGAGCAGAAACGTCAGTTGATCGAGCGAATGACCGAAGCTGCCTGTGAGACACTGGGTGTGGAAGCGAGCAGGGTTTTTATTTTCATAGAGGATCTGGAGAAAGATAACTACGGCAAAAACGGCAAGATGTTCTCGGATCTGGATGAAAATGGATGAATAGATAGATGGTTAGCTTAACAGTAATTTGATACAGCCTTAGTTACATGTGACCGAACATGATGACCATGCTGCTGATATAGAACAAGAATAGGAGTTGTATGAAACGATGACAGAGCAATTATTTTCACCTTACGAATTCAAAAGTCTGCAGCTGCAAAATCGTGTCGTGATGGCACCGATGTGCCAATATTCAGTTACGGCCAAGGATGGTATCCCGAATGATTGGCATCAGGTTCACTATGTCAGCCGTGCAGTTGGCGGAACAGGACTCATTATTATTGAGATGACAGACGTTGATCCGGATGGACGGATTACAGACAATGATTTGGGTATCTGGTCCGATGAGCATATCCCGGCCTTCACCAAGCTGGTAGACGGAATGCATGCATACGGCTCCAAAGTGGCCATCCAGATCGCACATGCAGGTCGTAAAGCTGAAGATGCACCGCAGCCGGTTGCTCCATCCGTGGTAACGTTCCCCGGAGAAACCTATAAGGAGCCGCGTGCGTTAACCACCGAAGAAGCGGAAGCCATGGTACAGAAGTTTGCAGATGGCGTGCGTCGTGCAGTTCAGGCGGGTGTGGATGCGATCGAGCTTCACGGTGCACACGGATATTTGATCCACCAATTCCATTCCCCCTTGATGAATCATCGCGAGGATGTGTATGGTCAGGATCTGTCTCGTTTCGGTGCAGACGTCATTCGTGCGGTGAAAAAAGAAATGCCTGCAGATATGCCGCTGATCATGCGAATCTCTGCTGTGGAATATGCGGATGGCGGATATGATATCGATCATACCCTTCGGCTTGGACGTGCCTATAAGGAGGCTGGCGTGGACATGTTCCATATCAGCTCCGGCGGTGAAGCACCATCGGGTCAGCATAAGCCGGGGAACTATCCGGGGTATCAGGTTCCATTTGCCCGTCGTTTCCGCGAAGAACTGAACGTACCCGTGATTGCTGTAGGCATGCTGGAGGGTGCGGCGCTGGCACAGGCTGTCATCGGCAATGGGGATGCCGATTTGGTTGCAATAGGTCGGGGCATGCTTCGGGACCCATACTGGGCTAACCATGCAGCACTTGAGCTGGGTGTGAGCAAGGAGCATGCAGCGATTGCTGCGCAGTATTCCCGCGGATACTAAGCCAGAGTGGAGTGAATTGTAAATTATGAAGTGTTTTGAAACGTAAAGGGAGCTTGACCTCAAGGAGTAGTGGGCATCGGAATGCAGCAGATACTTTTGTTGAAGGGATCATTTCATAAATGATCCCTTTCGTTTATGTCAATTGATTGACTTAAAGATCTGAAGTCAATTGAGGCATATAATTAGATGAACCAGTATAGGAGATGCGATTCAAATACAAGTCTGCATCTCAGTCTGTACGGCTGGCCAATAGCAAGCATAAGACTCGCTTAATTATACTTTTCGTGCTGCTTCGAATACGAACTTCTGGCTGGCCTTTGTAGGAGCTTGTCCAGGCTTGAAATCTGCATAGATCTCAATGTTGGCGAACCCGATCTTCTCCAAAATCAGACGAAGCTCCTCCACACCGTACCAACGCAGTGTGAGCTCCTGCAGCTCTGTGCCGACAAGACTGCCCTGATGCCACTGTTCGTAGCGAATCAGACTGGTTTTGTATTGGTGCAGCAGATTGATTTCGGTCGTTTTCACTTCAATGGTTATCGTGTCGCCATCGGGTAAGCGGACAGTTGAAGTTTCAACTGCAGCGGGCTGGGTAATGTCTGGCAAAAACAGATCAAAGATCAGCCTGCCCCCGGGTTCCAGGTGATCGTATAAATTCTGAAGCGCCTTAATTGAAGCGCAGCGGTCCTGAATAAGCATCAGCGAGCCGCCTGGAATAATTATGGCTTCATAATGATAGGGAAGACGTAAGGTCTCAAGATCGGCCTCGAACAGCTCAGGCGTAGGCAGTGCGCGTTCGGCGCATCGGGCAAGGCAGGATTGAATCATCGCTTTGGAATAATCAATTCCGTCCACCTGCAGGCCTGCTTCGAGCAGTGGAATGAGCATTCGTCCTGAACCTGACATTGCTTCAAGTATGCGTCCACTGCACTGCTGCAGCAGATTGCCGTAAAATTCAATATCGCCTCCCAAGGAATGCCCGACAGGCTTGGTTATATCGTATACCTTGGTGCATAAGGGACCGTAGTAACTGAATGACATCGTATATTGTTCCTCCACATAGTCAGATGTTTGAAACGGGAATGTGGAAGGTAAAGCTGAGCGGTGCTATCCCTTCCGGCAGCGGTGTTTGGAAATGGATTTATCAGAGCAGACTATCATAGGAATCACACACCTTATATGTAAGATGAACCCATTATAGGTTGAATTTAAAAATAGTGTCAAGGAGGCGGTAACATGGAATCATCATCAACGGCATTGCCGGATATTCAGGAAGAGCTTGTACTATTGGCGTCTGTGGAAAAGGTATGGAATAAAGTCTCGACAGCGGAAGGCCTGGAATCATGGTTTATGCCCAGTAATCTGGAGCCGGTCGAAGGCCATGAATTTATACTGGAGGCAGGACCATTTGGACAATCTCCCTGCCAAGTGATCGAACTGCGGCCGCAGGAGAAGCTGGCTTTTCGCTGGGGTAAAGACTGGACATTAACATTCAAGCTTGCTGAACAAGCTGAGGGCACCCATTTTACCTTAGTTCACAGCGGCTGGGATGCCGACAAACTGACTGAATTCGGACAGGCGCACGCATTAATTCGCGAACGTATGGCCCAAGGCTGGTCTGGTCTTGTACAGAAGCTTGCCCAAGTCGTTAAATAGAGACGATCTTTTGAAAAAGACCGCAGGAAATAGATTCCTGCACAATCAACTGACCCCGGGTTTCTCCCCAGTTTTATCTGGCGGAGACAGCTCCGGGGCTTTTTCTGCTGCAGCAGATCCATAGTAATGACTGCATCGTCTCCCATTTTGACGAAAAAAAAGGAATCCAAACGGGTCATGAACTATTTCCGTGAGCAGCGGAAACGTGTAACATGGAATCATAGGAATAAATCGACAAAAATTGACGTCTCTCGCTGTTTGAGGATGGAAGGAATACATAGATGAGAAAACACTGGATCATGCTGACGTTAAGCTTTATATGCGTTGTGCTGCTCCCGCTGGGATGGATTGCTCAGACGTGGATCAGCGAGCGAAACAATCCACAAGTTAAAGATGGACGTATAGATCTGCGTCAATGGGATTTCAGCCAAGAGGGAGCAGCGCCGCTGAATGGCGTTTGGGAATTCTATCCTCATAAGCTGCTGGGTCCGGGAGATTTTACACCGGATATGTCGGGGCGAAGGCCGTTGTCCACTCCCTTAAATATTCAGGTTCCGTCCAGATGGAACACATCGCTTGGACAGGCTCATGGATATGGTACCTATCATCTGCAGGTGAGGCTCACTCCCCAGCAGATGAAAAACCGCTTTGGCATCCGGACGCAGAATATACGAATGTCTCATCGCATTTTTATTAACGGAACGCTTATTGGGGGTACGGGCGTGCCTGGCGTATCCAAGGACTCCGACACTCAGATGAATCTGCCCTTCACAGGGTTCACATCCCTTGAGGGAGATACAGCTGACATTGTCATTCAGGTATCCAATTACAGCTATTCTTCCGGAGGTATTGTAGCGCCCGTTCTATTTGGGGATGAGCGTAGTATCTTTCGAAGCCAGCAGCTGGACTGGTTCAAAGACCTGATGACACTATTCGGATTTATTCTGCCGGCCATTTTTTTCCTGATGCTGTTCAGGCTGAGGCGCAGTGAGAAGGAACTTCAATTTCTGGGGTTGTTCAGTCTCTCGGGTGCATTATATGCCGTCACGCATGGAGAGAAGCTGCTCGCCACATTTGTGCCGCTGCTGACACATAATGAGCTGCTTCGTCTGCAGCTTCTAAGCGGAGCCTTCGCCTATTACTTCCTGCTTCGGTACTTGGCTGCGTTAGTGCCGGGTGCTGTCCACGGATGGTTTGTTCGACTGGGTCTGGTGCTGCTTGTCATACAGACCCTTATAGGCGTCATTCTTCCACCAGCGTTGTTCTCAACCCTTGAACTTCCAATGCTGATCATCTCTTTTACTGTGATGATCTATGCGATACGCACCATGATTCATTGGTCGCGTAAACGTACAGAAGACAGCCATTTTGCACTGGTTGGCCTGATGAGCATAATGATGGTGGTCATCCTGCATACCATCGGAGCATTTGTGGCGGTTGACACTGCCTTTCTCGCACTGCTTGAGCTGCTGTTATTTGTATTAATCCAGATGGTTGTCACAGCTATTCGCTTTGCGCTGTCGTTCCGTGATGTGGAAGCTCTGTCAGAGCGCTTGCTGGTGATCGACAGCCTGAAGGATGAATTTATGGCGAATACATCGCATGAGCTGAGGACACCGCTGCATGGCATCATTAACATTGCCGAATCTATGCTGGAGGGAGCTGCAGGTGCAGTGAATCCAAAACAAGCCAAAAATCTGTCCATGATCACGTCAACGGGAAAACGGTTATCGCTGCTGGTCAATGACATTCTGGACTTCTCCAAATTGAAAAATAGGGAGATTGAATTGAAGCGGGTCCCTGTTGATCTGGAGTCGGTCGCGCGAACTGTAGTTGAGGTATCTGGGTTTACGTATGAGGATAAACCCGTCGTATTGGTACAGCAGTGGCCTGATCCACTGCCGCTGGTGGAAGCCGATGAAGATCGACTTCGGCAGATTCTTTATAACCTGCTGGGTAATGCTTACAAATATACAGAACATGGTGAAATTCGGCTGTCTGCTTCTGTTGAAGGAGATACGGTCAGGGTATCTGTTGCCGATACTGGTGTGGGTATCGCACCAGAAAGACTTGAAGATATTTTTCAATCCTACGAGCAGGCGAATGGAACGATGGAAAGGTCTTACGAAGGAACCGGACTGGGACTCAGCATTACGAAAAAACTTGTGGAGCTGGGGGATGGAGAGATTGGGGTTGAATCAGAGCCGGGTGTGGGATCAACGTTTTATTTCACCCTGCCGATCGTGAAGCTCCCGCTGCTGCAGGAACAGACGAATCCCGTTCCGGCACGTTACGTAACGGCGCAGGTGAAGAAGGCAAGTGAGGATATCGCAAATGACCTGGACCCATTGAGTTCATTACAAGAACAGGACGAGAACCAGGAAGGGGAGCATACCATTCTGATTGTGGATGATGACCCTGTGAACCGACATGTACTCTTGAGCCTGCTGTCCACGGAACGATACCGCGTACTTGCAGCAGATAGCGGTTTCAAAGCTGTGGAGCTGTACGAACAGAATCCGTCCATCGGTCTGGTTATTACAGACTGGATGATGCCCAAAATGTCCGGGCTGGAGCTCTGCCGCAAACTGCGGGAGCATCGTTCGTTGTCCGAGCTTCCGATTCTTATGCTGACTGCTCGTGGATTACCCGAAGATATCCGGCATGGTTTTGAAGCGGGAGCGAATGACTTTCTGAGTAAACCGGTAGATGCAGGTGAATTGCGGGCAAGAGTTCGAACCTTGATTGAGCTGCGCACTTCTGTGCAGGATACGATTCGGACCGAAATGGCCTTTCTTCAAGCACAGATCAAACCTCATTTTCTCTATAATGCACTGAATGTAATTATTTCCACATGTGCTGTGGACCCCGACAAGGCAACGGATCTGCTAATTGAATTGAGCCATTACCTGCGAGGGAGCTTTGACTTTCACAACAGAGATCAGCTGGTGCCTCTGTACAAAGAGCTTGAATTGGTAGAGTCCTATGTTCATCTGGAACAAGCCAGATTTGAAGACCGGCTCGTCGTCAAGATTGAAGTACAGCCGGATATTCGGTTATTTCTGCCGCCTCTTACCATTCAGCCGCTTGTAGAGAATGCCATCCGTCATGGAGTTATGGAGAGAGCAGCCGGCGGTACGGTGCGGCTTCATATATATCAGGAAGCCGAAGATGTCATTGTTCGGGTGCAGGATGATGGTGTTGGTATTCCTCCTGAACGTATGGCTCAGGTAAAATCAGGCCGGACCGAAGGTCCAGGAGGGGTTGGATTGCAGAATATCAATCGCCGTCTTGTGTCGCTCTATGGACAGGGACTGGACATTCAAAGTCATGTGGGAAGCGGTACACAAATCCAATTTCGGATTCCGCTGAATCAGGTTCATCATTTTGCATGATAAATTTAGAATGCAGTGTTATCTGGGTAATTGTGGTTAACATACGAATAAGCGGATGCCGATATAGTGTGTGTCCATATTGAATCTCTCATGGCAGGAGGTTGAGAAACGGTGAGAGCCATTGTAATTGATGACGAGAAGCCAGCGCAGCTGCATCTGCAGCGTCTGCTGCAGTCGGACGGAAGAATTACCCCTGTGCAGTGTTTTTCAACAGCGCGCGAAGGACTTCACTATCTGGCAAATGATCGTGTAGATGTTGTGTTTCTGGACATTGGCATGCCAGAGGTTAATGGCCTTGAAGCAGCTGAATATATACAGCAGTTGGACCCGACCATTCGAATCATATTTGTCACAGCGTATGCCGATCATGCGGTAGAGGCATTTGAACTTCATGCTCTGGATTACGTGTTAAAACCGGTCAGTTCGGCCAGACTGAGCAAAACGATTGATCGAATCGCAGGCGCGATGACCTATCATGCTCAGGCTGCTGCTGCGGCCGAAGTGCAGGAACCGGAAGCTGAGGAATTGGAATTCCAGGCGCCCGGACTGCTCACATTCAAACATCTCGATATCTTCAGAAGTCTGGAGCAGAGCGCGGAGAAACATAAATGGCGCACAACCAAATCACAGGAACTATTTGCTTTTCTGTTTCACCACAGGGAAGAGTGGGTAAGCAAGGAGATTCTGCTTGATAAGCTCTGGGCAGATGTATCTCAGGATAAAGGTCTGACACTGCTGCATACATCGGTGTACCAGATTCGCAAGTTATTGAAGGAATGGAGCATGACAGCCAAGCTGGAATACAATATGAACCGCTATCGTCTGTTGACCGGCAATTTGGTAAGCGATATTGAGCAGTTCGAACAGGCCATGTCCTATGAAACCATTACTTCGGATAATGTGAATGATCTGAGGCAGATTGCCCTGCTCTATCGCGGTGATTATCTGGAAGAGCATGATTACGATTGGGCAAGATCCAAGGGCAGGGAGCTCCGGCGCAAGTATATCGGACTTGTCATGGATATTGCCAGATGGGAAATGGCTCACGAGCGGGGCGAACAGGCGATTGAGCTGCTGACTGAATTACAGGAGCGTGAACCGTATTCGGAGGAAATCTGCCGTTTAATGATGGAAGTATATGCTTCCATGGATGATCAGCAGGGTATATTGCGGCTCTATCATTCATTTACACTGGTGCTGAAGGAGGACCTGGGACATCAGCCCGAGCCTGAAACGAGCAAGCTATATCAAAGTCTGACGAAACAATAGATATTCAGGCAGGAAGGGGCAGCGCGTGAAGTTATTCATACATCGTAAAGATCTGCGTACAGATGATCTGCAAGCATTTGATTATTTGCGGGAACGGGATGAGAAGAGCCTGCATGTGTTGATCTACGATCCATTCCTGCTGCGGAAGGACCGGGAGAAAGAACACAGCGGTGTGAATTTCCTTCGTCACGCTTCGGCACTGGGCCGAAAATATAAGGAGGCAAAGAGGCAGCTTCATACGGCTTATGGCAAACCTGCGGAAGTGGTCGAATGGATACTGAGCTGCCTTCAGGACGAGATCAGCGAGATCGTGGTTCATCGGGATGTGACCCCTTATGCGCAGGAGCGGGACCGGCAGATTCGTGAGGTGTGCGAATCCTATGGGATTTTATTTACGCAGCTTACTGATCATCTGCTGATGGACCTGCAGGCCTTTGCCCGTTTCACAGGCAAGTCAGAACCCTATAAAGTATTTGCTGCCTTTCACCGGCGCTGGGTGGAGTTTATGAATGAACATCCCAATCCGCCATCGGCGGTAGCGGTTACAGACTTGAACGTAAGCGAACAGATGCTGGATTGGCCTGAGTCTATAAAGGTTCCTGATGCACTGCTTAAGAACGCTGATGAGGCCGTGGATCAGGACCCACATGTGCTGCTGGATCAGTTTCTGTCCGAACGAGCAGCGGATTATGGAGATCACCGGGATGAATTTGAGGCTTATGAACCAAGTCATCTCAGCTCTTATGTGGCTGTCGGAGCAGTATCCATTCGCAAGATGTATGATGCTGCGCAGCGTGTCTCAGAAGCTGGAGAGTGGATCAGACAGCTCTGCTTTCGCGACTTTTACTTGTACAGGGCAGTGTATGAGAAGCATTATTTTGAGTATGAAAAAGTATACGACCTTTCGCTTCTTCAAGATACTTACTTCGAGCGTTGGTGCAGAGCAGAGACGGGCATCCCGATTATTGATGCAGCGATGACAGAACTGAACGAGACCGGACATATGCCGAATCGGCTCCGCATTCTGACAGCCATGTTCCTGACCAAAAACCTGCAGTGCCCATTCACAATGGGTGAAGCCTATTTCAGACGGAAGCTGAAAGATTATGACAACGTTCAGAATCGTGGTAACTGGTTGTGGTGTGCCTCGCTGGGTGAAAATGCTGCGCCGTATTTCCGCGTGAACAACCCGGTTACCCAGTCCGAAAAATATGATGCTCAGGGAGACTATATCCGTAAATGGCTGCCGGAGTTGAAGGATCTGCACAGCAAAGAGATTCATCAGCCAAGGCAGGATGCAATCGTTGACCTGAAGGCGTCCAGGCAGGCAGCTATTGATGTGTACAAACAGATTCTGGCAAGTCGTTAGAAGAACTCCTTTCGTTAAGAAGCGGAATATACATGTCTCTACTGGAAGTATTCTTTGCTTGAACTTCCAGCGCATAAGCGGAAAGATCGGGTATCAATCCGCGAAGCTTTAGCTTCTTAATCATCCATAGAATCGATTCATCCATCTGTACCCGGTCAGCATCTCCGTGATGGGTATATCGGGCATATTCCCGGGCAGCCAACGTTATACCTGTCATGCCTTCGGGCAGCACGTCATAATAGGATACCTCCACCCCCGCGATATAATGATATAAGCGCTGGCGGCTCAGAACCACACCTGTCCTTACCCCTGCCTGTTTCTGGCGGGGGATTTCGTGCTGCCTCCGTTCCAGTTCCGTCCATAACCTGGGGATCATGACCTGTGCCATAAACACTGCCGTGAAGGGTGCCTGAAACTCCAACCCAACTACATAAGTCTGAGGTCGAACAGTCTGCTGAAATGGATCGCTGCGAACTGCCCGTTGGGCTGCTGTCCGGCTATCCAGGCGTTTCGGCTGCAGTAGGAAGTATCCTCCCCTGCGTCCAGGTTCTGCATATAAGGGAACACCCAAACCGCTTAGTTCATGCAGATAACGAAGCATTGTCCGATATGATAAGTCAAACTCCGCGGCCATCTCATCCACGGTAAAGGTTGGTTTTTCATAAACTCGCATCATCAGCTCAATTAAACGTGCCGTTTTGGTCATAATACCCTCCCTTGATTTAAAATAATTATACTGACAGAATTTGTCACTATTTTAGTATAAAATAGAATCATGACAGGAACAACACGACTTGCTCGACTACATTAAAGAGGGAAGGAAGAGTTATATGAAGCGTATTCACCAGACAGAATTGGTTCACAAGGATAATGCGGTGATGATAGGTTTGAAGTGGGAAGGGTCCTTTGCCGATGCAGGTGCTGGAGAAATCCGCAGGGTGCAGACTGAATTTAAGCATCGTTTGCATGAGATAAGGAATGTGCTCCATCCAGAAGAGTTATTAGGGCTGTCATATCATATGACAGACACCGGATTTGTTCATTATGCGGCTGTTGAGGTTGACCACAAGACACTACAGTCTATCCCGGAAGGGATGATTAAATTCGAAGTCCCATCGCATACTTATGCAAAATGCAGTCACGTAAAGGGGCATTTGGTTGAATCGTCCTATAATCGGATATATACATGGATTGAAGAACAGGGATATCACCTTTCAAAAGGGTCACTCACACATTATGAAGTTTATCCGATGGAACAGGACCCGTACGATCCGGAGCCTGAATTCACAATTTTGGTACCAATTAACTTGAAATAATCTGGTCCATTATAAAAAGCTTACAGACCGCGATGCTGCGGTCTTTTTGGTGTGTTAAAGTATGTAAATAATGTGAATTGGACTGAAAAATTAAAAAATATTAAGAGATTAGACTACACATGTTAAGCAATATGGCTTTTAATAGATAGAGAGTTTAATGGACTAAGTCATATTTAACATATCGACGAAAACATGAAGGAGAACCTCTAAACATGACTCAAACACTGAAAAGAGAACGAATCCCGGAACTGAACCTCGTACGGGCGATAGCCATTATCGGTGTGCTTTTTGTGCATTCTACCTCCAGTGCTACGCTGGAAATGACGGATTCCAGGTATTACTGGCTGTACAACTTTATTAATATTTTTATGAAATACGGTACGCCGACCTTTATTTTTTTGAGCAGCTTTGTGCTGTTTTATAACTACTATACCCGTCCGCTGGACAAGAAACTGGTCAGTAATTTCTACAAGAAGCGATTTGTCTATATTTTGCTGCCCTATTTCCTGTTCTCTATCTTGTATTTTGTCGTACTGCATAATATGTACTATCAAGGACGGCCATTTAATGAGTCGCTCATCACTTTTATAGAGAAGTTATTTACAGGTAAAGCTCACACGCATCTGTATTTTGTGTTTATCAACATGCAGTTTTATCTGATCTTTCCACTTGTGCTGTGGCTGCTTAAGAAATATCCTGCTGTGGTAAAGTGGTCTATACCGATCGGGCTTCTTATTCAATGGGCTTTTATCGTAAGTAATAAATATGGATTCCAAGTACCCAATAAGGGGAGCTGGGCATTTTCCTATTTTTCCTACTTTATGTTAGGAGCTTTCATGGGAGTATATTTCCCGAAAATCAAACAATGGTTTGTACTCAGCCGGGAGAATGCATCGAAATGGCGCTTGGCCTCATGGATTTTGCTGTGGGTTGTGTGGATCACGGCGGGGCTGGCCCATGTCAGTATCTATTACTTGCTGCGGTTGAAGATTGCGACGTATAACACATTGTGGTACGAGCTCTTCTGGAATGTACACACGTATGCCTGTGCGTTAGTTATTATTCAAATATCAATTTGGCTTTATCATCATGGTCCTTCAATCGTGGTCAAACCGCTTAATCGGCTTGGCGCATTGTCTTTTGGCGTTTATCTGATTCATCCGTTCTTCCTGCTTTTTTACCGTGAACATCCTCCGCAAACCGGTGTGTCCTGGTTGATTCACCTCTGGTACGCGGGCGGGTTTGGCATCGCACTGATTGCTTCATGGATTGTGGTAGGACTTGCGGCGAGGTTTGTTCCTTATGCATGGGTCCTGTTCGGTAATCTGCCCAAACCCAAACTGCGTCTTGTCCCGCAGCAGCAGTCCGGGCAGATGGATGCCTGATAGACAACAGGCTGCATATGATCTTGGTGTGTCTGAAAACGCTGAAGGAGGCAGGTTTGCCGAATTTTCGGTTCCCAGCCAGAAAATTTACTGCAGACGTGTCGGGCACGTCAGGAAAAGTGGCGTATCAGGATGCGAAAAGGTGAAATAAGAGATGCACTTCAGCAGGTTTCAAGATTTGAATTGATCTAGTTAGCCGTTTCCAGATACAGCCTTAGGGTGACTGGAAACGGTTTTTTTTGGTACTTCCGCTGCATGGTGCTGATGGTTATTCCGTTATTATGTCGTGGGAACGAATGTTTCTTTTTCTGAATGGAAGGGTAATCATAAGGCGGAATGATAATATACAGCAAACTTCGAAGACAGGATCAAGGTGATCAAATATGACTAGATGTGAACAATGCGGGAAACCGATGCAGGATATATTGGAATATGTAGAGCACATTCTTCACGAATGCAGTGAACAAACCCCTGAGTATAAGTCGGAAGATTACAACGCGTATGGCAATGAGGGTGTTCACGAGCAGATGTGATACAATAGAAAGAAACCGGATTCATTCGGAACCGAGGTGACAGCATGGAGACAGGACCAGCCCCTTCTCGCCAAGTAAGGGCAGCTCACGAAACAAGACAAACCAAGACATGTATGTATTGCGGAGAGCAGCGCCCTGCGTCTGATTTTCGGCGCAGAACAGGGAAGCGTGCGGGTCCCGGAGCCAGACGCGGCGCATGCCGTCGTTGTCGTCAGCTTGGTACACGGGACGAACATCATGGGCGGGCAGCAGTGGTACCTGATGCTTCGATGCTTCCCCAGGCCCATGATGAGACGGATAAGAACCTTAGACAGGGCAAGGCTCAGCCTCGGGTGACGAATGAACGTGAACGGAATACGCATGGCTCAGTGAAGCAGCGCGGAGAGAATGCTCGGGAAAATAATCCGGAAAGCCGTGTGCACTCAGATGTAACAATAGAATCAGCACCTTCCGATCATAGTGGTCCGGCTGCGGATCAGATATTGAAGGATGCGGCCATTTCGTCAGCTTCCTCCTCGGGCAGTCAGCGAAAGAAAAGACGAAGACGGCGGAAAAGAAAGCCGTCGGAGATGATAAGCGCTCATACCTCCGGGGAAGTGGAGTCTGAGCGCGAGTCATCCACCGGGCAGGATGCGGTGGATGATTGGAGGCCGGGCGGAGAGTATCCGCCCGGCGAAGCCCATTCGCAGGGCGCTGCCGCTGCGAATGCACAAGGCAGCGCGCAGCGGGCACGCAGACAAGCTGCCGCTGCCGTTCCAGCCGCCGAGCAGGCATCGGCGGTTGGGGCACTGCTGCCTGCTTCGCCGCAAGACCAGGCAGCAGCGCCTTTGCCTGCGGCTGCGGATCCAGCGGCCGCAGCCCGGCCCAAGCGCAAGCGGCGCCGCAAGCGTGCGGCCGCACTCGCGCCCGGCGCAGGGCAGGCCCGCAGCGGAGCTGCCGAGGCCCCTGCGCCGGAGCTAGGCACTGCCCGTGGCGATGCCAGCACGGGCAGTGCACCTGCAGCGGCGAAGGCACAGCCAGCCGCTGCAGGACGCGAGCCATCCCATTCCAGCCGCAGTCACGGGGCTGGAATGGATGGCAGGCCGCGGCGTCATCACACGCCGCCGGCCATTGACCCGGAAGATCCGGCTTCGCTCCGGACCAATCGGCAGGGCATGGTACGCATGCGCGGCAAAACCGACAAGGGAAGACGCTGGCATCAGGAAGTGGATATGGAGCTTGCGGTTACGCTGGTGAAGGAGAAAGCAGCTGTTGTGGTCAATCGGTACACTATTCGCCGATTATTCAGCAACAAGGATTTCAAGCGGTTTATTCTGGACCGGGACAACTATACCTGCTATTTCTGTGGCTCCTATGGAGATACGATTGATCATCTTCTTCCACGGGCAAAAGGCGGTCATACCACTCCGCTCAACTGTGTCTGTGCCTGCAATCTATGCAACCAGTCCAAAGCAGCGATGGATGCGGAAGAATTTATGCATTCGGGCATTCCCGAGTGGAATGCGGCCCATCAGGCGGAACTGCTTGAGCTTGCGATGCAGGAAACGGGATTGGAATGAAAAATTAAGCAAACCAGCCTGCTGTATTGGATTGGATAGGGATACAGAGGTTGTTATATGAGAAGCACACCTAGACGAATAATCGGGTGTGCTTTTTGGTTTGGCTGTCCATCCGAATATTTCTTCAAATTGACAACGATACTGCCTTCCAATGTACGTTATACTTGGAGGGCGGAGATCGAACAGATCAAATAGATTGGATGGATGTGGATGACACCAGCAGCACTTGATATTATGTCATATATCACGGAAGAAAATATTCGGTTTTGGCTGGAGAAATTCCGTTCTCTGGGTCCACTGCCGGGAATTTTACTAACGTTTATGAAGTCTTTTGTACCGCCACTGCCAACGTTATTAATCGTGGGTGTTAACGGGGCAGTGTATGGGCTGTGGGCAGGTTTTTTGTACTCCTGGATCGGTATGGTGCTTGGTTGTACTGTGACATTTCTGATTGTACGGGAGATCGGGAAATCTGCTTTTGTGGAAAGGTGGGCGCGTAAACCGCGTGTGCAGCGCAGCATGGTTTGGATTCGCCGTAATGCATTCAGTTATGTATTCCTGCTCAGTATTTTTCCGGTAGGTCCATTCGTCATCATTAATGTGGCTGCGGGGATCGCCCGAATGCGTCTGTTATCCTTTCTGCTCGCGGTTGGAATAGGTAAAGGTATCATGATTTTTTCTGTAACGTATATCGGTTCGAACGCAGCGCAGTTTCTGGAGCATCCGGTACGCTGGATTGGCGTAATTGTGTTCATTGCAGCTTCTCTATGGGCTAGCCGAAAATTGGAGCGTCACTTTACCCGGCTCAACCCGGATCAGAATGAACAGAAGCCGCTGCACCAGGCATCAGGGAATTCCATATCTTCATAACTTGAGTCAGGCAAATACCATGGGTAGAGCAGTGGCATGCTGCATGTCCATTTGAAATTGAATTTAAATTTTTAACGGCTGCTGTCCGTGAGCATGTCAATCTAATCAAGGGAGGTCTCTGGATGATTAAAAGTGTCTTTGATTTTGATAACGAACTGCATCAGATGAATGAGGAAGAGCTGAGATCGCTGCTGCGCGAGCTTTATCTGCGAACAGATATGGCGCTGCATGACAAGAGCGGAGAAGCGCATTACACGCAGTTTGCAGAGAGACAGCAGCAGTTGTTCAGCCGCCTGCATGAAGAGCGAAAGCTGCAAAAGGCGGGACGCCCACTGCCCGATCTGCAGCATGCACAGGAAATTCATATTGCTATTGGTGAATCGCCTCTGGGAAGTATCAAAGTAGCCTTGGGAAAATTCCCGGGTCGGGAAAGTCGCCGTTTTTTTTCACTGAATGATTATTATGGCATCGGTCCATTGGGAGATTTGACAGACGCATGCGCGCTGCAGCGAAGGCACTTATGGCTGCTGGAACGGCTTCACCTGACAGAGCATGGAAGTTATCTCCTGCAGGGTCTGGAGCAGCTGCGGCATTTAGAATCATTTATGAGTTCAATTGGTGAAGAGATCAAGGTCATGATCTGGTATGCAAACAATGGTCATGAACGAACCGGCCTGCTCTATGCTCTTCATCTGCTGCGTCATCGTCAAAATCCGATTAAACTAATCGATACCACAGCGCTGTACTCCGTTCTGTTTGAAGGTTCTGAACGGCATGTCCTCCACTTGGGTGAGCTGACGTCCGATCAGCTGTCCATGATGTGGGAGCACAGAGGGAATGCCGATCCGTTATCATCAGAGCAGCGGAACCTTCTGGAGCAGGAGTGGTTGGAACTGGCCGCACAGCCCGGAACACTGAGAATGTGGAAAGACGATGCGGTTTGCAGCGTGCCTGAGGACAGTCTTGATGAATTCATTATGGAACAGGTAGCAAAACTTACTGCCGAACGGACAACAGGTGAATTCATCAATACAGCTCGTGTTGTGGGAGAAGTGCTGGGCAGCCTGCCTCAGGCTGTCGGTGATTCCTTTATTGAATATCGGGTGCGTCAGCTTATACTTCAGGGCAAGCTCGACATGGAAGGCAGCCCTCGTGCCATGCGTTTCTATCGTGTCCGAATGACAGGCACAGTCTAGTTCTCGACAAGCATTTGTAACCCTGTTATATACTGCGATGTTTAGACACTATAATTTTGCCACAGCTTCGTTAACGGTCCATCTTTTCCATACACCGGGTCTGTCTCCGGCAGTGGAACCTCTTGAATCTCTCGCAGCACGTTTGGGCGCTCCCCTTCTTCCCCTGTACGTGTGTTGTAACTCATCCCTCCGGGATAGGCGCCGGCGATTCGAAAATCGGAACTGGCCTCCAGACGTTTATGGCCGGTTCCGGCAGGCAGTACAACGACATCTCCGCTCTCCAGATAAACTTTCTTTCCTTGCTCACCGCCAATAATCAACTTCACAAATCCACTCACTACGGCAAGAGCCTCATGGGCATTGCTGTGATAATGATGATAATCAAATACACCGTTGATCCAGCTGTTGCCCCAGCCGTTGCGATTCAAGCGGGATGCAGCATGGGCAGGCTCGATACGCCAAACCCCTTTGTATAAAAGCACAGGCAGAACTGGATGGTTTGGAATAACCCCATCATCTTGAAAATGCATACGTTGAATCTCGTTGTAATTGGGTTTTGGATCACTCATCTTGATTCACCTCTTTCCATTCATTAACCTGTCATTACAGGAGCAAACAAAAAAATATTGTAAAATGATACAAAATGTATCATTTTAAGTTTATACTGATGTCATAGACTCTCTTCACAGTGCCCGATGTATAAATGTATAGGGGGAAAGTGTGTGAACATTGTGGTAACCGGAGCTTCTGGATTCGTTGGATTTCATCTTTCGCAGTATTTGGCACAAAAGGGGCATCAGATCACCCTGCTGGATCAGGACGACTATTGTCAGAGACTTGTTCACCTCTCACCACTGCATGACATGCCTTATATCCAGTGCAACCTTGCTGAGGACAGCCTCCATCTGCCCCACAACACGGATTACATCATTCATCTTGCTGCTATGCCTCACGTCGACTATTCATATCATCATCCCGCAGAGGTGTTCCGCAATAATACACTCAGCACACAAGCGGTCCTGCAGTATGCTGCAGACCGTAACATTCCTCTTTTACTAGCTTCATCCGTTGAGGTGTATGGCGGTGAATGGGGCAGGGTTTACAGCGAGTCTGATCCTTATGCGCCTGTCTCCCCATATTCAGCTTCGAAAGCAGCCTGCGAGATGTTGGCACATTCTTATGCTCAATGTTATCAGCTTCCAGTGAACATATTTCGTTTAACCAACCTGTATGGGCCATGGCAGCTGCCTGACCGTATTATTCCGCGCAACTTTGGACGGATGCTGGATGGACTGCCGCTCGATATTCAAGGGTCAGCTGTTCGGGACTTTCTGTATATTGATGATGCTGTGCGCGCAATAGAGCAGATTATGATCCGCAGTCAAGACGGACAGACCTATAACATTTCTACCGGAATCGGAACAACGATGCAGGAGATTGGCATGCTGCTGGAGCCGCTGGATCAATCTGCTGCTGCAAAAGTGATACGGGAACAGGAGCCCACGCAATCCAGAGGTTCAAGCCTCGTTGTTCATTCAGGCAAGCTGCGTGCAGCGTTTGGCTGGTATCCAAAGACTACACTGGAGCAGGGACTGGAGAAAACGTTCCGGTGGTATCAGGAGCATGCCGACTGGGTCAGGCTGTTCAGCAGGGAATATCACACAACGCGTGAAAGCCGCAGCTTTATTATTGATATGGCGCGTTACTCGGTACCTGCGATGTAAATCAAACGAAAAAAGCCAGGGAAGGGTGGTTGTTTCAACACCTTCCTTGGCTTTTTTGTGCCTCCGTCACCTATATCAAATGCTCAGAACCGAATCTAAACATGGACAGTCAGGCTGGTTTACCATGCTCCAGCCGTCTTCATGCAGGATACGCACAGACCAGCTGAGTATGCAAACCCGACTGCATTATTCGTGATGTTTTTTCACATCGGCCACTTTATCTTGAACGGCCCCTTTGGCCTTATCCATTTTACCCTCAGCCTGAAGGGACTTATTGTTCGTTGCGTTACCGACTTGATCCTTCACTTCGCCTTTGGCTTTGTTAATGCCTGCTTTAATTTTATCGCCAGTTGAATTACTCATATCGAACATCTCCTTCGTTGTCTGGTGTAGTCCTTATTAACCGGGCTGAAGAATATTTAAACGTTCACGTTCAGAAGACATTTAAAATTTGTTCTGCAGTTTTGTCAGATTTCATCTCTTTGTGAAGTCATCTAAGTAGAGGCATTTTTCAAGGATGCCGCACCAGATCAAGAGGAGATGTTATGATTATGAGTAACTATATCGGGAATGCTGCGTACTGTTATGCCAACTCTGCTGCAATGTTATTATCGTCTATTGGAGAGCGTATTGAACCGGGATTGGTGGAAGTGCTGGGTGGATTTTCGTTGGGGGCATTTCTGGCACCGAATGAGATCCTTTACTTTGATAACTGCAGCCAGAGCCCAGACTATGCTGTAACCAAAGCATTGAATATTCTAGGTTTCACGGTGAAGGAAAAGGCGTATGAACGCGGCTGCGACATGCCATTGGATGAGCTTAGGGTGTCTTTAAGCGAAGGTCCGGTCATGGTTGGACCGCTGAACATGGGGAAGCTCAATTACAATCCCAATTACAGAGCACTTGAAGGTTCTGATCATTATGTGTTGTTATTACGCCTGGAAGGCAATGAGGTGCTGCTGCATGATCCGGCGGGATTCCCTCATGTGTACTTGGGACTGGAGCAGCTTGAAGAGGCATGGAGATATGAGTTTCCTTGGAGTGCAGAGGTGTATCGCAGCTGGTGGCGTCCTGAGCGTATAGAGCATCCGGACAGAGCAGAGGTAAATCGGCGGGCTTGTGTCTGGTTCCAGACAAGTATAGTCGAGCAGAACAGGGATAAGGTGTACACAGGCAGGACGGGAGCTTCAGCGATCCTTCGCAAGGCAGAGCAGATCCGCTTGGGCGATCTGAGCGATAATGAATGGGCACATTATGTCTATTTTACACTACCGGTAGGTGCACGGCGGGCGGAGGATTACCGTCTCTTTTTTGAAAAGATAAACCCCGCATTATCTGCTCTGAAGCATACCCAGTCCCTGCAGATGGGAGCATGTCAGAGCCGCCTCGTATCCCGCAGCTGGGGGGAAGCTGGTGAATGGATGAAGAAGCTGGCTGATACAGAAACGAGAATAGAGGCAGAGATGATGAGGATGGAGCTTAATGAAGCTCGATGAATCTTGATTGGATCAGCAGAAGGGACAGATCCGGTTTATGACTGTATAGAGAGGAGACAGGGATATGCATGAAGTACCGACTGGCAAACAATATAAGGACATTACAGCTCAAAGGTCTGACCATCACTCATGGATCTCTGGTGATTACTCCGGGATGCCGGATCGTATCATTGTGCAGCACATCCAGCAGGGAGACAGTCAGGCATTTGAAGAAATGGTGCGTCGATATCGTTCACAGCTGCATCGCTTCGTACGAGGCATCATACAGGATGAAGGCCTTGCAGATGATGTGGTACAGGAAGGTCTTATTCGTGCCTTCATGCATATGGATCAACTGCTGGATGCTGATCGTCTGCTCGCCTGGCTGCAGCGAATTGTGAAAAATCAGGCATATTCTCAAGTACAGCGAAGAATCCGTTTGAAAGAACAATATTTTTCGTCTTTTGCAGTCAAAAGGGACCATTCATCCGTCGGGGCTTTCTGGAGTGAACAGGATTCCTTGGACCAGCATCTGAACCAATGGATCGGTCCCACCCAGCTGCATGCACAAGAACAGTTTCGCGACCCTTTTTACGCAGCCGCTGCCCAGGACCTGAATCAGTATATTTATCAACTGCTGGCTGGACTTCATGAGAAGGAACGGCTTGTTTGTTATCATCACTGGATTGAACATATGTCACCCCAGGAAATTGCAATTCATACCAATCTATCTACAGCTAATGTGTATCAGATCCTGTCCCGTTCCCGCAAAAAGGTAACCAGGCATCATATTCAGCAAGCTGTGAATGAAATGCTGACAGAGAACATCCCTTCCCTACTCCAGTGTGTGGTGCTGAGGGAACCGCAGACATTCCGATCTCCTCAGACATGTAGCTCTGCAGCAGCAGCCATTCATGAGATGTTAAGCTATATAGGTCCGTCGGTATCTCTACCCATGGTTATGGGCTGCAGCGGGCTGGCCTTTCGGATCACCATATATCCAGCCGATATCCATATTGCGGGACCCACGGCTTATAATTTTAAAGAAGTGCTGGGCAGAGGACTGCGGCACATGGGTTATCTTCCTTCTGCTGTTGAGGCAGCTTCCAGTGAAGCCGGACTGAATGCTAATCTGGTTGATCCCGCATGGCTGCAGGATGCTGCGAAGGACAAGCGCATACTGAACCCCAGACTGGTTCGGGCACTTTCAATGATTCGCTACTCGGTATCCAGGGGCCTTCCAGCGGTCGTGTGGGATTTGAACATTCCTGAGTTCGGATTGATCTATGGCTATGATGATCAGATTCGTAAACTGCATGGTGTGGATTATATTCAGGCAGCTGCAGTTCCATATGACCATCTGGGGAGGGGTGTGAATGAGGAAATCTTTGTGCTGACGGTGGAACCGGAGCGTATGCGGGAGGAGATTCATGTTCAAGCCGTGCTTCAGGTTATTCTGGCACACTATAAGGGGTATGACCCTTATGCAATGCCAGGTACGATCTGCGGCTTGGGTGCGTATGCCGCTTGGCGGGAGGCTTTGAGGGAGGGGAAAGTCGAGCCTAATGGACATGCTTATAATATTGCTGTGCTGCGCGATGCAAGGCATTATGCCCGTGAGTTCTTCAGGGAATTATCGCAGCTGTGGACAGAGTCAGCTGATCAACAGACCAAAGTACGTCTGAATGATGTTCAGGATGTACGGATGAGAATGGATGTGAACCGCCTGATTGCTTTAAGCCAATTGGCAGAGGAGCAGTATCGTTTAATCGCAGACAGATTATATAGGTTAGTGCAGTATTTTCCCTTCCCCGATGGCGGGAAGCCGAATCATAAAGTTCATGCAGACAAGGCCATCTCTGTGCTGCATGATGTGGAGCAGATGGAGTATTCTGCTGTAACCATTCTCGAAGAGATGCTGGCTGCGCTGGAGAACATGGAGCGGAATCTGCAAGATACAGATTAGGCACATGGCATGTAAGTCTGCTGTGTGTTTTTGCATTCTCGTGCGAAGATGTTCATACTTGAGTGGGAAAGATGTTTGAACTGCAAGAATAAGGGCGGGGCTATCGCTGCATAATAACCAAAGTGACCAAATTCGTTGCATGAACGGTAAATTTTTGGGAATCCACTCCTGAAAAAACGTTCATCATGCACTTTCATATGTGCTTTTCGTACATATGGTTTGTTGTGATCATGTCTTAATACCACATATGGTAGCTTACGGGGTTTGGTAAAGAATAAAGGCCATTCCTGACGAGTCCGCACACCTTGACAAAAAGATCGATTTTGTTACAATGTTCACAATATCTTCACAAGTGTAAAAAATTTCTTTTTCATGTTCATGTGTAAGAGGTGTAATATAAGGGTATAGAGTTCGGTTTCGGCCTGCTTGTCGTTTTGTGCGTCAACATGTGTTGTGCGCAATAGACCCAACATACCATGCATACGTGAGAGTGGTCTCTGGCTGCGCTTATCCTAATGTGTGAAATTTGGTACATTTAGTGTATTGATGTATTTGTGGTTCGGCTCAGCTTGACAGGCATCATGAAAGTCGCGGACTTCTATCCCAAAGTAAAGGAGGACTTTCTCTTATGTCACAATCGCCTACTCAACAAGAGGTGCCGGTAACAGAAGGCGCCGAGCGCCAGTCCCTGGACGTACTGGATCAACTGATGAAGCCTGAGGTACAGGAGTCTTTAACTGTCTTGGTGGAGAACCTGCCTAAATTGGCTGAAATGGTTACTGCAATGACGAAAGCTTACGACTTCGCACAAGGTATCGCTACAGACAAAGTTCTGATCAGCGACACGATGAGTGCAATGGGTGAGTTCGCTAAACCTGTTGTAGACAAAGCTAAAGGTGTAGCTTCTGCTGCCATCGAGGCAAATGACCGTGCGCAAACGGAGCAAACTTCGGTTGGCCTGTTCGCTATGCTCAAAATGCTTAAAGATCCAAACGTACAGCAATCGCTTCGTTTTGCTCAATCTTTCCTGAGCATCTTGAACGAGCGTCAACAATCGAAACGTTAAGACTTAGAAAGAACGGAGGATGGATATGTCGAAGCAAATTTTGATCTTGGGTGGAGGTTACGGCGGTCTGTTGACTGCGCTGACTGCGCGTCAGTACTTGACTCCGGAAGAAGCGACAATTACAGTCGTGAACCGTTATCCTACGCACCAAATTATTACGGAACTGCACCGTCTTGCTGCAGGAAGCATTGCTGAGCAAGCTGTTGCTCTCCCGCTTGAAAAATTGCTGCGTGGTAAAGATGTGAACCTGAAAATCGATACGGTGGATACAATCAAACCGGACGAGAAGAAAGTTCTCATGACCAGCGGCTCCACATACTCTTACGATGCACTCGTCGTTGCTCTGGGCAGCGAAACAGCATTCTTCGGAATTCCGGGACTGCAGGAGTACAGCTTCACGCTCAAATCGGTTAGCGATGCAAACCGTATTCGTGCACATGTTGAAGCACGTTTGGATGCATACAAACAATCCGGCAACAAAGCAGACGCTACGTTTGTTATTGGCGGCGGCGGTTTGACAGGTATCGAACTGGTTGGTGAATTCGCTGACCTTCTGCCAGGCGTATGCCAACAAAAAGGTATCGATTTCAATGATATCTCCCTCTATACAGTAGAAGCAGGTCCTTCCATTCTGGCTGGTTTCCCGCCAGAGCTGGTGGATCGCGCGAAATCCAGTCTCGAAAAACGCGGCGTGAACTTCATCGTTGGCGTAGCGATTACCGAGATGAAAGAAAACGAAGTATTGCTGAAAGACGGCAGCTCGATCCCTACGAACACACTCGTATGGACAGGCGGCGTACAAGGTAATGCGGTTGTTGCAAACAGTGGAATTGAAGTGGATCGCGGCCGTGCAAAAGTAACGGAAGTGCTGCAATCTACATCTCACAAAGACGTGTTTGTTGCTGGTGACAGCGCAGTGGTCTTCCCTAGCGAAGGCGCTCGTCCGTACCCTCCAACAGCACAATTGGCTTGGCAAATGGGCGAAACCATTGGTCACAACCTGGGCGTAATGTTCAAAGGTGGCGCAATGGAATCCTTCTCGCCAATCTTCTCCGGTACACTGGGAAGTCTGGGTCGTAAAGACGCTGTCGGCATGATCGGTGGCAACCAGACTCGCCTGAAAGGTCTGCCTGCAACCATGATGAAAGAAGCAAGTAACATCCGTTACCTGTCCCACATCCATGGCTTGTTCGCACTGGCTTATTAATCTATAACACCAACGTTAAAGGGCGCCTATCAGGTGCCCTTTTTTTGTGTTTCTATAAAATGAAATTCTTCAGATCAAGGTACGGAACACATATAGGTATGAACATGGATCGTTATACAGATATTAATGGAATGATAGAAACGGATCGAAACCAGACGGAAACGAAAAGGGAAAGAAACAAGAACGGTGCATAGAAGTGGTGCACCGGCAGTCTGCGCTTAGAAGCGCCGGCTTTCGTTTAAAAGATAAGATGGGGATGCGTCATATTATAGTCAGAGAGCGACGGTGCTCTTTGCGCATTTGAGAGGAGAATGAACGGTGAATGTATTGGTGATTGGAGCAAACGGACAGATTGGTAAACACTTGGTGGAGCAGTTGGCCCAGGAAGGTAAACATCAGGTCACGGCCATGATTCGCAAGCCGGAGCAGGCAGACGCACTGAAGGAACTTGGTGCCCAGGTGGTCATGGGTGATCTGGAGGGCACAGTTGATGAGCTTGCCGAAGTGATGAAGGATCAGAATGCCATTATCTTTACAGCAGGTTCCGGCGGTTCAACAGGCGCGGACAAAACACTGCTCATCGACCTGGACGGTGCGGTGAAAACGATGGAGGCTGCAGAGAAACAAGGTATTTCCAGATATATTCTGGTCAGCGCCTATGGTGCCGATCAGCGCAGCAAATGGCCGGAGGAGATCAAGCCGTATTATGTGGCGAAGCATTTTGCAGATCGGGCGCTGTTTGCCAGTGAGCTGAACTATACCATTATTCGTCCCGGAGGTTTGAAAAATGAACCGGGCACTGGCAAGGTGAGCGTAGGTGCGGACCTGAAACCGGGCAGCATTGCGCGTGAGGATGTGGCGCGTGTAATTGCAGCTTCTCTGCAGGAAGAGAAAACCTACCGAATGGCCTTTGATCTGGTAGCTGGAAATGACGCCGTACCGGATGCTTTGGGCAAACTGTGAACAGATGTTGTAGAATAACGGGAGATTGATATGACGGATTGAGGGGGAGTCAGCATGAATGAGGCTGTGCTGGTCATTGAGGATGAGCCCAAGATTGCACGACTGCTTGAACTGGAGCTGCAGTATGAGGGATATCAGGTCACCAAGGCAGGGAGTGGGACGGAAGGGCTGGAAAAGTACATGGAAGGGAAATGGGACTTGGTCCTGTTGGACATCATGCTTCCTGGCCTGAGCGGCATTGAGGTTCTAAGGCGGATCCGAGCCAGAGATGCAGTGGTCCCAGTCCTCATGCTGACAGCCAAGGATTCGGTGGAAGACAAAGTGTCCGGGTTAGATCTAGGTGCCAATGACTATATTACCAAGCCGTTTCAGATCGAAGAACTGCTGGCAAGAGTTCGTGCAGCCCTGCGGCTTGCTGCAGCTGCTTCAGCAAGAGCGATGTCTAACGCAGCTGGACACGAGCCGGAACAGGGAACGGCGAATCAGCTGTATGAAGGGCAGGAAGAATGGTTAACTGCCGCGGATTTGAAGCTGAACGAGGGAACACGTGAGGTGTTTCGAAACGGACAAGCGATTGAGCTTACCCCGCGTGAGTTCGATCTGCTGGTATATCTGCTGCGCAATCAGCGTCAGGTACTCAGCCGGGATCAGATTGTGCAATCCGTGTGGGGATACGATTATTATGGCGATACCAATGTGGTGGATGTGTATATCCGTTATGTGCGCAAGAAGGTGGATAACGGATTCACACCACCCTTAATACATACCGTAAGGGGCGTAGGATACGTCCTGAAGGAGCAATCATGAGCCTGCGCAGTAAAATCTACGGATATTCGTCGGTTTTATTTGCCGTGCTGTTAACCGCAGTGAATCTGTCTGTATATCTCGTATTTGAGCGAGTATCCATTAATAATGAGATCAGACGGGTGGAAGCCGAGGCAGAATCTATCGTCACAGGGGTACGACAGTCAGCCGGCTCCATTCCGCCAGATGATCTGCTCCGGGCTTATGCGCCCGTGAATGGCATGCTGCGTATTGTACATGAGGATGGAAACAGTTCTCCGGTAACTACAACCGCTGCGTCCGAGCAGCTCAGCAAGCTCTCTTACCAATATGAGAATGAGAAAAAAGCAGAGTACATCCAGGTGGATCAGGTCGGATACGTGTGGGTTTCCATGCCATTAATCTGGCCGGATGGTGAAGTAGTCAACCTGCAGGTTACCCAGAGTGTGGCCGAAACAGAGGGCGGGCTTACGACCCTTCGCACCGTATTAGTGATCGTCACCATTATTGCGCTGATTCCTGCCGTGATTTCCAGCCGGATTTTAGCCAACCGCATGACAAGACCGATTCAGCAAATGACACGTACAATGAGTGATATTCAAGCCAGTGGGCATTTCAAGCGGCTTCCGGTGGAGGAGAAATCCAAGGATGAATTAACAACGATGGGCCAGACGTTCAATCGCATGATGGAGCTTCTGGAATCAAACTTTGAACGGCAGGAACGTTTCGTTTCGGATGCATCGCATGAGCTGAAAACCCCGCTCACCATTATTGAGAGCTACGCCAGTCTGCTCCAGCGTCGGGGCAAGGAGCGGCCTGAAGTGTTCGATGAAGCTGTGGAAGCGATTCTGTCTGAATCGGCCCGGATGCGTGAGATGACCGAGCAGCTGCTGCTGCTGGCCAAGCAGCCGGAGCAGTGGAATGTGCAGCTGGTACGCGTAGATATCGCCAAACTTGCTGCGGATTCCACCCGTGCCTTCCGTGAAGCGTACCATCGCAAAGTTTATTGTGAAGCTCAAGGTCCAGTCTGGGCGATAAGTGACGAGAGCAAGCTGAAGCAGATGGTGTTTATTTTGCTGGATAACGCACGGAAATATAGTGAAGATGCCATTAAAGTTCAAGTGGAGACACAGGGGGAGAGCTGCCTAATCCGTATTGTCGATACAGGGATTGGTATGTCGGAGGAGAACCTTGAGAAGGTATTTGACCGTTTCTACCAGGTGGATATCTCCAGAACTCGAAGCATCACCGCCCGTGGGTCCGGGCTTGGACTTTCCCTTGCCAGAGAGCTGGCAGGTGCTGTCGAAGCAGAGATCAAACTCTTCAGTACCGAGGGTGTTGGTACGGAGGCTTGTATTATTTTGCCGCAATCCAGATTGGAAAGCTCAGCCCGTTCACTCAGCCCACTCTCATGAAATTCTCATACTTCCCCTCTATACTGGATAGTGATTTAATCTGAACTAAGCATATTCTCATAGAACAATTCAGTGACAGTATACATTGGGGGTGCTGTGATCCCCGGATTTTTTGAATATTTCCTTGTTATGGACAAATCTGGCGGCACAGGTGAAGGTGTGGGAGAGAATGAGGAGGAAGTGCATATGGCAGAGCAGGAACAACGGCCTGAAATGACACGAAGTGAGCATGAACATGAGTCTGGACGTAGGACTAAAAATACAGATAGAAGTAACGCGGGATACGGATCAGGTAAGATGCTTTGGGGGGGAGTCGGGATATTGGCTGTGGTACTTTTTGCGGCTGTGGTGTGGTGGAGACCGTGGGAACCTGCAGGTGAGCAGCTTTCTGCCGATGCAGCAGCACAATCCGTACTTGATCAATATCCGGGGGAGATTATTCATTCCACGCTGAAGGACGGCACGTATATGATGCAGCTTCGTTCGGAGACAGGTCTCTACGATGTGCAGGTCGATGCGTTTACGGCAGCGGTTCAATCGATTAAACGGCTGGAATCGAGTCCGCAGGTACAGGAGAAGACACTATGGAGTCGTGAGCAGATGAAGTCTGAGCTGCTGAAGCAAAGAGCCGGTGAGCAGCTTGTATCGCTGGAGCTGGTTGAACAGCAGGGCAGCCCTGTGTACACCGCAGTGGTGGAAGACCAAGACAACGGCCGTCATGAACTGACGATTGATCCATATACGGGCGAGATTCTTTCCTCCAAAGCGATCAAGTCACCTCCTGCATCACAAACCGGAGAAATGGATAAAGAACCGCAGTTTCTAAGTGAAAAGCAGGCCAAACAGAAGGCACTTGCGAGAATTCCCGGTGAAGTCGATGATGTGGAGCTGCGCGGCACGAACAGCGGCAATCCATATTACCTGGTCGAGATTGATCTGGAAGACGGACGGGAGGCTACGGTGCAGGTGAATGCGATCTCCGGTGCCATCCGTTCGGTGACTTGGGATAAGGACGATGATTAATTGATGTTGAAATGAGTGATGAAATATGATCGGTCGTAGGGTACTCGTGAAGATCTTTGGCTTTAATTATGTGATTCGCTGTAAAGGGTAAGCAGGCTCTCCTCATTTTCTCATCAAATTCTAATCTTTCTCTCGCTAATCTCTCATTCGTTCAGGTTATTCTATAACTGTAGACGAGAACGAGAACAACAGCGAGGAGATGAATGATGATGAATAAACATAAACTATGGATCGGCAGCCTGTCCGCAGCGGTGCTGCTTGGTGGATCAGCCGTCGCAGCCAGCGGCAGTATGAACGGACAACAGGCTCCGAAAGTACAATCTGAAATAACACAGTCCGCTCCAGCCTCAGCGGCTCAATCTACGAGTTCAAGTCAGAACAACTCAGGTAAGCTGCTGACAGCATCACAAGCCAAATCTATAGCGCTAAAGGCAGTGGAAGGCAAAGTTGACGATGTGGATCTGGAGCGCAGAAATGGCCAGACGTTCTACGAAGTCGAAATCGACAGAAAAGGCAGCCCGGATGCATCGGTTCGGCTGGATGCGTACACGGGCAAGATTTTGGCTGTGATCAATGACGATGATGACGATGACGATGATTATCGTGATAATGGAACAGCTGAAACTTCGAGTGCGTCTGCTTCCAATCAAGTGAAATTGACAGCTGTACAAGCATCGAACATTGCGCTGAAACAAGTGACTGGTGGAAAAGTGACCAAGGTTGAACTGGATCGTGACAACGGCCGTTATGTCTATGAGATTGAGCTGAGAACGACACAGGGCGAGGCTGATGTTGATATTGATGCCAACACGGGCAAGGTGCTGTCGGTTGATCAGGATTTTGACGACGAGGATTAATCGTTAACTCACTGAATATAGTATGTCTAAGATAAAAGCTTATGTGCGGTGTAATGATAGAATGGTAGGAAGGCGCTTCGAATGAAGCGTCTTTTTTGCTGTGCATATCCAGCGATTAGTTGGGAGAAACTGCGTGACACTGCCTGCTTAAGGTCTGTCCAAGGTTCGCCTGCTGCCCCATGCCCGTGGAAGGAATAGATTAGAGCGTTCATAGGTCATTGAATCCAAACTGTGGTAAACTAGTAGAATTGTAGAAAATGATATAGATAAGGAGCTGGATAACGAAGTGGCTGGAGAACAAATGCTATCAGGAATAGGCGTAGAACATGTGCTGTCAATTGAAGGCTTGCGTATGAGGTATAACGGACGTTATGTATTGAATGGCATCGATCTTGAAGTGAAACGCGGGGAGATGATTGGATATATCGGTCCGAATGGAGCGGGCAAGAGTACAACGGTCAAAATTTTGCTGGGATTGGTAGAAGGATATGTGGGAACCGTTCGTATTTTTGGACAGGATATCGCAGATGGCGATGTGGAGTATAAACGCAGAATCGGTTATGTGCCGGAAGTGGCAGAACTGTACGAACAATTAACTCCGGCGGAATATTTGACGTTTACGGGAGAATTGTACGGCTTGTCCTATGAAGATGCGGATTATAAAGCAAAGCTGCTGATGGATTGTTTCGGACTGGAGAAATCCTATCACTCGCGCATTGCCTCCTTCTCCAAAGGGATGCGTCAGAAAGTGCTGCTGATCTCGGCGCTGCTGCATGACCCTGATCTGCTGTTTCTGGATGAACCGCTTAGCGGACTGGATGCCAACAGTGTGATGGTGGTGAAGGAGATTCTGTCTCAGTTATCAGCCAAAGGTACAACCATCTTCTATTCATCACACATTATGGATGTGGTGGAGAAGATCAGCAGCCGGATTGTATTGATTGCCGAGGGTCGTGTCGTGGCAGATGGTACGTTCAAGCAGCTTCAGCAGCAATCCATGGAAGGGTCGCTGGAGGAAGTGTTTAATCAACTGACAGGCTTTAATGAACATAAGGCGATTGCTGAGCGCTTTGTGTCGATCGTGCAGGAGGTGAACTAATATGGCGGAATCCTCCGATTTCCGTACGCTCAAAATTCTGGATCGTTTTCGGCCGATGATCACCAAGACAGGTGCTGATTATGATGTGCTTCGCCTTATTTTGCGGGTGAAGTTCCAGATGGATCAGCGCAGAGTGCCAACGATTATGGCCGGAAGGCAAAAGAGTAAGGAGAACAAAGAAGGTAACCAGTATGTACGCTCTCTCTGGCTGTATGCCCTGATGGGTGCAATCATGGTCCCCTTTGTGGTCTGGAATACAGGACAATTCATGCTTCAGATGGGCATTCTGTTTGGCGTGCTTATGTTTATGATTATGACATCGATGATTTCGGATTTTTCATCCGTGCTTCTCGACATCCGGGATAGAAACATTATTTTGACCAAACCCGTCGATGCACGAACGGTGGGGATGGCCCGAGCTATTCACGCAGGGGTCTATCTGGTGCTGCTGACAGGGTCAGTGACGGCTGCGCCGCTGATTGCCGGGCTTGTTAAGCACGGGATTGGTTTCTTTTTACTCTTTCTGGTACAGATTATTCTGATCAGCACCCTGATCATGGTGACCACATCTCTCATCTATCTGTTCATGATGAAGTTTCTGGACGGGGAGAAGCTGAAAGACATGATTAATATGGTGCAGATTCTGCTTTCGGTTGGGATTGCGATTGGATATCAGTTTGTCATCCGCTCGTTTGATTTGATTGATTTCAGTGCGGTGTTCACTCCGGCATGGTGGCAGCTCCTGTTACCTCCGCTGTGGTATGCCGCCGCATATGATTGGTTTTTCTCCGGTGGCGGCGGAGTATGGATCTACACACTCACAGCGCTTGCTGTGGTTGTTCCGGTGATCGGTTTGATGATTTACGTGAAGCTTATGCCATCTTTTGAGCTGTATTTAGAAAAAATGGCTCATTCCGGCCAGACCTCAGAGCGCCGCCGGGGAAAGTGGGATCGCCTGGCTGCCAAGCTGTTCAGTCGCTCTAAAGAAGAGCAAGCCTGCTTCCGTCTGGCGTCCAGCATGATGCGCAATGAACGGGAGTTCAAGTTGAAAGTTTACCCATCGTTAGGGTTATCGTTAGTTATGCCTTATATTTTCTGGTATACAGCTTTACAATCATCGACCTGGTCAGAATTCAGGCAAAGTTCATTTGTGTATACCTTGTACATTATGCTCGTTCTTCTGATCAGCATCGTCATCATGCTGAAATATTCCGGCCAGTACAAGGCATCATGGATTTTTCGTGCAGCGCCGATGGTTAATGAGAATGTATTATATCGAGGAGCCTTGAAGGCATTCCTGAGCAATATAATCATACCTGTATTTCTGTTGAATGGCATTGTGTTCACCTGGACATTCGGACTTCGAGTTTTGCCAGATGTTTCCATTATACTGCTCACAGCTGCGGCACTGATTCCGGTATCAGGCAAGTTTATGCTGCAAAGGCCGCCGTTCTCCCAATCGTTCAGTATAGCGCAGCAAAGTGATGGTTGGTATATCTTTGCTGCTATACCGGTGTTTGCTTTACTGTGGGGTGTCCATGTCCTTTTCCGCTCCTTCTCCGGAGGGGTATGGATTTACGGAGTTATTTTGATCTTGGCGAATGCACTGCTGTGGACACTGCTGTATCGAGTGAAGAAACCAGGGGTGGACAAGTCCTCGTTGGTACAAAGTTAGATTCAAGTAATGGTTTGATTTCTTATCTTTGAGTCAACAAGTTGAAGAAGCGAAGAGCAAGTCGGATCGGTTTAGATGGCATAATCATTGTTGATACTGGGCGAAAGGTAAAAGAGAAGTAGGGTGGAGTGAAGTGAAAGGGAGCAGCGTGTTTAACGGTGCGTTGAAGGAGAATAAAGTGAAATGCGGTAAACTGCGGTGAAGTTCTGTAAAGTCCTGTAGAGTTAAGTTGACAGAGCGAATTGCGGTGCAGTAAAGGGCGGTGTAGTAAATTGCCGTAAAGGACAGTAAATTGAGGTGCGGTAAACTGCAGTGAAGTTCTGTGCTGTAGAGTACTGTGAAGTATAGTGAAGTGCTGTAGGATAATTAAGTAAAGTAAAGTAAGTAGGGAGTAAGATGAGTGACGCTCCTTGGAGACGCTAACGATCTCAGATGTGCTTATTTGAGCGATAAAAAGCCCTCAGGAATTCTAACGATCTCCAGTAACCTTATTTCTGCAAAAGAGGGTGTTTTAGCTCGATAAAGAGCTGGTTTTTGCAAAATAGCGTCTCTGGAGATCGTTAGTTTGAATAAACAAGGAAAATTGGTCTAATAACGTCTCCTGAGATCGTTAGAGTGTATCGCAAAGTAATGAAGTGTAGAAGTATTATTTGGAAATAATTGATATAATGTAGGCGGCTCCGTATCCGTAGTGCGGCTTTAATAATCAATACGATTGATTTATTATTCACTTCATCGACACGCATATTGGTTGTTACTTACATGTCGATATTTATTATCCAATGTACATTCTCCGTATATTCTTTCATACGAATTGTGCCTGAGGGTGGAAGTGACTTCCAAAACAGGTCAGAAGCCAGCCGGCTGCAAAGTTAACGAAATGCTGCTGCTGCCACAGCTGATACACTCCTTAGGGTTCATTAGCATTTTACTTGGTCCGGCCGGATTTCAGGATGGCTTCGGCCAGACCATCGGCTGCATCTGCAGTGGAGACCCCAGATTGCGCAGCTTCTGTGTATACTTTGCTGAGCGTGCCTGCAATCCCCGCCACTTTCTGGCGGATCTGGTCAGGCCCTGCGCCCTGCAGCTCGCAGGCGGTGCTGATGATGCCGCCTGCGCTCAGCACGTAGTCAGGCGCGTACAGGATGCCGCGCGCCTGCATGCGGCGAACAACCAGCTGGCGGTCATGCAGCTGGTTGTTTGCCGCCCCGGCGACAATGGAGCAGTGAAGCTCCTCCACGGTCGCCGGGGTTAACACGCCCCCTAGGGCACAGGGGGCGAACACCGTGCAGTCGGCGGCGTGAATACGGGCCGGATCGGCCGAGATGGCGCCGCTGAACTGCACAAGGGCACGTTGTACACGTTCCGGTACAACGTCTGCCACGATCAGCCTTGCCCCGGCTGCATGCAGGTAACGGCACAGGGCATACCCGACCTTGCCCAGTCCCTGGACAGCAATGGGTAAGCCCTGCAGATCGGCTCCGCCCTGATGGCGCAGGGAGGTGACAATGCCGGTGTATACGCCATAGGCAGTCATGTCGGCAGTGAAGTCATCCTGTGCGCCGAGTGACCCTGTGGTATCCGTCACATATGCCGTCTCCAACCGGATCTGGTCCATGTCTGACGCCGTAGTGCCCAGATCGAGCCCTGTCACGAATCGGCCTTTTAGCCGCTCCAAACACCGTCCCAGCGCTCGAAAGCGCAGGGCACGCAGCACTTCGCCCTTCGCAGGGTCCATCATCCTTCCGCCGAGCGTATCGCCTTTCCCGGAGTCTGCCAGCTTTTCGCCAACTGGCTCCCCTGCCAGTGTCTGGTCTGAAGCGTCAGTCTCATTCCAGACAACAGCCTTGCCGCCGCCATAAGGGAGACCTGCCATGGCATTTTTGTAGGTCATGCCTTTGGCCAGCTTTACCGCATCATGGATGGCTTCTTCTTCGGATGCATAGGTCCAGCAGCGGCATCCCCCTAGAGCCGGGCCCAAGGCGGTATTATGAATTGCAATGACTGCTTTAAGCCCGCTGGAGGGGTCGTGGCAAAAAACCAGCTCTTCCATGCCTCCACGTGCCATTTCCCGCCAGATCTGCATGACATACTCCTCCTTCAAAGTTATTCCTTCCTGTATCCGCCAAAGGCGTCTCCATTCCCTAAAAGCCTGCATCAAGTCGATCAACCAAAGCTGTATATTGCTGCGTATGGATATGGACACTGCCTATTCCAATGGTTCATACAGCATATTCAAGCTTTGGCTTTAACGCCCCTGGTACCTTGCCGGGTTGAACATCGGTACAAAGGGTTTTATAATGGCAGTTCCGGTACACATGGACAAGACAGACGCCTGAAAATTTAGTTCAAGCCGTTTAGGAAGATGGCATAACGTCCAATGATGGAGATAGAGGAACGTGATGAGCTGTATGGAGCGGGTGCTGTTAAACGGTTTCGCCGCGCTGGATTCAAATTTTCGCCATGCAGCATGTAATAAAGGCTGATTGACGGAAAAAGGCCAAGAAAGAGGGATGTCATTGCTTAAAATACTGTTATTTATCTTTTTGATCCAGATTGTATATGTATCAGCGTATACGCTTCGCATGATCCTAACGCTCAAAGGCCAGAAATATATCGCCGCCTTGATCAGCATGGGTGAGATTGTGATCTATGTGCTGGGCTTGAACCTTGTGCTTAACTATTTGAAGCAGCCAGAGGCGCTGATTGTGTATGCAGTGGGGTATGGACTTGGAGTACTGCTCGGTGCGTGGATTGAGGAAAAGATTGCACTAGGATATGTGACGGTTAAGGTGATTTGCAATCAGATGGACGGAGGTCTGGCAAATGCTCTGCGGGATAAAGGATATGGTGTAACCTCATGGGTTGGCAGCGGACGAGATGGAGATCGACTTGTCATGGAGATCCTCGCCAAACGCAAAAATCAGAAGCTGCTCTATCAAACCATCCTGGCTCTTGATCCCAAAGCGTTTGTCATTACGGTGGAGCCCAAACAGTTCCATGGCGGCTTCTGGACACGTTCTATTAAAAAGTAAAATCGGGCAGGTCTGCATTGGATGCAGTCCTGTCTTTTTTATTTCCATTTTCCGAGGATATGTTAATCCCTTCACAATCACTCCTTTCCTTCCGCAAATCCTGATTCAGAAGTTAACTTCATACGATACCAGGTTGCTTCGGGCACAGATCTCCTCCGTTCCGCCATTCCTCCTTTAGATGTGAGTTCAGGATTATTGTTGTAATCAATCCCACCATTTACATTGTGAATATGTCACTTGCGACATGGCATGCCGCAGAGGGACAGGCAGGACAGCTCAATATCAACCTTTCGGGAGGAATCAATTCGATGAAAAAAACAGTACGAAGCTTATGCAGCACGGCTCTGGCTCTCACGCTGGGGTTCGCCTTATTATCCGCACCTGCGAGTGTGCAGGCAGCGGGTAATGCAGATTATAATTTGACTGGTTTCTCCCCAAGCAATACAGGCGGCGGGATCATCAGTGAGTCGAACACGTCCACGTACAAAAAAGTGTACAATGCCGCTGATCTGGCGCTGGCGCTAAAAAAGAACTCTGGTGTCAAAGTTGTCGAAATTATGAATGACCTTGAACTAGGATGGAACGAGATTCCAAGCGCGGCGCAGACGTCGCCTTTTGCCAAGCATAACGACGCTCTTACACATCCTGTATTGAAGCAGACCGGCGTCAGCAAAATTACGGTGGACGGCTTCAACGGCCTGACCATTTTCTCCGCCAACGGGTCCAAGATCAAGCATGCTGCCCTTACCATCAAACGAAGCACCAACGTTATGATTCGCAACCTGGAATTCGATGAGCTGTGGGAGTGGGATGAATCCACCAAGGGCGACTACGACAAAAACGATTGGGATTACATTACGCTGGAAGACAGCAGCGGCGTGTGGATCGATCACTGCACGTTTAACAAAGCCTATGACGGACTCGTCGATTCCAAAAAAGGAACCAGTGGTGTGACCATTTCCTGGTCTACCTTCAAAGGGGATGACGGCAGCGCGAACAGCTGGGTTACCCGCCAGATTAATGAGATGGAAGCAAACAAGGCTTCCTATCCAATGTACAACTACCTGCGCAGCAGTGCGGTTGGTTTAAGTAAAGAAGATATCATTGCCATCTCCGGTCCACAGAAAAAAGGTCATCTTGTCGGTGCAACCAGTCTGGAGCCGGCTAATGCCAATCTATCCATCACGCTGCATCACAATCTGTATAAGGACATTCAGGATCGCATGCCTCGTCTGCGCGGCGGTAATGCACATGCGTATAACATCATCATGGATGCCGCGAATGCCCGTGCTGCCCAATCGCGTATTTCGACCGCTATGGCAGCAGCTATCGCTTCTAAAAATTACAAATTCGGTATTACCAGCAATGGCGCCATCTCCACCGAAAGCGGCGCTGTGCTGGTTGAAAAATCAGTGATCAAGGATGTGCAGTACCCTGTACGCAACAATCAGACGGACCCGGCTAATGCGGTGTACACAGGTAAAATCCGCATGGTGGATACGATCTACTCTCTGGATGGAAGCTCGTTCCGCGGCAGCAGTGATACAGCAGGCAGCCCGCTGGCTCTGGTCCCGGCCGTAATCAAACCGTTCTCATGGAATGGCTTCTCATCCCTTCCATACACGTATACCATGGACGATCCGTCTGCGCTGGATGCACGCCTTGCAGGTTCCGATGGTGCGGGTGCAGGCAAGCTGTCCTGGCCCAAGGATAACTGGCTGAAGACGAACTATTGATTTTTTAGAAGAACATATGAATCTAGAAATAAGCTGTTCTGCGAGTAAGAAGCGGAACAGCTTCTCGTTTTTTATAAGGTCATATTCGGGCTGGAGATATGATATCCGTGAAGCTTTTTGGATGAGCAGAGATGGCTTTCTTTAATTATTTAATAGGGATGCATACAATGTCGATTTTTGTTGACAAAAGGCGTGCTCCTGCCTATTCTTAATGAGTGAATATGAGAATCATTATCAAGAAAATAGAAAAGGGGTTCAATATCTATGTTTTCTCTGCATCGCAAATCCTCCGCCTTCGTAAGGGCTGCAGTATTATTGCTGCTGATCGTTATTGTAGGCTGCAGTAATACAGGAAGCGGCAAAGAATCTTCTTCAGCTTCTGGAGATCAGGCGGCTTCGTCGAAGTCGATTACGATGTCTTGGCCGCGTGATATCGGTACAATGAATCCGCATACGTATAATCCGTCCCAATTGTTTGCCCAATCCATGATCTATGAGCCGCTGATCAGTTACCAGAAGGACGGTAAACTGGAGCCGGCACTTGCCGAATCGTGGAAGATCTCGGGTGATGGCAAAGTATATACATTCAAACTGCGTCAAGGGGTGAAATTTTCCGATGGCACGCCTTTTGATGCGGAAATTGTGAAAAAGAATTTTGACTCCATTATGAAAAATAAAAAAACACACAGCTGGTTGGGTATTATCGGCGTGTTGGACAAGACAGAGGTCGTAGATGATCATACGTTCCGCATGACACTTACGGAGCCGTATTATCCTGTACTTCAGGACTTGTCCGTTGTACGTCCGTTCCGATTCCTTGGTGCGGCTGGATTCCCGGATGATGGGGATACATCCAAAGGCATCAAGGAACCTGTTGGTACGGGCCCATGGATGCTGGCTGACTATAAACAGGATGAATATGCCGTCTTCAAACGGAACCCGAATTACTGGGGGACTGCACCCGCATTCGATCAGATTACCGTCAAAATTATCCCCGATGCCGAGACACGTGTGCTTGCTTTTGAAAAAGGCGATCTGGATCTGATTTACGGTGAAGGTATGATCAGTCTGGATGCGTTCCAACAGCTGCGTGAGAACGATAAGTATGTAAGCGAACTGTCCGATCCGGTAGGTACCCGTGACTTGCTGCTGAACTCTTCGAATCCAAAGCTGTCCGATGTGAGAGTGCGGAAGGCACTGCAGCAGGGTTTCAACAAGAAAGCAATGGTAGAAGGCGTTACGTTGGGTCTCGAAGAACCGGCCGATACCGCATTGTCCAAAAACTATCCGTATACCGATGTGGACCTGAAACCGATTGAATATAACGTGGAGCAATCCAAAGCACTGCTGGACGAAGCAGGCTGGAAGATGCCGGCTGGTGGAACGGTGCGTGAGAAAGACGGACAAAAGCTGGAATTCGAATTGATTTTTGATAAGACCGATCCGATTCAAAAAGCGATGGGCGAAACCATTCAGGCCGAATGGAGCGAACTGGGGGTTAAAGTAAACCTTACCGGACTTGAATTGACGGTACAGATCAAACGCCTGAAAGCCAATGATTTCGACCTGTACTTCTGGTACAATTACGGAGCACCGTATGACCCGCATTCCTTCATTAATGTTGTGGCAAGTCCTGGGTTCGGGATTTCCGAAACACTCAGCGCTCTGCCGATGAAAAAGGAGCTGGATCAAGAAGTGCATGCAGCACTGTCTTCTACAGACGAGAAGAAACGTCAGGAACTGTATACATCCATCCTGACGACACTGCAGGAGCAATCGGCCATTGTACCGATCTCTTATGTGAAGAAAACAGCTGTATATCAGAAGAAAATTGCTAAGTTTGTCTTCCCGGCGAACCGCGATGAGAATCCGTTTGTGGGAATGCAGTTGAGCAATCCGTAATTATAAAGAAAATTCGGAAAAGAGATAACACATACAGGCAGGAAGGCTTGTGTGGCAGGGTAAAAGGGAGGAAAGTTTGGTGATCGGCTATATCGGTAAACGAATGATCGCGATCATTCCTATCGTTTTTATCGCTACACTTGTCACTTTTGGGCTAATCCATATTTCACCGGTTGATCCGGCCGAAGCGTATCTCACAGCAGCACATATCTATCCAACACCAGAATTATTGGCAGAGAAGCGGCATGAATTCGGTCTGGATCGCCCTTTATTCACTCAGTATGTTGATACGTTGAAGAGAATAGCTCAGCTGGATTTCGGCACCTCGTATCTCACCAACAAACCGGTGATCGATGAGGTGATGGATAAATTCCCAGCCACGGCAGAACTGGCCTTGTGGAGCATTCTATTCTCTGCACTGGTGAGCATTCCTTTGGGGATTTTGGCGGCGGTATACAAAAACAGCTGGATTGATATGGTCAGCCGGGCCATATCTTATTTTGGAGCTTCTATTCCGCAGTTTTGGCTGGGTTATCTGCTTATTTTCTTTTTTGCAGTCAAACTGGACTGGCTTCCCGTCGAAGGGCGCGGCTCCTGGGAGAACCTGGTGCTGCCTACGCTTACGCTTTCCATGGTGATGATTGCGTTATACACCCGTATGCTGCGCACCAGTGTACTGGAGCAGCTGCAGGAATCGTATGTGCAGTACGCCAGAACCCGCGGCATACGTGAACGGGTTATCATGCTGAAACATGTGCTCAAGATTGCCATCACTCCGTTTATTACAGGAATGGGTATGACTATGGGCAGGCTGTTAACCGGAACGATTATCGTAGAACAAGTCTTCTCGTGGCCGGGCTTTGGACGTTACTTTGTGGAAGCGATCTTTAACCGGGATATTCCGGTGATCCAATGTTATGTCTTTATCTCGGCTTGTCTGTTCATCGTATGTAATCTGATCGTTGATCTGGTGCAGCTGTATATGGACCCGCGGATTTCAGCGAAAGGACGGGCAGAGCATTGATGAACCAATGGCGAACGATAATTCGAGGGAAAAAAATAATTTGGATTTGCTCTGCTATGATCATTCTATTCTTCATCCTGGCACTGCTGGCTCCATGGATTGCACAACATGATCCTGTGAAGGTCAATCTGCTGCAGAAGCTGAAGGATCCATCTGCCGAGCACTGGCTTGGCACAGATCATCTGGGAAGGGATAACCTCTCCAGACTTCTCTATGGAGCGCGGATTTCGATTGGATTCGCCACGATGATCTTCCTGTCGTCTTTGATTATCGGACTGATCGTTGGTTCCGTCTCCGGTTATCTGGGCGGCTGGATCGACAATGCGCTGATGCGTTTATGTGAAGGTATACTGGCATTTCCGCAGTTGGTATTGGTGCTGGGCATCGTAGGAATATTCGGCCCGGGTCTAATGCAGATTCTGCTGGCGCTCATGATGGTGCAGTGGGTACATTATGCACGGATTTGCCGGAATATGGTTGTTAGCTTGAAGGAACGAAATTTTATTGCAGCCGCTCGAATCAGCGGATCTTCCACCTGGACGATCATCCGCAAACATATCATTCCCAATGTGCAGCGACCTATCGTTGTTATGGGGACACTGGAGATGGGCTGGGCGATCATGGATATCTCGGCCCTGTCCTTCCTGGGACTTGGCATTCAACCGCCGAATGCGGAGTGGGGAGCCATGATTCATGAAGGCACAGGGTATATTCGCAGTCATCCGGAGCTGATGATCTATCCGGGTGCAGCTATTCTGCTGGTTGTAATGACGTTTAACATTTTGGGAGAGGCATTATCCGAGCGTTATGGTATTTCCAAAAAGTAATCGTGAAACTAACTGAACAAGGGGGAGTGTGACGATGGACGAGGCAGAGATTGTACTTGCAGTGCGTGATCTAGAGGTTAAGCTCAAGACAGCGGAGGGAGCCGTCCCGTTACTGGAACCTGTTCAGTTTAATTTGAAAAGAGGTCAGGTCTTTGGCTTGGTTGGGGAGAGTGGCTGCGGCAAAACCGTGACGTGTAACGCGCTGCTGCGCCTGCTTCATCCCCGCAGGATGGAATCGTCGGGCAGCATTCGTCTGAACGGGAGAGAACTCAGCTCTTTATCGGAAGAAGAAATGCGGCGGATCCGGGGCAAAGATATCGGATTCATTATGCAGAATCCGATGAATGCTTTCACTCCCGTGTATACGATCGGCTCTCAATTCATTGAAACGCTGCGAACCCATGCGAAGATGTCCAAAGCAGAGGCGCGGGATCAAGCCATTGCTGCGCTGGCTGATATGAACCTGCCTGATCCGGCAAAGCTGATGAGACGTTATCCTTTCCAGCTCAGCGGAGGTCAGCTGCAGCGTGTCATGATTGCCGTTTCGATGTGTCTGAGGCCTGCTCTTGTTATTGCCGACGAGCCAACGACAGCGCTGGATGTGGTGAACCAGTTAAATGTGCTGCGAGAACTGGATCGGCTCCGCAAGGAGCACGGCACATCAATCCTGCTCATCTCCCACGATCTCGGCGTCATCTCTCAGATGGCAGACGAAGTCGCCGTTATGCAGAAGGGGCGGATCATCGAACAGGCAGATGTATACCAATTGTTCGATCATCCACAGCATGAGTATACGCGGATGCTGCTCCATGCTCGGCCGAAGTTGTCTCTGGGACACTAGAAGTTGTCTTTGGCTGCTGAAGGAGTAGACCGGGGCATGCTGTCACGGGCTTCAGGGGTCAATATGTCCTAATCGTGCGGGGACTTGTTAGAGCCGAGCCGAGGACAGGATGGGTGTAGAGTTTTACGGAGCGCTCTGGGTGAATGGGTCTGAACAAGGAAGGAGGGTGACCAACCGGATGTTAAAAGTAAATGAAGTAAGTCATCGTTATGGCAAGCGGAGCTGGCTGGAACGTTCGGGATCACGCCCTCCTGTTCTGACCGATGTTTCTCTTACGATTGAGCAAGGTGTATGTCTAGGTCTTCTGGGAACGAGTGGGGCAGGTAAAAGCACCTTGGGCAAAATCATTCTGGGGCTGGAAAGACCAAGTCAGGGTCAGGTGTTTTTCCAGGGCCAGGACATCTACCGAGCGGATAAAACAGTGCTTAAAGGGCTGCGTCGTGACCTGCAGGTTGTTTTCCAGGATTGCTACTCGGCTGTGAATCCGATGATGACAGCAGCACAGATCATTGGAGAGCCGCTGGATAATTACGAGCGATTGTCAGCTAAGGAGCAGCAGCGCACCGTTGAACAGCTGCTTGTTCAGGTCGGGCTCACCCCGCAGGATGCGGGCAAACTTCCACATCAGTTCAGCGGCGGGCAGCTGCAGCGGGTGAACATCGCCAGAGCTATTGCACTTAAGCCAAAGTTGATCGTGCTCGATGAATCGATCAGCAGTCTGGATATGGTGCACCAGACACAGATTCTGTCCCTGCTGGCAGAGCTGCGAGCATCGTACGGGCTGTCCTATCTGTTTATCACACATGACATCCGTGCCGCGCTGACCATCTGTGACAGCGTCGCAGTGATGGATCAGGGAAGGCTGGTCTATACGGGGGATGCCACGGATTCCATCTTGGAGTCGGATCAGCCTGCTGTCCGGCAGCTGGTGTCCTCCATTCTGCCCGAGCATCCGTCAGGCCGAATTGTGTTTGAGTGAATGATGAAGCATACCAAGCAAACCAAAATAATCAGAGCAGTCTGCATTGGTTATACATGGATGAAAAAGGGAATGACCAAAAGGACCAGTCGAATTTTATCGGACTGGTCCTTTTGGTTATGACTGGAATCGGGATTAGAATCCAGTCATAACCTGAATGCCTTATTCTTAGCATTCGCCCTTATTCTTCACTTCAATTAGATAAGATGAAGCGATAACCTCTACATAACTGTCATACCCGGCGACAAGGTAATGCTTCAGATCAAGGCGATTACGGGGATCGAAGAGCGTTTTTTTTTCGTCTAGAATGGGTGAATCCACGAACTGATAAAAGCCGGGATCGGGGTGATAGCCGTTTGACTCCCAAAAGTGAAGTACATCCTCAGTGTGAGGAATTCCTTCTACCTGACCTGCATACAGCTCGAAGAAATTGAGCGTAACGCATCGCAGTTCAGCAGCGGTGCTGAAAGTAAATTCTGCTTCTCGGTATTGATCGAGAGGCATATCCTCACGCGTCTGTACATCTACACGTAAAGTTACACCGCCAGACTCCGTATAGGTGGCATGCAGATCGGTTGTGGAGATGCGAAAATCTACTTTTTCAGGCATTAGTACAATGCTCATAGTTGTTCCTCCTATGTAAAGGTGTACCCTTGGAATCGGCTATTCCATTATATCATTGTGCACAGAGAGATCGGAAAGGAATGAGCTGCACGGGTACAAACATGGCGGCCATTTAGCGGTGATAGGATAAACGATCTCGTAATATGTCTCTGTTTTCCAGTAAGAAGGACTACTTGCAGGCCGTTCGCCTGCAACGTATGATGAATAGAAATCCTGTACGGAACAGTTGGACAGAAAGGAGGAGAAGTTTATGAAGCATGCGGAGAGCTCCCAAGACATGCAGGCCATGCAGCGTACACAGAACGTAAATTATATGGAGAGCAAGCAGCATCCGGAGCGCTGGGTGACATCCGAAGGAACATTAGACGAGCAGCAGATCGCAGGCCGGCAGCTGCTCTATCAGGGCATGAACGGCAGACATGTGGAACGATTTACTGCTCGGTCGGGTCAGACTTATATTTTCAAACCGCTGACGAATCCTGCGCAGCATGGACGGGAACGCTGGATGTACAAGCATGTGATGCCGCAGTTACCTCCGGTGTATCCGCAGCTCATCGCGGCTTCGGATCAGACGGCGGCTCCGGAGCGGAGCTGGATGATCTACGAAGACATGGGACAGCTGCAGCATCAATCATGTGAATCGGCCATGCTTCGTGCAGCGGCTCATATGGCAGAGTGGCATGCACTTCCCTTCGCTGCCGCTTGGCATGAACTGCCGCGAGTCGGTCATAAACCGCCCATCCGGGATATGCTGGATGAACTGCAACAGCATCAGTCAGCAACGGATGAACTTCTAAGCAAACTGCATCTGACGTTGTCTGCAGCGGACTGGGACAGACTCACCATGCTAATCCTTACGGCAGAGGACGAGTTGCCGCTGGTACTATGTCATGGTGATCTACATCCCGGCAATGTGGCTGAGGCGGTGGACAGATTGATCATCCTGGACTGGGAGCATGCTCACTTGAATACGCCGCTGTGGGATGTTTATCATCTGCTGGATTTGTCGCATCCACTCTTTCCTCGACCGATGACGCCGGGGCTGCGGGCGCGCGTGATGAAGGTGTATCTGGACAAACTGGAGAGCCTTGGCGTACAGGTTGAACGGGGTTCTTTTGCAAAGTGGTACGATGCTTATGCGATTGTATTCTCGCTCTGGATGCTGCATCTGATCGACGGTGATCTAAAGAATCCGGACTGTGTGTGGCCGCAGGGACAGCTGCGCAATCAATGGCATGAGACGGCCGCGGCGCTGGAACAGTGCATGAAACATTTGAACGGGCATTAGAAATAAAACGGTTGAAGTGAAAAATGAAACAAGGGGTGAAAAGTATGCGTAAAGTCGGATTGGTTATGCGTAAAATTCAATTCACGGAGGCTCAGGGACCGCGGGTGTTCGCGGATCGACTGAAGCAGATCGGGCTGGAGCTGGGCGTGGACATTGTGTTCATCTCACCGGAGCGTCATGTGAGCGGGTATGACTGGCTGCCTGGATACGAGCATGAGAAGGGTGACCTGGTGAACTATGATATCGTGCTCGATCAGATCCACAGCCAAAATATTGAGCATGTGATCTATACGGTATCGGGATTTACATTTTTAAAGATGTTTTTGCCGAAAAGTGTACTGTTTCCACACAGTTTCCCTGACCCGGCACTGACGGGGTATGAGATGATGAAGCCGTTCTACACGATGGTGGATAAAGCGATTGTACAGACCGAGTTTTTGAAAAGAGAGCTTGGGCGCAATTTCGGTGTTCATGACGTGAGCGTCATTCCGATTGGCTTCAACGAAGAGCTGGCGCACCGCCATTATGACCCGAGTCAGGTCGTTCACAATCGCGTGCTCTGGATCGGGCGGGATGAGGCGAATCGCCGTCCCGACCTTGTGCTGGAATATGCCCGTCAGAACCCGGACAAGGAAGTGTACATGGTATTTGGCGGTGTGCGCTACCAGGAGAGCATGAAGAAATACGATATCCCAAGTAACGTGAAGCTGAAGTTTGCACTTACCCAGGATGAGATATTTACGCTGATGAACTCGGCCAAGGTGTACTGGAGCTGTTCAGCGTTTGATACGTTTGCGATGCCGCTGACGGAAGCGATGGCGATGGGGAAAATGGTCGTGAAGCCCGAGCACGCCTGCTACGGGCATATAAGGTCCGCGCATGCCTTTGCCGGCAATGAGGATAACTGGTTTGAGCTGGTGAACATGGCAGCAGCTGCACCGCGCAGTGTATCGGAGGATAACCGGGAATATGCATTTGGTGCCTTTTCAAGGACCATTATGAAGGAAGGGTATCGGAACTTTTTTGCAGACTGGCTGAAGTAAGAGCGCCACGGTACGAATATGAATGGATGGAAAGTAATCATTCTAGTTCATGCTCTATGGAGAGGTTGCAACGTAATGCAGCTCCGCAGCGGTCGATATGAATATCCAATCATAAGGAGAGGATTTTGTGGATATCGTTATTTTGTGGACGCTTGGGATGTGGGTGGTACAGCTGTTGATCGAATGGATGGTATATCGGGTACAGGGACGCCGCATGACGTGGATCCAGTCCATTTTGCCGTGCCTGACGCTGCTTGGCGGAGCGGGTGTCATTATGATTAGCATCGATATAGGGGGTTGGAACGGTATCGGGTATGCGCTCCTTGGTGCGGCATTAGGTACATCAGGACTGCTGACGCTGATTACGGTTGCGATTGCGGCTCTGGTGATTCGGCGTCGTGGCAGGCATTAATCCGGAATATACAGGCATGCTGTTTCAGGGTCTGATGTAACCCCATGCTGCATGCTGGAAGCCATGCGGTGTAAGATAAGGTTGTTTTTATATAAGGAAAGGAACATGCGATGAATAGCTTAATCATGGAACATTGGTCTGCTGAACAGCGAGAACTGCCGGGCATGAACTGCATTGCTTTTGCGGATGGAACGGTCATCATTTTAGATATTCTGAAGATTCACGACCCTAACAACAATGAACGAACCATGCATGTTTCTCCGCTCTGTGATACAACGATTGATAGTATGGTGAAGTATAATCCAGATTGCTGGACGATGATAGATGCATGGACAAGTATCGACTATCAAGATGGGACAATCGTTGGCGGGGACGGGGCCATGGGAAATGAGGGCTTTATTGCTTATACGGATGCAGAAGACCGTTTGGTGTGGGCCATTTTTTTCGAAAATACCAATCCAATCAAAAAATTAAGTGTGAACGGAAGCACATTAAATGCGATCAATGAACATGACGAACTGCGCATTGAGATTCATTTGAACCATTTAGTAGATATCCAGATGACTTATCTGGGGTAATTCGCCTTCTGGATAGAAGAGTGGTAGAACAATCGGAAGAAGAGCGTAGGAGGTCAGCGCGAGTCGTTACAGTATGAAGTATGCTGATGAAGAATGGCTGAATGAAAACCGTGGACACAGGCATATGACAGGGATGTTGGGCGCTGAGGTGGTTGCAGAGGTGCAGCCGTCTGTGATATATTGACATTACTTATGACAAAGGGAGGTGAAGACAGGTGAATCACGAGATGCTTAACAACCGTATTAGCCAGCTGCCGATTGCTATGGCTGGCATTGTTCACACTTTTTCGAACAACGGGAGAAGTCTGTCCAATTTTATATATACGGAAGTTAACATGTACGAGAAGAAGCCTGCCTTGACCTCATTCGGACGATAAGTGTATTTGCCTTATTGATTTCTGAAAGAGCCGCGGAGCTAACCTCCTGCGGCTCTTTTTGTGTTGCAGTCAGGCTCTTCCACACCTTAGGAGGAACCTTATTATGATGATCATTAGCGCGCAGCAGTTAAAACAATATCATGGAGCACATCTGGTGCTGGACGGCATTACATTTGAGATTATGGAAGGTGACAAGGTTGCGCTGATCGGGCGCAACGGAAGCGGGAAAACCACACTGATGCGTTTGATGGCCAGGTTAAGCCAGCCGGACGAAGGCCAATTGATGCTGAAAAAGGATACACGAATCGGTTACGTGGCTCAGGTGCCCGAAGGACTGGGTGACCACACCGTGCTGGATGTGCTGGGTCTCGGGTTTCAAGAGCTGATTACCTGCCGCAACCGGATGAAGGAGCTGGAGCAGCAGATGTCCGATCCGGCTTGTGCAGCAGACCCGAAGCAGCTGGAGCGTCTGCTGCAGCGGTATGCAGCCCTGCAGGAGCAGTTCGAACGCGAAGGCGGATACGAGATGGATGCACGCATAGATCAGGTCGCAGACGGGCTGGATATAGCCAAGGAACATTACAGCTGGCGGTTCGGCTCTCTCTCTGGCGGGGAGCAGACTCGGGTGGTCCTGGCTTCACAGCTGATCGTCGGTCCTGATCTGCTGTTACTCGATGAGCCAACGAACCACCTTGATCTGGAGCGCGTGGAGTGGCTGGAAGGTTTTTTAAGAGAGTACAGCGGAACCGTTGTTCTGATCTCGCACGACCGCTATTTCCTGGATCGGGTGGTGACACGCACGCTGGAACTGGAGGATGGTGAGGCACAGACCGCTGCGGGTGGTTACACCGAGTATATGAAGGTGAAGGAACAGCGGCTGCTGCAGCAGTTTGAGGAGTTTAAAGAGCAGCAGAAGGTTATGAAAAAAATGAAGGAGACGATTCGTCAGCTCGAAGAATGGGGCCGTGTCGGCGGCAACGAGAAGTTTTTCCGCCGCGCAGCCTCCATGCGCAAAGCACTGGAGCGGATGGAGCAGGTGAAGCGGCCTGTTTTGGAGCGCCGAAGTGCGGATTTTGATGTACGTCCTACGGATCGGACAGGTAAACGTGTGGCTGTGTTGGAAGACGTGAAGAAACGATACGGGGACCGGGACATTTTAAACGGCGTGTCCGCTCTGCTCGAATACGGAGACAAAGCGGCCTTGATTGGCCGCAACGGCTCCGGTAAAACTACACTGTTCAAGCTGCTTTTGGGTGAAGAACAGCCGGATGCAGGCAGGCTGGAGTGGGGTTCGCGTGTAGATGTGGGTTACCTGGCACAGCAGGAAGAAGCGGTGAATCCGAAGCTGAACGTACTGGAGCATTTCCGCTTGGAAGCAGGAGTGGAAGAGGGAGAGGCCCGCGGCATTCTGGCGAGGTATTTGTTCTATGGAGCAGATGTTTTTCGTTCCGTTGGGCAGCTGTCCGGAGGGGAGTGGACTCGTCTGAGGCTGGCCCTGCTGGTGCAGCGTAAACCGAATGTACTTTTGCTGGATGAGCCGACCAACCATCTGGACATCGCATCACGAGAGGCGCTGGAGGATTCACTTGCTGACTTTGAAGGGACCGTGCTTGCGATCTCTCATGACCGATATTTTGTGAATCGTCTGGCTTCCCGTGTATGGGAACTCGAGGATGGGCAGCTGACGACATATCTTGGGGATTACGAAGCGTACCGGGAAAAGAAGCTTGATTTGCAGGCTCGCACGGCGAATGAGGCGCGGCTGGAAGAGGGAGCAGCAGGAACGGGAACAAGAACGGGATCGGGATCGCGGATCAGCAGGAAGTCAGGGGAACGGGGAGCAGGCAAAAGTATCGGCACGTTGGAAGTAAGCAGCAAGACAGGAGAAGTGGGAGGAAACAGCAGGACACGGGATCATGAATCGGTCGAGAAGTTGGAGCAGGCGATGGCCCGGATGGAAGTCCAGATGCAGGAACTCGATCAGCAGCTTGAAGCATTGGAAAATGATCCGGAAGCTCTGGAGCAGACATGGAACGAGCGGGAACGGTTATCCGCAGCGTACGATGAACTGCTGGCTCAATGGGCAGAGATGTGAGAGTAGAAGATTAGAACTATAGGTTGAGTCGCAGAACGATAGCTAGTGCAGTACTAACTGCAGTGCACAAGATCGGATTAGGGTAACCTGAACGAGCGTGAACAGGCAGGCCAGGAATCAGCATAAAAAGGATTGTCTCTCAGTGGATATGCATTTGGCATGCAGCGGCTGACATGAGGCAGTCCTTTTTGTGCAGTACTGCTTCAGAAGTACATATGGGAAGAAGGGGCTGGAGTACATTAGATGGAGAAATTACTTGTTTCTTTTTACATGTCTCGGCGAATAGTGTAACTTTTTTCCTTCTGATGCGTTTAATACGTTTGTGTGTATTGAAACGGCTCATCTAAGAGCTCGCAAAAGGGGAGGGAGCAGCAATCTATTATTCATTGACGTATCGCAGCTGGTCGGAGGATAAACAGGCAGAAACGGGTGTGCTGGAGCAGACCTCGGTTACGCGGGATGAACTGTTCATGCGTAAACTGGTGGATGCTGCCCTGATGAAAAACAAACTATGGGCCCACCTGTCCAATGAGTGTCAGGACCGGCGTGATCATGCCATTTATGTAACGGCGTATGATCAGCAGATGCCGGAAGGGTATGGTGCTGCTATTGCGGATGCAGCGCTGGGGATGTGTAAGATGTCTTCCACGTCAATGTACAGCCCGGAGTATATGCTGTGGAATGGACGTTCCTTCCAGGAGCTGGAGCTTGCGGAGTCTTCCAGCTATACGATGGAGCTGGCCGAGCAGCTGCTGGATCACTATATGGTCCGTGCAGACTCAACATACGAGATTTTGTACTCTGTACTGGATACGGATCGGAAGAAAGTGTTGTTTTTCATGAAAGAGGTGGATCTGTAATGAGGGAAGAGGAAGTACGAAAACCGTTAAACTCGCAGGAGTCTGGAGAAATCATGGGGAATACGCCCGCGCCAACGTATGAATCCATACCAGAGTTAAAATCTACGTCAGCGTTTGAAGCCGTATCGGGATTAAATCCCGCATTAGAATTGAGCCCAGCTTCGAGCATATCAGAAGCCGGTGTAGGGCGTAACATCAGACAGACGTCAGGGTCTAAACCGGGCTCCAAAGCAAAACTGGTGGCGTTTTCTCTGATGCTGGCGGTGCCTGCAGTACTCTCGGGATGCGGCAGCAGCGATGAATGTGACCCTGAGTATGATACCGGCTGTGAGTATGATTCCAGCAGCGGTCATTACTATTACGGAGGGTACGGCGGCTCATCCTATCGCAGCAGCAAAGACGGCAGCAGCTCCTATAAAAGCTCATCCAAATCCAAATCGAGCGGCTTCGGCAGCTTTTTCCGAAGTTCGGGAGGTTGATTGCATCATGAAGCAGGCAGCTGTTCTCAGCGTCAACCGGGGGAGGTCGGCAGGATGAGGGAAGTGTACCGGATGCCGTACAGTCACGAAGAGATTTTCTCGGGTGAGGCTGGAGAGAAGATTCCGTATCACCGCATGTACGGCAAGCAGTACTGTGTGCCTGCACTGACGGTTTATACCACGGAAGAAGTGCAGGAGCTGCGTGCTGCGGCAGAAGCGGTGGATGCCATTTACAGTAAAGTGATGCGTTTTATCCAGCGATATATGCCCGATTCGTTTCTGATGCACCCACTGGGCATTCATCCGGGGCTGATTCCAGCAGCTCGTATGGAGGCTGTTACGGGCGGAATCACTCGTCAGGACTGGATTATTGGTGAAGCTGGTCTGAAATGTATAGAAAATAATACCGATACGCCTACAGGTATCCCTGAATCGGCTGCACTCGAGCGCATTCTGATCGGATGCACAGCTGATCCGATGTGGACTGCACCGTCTGCAGATATGGATGCACGGCTTCGGGAGTGTTTCCGATCCTGGCTGTCGTTTTACGCTGAGCAGGGGCTGGAAGGGCCGGTTACATTTACTTCCTATGGCGAACACGTCGAGGATCGAACCAACACTGCTTATCTGATGGAACGCTGCTGTGAAGCGGGATATGAGGTGCTGTATGCTCCGTTGGAAGAGCTTGAGATTGTGCCGGGAGAAGCGCTGTATCATCAGGGACGCGAGATCAGGCTGCTGTATCGGCTGTATCCGCTGGAATATCTGATTGGCGATCGGGACGAAACGACCGATGTAGATATTGGGGCTGCGTTGATTGAGCTGGTGCGGGAAGGTCGGCTTGGCCTGATGAATCCTGTACAGCATGTGCTGATGCAGAGCAAAGGTTTTATGGCAGCCATCTGGTCACTGTACGAGCGGAATGAGCAGACGCCGGAATACTGCGGATTTACACTTTTTGATGAAGCCGAGATGGATGTCATTTCCCGTTATCTGCTGCCAACCTACTTTACCGCGGAGCCGTTTGAGCAGAGCGATGTTCCTTACGCAGCCAAAAGCTACTGGGGGCGCGAGGGTCGTGGGACACTTTTGCTGGATGGAAACGAAATTGAAGAGACGGTGGGCGTGAACATGGAAACCAATAAAGATGCTGAAGAAGACGAAGAGACAGCCGCCTACTACGAAAATCAACCCAAGGTATACCAGCAGCTTGTGCCGATGGAACAGGCTGTAATTGAGACAGAGGATGGCGAGTACAGTGGTTATCTGCTGACAGGTGTATTTGTAATCGGTGGACGTTTTGCCGGAATGCTGCCCCGAGTTGGGGAGAAAGTAACCGGAGATATGGCGTATTACTGTGCTGCTGCAGTGCGTGAACCGATGAATGATGAGGAGGAAAAGGAATGGAAAAGCTGGGAGTAAACCTCGTGAATGTGGGATTAGGGATCGGCATTCTGCTGGTGGTATTGATTGTTGGATATTTTGTGTTTAGTAAATTAACCCGTTATAACGACAGCGAGGAAATTGCAAAAGGCAATGAGGCGGCAGGCATGTATATGGGCAGCAAGCTGCTCGGGTTGTGTATTATTGTGGGAATGGTGTCTTTCTCGACGCATGCATGGCTGGATATGCTGCTGTGGTCAGGAATAGGTATCATCATTCTGTGTCTGGTCTATATTATATTTGATTTCCTGACGCCTAAAATCCGGGTATGTGATGAGATTGCGCGCGGTAATATGGCGGTAGCACAGCTGCTGCGCTCGGTGATCATCGGTGTGTCCATCGTCATCGGTACGTTTTTGATGTAAAATAGACCCTGACGTGTAATTAGGTGATTTCAACTTATATAGAACGAATATTATACAGAAGAAGGGGCGCGGCAGCATGAGAAGAGTCATCATTGATACGGATACAGCAGGAGACGATACGATTGCGATCCTGACGGCACTGCATCATTTTCAGGTGGAGGGCATTACGATCACTGGAGGCAATGTGCAGTTCGACCAGGAGGTTGAAAATGCGCTGTACACGGTGCAGGCCGCCGGACACGGCGGTAAAGTTCCGGTATATAAAGGCTGCGAGCGCCCACTAATGTCCTATGGTCAGGCGCAGCACCGGACAGTAGAAGACGTACATGGGGATGACGGCATGGGAGGTGCACATTTTCCCAAGGCAGAGCAGCGTCCCGAAAGCGGGCATGCAGTTGATTTTATCATTGAGAAGGTGCATGCACATCCGGGTGAAATCGAACTGCTGGCTATCGCACCGCTAACGAATATTGCAATGGCGATTCAGAAGGACCCGACGATTGTTCCCGAGATTGCTCACCTGTACATTATGGGCGGAACGAATAATGCTCTGGGTAATATTACACCGGCGGCAGAGTATAATTTCTACGTGGACCCGGAAGCAGCCAAAATTGTCCTGCATGCAGGTATCCCGATTACGATGGTTGGCTGGGAGATGTGTACGCAATACTCGGTTATGGATGATGACGACCATGCCGAGATTGCAGCGCTGGGCACTTCGGGTGCAGATTTCTTCACGGCGATTAACAAGGTGGTCATGCAGTTCAACAAGTCGGTACATAAATTGAATGGAACAACGCATCCCGATACCTTGTTAATGGCTGCAGCGGCAGATGAGTCACTTATGACGAAGTCCGGTCATTATTATGTCGATGTGGAAGCGGCGGGCGAACTGACGCGCGGGTACAGCGTGGTGGATATTAACGGACGCTTGGGCAAAGCGCCAAATGTACGTGTATGTGAGGCGATTGACCGTCCGAAATTCAAATCCATGCTGCTGGATGTGCTGTCTTCGATTCAGTAAACGTTTCGCGCAAATGCAGGGCGGAGAACAGCTCTGTACATTGGCTCGGTGAATCTAACAACAGACATCATTATACCAAACGATATACTTATCAAATCCGTACCTTTATCCAGGTGCGGATTTTTATTTTATTTCGTTGCACACAAACTACTTCATCTGTCGTAGTAAATGTGCTATACTCAAACTACTACGACAGATGAAGTACTGAGGGGGAATATGTTTTGTGATCAGCAGTGATGTAATACGCGGTTATAATGATACGCTGATCCTCTACATGCTGCTTGAAGGGGAATCGTATGGATACGAGATTTCCAAGAACATTCGGCAGTTGACAGACGAAAAGTATGTCATGAAGGAAACTACACTTTATTCGGCATTCACCCGTTTGGAGAAAAACGGTTATATCGAATCCTTTTATCAGAATGAAAGTCTTGGCAAGCGCCGCACCTATTACCGGATCACGCCAGCTGGCCTGGGCTATTACAGGGAAAAGTGTGAGGAATGGAAGGTTACGCAAGAGGTTGTTAATCTTTTTATCAGGGAGCTGTGACGGAATATGGAGACAATTATGGTGTATCTGGAAAATATGTTTGCGGGTTTGCCGAGAACTCCTGAGGTAGAGCGTATGAAGCAGGAGCTTCTTTCGGGTATGGAGGATAAGTATCTGGAGTTAAAACAGGAAGGCAGATCGGAGAACGAGGCAGTTGGCATTGTCATCTCCGAGTTTGGCAGCATCGAGGAGTTGATGACGGAGCTTGGCATTCAGCCCAATGAAGCTCAGGAAACCCTCCCTATACTGGAGGAAGAAGAGATCCATGGTTATATGGCAGCCAAACGAAGTGCGGGATTCTGGACAGGGCTCGGAGTATGGTTGTGTGCATTTGGCGTGGCCTTCCTGATCTTTATGGATACGCTGTTTGAGAGCAGCATCCAGTTGGGAAGTAACAGCCCTGTGGAAACAGGGGCGGTAATCGGTCTGATTGGCATGTTTTTACTGGTCGCACCTGCTGTAGGTATGTTCATCTACAGCGGTACAAAGCTGGGACGGTTCGAGCATATGGAGAATGAGTTTCAGCTTCCTCGTGCGTTTCTGATGAGTCTGCAGCAGAGTAAGGCAGGCTTTGCGCTAACCTATCGTGTTGCTCTTATTACGGGGGTATGTCTGTGCCTTCTGTCTCCTGTGTTCATATTCGCTGGGAACTATATGAATGATATTTATGCGGCTTATGGTGTGTCGGCTTTTCTGATTACGGCAGGTGTTGGCGTGTTTCTCTTTATTTATTAAGGTAATATTCAGGGAGCGTATACAAAACTGCTGGAGGATCAGCATCTGGATGCATCGAAGAGAGAGGAAGCAAGAGCGGTTCGTGCAATAGAAGCCGTGGTGTGGCCGCTGGCGATCGCAATCTTTCTCTTCACCGGTTTTGTGTATCAGCGCTGGGATATCAACTGGGCGATCTTCCCGATTGTGGGTGTCCTCTCCGGCAGCTTCAGCCATGTGTATCACATTATGAAAGATAGAAAATCTTTCTGATTCTTTAATTGAACAGTGAATTGAAGAAGTTTAAAATGCTGTACCCGCCTTATTCATTCCATGAAGGCGGGTTTTTGCACCCCAAAGAGAAGCTGTAAGTTCACGTTAATGCTCTAGAAATGAACGAATTCCTGAGGTAACGAGGTCGTGGTCCTCCTCATCAGGCAGACCGGATATCGTGATAGTGCCTACCTGCCCTTCCCCTTTTAAAATCAACGGAAATGCTCCGCCAGCGAGTACATAATCAGATTCAGACAGATCAAAATCCTTCTCCAGTGTCTTGTTCTCGCTTCTTAACCGCAGAGCGGTATGCCAGGAGCTGGAGCCGAAGTAGTTCACGACATTATTCTTACGGCGAATCCAGTTTTCGTTATCAGGGTGTGTGCCTTCCATCGCATGGAGAAAGAGACGATGCCCCCTCAGCGTAATCTCAATGGTCACTGCCTGTGAGCGGTGATCAGCTTCCTGAGTCAGATGCAGGCCGAGCTGCAGTGCTGTTTCGGAATTAAACGTATCCCATACCAGTTCCTGTTCTTCCTGCTGCATCAGTTCTAATCTGGCTGTAATTTCAGGATCGATAGAATTCAATGAAAGACATCTCCTTCGTATGTGTGATGAAGCTCTACATTCGACGCAGGACATAGCTGTACCTGCCCAGAGTGAAACACGGATTTCAATAGATGTTACAGGAGGGGAGAGGCGGTATCATTTGGAGACGGGATAACCACTGTGGTAAAGTAAGAGGAACATGATGACGATGTTCTTGATGTGAATTAGGATGTTCTTCTTGGGATAAAGAGCAGCATAAGCAGACAGGAGGGAAAGGGCAATGCTGTTTTATTTTGTCGCGCTGCTGGTCACGCTGGTAGATCAAGGAACTAAAATAGCGGTGCGGATGTATATGGAGATTGGCGAAGTCATGCGGCTGGGTGACTCGGGGATGCAGCTGCAGCATTATGAAAATAGCGGTATGGCGGGAAGTATGTTCCAAGGCAATGCGCGTCTGTTCGGAGTGATTGCGGTGCTCTTTATCGCAGGCATACTGTATTATCGATACAAAGGTGAGATACGTGGTTTCTGGATGCAGGCAGGAGCAGGGTTCATGGTGGGCGGGGCGCTTGGTAACGCAATTGACCGTTTTATCTATGCCCGGGTGACGGATTTCCTCGTGTTCCCCTCCGGACGCGGTATATTAAATATCGCCGATGTAGCAATCAATATCGGTGTGATCATGATCATCATCGGCATGCTGATTCGTGCATATCAGCGATATCGGGAGAAGCGTCTGCGTAATGCACTGCCTAAAGCGTAGCGTTTTGGCATAATGGATCTGTGCTCAGAGGTCTGGATTCTTTATAGCGGTGCAGTTCCTTGATGCAGATGCAGCAAATGTCAGGCTGCTGCGTGCAGGGACTGCACCCGTATATTGGAGAGAATAAGGTGATTTATCCATTGCTTAACGGCCAAAACTGTGATATTTTGAATTCGATAGTTTAATCGGTAAACAAAGTGAGGTTGAATAGAGGAAAAGAGGCGAGAAGGAAACCTCCTTTTGCAAGCGCTTTAATGGCAACACGGCAGAATAACATAGGCGAATCCGGCATCGAGTGTATCCCGTTAAATCCAGCTGCGGGCGTGAGATGGTGGGTTCTTTTACATGCAGACAGAGGAGGAGTTTGGGACATTGCAGCGTAAAAATAGACATTTTAACTCGCTCCGCAATCAGATTTTTGTCGGTTTTGTGATGGTTATGCTCGTTGTGCTGCTGCTCGCAGGCATTACAGCCTATGACCGTGTAGCCTCTCTGCTGAAAAGCAATGCCGAGAAGCATATCCATCAAACAGCTGTGCAGGCCAGCGGCAGACTGGACGCATTGATTGCTCAGGTGAATTCGTTGACGGCTCAGGTGGCGGATGATGCTTATGTGCAGCGTCTGTTGAACGGGGAGAAACACGGAGAGAAGGCAACCTTTAATCAGCGTCAGGCGCTGCTGCAGATCGCGGGCAGTTACCAGTCCTTTATTAATGGCGCTCAGAGCATGGAGATCTATACTACAGAATACAGCCGTATCTTCCCAATGGATGATCGGTCCTTGAATCACAGGCTGGAGCGAAGCTGGATTGTCAGAGCCGATGAGGGAAAGGGCCGACTGGTATGGGCAGGCTCTGATCCAGATGATCCGAGCATTCTTCTGGCAATTCGGCGGATCAGCCTGCTGGATCGTTCCTTCGAGCATGGAGGATACGTGGTTGTGCGTATGCAGCGAAGTTTTTTTCAACTGAATGATTCGGACGGGACAGACGGTTCACAGGATTCAATCATGCTTCTGGATGGCGGGGGTGAAGTGGTGACCTCCAATCTGGATGTCCATCTGGACCCGCAGGCCGTAATGAACAGTGAATCTATCGTTCAGAACGGGAAGGAGTCCTATATCGTGGTGAAGCAGCGTTCGGAGTTAACCGGATGGACACTGGCTGTGCTGACACCGCTGCGGGAAACGACTGAGGGAGTATCGATCCTGAGAACAGCTCTGCTTGTTTCGGGAATCATCGGTGTCGTTCTGTTTCTTGTGATGTCGTTTTTTCTATCGACAATGATCACTCGTCCCCTGATTCGGCTGATGCGGGCGATGCGAGGAGCGCAGCCAGGAGCGATGAGGCCCAATCTCATGGTCAGCTCTACTATGGAGATCAATGAACTGAACGAGGTGTATAACCAGATGGTCTACAGGCAGAATGAATTGGCACAGGTAGTGCATGAGAAAGAGGTTATGCAGTCCCGGGCTGAACTAAAGGCGCTGCAATCCCAGATTAACCCTCATTTCCTGTTCAATACATTAGAAGCCTTCTACTGGTCGCTGGAGAATAAAGGAGAGGAGGAGATGGCCCGAATGGTGATCGCCATGTCGCGGTTATTTCGCTATATCATTTCCAGCCCGGATCAGGATGAATGGGTTACGATGGCGGATGAACTGGAGCATGTAGAGCGCTATTTGAACATTATGCAGATGCGTCTGGGTGACCGAATGCAGTGGGAGATCAGACTGAGCGAGGAACTGCGCGGAGTAAGGATTCCTAAGCTGCTGATCCAGCCTCTGGTGGAAAATGCAGTGCTGCATGGCATCGAAAGCACCTTGAAACCGGGGAAGATAGAGATTAGTGTGCAGTCGTCGATGACAGCAGGTCTGCTGCATGTGCAGGTGCAGGATGATGGACCTGGTATGGATCAAGAGCGTCTACAGGCTGTTCTGCATGCATTGGATGGTGGTCCGGCTGCTCCCGGCAAAGGAACAGGTGTAGGGCTGATCAACGTGCAGCGCCGCCTTCAGCTGTACTTTGGCAGTCAGCTTGGCCAAGCTGTCAAACTGGAGGTTGAGAGCAAAGCAGAAGGAGGAACCGTCATTTGTTTGGAAATTCCGAGGGGAACGGGAATGGAGGCTGTACATGATTCATGAAAAAACGATTCTGATTGTGGACGATGAGCCGCGCACAAGAGAAGGCATACGCAAAACACTTGAAGCATGGTCTGTCGGGAAGAACCGGATTCAGACGGCAGCGAGCGGTGTGGAGGCTAGGGAGTGGCTTGCCAGCCAGACAGCAGATCTGCTCATTACCGATGTACGCATGCCGGAGTTCTCCGGCTTATCTCTGGTGGAAGCCATTCAGCATTCTCCAAGCAAACCTGCGGTTCTCATTATGTCGGGGTACGCGGATTTCAACTATGCTCAGCAGGCAATTAAGCTGGGTGTGGTGGATTATTTGCTTAAGCCAATCGAGAAGGAGCAGCTGCTGCAAACGGTACAGAAGGCACTGCATATTCATGAGCAGCAGCGGCGTATTCAAGCGATGCAGGACATTGTTGATCCGAAGCTGGTTGATATTCAGGAGCGAAGAGATCCGCAGGATAACAGTCCGATTGGAGAAGCTATGGCTTATATCCAGGCACATCTGGGTGAACCGATAACGATGCGTGAGCTTGCCGATTCCCTGCACCTGAACTCCAGTTATTTCAGTGTGCTGTTCAAAGAACAGGTTGGACTGAATTTCAGTGAGTATCTTATGCGCAAACGGGTACAGCGGGCAAAGGAATTGCTGGTGCAGACCGTACTGCCGATTTCGGAGATTGCCGAGAGAGTCGGTTACCAGACGGACAAATATTTTATCAAAGTATTCAAAAGTTTGGAGGGCATCAGCCCGAGCAAATATCGTCACACGGTAAATGAAAAGAGCTAACACATTATAAAAAGTATTTTCTAAAAACCTCTCAAAATAGTGGAGTTTTACCAAATCATTCTACCCTTATAGCCTGATGGTGCCCGTGCTACAATTTTTTTGAAGCGGTTACAAAAACCGAAATTCCACTATTGGGGGTTGGAAATATGAAAAAAAAGACACTGGCTATGCTCCTGTCATGGACGCTGATTCTGGCTGTCATTCTCACGGGATGTAACAATGCAGGCTCCGGTGGGGGCAGTGACTCCGGTAGTAACGCGGGTGGTGGGGACAGCGGTACAGATGGTAAGGTTACCCTGAAATTCATGCATCTCTGGCCAGCCGGAAGTTCGGCCCAACAGAACAAACTGGTCAATGATATTATCCAGCAGTATCAGACGGATAACCCAAATGTGACGATCAAGCAGGAAGTGCTGGAAAATGAACAGTACAAGAACAAACTGAAAATTTTATCTGCTTCCAATGAACTTCCGGATGTCGGCGTAACGTGGGCTGCGGGCTTCCTGGAGCCTTATGTTAAGGGCAGCTTGTTCGCACCGCTTGATGAGCTGTTGAACGGCTCTTTGGGCGAGAAGTTCATTGCCGGTACGACGGAAGCTTATGCGGTAGACGGCAAGACATATGCGCTGCCAATCGAGCTGAACATTTCCCCCATTTATTACAACAAAGCGATTTTTGACAAATATAATTTGCAGCCGCCAGCCACTTATGATGAATTCCTGAATGTGGTGAAGACGCTGAATGATCATGGTGAAGTGCCGATTGCACTGGGCAACAAAGACCGATGGACCGGCTCCCTCTGGTATATGTACTTGGCGAACCGGGTAGGCGGGGATGCGCTGGAGAAAGCCATTAATGGTTCCGGTAAATTCGATGATCCAGCGCTGACGCAGGCTGCGGCGGAAGTACAGAAGCTGGTGGATATGAACGCATTCAACAAAGGATTTAACGGTTTGTCCAACGATGAGGGCAAATCCGAATTTATGAATGAGAAAGCTGCGATGTATCTGATGGGAACGTGGGAACTGCCGAATTTCACAACGAACCCGGATATTCCGCAGGAATTCAAAGATAAGGTTGGATTTTTCAAATTTCCGACGATTGACGGCGGCAAAGGTGATATTAACAGCTGGGTAGGCGGACCAGGTGTAGGTTTGTTCGCGGCCCAGAACTCGAAGGTGAAGGACGAAGCACAGAAATTCATTCAATACTTTGTGGAAAAATGGGGCGAAAGCTCTGTGACTGAAGCAGGTGTCATTCCAGCGACCAAAGTGGATACAGCTGCCGTGCAGCTGCCGCAGCTTTACATTGATCTGCTGAACGAGCTGAACCAGGCGAGCAGTCTGACTCTCTTTGCAGATGTGCAGATGAAACCGGCTGCTGCTCAGGCGCATCTTGATATGATTCAAGCGTTGTTTGGCAAAGCAGTCACACCGGAGGACTTTGTGAAGAACCATCAGGCTGCGATCGACAAAGGCAACTGATGTACACCTCGCCTACACTTACACCACTTGGATGGTTAAACGTTTGAAGGGAGGAACCCATCTTGGACAAAGTCATGTCGAACCGTCTGGTGGCCGCGCTGTATGTACTTCCTGCGCTGCTTCTGCTGCTGGTTCTGGTTTACATTCCGATCGTGCTCACCGGATATTATGGTTTGATGCAGTGGGATGGGATCGGGGCAATGACGTTTATTGGTTTGGATAACTACACCAGATTGATCCAGGACAGCACATTCTGGCAGAGTGCAAATCATACCTTTTTGCTGGCCTTATTCTCTGCGCTGAGCCTCATCGGTTATCTAATGATTGCCCTGGTGCTGTCGGGCAAGATCAAGGGCGCGAATCTGTTCCGCAAAATATATCTCATTCCAATGCTGCTTTCTTCCGTTGCCATCGCTCAGTTATGGCTAAAAATCTATCACCCCAGTAACGGAGTGCTGAACAGCTTTCTGGAGGCAATCGGATTTAGCAATCCGCCAGCTTGGCTGGCGGAGCCATCACTGGTGCTGTATGCACTGTTCGTGCCGATTCTGTGGCAGTATGCAGGTTTTTATATTTTGATCTATTATGCGGCACTCAAAAATATCCCGGAATCGCTCATTGAGGCTGCGCGGATTGACGGCGCGAACCCGTGGCAGATTGCTTTTCGTATCAAGCTGCCGCTCATTACAGAAGTCATCAAAGTCACTGTAGTGCTGGCCGTGGTCGGCTCGCTTAAATATTTTGATCTCATCTATGTGATGACGGATGGCGGCCCGAATGGTGCGAGTGAAGTGATGGCCTCCTACATGTATCGTCAGGCGTTCCGCAGTTTTGACTTTGGATACGGCAGTGCGGTAGGTTTCTTCCTGCTTCTGATCTGTCTGGTCGTGACTTGGCTGCTTCGCAAAGCAACGGCATCCAAAGATACAATTCAGTATTCCTGACGTAATCGTAAAATGAAAGGGGGTTCATTCGGTGAAGACGGATACAGCTGTTCGGCTGCCAGTAGGCCCGGAGACAGGTCACAGCCCTGCATGGACGAGAAGGCTTGGATATGTCCTGCTCTATGTACTTCTGTCACTGGTGGCTTTGCTTCAAATCCTGCCTTTAATCTGGCTGATGTTATTCTCACTCAAAAATAACCAGGAAGTATTCGACATGGCTCCTTTTGCGCTTCCGGCACAGCCGCGCTGGGAGAACTATGTTAAGGTATGGACAGAAGGCAATATCAGTTTATATTTCTTCAACAGTGTATGGATTACGGTTGTTTCTGTCGTGTTTACGGTGCTGTTTGCCAGTCTCGTCACCTTTGCGATTACACGTATGCGCTGGAAGGGACGTTCGCTGGTGCTAGGGCTGTTCATGGTGGGACTGATGATTCCGGTGCATTCCACACTGATTCCTCTGTTCAGCCTGTTCCTGAAACTGCACCTCACAGACCATCCCTTATCGGTCATTCTGTCTTACATTGCATTTAATATGCCGATCACCATTATGATTCTGCTCGGCTTCTATTATGCACTTCCGAGGGAGGTCGAGGAGGCAGCGGTGATGGACGGATGCTCGGTGAACCGCATTTTCTTCCGCATTGTGCTGCCGATGACGGCCTCCGTCATTGCCACGACGGCGATCATTAACATGATCTATGACTGGAACGAGTTTATTTTCGTGAATACCTTCATCAGTTCGGATACGTATAAAACGCTGACCGTTGGAGTGCAGAACTTTATCGGGCAGTATACAACGGATTGGGGTGCCATTGGTGCTACGCTGATGATCAGCATCCTGCCGATTCTGATTGCGTTCCTTGTGCTGAGTGAACGAATTGTTGAAGGGATCGCGGCAGGTTCAGTCAAAGGATGATTCGAGGATATACTTTTCCAAATATAGAGGCCCTTCCATTACTCACTTGTCCGTGAGTTGGAAGGGTTTTTAGTGTGAAGGGAGAAATAGGTGAAATAACACATTGCAAAGGAGCTGTCATAATGAAGCTGAACAAACGAATATCGTTATTAATGGCTGGAGCTGTATTGGGGGCAATATTATTTGCATCCACTACGACGGCAGAAAGACCTGCAGCCCAAACTCCGCTGGAAGCCGCAGCTGGCTATTATGACGCTTATATGGATCGGGATGCAGCCGGAATGATGTTTTATTCAGAAGACACCAATTATCTGGATGAGAAAAGTCGTAAAGAAGGTTACCTCAAAGATTTTATAACGAACCCTACTACCGATTACCAGATCGTAGGCAGCAAAAAAATGAACAACTATGAATTTCAGTTCTATATTGTACAAGAGTATGCGGGGCAAAATTATGATCAATCACCTCCACTACCCCATAAGGTATTCAAAACTGAAAATGGATGGAAGGTTCTGGTGGAACCTCTGGAAATCAACACAGTAACTGGTGAGGTCACGAAAGGCACGCCAATTCATGCTTTGAAGCATACGGAAGAATAAGCTGTTGTAACGGTTTGTTTGCTCATGTATGCTGCACCATACTTTTGAAAGCGTTAAAATACCTATTACTGGAATTTTCAAAATATTTTCAATTATTTTCGCAAAACTACTGCATTTTCAAACCACCTGTGCTAACATACCCTATGAATTAAAGCAAACGTTGGAAAGGTGAGAAAATGACAGCAATATCCTCGACCAAAGAGTCCCTCCGTTCAGACGCCCAGGACCTGAAGCTGATCCGGCTGACTTGGCCTATTTTCCTAGAACTCTTCTTGTTTATGTTGATGGGGAGCGTGGATACGCTCATGCTTAGCTCGGTATCGGATAATGCCGTTTCCGGGGTGGGCGCAGCCAACCAAATTATCTCGATTGCGATTCTTGTACTTGAAGTCATTGGACATGGTGCTGCAATTGTTGTGGCCCAATATATCGGTTCGAAAAAGCTGACAGAAGCAGCGCAGGTTACAGGTAATGCCATTACGCTAAACCTAGCGGTCGGATTGATCCTTAGTGTGATCTTCCTGGTGTTTGGTGGACATTTGCTGTCACTTTTAAACATACAAGGTGAAATTTACGATTATGCTCGATCCTATATCAGTATTGTAGGGGGCGGGATTTTCCTGCAGGCCCTCATTAATGCACTTGCTGCAACGATCCGGACACACGGTTATACGAAGGAAACGATGTATGTCTCCGTGTTTATGAACGTCATTCACGTGATTGGTAACTATGCGCTGATTTTTGGACATTTCGGCCTGCCGAAGCTGGGTGTGGAAGGGGCAGCGATCTCGACGGTGGGCAGCCGTTTCATCTGCCTGCTGGTCTTCTTCTGGCTGCTGTATCGTGTAAGCGAGGTACGTGTTGATTTTGAATACTACATTAAATTGTCCAAACATTTTATTGGTAAAATTCTGCGAATCGGCATTCCATCTGCGATGGAGTCCATGGTATATCACTCCTGCCAACTGGTATTCACGCTGTACGTGACTTATCTGGGGGCAGAAGCTATGGCAACGAAGCAGTACGCAGGCAATATCTCTAGTTATATTTATCTGTTCAGTATGGCGATCGGTATGGGAACGTCCATCATTGTGGGCCGGCTTGTGGGCGCAAGGCGCAAGGATGATGCATACAAACGTGTATTTGACAGTGTGAAATGGGCGCTTCTGGCCACGATTGTCATTGACGTGATTATCATCATTTTCCGTGTGCCGCTGATGGGTATCTTTACGGAAAATCCGGAGATCATCCGACTAGGTGCTCAAGTCCTGCTGCTAAGTTTAGTACTTGAAACCGGGCGAACCTGCAATATCGTCATTATTGGTTCCCTGCGTGCAGCGGGGGATGCGAAGTTCCCGGTATACATGGGGCTGATCTCCATGGTGTGCATGAGTCTGCCTCTTGGATATCTGCTGGTATTCCAGCTTAACATGGGGCTTGCAGGTGTGTGGCTTGCCATTGCCGCAGACGAATGGACACGGGCGGTTATTATGTACTTCCGCTGGAAGAGCCGTGCGTGGGAGAAACATGAGCTGGTGGAGCACGAGGAAGATGAGGTTAGCGGACAGCCGGTTCCGGCAGTTTAAGGGAGTTATTGCTTGTGAGATTGTTAAGAGTCAGACGAGGACATGGTTGTCCCGGTCTGGCTCTTCTTTTTTAATTTCGCAAAAATGATCAAAACGGCTGCTGCGCGAACACGTATAGTATGGATATGGAAGGGGGGCCATCCTTAATTGAGCCGTTATCAGGAGATGATTCAGGACAGTTTGTTCTATATTGAGAGCCATCTGCATGAAGAGATTGGACTGGAAGACGTGGCTGCCAAGGCGTTGTTATCGCCTTATCATTATCACCGGGTATTCCGGGATGAGGTGGGTATGACGGTCGTTGATTACATTCGCCATCGGCGGATGAGCCTGGCATCTACGGCACTGCGTTCGACGAAAGCAGGCATCCTGGACATTTCGCTGGCATGTGGATTTGAAAGTCAGGAAGCGTTTACTCGTGCTTTTCGCAAAATGTATGGCATGCCGCCCGGACGTTTTCGTAAACTATTTAATCTGAAACTATTCACTGGAAAAACTAGAGGAGGAGAATTACAAATGAATGCTGAAACTGCAATCAAAGGCTGGATGTTGACCGGGAGTCACCCGCAAAATTATGAGATGGGTATTGATCCTGCAGAGGTACATCAAGGGAAGGCCTCAGGGTATTTGAAGGCAGTCACACCGATGACACCTAATGAATTTGCTACCATGATGCAGCAGTTTAAGGCGGATAAATATTTGGGCAAACGGATGAAACTGTCTGGCTTTGTCAAAACCGATCGTGTGGAAGCATTTTGCGGACTATGGATGAGTGTAGCTAACCAGGCTCAAGATGTACTGCAGTTTGATAATATGCATGACAGGCCGATCACGGGTACACAGTCCTGGAATCAATACAGTATTGTGCTGGATGTCCCGGCAGCGAGTGAAACGATCTCGTTCGGGGTGCTCCTGAACGGTAAAGGTAAGGTCTGGGTCGACAGTTTCCGCTTTGAGGAAGTGGACCCGAGCACTCCTGTGACCCATATGGAGACAGAATATGAGATGGCGGACGAGCCTTTAAATTTATCGTTTGAGGAGTGAAAAATTAAAAGTTGTTGGTGTAACATAAACAAGTTTTACTCATTCTATCTGAATTTTGTGCGAAGTTAGAGCCATCCCATCTGGTGGAATGGCTCTTTTTGCTGCCTTTAGGGTATAAAAATAGAAGAGCGGCCAGCATGCCGTCCGTTTGGTACCTCTCCTGCTGGGAATGATCAAACTTTTCATGGCGTATTTAGACAATACCTTGCTAACATAGACGCATAAACATTATGACTCAGATAAAAAGGATGAATCCGATGAATAGAAAAGTGCTTGTTGTGGATGATGAATCCAGCATTGTCAGTGCCATTGCGTACGCATTGCGGCGTGAAGGATATGAGGTGGAGACAGCGAGTGATGGTGAAGAAGCACTGATGAAAGTGGCTGCGTTCAACCCGCAGGTCATGATCCTGGATGTGATGATGCCCAAGCTGGATGGATACGGTGTTTGCCGCAGGCTGGAAGACCGCGAGGATATCGGCATTATTTTACTTACTGTGAAGAACGAACTTGTGGATAAGATTGTCGGTCTTGAGATGGGTGCGGATGATTATATGACGAAACCGTTTGAAATCCGTGAACTGCTGGCCCGCGTGAAGGCACTGATGCGCCGGGTAGAAAAGACCGCTTCAACCCCACTGGACGATACCAAGGGTCAGGCTGTTGTGAACGGGGCAGTTCGCATTCATGCCGCCCACCGCACGGTAACGGTAAATGAAGAGAAGCTGGATTTAACGCCGAAGGAGTTCGACCTGCTGATGATTCTAATGTCAAACCCGGAGCGAGTGTACACACGAGATGATTTACTTGACCGGGTGTGGGGCATGGAATACGCAGGGGGTACTCGGACGGTAGATATTCATATGCAGCGTTTGCGTAAAAAAATCGGGGACACCGACCAGCAAATGCTGCAGACTGTATACGGAATTGGGTACAAGGCTGCAGCTCCTGAAGCAGGCGGGGCAGTATGAGAGTCAGCATCAAGCTGAAATTCAGTGTGTTTCTGGCGGCACTGCTCATTCTCACCGTAGTTGTCTTGAGTTCACTGGTACTGCGAGGTATTGAACTGAATCAGCAGTCACAGGTTGAAAGTATTCTGGCCCAGCAGACAAGGCTGGTCAATCTGAATGTACGCCAAGCGTATTATACCGAAGCTGTTCGCCAGGAGCCGGGAATGTTTCTGCAGCAGAATGGGCGAAGGTTGGTGCAGGCTCTGTCTAATTCAACAGGCCTGCCGATTGCGCTGTATGATATGAGCGGGAAACAAGTGGGTGCTTCTTTTCCCCCAAACGAAAGTGAACTGGTTCAGGAGACGTTGAATTACGCCTTACAAAATAAAATAGCTTATCATGAGCAGGGGGAGACACTGCTTTATGCTGCGCCGCTGGACGGTCCCGAGGGACAAATCGGTGCGGTATGGATTCAGTATCCGGTCCAGAGTTATCATGATTTTTACGCGCGGATTCGGCAGCTGTTCCTGTGGGCAGGCATCGTAGTAGTTGCACTGAGCTTCATTCTCGGATATCTGTTCTACAACCGTTTTGCCGCAGCCATTACCCGGTTGAAGAAGTCGGCAGCCTCCATTCAGGAAGGGAACTATATTACCGAGTCTCCGGTTAAACGCAAGGACGAACTGGGTGAGCTGGGACAAGGGATATACTATATGAGCACATCTATTCAACAAAATATAGCAGCCATGCATACCGAGCAGCAGAAGCTTCAGCTGGCGATTGAGAAATTACAGGCACTGGAACAGCAGCAGAAACAGTATATCGGCAATATCAGTCATGAGTTCAAGACACCGTTAACGTCCATTAAGGCCTATGTGGAGCTGCTGAACATGTACAAGGATGATCCACAGCTGCTGGACGATGCGATCAGTAACATCGGTAAAGAAACCGAGCGATTATATGAAATGGTAGAGAAGGTGCTGCATCTGTCTGCGCTGGAGAAGTATGATTTTGAGAATCAGGCCGAGGATGTAGAGATTCGCGCGCTGCTGGAGGATGCCTGCGGACGAATGCGAGGCAAAGTGGAGAAGTTTGCATTGAAAATGGAACTGCATCTTGAACCTGCCATTATTCACAGTGACCGCGAGAGCTTGATGCACATTTTCATTAATCTGCTGGATAATGCGATTAAATATAATATTCCGGGAGGTACCATCCGGATAGAGAATGAGCGGCGAATGCAGGGACAGCCCCGAGTCATGATTCGTATCCATAACTCAGGAACGCCGATCCCGGATGAGGCAAGAGAGAAGATCTTTGAACCTTTTTACACTGTCAATAAGGATAGAGCTCGAAAAACAGGCGGAACCGGACTTGGCCTATCCCTCGTAAAGCAGTTTGTGGAAAAGCAGGGCGGAACCATTACACTGCTGCCTGGCGATCAACAGAATCAAGAAGGCGTAACATTCCAACTCGTATTCCCACTCGTAGATACAGATATAGATACAAGTTTACAAGTTGGAAACAAGTCTGAATAACTTTGGAAGTATCCCGGCTTTAGAATGGGTCTTATACAAGAGAAATCAAGGGGGACCATGAAAATGATGAATTGGACGAAAGCGGCATTTGGAGCGCTGGGTGCAGTCGCTTTGCTAACAACAGCTGCCTGTGGAAGTACAGCAGAGCCGGGGGGCAGTGAAGCAGGGGGCAAAACAGCCACCGATATTACCGTGAAAGATAATACCAATACTTCCGTCTACCAGAGCCTTAAGCTGGAGAAAATAGATAAACTGCCTAATATGCGGGGAATCACTTGGTTAAGTAAGGGCTCCGTCGTCACAGATAAAGAAAACACCTCCATGAAACCCGTTAGTGTAGAGGGAGAAGAACGGTATCCGCATAACCTGTATAAGTATGATCTCGCGAAGGGCACAGATACAGCGCTCAAAGAAAGTGAAGTTAATTTGGGAGCACCGCATGTGTCACCGGATGGACAGCATCTGTTCTACTGGGAGACGGAGGAAACAACGGGCTGGCCCTTCATTTTAAACCTGCAGAGCGGAGAAGCCGTGGCAGCGGGTAAAGAGGATGGATTTATTCAGGTGGGTGCATGGCTGGACAATGAACATGTCGTTTTCTCGAATATGAAAGGAGATCTGATCTCGGCTGCACTGGACGGCACCACGAAGGTACTGGTTGAGACAGGTACTTTTAACGTAAAGAGCATCAAGGTGGCAAACAGCGTGGTCTATTATATTACCGGAGAAGATGGACAGCTGAATGCGTATGATGCAAAGACGGGCGAAGTAAGACAAGTGCTTAAAAGCGCAGAATGGGTTATTCCTTCGAACGACGGGACAAGACTTGCCATTGTGAAAAAAACAGCAGATACGAAACGGGCGCTGGTGCTCACCGATCTGGAAGGAAATGAGAAGGCCACACTTGCCAGAGGCACACAGATTTTTGGCACAAGCTGGTCGGGTGATGACTCCAAGATTGCGTACACGATTAATTCTGATAATGATAACGAAAAAGGGTTATTTGTTTCCAACACCGAATCGGCAGAGCAGTTTCAAATTTCTGCGGATATGGACAATGTGTCCGATCCGGTAGCCTGGAGCCCCGAAGGGGACAAAATGCTGCTGTCACAATCCGTGATGGAGAATGAAAAATATCATTTCGTGACATCGATCATTACGATATCTGAATAGGCTTCACATAAGGGGCCTGTTCCATATCTTTCATGCCTTTCTATACATTTATATTGACTAAGTTAATCTGCTTCCGATAAACTAGTATGCAGGAATATATAGTCGAATGGTAGACAGCAGTTCGAGACCATGTTTCGGGCGGCTGTTTCTTTTCTTTTTCTTCAAGTAAGGGTGCAGCGTAGGAGGCTCGCCGGAGGAACCGGCCAACAACATGGAAGAGGAACAGGTGATATACATGTGTAACAGCGCGTACCGCGTGCTTTTATATTATAAGTTCGTGAAGATTGAAGACCCCGAGACGTTTACGCAGGAGCATCTGCAGTACTGTAAAGACCTAGGGGTGAAAGGCCGTATTCTGATTGCTTCCGAAGGAATCAACGGTACCGTATCGGGAACGCCGGAGCAGACGGAGCAGTACATGAAGGACATGCATGCAAACCCGTTGTTCAAAGACATGGTGTTCAAGATTGATGATGTGGAAGAGCATGCGTTCAAAAAAATCTTTGTACGTCACAAAGCAGAACTGGTGACGTTCCGCGTAGATGAAGAGCTTGATCCGAACGAGATCAGCGGCAAGCGCCTTTCGCCGAAGGAGTTCCACGAACATCTGCAGCGTGAGGATGTGATCGTCATCGATGGTCGTAATGACTATGAGTATGAAATCGGTCATTTCCGCGGGGCGATTCGTCCCGATGTCGAATCGTTCCGCGAGTTCCCGGAATGGATTCGGGAGAATCTTGGCGATATGAAAGATAAAACCATCATTACGTACTGCACGGGCGGTATTCGCTGCGAGAAGCTGACAGGGTTCATGATCAAAGAAGGCTTCCAGGATGTTGCCCAGCTTGAAGGTGGTATTGTCACGTACGGTAAAGACCCTGAGGTGCAGGGACGTCTGTTTGACGGTAAATGTTATGTATTTGATGAGCGAATCTCAGTGCCGATTAACCGCACCGATGAAGATATTGTCATCGCCAGCTGTTATCACTGCGGAACGACACATGACCGATATATTAATTGTCCAACCTGCAACCTGCAGCATGTGTGCTGTGAGGATTGCGAAGAGACGCATAACCGCTTTTGCTCGGATGCTTGCCGGGAGGCAGCGCCCGTACACGCATAAGCAGGAGAGCAGGTGCTGAACGTGAAGCGTGAAGAAGAACGTACAACGCGTGAACGGATTTTGTTCATGCTGAAACAGCAGGGAACGATGACTGCACGGGAAATCACTGCAAAGCTTGGACTGACCGGTATGGCGATTCGCCGCCATCTGACAGCACTGGAGCAGGACGGCTGGATTGAAGTACGTGAGGCTCGGGCAACAGCGGGACGACCATCGTCGGTATACCATCTGACGGAGCGTGGAGACAGTTATTTTCCGAAGTCTTACTCTTCTCTGACACTGGAGCTGCTTGAAGAATTGTCAGACACCGCAGGTGGTAGTGTCGTGGATGCCCTTTTCGAAGGCCGCCGTGACAAGCTGCTTCGCAGCGGTTTGCCGCAGATGGAGGGGCATGACCTCGCGGGACGCGTGGAGGAACTGGCACGAATCCAGAATGCCAACGGGTATATGGCGGATGCGTCCAGAGAAGAGGATGGCACGTATGTCATCACTGAGCTGAACTGCCCGATCGTACAAGTGGCGAGTGTGTACAAGCAGGCCTGCCGCTGTGAACTGGAGCTGTTCCGCTCGCTGCTGCAAGCAGAGGTGGAGCGCACCGAATGTTACGCTGACGGCGGCAAGAAGTGCAGGTATCAGATTCGTGAAGCGTCGGGGAATTAAGTGAGAACGAGAATGTTCTGAGCAGAATAATTTGTATAAAGAGATGGTCTTGGTGTATCGAGGCTGTCTCTTTTTTTGATAAAAAATAACGTTTTTACGAATTAAATTACGTATTTACGTGTCAAAATGGAGATAAACCTGCTATAATGGAGTTCACATCTTGTGCATGCTGCATCTTTATATCTGTAGGCATAGAGCGGATATATATTGTTAAATTTGCGCATAGGAGCGAATAGTGATGAATGAACTTCTTGATCCCAAGAACGATTATGTGTTCAAGCGTATTTTTGGAAGTGAAGATAACAAGGATGTACTTTTGGCTTTTCTTAATCAGACATTCAAGAATGCAGGAGAATCTCTTTTAACAGAGATTGTTTTACTAAATCCATACACGGACAAGAATACGCCGAGAGAGAAGCAGTCCATATTAGATATTCATGCAAAAACAGATAAGGGCAAACTCATTAATGTAGAAATGCAGTTGTTTAACCAGTATGATCTAGAAAAAAGAACGTTGTTTTATTGGGGGAAGCAATTTTCTGGACAATTACTCGAAGGGCAGCGTTATAATGAACTTAAGAAATGTGTAACCATCAATATTATAAATTTCAGTATGCTTCCTAATGATCAGTATCACAACATATTTCATTTAAGAGAGGATCATACCAATATACCGTTAACCGATGATTTAGAAATTCATTTTATGGAAATCCCTAAGTTAAATGATAACAACATCAAGATGGATGACGGATTAGTGCGTTGGCTGTTATTTTTGAGGGGGATAACCAAATCCAGCTGGGAGGCGTTTATGATGCATGAATTGGAACCTGCTTTGAAAAAGGCCATGAGTGTACTCGAGTTCCTAAGCCAAGATGAACAGGCGCGCCAGGAATACGAAGCACGGCAAAAGTTTCTGCGAGACGAAGCCTCGATGATTGAGGGAGCGAGGGAAGAGGGATTAAAAAAAGGTCTTGAGGAAGGAATCAAAGAAGGAATTAAAGAAGGTATTAAAGAAGGTGAAGCTGAGAGTAAACGCAAAATTGCGCAAAATATGCTGGCTCTTGGTCTTGATGAAGAGATTATCATTAAAGCGACAGGACTAAGCTCTTCTGAATTGGAAAGCATCCAACAAAATAAATGACCTTAATATGTCAGTTTCCTAATAAATCAGCAAGGCAATTCGTATATTCTACGGATTGCCTTTTTTTGATAACATGTAAAGAAACCTACCATATTTATTCTCCGAAATGAAATTGGAAGCGGTTCAACCATTGACGGAAGCCGGGATGCACTTTAATATTAGGAAAACAATAAAAGAGCAGCACGGTATGGACTTCAGTCGCATGCCCAAAGTCTAGATTTGTCTGCTTTTGTCGATCAAAGCAACAATGCGTTGAAGCGTTCGTTTTATCCCGCCTTATCGTATCGACGGAAGGTTGACGGAGCAGCGGTGTGGGGGATCACATTTTAACAAATGGAGAGGGGTTCTTACAGATGAAAAAGAAGTTTTGGATGTCACTGATGATGGCTGCTTCGATGATCGTGGCAGCAGGTTGCGGAAATAACAGCGGTTCAGGCTCGGAGTCCAAAGGATCAGACAGCACAACAGGCGGAGGCAGCGCTGAAAAGTCCTATCAGATTGCTATCTCCCAGATTGTTGAACATCCATCACTGGATGCAACACGTGAAGGTTTCATCGCGGCCCTGAAAGACGCAGGCATTGAAGAGAACAAAAACCTCAAGATCGATTACAACAATGCACAGGGGGATTCAACGAATAACCTGTCTATTGCACAGAAAATTGCGGGTGATTCCAAAAACGACCTCGTACTCGGAATTGCTACTCCATCTGCACTGGCCCTCGCGCAGCAGGTGAAGGACAAGCCGCTCCTGTTTGCTGCTGTAACCGATCCACTGGGTGCCAAGCTCGTGAGTGACATGGACAAGCCGGGCGGCAATGTGACCGGAGCATCGGACACGAACCCGGAAGCCATCGTGCAGCTGGCTGACTTTATCGCGAAAAATATGCCAAACGTGAAGACAGTGGGATTGGTGATCAACGAAGGTGAACCGAATGCCGTTGTCATGGCTAACAATGCAGAGAAGGCTCTGGCAGCACATAACATCAAGCTGGTTAAAGCACCAGTAACCAATACATCGGAAGTAAAACAAGCGACAGACTCGCTGGTTGGCAAAGTTGACGCGTTCTACATTACACTCGACAACTCCGTCGTGAGTGCAGTAGATACGATTATCCAGACAGCAAACAGCAATAAAATTCCATTCTTCTCCAGTGACCGCGATACGGTGGAGAAAGGCGCATTTGCGACCGTAGGCTTCAAATATTATGACCACGGCTACCAAGTTGGTGAGATGGCTGCGGACATTCTGAAAAATGGAACAAAACCAGGCGACATGAAAGTTACCGTACCGGATAAGCTCGATCTGATTCTGAACCTGAAGGCGGCTGAAGCCCAGGGGATTACGGTAACGGATGAGATGAAGGCCGAAGTGAAAGATCAGGATAACAACATTATCAAATAATGAGCCAATGAACAAAACGGCCGGTTTCATTTATGGTGCAGCTGGCCGTATGACAATACTTCGACAGACGGATTCGAGGCGAACGTACAGAGGGTTCGCCTCATTTTTTTCGATAGAGATAGACAGGGAGGAAGCAGTGTGAGTATAAGTTGGAATTCCATTGAAGGGGCAATCGAGCTGGGACTGTTATATGCGCTGATGGCACTGGGTGTATACATTACGTTCCGCATTCTGGATTTCCCCGATCTTACCGTAGACGGAAGTTTTACTACAGGGGGCGCAATTGCGGCGGTCATGATCTCCAATGAGTACTCTCCTTGGCTGGCCTGCTTGGCTGCAATGGCTGGCGGAATGATCGCTGGAGCCCTCACGGGTCTGCTGCATACCAAAGGCAAAATTAACGGACTGCTGTCCGGGATTTTGATGATGATTGCCCTATATTCAATCAACATGCGCATTCTTGGCGCACCAAATAAATCGATTATGGGCGTAGAAACGCCGTTCTCAGGTGAACATGTCATGATTCTGATCATCATCGTTGTGCTGGTATTCAAAATCATGCTCGATCTGTTCATGAAAACAGATATCGGTCTCGCACTTCGTGCCACAGGAGATAACAAACGAATGATTCGCAGCTTCGGTGCGAACACAGATGTGACTACCATTATTGGTGTAAGCCTGTCCAATGGACTCGTGGCCTTGTCTGGTGCATTTATTGCCCAGCAATCCGGGTTTGCAGATATTACGATGGGCATCGGGATGATTGTCATTGGTCTGGCTTCCGTCATTATTGGCGAAGCGATCCTCGGAGCCAGAACGGTATTCTGGGCAACGCTGGCGGCTGTAGTCGGCTCAATTATTTACCGTATTGTGGTTGCACTGGCCCTGCAGGTGGAATGGTTTGATACGTCCGATCTCAAGCTGATCACGGCTGTTATCGTTATTATCGCACTCGTCTTCCCGACGATGCAGCGTTCAATGAAACAGCGCAGTCTCGCTCGCAAACGAACCGAAGAGCTGATGCGCTCCGGCGGCCAACAGGCAAAGGGGGGCATGTAGCATGTTAGAGATTACACAAGTTACGAAGCTCTTTAATCCAGGCACAACCGACGAGAAAACGGCGCTGGTTGGAGTAAACCTGACAATGAATCCAGGCGATTTCGTAACGGTCATTGGCAGTAATGGAGCCGGAAAATCAACCCTGATGAATATTATTTCGGGAGTCATGAAACCGGATATGGGCGACGTACTGATCAATGATCGATCGATTAAAAATTTGCCGGAGCATAAACGCAGCAGCTGGATCGGTCGTGTCTTTCAGGACCCGATGGCTGGAACGGCACCGCATATGTCTATTGAAGAGAATATGGCAATGGCGTACAAACGCGGCAAGGGACGCGGACTTGGCTTTGGTGTGACCCGTGCCAGACGTGAAATCTTTAACGCGCAGCTGGAGAAACTGGGAATCGGGCTGGAGAAACGCCCAAATGCCAAGGTGGGTCTTCTGTCGGGCGGCGAGCGTCAGGCGCTGAGTCTGCTGATGGCAACGTTCACTCAGCCGCAGATTCTGCTGCTGGATGAACATACGGCTGCACTTGATCCATCTCGTGCAGAGCTGATTACCGAGCTGACAGAGACACTTGTTCGCGAGATGAGGCTCACTACGCTCATGGTGACTCATAACATGGAGCAGGCTATCCGTCTTGGCAATCGTCTCATCATGATGGATAAGGGACGAATCATTCTCGATGTCAGTGAGGAGCGTAAGCGCACACTCACGGTGCCTGAGCTGCTCGGCGAATTCGAGCAGATTAGCGGCAAGAAGATGGCAGATGACCGCGTTGTGCTGGGATGAAATTTAGAGCACAGGGGGTTCCTTTGAGGGATTCTTGTTAGATTAGATCCACATTTAATATATTAACAGGGCTCTTTGCGTTATCGCAAAGAGCTTTTTTTATGGTATGTTGAAGAGGCCCGAGATCGGGATAGAAACCAGAAATAAGAGTCCGCAGAACAGCTGGATAGAAAAGAAGAGAGACATGATAGGTACTTGAGAGATACGTAAGCAGGAAGAGATAAAGAAGATCGCTGACCTCTCCTATTTTACATAGAAGCACACAAGGGGGAAACGAGGAATGTCTTTGCAATTTGATGAGAGCACTTATACAGTATCCCAGCGTATGGACTCCATCCGTCTGTTGGCGAAGGAGTTCGCACTCTTCCATTTTCTGTATAAAAATAAGGATAAAGCCTTCACACGCAGTCAACTGCTGGATCGGGTGTGGCCGATGGAATACCCGGTGGAACGCACCGTAGATGATCACATCTATCGTCTGCGTAAGAAGCTGAAGTGCTGGGATGAAGTCAGTTTGGATACAGTACGCGGCTATGGTTACCGATTAGCTATACGGGAGAATAGAGCCATGCTGCCTTCCAATCCTTCGATCCATGATCCCGAGATGCAGGAAGTTGTTCATGGACTGCTCCGTAAATATCATCTGTTCGGCCAGGGAAATTCAATCCAAATGCTGGTACGTCAGCAGGAGGCACTTGGCGTGCAGATCGAACCGTACTACCAATTGTACCTGCATTTTATACAGGGAGATCTGGATTGGCTGCTGAACACAGTGGAGTTCCCTTTGGAAGAGCGTCTGTATTGGCTGCTGATTTATGTGCATGCTTTCGTTGAACCGGCGGAAAGTCTGCTTTTATACAAACAAGCGATTCATTCATCTGTACTGCCTGCAGTGCACCGTCAGGAACTGAGAATCCTAAATATTATTGATATCTATGCCGAAACAGGCAGGTATCAGGAAGCCAAGGAGCAGCTCGAAGAAACGTATCGCGTGATGGAAGCAAAACAGTTAATCTATTTCAAGCTGCCCGTGAGTATCGCCGCATTGTCTGTGGAGCTGTGGGGTGGAAGCGGCGAGGCCGTTGAGGAACAGATGAATGTTGTGCGTGCACAATTAAAAGACGCCCCCTATCTGAGAGAGATTGGCCGTTTTCAGGTGCTGGAGGGCTGCTGGCTGCTGCGGCAGGGGCGGATAAGAGAAGCGGAACTGCGAATGGACGACGGTCTGGAAGTGTTGAAAATGTCACTCCATGCACCGCTGGTTCTGAATTCAGCGTATCAAATTCTTCTATTTATGAATCACCATCGCACCGAGGGGAGACTTCGCAATAAATATCAACAAATCTATGCGGAGATTAGTAAATCGTACGGCGCATCCATCTACGGGCAGCAGATCGTGAAGACGATCCGCGATTTTTTATCTTCAGATTCCTCATCCTCTGATCTTCCTCTGACATAACACCTCTAAGATTACAGTCAAGGAACATTTAGCTTACAAGCTGGCTGTAATCAAGGGAGGAAAACCAAAGATGACCAACAAAAAAACGATGATGGGTGAGTCGAACTTGTCCAATGCAGCAGATCCACCCAATTCATCTAACCCAAACAACCCATCTGGTGAATCTACTGTCCAAGCCCCCAGAAGCCTTTGGGCTAACCTTAGGTTTGTGCGTCTGTTTATGGCTTACGCGCTCGCCACTTTTGGCGATTGGTTCGATGCACTGGCCATCCAGGTAATGGTGGCTTATCGCTGGGGTGCTGACCCGTTAATTATTGCGCTAATCCCCGTCTGTATGGCGGTGCCGGGTATCCTGTTTGGCTCGGTCGCCGGTGCACTGGCGGATCGGCTGCATAAAGTCAGAATCATGCTTCTCTGTGATGGTATTACCATCGCTCTAACGGTGGGGATTTTATTCGCCCCAAGCCCGGCATGGCTGCTTCCGCTTCTGGCGCTGCGTGCGATGATGAGTGTATTTCATGTTCCTGCCCAGCAGGCACTGACCCGCCAGATCGTGGCAGAAGAACAGTTATTCAAGGCTTCATCCCTGAACGGATTTGTGAATCAGTGTGCGAAGATAGCCGGCCCTCTTCTGGGTGCAGTCGTACTGGCCTTTTTCTCTCCGCAAATCTGCATTCTGATCAATGCATGTGCCCGCCTGCTATCAGGTGCTGTACTGTGGCCTTTGCGGCGTTTGGTGGAGAAGCAGGAGTCTGCTGTATCCAGCGATCCTGCTGGTCATGATGTAAAGGAGTCTAAAAGTTTGTTCATTCAGTGGCAGCAGGGGTGGAAATATTTGCGTCGTAACCACACCGTAAGGAATACCATCGTGTTTGGGTGTTTAGGCCTGATGTCTATTTTAATGATTGAATATCAATTTACGACCCTATTCCGGGAGATTAAGCCAGGTAATGAATCCCTGCTCGGCTGGCTCGGTTCATCCGTTGGCGCTGGAGCAGTTTTGATCATTCTGCTGTTAGATCGATTGCCGAGAATAGGGTATGGATGGGGACTTGGCGGTGGGTACTTTCTTATTGGTACCGGGATTGCGGCACTAGGCTGGGTTGGTCCGGGTACCTCGACAGCATGGATTGTTGTCATGGGGCTCTGTACGGGTCTGGGGAATGGACTGTTTATGGTTACGATGAATTATTTGCTGCAAAAAGAGACCTCTCCTGACTATGTAGGACGTGTATTCGGCATTCAAAATTCATTATTCAGCGTTGTGCTGGTTGCTGCCCCGCTGGCAGGCGGTGCGCTCATTCGTTTGGCAGGGCCAAGTCCCACCTTTCAGATGATCGGTATGGTTACGCTTGCGATTGGGCTTGGCGGTATCTTGTTACAGCATATGTTATGGACAGTTCCGAGCTCTTCCGCTTCGAAAGCAAATCCGGAGTCTGCTGCATAAGGAATTTCGTGAAATGTTTGTCTTTCAATAACAAATAGCCGCCTTCGGTACTTATCCGAATGTGGCTGTTTTTGTTTTCTGCATCGGAAGGCTTAAAGACATCCGCTCAACTTTCCCACCAGGTGAGATACGTTGTGGAGGCCAGCAGGCCGGCAACAGAGAGTGATCCGGTTACAGTCAGATTGATGGCCTGACCTGGCGGAATCACATATTTACCAAACTCATTGGACTGAAACGGCCCAACTTGCAAAGGCATAGATACCAATGTTGTCGCTCCCGTCGGAGCAGATGTGGAGAAGCGCACTGCAGCAATACTTGTATTGGTGCTGGAGAAATTGCTGTTTACTGCAGGAAGTGTGCTGGGAGAAGAAAGGGTGCCGTTAGCACTCAGAGTCATGGTACCGCTGAAGGAAGACAGCAGATTGAGTGCAACCGTTATGCCGCCGGATAAACGCGAGACATACAGCGTTCTGCCGCTTAAGGCCGGATTCGCGAGCTGCAGCGCTGCTGTGACACTCCCTCCAAGCAAACCGAGTGTAGTGGAGTTGGTAGATCCTCCGTTATAGAGATTGCCTGTGCTGCCCGCACTGTTCTCAGGTGGGGCAGCAATGCCTGGCGAGATATAGGTGTTTGTATTGAACGTATAGACGGGTCGATTTAATGGATTAAACACATTGTTATTCGGCACGATATACACCACCTTTGCTCAAAAGTTAAGCTAGAATTCCCACCAAAACAGATTAATGGCTCCAGTCTGGTTGCCAATTCCCAAACTAATGGAAAGTGATTGTCCGGGCGGTACAACAATCGAGCCATTCAAGTCCAGAGCATACATGCCCGCGGTGAGCGGTATACTGAGCAGACTTGTGAAGGTCCCCCCTAGCGTCCCTGTATTCTGCCTTGTTGTCACGATGCTGGTATTGGCATTGCCCAGTAATGTATTCACAGGCACGGGTGTGCTGCCGACGGTTACGGTTCCGCCTGAGTAGAGCACAAGCGTGGCTGCCGCGGTTGTACCTCCCGAGAGACTCGCGATCCGTATCATTCTGCCGCTCCCGGCTGCATTCAGAATTTGCAGCAGCAGGTTCTGGTTGGATGGAATTAACGTATTGTTCGTGGTCAGGGCGAAAAAGCTGCCTGCTGCTGCCGCACCAGTATCCGGTGCGGCCCCGATTCCCGGAGCTGTAAACGTGTTGGTTAGTTGTGTAAATATAGGTCCATTGGACTGATTAAACACATTCGTATTGGTCATGCCGATTGACCTCCTACGGACGGATAGAATAGAGGAGAAGTAACGCGCGGCTTCCCTTTTTCGCATGTCCTCATTACCAGCAATATATGTAAAAGGGAGATGGAGCGTTTGGGAACCCGGGTACGAATTCCCGAATAGCGGCGAATGCCGTGCCCGTATTTCCATTCCGGGCATACGATGCGTAAGCACATTTTTTAAGGGGAAATCGAGATGAGTCGATCAGCAAAGCGAAGCAGGAAGAGAACAAAATTCTCAATCAACCAGACATTAAGACAGAAAACTAAATATGTCAGCCGCCGCCCATCCCGTTGTTCTCGCCAAGCCAAACTGCTGAAGCCCCCTTGTTCCCGGATCACTCGTCCCCGGTTCAAACAGGGTGCTTTCTCACGCACGAAACTCCCTGGTGCTGCTCACTGTTTTACAGAGCATACCTATTCTGGAGCAGAGACAGGTCAAGGTGAGAATGCACTTCCGCCGCAGGACACCTCATCTCTAAGCATGTACAGTTATGGCGTGGTAAATCGCGGAGCCCATCCGGCGATCGTCCAGATTCAGATCAGCCCGAATGCTGTGGATTACGCGGTAGATAGCCAGGAAGTGATCGAAGCAGGTCAGACCAAGGCACTTGTGCCCGTACGATTTCTGCATTATACCCGGCTGGTCATCCTGCCTGTGAACCCGGGCCAATCCACCCGGCTTGATGTTTACTTCCAGGCTCAGCGTATGCTCGTAAGGTAGTTTTATTACACAGAATGTCCAGGGAGGAGGACGAGGCTCATGCCTAACTTTACAACGTTTAATACGAATCCGGATAACTTGAGAACGCTGATTTTTGGTCAGGATAGTACGGGTACGGCCCAGCCCGTCAGAACGGATACAAGCGGAAATGTAGTAGGTATCATTCTGGACGGAACGATTAGCAATATTTCGGGTCTTACCACGGTGACGATTAACGCAGGTACAATTACTAATTTGCTGAACGGTACAATCACGAGCGTACTCGGTGCAACAATTACGGCAGGAACCATTACGAGTGTCTTGGGTGCAACGGTAACAGCGGGAACACTGACGAACTTGCTGAACGGTACAATCACGAGCGTACTCGGTGCAACGATTACGGCAGGAACGATTACGAGTGTCTTGGGCGCAACGGTAACAGCGGGAACCCTGACGAACTTGCTGAATGGTACGATCACGAGCATACTCGGTGCAACGATTACGGCAGGAACGATTACGAGTGTCTTGGGCGCAACGGTAACAGCGGGAACCCTGACGAACTTGCTGAACGGTACGATCACGAGCGTACTCGGTGCAACGATTACGGCAGGAACGATTACGAGTGTCTTGGGTGCAACGGTAACAGCGGGAACGCTGACGAACTTGCTGAACGGTACGCTCACCAGTGTGCTCGGAGCCACAATAACCGCCGGAACGCTGACGAATCTGTTGAACGGAACCATTACAAATGTACTCGGTGCGACAATCACAGCGGGTACGATCACGAGCGTACTTGGGACAACGATTACAGCAGGAACGATCACCAGCGTACTTGGGGCCACAGTCACAGCAGGAACATTGACCAATCTGCTGAATGGTACCATTACGAGTGTTCTGGGCGCGACAGTCACTGCCGGAACATTGACGAATCTGCTAAACGGAACCATTACCAGCGTCCTTGGTGCAACGATTACTGCCGGGACATTGAGCAGTGTAACATCCATTTCACAGAAAAGTTTTCAGGAGAATCAGCTAATCGGCACGCCGACGGCTAACACGTTCACACCCCTACCTGCTGTGACAACCAGTGTGTTTGGCACATATTCTTTCTTCGTATATAACAGGGGACCCGGACTGAACAGGGTGGATGCTCAGGTAGAGATCAGTGCCAACGGAACCAACTGGTATACAGATGTGACTACGGTAACTGGTATTTTGTCGGGTTCTGTAGATGTTCTGGTACCGCAGCGATTTCTGAAATACACCCGGCTCTCCTATCGTTCAAGCCTGATTGGTGCCCCCAGCACGATTGACGTGTTCTTTAATGGACAAGGCACATAACCAGTTCTGCCGTCATATAGGTACATGGAGTTCACTTTGGTGGGCTTCGTGTACTTTTTTGTATTGGAGGTGGATGTGGATGCAGAACCGATTGCTTGGCATTCATATGATTGTGCAAAATGAAGAACGGCACCTGTCCCGCTGTCTGAACAGCTTGAAACAAGCAGGATTAGAAATGTTTATTACAGATACCGGCTCATCCGACCGTACACCTGATATCGCCAGAAATTATGGTGCGACCGTACTGCACGCCAGTTGGGAAGATGATTTTGCCAAAGCTCGAAATATTAGTCTGCCTTTGGCAGCCTCGGAATGGATTCTCTGCCTGGATGCTGATGAGTATGTCATTGAAGGCCTGGAAGAGTTAATGCATGTTCTGCCAAATGTCCATAAAAGCGTTACGAGATTACGCATAACGATAGAAAATCAGCTCGGTGATGGACCGGAGAACAAGGTTCTATCCTATCCGGTACGCTTGTTCCGTGCACATCATGGTTATCGGTACACAGGGCGTATTCATGAGCAGTTGGTAAGGCAGCGCCATGAAGGGTGTCGCGGGGACGATACCCCTGCAGTGAATGAGTCTGGAAGGCGAACCGATGCACGTTCAGATTCACCAGAAGCCAGGACAGCGGATGAAGAAGCAGTTCTAGAACCGCTGATGCCTTTACGTATACATCATGATGGTTATCTGGCATCGGTCATCACTGCAGGTGATAAACCCAAGCGGAATCTGCGTCTGATTGAGCTGGAACTGGCGGATCAACCGGCACACCCCTTCCATCTGTACAATCTGGGAGTAACCCATTGTCAGCTGGGTAGTCTGGAGCAGGCGGCGGATGCATTCACTGAATCGCTGCGGCTTGCTGCACTGCAGGCCCCTTACCGTCCTACTCTGGTGAAAGATTTAACCAAAGTGCTTACAGCACTGAAGCGTTACGAAGAGGCACATATGCTGCTTGCCGCCGAATGTCATCGTTACCCTGCATATGCAGATCTGCATTTGATATATGGCGAGATTCTGGAGTGCCAGGGTTTGCAGGAACGGGCGTATGGGGCCTATGCACGGGCGAGCACCTGTCACTCCAGACAGGATAATCAAGAAAGGGCTGGCTCGGATGAAGCAGTAACCGAGCCTGTTTACGTAACTGAAGCGGGCTCAGGTAGTTACCGGGCATATACATCCATGGCCCGGCTCGCACAGAAGCGGGGATTCGTGCAGGAAGCTGTTGGTCTATACGAGCTGGCGCTGAAGCATCTGTCCACCTATGAGCCTGCATGGACGGGGCTGGCAGATGCGCTGCAGCAGCAGGGGATTTCGGATGAACAGATTGCAGATCGGCTGCTGAACTTGTCTGATCTATTGAATCAGAGAGATTCGACCGATCAAGCAGATCAGTCGGATAGCCCCCACTGCTCTTGGGATAGAGGGACCGAGCTTATCCAAATCGTCTATGCCCTTGCTGAATGTGGAGCATACAAGCAGGCACTGCAATTACTAGGCAGTGAAGCGTCCGACCTCTGTATCCCTGCGGGTGATCGCATTCATTGGCTGCTGTGTGCAGGCCAAGTCACAGATGCATGGCATCTCGCTGAGGATCGTTGGGGAGAACCAAGCAGAAAGAACAGGAAGCAGGTCGACAGCGGATTAGTCAATGCTGCCGAGGTTCAGGGAGTTACGACTGGAGCCCTTCGAGCAGTGGAGAAAAGTGACTGGGCTCTGGCCTGCTGGGCGATCGGAAAGAGGTTAACTCCCTCTTTTCTCGCGACATCAGCACCACCGGAGAGGGACATGTGGAAGGTAGCAGACCGACTGCTGTATGAGTACAGATATCAACCATCTACTAGCTATTCCTCAATAGATGTGACGGAAGCTCAGCTTCTGCAGTGGAGCGAAGCCGCACAGCTTGCGGCAAAACAAGTCGTAACCCGGGCGGTTCAGAGCGGCCAGCTGTTGATTGCGCAGGAGCTGCAGGAGCAGTTTTCCAGGATTATGCCGGGCCATGAGAGGAACAAGTCAGCAATTCGGCGGAGTTTTGCAGGTCTGCTCTATCGATATGGATATACGATGATTGCTGCCGAGATGTTGATTCAGTGTATGACCGAGGGTGAGCTGGATGCGGAAGGGCTTTTTTGGCTTGGGGAAACGCTGTATGCGAAAGGGCACTCGGAACAGGCGTTGTCATTGTTTGAACAGGCACTGGAACGTAGATCAGATCTCGGTCCAGCCCGTGCCGGAGCAGCCGTCTGTTATCTTCGGATGGCTGTTGAGATAATCCGTCAGGAACAGATTCGTTCCCCTGAAAATGCAGCGCTTGGGGCTCAACGGATGGCTTTGGAACTGCAGCTGCGGACTGCCGAGGGCATCCCTTGGCGGACCGTGTATGGTGCAAAGGAGAGGAGGAATCGCCATGCAGGCACAGCAGCACCAGATTCATCAGGGTCAGGCGCAGCGAATCTCCCTGTGCATGATCGTGAGGGATGAGGAAGACGTACTGCCGCGCTGTCTCGAAAGTGTACGCGGTGCAGTTGACGAGGTCATCGTAGTGGACACCGGCTCGTCAGATCGGAGTGCGGCGATTGCACGGAAGTATGGCGCGAAGGTCGTTGAGTTTGCGTGGTGCGATGACTTTGCCGCAGCACGGAATGCTGGCCTGGAGCAGGCTTCCGGCGACTGGATTCTGTTTCTTGATGCGGACGAGGCACTGGAGCAGGCAGCACGGGAGCAGCTCAGAAGCTGGACGGCAGTCAGCGGATGTGACGGATTGTTTTTAAACATTCATAACTATACGGGTTCGGGTCAGCAGGGCGTAACGGTTAATCCGGTGCTGCGTCTGTTTCGCAATGCTCCTGGGCACCGGTTCAAGGGGCGAATTCATGAGCAGATTGCCGCAGCGATCTGTGAGCGAAATCCGGAGGCTGCGTTTCATGTGACAGACATGGTCATTCACCATTACGGGTATCAGACGGAGATTGTGGAGCGTAAAGATAAGGTGAATCGCAACGTGCGTCTGCTGCAGCAGGCTGTGGCAGAGGAGCCGGGCCAGCCGTTTCATCACTATAATCTGGGCGTGGAGTATTTGCGTGTAGGTGAAGCGGAGCAGGCACTCGAATCGTTTGGCAGAGCTCGCAAGATGATTGATCCGACGACAACCAGTTATGCTCATCTGCTGTTGAAATACGAAGTTCGCTGTCTGGAGCATCTGCAGCGCTGGCAGGAGGCTCTGGATTGCGTGGATGGGGCGCTGGAGTTGTTCCCGGAGTACACGGATCTGATGCACCACCGTGCCATCTGTGCGGATGCCATAGGGGACACGGCAGCAGCGGAGAAATCGCTTCGTGAAGCCATTCTGCAGGGACCGCCGCCGGCGATATATCACACCGAAGAAGGGATGGGCACATACCAGACATGGTACACCTTGGGCCGCCTGCTGGAAGGGAAGGCTGATCTGGAGGGAGCTGTGGATGCTTATGTGGAAGCCGTGCGTGCGAAATCCAGTCTGCTGCCGCCGCTGTATCGTATATTTCGAATTATGCGGGTATCCGGTCAGGAACAGCAGATTCCAGCGATGGCTGCGTCACGTTTTGCGATAAATTCGGAGGAGGCTTTGGCTAAAGTACTGGGTATTCTGGAGCAGTGCCGCTGCTGCGATGCAGCTCTTGAACTGCTTGGAGAGATGTCACCTGTACCTTCCGGGGAACAGCGGGAGAAACGATCTGCTGCGGAGGCATTACTTCATATCCAGCGGGGAGATTGGGGCAAAGCGCGTTTGAAATTTGAAACCGTGAAGCGAAAAAAGGGCTCAATGGCATCTCTGGCTGGCCGCTGGCTTGAACGAATGCAGTGGTTGGAGGGAAAGGAAGCAAGTCCAGGTGATTCCCTTACACTCTGGCTGATGAAAGGCGCACAAGAAACCAATAGATCTGAACTTCAAAACAAACCTGACAGTAAGAACATCACGAACACAGTTCGTGAAGGGATGTATGATGGCTGGCAGGCAATCGGACTGATGATGGAAGGGTGCGTCCGGTCTGGAAGATGGCAGGCGCTGCATGGATTAATCCAAAGAGGACGTCAGCTGCTGGAGGAAGTGGATCGTATAGCGGGGCAGGGATTGAATCAGAAACAGAGTACTGGCAGTGAACCGGAGCGCTGTGGGACTGAAAGAGAACGCCGGGAGAGCGATACGAAGGGAAAACGGAGTGAGCAACCTTTCCCGGGAGCGTCAGATACTTTGAGCGGCACAAGCTGGCTCGTTAAAGGACTGATTAGTGCGGCCGATCATCATCTGGCACAGCTTGTACCTGGCAGCGAACAGATGGAGCAAGAGAGGCAGCGTCATGCGTACTGGCCTGTCATTCAGCATATAAGGCTGGAATTGCCGGGAGCAGATGGATTTGAGAGCTGAGCTGAGAGACAGAAGTCGTGAGCAGTAAAAGTGAACGTTAAAAGTGAACGTTAGAAGTGATAAATCAGAGCGGGGTAGACTTCTTTGGTAAAAACGCAAAGGTGAGTAGTGAAAAGAGACATGTGCAGTAACGGCACAGGCAGAGAGGCACAGAAAGGAAATATGAAAGGAGAAACTTGAGAAGAAAATCTAGAAAGGAGGGGTGACCTAAACAGTCCTGATTGTTGTGATAGTGCAGCCTTTGTTGAAGGGAGGGATGGTGCGGGTGAGGGGTGGGATCAGCTTATGTATGATTGTGAAGGATGAAGGCGGGTTTCTGGATCGTTGTTTGAATTCGGTGAGCAGTATGGTAGATGAGATTATAGTTGTAGATACAGGATCGACGGATGATTCAGCAGCGATAGCCCAGCGCTACGATGCAGTGGTCATTGATATGGAGTGGAGTGGTGATTTCAGTCAGGCACGTAATCTGTCGCTGGCCGCAGCGAATTATTCATGGATTCTGATCTTGGACGCAGATGAAGAATGGATGCAGCCTTTTCAGACGAAATCGGAGCTGATGGAATGGCTGGAAGCCGGAAGTGAAGAGGTCTGGGGGTATTGGATTAAGGTAACGAGCCTGCTGGGCACATCAGGCGAGGAACGTGTAACGGATGAAGTCTGCCGTCTGTTTCGTAATGATCCCCGGATTGCCTTTCGCGGAAGGATTCATGAGGAAGCAGCTTCTTCCATTCTGGCTGTTATGCCGTACGGGATTCGACACTCGGTAATAGAGATTATTCATTATGGCTATTTGGATAAAATCATTGCCGCCAAGCGTAAAGATGTCCGGAATATGCAGCTCATCCGGCTGGCTCTACAGCATACACCGGATCAGCCAGAACTGCTCTATGCGCTGGCCGCCGAGTGGTTTCAGCAGGCCAAGTATGATGAAGCACTTCGATTATTGATGCCGCTGCTCGCACGGCTTGAACCGGAGTGTGGTTATCATTCTGATGTGGTGCTGAAAACAGCTTATGCCTGGAGAGAGCTCGGCCAAACTGAGCGGGCGCGATCCGTGGTGGAGACGTGGGCTTCGGTATACGGGGATTTTCCGGATTTGCTGGAGCTGGGCGCCGTACTGGAATTGGATCAGGGGCGGGTTGACCTTGCCCTGAAGTGGTTAAAGCGAGCGAAGTCAGGTGCATCGTCAGCAGGTCGGTATACTTCTGTGTCGGGTGCGGGAACCTACCGCAGCCTGACACTGGAAGGAATGGCTCATGAGCAGGCTGGCCGCTGGCAGGAAGCGGAAGCCGCCTACATGGCGGTGCTGAGCATGCAGCCGGGCAATCGGGCAGCTTGGCAGCGACTGCTGCTGCTTGGCGCAGCCACGGGACGGCCGCAGGCCATTGCCAGTGCGGCCGAGGGAATGAGCCTGCCGCCAGCAGCGCAGCAGGCAATGGTTTCGGCCGCGCTGGCTGCGCATCGGCCGGAATGGCTGCTGCGCCATGCGGCTGCGCTGGGCCCGGCAGTGCGGATGCAGCCGCTTGCTGCCGGGCTTGTGCTGGCGCAGCTGGGTGAGCATGCATCCGCCAGTGCGGCAATACGGCCTTGGCAGGCGCATGCGCAGCACGGGCCGGAGGCTGCTCTTGCGCTGTGGGCGCTGGGACACAAGTATCGGAGCACAGGTGGGCGTAGAGCAGCATGCCGGCAGGCAGTCGTACCCGAAGCGGCGTTTGCTGCCGAGAGGCTGCTGCAAAGCGGGAATGCATCCGCCAGCGGTGATGTATACAGCCAGAGGCTGCAGACAGATGCACAGATTCGGACACAAGCGGATTCGCAAAAACAGGCGAATGCAGTGATGCAGGTGCAGGGCGGGGGAGAGTCCCGATCGAAGACGCGGATAAATGCACAGATAAACGCACAGGAAGGAGCGGATGCAAAGACCGAGGCACATGATCGTGCACCTCGGCCCAGCAGCCTTGTGCTGCCAGCAGCAGCTCCGCAGCCCAGCCCCGTGCCTGCGCTGCTCGCGCCCGCACAGGCGCTCGCCGCCGTAGGGGCGTGGCCCGCATGGCTTCGCCTGCTGCAGGCACTCCCGCCGGGCGGCGCGCTGGCGCTGCTCACAGCGCTCCCGCCTGCGGCTCGCTGCGGGCTGCTGCGCGCACCCGCACGCGTCCGCGAAGGCCTGCTTGCGCTGTGCGGCACGCCCGGCAGCGCGCAGCAGCCCCTCGCGGACGAAGTGCCCGCCCCTGCTCGCGCAGCGCATGCGCTCTTGGCGGGCACGCTCGCGCTGCTCGCCGGGCGGCAGGGCCTGGCACGTGATTGGGCCGAACATTCGGCCCGGATCACGGCACAGCAGGCTGCCGCCCAAGGCCGCCCGGCGCAGGTCCAGCCGCCGGGCCTGCAGACCCTGCTGCGCCTGACGGCTCCCGGCGCAGCCACCGCCCCTACTTTCCAGCAGCAGTGCAGCATGCTGCTGGTGTACCTGTAATCCGGCTGTGCCCCTGCCGGACAGCACAAGGATGCCCCTTCTTTAACAGAGCAAAAAGTCGGGGCATCCGGCAGACGCTGTACCCAGCCTTATTTTTCATCAATATCCTGTCCGTATTTGAAACTTCCGAACCCTTCCTGACTAATTAAATGGAGCTGTATCCAAATGCCCCGGTTTCCAAAAGAACGGCCTAATGCATTTCAGAAAAAGCCTAATACACAGTTCTAAGGACACTGCTGTAGTAGTTCATCCGGTAATCCCACATTCTCACATTCCATGTACATTTCACAGTGTGTTCCCCATGCATACAGTGTGTCTCTCACGGACGGTATCCTTTATCCGTCTTACAGATCACAGCCCGGAAGCAGCGGATGGGGGCGCCGTACATATCCGAGGAAATGGCGTCATCCGGTTCTTCTACATTCAGCTTATCTTCAATGGTCAGCCCGGTGACAGCCATGATCGTTTCCAGCAAATCCGGACGCATCTCGGGTACATCAAAGGTGGCGATTAATTGTCCATCCCGCTTTAATACCCTTGCAAATTCACGGAAAGCTCGCAGCATTGTGCCGGTATCCAGATGTTCCAGCACAGAGATGCAGAATACGCGGTCAAACTGTTCGGCAGCATACGGCAGCTGAGCCAGGTTGGCCTGTGTGCGGTTGAGCCGTGTCAGGTAGAATTCCGGCAGCTTCCGGGCTGCCTGTTCACCGAAATCAGCTGCGATATCCAGCCGAATCGCCTCTTCGGACAAAATGCGTTCATCCCAGTCGCATGCGTGAACCTCACGGCAGTGTTCAGTGAGCCAAAATTTGAACGGGTGAGATATGCCGCAGGCCGCATCCAGCACGACATCATCCGGGCGCGCGAACTGGCGAGCCCACTCATACTCATAAGGACGACTCCACCATGCGGGGTGAAGTGGAAAGACCAGCGTATCTGTCTTCGGATCGTTCTGCCGAATGTACCGTGATTCCATGATCTCCGCGGCGCCGGGTGTATCCATCATGTGTGAATTCCCTCCTTCAATCCTGTTTCCGCTAAAAAAGATTCCAGCACCCTGCTCCACCGGCTGCGCCATATGGACAGATCATAGGACAGCGCAGTTTCACGCGCGTAGATGCCAAGCCGCTCCCGTTCGGCGCGGTTCTGCACGAGACGAACAAGTGCGGCGGACAGTGCTTGCTCCCCTGGAGGAATGAGCAGTCCGTTGAAGCCGTCCTGGATCAGATCATTGAGCCCCCCGACGTTGGAAGCAATAACCGGAAGACCGCAGCTCATCGCTTCCAGACAAGCGTAGGAGGTGCCTTCGGAAAATAACGTAGGGATGACAACGATATCCGCCTGGTGGTAGGCGCTGCGAATATCTTTGAAATCGTACGTATGCTGCCGAATTCGTGCTGTATGTGGATGTGTGCGCTGCCAATAACGAAAGGCTCTGCCAACGGTACTGCCTTCCACCAGTTCCCCCGCAAATTCAACCTCCACATCCGGGAAAGCTCCCAGGAGCTTATCTGCAGCGAGCATCATCGGAATAATGCCGCGTTCGCTGCTGATACGGCGTGGATATAAAATACGAACAGGGCGGGGAGGAGACAGAGGCTTATCGTCCTCAGTCTGGTCCTGTGCCCTTTGATGAGGAAGAGCTTCGGTAGTTCCGTATTCTACAGAGATCGTATCTGGGCTGCCTAACGGATCTGCATAAAGACTCTTCGTTCTGACCTTTTCTTCGTTACTACTACTACTGTATGCATCAGTACTATCATGATCTGCATCCTCATGAATCGATGTATCATCTCCCGACTCTGGAGCCATCATGTGTGCATGTTCAGCAGGCACTGCTGTTTCCCTTTTCCAAGCCTCCATCCATTCTTCCTCATGACGCTGCGTGAGTGTTCTGCTTGGCGGAGCAGGGGTGAAGTAAGCAGTATCCACTGCATTAGGAATCAGCACAATTTGTTCCGGATCGCTATACATACAGGCTGCCCGGCAAAAGGTCTGGAAATGGGAGTCCACCGAGACGATGCGAACGAGTCCATCCAGTGCCAGCTGGATATGTTCGGCAACCTGACGTTTGGTGTCCAGCGGCAGACCAGGGCGATCCCAGTTAATGCCATGACATATTCCGAGACTGCCTGGCTTGTAGTTGATGGGCTGCCATAGGCAGCTTGCATAGATAATGGGTCCACGGGCTGCTGCAGCCATCCGTTCAAATGCCTCCGGTACATTCTCCATGTCATAATCGTAGCCATAGACGTCAATCTGCTCCGTTCGGGTCTGGAACGCTTCGAAATAGGACAGCTGATGGACTTCGGGAATATGACCAAGACGGCGAATGACACTGCATAGATCTAGAATGTAGCGCTCCAGCCCGCCGCCGAATACACGGCCGTATTCCCGGTTGTACCCATCGGTAAAACTATGGGTAAGTATGCTGACCACACTCATATTACAGCTCCTCCTTCCAAGGGAGCAGCCGCGGTTCGGGGTCCAGAATGGACTCATACTGGGCGGTACTGCCCCACTCCCCGTGCGGATCAATGCGCTTGTATCGTAAATATTTACGAACCCGATCTTCCAGACTGCCGGCCCAGCCAAGATGCTGTACTTTCAGTTCTGTGTGTACCCCCGGCAGTACTGTACAGGATACAGGAAGACGGGGAACATGGTGATTCTGCTGCGGGTAGAAATAGGGATATCCGGGCATGTAACGAACAAGGGATGCCGTATGGCGCTTGTGCATGGACCAGAGCTCATCCTCCCGGTAATGGGTTCGCCCACCCCACATATCAAAGAACCGGAAGGCAAACCAGTCTGCATAGTCCTGATTGATAAGCTTCCGTATGGCCTTTTTGGCTTCGGTGCTGTACAGTTCATCGGCATCAACAGAGAGAAGCCAGTCTGGATCTGTACTGACTGCTGCCTGCCACAGTGTGCTGCGAAGACGCCATTCCTCGGCAAACAGCGGTTTCTCCAGCACCTCCAGACGCACTACCTTTGGAAAAGCACCGCATATATCGGGTGTTCTATCTGTACTGGCATCATCGACAATGACAATCTCGTCCACGAATCCGCTCAGATCATGCAGCACTTCCTCGAGATAACGCCCTTGTTCGTTTCGTACTTGAAGCATGGCTGTCAGTTTGTTGTTTTTACTTTTGCGTACCCGTCTTACAGTGAAGGGCTGTGTAAAAGCATCCATTCCGGTATCCCGTATCGGAGGAGAGCCCGGGTCCTCTTCAATTCGTGAATTAAAGACGCGATGAACCTGGCTCTGCGCGCTTTGGGATTGGAAACCAGAAGACACCGCCTGAAGGCTCTGAGGAGGAGTGTTATCTCGTTTATCGGTCGTCTGCGTTTGAAGCAAATCATGCATGATGGGCCTGCTTCCAGGAGTTCTACGCTTTTTCGGGTCCATCCTTAAGGCACCTCCCCAAGCAGCTGCTGTACGGCATGATCCAGCAGCTCCATTTCCATAATCCGAGCCAGCGCATCTTCATCCTCTAGGGCCGTCTCCAGAAACAGCCTCACTGCACCGTGACGCTCTCCTCGGAGAGCCAAGGCTGTCCCGGATAACTGCCGGTACTGCATAAGGCTGGCTCCGTCCAGAATATCGATGGCATGAACCAGAGCGAGTGCGGACTCTACCCGCTCTGTTTCCTGGTAGATACGAAACTTCCAGTGTCTCGCTGTTTCCCCGCCCAGATCATCCAGAATACGCAGTGCAGTATCGTAGTCGTCATTGATGCGCAGCAGTTCCGCTTGAACCAGCTGATTCTCCCCTGCTTCCAACCAGCGGCATAACTGCTCGTAATGATGGCGTTCTTGTTCAGTGGCTGCGCTGATGCCGAACACCTGTAAAGCTTCTTCGACCTGACCTGACTTCGCATGAATGGCCGACAGGAAGCGATAATGAGACACCACACAATCCTGCCGCCCGTTGAAGACCGCATGAGTGAAGGCTTCCTGAAGCGAAGCGGCAGCATGAGAATCGTGCAGCAAATACTCATAAGCCGAGAGCAGAAAGGAGATCGTTTCATGAGGCCCCGCTTTGGATCGAAGCTGTCTGTAATAGTCCGCTCGCACACGACACTGAAGGGGTGTAATGCTGTCCGGTATACCTGACAGAACCTGCCGCAGTGCATGCAGGAAAAACAATTCATAGTCCCTCAGTGCAATCCGTGTGCTGCCTTGGTGTACATAACCGACAGGGGAGGGGTCCTCACCTCCCAGCCAGACGGATCGAATGCCTTGAAAGAGCAGTTTCATGTACCGGGTTTCCGAAGATGTGCCTACCAGATCGGCAATGCCGACAAGTCTGGAGATGCTGCTCTCCCACAGCGGAGATGCGGCTTCATCTCCTGCGGGTTCAGGCAGCAGTGCAATGCATACTTCCGGCTTTAATGAGGCCACAGCCATAAGCCAATAGGGATGTGCAACAACTGCAGCTGTGTTCGGCTCCTGTAATCGGTTCTCCGCTTCCGAAAGGGAGATCACTTGAATCGCTTCTGGCAGTTCTTCCTCCGCAGCCGTACGGCTGCTGACATAATAGAGGTTTCCTTGTTCTGCCGCCAATAGAGCCGCGATATCTGGATATGGAAAGGAAGGCCATCCTCCTTTCCGCGGAAAAAGTACGTATTGGACGGCTTCGTTTGCAGAAGGTGTGGACATAGACAGTTCTGGTGCTGCCTTTTTTGAGTCATCTGTATGTTCCGGGTTCAGCTTGGGATCTGCATCCGTTAACGGTTCGAATGGTTCCATCTGTACTCACCTCACTTAGAAAGGGGAATTTCTCTTATGTAAAAAGTCATTGCCGTCCTGTGTATCATCTGTCTGAAACTAACATATGGGCATTTGTCTCCAAACATGAACAACTTCCATGAATAGATGCAGGAGTCGAGACAAATCAGCTGCGGGCAAGCCGGATAAATAGGCTTAATTTTATCTATTGTGTGACCGAGGTCACTTTTTTTGTCGGGAAGAGGCGGGATTGTGATAATTCTCACATGTGAAAATTAGGTAATCTGGCACAATACGTTCAATAACGTATTTGGAGAACAGACAGCGAAGGTACCTGCTTCAATGCCATTTACGTATCTGCTAAAGCGAACAGAAAGAAGGGGTAAACGTATGGATCCGATTATGCTATCGCGTATCCAGTATGCACTTACAACGATTTTTCACTTTTTCTTTGTACCGCTGTCCATCGGCCTTGTGCTGCTGGTTGCGATCATGGAGACGTTGTATGTTGCGAAGGGAAAAGAAATCTACAAAACAATGGCCAAGTTCTGGGGCAAGCTGTTCCTGATCAACTTTGCCGTCGGAGTAGTAACAGGTATTTTGCAAGAATTTCAGTTTGGCATGAACTGGTCGGAGTATTCCCGGTTTGTCGGTGACGTCTTCGGTGCGCCGCTGGCAATCGAAGCCCTGCTGGCATTTTTTATGGAATCGACATTTATCGGTCTATGGATCTTCGGCTGGGACCGTTTGTCCAAAAAAGTGCATCTGGCTTGTATTTGGCTTGTCTTTATCGGCACTTTCCTGTCCGCGCTTTGGATTTTGGCGGCCAATTCCTTTATGCAGCATCCGGTCGGATTCGCCATGAATAATGGCCGGGCAGAGATGAATGATTTCTTTGCACTGATTACAAATGGGCAGCTCCTCGTTGAATTTCCGCATACGATTTTTGGTGCGTTGATGACAGGTGCTTTTGTAGTAACGGGTATCAGTGCCTATAAGCTCATGAAAAAGAAGGACGTCGAAGTATTCCGCAGATCCTTCAACATCGCAGTTATTGTCGGTCTTGTATCCTCGCTAGGTGTAGCTTTTTCAGGACACTTCCAGGCTCAATATCTGGTGGAAACACAGCCGATGAAAATGGCTGCAAGTGAAGGGACATGGACGACAACAGAAGATCCGGCACCTTGGACGGTCATTGCCTCCATTGATCCGGAGAAGCAGGAGAACTCCGGCGAGATCAAAATCCCCGGACTGCTCAGTTACCTGTCTTACAGTAAATTCTCAGGCAGCGTCAAAGGGATGAAAGAGCTGAATGCGGAGTACCAGCAGACGTACGGCCCTGGAGACTATATTCCGCCTGTACGAACTACGTTCTGGAGCTTCCGTGTCATGATCGCTGCGGGTGGTTTGATGATTCTGCTGGCGATGTATGGTACATATCTGGCTTGGCGCAAGAAGCTCGAAGCGGCCAAACCTTGGTTTATGCGTCTGATGGTTTTTGCGATCTCCCTGCCTTTTATTGCGAATACAGCAGGCTGGATTATGACCGAGGTTGGCAGACAGCCGTGGACCGTATTCGGTTACATGACGACTGAAGCAGGTGTATCACCTAATGTATCAGCAGGTATGATTTTGTTCTCTACGATAGCCTTTACTGCGGCTTACACGGTTTTGGGTATCGTGATGGTGTATTTGTTTGTACGTAAAATCAAAGCAGGACCATACGCTGTTGACAAGTCGGAAGAAGAGGATGAGTCGGCTGATCCGTTTGGCATGGATGGGGGGTATTCCGTTGTTACTAAATGAACTGTGGTTTGTACTGATTGCCGTATTGTTCATCGGTTTTTTCTTTCTTGAAGGTTTCGACTTTGGTGTAGGCATGTCTACAGGTCTGATTGCCAAAACGGATCGTGAGCGTCGTACATTGATTAACTCGATTGGTCCGTTCTGGGATGGAAACGAAGTCTGGCTGCTGACCGCGGGCGGTGCCATGTTTGCGGCTTTCCCGCATTGGTACGCAACGCTGTTCAGCGGATTCTACCTGCCGCTTGTCGTTGTACTGCTGTTATTGATCGGACGGGGAGTTGCCTTTGAGTTCCGCAGTAAAATGAAACAGCAGCGCTGGCGCAAAACATGGGACGTCATCATTCTGGTGGCCAGTGCACTGCTGCCATTCCTGTTTGGGGTTGTTTTTGCCACACTGATGAAAGGTCTACCTATTGATGATCAGATGCAGATGCATGCCGGTTTCCTGGATATTGTGAATCCATACACCGTTGTAGGCGGCTTGAGTGTAACCCTGCTGTGTCTTGTACATGGGCTGTTATTTGCTTCTCTGCGTACCGTAGGTGAATTGAGGGAACGTGCACTTCAGATGGCCCAAAAATTAATGGTGCCGCTTGCTGTAGTTCTGGTCTTGTATGCTGTATTGACCTATCTGATGACAGATGTATTCGCTGTTCGCGGCTGGGCGCTCTGGATTATGGCGGCGCTTGGTGCAGCTGCATTTGCCCTTGCAGCGTATTTCATTCGTCAGAAGCGTGAAGGCTGGGCTTTTGGGATGACAGGGGCCGTCATTGCGATCGCTTTTGCATCCGTATTTATCGGGTTGTTCCCAAGAGTCATGGTAAGTTCACTCGGTTCAACATTTGACTTGACGGTATATAACGCGTCATCGGGCCCGTATTCCCTAAAAGTGATGACCATTGTTGCCTGCACGCTGCTGCCATTTGTGCTTGGCTATCAGATTTGGAGTTATTATATTTTCCGCAAACGTCTGAACGAACAGCATCACCTGGAGTACTGACATGGGACGCGGGCTGATGAAGCTGCCGGGCATCCGCCCGGTACTCGTACTGGCATCTGCGCTGGTGCTGCTGCAGGCGATGACGATTATTATGCAGGCCAAATGGCTCGCGCAGGCTGTTACTGCACTTTTTGAAGGTGCTGCCGTCGCGTCACAAGCTGCAGTACTGCTGCTGTTCCTGGCTGCTTTTGCCGCCCGCTACGCCCTGTCATTCTGCCTGCAGCTTGTTACCACGACGTATGCGGAGAAAACGGGAACCGATCTGCGGAGACAGATGACGGAACAGTGGTTTCGACTTGGGCCGCGTTACGCCAAGACAGAAGGTACAGGACATCTGGTAACGCTGGCACGTGAAGGCATTTCCCAGTATAAAACGTATCTCGAACTGTTTATTCCACGTATGCTCGGTATGGGATTTACGCCTGTTGTCATTTTGTTCTATGTGTTCAAACTGGATACAATGTCCGGTGTCATATTAATGCTGACACTGCCTATTCTGATTGTGTTCATGATTCTGATTGGTCTGGCAACCCAGCGAAAAATAGACGGACAATTCAAATCTTACAAAGCGCTGGCAAATCATTTTGTGGATACACTGCGCGGGCTGGAAACGTTGAAAACGCTGGGGCAGAGCAAATCACACGAAGGCTCGATTATGCGCGTGAGCCAGCGATATCGAAAAGCAACGATGTCGACGCTCCGCATGGCCTTTTTATCCTCCTTTGCTCTTGATTTCTTCACCATGCTGTCTGTTGCTTCGGTTGCAGTAGGACTTGGACTCCGGCTGACAGAAGGGCACATGCTGCTTGGTCCTGCCCTGACAGTACTTATTCTGGCACCGGAATATTTTCTGCCAGTACGGATGTTGGGCGCAGATTACCATGCGACTCTGGACGGCAAAGAAGCCGGGGAAGCCATTAATAAAGTCATTGAACGAGGCAAAGCTGCAGAGCAGCGTCAGAACGAAGTGTATGCAGGCATGATGGACCGGGCAGAAGGGCTGCATGGATGTAAGAGTGGAAATGAAGGAGACGTAGGTGAGGATGAGTCTGCACAAACCCCACCCGAGATACAGAACGCTCTAGATACCCGGAAGCTTTCTCCACTCCATACCTCTGTTTCCGCTTCACAGCTTCGAGTGGTGTTTAATCGGGATCTACATGCAGCGCAGCGGGCGAAAGCCTCATTTCCCACTTCGGCAGCAGCCGTGCATGCTGAATCCTTGGCCCTCGGCTCTGCCAATTCCTCGGTTTTACCGTTTATGTGGGGGGAGTGCAGTCGATTAGCGTTAACTGATATTCAGGTCCAGCATGAGGCGGAGGGGCCTTATTCTCTTCGGGATGTGACGTTCCAGCTGACCGGTCTTGGTAAGATTGGAATTATTGGTGCCAGTGGAGCTGGAAAATCAACGCTGATCGATATACTGGCGGGGTTCCAAACCCCGACGGCCGGACAAGTGCTGGTCAATGGACAGCATCTGAATCCGGATCTGCTTGAGTCTTGGCGTAGTCAGACGGCGGCAATCCCGCAGCATCCGTATATTTTCAGCGGTTCGATTGCGGATAACATTCGTTTCTATATGCCTGATACATCCGATGCCGTAGTGGCACAAGCTGCACAGGCTGCGGGGTTAACGAAGCTGCTTTCGTCTTTACCAAATGGACTGCATGAACAGATTGGTGCAGGAGGAAGACAGCTCAGCGGGGGGCAGGAACAGCGTGTGGCGCTGGCAAGAGCTCTGCTCAGTGAACGCCGCATTCTGCTGCTCGATGAACCTACAGCGCATCTGGACGTAGAGACTGAATATGAGTTGAAGCAGACGATGCTGCCGCTGTTCGAGGGCAGGCTTGTTTTTCTGGCCACGCATCGTCTGCACTGGATGCAGCATATGGACCGAATTATCGTTATGGAAGGCGGCACGGTGGCAGAGATCGGAACACATCAGGAGCTGCTTGCAAGACAAGGAGCATACTATCAAATGATTCAGGCGCAGATGGAGGCGATATGAGATGAGATCAGGACATCCTAGGGAGGAGACAGAACACAGCAAACATCTTAAAAACAGCTGGATTGCTCCATATGCAGCACAGTACCGCTGGCGGTTTATCGGTGCGATTGCGCTGGGTACGTGTGCGGCTCTCTGTGCGGTCATGCTTCTTTTTACCTCCGGATATCTGATCTCCAAGTCTGCGCTGCGTCCTGAGAACATTTTAATGGTGTACGTTCCGATTGTTGGCGTACGTGCCTTTGGTATCTTTCGCGCTGTATTTCGATATGCAGAGCGCCTGGCAGGACATGATGCTGTTCTGCGTGTGCTGGCAGATCAGCGGGTGAAGCTGTATCGTATTTTAGAGCCGCAGGCCCTGTTTTTGCGTTCGCGTATGCAGACCGGAGATGTACTTGGCGCGCTTGCCGATGATGTCGAACGTCTGCAGGATATCTATCTGCGCACCGTATTTCCGGCGGTTACTGCGCTTGTGATCTATGGCGCGGCCGTGCTGGCTTTTGGCAGTATTGATCCGATGTTTGCGATGTGGATGGCGCTGTACATGTTATTTATTGCTGCGGTCCTTCCGGCAATTTCTTTGAAATTAACCTGGGCATGGCGTATACAGCTCAAAAAAGAAAACAGCAGCTTGTATACCCGTCTGACCGACGGGGTGCTTGGGCTTGGGGACTGGATTGCCAGCGGCAGAGCGGCAGCTTTTGTGCAGTGGCAGGAAGAGGATGAGGAACAAGCAGACCGGATTCGCCGCAGATTAAGGCGCTGGAGCCGCTGGCGGGATTTCATCGCCCAATGTGTCATTGGGCTGATGGTTGTTTCGGTAACCATCTGGGCAGGACAAGCGGCATCTGCTGCCCAGCTGCCTGCGGTGATGATTGCGGCGTTTGTGCTGGTTCTGTTTCCGCTAACAGAATCACTGCTGCCTGTAAATGACGCACTCGGGCATGTGCCGGACTACCGTGAATCCTTGGATCGGCTGAACCGACTGGAAGGGCCGGAGGAGATGGCGAAATCCAACTCCAAGGAAACAGCATCCTCACTGACAAACAGCATGGATAGAAGCAAGGGTGAGAACAAGGACGGGGACGACCATTGGGGAGGATTGAAGAAGTCTCAGAGAACTGCTCTTCATTCTGAACAGCGAGCTGATTCGGTTGGTGGACAGCGGAATGATGAGACAGCTGCAGCGCATGGACGGATTCGGCTGCGAATTCCGCCGAAGCTGCGTGCAGATATAGTAATCGAGCAGGTGAGCTATCGTTATGAAGCAGAGGGAGAGTATGCCATTCGGGATATCTCGCTGCATCTGCCTCAAGGTAAGCGCGTGGCCATCCTCGGGTGCAGCGGCGGTGGCAAATCCACGCTGTTGAAGCTCATACAGGGTGCGCTGTCTCCTTCATCCGGTAAGGTGCTGATTAATGAGCTGCCGGTGGAAATGCTTGGCGAGAGTGTAACTGAAGTGGTTGCGGTGCTTAATCAGAGCCCGCATCTCTTCGATACCACGGTTGCGGGGAATCTGCGCATTGGCCGTCCAGATGCGACGGATGAGGAGATTCAGCAGGCAGCTGCGCAGGTCGGTCTCGCTGATCTGATCGAATCTTTACCGCAGGGGTATCATACCCCGATGCTGGAGACGGGATTGCGCTTCTCTGGCGGAGAACGTCAACGGATTGCACTAGCACGTGTGCTGCTGCGGAAGACCCCTGTTGTCATTTTTGACGAGCCGACGGTAGGGCTTGATCCCGTAACAGAACGCGCACTGATGCGCACCATGCTGGACAGCCTGCAGGGCAAAACATTGATCTGGGTCACCCATCACCTGATTGGTGCGGAGAAGATGGACGAAATTGTGTTTGTGGAAAACGGAAACATCGTCATGCAGGGTTCTCACGAACAGCTGCTGGCTCGGGAAGAGCGATACCGTCGGCTCCTTGAACTGGATCGGCCCGGATGGCTGGATCGGCAGCGAAATGCACCGCTGCCGCCCGCCGCTTCGAAATAGTCGGCGGCTCCGAAGGGGCCTGCCTATCCGTAAGGCGACCCGGTGCGCTTATTAGAGCTGACAAAAAAATCCCGAAGTTAACCGCTAATCATATATGATTTATGGGCAAAAAGACGAAGCAGGACTGCTTCGTCTTTTTGGTATTCGCGGCAGCTTTTTGCAGCTCGCTAAAACTCTCTATCTGCCCATGCAGCGCTCATCAAGTGGTGACGGTCATGCACTTCTCACCCATATACCGAAAATTATGCACTACCTGTCTAAGTACTGACTAGTGTCAATGGACAGGGTACTTGCTTTCGTTAGGAGTATGAAGGATAGACAAATACAGTCTATCGACCTGTATGGTCGGCTGAGCATCGTTACCTTGAATAAATCTGGGCTAACGATCTCAGATGACGCTATTTGGTGCATTTTAGCCCTTTTCAAAACCTAACGATTCTGAGAAACGTTATTTTGCACGTTTTAATCCGAAAAAGACCTTAAATCAGCCTTTTTGGTTCAAATAACGTTCCTGGTAATCGTTAGAATATTTAATAAGCCGGAATCCGCTAAATAAGGCTTCCGGGAATCGTTAGACTACCTAGAGAGCGTTAGACTACCTAGAGAGCGTTAGACTGCCTGGAGAGCATTTGATTACTGGTAATCGTTAGCTGTGAGGAAGAGGAAGGAGACGGGGCAGTTGGCGCCAATCCGCCCTTCCCTTCCCCGCTTACTAACTCATCCTCTTCTTCCTCCGTAGAACTGCCTCACTTACTGATACGCCAGCAAAGTGCCGCAGGATCGGCGCAGCACCAGCTCCGGCTCTACTTTGATACAGCGGTTGTCCATCTGTTTATTCATCAGGTCAAACAAAATCATGGCAGCAAGACGCCCGATTTTGTCGGTGTCCTGCTTCACAGTGGTCAGCGGCGGGTCGCTGTAGCGGCAGGCTTCGATGTCGTCGCATCCTGCAACAGCGATATCCTCCGGAACACGCAGTCCAGCCTCTTTAAAGGCACGTACTGCTCCAAATGCAAGCAAATCCGTAGCAGCGAATACAGCACGCGGCAGAACATCTGCTGTCAGCAGCTGTTTGGCTGCTTCGTACCCGTCAGCAGCAGCATAATCTTTACTGTATACCATCCATTCAGGTCTCTCTTCGAGACTAAACTGCTTTAGTGATTGCTGGAAAGCCTTCTCCCGCTGCTGCATTACGAGAGAGGCACGCTGGAGCCCGATAAACCCGAGTTCCCGATATCCGTTCATGTAAAACTGTTCTACCACTTTGGTCGAAATTTTTTCGTTATCAGACATAATGTAACAGGAGTTCTGTCCTGTCAGCTCGATATCTATCCCTATGCACGGGATGGGACTGGAATCAAGATCGGATACACTGCTCTCCACCTCATCACCCGCGATAATAATACAGCCATCTACTTGAAAATATTTGGACCGTGCCAGGTAATCTTCCCCCTGATCAAGGAACTTCTCGTTGGAAAAGAAGAGCAGATCATAGCCTAACAGGCCAATCTGTTTTTTGAAGGCATTAATGACCTCTACAAAGAAAGGGTGGCTGAAATCTACATTCAGTTTTCCCGCAAATACAACACCAACCAGATTGGATTTTTTGGTCGCGAGCGTTTTGGCTGAAGAGGAAGGGCGATAACCAGTCTCCTCCATAATTTTAAGCACGCGTTGGCGTGTCTCTTCACCGATGTCAGGGTAGTTGTTAATGATTTTGGACACCGTTGCAACAGACACGCCGGCTAAACGAGCTATCGTTTTGATATTCATATATATACATCCCTCAAGTTCTAAACTAGTTTCGTAGATTTCGGCTCTGTCTTTTTTACGCTTTCCTGCCAACATTCTATGTCACAACTACCAGAGAGTCAATAACGGAAGGGGGGATAATCAAGGTGATTATGATATGTATAGATATATTTCAATCTTTTAATCTGCAATACTACGAAAATGATAAGCTATTTTAGTGAAATTACACCATTTTTACGAGAATTTCAAGTGTGGTTTGATAGGGAAATAGAATAAGCAAACATGGAAAATTACAGCTGCTGGTTATTTGGTTTCGTAAATTGCACTTGAATTCTTCTTCAGTATACCTTCAAATTTCCTTTTGTGATGCGGTTTTCGCCTAATAAATTGTAAAAATTCAAATAAACTATTTACAAATTTATCAGGTGAAGTCATAATGAGGGTGTGATTAACGAAACTGATTTCGTAAATTGACAAATCAATCTGGAATGGTTGGGGGAAAGCGATATGAAGAGAAAGATTTTATCTATTACACTTGTAACCGCTTTACTGTTTGTGCTTGCAGCCTGCGGCAGTGCTTCCAAAGACTCGGATGGGAAAGCATCTACAGATGGAAGCAAAAAAGTGACGTTGAAGATCATTCATTGGCAGCAGGAGAATATCAACAACTACATCAAAGAATTCAATACAAAATTTGAAGCAAAGTACCCGGATGTGAAGGTTGAGTACACGACAGTTCCAGCGGATGCAACTTACGATCAATTGATGCAGACGCGCATGAATGCGGGTACTACAGGCGATGTAGATATCATCCCGCTCAAGTCCAGCTTTGTTGGTGCTCCTCAGGACTGGTCTAAGGGCGCGGCTGATCCGATGTGGAAGCAGTGGATTGATGCAGGGCTGATCAGTGATCTGTCAGGCCAGGCCTTTATCAAAAATTATAATGAAGTTGATGTGCAGAACGCGATGACGTACAACGACAAAGTGTACGGTGTCAATATGGGTAAAGTGGCATTTACGGGCCTGTTCTATAATAAAGACCTTTTCGCCAAATATAATCTGCAGGTACCTGCAACGTGGGATGAACTGCAGAATGTGATCAAAGTATTTAAAGACAACGGCGTAGAAGCACTCGGCTTTGCAGGTAAAGATGTTTGGCCGATCGGCCTTGCGGTGCAGGGACTTCAAGCCTCGATTCATGACGACCAGCTGAGCTACATCAAAGGTCTGTGGACAGGACAAACCAAGCTGACTGATCCGGTACAGATTGAAGTACTGCAGAAAGCTCAAACGCTGATGAACAGTGCAATGCCTGGTTTCATGGGAATTGATTATGGAACACTGCCAAGTCTGTTTGCCACAGGTAAGGTGGCGATGATTGCTGACGGTACGTGGGATGCAACGACGATTCAAGCGGCTAACCCTGAACTGAAATTTGGTTATTTCCCGATTCCGGGCAGCAATGATGCGGCAAAGAACAAGGATTTAGCTGGTAAATACGATATGACCTGGATGGTTGTAGATAAGTCACCGAACAAGGATTATGCAATGAAATGGCTTGAAATGCTGTCAGAGAAAGATAACTACACGGATTTTGTCAATGCAGCCGGATTCCTTCCGACACAGCCTGATGTCGAGATCAAGAGCGAATTCATCAAGGACATTCAGCCATATCTCGAGAACTTTAAGCTTTCATGGGATCAGCTGTTCATTAACCGTCAGAACGTAGGACAGTACATTGCAGAGTCCAGCGTTCATGCTGAGATGCTCAAACCAGCCGGACCAATTGCAGCACCGGAGGAACTTGCGAGCAAATCACAAGCAGACTGGGATGCAGCTGCTCCGAAATAACAAGGAAGTCCTGCTTCTTGATGCAGCTGTAACATGAACCGGAATAGCGCTTGGGGTCGGAGCCTTCAGGCCAGCCCATATCAAGTAAAGCTGTTATTCCGGTTTTTTGTTTTACCCGATGAAAGGTGTGAGGACGATGTATCCGTTTGGAAAAGGGAAGGCACGGCTGATTCCTTATCTGTATTTGAGCATACCGCTGCTGCTTTATGTCGTGTTTGGCTTTGGCCCATCACTCGTGACTGTGTTGTTTTCGTTCACAGATGCAACAGGTGTGCGTGGACAGGAATGGAGCTTTGTTGGCTTCGAAAATTATAAAACTTTTTTTGGCGCATCCAATGCGGGGGATCGATTGGATGCAATTGGCCGATCTTTATATTTTGCGTTTGCTGTGGTCATCATCCAGAACGCAGTCGGCCTGTTCATGGCCATTCTGATTAACAAAAAGCTTCGCGGCGACAAGCTGTACCGTGCGGTATTCTTTTTGCCTGTTGTACTTGGTGTAACAGTCTCTGGACTGATCTGGCAGCTCGTAGCCAATCCGCTCGGCGGGCCGGCACAGTCCATTCTGAATTTCTTCGGCACCAGTTCCAACTTTTTCGGAGATTACAATATTGCCTTTGAGTTAATTATTTTCGTGCAGATCTGGATGTATATGGGGTACTCCATGACCATCTTCCTGGCAGGACTGCAGACCATTCCGAATGATTTGTACGAAGCGGGATATATGGATGGTGCATCGGGCTGGAAAGCTTTTACGAACATTACGTTCCCGATGATCGCTCCTTCTTTTACCGTGAACATGCTGCTGTCCATCATTGGCGCACTGCAGACCTTTGACATTATTTACGTCCTCACTGGCGGTAAATTTAATACAACAACACTGGCGTTTGATGTTTATGCAACAGCGTTTGGCACGGGTACAGCGGATTATGGTCTGGCTTCTGCGGTAGCGATGATTCAATTCCTGTTTGTATTTACGATTTCCATGGTTGCCTTGTTCTATCTTCGCAAAAGAGAGGTGGAGGTATAATGAAGCAGAGCAGAACGTCAAGAACGATCAGCTATATCATAGTGATGCTGATGCTTGCCCTGTACGTCTTCCCTCTGTTCTACCTGTTTAATGTGTCGATGAAAACACAGACGGAGTATTTGCTGAATCCCGTCGCGCTCACGGAAGGCATAAGGCTGGAGAACTTTGCCGAAGCATGGACGAAGGGCAGCTTCTCGCAGTACATGTGGAACAGTGTGCTTTATACCGGGATGTCTACACTGCTGACCTTGATTTTGTCCATATTTGCAGCTTTCCCGCTTGCTCGCAGGTACGTAAAATTCAGCACGCTGATCTATATTTTCTTTTTGATCTCTATGTATTTGCCGAATCCTCTGATTCCGCAGTTCTCTTTAATTAATCAACTGGGTCTGTATAATACCCAAACGGGTTACATTTTGCTGAAAACGACGGGCACGGGCATTGCGTTTCTGATGTTTGTCGGTTATATCAAGTCAGTATCCCGTGAACTGGATGAGGCGGCTGCCATGGATGGGTGCGGGTACACCCGGTATTTGTTTACCATCCTTGTTCCTTTGATGAAGCCGATCCTGGCAACAGGCATTATTCTCACAGCCATCGGGGTATGGAATGATATCATCGGTCCGACGATTTACTTATCTGATCCGAATTATCAGCCGGTGACCAAAGGGTTGTTTACCTTCTATGGGCAGTACATGAATAACTGGCCGCTGCTGGCCTGCGGTATTCTGATTGTGACGCTGCCGCTGGTTGTGCTGTACGTTGCACTGCAGCGTTTCATTGTCGGCGGAGCAATGGCAGGTGCCGTTAAATCCTAAGGTTTTGCACTTGGGAAAACGACCGACTCTGATTCGAGAGATATCCAACAATAAAGCCACCCTCATTAGAAGACATGAAGGTGGCTTTATTGCGTTTCTATTGCAGTAATCCGCGTACGTTCTGGTAAGTGATGCTTGATGAAGCTTGTTTTTCTACATATCCACTAACAACAAAATAATAGAGGAGAGACACAGACAGGTGCTGACCAGATAGAGCACGCCGACCACTTGTTTATGGTTTAAGCCTGCACGCAGAAGGCGATAATGAGCCTGACTTGCATCAGCCTGATAGATTGCTTTTCCCTGCAGGAAACGTTTGATCACGACAAAAATATTGTCGAAAATCGGTACGCCCAGCGCCAGAATCGGAATGAAAATGGACAGCATCGTTGCTTGTTTGAATGCACCGTCCAGTGCAATTACTGCCAGAATGAAACCAAGGAACGTAGCGCCTGCATCGCCCATAAATACTTTCGCCGGAGCCTTGTTGTATTTCAGATAACCGAGCGTGACCCCCACCAGTGTGATGGACATGAGCGCAGAATCGCTCTGGCCCTTCGTGATGGCTACGATAAACAAGGTAAGCGCCGAGATTGCAGATAAACCGCCAGCCAGTCCATCCATGCCGTCCGAGAAGTTAATCACGGTGGTTACGCCGAAAATCCAGAGGATCGTCAGAATGAACTGCAGCCAGATGGGCAGCATTACGTATTCTGCATTAAACGGATTTACAAAGCCGGTAAATGCAATGCCGGACGCAAAAACGAGCACCGCAGCCGAGACCTGAATGATCATTTTAGGCAGGGCGGGGAAATCTTTACCTTTGGTTTTGTACCAGTCATCAATCGTACCAATCGTCAGGAGCAGCATACCACCTGCAATCAGCGCAGTTGTTTCCCAAGTCAATTCTTTTGTCAGGGCAATGTATGTCAGGAAAAATCCAGTAAATATCGCGTAGCTCGCCGTCAGTGGAATCGGCTGTCTGTGCAGCTTACGCTCCACATCTTCCCGAGGCTTGTCCACAAAATCCAGTCGGTGTGCCAGTCGGCCCAGCGGCGGAATCAGCAGAACCACGACAGCAAAAGACAATATGAAAGCCAGTATGTAGATCATAAACTCGCTTGGTTCACTCCCATCATCCCATTTCCTCTTATTATACGAGTTCTACCCGAAATCTGTCGATGTCATTATTGTAACCTGGTGCACCGATCGTGATGCGTCAGACAACGTCTATTTACTCGTTTGAGGTAGGTAAGGGCTGAAATAATCAATCGCGTTCTCAGCATGATAGCCATCATCGCCCTGCCATGCTGCTGCAAAGACAAAGTCACCGGAACCGCCCTTGCGTTTCCTAGGCGTATCCCTTTCAACCAGTATGCCGGCTGCTGCCCAAATTTCCAATAGAGCATCTCGTTCCTGTTTACTGGAAGGCAGGCATTCTTTCCACCTTTTCTCCAGAGAGCGTGCGCTGTCATTCGGGTCTCCCGTCTGTGCGGATTCCAGCAGTTTGGCTAGGATCATTTGATCTTCCGCAGTTACTTCATATGGGCTAATATTACTGGCATCAGTGCTGCTGTTATCATTTTCATCCTGAAGCAGTAATTCCAGGTCCATCAGGCAGTAAAGCAGCCAGTTATGGCGGACGCCGCCCCACTTCATCCGTTCAAAATTCAATACATTCATATCGGTATGAACATAGTGCTCATCCGATTGTAAACGAAGGAAATTACAGTCCCCGCAGGCGCTTGTATTGGCATGCAGAGCTGGGCGTTCACCATAGGTATGCAGAGGCAATTTTCGTGTCAAAGCCCAGCTGGATAATGCGCTGCGCAGATAAACTTTTTTGGTAGATAGACTGTGTAGAAAGGCGGTAATGACTCGTTCTTTAAGTGCAGGGTTCTGATGCATCCTGTGCAGGCGCTGTACGACCTCGTCATGCGTAATGGTGAGTGGGTCAAACATGACTCCCTTACTTTTGGCGTATTCAAAATCATCACCCGAAAAAGGAGCATGGGGTGATTTCCAGCCGCCCCCTCCCCAGAATGTGTTTAATAGAATTTTGACTGCTTTTTTATCCATTAATCCGAGCCTCCTGTCTTATCTGATTCTGATTATTCATCGAGCAGCAATGCCGTGGAGTGGATGCAGCTGTTCTGGAAAGTTTTAGTAAGTTAGTAACGCAGCGGATGCCTTAAACGGTTGTGTCCAGAATCATCGCGACAAGGCCGGGAAAGCGTGCGTTCAGATCATCCTTTCGAAGTGAATAAAAGTGGTGTTTGCCTTCAATGCGCGGCTGGATTATACCGGCTTCGCGCAGCAATTTGATATGGTGGGACAACGTCGATTTGGAGATGTGGTCTACTTCGAAAGCCGAGCAGTTCTTTTCGCCCGAGCTGGCCAGACAATGTGCAATTTTCATGCGTATCGGGTCACCAAGTGCATTGCAGACCCTAGTCAGGTTCATCTCCGAAGCTGTGGGTATCGGTAAAGTTCTCATAATATAGACGTTAGCATATTCAACATCTCCTTTCAATGTTTGAAATATTTCGAAATGTATCTTGCAGTGCAGCGTGGAAGTGTGATAAAGTTCTTTTTGCATTAAATTGTTCGAAATAATTCGAATTGATAGAAACTCAATGCATAATATATATATTTTGAGACAGCACGAGAACTATAGGAGGTCATGAGATGACGAATACAGCAGCAGGAATTCACAACAGTAATAATAGTAATAACCAAGGTACAGAGTTGAGTCATCCAGACGTTCATTCAAACGGCAGCAGTGATGCCAATGGATTAAACACCAGCAGCACCAGTGCTGTAAATACGGCAGCAAGCATCACGATGTTAAATAACTATTTCCGTTTATTTGATGCTTCACGTACAGACAAGCGGGCTATGCAGGACTTGTTATCCTTGTTTACCCCGGATGCCGAGATTGTGTTAAATGGTACCAGTCATACTGGGTTTGAGGGCTTTATGAAGGCCTTTTATGATTACAACCAAGATATTAAACATATGTGGGATGCGTGGGTGCTTCAGCCAGATGGCAGTTACCAGACGAACTGGGCAGTGTGTGGACAAGCGGCAGATGGCACGGTGTATGCAAAGTCAGGCATAGATATTGCACGTGTGAATGAAGCGGGGCAGATCGTGTATCTGGAGAACGTGCAGACGGACGAGAATGCATTCAGCAAATATAATTCATAAGACTGAACCAATTAGCAGGACTGACTGAACAACTTCGTAAGACTTGCAAATTAACATGAATTAACGAATTCATAAGAGCAATCTTGCATGAGCAATATAATGGAGTGATGATTTGTCGCTCATCCCCGTTGTGTTACAAACTCCACAGCTTTAGGCTGTGGGGTTTATTTGTATCTTTGGAGAGAACGGACTGCGTATAACGGACATATTTTCTGAAAAAAAATGGAATGAAATAGGCTCTTCCCATCTCTAGGTTTGGGAAGAGCCTTCATTGAGGAGTGACATATGCATGCTGCGCTAACCAATGCTGCTTCATTTCATATTCCAGTGCAGCTGACCTTTACATGGTGGGAGGTTTCGAAGGGTTGGGGCGGCGCCTAACTTCTCAATCTTCTCGTTCCTGCATCAATCGGCTCTGGAATGCAGCAATATCGGCGTATTCTTCTTCAAATTTACGTGAGATGCGGATGAAAATAGGCAGCAGTTCGCGATACACGCGCACACTGTCCGGCTGCGGCTGATGGCGGTGTGTTGATCCAATCATGCCAGAGACGGCATGAAGGGAATCGATACGGCCAGTGGCATACAGGCCGAGCACGGCAGCGCCAAGACAGGAGCTTTCGATGCTTTCGGGGATGATCACATCCTGATCAAAGATGTCAGCCATCATCTGCCGCCACAGTTCGGAGCGGGCGAAGCCGCCGGTAGCTTGGATTTTTTTCGGACGGCCAATCTTCTCTTCAATCGCGAGCATCACTGTATACAGATTAAACAGTACACCTTCCAGTGCAGCGCGAATCATATGTTCCTTCTTATGATGCAGCGTCAGTCCAAAGAATGAGCCCCGTGCATTCGGGTTCCATAGCGGGGCACGCTCTCCTGTCATATACGGGTGAAACAGCAGTCCCTCCGAACCCGGCGGTACATTTTCGGCGACACGTGTGAGGACTTCATAGGGGTCAATGCCAAGACGTTTGGCCGTCTCCACCTCAGAGGCAGCAAACTCATCGCGAATCCAGCGAAAGATCACTCCGCCATTGTTCACCGGGCCGCCGATTACCCATTGGTCTTCGGTAAGCGCATAGCAGAAGAAACGCCCTTTGGGATCAGTCACCGGTTTATCTACGACCGTACGGATGGCGCCGCTGGTGCCGATGGTCACGGCAACGATCCCTGGATCAATGGCGTTCACGCCCAGATTAGAGAGCACGCCATCACTTGCACCAATGACAAACGGAGTTGACTCGGCAATGCCCATCGCTTTGGCATACTCGGGGTGGAGTCCCTCTTTTAAGACATGAGTCGTCGGCACAAGGGTGGACAGATGTTCTGGCGTAATGCCTGCGGCATGCAGTGCCTCTGCATCCCAGTCGAGCTTTTCCAGATTCATAAGCCCGGTAGCCGAAGCCATGGAATGGTCAATAACGAACGTAGAGAACAGCTTGTAGAATACATACTCCTTCATGGAGATGAATTTATGTGTTTGCCGAAACATGTCCGGCTCTTCCCGGGTGAGCCACATGATTTTGGTTAAGGGAGACATCGGATGAATCGGTGTGCCGGTTCGCAGGTAGATTTCATGTCCGTTCATCTCTGATTTGAGCGCTTCCGTCCATTCGGCGCTGCGATTATCTGCCCATGTCATCGCTCGCATCAGCGGTGTGCCATGAGCGTCTACAGGCAGGATGCTGTGCATCGCGGAACTGAATGAGACAAATAGGATGTCGTCCGGCTTCACCCCGGCTTTGGAAGTGGCCTGCTGTACAGATGCGATGACTGCCTGAAAAATATCCTCCGCATCCTGCTCTGCAATCGCAGGCGTTGGGGTATAGAGCGGATAGTCTGCACTGCCTTGCGCCACGATACTGCCGTCCTGCTTGAACAGTACAGCCTTGGTGGAGGTTGTACCGATATCTACACCGATCATATAAGGTGAAGCTGCCATGGTGATCATCCCTCTTTCTTGAAAATAAACCTTACGAAAGCTAATAGATGTGAACAGTGGAAGACAAAGGGTGCAGAAGATTTCCCCGGAAAGGCGTGCTGGAACCTGTTCTGAATCGCAGTGCGGGGTTCGGCTTCCTTACTTCGTTCTGTCTCCTTCGTGCACATTATGCTGCTCATTCAGGTTTATTTAACGTCTGGTTTTTCGTCTATAGATTAGAATATCAGACTTAAGGGATGGATCAAAATGAGAGCAGGTTAACAAGGCCAAGCAGCGCTCTGCTATCCTTAGTCCTTGACCGCACCTGCAGCAATGTCCGAGATAAATTGGCGGCTGATAAACAGGAACATGATGATCAGTGGAAGGACGGCGAGCAGTGTGCCTGCAATGACCATCGCATAGTCCGTATTATACAGTCCGTTTAATTGAGACAGCGCGATTTGGAGTGTGTATTTGCGTGCGTCCGTCAGTACGATTAAAGGCCACAGATAGTCGTTCCAGACTCCGATAAAAGTGAATGCACCAAGGAAAGCGAACGCAGGCCGCAGAATGGGCAGTGCTACGTTCCAATATAAGCGAAAGAAATTACAGCCGTCGATGCGCCCCGCATCCAGCAGATCGTTCGGAATGGATTCCGTCGCGTACTGCCTAATCCAGAAGATGCCGAAGGCGTTGACCATGCCCGGAATAATGAGGGCTTTGAAGGAACCCACCCAGCCGAACGCGGCTATCAGTACGAAGGAAGGGACCAGCGACAGCTGGGAAGGCACCATCATGGTGGCGAGCAGCAGGACGAAGAGCCATTTTTTACCGGGAAACTCAAACTTCGCAAACGCAAAACCTGCCAGTGAATCAAAGAACAACACGAGAATGGTCACTACACCTGACACAAAAAGAGTATTTAGAAAAGCTCCCCAGAAATCAATCTGCTGCAGTACTCGCGTAATATTGTTCCACAGCTCACCGCCGAACCAGAGCTGGGGTGGAAACTTGTAGATATCGGACGTGGTTCGTGTAGACATAACAATCAGCCAATAGAACGGGAACATGGATATGAGCATGCCACCGATCAGGCCGGTATACAGCACCAGCGACTTGAGATGTTTGGACGCCATGAGCTCTCCCCCCTTGTCACATCAGGATGATTTGCCTTGAACAAGCTTCCAGTTCACGATGGAGAACAGCGCGATGATCAGGAACATGCCCCAGCCAACGGCAGCGCCGTATCCGAAATAATTGTTAATGAAGGACTCGCGGTACAGATACAGCACAATCGTCATACCTGCCGCTCCCGATCCACCATCATTCCCCACCAGTACCTGAGGTTCGGTGAACAGCTGCATGCCGCCAATCGTAGATGTAATCACTGTGAACAGAATGACTGGACGCAGCATCGGAATCGTAATGCGGAAGAAGGACTGGACAGCAGATGCACCATCGATTTTGGCTGCTTCGTACAGTGTCTGCGGGATGCTCTGAAGTCCAGCCAGATAGATAATGGCGTTATATCCCGTCCATCGCCACACAACCATGGAGGAAATGGCCACTTTGATGCCCCATGGTGCATTCAGCCATTCGACCACCGGAAGACCGATCGACTGCAGCAAATAGTTAAGGAAGCCGTAATTGTTTGCAAAAAGTGCACCGAAGATGATCGCTACGGCCACAATGGACGTAACGTTAGGCAGAAAGTAACCAACCCGGAACAGGGTGCGGAACTTGACGAAGGGAGCATGCAGCAGGAACGCAATAATGAGTGCAAAGAAGAGCATCGGAATCGTCGAATAGATCCAGATCATAAACGTGTTACCGACTGCCTGCCAGAATTCAGCATCTGTAAGCATGTATTTGAAATTGTTCAAACCGTTATAGGTCATGACACCGATGCCATCCCATTTGTGGAAGGCCAGATAGAGCGAGAAGGCGATCGGGAACAGTCCGAACACGGCAAACAGAATGTAAAAAGGCGAGATGGCAGCATAGAGTGCACGATGCTCCCATATGCGGGCCCAGAGCGATTTTTGCCGATCCAGATCGGGATGGAACGGTCCGGAATCAGGCGACATGCGAGTTTCGGTGACAGCCATATGAATCCCTCCTTTACGGATAACGAAGCCACATCAGACGATAGCCAGTGAAGCTGACCAATAGAAGTGATAACCGTTGGAATCAAATTCAAGCCTTAACGCTGCAGCTCCCGCTCGACGCGGTGTACCGTATCCGACCAGACCTGCTGCGGATCGGCATTCTGTTTGGCTATATCGTTCAGCCGCCGCGTGATGATGTTGTGGACCGAGGGATATCGTTCGCCAAAAAAAGCATCCGGCACATGCTGTGCCGATTCGGCAAATACCGTCCCTGTCGCCTGCCCGCCGAAGAAAGTTTCCTTCTCCTTCAGAGCGGGTTTATCAAACACACCTGGAGCTGACGGGAACAGGTTGAGTGTCTGGTACTGCTCCAGTTGGTTCTCGGGACTTTGCAGCCAGCGAATCAATTCGAAAGCTTCCTTCGGATGCTTGCTCGATTTCAGAATAGAGAGAAAGGAGCCGCCGTTATTGCCGTCTCCTCCGGGAGCGCGGGTAACACGCCATTGGCCTGAAGTGTCCGGTGCGGCCTCCTGAAGAACCTGCTTCATCCAGACTGCTCCGACGAAGGAGGCGATCTCCCCGTTATTCATTGCTGCATTCCAGGCGGGTGTCCAGCCGTCAGCGTTAGCGAGCAGCCCTTTTTGCTTAAAAGCAACCGCTGTATCCCAGCTTGTGCGTACAGCAGGAGAATCCATGCCGATAAATGACCCATCCGGGCGGAAGTATCGTTCTGATGCTTGGGACAACACTTGACTGTAAACGCTTCCAATATTGTCGGTCAGAAAGACCTTTCCATCGAATTTCTCCTTGATTTTCTCTCCGGCAGCAGCATAAGCATCCCAGTTATCGATCTGGCGTGCAACTTCTTCAGGTTCGGATGGCAGGCCAGCCTCTTTGAAGAGGTCTGCACGATAGAAAAGAGCTGTCGGACCCGTGTCCATCGGGAATCCGATCATCTGTCCGTTTGGCGTCACGCCCTGCTTCCATTTCCACGGCAGATACTGATCCTCGACCTCTCCTGCGCCCAGATCGTACAGGTTATAGAAGCGATCCTCGCTCGGGAACAATTCCATGATCCAATCGTTGAGCGCCACAATATCAGGTTCGCCTGAACGTGCAGCAAGGGTGGTTTTGAGCTTCGCTTTGAAATCACCGCCAATCTTCTGGGCAGTCAATTCAATATTCGGGAACTTCTCCTTGGCCCTGGCAATGAGTTTGTCATCGATCGATCGGTTCCAATACCAGAGTGTGAGCGCTACCTTTTTGCTGGATGCTGCATCATCCTGTCCCGGCCAGACGGAGCATCCGCTGATAAGCAGGACACAGGCCATGATCATGGCTGTCCAGCAGGTTCTTTTCCGGCGGATCATGTGCATAACCCCCTCATCATTAAGTTTGAGGCAAGAAGTATCAAGGACTGCGGGTGGGCTTCATGGACTACACCAATAGTGTATGAGCAGTTTCTAAACTCATACCCAATATTCCTCGAATGAAACACAAGGAATGTGTCCATTGCGTAACATAAATTTAGTAGTTACTTTAAAAATAAAAGTTACTTGACACAATATATTTTTTATTCTAAACTAACTTACATTAAGTAACTAATTATAGTGAGGATTATATAGATACGTAATATTTTGCCGTATATCTGTGTTAATGGTTGCTGTATTGCTTGAACAAGTGATCCAAAATCGAAGCGGATGCGAATGCATTATATTATGACAAGTGATGACAATAAGATGGCTTAACAGGAGGAACGAACGATGATCAATTCACATATTATTCAACTGCTTGCCCCCAAAATCCAGACTTTTCCGAGTGGAAAAGAATTCATACACCTGGTAGGCCCGATTAAGCTGCCGGTCAATCTGGATGGCGAAACCAGAACATTCCAGTGGTACAGCTGGCTGAAGACGGACAAAGCGATGGACAGCGGGGAGCTGATCGCGTCTCTAGCAGATGCTGAACTGGCAGAACGCCAGCAATCCAGCGTGCTGGTGTATGGTGATTTTGCCGAGGCGCAGGAGGCTCTTATTCGTATGCACAGCATCTGCCACACGGGTGATATTTTTGGCAGCAAACGCTGTGACTGCGGCTTCCAACTGGAACAGTCCATGAAGATGATCGCAGCTCACGGCGCAGGTGCATTGTTCTATCTTGCAAATCACGAAGGACGAGGCATTGGCCTGTTCAGCAAAGCAATGGCTTACATTTTGCAGGAAGAAGGCCTGGATACGGTGGATGCGAACCTGCAGCTTGGGTTCACGGATGATGCGCGTAATTATGACGATGCCATTGCTGTACTGCGTGCACTTCGCTCGGCTCCGGTTACACTGATTACAAACAATCCGCGCAAGCTGGCAGCGCTGCAGGAAGCAGGGCTCAATGTGGGCGGACGTGTTCCGCTGTGGGGAGACCGTTCGGCTTATAACGAGAAGTATTTGCAGACGAAAGTGAATCGTTCCGGTCATTTGGCAGCAGGTGATGGCTGGGTACAGGATGAGGCACGAATCCCACACGCTCAGGCTTGAAGTAGGGTTCACAAGCGCTCACAGTCTTGATCTAGGGTTCGCAGGCTTTCGCAGGATGCAGTGATAAAGAGCAGTGCGTAGTGGTGTTGTGATCCTGCGCAGTACGCAGTATAGACCGGCTGTTACCGTACTTTGAATGAAAAGTGCAGTAGCAGTCTTTTTTATTTAAAGTGAGCAGGGTTCGCTCAATTCAGCCTCTTCCACCCGATTCGCCCGAGTCACCTGATTTGCTGCCAAATAACTTGCCGTTGATGTGTGACGAATTATACAATATAGTCATCTGAAGAGTGCAGGAGGAACGATAGTGGTATTTGAGGCACAGCGTATTTTGCCAGCTGCGAAGAGCATGAAGCAGTTTGAAGCGATAATCGAAGGCCCTTATACATACGGGGTCATGCTGGAGACGCATATTGCACAGCTGCAGAGCATGATGGAGCAGGCGAGGCGGTATGGGAAAAAGATTCTGCTGCATGCCGATTTGGTACAGGGTCTGAAAAATGATGAGTTTGCCGCAGAGTATCTGTGTCAGCATATCCGTCCGGCAGGACTGATTTCCACACGGGCCAGCGTGATCCAGAAAGCAAAACAAAAAGGCATCACAGCAATTCAGCGGGTGTTTCTGCTGGACACACACGCGCTTGAAAAGAGTTACCTGCTGCTGGCCAAAACACAGCCTGACTACATCGAGGTATTGCCGGGCGTCATTCCGCATATTATTGCGGAGGTATCGGAACGCACGGGCATTCCAATCATTGCAGGTGGACTGATTCGCACACCCGAAGAAGTGGAGCTTGCACTTGGGGTAGGAGCGGCGGCAGTGACGACGTCGAATGATGATTTGATTAAACATTTCAAGAAATCGCTTACAACATAACCCTACGCAGGAGGCATCCATATGGAAAAATTCATTTTGGCTCTGGATCAGGGCACAACAAGCTCCCGGGCTATTCTTTTTAACCACAGTGGAGAGATTGTACATACTGCACAGCAGGAGTTCCCGCAGTACTTTCCCAAGCCGGGCTGGGTTGAGCAGAATGCCAATGAAATCTGGAGTTCTATTCTGGCTGTGATGGCCTCATGTTTGGCGGAGAGCGGCATCAAACCCGCACAGATTGCGGGTATCGGCATCACGAATCAACGTGAAACTGCGGTGGTATGGGATAAACAAACCGGCAGACCGATCTATAACGCGGTGGTGTGGCAGTCGAGACAGACGGCATCCATCTGTGAGGCGTTGAAAACGCAGGGGCTGGACGACCTGTTTCATCAGAAAACAGGTTTGCTGATCGATCCATATTTTTCGGGCACGAAAGTAAAATGGATTCTGGATCATGTCCCTGGTGCCCGTGAACGGGCGGAGAAAGGGGAGCTGCTGTTTGGCACCATCGACAGCTGGTTGATCTGGAAACTCAGTGGCGGCACACATGTCACAGATGTATCCAACGCTTCGCGCACATTGATGTATAACATCTATGAACTGCAGTGGGATGATGAGCTGCTGGATATTCTGGATATCCCTAAGGCGATGCTGCCCGAAGTGCGGGGGTCATCGGAAATTTATGCACATACGACGGATTATCACTTCTTTGGTCACCGTGTCCCCATTGCCGGAGCGGCAGGGGATCAGCAGGCTGCTCTGTTTGGTCAACGATGTTATACCCAGGGCAGTATGAAAAATACATATGGTACCGGATGTTTCATGCTTATGAACACTGGTGAGAAACCGGTACACTCGGACCATGGGCTGATTACAACGATTGCCTGGGGGGTGGATGGGAAAGTTCAATATGCGCTGGAAGGCAGTATTTTTGTGGCAGGGTCTGCGGTACAGTGGCTGCGAGACGGCCTGCGCATGCTTCGCTCGTCCAAAGACAGTGAGGATTATGCGAAGCGGGTGCCCTCGACGGAGGGAGTTTATATGGTGCCCGCCTTTGTGGGACTCGGCAGTCCATATTGGGACAGTGATGTGAAGGGAGCAGTATTTGGCTTGACCCGAGGTACAACCAAGGAACATTTCATTCGGGCCACGCTAGAAGCACTGGCTTACCAGACCAAGGATGTCCTGGAGGCGATGGTAACCGACTCAGGATATCCCGTAGATACGCTGCGTGTAGATGGCGGCGCTGCAGCGAACGATTTTCTGATGCAGTTCCAGAGTGACATGCTGGGCATACCCGTGGAGCGCCCATCGGTTAATGAAACGACGGCCCTCGGAGCAGCCTATCTGGCAGGATTAGCCGTCGGATTCTGGTCAGGTGTAGACGAATTGAATCAGCATGATCATACCGAACGAGTCTTTGAATCTGTGATGGCTGAACAGGAGCGGGAGCAGTTGTATTCTGGCTGGCAGCGTGCGATTAAGGCAGCGATGGCCTTTTAAATCGAGTAACCAGAATCTTCACTGTTTCAGCACATGGTCATTTGTACTTTTTCGTTAAACATATGTTATAAATGATAATTACTGGTGGAAAATCATTCATAATTTACAGGGATTATATTCCTTGGACTGTTAAACTGACTGCCCACAATAAGGAAAATTAAAAAGTTAGTGGGTCACTTTGGAATTCCATCCTTGTGCCAAAAAAAAAATTAAGAATTTTTTTGAATAATGTGTGAATTCAGGCCTTCACGCCGCAGAAAATCTGTGATAGGATTAGGTTACAAGTTAAAAAATGATGTCTGGAGATCGGGAGGGACCACGTGCGTTCAGCAATTGCTGAACGAATGACGTGGTCCTTTTTTTGTTGTTTTTTAGAGAGGAAATAGGTAAAAAATGGAGGGTATTGTCATGGCAACAGCGTTCTCGGCAGCACAGCGAAATGAAACGATGGAACGAATGGCGAATGCACATTTTGACGTATTGATTATTGGCGGCGGTATCACGGGTGCGGGAATCGCACTGGATGCTGTATCCCGCGGATTAAAAACAGCACTCGTCGAAATGCAGGATTTTGCGGCAGGTACATCCAGTCGATCCACAAAACTGGTTCATGGCGGGCTGCGTTACTTGAAGCAGTTTGAAGTGAAGATGGTAGCTGAGGTTGGACGGGAGCGGGCGGTTGTTTATGAGAATGGTCCGCATGTGACAACACCTGAACCGATGCTGCTTCCGATTTACACGGACGGCACGTTTGGCCGATTCAGTACATCGATCGGTTTGATGGTGTACGACCGACTTGCTGGTGTGAAGCGCAGCGAACGGCGGCAGATGCTGAATGCCAGCAATACATCGGCAAGTGAACCTCTGCTGCGGACACAGGGGCTGCTGGGCGGCGGACGGTATGTGGAGTATCGGACAGATGATGCCAGACTAACCATCGAAGTCATGAAGGAAGCGGTCAAACGAGGAGCGGAAGCCATTAACTATGTGAGGGCAACCTCCTTCCTGAAGGAGGATGGCGTCATTACGGGAATCCATGCCGTGGATCAGTTGAGCGGAAACGACTGCACGCTTCGAGCTAAAAAAGTAATCAATGCTTCAGGCCCCTGGGTGGATACCCTTCGTGAAGTGGATGGCTCACGCCAAGGCAAAACGCTGCAGATGACCAAAGGTATCCATCTGGTATTTGACAGCGCACGTTTTCCACTGCGGCAGGCGGTTTATTTTGATACACCGGATGGACGCATGGTATTTGCCGTACCGCGGGATGGCAAAGCGTATGTGGGTACAACCGATACGGTGTACCGTGATGACCCGGCGCATCCCCAGATTACAGAGGCTGACCGAGATTACGTCATCGATGCGATCAACTTTATGTTCCCGGATGTTCACATTGGCCGGGATGATGTGGAGTCCGGTTGGGCAGGCGTCCGTCCGCTGATCCATGAGGAGGGCAAAGGTCCATCCGAGATTTCACGCAAGGATGAAGTTTGGGTATCCGATTCCGGTCTGATTACGATTGCCGGAGGTAAACTTACGGGATATCGCAAAATGGCCGAGATGGTAGTTGATCTGGCTGCACGTCAGCTGCAGCAGGAATTTGGGTACACTTCCGGACCGTGTGTGACCAAACAGATGCCGATCTCTGGAGGAGATGTGGGCGGTTCGGCCGGATACGTGTCATATACTGAACGGAAGATCAAGGACGGCGTTGCGCTTGGTCTGGATCGAACCGCGGCGGAGCGAATTGCTCGTACGTATGGCTCCAATGCAGATGCGCTGTATGAACGCATGCCTGATCCTCGTACCAAGGCCGAGCTTCACGGCATGCCGCAGGAGCTGTTGCTGATGCTGCGTTATGCGATGGAGGAAGAGATGGCGGTTACACCAGCCGACTTCTGGGTACGCAGAACGGGAGATTTATTTTTCCGTATCGATGAGGTTCGCCGTTATAAATCTGCAGTCAGCACGTATATGGCAGATCGGCTTGGCTGGTCAGAGCAGCAGACCGCAGCTTATGCGAAGGAACTGGATCAGCTGCTGCTGGAAGCATCCGGAAGGAACTAGTGCGGCAGGATTTAGCGGATCTGGGTCGAATGGAACATGTAAGCGCGTAACAGAGAGGGGATTACATCCATGACATTACAGATCGGAATTATAGGAACAGGTTGGTTCAGTAAAGTGCACGCAGATATTCTTACACGTATGGAAGGTGTCCGTGTCTCGGGTGTATGTGGAACAACAATGGAAAAGGCAGAGGCGATGGCCTCCGTGTATGATGCTGCCGGTTACGATCAGCTTGAACATATGCTGGATGGGGAAAAGTTGGATGCCGTATACATCTGCGTGCCTCCTATGTCCCACGGGTCTATTGAGACAGAGCTGATCAAGCGAGGCATCCCTTTTCTGGTGGAAAAACCGCTGAGTACTGGAATGGACATACCGAGCCGCATACTGGAGCAGGTACAGCAGTCTTCATTGTTAACTTCCGTTGGATATCATTTCCGTTATCAAGAGGCTGCACAGCTCATGAAACAAGCGATGCAGGAGCAGCGGGTAGGCATGGCTCTGGGACGCTGGATGGGAGGTATGCCTGGAGTCAGCTGGTGGCGCCGTCAGGAAGGCTCCGGAGGTCAGTTTGTGGAACAAACGACTCATATTGTGGATTTGCTTCGTTTCTGTGCAGGCGAGGTGACAGAGGTCTATGCTGCTGCAGCACAGCGAAGCATGCATGAGAAGCATGAGGACGTGACGGTGGCAGATGTGGCAAGCGTGACACTGAAGCTTAAAAGTGGCGCAATAGCAAGTATTTCCAATACATGTTTACTGCCTGACGGTGAGGGCGGAGCCGGACTGCAATTCTATACAGACGCAGGTGTATGGGACTGGACGCCAGAGCGTCTGCTGCTGCCGAGCGCGGCTTCACATCCGATGGCCGGGCTGGAGGTGTCCGCGGGGCATAATCCATATGAACGTGAGAATGAAGCATTTATTCATGCGCTTCGCACGGGTGACCGCTCCCGTATTATGTCCGATTACGCAGATGCCTGCCGGACACAGGAGATCACAACCGCCGCACAGGCATCGGTGGATTCGGGTATGCCTGTGAAGCTCGATTGAAAATTCAACTCCACCTGAAACTTAAATACGCCTGCACCGGAACCATTCTCTCCGTGGTCCGGTGCAGGCGTATTTGTTATGTTTCACAACCGCAGCAATGCATGTTCGCTTGGGATCAGCAGCAGTACGGTTGATCTTAAGTTGTTTTCCTGCTCTTGCAACGATGCAGCTCTCGAGCTGTTTATTTCACCTGCTGCTGTTGTTGTAACCAGTCCGAGGACCAGCTGTAGATTTGATTGATGACAGGTTCAATGGCTCTGCCCTTAGGAGTAAGCTCATATTCTACACGGGGAGGTATTTCGGGATACATATGCCGGGTTACGATGCCCTCCGTCTCCATCTCTTTCAGACGCTCCGACAGCAGCCGTCCGCTGATGGCCATCTCGGCCTCCAGTTCCGTGAACCGTTTCGGTCCGGACAGCAGCTGATACATAATCAGCAGCACCCACTTTTTCCCGATAATATCCATCGCCTGTGTAATCAAACAGGGACTTGGAGATTTGACTTTTCTCAGCTTCAACGTGTTTCACCTCGATTCATGGCAAAAGTGCAGGATAACGCTATATTAAAGGACAAAACGCTGCCGTTCTAAAAAATATAAAACGTTCATGCAGGGTGGTTACTACAAAATACACTGTAACATACCTTTTGTATGTATTATACATCATTTCAAGAAAAATTACTTGAAGAAATTATCTTATTATTATATACTCGCTTCATAAAAGTAAGTTTGTGAATAATAATGCGTATTATACACATACATATGATTTCTCAAATGAGCAGCTGGCTAAGAAGCTGAAAAATCGTTCCTGCAGGGACATTGATATAGATAAGTTCTACATAAATAAATGATTCTATTTACTGAACTTCATGAACAGTCAGCTGGATCAGGAAATACTTTTGTAAATAACATTTGATGATTAGGAGATGAAGGGCATGAAGAAAGTGCTGGGATATGTTTTTCTGGTGGTGTTGGCGGGTGTATTTGTAATGACGGGGGTTAGTAAAGTTACAGGAACAGAGATGATGATGGAAACATTCGATAGTTTCTCCTACCCAACATGGACGATGTATCTGATCGGCGGGCTGGAACTGCTGAGTGCAGTCGGGCTTCTCATCCCGCTTACGCGTATTCTGGCTTCGGGTATACTGACGTTTATTATGATTGGGGCAGTAGGCAGTCATCTAATCTATGCGCAGTATGCAGCTGTGCCGTTCCCGGCTGTATTGCTGGTGGCTAATATCGTTGTCCTGCTGGTCAGTCTGAACAAACTGGAAGAAGAGGAAGGTAGTATGGACATGGTGCAGGCCTGACAAATGCAAACAACCTTCAGCCAGGCTGTGGCAGGTTTATCTCATGCCTGGCTGCACGTACATCCTCGACATCATTACATACTTCGTTGACCGCGCTTCACAATTCGCTGTGTATGTTTGGTGTCCGATTGCTCGAGCCAAAGAGCACATACTTCACGCACCCAATCCGGGTTCGTTTTACCTGCATCGTTCAGCCAGTTACTCACGGAATCCTGCACATAGGGGTGAGCATCTGATTTTACGGCAGACAGCAGGGGGAGAGCGATTGCCGGATCTTCCTTTAGTGGCTGGATGTGTTTTGCCCACACCCCGCGAGGTCGAGTCGATTCGATGGCAAAGCGCCGAATCATCGGATCGGGATCGGTACTCCAGGGTGTTAACCACTGGAGCGCTGCAGATAAATCTGCACGAATGGAGTCCCGTACCGCCATCCACGCGATCTCTCTCACGCCAAAGTGAGCATCCGCTGCAAACGGACGGATCTGTTCCAGCTTTTCTGTCACCTGTAGTTCGGGATTTAGTCCGATGATATAAGCTGCCCAGCAGCGAATACTGTCTGAACGGTGTTTTGCCAAGAATGTGAAGAGGTCTGCTTTTTCCTGTACGGGTATGCTCTTCATATACTCCAGCCACTGTATGCCAATTGCGGGGATGACCTTCATAATACGCTGTTGATCCTTCGGTTCCAGCCTTGAGGCGATACCCTGGCTGGAGATCGGTATATCAAGTTCATGGGTGATCTGCTCCAAAAGAACAAGATGATCCACAGCAAGCCATTCCGTCAGATTCACGGATTCAATCGTCCCGCTTTGCAGCAGGTGGCGGATGTGTTCTGGAATTTCGGCCGCTTTACGCGCACCTTTGCGAGAAAGAATATCTTCAGAAATGATGAAGTCCGAATTTGCCTCCATGGTTTGGCCTCCTTAACTTGTCTGTACTCATTAGGCATACCATACAATGGGACAGGCGTGCTTGGATGTAAGGCAGCTTACAAGTTACGGATTTTGTAGCGAAGGAGCCAGTTTACGAAAGGACTTGATCTCAACAGGATGAAGGGCAGCTGATTTGAATGCGGTACGAATTCGTCCTGTTTGCGAGAGTTCTTTCATAGCTGCTGTGACCGATTCTCTGGAGGCACCAGCCATCCAGGCAATTTCCTGATGTGTAATCGTACACTGGATAAGGCAGTATCCATCCTTTTCCGTCCAACCCACCTGCTCGGCCAACCGACACAGATTATGCATGATTTTGTCATGTAAATTCCCCAGTGCAAGTGTCTGCGTCAGCTCGCTCATTCGTTTAATTCGTTCACTCAGCACGTTCATCATTCTCATCATGAATGCCGGATGATCGATTAGAAACTGCTCAAATCGGCCGCGATCCATGAGGCAGATATCGCATATGTCCATCGTCTCAATATATAAATCACGTGTGCCAAGAGAAAGACCGTTCATCTCTCCAAAAACGTTACCCTCGCTCAGAATATCCAAGGTAAACTGCTTTCCTTCAGGGTTCAACGTGTACAAGCGTACTCTGCCCCGTTTCACAAAATAGAAACCTTCCTTAAATGTATCGGGTGTCTGAATGGCTGTATGTGCAGGGAACGAAGTGATGGAGGTCATGCTGTCCATCTCAACGAGGTCTGACTCTGATAAGGAGGACATGAGGTCGAATTGAGACAGATACAGAATTTTATCCATAATGATCTTCTCCTTACCCATATTGTGTACAAAAAAAAGAAGAACCCAATAAAACAGCGGGTTCCTTGGCAGCGTACCTCTGTATTGAAAGGTGCTGTCTATTTATGATCATATGCCATTCTAATTACAGCAGCTTTTTTAATTGAGAGACACGTCCTTGGCTGATGCCAAGTTTCTCTGCAATTTGCTGTTGAGCAAGGCCTGGATGCTGTTCAATAATTTCTTTCATTTGCTGCAGCATGCGTGCCGTCTTCGGCCGCAGGTCGGGGTAGTCCTGGCTTGCCGCAATGTCTCCTTCATTCCATGAAGAAGCCGCGGGTTTCGCAGCAGGGCGCTCTGTTGGTGCAGAAGCCTGTTTGTTCTCAGGGATGAACCAGTTGGGAGTGTCATCTGGGTGTTTTAGTTGAATCGCACAAGTCCGGCAGATGAATTGCTCTTTGAAATACATTTCCGTATCCACGTCACCGCAAAAAATACACAATGTTGATTTGTACTTTCTTAAAATCAACTCTTTCCCTTCAATGAAAAATTCAAGCGGATCGCCGATATGGATTTCCATTGTATCCCGCATTTCTTTGGGAAGGACAATTCGTCCGAGACGGTCCAGAGATCTCTTCATTCCGGTTCTTTTCATCGCATCTCCCCCGCAATATTAACATTAAAACCTGTCCTTATTGTAAGGAAGAAAGGGCTTTAATACAACAATAATATTTCAAAAAAAAGGGATTATTCCAACTATTATGGGAAAATAAGTTTAGAAAGCGCGGGAGCAACGGCCAATGTGAAGAGTGCAGCCAAAACCATGGAGATACTGGAAATGGTACCTGTGAGCGAACTTAGTTCGAAGGCTTTCGAAGTACCCGTCCCGTGAGCACCGGTTCCGAGCAGTGCACCTCGTGCAATTTCACCATCAATACGAAGCATTTTGACGATAGAAGGCCCCATAATCGCTCCAAGCAACCCTGTCATGATCACAAATACGGCTGTGACAGCCGGGATTCCTCCGATGGAAGCCGACACATTCATGGCAATCGGTGTTGTGATGGAGCGCGGGATCAGACTGTGAATCAAACCGGAGTCCAAACGCAGCCACTTCGCCAGCATAGCCGAGGAGAGTACGGCAACGACCGAGCCGGCCATCACACTGACCACGATCTCGGAAATGTGTTTTTTGAGCACATGAAAAAAGGTATAGAGGGGTACTGCAAAAGCTACTGTAGCAGGCTGAAGGAGCAAACTGAGCCATTTGCCTCCGCTGCTGTACGCGGCATAATCCGTCCCCGTCATCAGCAGTATGCCTACAACGAGCAGTGGTGTAATAAGCAGAGGTGACAGATACACTTTAGGCAGGCTGCGATACATCCGTTTGGCAACCCAATAGATTCCGACCGTTAACAGCAAACATAAAAATCCAATCATCCGGTGTGACGCTCCTTTCGTTTGGCAATACGTGCAGCAACCAGGCCGGTGCAGGCCATAACCAGAAACGTGCTCAGCAGCACGATAAATACAATTTGCAGTCCGTCATGTTCCAGCATAGGCATGTAGTTCATGATGCCAACGGCCGACGGGATAAAAAATAGCAGCAGCTCACCAAGCAGCCAGGCTGCTCCGACCTCAATCCAGCGCAGCTTCACAACACCGGTCTGCAGCAGGATGAACAAGACTGCCATTCCTAGAATCGAGCCGGGTACAGGCAGGTGGAGAGTACGGGCCAGCAGGTCCATGAGTAGTGAAAAAATCATTAACAGCGCAACCTGCGCTGCGCCGATGCCCCATTTTTTCACGTAAAATCCCTCCTTGTATATGCGCATTTATTTGATGTATTTGAATGCAATATTTTTGAAAAAAGAATGGAAATGCTGCTTCGTATCACAAATTTTACAACGCATTCTTTCATGAGTAAAATGCATATTAAGAATGTTTTCTATTCCATTTGTCTATGGAGAGAAGATATAGTTGATGAGGATAGCGATAAGAAAGGAGGAGGGACCACATAATGGATATACGTCATCTGCAGTATTTCCTTGAAGTCGCGCGGCAGCAGAGCTTCACCAAGGCTGCCGAGGTGCTGTACATCACCCAGCCTACGATCAGTAAAACCGTCAAAAGCTTGGAAGATGAGTTAGGCGTAATCTTACTGGATCGGTACGGTAAACAGGTGAAGTTGACGGACGCAGGGCATGTTTTTTTTCGGCAGGCGCTGGAGATTGAAAAATCGTTCCGCAGTCTTTCGTCCGAGCTGGACGATCTGATGAATCTGAAGAAGGGGCATCTGCGCATCGGCTTGCCACCGATGGTGGGATCGAGCTTTTTTCCGATGATTATCGGTGAGTTCCACAAAGCTTATCCTCAAGTGAGTATTCAACTGTTCGAGGACGGGGCGAAAAAAGTTGAGGCCGATGTGATCAGTGGTGCCTTGGATATTGGTGTGGCAGTCCTGCCGACTGTGGATGAGCTGCTGGATCATTTTGTGTTTGTCCAGGAAAAGCTGAACCTGCTGGTGCATCCTTCCCATCCGCTTGCCGGAAAAGAATCGGTTGCAATGCATGAACTGGAGCAGGATGCTTTTGTCCTGTTTCGGGAGGACTTTGCACTCCATGACCGCATTATTGCGGCCTGCCAGCAGGCCGGTTTCCAGCCGCGAGTTGTCTATGAGAGCTCACAGTGGGATCTGCTGAGTGCGATGGTTGCCGCGAATCTGGGGGTTGCCCTGCTGCCAGAGACGATCTGCCGTGAGGTGGATCACATGCGTGTGCGAATTATTCCGGTCGTCGAACCTGTCATTCCATGGCAGCTGGGCATGATCTGGCGAAAGGATCGATATCTTTCTTTTGCTACCCGGGAGTGGATTGCATTTACCCAGTCGATGCTGGGGAATAGATGAAATGAAGTCACGTTTAATATCAATAATCGAGCCTATCTGTAATGAGTAGTGGATTGCAGGATGGGGACATTGCTGTCCCTACCGAAACAGCTAAATATGGCTTGATCAGATGACGTTACACTGCCTCAGCATCATAGATATATCACGGGATCATTGTTACAATGGAGACACAATACTGATGGAGGTGTGGGACATATGAAACTGCGGGTATCCGCTGTACAGTACCAACTGCAAACGATTCAAACTTTTGAACAATTTGCCGCTCAGGCTGAACATTACATACGGACAGCTGACGAATTTGGAACGGAATTTGTGCTGTTCCCAGAATTTTTTACAACTCAGTTGATGTCCATTGGAGACGCACAGGGAAATGCATTGACGATTGAAGATCTGCCTGACTTCACGGAGCAGTATGAGCAGCTGTTTATCTCTCTTGCTGCCAAATACAACATGCATCTGATCGGAGGCACTCATGTCATTCGCAAGGAAGGCAAGCTGTATAACACGGCGCATATGTTCTACCCGGATGGGCGGATTGCACGTCAGGCGAAGATTCATATTACCCCGACCGAAGTGACGGAGTGGAATATGGCAGCAGGTGACGGGCTCGAAGTGTTTGATACGGATAAAGGACGCATTGCAATGCTGACCTGTTACGATATTGAATTCCCAGAGATCGTGCGTATGGCTAAAGCCAAAGGAGCCGATGTCATTTTCTGTCCGTCCTGCACGGATGATCGCCACGGTTTTTATCGGGTACGGTATACAAGCCATGCCCGCGCAGTGGAAAATCAGGTTTATGTTGTATTAACCGGAACGGTGGGGCATCTGCCGACAGTGGATTTCATGCGTGCCAATTATGGACAAGCGGCGATTATTACGCCGAATGATGTGCCATTCCCCCCACGCGGCATTTTGGCGGAAGGTGAAATTAACAACGATATGATCGTCACAGCCGACCTTGATCTGGACTTGCTCTATGAGGTGCGTGAACGCGGCTCCGTAACAACCTGGCGTGACCGGCGTACGGATCTGTACACAGACTGGGAGTAAAGCGAAGAAAGGCTTTGTTCTGTTTTTCGCCGCGGCGCTTTATGTACGGGAGATTGTGCAGGGCAGCCGTTTCATATTTTGTGTTTCGTCATTTGATCTTGGGAAGGAGGGATGAGCGGGATGTACGTTAAAGAAATGCTGATCACTGTGCCTAATACATGCGGAGAGAAAGGTAGAGCTAGAGCGGTCATACGCAATTATGCGGCCCCTGACTTTGAAGAATTGATTCGCATTCAAGCGGAGAGCTTCCCTCCGCCATACCCGGAAGAACTGCTCTGGAACCAAGAGCAGCTCAGCAGCCATGTGCAGCATTATCCTGAAGGAGCAATCTGCATCGAGGTGGATGGGGAACTGGCTGGATCTATGACTTCACTGCGAATGCAGTGGGACCCTGCGCATCCATCCAGTCATACATGGGCGGAGGTCACAGATGACGGATATATCCGCAACCACCAGCCGGAGGGTAACACGCTGTACATTGTTGATCTCTGTATTCGCCCGAAATATCGGAAGTGGGGGCTGGCTCAGCTCATGATGCAGGCTATGTACCATCTTGTGATAGCACAAGGGGTGGATCGTCTGCTGGGGGCAGGACGGATGCCGGGTTATCATCTTGTTTGCGAGCAGCTGTCAGCACTGCAGTATCTGGATCAGGTTGCGGCCGGGGAGAGACATGACCCGGTCATTTCCTTCCTGCTTCGGTGTGGACGTATGCCTGTCGGTGTAGCGGCAGATTATCTGGATGACGTGGAATCCTGTAACTATGCGGCTCTGATGGAGTGGCGTAATCCATTCAGAAGATGATCCTGTTTTTGATCTGCACGTCTTCTGGCTTGATCTTATGTATTCTACAGCACGCAGCACCCGGTACATGGCAGTCTGCTTTGTAACAGGTATGGCAGACACATGCAGTAATTTCGGGTATTGAAGTTTCTGCTGCGGCTCTTGGTGTTCCGTTTACAGCACCGAATATACACCTAATATAGGGAGGTTTTTTATCTATGGAATTTACACGTATCACATCCATTCAGGACCCACTGTTCGCTCAAATGCACAAGCTGATGCAGGAGATTTTCCCACCAGAGGAAGTACTGGACTTCCCGTTATGGGCTGAACCGCTGGAAGATCCGGGCATCCGGGTATTTGTGGCTGTGCATGAAGGTCAAGTTGTCGGTGCAACGGAGTATCGCTACTATGAGGACTGGAATGTGGCAATGACCGATTTTACCATTATTGGTCGTGAAGGTTTGGGAATCGGTGCCTTTCTGGCAAATCAACGCAAACGTGATCTGGAGCAGCTTGCAGCTGCGAATGGTAAAGAATTGTTCGGCATGTTTGCCGAAATCTATAATCCATATCTGAGTCAGGACCATGCATTTGGCGGCATCAAACCAATGGACCCGTACGTGCGCCGCGAAGTGCTGTCACATCTGGGGTATCAGCGTCTCGACTTCCCATATGTGCATCCATCTTGGCAGGGAGACGGCGAAGCTGTAGGCGGACTTGATCTTTGCTTTATGCCTGGGGAAGAATCGGTGACGGAGCTGCCTGCCAGTCTGGTGGCCGATTTCCTGAATCGGTACTATGCTGTGCTGCCAAACAAACCACAAGAGTGGCTCGCCATGGTAGAGCAATTGAATGTCCGTGAAACCGTGGCATTGCGTCCGTTGTAAAAGAAGGCAGCAGCTTGCAGCACCAGAGCAGCTGTAGAAGGATTATGCTGCTGGGAAGTTCTTGATTCGAGTATTGGAGTTATGGCTGATGCTCCCGCTCCACGAATGGGGTGGTGATAGCGGGGGCGCTAACGATCTCAGAAAGCCTTATTTAGGCGTTCGAAGTCACTTTCAAGTCCTAACGATTCGGAGAGACCTTATTTCAGCGAAAAGAGCCTATTTCAAAAGAAAAGTGTGAATTTGGCTCAAATAGCGTCCCCTGAGATCGTTAGATTTCCAAAAGGACAGAAGTGGCCTGAATAAGGTCTCCTGGAATCCTTAGAATTACAATACCAGGATGGTGAACCATGATCCCAGGCTTATACGACAGCACCACGCCCCGTAACTCCGTACCCTGTACCTCCGTACCCCGTAACTCTGTACCTCCGTACCCCGTAACTCTGTAACCCCGAACCCTGTAACTCCGCATCCCGTAACCTCGCTACTGCATGTTTCTGTCCTTCATAAATCCTGCAGCTGTTTAACTCGGTAGCCTACCTAGGGTTAATATTCAAATTATCCAATATCAATCTAAGAAGATAACAAAAAAACCTCTCCCTATTGCAGGTAGAGGCAGCTGTATCGTACACGAAATCGTCTGTTACCAGTTAAACTCACTAACCAATGCATGAGACCTACTAAGACTCAAATCAGCTCGGCTTAAATCAGTTATGCTCAGGCTCATCTCAAATAAATCCAATCAAATTTACTCAATCGTATACGTTGTCACAAAGGAAGGCCTAGGGAACATGGTTGGTTTCTGCGCGGTCAAACCTTCACTTGTGCTGCGGTTGCGGTGGGCATGATTGTAGGCTTGGGACTGCTGCCAGCCCTTGAAATGTTCTTCCGATTGCCAGAGCGTAAGCACGACATAGGTGTCGCCTTTAAGTGGACGGAGTACACGAATACCGATAAACCCGGGTTCGTCTTCTACTTTGCGGGCGCGGTTTGTAAAACGTTCCTCAAAATCATTCCGTCCATCTTCAGTCACAGGAATGTTGTTCAGCACAGCAAATCCGCCGCCAGTCCATGATCCGGCTTCGTCAAAAGCCTCGTAAGCAGCCACCTGCTCATCCGACTCGATATGCAGCAGCCGATCCGTAGTTTCAATAGCGAGAAGCACCTGATCTTCTGCACCTCTCAATCTCAGATGCGGATAAGCCGCAAGTGCATCCGGTAAGGGAGATGGAACCAAATAAATGTACATAGGATTTCGGCCTCCTTTTATAGTAGGTTAATATCTTATCTGTATCACTATGAAGTACGATCTATCTTGTTGTAGAGCTGATTTAGTCCTCCAGCCGCTGGATTTAATTCTCAACAGATATTTCTAACATAGCATACGGCAAGGGGCGAGTCCAACAGGTTCACATTTTGCCTATAGGGGACTAATTTCGAGCGGAGTAGTAGAAGTTTGCTGCCAGAGAAGACAAACAGTGAATGACAAACAGAGCAGTAATCATGAAAAATGAAAGTGAAATCCCATCCAGCATCACTGCGATAATCCATGCCAGAGCAAGACTGACAGTTGTTGCATTCCACGAGAAGGCTTTTGCTTTGGTCAGGCAGTACAAATAACGCTCATCCAACCCATGCTGTCTCCTGCTTATTCCTCTTGCAAGGAACATAATAACAACTGCGAGCAGCAGTCCAACGATAATTCCGCCAATGCCAGTCAAGCGATTCAGCAGCTCAGGATTCAATATTCTCATCTCCTTCAAAAATAAATAAATCTTCAATCCTACAGTCGAATAGTTGGGCGAGCTTGTGAGCAAGCACAAGTGAAGGTTTATACTTTCCAGATTCCAACGATATGATGGTTTGTCTGGAAACCTTGAGCCTTTGAGACAGTTCTTCTTGTGTGATGTTCATATGTATACGTTTGTCTCGAATTAGATTTTGCAATTTATCCTCCTTAAAGTAAAGCGTGCTTTACGTAAAGTTTACTTTACATGTGTGGAGAGAGAAAGTCAATGATGCTTATTTTGTTTCCATTTATACCCATATTATATTTTCATATACACTCTAAAAAAGGAAAAAATCACATGATCATTTGATGTAAAAAATGGATTATATTTCATTTTCCACGTTCCTATCAATGCTAAAATATAGGAACTCATGTTCTTTATTTTGGGAATTGGTTGTAAAAAATGAGTCTCATTTCTCTTTATAAAGTAGGAATGATCTCATTAAAAAGAACGGGGGGCTTATATTGAAAACGAATGATGACTTGAATCGTCGTTTTATCACGTATATGGCCAATCTTATATACTACAATTCTATTAATTATGACAAAAAGAGAAGAATGAAGGACAGCCGCTTCCAGCTAACTTTAGACACCGATGAAAACATAGATTCTGCCTTACTTTCAGTGTATGACTCCGAATCTGTGCCACCAAATTTAAAAGATCACATTGCGGATCACTCACTTTATCAAGCGTATGAATCTCTTTCAGCACAACAACAACAGATTTTATCTTTTGCTTACGTACAAGGACTAAATGACAAGGAAATAGCCAGAATATTGGGAGTATCCCAGCAAAATGTCTCAAAACACCGATTAAAAGCTCTTACTAAATTGCGCAATTTGATAACGGAAGGGGATGATTATAATGGAGGGTGACATTGCTGCTTTTATTGCTAATTTAGGCTTCCCGATTGCAATTACTTTGTATCTACTTATTCGATTTGAAAAAAAATATCTGATCTAAGCGATGCCATTAATGGCTTAAAGAATGAAATACAAAAAAATGTAAAGAGGTGATTTTATGTTGGCCGAACTTTTAGTACAAGCACAGCAGCATCATGATCAGGAAGCGACATTACATATTCTAGAATCTTTCACACCAAAGATTAAAGCTTCCTTACGACAAGTGCCTAGCGATCATCGAGAGGATCTAAAACAGGAACTCTATGTCAAAATGATTGAGGTCATACAAACTTTTAATATTAGATAAAATTTGCAGAGTGGTTGTAAAAGAAGTAACCCAGTTCTCTTTATATAGATGTGAAGGCCAATACGGCATTGCAGAAAACTTGGGAATGGTGTTCTGGCTATGATTCCTCCTATTGTTCTTCTACCAAAACTAATTCAAGGAGTGATTATTATGGCATCTTTAGGTTCTAGTGGTGCAGCTCTTATTAAATCGCATGAGGGATTTTCTTTAAAATTCTATGGAGACCCCAAGGGGTATCCAACAGTTGGATGGGGACATCTTATAACATCGAGCAAAACATATAAGAAAAACACAACAGGTAATCCCAATGATTCTCTTCTAACCCAAGCAGAAGCTAATGCTCTATCAACTTCTTTGGGACTAAATTATACTTCTCCAATTTCTCAGACTCAGGCAAATACATTTTTTAACAACGATACCGCAGAGGCTGTAGGAAGAGTAAATCGGTTGACACTTCCTGCTGGTATGTCTTTGTCACAAGCTCAGTTTGATGCACTTGTTTCGCTGACTTTTAATGGAGGTCCTAAAGTGCTTGAAACCACTGATGTAAAAAATCTGCTTGCATACAAGTTGATATATTCGTCCTTTCAAGGCCCTCGTTCAGAGGTAGAAAAAGATAATTGTTCGAGACTGGTCAGCAAAGCATTTTCATATGACACAAGCTTAACGAGACGAAGAAATGAAGAAGCAACTTTGTTTTGTAAAGGACAGCCTTATACTCACAAATATCCAGTATATTCACTTTAGTCAATTATGTTGTAACATAACAAGAAGGTCAGCCTTTAGGCTGACCTTCTTTCATTTTCAGAATTTTATAGGATTCCTCAGCGCAGCGCAGAACCAATACATAACCTTAATTCATTGTATTCGAGAGCTTCTTAAGCTCAAAAATAGTTGCCTCTGATATCAAAATAAGTCTCTCGTTATTAACAACAAAAAAACCTAAACTTACAGGTATACTCATTTTTGTAGAAGGGTTACTTACATCTATTGCTTTTACCACATCATTTTCATTTAAGTCTGGAATATCTATTTTAAATGATCTATAAAAAGAATCTTTATTATTGCAAGTCGCTGTAATCTCATATAATGGGTTTCTTAGTTCAGTTTGATATTGACTGTAGTTTTTAATTCCTTTTGATGAAAACAAGTCTTTTTTGATGATTAGTTCATCTCCGATAAACTTCTGCCCTGTTGGATATTCAGAAGCATCATTATATGAATTTGCAAATCCCAAAAGCTTCTCAACTTTCCAAGTTCCATAGAAATAATTTTCAGTCTCACTATCCAAACTTGTACTCTCTGTAGTACAGTAATCACTATTTTGCTGTGTTGTTACTTGTTTACTGGGAGACTCACCCGAACCTTGCGTAGCGGTTGCGGGCTTACCTGATCCAACACATCCTGAAAGCAAGAGGAAACTCAACACCATCAATACACCGACTGCTTTTTTCAATCCTAAAATCTCCTTTCGTCTACCTAGCAGAAATTATATCAGAGCAAATGAACCTAAGAATGACATAAAAATAACATTATTTACGATTAAAGTTAATTTTATGTTATATGATCACAATCAATAAATTGCTCAAACAGCGCAGCGTGATGCAGCTATGCCGCGCTCTTCCCCGGTTTAGGCACTCTGATCGGGCCAAGTAACCCCGTAGCGGTGCGTACAGGCTCTTAGGGGCCTACTCTTGCTGCCTTAGAGCCTGTAGCATTAGCCCGATCTAGCCCTTCAGCTCCTTTTCCTTCCGGAACAATATATGCTTCAGCCGCACAAAAAAACGTCCAAATGGGTGCCCCGACCTGAACGTTTTTGAATTACTGACCTAAGAGATACTTGATACCAATAAGAACTAATTGAATCAATGTCTGATGTCCCTCTTTAGATTTCAGATATTCCCAAACATGCCGACCGGCAGATTTCATGCTTGTCCACATTTTCGAAAAAATCGGTTTGATTCTCTTCATCTCAACCCCTCCCTTCCTTCCTGCATTCAGCATAAGAAAGCCAGCCATGGATTTATCAGGTGAGCGTAACCAGCTTGCCTAGCGAATCGGATACAACATGATAAGTAAAACGGCGCGTAATATAATTAATAGCGTGTCGTATACCTGTTAGGCTGGTTACACTCCGGCTGCTCACTCTCGTATAAATTGGCAGAAGAAGATTTCAGGGTTTTTAATTTCAAGCTGAAGAAACTAAAAAAGGGATTTTTCTATGTATTTTCATCATAAGCTGTTCATTCTTAAATATAACTGTTTAGCAAATCGATCTCTTTAATCCCACCATTGGTTGCAACCATTCATGTTGCCACTTATGCAATGTTCGGATTTAAACCAAAAAAAGACCAGCTGTAGTAGCTGGCCGAAGATCCAAATTGTATTAAAAGACAAACATTAAGAAGCCCATTCTAAAAGCATATTCACGCGGTCTGAAGCTATTCCTATCCTGGTTCAGTAATGCAACAATAGCCGCAGCATCCTCGTGCAACAAAGACTTGAATGGCAGAATTGCTAATGAAAGCCCAGCTCTACAAAATGATCAAGATGCTGCGTTTTACCCCAAAAATAAATTCGTCACTACGTCAAGTTCCTCCTGATTACCGAGAGGATTTAAGGCAAAACCTTATTTAAAGATGATAGAGGTTATACATCAATTCAATCTTAATTAAAAAAATTTGTATTGTGGTTGTAAATATTGAAGTTCATTTCTCTTTATATAGTGTAACCTGATTCAAATCAAACGAGGTTGTAGGGGCAACTTAGTTTGATCTCCCCTTACTAAAATCTAATTATGGAGGTATTTCTATGGCTGATTATGATGAGTACACAGGTAGAGTAAGTGTAACTTTGAGTGAACTATCTCAAATGGTAAAAGTCCAAAAACTGATGCGTGAGGGCGCAGAAAAAGTACATTCTCAGTCCAAATTGAAAGAACATCTTGAATCGCTTGGCATCACAACAGGAACATTCATTGCCATGTTTGGGAAAATCCCTGCTCTAAAAGGTCTTGCTGGCGCTGCTGCTATTGCATATTCTATCTACTCATGGGTTGATAATTTTGTGAAACCATTTCGATTGGAAAAACTACTCAGAGCTGCTGAAGCGAATCTTAATGACCATCTCGTTTGGTTCTCGAAGAATGCTTCAAAGTATAAACGGATTGAATTTGAAGCTGCGTACCTAGAGTATTTCTTCGGAAGTGCTACCGGTACTCGTGAATCTATCCGTTATATGCAACAAGCAGCTAAAATTGATCGAATTCAATTAAATGATGGTACTTGGATGAGCGCTTCTTAAAAAAATAACCCTAGGATCATTTTGATTCTAGGGTTATTTTAGTTCTACCAGCATGGGAGCTATCCAAGTACCGGCTACTCGATCAGGCTAGGCTAAACAAAGTTAATTCAAAGATAAATCTACAAAATGCAAAGTAATAGTAAAAAAGTAGTAAATAATAATGATATAACAGTTACAGTATTTAAAACTAAATAGCGACTTGTTTCCCTAATGTATTTCAATTCCATAAAAGCTCGAAAATAAAAACATAATATTAATAATGGGAATTGCAAAGATAATTGAGCCGCTTTAGTTCCCACTAAAGCCAAGCTCTCTTTCGTACTCTTTAATAATCTTGCAAAATGTATTTTTTTTCAAGTCTAGTTGTCCCATCAACTCTACGGCCGTTAGCACCCCACCCTTCCACTCACCATACCCTTTATTGTGTTGGCTAACTGATAACGTATTCAAATTTATCTGCGGCCGCCCCAGGTGCTTCCCTTTTTTCTTAGGACTGCAGAACCTTATTTTGATAGAGAGGGAGCAGATCTTCTAGCAATGAGGAGTGTCAATGATAGTGCAAAGTTCATCAGGGTTCAATCAAAAGGGCGAACAGTAATTAAAACTATGTATAACTTCAACTAAAGTACCGCAATCATATGTAACTACTGATTTTGTTGTCTTTCTGTATATTCAATTCGAGTCTGAGATAGATGAAGAGATAGAGACCTACCTATACTGTTTTTCAAAGAGGATATTAATACTTATTTGCTAAAGGATGCTACTCAGGTACTTGATCGCTGACCCGCACAATGATTTTTTCATTAACAAAGATGTATCACTCCCTCATTGATGTATTTTACCAAATATAAACATTTAATTCATAATTACCTTTTTTAAAAAGATATTTTCATTTACCAATTGACCTATAGTTAATTTTTGTATATATTTGTAATAATATAGGGAAAAAATAGCCGGGTCTCATCACTCTTTGACTCCATGAATATGGTAGATATGGAGGGATTACATTGCAAGAAAATGAAGAAGTTTTCTTACTATCAGATCAAAATCATGTTCTGGATAAAGCCTTTGAATTATTTCGCATATGTTACAAGCAGAACGATTGGAATGAAGCCAAAAAAATCATAAGACACATGCATAAAGTCTCAGAAAATCTATACAAAACTCAACAAAAATATGGTGATATTTCACCATTGCAGCTACCTATGAAAAGACCGCTGATATTTTACATAGGTTATAGCTACCTTGCTGAATCTATCGTGTACCAGAAGCAAGGACTTTATGAAGAAGCGCGCTCATGCATATCACATTATGAAAACCTGGATCAGTACAACCTTTCAGATCCGGAAAGCCAGGAAGAAGTTAACAGGTTCAAAATTTTTGCTAAGGCTAACTCTTACGCTGCTGATCTGTTAGCCGGTAACTTTGAAATTTTACTAGAGTACCATAACTTTATTAAATCAGATGATGAAGAGGTATTGCCAGGTTTAATTACCATATTGGAAGCAGCTAACCTTAACAACTGGAACGTTGATCATATTTTAAACGATCATCTTCCTCACGATCTTGAGGCATTTGCAAGCTATGAGGATATTGGGAATCGCGTGTATTACATCAAACTACTATTTCAACTCGCCCTCTATACTTTCAATAAAAAATCTTACCACGATACAATAAATTACATTCTTGAATATCTGGCAATAGCAGTTAATATGGATGTGTATAGGGAATTTATTACAAATGCGGCCATGTACGAAAAAGTCAGAAAATTAGCATCAACAGAGCAGCAACTAAGGTATGAAATTATAATCAAAGGAGTCCTGACAAATGAAAAAAACATTAATAGCCATGTTCTTAACGGTAACGCTTTGTAGTGTCATTGTTGTTGTTCCACCCCCACCACCTAATGCACCACCAGTTGCACCGTTTAATCATGGGGTTAATGGCTAAATACTTTTCTAAGACCATCTTTTTAAGGTGGTCTTTTTTCTTGCGCCAATTTAATTGCTGAATTCCCCTCTCTTTTTTTGCACATAATAATGAGCATAAATGGATGAAGGATGTGTTCTAGTGCCGATTGAACCTATATGTATATGTACATGGATATCAGAAAAATTAATGGGAGATCAGCCGATTTACAATGTAGCAACATTAGATGAAAAAAGAGCTTCTTCGTATTGGGGCGTGAAATTTTCTTCTCCTAGTCATATTCGACTGCTTGAAAATCAAGATCAATTTATATACCGAAGTGAAGACATCGTTCCTGCGGCAGAAATTAATAGCCCCCAAGGAGCTAAATTAAAACGTTTATTTGACCATGTAATTAAAGCTGAAGTATGCAGGGTAGATTCAAGAAGGCTTTTACATGTGTTTTATTTCAATATAACTAAAATTGGAGATTCCTCAACAGGAAGAACCTACTTTTACAATAATCATCTGTATATTGTTCTAACAACCAAGGATCATGCAGGGATAAATTTATTCTCACACGAACTCGGACATGCGCTATACTTCTCTAATCCTGAACTAAAGGGAAATGACCCGGTAACAGGAAAGAGCCATCATAATATAGAAGGTAACTTGATGTATCCAAGTGTTGATCTTAATAAAGTTTTACAATTGGAACAAAAACAATTGGATGCAGTGAATAACAGTTATTTAGTTAAACCCGATACACTATCTGCATTCCCGCTAACTAATGCCAATACAGATATAGAATAGGAAACTGAAGAGTATGGAAATGCTCCCCGATCTCGCTTGGATCGCAGCCGCACGCCTGGCGTGCGCCTTCAGCTCGGGCGCTCCTGTACGTGCGTAGCTGTTCGATCTTCCGGAGACGTGCAAAAGGACGGCCATAGCCGTCCGGAATTTCTATTCTCTTTTTATCGTTCTAGATCTGATGCCTTGATTTTTTCTGTTTGTTTACCTTCACGTTCAGGTGTACTTTCATTCGTATGTGTATGCTCCTGTACTTTCTCCGCTTCTCTTAAAAAAGTGGTTTTAACCCACTGCGGTATGTCTTTAGATATTGTTTGAACCTTTCCTTTGTCTATCTTCATTACTAACCTAAACTTTGAAGTGTTATCAACAATAAAAGAACGATCAGCTAATTTTATTGCATCAGGTAAATGACCGATTGAACGGTCATATCGTCTTCGAATATCTTCCTCTGGAATATGATGCCCACCATTTTTAACTCGCATTTCTACCCGCTCGATATGATATTCTACATTTTTAAGTCCTACATAATAAAGATTTATTTCAAATCCTGCTTCTTTGGCTTGTTCCATTTGCCGTATGGCGTGTTTACCAGCAAGAGTCGTTTCAATGGAAAAGCTTTTACCGTTCTGTATGCATTCTCGAACGCGTTTAATGGCTTCTCTTCCTGCTGATGGAGAAACCGATTCAGGGTTATGAGGATTGATAGTTTTCGCAATGGCATCAGGATCAATAATTTCTCCTAACTGATCATTAAAATTCCTGGTTAATGTGCTCTTTCCTGCTCCATTTGTGCCAGCGAAAACAGTCATGACAGGTTTGCTCATGGATATTCAATTTCCCTTTTGATTCCATTTTCATAGATGATTTCGGTTTTTCTCCCATCCGGATATTCCTTAATCATTTTTTCATTTTCCTCATACACAATGGGGACACCGTTCGTTTTGGCCTCTTGTCTGGCTGAGAATGTAGCTTTTACTAATATTTCATTCAATTCAGATATTGATATACGTTTCACGCGAAGACCACCCTTTCTAATAATAATATTCTTCCACTTAACACATGCATCTATGATAGAACATAGGCCACGAAATACAAAGTTTTATTCTATATCTGCTGTTCTTTAGTTCTTATTCTCATGGCTTTACGGTTTATTTTTTCAGCTTTTGCAACTAATTTATGCAAATAGTCATTTGTGATTTTATCAGGGTAGACTCCGGTGCGATCCCTTAGAATATTTTCTAATACCCAGGCTTTTCGCGTCCAATACTCATAGTCCTTGCCTGTTAACTCAGCATGTTCCTTAAATTCACCCTCGGCCTTGTTAAAAACCCTTAAATAGTTATAAAAATCTGTAGCCTTCTGACGAACTAGACGCAGCAGAACGATTAACTCATTGGTCGGTCTTTGCATGAGCTGTATAGTGTTCTCGTCTGCATTTGAAATGGCCACATTGTTTAGCAGAAAAGGAATATGCTTTCGTTGGCCATTCTCCTGTGTATCTTCTTCTGGAATATCCATTTCACAAAAATCACAGTAATATGCATAGCTTATACTCTTCAGAACACTGCCACAATAAGGGCATGTACATGTATCCATTCTTGCGCCATCCTCTCTTTCCGTGACTTTAATCCTGCTGTATACCCTCCATGATGTATGATAAAATAGGAAGGGTGAGCGACCCGGCAAAGTTACTCACCCTAAGTCGATTGCTTATGCAGTCGGCTTTTTATTTTTCATTTCATTATACTGGTTCAAATTGCATCAAGCTCCTGGGACTTTTCCAAGGTTCGAGGATCATGTAAACCATAATCTGCGACCAGCTCATTTTTGGAGAGGCCATTGTGACTGAAAGCATGTTTCATGATAAAGTAGAACCACTACAAGCAGAACGGGTGATCGCATGAAAACAACAATTCGGATATCAGTCCGACCGCTGGTTGAGTACGTGTATCGCAGCGGCAGCATACGTCCGGGGTTCCGTACCAATGCGTCAATGCAGGAGGGGACACGGATTCATCAGCGGGTACAGAAGGCCTATACGGAAGAGGATTTGAAGGAGATTGTGCTGGAAGCCGAGCTTCAGCATGGTAATTTGACGTACGTTATTGAAGGACGATGTGACGGCCTGATCCGCCTGGAGGGGCAGTTGACGGTGGACGAGATCAAATCTACAGCAGGCAATCTGGATGAACTGGATGGTGGACTCGATGTACACTGGGCCCAGGCGAAGATGTATGCCTATATGTACGCCGTGCAGCACGACGAGCCGAGAATGCAGGTGCAGTTGACGTACGTCCATTCGGTTACGGGGGAAGAGCGTCGGTTTCGCCGTATGGCGGAGCGCGATGAGCTGGAGCAGTTTGCGGCAGAAGTGATTGCGGGATATGCCCCATATGCCGAGATGATTGCTGCCTATGAAGCAGAGCGGGACGTCAGTGTACGCGAGCTGCCGTTTCCTTTTCGCAAATACCGGGAGGGGCAGCGCAAGCTGGCAGGTGCAGTGTACAAAACGATTCGTGAAGGGCAGGGGCTTATGGCAAAAGCACCCACAGGCATCGGCAAAACGATGTCCGTGCTCTTCCCTACGGTGAAAGCCATCGGTGAAGGTGAGGCCAGTCGTTTGTTCTACCTGACTGCGAGAACGACAACGAGAGTGGCGGCTGAAGAAGCTTTTGCCCGGATGCAGGCGGAAGGGTTGAAGATGCATGTCATCAGTCTGACGGCGAAGGACAAAATCTGCTTCAAGGACGAGGAAGCCTGTGATACAGGCCAGTGCGGTATGTGTGATGGGTATTATGACCGGATTAACGGTGCTGTGCTGGACATGCTGGAACACGAGACGCTGATGACTCGCCCCGTTATTGAGCAGTATGCCCGTAAGCATCGGGTGTGTCCGTTTGAGTTTTCATTGGATGCAGCGTATGCAGCCGATGCAGTAATTTGCGATTACAACTACATTTTTGATCCGCGTATATCGCTGAAGCGTATGCTGGAGGAACAGAAGCGCAGGACGGTGCTGCTGGTGGATGAGGCACATAATCTGGTGGATCGTGGGCGAATGATGTTCTCGGCTGAGCTGGAAAAGGCGGTGTTTCTCGATGTCAAAAGAGAATTCCAGACGCTGGGCAGCGATGTACCCGCCGCGAAAGCGATAGTGGACTACACCGGAGCAATCGACAAGTATCTGATCACCCTTCGTAAGAATGGCGGAGAAGAGGGTAAGATCATTCAGCAGGAGGCGCCAGAGGAACTGATCGAACGACTGGAGCCTTTTATTATGGTGGCAGAGCAGTGTCTTGTCGAAGGGGGATCAAAGAATGCCGAGACGGACCAGCTGCTGCTGGATGCCTATTTTACGGCACAGAATTTTGTGCGGATTGCCAAGCTGTACGATGAGCGTTTTATCACATATGCGGAATGTGTGCGGAGCGAGGTGCGGGTGAAGCTGTTCTGTCTGGACCCTTCGCTGCTGCTGCGTCAGACTGCGAAAGGATTCCGTTCGACGATTCATTTTTCGGCAACCTTGTCACCGCTTCGTTATTATCGGGATATGCTGGGGGCAGAGGAGGAGGACTACACGCTCCAGATTCCGTCACCGTTCAATCGGGAACAGCTGGATGTGCGTCTAATGCCATTGTCTGTTCGTTATAAAGACCGAGAGCGTTCCAAGCGGCCAATTGCCGAGATGTTACAGCAGCTTGTATCCGAGTGGCCGCGCAGCAATCTGCTCGTCTTTTTCCCTTCTTATCCGTACATGCGGGAGGTGTATGAGGCGTACGCGCAGCTTCCGAGCGATGCAGATACGGTGATGCAGGAACAAGGCATGAACGAGCAGGAGCGGGAGCAGTTTCTGGCGGCATTTCAGCCGCATCCCGAGCGTACACGTCTTGTTTTTGCCGTGATGGGCGGCGTGTTCTCGGAGGGAGTTGATCTTCCGGGAGACCGCTTGAATGGAGTTGTCGTTGTCGGTGCGGGGCTGCCGCAGATTGGTCTGGAGAACAACGTGCTGAAGGATTACTTTGACAAATCGGGACGTAACGGTTTTAACTACGCTTATGTATTCCCGGGCATGAACAAAGTACTTCAGGCTGGGGGCAGACTCATTCGAACGGAAGAGGATAAGGGTGTATTGGTGCTGGTGGATGATCGCTTCACGCAGGAACCGTATCGTTCCTTATTACCGGAAGAGTGGCTGGATTATAAGCGAATTTGACGGATATTCCACATTTTTAGTTCTCTTTTTCAAAATTTTACGTAAAATATTCGTTGTTTTCTTAACATTCTTTCATTTTCATGATTGAAACATAGGGTAAACGGGTTATAACTTGGTTAGCACGAACGAACAACGGCGATACCCTATCCGTTCCGCGGTCCGATTCGAATGCAAATCAAGGAGGTCGGTTTGTGATGAAGAAAAATCATACGATGATGCAGTTTTTTGAATGGCATTTGGCTGCAGACGGCAATCATTGGAAACGACTGGCTGACATGGCCCCGGAACTGAAAGCAAAAGGCATAGACTCCGTATGGGTGCCTCCCGTAACCAAAGCGGTGTCTGCAGACGATACAGGTTATGGTGTATATGATCTGTATGATCTGGGCGAATTTGATCAAAAGGGTACGGTGCGCACCAAATATGGCACTAAGCAGGAGTTGGTGGAAGCCATCGCCGAGTGTCAGAAAAGCGGCATTGCTGTTTATGTGGATCTTGTGATGAATCATAAGGCCGGGGCAGACGAGAAGGAAGTATTTAAGGTCATTGAGGTTGATCCCAATGACCGGACCAAGGAAATTTCCGAACCGTTTGAGATCGAAGGGTGGACCAAATTCACATTTCCCGGACGCGGTGATCAATATTCGTCCTTTAAATGGACGTCCGAGCACTTCAACGGTACCGATTTTGATGCCAGAGAAGAGCGGACCGGTGTGTTCCGCATTGCGGGTGAGAACAAAAACTGGAATGAAAATGTCGATGACGAATTTGGCAACTATGACTACCTGATGTTTGCCAATATAGATTATAACCACCCGGATGTGCGGAATGAGATGATTGAGTGGGGCAAATGGCTGATTGATACCCTCCAGTGCGGCGGTTTCCGTCTGGATGCGATTAAACATATCAACCATGAGTTCATCAAGGAATTTGCTGCCGAAATGATCCGCAAACGTGGTCAGGATTTCTACATTGTAGGCGAGTTCTGGAACTCGAACCTGGATGCCTGTCGTACGTTTTTGGATACGGTGGATTACCAGATTGACCTATTTGATGTATCGCTTCACTATAAGTTCCATGAGGCTTCCCTCGCAGGCCGGGATTTCGATCTTTCCAAAATTTTTGAGGATACGCTCGTTCAGACTCATCCGACTCATGCGGTAACCTTTGTAGATAACCATGATTCACAGCCCCATGAAGCTTTGGAATCCTGGGTGGGTGATTGGTTTAAACCGAGTGCATACGCACTGACACTGCTGCGTCGTGACGGATATCCCGTTGTCTTCTACGGCGATTATTATGGCATTGGTGGACCTGAGCCGGTGGAGGGCAAAAAAGAGATTTTGGACATTCTGTTGTCAGCTCGCTGCAACAAAGCCTATGGAGAACAGGAAGACTATTTCGATCATGCCAATACGATTGGCTGGGTGCGCCGCGGCGTGGACGAGATCGAAGGCTCCGGCTGCGCAGTGGTCATCTCCAATGGGGATGACGGTGAGAAGAGAATGTTTATCGGTGAACATCGTGCAGGAGAAGTCTGGTCAGACCTGACACACAGCTGTGACGATGAGATTACCATTGAAGAAGATGGTTGGGCCACGTTCCATGTGTGCGGTGGTGGTGTCTCCGTCTGGGCTCTGCCAGATCAGGACGAGGATTGCGGGACAGTTACTGCAGATACAGAGTGATATGCGTACGCCTGCTCGCAGAAAGTGTACGCTGCATGCGGATACAGATATTGCGATTCCTGCAGATACAGAGTCATGCCTGTTCGTGTGCAGGAAACGCATGCTGTATGCTGCTGCAGATGCCGCGGATACCGCGAACGGGTTGTATAAAGTAATCAACAGGATGTTCATGAGTTCAAAGTGAATGTTATGTTACTCGCATTTGCATTGGCAGAATAATATCTCGGCATAATGATTACGTAAAGCTCGATCAAGAATCTTAAGTCGTTAAGTTGTTATTAAACCACCTGAAGCTGAACTGTTTTCCCACTCGTTCTATAGCGGGTTGTGAGAGGGGCAGTTTGATCACGCGTGCTGCCGCGTGCTGATTCAGGTGGTATTTGTTGTGTTTTGGAGAACTATGGATTCTAACGATCTCAGGAAACCTTAATTACCCCAAATAGGGTTACTGGAAATCTAACGATTCCCAGTAAGCTTATTTCGCTGAAATTCGATCAAAATAGTACCATTTACATCAATTTCAATGATATAACGTTTCTGGAAATCGTTAACGTAAAATGGATATTTAAATGAGTATACACTGCTAAAATTTCCTCGGACTTATATAGTATGACCAACTGCTCCAGGTTTCCCCTACGAACTCTGTCTGCTCTTGTGTAGTTCGGCTGCTCTTATGGAGCTGCTCTTTATGTACTCTTGCTGCTTCGACTGCTCTCTATCTACTCAACGTTACCAATGGACCCATATCATCGTTACTTGTGTATCCATGATTCACATAGTAACGATTCATAGTAGAATTTATGATACAATAACCCAAATATAGGAATAAGGTGTTTTGAAATCTATACGAGCCAAGTTGGCATGTTTCAGGATTTATATAAGATAGAAGCGAGGAGACTGGCATGCGTCGAAGAATCAAAACAGAATTCAAAGCAAGAACAACAATATCAAAAACAACAATATCAAGAACAAGGACTAGAACGACACAAGCAGGAAAAAGAAGACGTCTTTTTCTGCTTGCTCTATATCTTCTTCTAGCTGCAAGTTTGGCGGCATGCAGTTATGATGCAGAACAGGGACCACATGGAGAAGCAAAGCGCACGGACAGCTATACGTTTAATGGGGAACGCAGGGAAATAACCAAACGGATGACGAAGGAGCAGGAGATTTTCAAGGAGGCCCCACCAGAGGGGTATCATCTGGCTGCGGCGGTAGATGTAAATCGTGAATCTGGAGCAGAGGAGATTACATATGAGATTATGCTTAATGAGGTTCACATACCGATGTTGAACGTCATTCAATCCTTCACCCTTGATCCCGAGATATTGCAGGTCGTCCATGCAGGTGAACTTTTCACTTCGAATGTAAGTAATACCTATGAAACTACACTGGGACCGGGTAAGGAGCCGCTGGGCTTAAGTCTGTCCAGAAGTTATGTACTGAAACCGGAATCAGAGATCAGTCCGGAATATCTCCAGAATTATACTGAAATGTATGTCAAAATTTCATATGGACCGGAAGAGCAGCGGACTGAAGATTATTTTCGCCTTCAAGCAAAGCCCTCTTCAAGAATGGTTGAATATATGAAGATATGGGGGGAAAAAGAGTAATGGGGGATTACAGGGCAGGGTTTGCCCTGATCCCCCGGTCACCGGTTCCTCATTCTACTCCAAAGTCCGCTCCTGCTTATGCCTTCAACTCAAAAGACTCCAAGGTGCCAGCCATACGCAGATCATCCGCGTGCTCGCGGTTGAATGCTGCACGTTTAGCATCGTTCGCGTACTCATCATGGTAGTGCATCAGCACCGTTTTTTGTCTTACCTCGGGGGGAAGCTGCTCGAGATCCTCCAGAGAAGTATGAGATTTGATAACCAAGTCATGCATATGGCATTCATGGAAAATCAGCTGCACATCGGGTGCGGTCCGCTCTACCAGCTCACGATCCAGTGTGCTGTCCGCACTATAGTAAAAATAAGACTTGGCCATCAGTCCGCTGCTGACCATGCCGGGAACATGCTTCGTGCGGAACGTCTCGAATGTTAACCCGCCCAGTTCAAAGCTTCCGCCATCCGGCAGCGGAACCACGTCATAATAATCACTCATCGTACGCTCGCCGTCCGTAGTATAACGCATGCCTGGAGAGAGGATGCTCCACAGCGGATCAACCAGCTCTTCATGAATAAACAAACGCGGCTTACGATCTCCTACAATCTGGGCATAATACCCAAGCATCTGAACCCCGTTAATATGATCCTCATGCAGATGGGTAATGAACACATTATGAATGCCGGTCATTGCGAATCCGTATTCTTTAAGTGCTTTGGCGTTGGACTCCGGAAAATCAATCACCAGATGGGTGCCGCCGAATTCAGCCAGCATACTGTTATGATGCTGCTCAACACTGAACATATCCCCTGTACCAAGAAAAGTGACTTTCATCGCATTTCATCTCCTTGTTTGACAAAGGTAAACCTGCCTGGCGAATGCAGGACCGGTAACGGATTAACCTTTGATCTTATTATCCGTATTCATCTTTAAATCAGCACCATTCGTGTTAAATCCAGTATAACGTGTTCCCGAGAGTATGCCCAAACCAACCTTTTTTGAGAACGCTATCATTTTATATTGAACTTTGCGGGCAAACGGTGTAGCGTAAAGATTGGAAAGTGAACCTGTATGAACGTAAACTCACCTAAAGGGAGCGTGCAAGGCGAAATGAAATCTTTTCTGGATGAACAGTTCCTGCTTCACAATGAAACGGCGGTAAGGCTGTACGAGGAGTACGCCAAAGACATGCCGATTATGGATTATCACTGCCACCTCAGTCCTCAGGAAATTTACGAAAACAAAACATTTGGCAATCTGACTGAGGCCTGGTTATATGGCGACCATTACAAGTGGCGGCTGATGCGGGCTAACGGGATTGAAGAAAAATATGTGACCGGCGGGGAAGGCGTAACCGATTACGACCGCTTTCTCGCTTATGCCAAAACGGTGCCCATGATGATTGGCAACCCGCTGTACGCCTGGTCCCACCTGGAATTACAGCGTTATTTCGATGTGCATGAGGTATTGAATGAGTCAAGTGCTCCTGCGGTCTGGGAAAAAGTAAATGCCAAGCTGAACAGCGACGGCTTCGGTGCGCGTGATCTGATTACCAAATCCAATGTCACCGTTGTGTGCACAACCGATGATCCGACAGATTCTCTCGAATACCACCTGAAAATTCAGGAGATTGAAGGTTTTGATACGGCGGTCCTGCCATCGTTCCGTCCAGATAAGGGGCTGGAGTTGAATAGAGATACCTTTACCCAGTGGGTGGCCAAGCTTTCACAAGTGGCGGGTACGGAAATTGCCGATTATGACTCGTTCCTGGCTGCGCTGGAATCCCGCGTAGAGTTCTTCCATTCCGTTGGTGGACGTGTTTCCGATCACGCACTGGATTATGTGCCATACGCTGCAGCGACTCGCGAGGAAGCAGCGGCTGCCTTTGCCAAGGCACTTGCCGGGGAGAAGGTTTCCCGCACGGAAGAGGATGGATACAAGACGGTTACACTGACGTTTCTAGGCAAGCTTTATGCGGAGCGCGGTTGGGTCATGCAGTTCCACATCAATGCGGCACGTAACAACAACACGAAGATGTTCAAGCAGCTCGGCCCTGATACGGGTTACGATTCGGTTAATGATACCCCTCTATCCGGAGCTGTTATCGGATTGCTGGATACATTGGAGCAGCAGGATGCTCTGCCCAAAACCATTCTCTACTCCCTCAACCCAAGGGACAATGAAGTGCTGGCTGCAATTATCGGAAGCTTCCAGGGCGGCGGTACACCGGGGAAAATCCAGCTTGGTGCAGCATGGTGGTTCAATGATACGAAGGACGGCATGCTTGCTCAGATGAAAGCACTGGCGAATGTAGGGCTTCTCAGCCGTTTTGTGGGCATGTTAACCGATTCGAGAAGTTTTCTTTCTTACACCCGGCATGAATATTTCCGCCGACTCCTCTGCAACCTGATTGGAGAATGGGCAGAACAAGGCGAAGCACCTAATGATATGGAACTGCTCGGTCGGATCGTGCAGGGGATTGCTTATAATAATGCCGAGGCCTATTTCCCATTTGCTGATGTGCCGAAAAGCGTTTCCGCTTCAAAATAATATTGAATCTATCCTTTTTACATGAACATGCTCTCAATTCCTTCAGCTGGCCTTTCGCCAGAGGGGGATTGGGGGCTTTTTGGCCTGATCAATTGACATGGGTAGGCTGTCCGGGATTTTTGGATTCAATTTACACGAATGAAAGGATTGACATAGACGTATGCTGAACATATAATTAGTATACCTAATTAATTGATTGGCTATTAAATTGTGAACCTATTATATAAAGGACCTATTTAATAGATAGGCTATGATTATTTTCAGGACACCGAAGTTCTGATAAAGGAGGACGATAAGATGACTGGTATAGATCCGGTAGCCCAGAAGCTTTTATACTCCATCATGCAGTTTAACAAGGGCAAATGGAGACAGCATAAACCGTCCGGACGCAATCACAATGAAATTATGGTACTGGCCTGTCTGCTTCACGGTTCACATCCGGGTGAACGTATGGATTGGCGGGATAATCCACCCGATTTTGAGAGCCATTTAAATCAGGAACATCCAGGATTGAAAGTATCGGAGATCAGCGCATTAATGCGGGTAAAATCACCGACCATTACGCCTGTTATTCGCGGCCTTGAGGATGAAGGTCTGGTTGAGCGCACGATGGACCCCGAGGATCGGCGAGCAGTGCGGATTACAATTACGGATGCAGGACGTGCAATTATCCGTGCCGCGCATGAAGAACGGATGACAACCTTTAACAGGCTGGTTGAACATCTGGGCGAAGAGGACAGCCTGCAGCTGGCTGCACTGCTCAGCAAAGTATACACTTTCTTTGATACACAACTTTCGGGACAGAACGAAGCATCTGAAGACCCAAATGCGACAGCTGGACAAGATCACCAGCCGGATGCACAAGAGAATCAAGCAAATACACAGGACAACGAAATACCCGAACAAGGAGCAGCCAAACAAGGAGATGATACGCCATGATGAAATTGTTTCGCATGCTTAAGCCATATCGAATCCCGATTTTTTTTATTTTGGCGCTTATATTTCTGCAAACGATGGCCGAGCTGTATCTGCCTACGTTAATGGCAGATATCGTGAACCTAGGTATCGTCAAAGGTGATGTACCTTATATCTGGAAAATCGGCGGTTTCATGCTGCTGATTGCTATCGGTGGAACCGCATGTTCCATTATTGCAAGTTACCTGTCTTCCCGCACAGCGGGTGGATTCGCCAAGCAGCTACGCAGCAGAGTGTTCCGGCATGTCGAGAATTTCTCGCTGCAGGAATTCGACAAGCTGGGCACAGCCTCACTGATTACTCGTACAACGAACGATATTACACAGGTTCAGAACGTATTAACGATGATGCTGCGCATGATGATTATGGCTCCGATGATGTGTATCGGGGGGATTTTCATGGCCGTTTCCCAGGATGCGAAGCTGTCCACCATCTTTCTGGTCGTGCTGCCCGTACTTGCGGGAGCCATCGCTTTGATCGGTTCCAAAGGATTCCCGCTGTTCAAGCAGATTCAGAAAAGGCTGGACCGGCTTAACCTCGTGCTTCGCGAACAGCTGACGGGTATCCGGGTTGTTCGTTCTTTTAACCGGGGCGAACATGAGCGTGTTCGCTTTAACGGGGCAAATACGGAATTAAGAGATGCATCAATCAAGGTCAATGTCCTAATGGCTACAGTTATGCCTGTAATGATGGTGGTCATGAACTTTTCGATGATTGCGATTCTGTACTTCGGTGGTCTGCGCATTGATAGCGGTCATATGAATATTGGTTCGCTGATTGCCTTTGTGCAGTATGCCATGCAGATCATGTTCTCACTGATTATGGTATCCATGATTTTTGTGATGATTCCAAGAGCGTCAGCTTCGGCAGAACGGATAAATGAAGTGCTCGATATGCAGCCGGATCTGTCCGACCCTGCACAGGCTCGCACGATGAAATCCATGCAGGGAATGATCGAGTTTGATCATGTCACTTTCCGTTATCCGGGTGCAGAGAATGCTGCCCTATCCGATATCTCGTTCACGGCTCGTTCGGGTGAAACGACAGCGATTATTGGCGGTACGGGCTCCGGTAAGACAACGCTGCTGAGCCTCATTCCGCGTTTCTATGATGTGACCGAGGGTAGTGTGCGTGTGAACGGAACGGATGTGCGGGAGCTTAGACAGGAAGAACTGCGGTCCAAAATCGGGTTCGTCCCACAAAAAGCAGTCCTGTTTACTGGAACAATTGCAGAGAATATTCGCCATGGTAAAGATGATGCAAGCATGGATGAAGTCATGCATGCAGCGCGTACAGCACAGGCAGAGAACTTTATCTCCGAGATGAAAGATGGCTATGACAGCCTGATTGCACAAGGCGGGAATAACGTATCCGGTGGACAAAAACAGCGGTTGTCCATTGCACGGGCACTGATTCGCCGTCCGGACATTTATATTTTCGATGACAGTTTCTCGGCCCTTGATTTTAAAACGGATGCCAAACTGCGAGCTGCACTCAAATCGGAAACGACGGAAGCGGCGGTGCTGATCGTAGCTCAGCGGGTGAGCACGGTTATGGATGCGGATCGTATCCTCGTCATGGATGAAGGCCGAATTGTCGGGTCGGGAACACATAAAGAGCTGCTGGAGAACAATGAAGTGTACCGCGAGATTGTATCCTCCCAGCTGACTGAGGAGGAGATCGCATGAGTGAACGTGCAGCAGAACGCAAAGCAAGTGCTCCGCGCGGGCCGGGTCACCCTGGTGGCGGAATGGGCATGCGGCCTCCAGCAGAGAAAGCGAAGGATTTTAAAGGTACGCTGCGCCGCCTGATTAAGTATCTTCGGCCGCACAGTTCCCGTTTGATCGGTGTCCTGATTGCTGCCATTTTAAGTACGGTGTTCGGCATTATTAGTCCGAAGGTTATGGCTGAGGGTACCGATATTCTTGCCCATGGAGCTATTGCTATTATGCAGGGTGTGCAGGGGGCGGGAATTGATTTCCCTGCTTTGATGAGAGTATTGTACCTTCTGCTTGGATTGTATCTGTTCAGTGCAGCTTTTGCATATGTACAGCAATATCTGATGGCTGGTGTAGCCCAGCGGGTTGTCTACGATATGCGGGAGCAGGTCAGTGCCAAGGTTGGGCGTCTGCCGCTAAAATATTTTGACTCCCGTACGCATGGTGAGACGCTTAGCCGTGCAACCAATGACGTGGACAATATCAGTAATACGCTGCAGCAGAGTTTGGCTCAGTTTATTACGTCAGTAGTAACGATTGTTGGTGTCATCATTATGATGCTGACGATTAGTCCATGGATGACTCTTATCACGCTTCTGACCCTGCCGCTTAGTGTTGTGGTGGTTATGCTGGTGGCTTCCCGTTCGCAGAAACATTTTGCTGGGCAGCAGAAATCGCTTGGTGAACTGAACGGTCACGTAGAAGAGATGTATACAGGCCACAAAGTGGTCAAAGCATTTGGACGTGAAGAACAATCCGTACAGCAGTTTGAGAAAGTGAATGAGGAGCTGTATGCATCGGGTTGGAAAGCACAGTTTATCTCAGGGATTATTATGCCTCTAATGAACTTTGTCGGAAACTTGGGTTATGTGCTGATCTGCGTAGTCGGCGGGATTTTTGTTACACGGGGCTCGATCTCCATCGGGGATATCTTGGCCTTCACGCAGTATTCACGTCAATTCACACAGCCTATTAATCAGATTGCTAACATCTCCAATATTATTCAGTCGACAATTGCCTCGGCAGAGCGGGTATTCGAGCTGCTGGATGAGGAAGAGGAAGTTCCGGAGTCGAAACAACCTGCGGTGCTGCGTCACCCGGCAGGTGCAGTTGCTTTTGAAGCAGTAGATTTTGGTTATAAGGAAAATGAACTGCTCATTCACAATATGAATATTGACGTCGCACCAGGGCAGACCGTCGCAATTGTCGGTCCGACAGGTGCTGGTAAAACGACGTTGATTAACCTGCTGATGCGGTTCTACGAACTTCAGCGCGGCCGGATTACCATTGACGGCATTGATATTAAGGACATGTCACGCGGTAATCTGCGCAGCATGTTTGGTATGGTGCTTCAGGATACGTGGCTGTTTAACGGTACAATTCGGGATAATATCGCTTATGGACGGGAAGGTGCATCGGAAGAAGAGGTGGTCAAAGCTGCTGTGGCTGCCCATGCTGATCATTTCATTCGCACACTGCCGGATGGCTACGATACGGTGCTGAACGAAGAGGCGTCCAATATCTCACAAGGCCAGAAGCAGCTGCTGACGATTGCGAGAGCGATTCTAGCGAACCCGTCTATCCTCATTCTGGATGAAGCAACCAGCAGTGTGGATACGCGAACCGAGGTCTTTATCCAGAAAGCGATGAATGAACTGATGAAAAACCGTACGAGTTTTGTCATTGCCCACCGTCTGTCCACCATTCGCGGCGCCGATCTGATCCTTGTGATGGATCACGGTAACGTGATTGAGCAGGGCAGCCATGATGAGCTGATGGCAAAGCAGGGCTTCTATGCCGATCTGTACAACAGCCAGTTTTCAGAGCAGCAGCCGCAGGCGATCTAAGGGTAATATTTAGTCATGTTTATAAAGTAGAAGTGTCTAAAACAATGATAGTTCTCAAACTGACGTCGGTACAGTTACTGGCGTTGGTTTTTTATTTCGTTGTGCTGTGAGGAATCTGCATACAATTCACACAGTTTATTAATATCACTAACCTTCTTTGTCCTCTCCTTTCTTCTTCTTACCAATCCCTATTCTTGGGTAATTATCCCCTTTTTATATCCCTTCAATTACACCTTGAAAGTGTGTCCTTTCCTTTCGTCACCATAAAGTCAACTTCCTAGAATTTCACCTGTGCTGCAAGTGTGGGAGATTATGTTTACTGTGTACTACAAAATAATGAATTTATACATCAAGTGTTGACTTAAATGTATTCATATGGAAAAATATATTCTTAAGATTTTATTTCCAAATTTTCTAGCGCTAAATGAGGAGAATTCGGTTATACTTTCAGCCTTAGAGGAGTATTGGAAGCCTATTAGAACACGATTTAGTTAAAGATTTAAAACCCTTTTCTACCATGTCTTATGACAGAAAGAGTGTTGATATACCGGCCAGTAATGAATATCAAGATACAGTGGGAAATCCCGAGCAAGAAACAACCTTGTGGAAAGAATTTAGAAGATCACTTATGCTGAAGGTTATTGCTCTTCAAGCTATATTTTGGCCAATAGGTGGAGGAGCTATCAATATCCTTATAAGTGTTTACGGTTATCAAGTGTATCAGGAGGGAAATACAGGAGTAGGGATCTTATATGGTGCTTTGGGTTTTGGATTTCTAATCAGCGGATTCATAGCTAGTTACTTTAGAAAATGGATGATTCAAATAGTGATCTTATCATCCGTAATTGAAGGGTTATCTCATGCATTAATGAGTCAATCTTCCAATCTTTGGATCGGAGCTGCCTTAATCTCAATTGCTACACTTGGGGCAGGCATTGGGAATGCTTCATACACCACTCTTATCATGAGAACAGTACCTGAGCAGGTGTTGGGAAGAGCATTTGCTCTAAGTGAAACAACTTCCAACGTTATGATGGCTTTATCTATGGTTGGAACTGGTGTATTACTGAAATATTTCCCTGCCCAACAGGTAGGATTTTGGGCGGGAATTTTGATTATACTATCTGCATTGACGGCTTTACCTCTTTTAAAATTAAGAAGCAGTGATATGGTCAATCTTAATACAGTTAGCCAGTAGCTCTGTCTACAGTTAGAAAATAACATTTAAACGGGACGAAAGGCATTTTGGCCTCTTCTGCCCGTTTAAATGTTACACATTAGAACCAGACGGTATTTACAGCATCGTATCCTCAGATTTATCTTCAGTCTTACCTGCAGATTCATCCTCAAGCTCCATTTTATCCTGAGACTTCTCTTTCAATTGATCCATGGAATCAAGTTTGAAATCCGCATTTTCCAGTACTGCCTGAGCTGGTTCGCCTGGCAGCCCATCACGCTGCTCAATCATTCGTTTGACCACCTCATAACAGTCATCAATGTGTTTGCTGCCGACATACCGCATGGCGGTGAAGCTGAGGGCTGCGGCAAGGCCTTGGCCCGCAAACGGTACAAATTTGGCAACCGATTTGGCTGCAACGCGCACACCCACTCGTTTGAGCACCTGTACGACCAATTCCTTCGTGACCATACGGCCGATGATTTTACTTCCGATCGACATGACAAATCCGTAGATCATAGACTTGGTCTCAGGGTCCATACCGTCGAGCTGTTTCTGCGACAATCCAAATTTATTGTTAATCGCAGGTAAAAGCTGCATCAGCATGCCCACGTCAGCTAAGACGTCTGTACCGGGAAGGGGCACAAGGGTGGACCCGGCTGAAGCAGTGGCTCTTTTGCGAACCATGGTACGGCATTCTTTGCGGACTTGTTCTAATTGTTCCAATGTCGCTGGAATCATAGGGAATTCCTCCATTCGTATAGTGTACATTTAACCAATCCGAAGCGGATTGAATGGGCTGCTCCCACGAAGTACTCACCTATATTGTATAGGTTGCGGAGGAACGATTTTTCTCATGCATACATTTGTTTGAAGCAGGTTATGGCTGTGGAGAATGGTGAATTATAGAGTCATCAGATACTACGCAAGAGGAAACAAAAATGGTGCGTTATCCGCATAAAAAAGTATCTTAATCGAACTCTACCTTCTCAGGTTCGGCTGTGAAACAGGCATCTGATCGTGAAGCCCTGATTTTGTTTATTCTTCCAAGCATTTTGGGTAAAGGGAAACAAGCATTGGAATGGAGGAAGAGCAGCATGGAATGGAAGAAAGCTTTGTTAATTCATCATCTTCATGCAGGTAAAGCGAACCGGGAAAATGCAGTAGGTCTGGTGACAGGCGTACTGGCTCCAGCCATTCGTGAATTGGTCGTTGTTCGAACAGATGAACCGGGTGAAGGGGAGAAGCTGTGCCGGGAACGCGGTGAAGAGTTTGAGGTTGTGTTTATTCTGGGTGGTGACGGTACGGTGCATGAGTGTGTGAACGGGCTGGCTTCCCTGCAGCATCCTCCACAGATCGGGATACTTCCAGGCGGTACATGTAATGATTTTGCGCGTTCACTAGGCTTATCTCCAGATGTAGAGACAGCTGCTCAGCAGCTTCTGACAGGGCGGGCTGCTGCAGTGGATGTGGGACGGGCAGATAACCGGGTATTTACCAATTTCTTCGGGATCGGTTTGATCAGTGATACATCACAGAACATTAATGAGAATTTGAAAGGTGCACTGGGCAAAGTCAGCTACTTCATCAGCACGCTGCAGACCATCAGTCGATCTGAGCCGTTTCATTACGAGTTAGAGGTAGACGGGGAGTGGATGGAAGGTGAAGCAGTGATGATATACGCGGCTAATGGGCGTTTTCTGGGGACAAATGCGCTCCCTTTTGCTCCAGATGCACTGCAGGACGGTAAGCTTGATGTGCTCATTATCCATGAGACAGGTATTCCGCTAATGCGAGAGGTACTTTCTCATAAACCGGAGGGGGAGTGGCAGCCTCGAAACGAGAGTATCTCCTACTTCAAGGCAGCTGCACTTCAAATAAAAACGGATGCACCCATGCCGGCGGACACGGATGGCGAGCTGTACATGCAAACACCCGCCGAGCTGTCGGTGCTGGCGGGTCATCTGCATTTTCTGATCGGGGCAGGAGAATAGTCTGCTCCGATTTATTTTTATAAGAAAGGTCAGCTTCACTTTATCTGTCTGTTTTCAGATGTTTTTCCCTGAATTCATCTTCGAGGATGCTCATCAGAATGGCGTCATGGTACTGGTGATCGTAGTACAACATGTCCCTCTTCACGCCTTCACGCTGGAAGCCGAGCTTTTCATACGTGCGAATGGCGCGTTCGTTAAAAGCAAAGACATCCAGCTCAATCCGATGCAGATTGGCGATGCCGAACCCGTAATCGAGCATAAGCAGCAGCGCTTCACTACCATATCCCTTACCTTGGTGTGCTGGCTGATCGATAGCAATGCGAATGTGTGCACTGCGATTTTTGGCGTGCATGTCCATCAGGGCGACATCCCCGATAATTTCGTCTGTGCTTTGTAATGCGATAAGCAGGTTCAGTCGCGAGTCGTCCTGAGCTAAATTCTCCACATACTTTTCAACCTGAGAACGGATAAAGCTTGCTTGAGTCCCTGTTAGTTTGCGCATTTCGGGCTCAAACAGGCTTGGATAATAAGCATCCACATCGGTTATATCGAATGGACGCAGATATATACGTTCAGTCTGCATGAGTTTGGCGGTACGATTCGTAGGTGTAGGGTATGACATGTTTCTTCCTCCTGTCATATTCAAACAGGCTTGGACGGATGCGATCACTTCGGCATTCCGCTCTTATACTGTTTGGATATATTGATGATGACATAAGTATATCCGGATACTGTATACTTCAAAATATACAGTTTTTACGAATTCAGCAGGACAGATGGAGTGAAGAAGCGATGATGCAGCTGCCAAAACTTGATGAGCAGGATAGTACACCTATTTATGTTCAATTATCGGATCATATTAAAAGGGAAATTTTCTGCGGGGCGCTTGTGGAACACAGCCGCCTGCCTTCCGTTCGCAAACTGTCAGAAATGCTGGACATCAGCACAACACCTGTGGAATGGGCATATCAGCAGCTTATTGCAGAGGGCTACGTCTACAGCGAGCCGCGCCGGGGTTATCGTGTGCGTGCTGTGGTTGAAGGTTATCACGATATATGGCTGGGGAGATCTGATACCGACATCTCAACCAAGAAGCAAAAGGAAGAGAATGCCTTGGCATCATCACCAGATTTACAGGGCTTGCGCCCTGCAGCGTTGGTTTCCTATGATTTTCATATGTCACGCAATGACTTCGGGCTGTTTCCAGACGTGAAATGGCAGCAGTATGCAAACCGGGTATGGCGTGAAGAAGCCAAGAATTTGTTATTTTACGGAGATCCTCAGGGGGAGCAGGGATTAAGGAGAGAGATTGCAGACTATTTGGGACAGTTCAGAGGTGTTCGATGTATACCGGAGCAGATTGTAATCGGTGCGGAACAGCATCTGCTGATGTCACTGCTCGCACAGACAATGCTGTACAAGGGAAGTCGTAAATCCATCGCTGTAGAGAATCCGGGATACCGGCTGCTGCCCGGTACATTTCGCAATTACGGATATGAGATTATCCCTGTTTCGCTGGATAACGACGGGATGAATCTGAATGAGCTGGATCATGCAGCAGTGTCGCTGGCCGGTGTGTCACCATCACATCAGTTTCCTATGGGCATGACCATGCCAATCAGCCGCAGACTTGCCTTGTTGGATTGGGCAGAACGCTCCGAAGCATACCTTATTGAGGATGATTATGACGGAGAGTTCAGGTATTCCGGGCGCCCGATTCCTTCTATGCAGGGGTTGCGGGAGAAAGCACCCGTGATCTATATGGGAGGATTCTCTCAGGTGCTTGCACCCGCCTTCTGCGTACACTATATGGTATTACCGAAGGAACTTCTCCCGCATTTTCACGAGGTATATAGAAACGTCCTATTTGAGCAGTCAGCTTCTCGTCTGCATCAGCGGGTGCTGGAATTATTCCTTCGTGATGGAGAACTCGGTAAACATATTCGTAAAATGCGTCATTTGTATAAACGCAAACACGATCTGACAGTGCAGGCTATGCAGCTGCATTTTGGCGATTGGCCTGGATTTGAAATCCGGGGTGAACATGCAGGTTTTCATCTGGTATTGCGGTTGACCCATCCGAATCCAGCCCAGAATATGGTGGATGCGGCGTTAGAGGCAGGTGTACGAGTGGCCTCGGCGGAATACCTATGGGCAAACGAAAGTCTCCCTGCTGACGGTAAACGAGAGTTCATCATTGGATTTGCTGGCATCGAGCTGGAAAAAATTGAGCCGGGTATTGCAGCGCTGGCAAGTGCATGGAAAAGTTGAAAATTTACGTATGATTAGATGCCGATAAATGATTGAGGGTACAGTTATATTCAGGATTTACATATGAGCTGCAGTGCATGAGAGTAAAAGAAAAGGCTGTGCCTTCTGAGAAGTGTGCAGCCTATTTGCCTTATCTTTAGATTAATTTCAATGTTAATTTGTTCACCAGAGGAAGGGTTTAATTACATATAATTACTAACCTTACAAAATTGTAAGGTAGATGTAAGTTTGATCGATTGGTACGTTCTTTTAACGGCCGTATACTGGTAGTTGAGAAACAAGAAAGATTGGAAATGCCGTCACTTAACACGCACTAAGGTAAGGAACGATAGCTGTTCTAATCGTTTTGGCTTGGGAGACTGATTCAGATCTTCAATGCAGGGAGATCTATCAGCTTCTCATGGCATTTTATTTTTTTGTTTTATGTGGAAAATATTTGAATTTAGTATTTTATATGGATGAAAAGGGGTGTTGTGCATTCACGATGTGGTGGCGTTAAGAGCGCTTCGGAAATGTGCCTTATTCATCTCACCATAGATTAATCAAGGTGAGCTTCATTTATCATGCATTCAGTAATTCATTTCAGATGGAGGTGGACTTTTTGTTCCAACTAGATATTGATATTTTTCGGGCCATTAACGGCTTAGGCCGACAATTTCCTTTTCTGAATCCGGCTGCTGTTATTGCAGCAGAATATATGATGTATCTGCTTGCACTGGCCATGCTGATTTATTGGTTTACCCGCAGCATGCAGCATCGAATGATGGTCATTCAGGCAGGCCTTGCTTTTATTATGGCGGAGATCATAGGGAAAACGATGGGCTTATTGTATGAGCATTATCAGCCGTTTGCGGTACTGCCGAATGTTAACAAACTGATCGATCGCAGTATAGATAATTCTTTTCCTAGTGATCATACCATTTTGTTTTTCTCCGTTGCGTTCTCTTTCTGGCTGGTTCGAAAAAAAGAAGGATGGCTCTGGTTGTTACTCGCAATCTGCGGTGCAATCTCCCGCGTTTGGGTTGGTGTGCATTATCCAATCGATATCATAGTAGGGGCGTTAATTGGTATCGGATCAGCATGGTTTATGTACTGGCTGGCCCCTAAGGTTGGAATAATCGGAAGATCTCTGGCTTTATATGAAAAAATGGAGCAGCGTATCTTACCGACTCGTCATAAGTCTGGAAGTATGTAAAATTTCAGTAGTGCGTTGATAAGCCGTATGCTGTATATATTTGCTGACATACGTCTAGCTAATTGCATGCATATCTAATTCATGTTAAGCTGCAGGCAGGTTATACATTACCAAAGCAGTGGCAAGTCTGGAACTGAGATTCCGGATTCGCCACTGCTTTTTTTGGACTCGACAGCAATAGAACATGTAAAAAGAGAAAATTTGTTTTATTGAAGGCATCCATATTTCATCATAGCCGTACAATCTAGCTTTTTTTAACTGCTCCATTCAAGAACAATCTCACCAAATCCTGAGCTAACTCCTCAATTGTTTCCTTCATATTGCGTACATCCTCACGGTTGGCAAGCATGAGCAGGGAGGTAAACGCCTGAGCGAGCAGCAGAGGATTGGCCTTTCGCAAATATCCGTGATCCATCTCCTGCTGGAGGTGAGCAGCCAGTACATCAAAGATGCGATTCTCTGCATCTCGAATCTTGGCAAGCTGCTCAGCATTCAAGTATACATTGGCTTCGCGCATCATCGTTTCGGTATCGACATGAGAACGCTGCATCTTGGCAGCCGCCACGTTGACCAGCCGTTCATGCAGTGTGCCTTGTTCGCCCAAACGCAGGGTTGTCTGCTGCATGCCCATGTCCATCATACGGGTAATGGCTGCGGTGAATAGTTCCGGTTTGCTGGAAAAATGATAATAGATGGACGCTTTGGTAACGTGGCATAACGAAGCGATCTGTTGAAGAGAAACAGCTTCGTATCCGTATTCCATAAACAGCCGTGAGGCTGTCATTAAGATGTTGGTGTAGGCGGAAGCCTGATCGGTGCCTGCCTTGGGTCTGCCTGGTGCACGCGTTGGGCCTGCTGTTTTTTTTGGCTTTTTGTTCATGATGTTCGACCTCATTTACGGATAAAATAACGTATTGCAGCATTTCATAAAATTAGGGATTGCATAATTAACCTTCCGGTAAGTATAATTAACTCGATTATATTATGACTCATGGTTCATTTCTATACCATGACATTAATTTCAAAGCTGTTTTGATTAACAAAACTAGGGAGATGAATAGACCATGCAGGAAGGTTCAGGTTATAGCCGCTTTGTAGCGGGCAAACGAAGTAAATGGGTCACGCTGCTCGTATGGATTATCATTGCGGTTGTGCTTGGTATGGTGTGGCCGGCAGTAAATCAACGTGAGACCAACAACGCACAGGACCTGAGTGATTCCAAACCATCCGTTCAGGCCGCTGCTCTGGCGAAAAAAGAATTCCCCGGCGGTGAGGGACTGCCAGCACTAATCGTCTGGCGCAGTTCCACCGGCCTTACGGATGATCAGATACAGCAAATTCAAGCGTTGACAGAGCGTCTTGATCAAGACCCGGTGGAGCAGCAGCAGTCCGTTGTGCCGCTGTATCAGCTGCCGCCGCAGGCGATTAAAGGGCAGCTTTCGGAAGACGGAAGCACCATCGTCATGCCGCTATTTTTTAATAAAGATGCCGATGCAGAGCAGCTGAAGGCAGGCATTGAAGGGTTAGAGGAAAAAACCAAAGCGATCTTTGGCATGAATCCATTTGAAACGGCGATCGACAACGACAGCAAGCTGATTGCCCGGGTAACGGGACCCGTTGGAATTTCCATTGATGCTACCGGATTGTTCTCTTCAGCCGATGTATCTCTGTTAATTGCAACTGTAGTGCTTGTGCTTGTCCTGCTGCTGCTGATCTATCGCTCGCCAGTTTTGGCGATTATCCCAATTATCGCAGTAGGCTTTGCCTATATGGTGACCAGTCCGATTCTCGGATTTATGGCAGATCAGGGCTGGATCACGGTGGATGCACAGTCCATCTCGATCATGACCGTATTGCTCTTTGGAGCAGGTACGGACTACTGTCTGTTCATGATCTCCAGATACCGTCAAATTCTGTATCATGAGCAGGATAAAAAGAAAGCTATTTTCCAAGCGATCACCGGTTCATCCGGCGCGATTGCGATGAGTGGATTTACGGTCGTTGCCGCTTTGCTCGTGCTGCTGCTGGCTGAGTATGGTGCATATCATCGTTTTGCCGTACCATTCAGTTTGTCCATCTTCATCATGTTTATAGCAAGTCTCACGCTCGTTCCGGCGCTGCTTGCCATCTTCGGGCGGGGATCGTTCTATCCGTTCGTTCCACGTACTCACGAGATGGAAGTGGAGCGGGCGAAGAAAAAAGGCAAACCGGCTCCGTCTCCGCGTAAAGTCCGTGAAAGCTGGATCGGACGCATCGTAACGACTAAACCTTGGACGGTTCTGGCGATTACGGTAGTGCTGCTCGGTGGACTGGCTGCTTTTTCAACACAAGTGAAATTTACGTACGACTTGTTATCTTCCTTCCCGGAAAATGTACCTTCGCGTGAAGGCTTCAAGGTTATTGGGGAGCAATTTTCCCAAGGAGAGCTCGCTCCAGTTAAAGTGATCGTGGATGCCGGGGGCAAAGAGACAGATCTGAAGCAGCGTCTCGAATCACTGGATTATATCAGCAAGGTGGGTGACGCGCAGCAAGGCGCGGAGAATGCCAACATTACGGCGTATGACGTAGAGTTCAATCTCAATCCATACTCCATTGAAGCGATGCAGCATATTCCAGACCTGCGCGATGCGGCGGAATCGGCATTGAAAGATGCCGGGGTTGCCAACGTGGATCAGCAAGTCTGGATTGATGGACAGACGGCTGAACAATATGATATCGAAGTCGCTGGAGAGCGCGATGCGAAGATTATTATTCCAGTCGTTATCGGTATGATTACGCTGCTGCTGCTGCTCTATCTGCGTTCGATTGTTGCGACAGCATACCTGATTGCGACTGTAGTCCTGTCGTATTTCTCCGCACTCGGCCTGGGGTGGATTATCATCCACTATGGTCTTGGCGCAGAGGCGATTCAGGGAGCGATCCCGCTGTACTCCTTTGTCTTCCTCGTGGCACTCGGCGAGGATTATAACATCTTCATGATCTCAAGCATCTGGCAGAAACGCAAAACGATGCCGCTGCGTCAGGCTATTAAGGAAGGTGTAGGCGAGACGGGTTCGGTTATTACCTCTGCGGGTCTGATCCTGGCAGGCACGTTCGCCGTTCTGGCCACCCTGCCAATCCAGGTGCTGGTGCAGTTCGGGATTATCACCGCCGTAGGTGTTATGCTTGATACGTTCCTGGTTCGTCCGTTCATGGTTCCAGCGATTACAGCGCTGCTGGGCAAATGGGCTTTCTGGCCAGGCAAGTATATGCCGATTGCGGAAAAGCAAGAAAAGAAACCAACCCGATCCCTGTAAACTATGGAGAGGGACAGATGGACGGCGGGGCTTCATGCCCGTGGTCCATCTTTCTTTTTTACCAGAGGCGAGAGCATTGAGGTTTGTCTGTCTGAGATGGAATGGATAAGCTGGTAAAAATGCGCAGAAAATGCTGTAGGGACGGGGTTCTTTGGGTGCGGAAGGTTTACTCGGCTAAGGGTTATGGGACATAATAGAGGAAGCGTCGGCCTTGGGCGGACGGACAAGTTCACATCAATGGGGTAACCAGAGGAAGGATGAAAGCAAGCATGACGAACAAACTGAATGTGTATTTCAATCATGACGGCGGCGTAGATGATCTCGTATCGCTGTTTATGCTTCTGCAAATGGACAATGTACATGTAACCGGTGTATCGGTTATTCCGGCAGACGGATATTTGGAGCCGGCAACTGATGCGAGCCGTAAAATTATCGATCGTTTTGGGACGTATTCCATTGAAGTATCCAAATCCAATTCCAGAGGCAAAAACCCGTTCCCGCCAGCGTGGAGACTGCACTCATTCTATGTAGATGCACTGCCGATTCTGAATGAATCAGGCAAAATGGAAGCGCCGCTCTCGGCTGTACCAGCACATCAGCATCTGATTGAGAAAGTACGCAGCACCGAAGGGAAAACGCTGCTTCTGTTCACCGGTCCGCTGACAGACCTCGCACGTGCGCTGGACGAAGCACCGGACATTGAAGAGAAGATCGACAAGCTGGTATGGATGGGCGGTACATTCGAACGTGGAAACGTAGAAGAGCCGGAGCATGACGGTACTGCGGAATGGAACGTATTCTGGGACCCGGAAGCAGCCTATCGCGTGTGGCAGAGCGGCATCCAGATTGATCTGGTTGCTCTGGAGAGCACGAACAAAGTACCTCTTACACCTGCAGTCCGTAACCGCTGGGCAGCAGAACGCCGCTTCGAAGGCGTGGATTTCCTAGGGAACTGTTATGCAGGCTGTCCGCCACTGGTTTACAGTGAAACGAATTCCACCTATTATCTGTGGGATGTGCTGACTACGGCTTCCGTAGGCCGCGAGGACATTGTGAAGAAAAAAACCGTGAACTGCATCGTCATCCCAGATGGTCCAAGCCAAGGCCGCACGGTGGAGCAGGCAGACGGACGTCCGGTACAGCTGGTCTATGATACAGACCCGGATGCGTTCTTCACATACATGACAGATTTGGGCAAAAAGGCTGCTCCGCAGCGCTACTAATGATCGGCAGCCCCGCGGCTGACCTTCATTTAAGATAAAAAGGCCTTTATAGGATACGTATCAATGATGCGCATCCTATAAAGGTAAGAGCTAAAGAAAGCCGCAGGCTGTGTTCCGATGATCGAGGAAACCCCGATCACTGGAATGCAGGCCATGCGGCTTTTTGTTCTAGATTTTAAATCGGCTGATCAGGCCATTCAGTTCACTGGATAGAACACGCAGCGACTCGGCGGAGTCACTGATCTCACCCATGGATTGCAGCTGCGTTTCGGCAGCCTGAGATACTTTCTGGATGCTGGATGAGGATTCTCGCGAGATATGTTCCATGTTTTCAATGGATGCCGACACTTCCTCTGAACTTGCTGATAGCTGTTCGGAAGCTGCGGACACTTCATGCAGCCGCTCGTTAATCGTTTCAATGCCGCCATGAATGGAAGAGAAAGATTGACCTGCCTCCTGCACGACAGTCAGACCGGATTGCACTGCTGTAGTGCTTGCCGACATATGTTCTGCAAGCAAAGAGGTCTGACGTGTCATCTCCGTAATCAGCTCGGATACGTGCTGTGAGGATTGTTCGGATTCCCCTGCGAGCTTGCGCACCTCGGAGGCAACTACAGCAAAACCACTGCCATGTTCACCTGCACGGGCAGCTTCGATACTGGCATTCAGTGCAAGCAGGTTTGTCTGGGAAGCAATATTTTTCATCAAATGAGCGACGGATTCGATCTGGCTGGAGTAATCCGTTAGCTGTGTCGTTGATGCCGCCATCTGCACGTTGGCCTGATAAATCTCGTCCATGCTGCGAATGGCTGTATCCAGCTTGGCTTGTCCCTGAAGGGCATCGTTTGTTGTCTGCTGCGACACGTCGGCAACCTTGGATGAAGAATGAGCAATATGCTGCATACTGCGTGTAATCTCTTCCATGGCAACCGTGACTTCCCCAGCACGTACCACCTGTTCGGAAGCCCCTTGTGCAGTATGATTCGTGTGCTCTGCAATCCGCTGACTGGCCTCAGCCGTTGCCTGGGAATGACGAGACACACCTGCCGCAGCATGCAGCAGGGAATCCGAGCTTTGACGAATACCTGTCATGACTTGCCGGGTATCCGTGACCAAGTGTTTGAACTCGGAAGCAAGCTGCCCAATTTCGTCTTTGCGTCCAAGCTCTACGTTGACGGTGAGGTCTCCTTTTCCCACTTCGGTAATGAGCTGTTTCAGCTTCACCAGCGGCCTTGTCAGATAACGTGCGAAAATATACACCAGCAGTACACTAAGCAGTACAATCGCCAGCGCTGTCCAAACCATCGTGATTCGGTTGCTTGCCATGAGTTCATAGACTGCGGTAGAGTCCAGATCGGCTCCTACAATACCTAACATCTTGCCATCCGTTCCATGAATCGGCACATAAGCGGTAATCGTAGCCCCGTAATCTTCATCCCGAGTAAGCTCTCCGCGAACCGATGTATCTTGTGCAAAGGCTTGAAGCATACCAGCGTACAGTGTTTCCTCTGCTTTGCCGTAAGGCGAGAAATCATCCTCGGGTGTATCGGGAGCAGCTCCATCCACCACGTAATAGTATGCGGCCTTCCCGTTCTCTTCCCTTGTGCTCATCGTGTAAAGATACTTAAGCCCGTTGGCCTCTCGCAGCTGACTAAGCTGTTCGCGCAGTGTGTCATAATACGCGGTCTTGTCCTTCCCCGTACTTAGCGGAGCATATAGTGAAGTATCAATTAAGGCGGCGGCCCGTTCAGCTACAGCCTGAGCCTGCATTCCCATGGATTGTTCCACCAATTGGGCTGACGCACGGTACATGGTGATGCCAAGAATAGCACCCGCCGCCAGCATCAGACAGGAAAAAAATAAAAAAATACGCATAAATAAACTATTCATCGTTCTAATTGCTCCCCTTTGTTGAACCGGTTTGATCTTTTGTAGTCTATCTGTAGGAAAAATAATTGACCAGCTAACGTGCATTTTATGTATATACTTCTAATTGAATTTATCGGCTCAAGAGAGGGAAAGGATTAGAGACAGGGCTGGATTGATTTGGGGTAATTTTCGGTAAAAAGAATCTGCAGATTGTCTTAATCTAGATAGACCGATTATTAGTCAAATAAGGTTCCTGGGGATCGATAAACATTAGAGGGGGAGATCCGATACTAAAACTGAGAAACTGGAAAATGATGAATCCCCCTCACCTGCATTTCATTCCTCTTTCCTTCGATCTATCCTGCGAAAATGTGTGCCATCTCTGTTCAGCAGACTCATTGCTACTTACATCGTTCCGCCGCCTTGGCGAACGGATGGTGGGATCTTCTCGGGTCCCTGATTGATGTATCGATTGATAAAGGTTCCCACCTTGGCATCGTCAAACTTGTCCAGTTTCATCGTTTTGGTCCAAGCGGTCATGACGACTTCGCTGCCATCGGGAATATCTTTGTTCGGTACGGCGAGAATGCCTGATCCTGCTTTACGAAATTTTGTGAGATATTTCAGATGTTCCTTAAGCTCTTCACCAGCATTTTCACGATAATAAATAATGATGTCCCCGTGCTCCATGTTATGAACCAGATAAGGGTAACCAGGAAAGTCCGTATAAAAACCAAACTGAATATCATGCGGATTGTGCGGCCCCGAGGTCGGAATGGTCATCTCATAGTGAATGGGTTCTTCGGTGTGGTTGGCCCCATAATATTTGTCACTGGTCACATTGATCGCTGCGCTGCTGTCCAGGTCTGCGGTATTATATGTTTTATCAGCACGCTGCAGAGAAAAAATCCCGAATGCTGTGATGGATAGAGCGATCACAATATGAGCTGCAGTATGAATGGCTCGGCTTTTCTTTTGAATTAATGCACGCTCTTTCTTTTTCATATGACTGAGAATGCTGCCGCGTGTACGCGATGCCCAGACATAAGCGGCAGCGGAGAGCAGCAGCAGGGCGGCTCCAACAATCAGCCATAGGTATGAGGTGCCCGTTTGTTGTTCCATCTGCATATGATCCATGTGGGTCATGTCCATTCGAATTCCCCTTTCTTTCGTCTTAAAATAATGAATAATGACACTACATATTGTAGTGTTTATGGGTGAAGAGATAGTAACAAAGAATCCATCCAAATCCATGCTGAATAAAGATTTATAAGCGTAATCTTTCAGGAAAATCGCTTGGGAAATGTTAAGTAAATAAAAACATATGATTCGCACTACACATTATAGTGTAAATCATATGTTCCGTGCAACGCTTCTAGCGCGCCTTCGAAATATGAAAAAGGCTTCACCCGACAGGTGAAACCTTCAGAATTTTAAAATAAGGAGAATGAAGACCAAGCTACAAGCCTCTATAAGGTGCGAACAGTGGATCGAAGAAACCTGCAACCACGGCATATAACAAACGATAGGTTACGTAAAACAGCACCGCATTAACGATCAGCACGCTGTACACACTATCAAGTGCAGCTTTGGTACGATTCAGCGGATGGTGGAACAGCACCGTATTCATAGCGACAAACATAACGATATACGACAGCACCAGCAGGGAAATGGCAAACGAATACGAGATTACAATCATCAGGTTAGCCAGCAAAAGGGTAACGATCCCTGGCACCAGCAGGGTTCCGAACTGGGCAATCAGTATTTTCGGACGGAAAGTAATCCGTTCCAGCTTCAGCACACCATAGATCAGTGCGGCCGCGGCAATGAGAATAATTGCTGTAAACAGCAGTGGACGCAGGAATCCGCTAATGAACAGTCCATCCGCACCAAGACGTCCAAATGTGATTAGAATATATGTAGAGGTCAAGACAGCAAACAGAGCCATGGTTACCAGACCATGCAGGGCATGCTGTTCCCCGACGGTTTTCATCGACTGATACGGACGAGCCAGTACGCTTAGAAAATAGGAAAGATATTGTTTGCTCACTTCTTTGGCTTGCTGTACTTTCTCATTCTGCACGAGGTTGCTCCACTGATTTCCTGCGCTGTTTTGGGCAGAACCGTGGTCGGCAGCATCGTTGTTACTGGCATGATTCGTTTCGTAAATAGGTGATGGTACGGGTGAGACGGATGATGAACGTGTGGATGCGGATTCATGAGAAGCTGGTTCCTGAGTACTGGACCAACGAGTGTACTCCTGATCGGCAGGCACCGAATCTGTGTGGTTGACAGGATTCGCAGGTTCAGAAGAAGCGTGGTTTCCAGTCAGGTTAGAGCCGCACCTCTCGCAAAAACGGGCATCTCCATTTTCATGATTACATACTGAGCATTTCATGTGATAAGCCTCCAATTTCTTGAAATATGTAACAGTGTACATTGTGTCTCATTTTAACGTTCGATGACGAACTTTGTCTATGTATCGCAGAATTAAATACCCAAAAATATTTTCCTGAAACAGGGAAGGAAATCAACTCGTATAACTCCTTCTCACTGCAGCAGCGATTGGATAGAAGTTAGAAGTTACGGAAATAATTCCATATAGTACAGGGTTCTGCGTATGCAGGTTCAGCTGCTTTATTTCAGGTCATTACGCTCAATGTTCGCTTTTGTGTGTTTTTTATATGTGAAATATATCTTTTGGGTTGCCCATTACAGAAGAATTATGTATAATCAATCGTGTTAACACGTCGAATGTACGGTAGTAAAAGATGTGGGTGAGTTCAATGGAACTGCTGGACAGCAATGAGAGCAAGAAGAAGATGTGCCAGTATTATAATGAAATCTCGAAGGAACTATTCGGATTTGGTACCACTCTCCTGAGAGTGACCATTGACCAGAATATTGTAACCTTCTATGCGAAACACCGTCGTTCGCCGCGCTCTGATGCCCTGGAAGGGGAGGCCCCCGGCTTGAAGCTGGAAGTGGACTTCCGCATGTCTGTCTTATATAAGAAGAAATTCCGGGAGAAACTCGAGCAGCATATGGGTTTGCCTATTGAAGCAGTATTGCGGGATTATGATGCGTCCACCCAGTGGGCCATCACCAATGTGATTTTGAAACAAGTCTAGATCGGATCGGCAGGATAGACTCTTGCAGATACAATCATAGATGTGATTCGATCTCATGCATGATTCCGAATCCTAATTTCATATGATGGCGTCTGTCTTCGGATTGATTCTGAAGCGGAAACCGATGATGTACCGGCAGCGGGTGTCGCTTTCCTTTGTTTACGAAGAAAAGTGTTCTTGTTCTTACAAGAATGCTTTTCTTTTTGTTTTATTTAGATTGTCATATCACACATATCAGGGGGAACTAAATCATGAAGAAAAAATGGATTAGCGGGTTGGCAGCGGCAGCCCTGACATCGGTGCTGCTTGCAGGCTGCGGCAGCGGCACGGAGAACGCGTCGGGTGGATCAGGCAGTGGAGGAACAGCAGCGAACAAACTGGTTATCTCGACCTGGGGTTTCTCGGAAGATTTCTTTAATGAAGAAGTATTTGGCCCTTTTGAAAAGGAACATAACGTTGATATTGTGCTTGAAGTCGGCAACAACGCAGAACGTCTGAACAAAATCCGTCAGGGTACATCCAATGTGGATGTCATCTATCTGTCCGATTATTATGCACAACAGGGCATTGATGAAGGTCTGTTTGAGAAAATTGACCGCTCCAAAATTCCGAATATTAACGACATTTATGATATTGCCAAAGCACCGCTAGGCGAAGATTATGGCCCGGCCTACACGGTTGGACAGCTCGGCATTGCCTACAATCCGGATATGGTATCCAAAGAAGTCAGCTCTTGGAGCGATCTGTGGGACCCCGCGTTTGCGAATAATCTGACAATTCCGAACATTACGGCAACAGCAGGTCCTATGGTTGTCGATGCAGCTTCTCGTGTGGCAGGGAACGAAGCGTTTAACGAAGATGCAGCCTTTGCCAAATTGAAAGAGCTGAGCGGCAACGTAGTGAAATTTTACAGCCAAACATCCGAGTTCGTGAATATGTTCTCCCAAGAGGAGATTGCGGGCGGACCGATCATGGAAATGTACTTCAAAGACCTGAAAGCGGCTGTTCCGAATGCAAAGTTCGTAACACCTAGTGAGGGTGCTTATGCCGTGATGAATACGATCAATGTGGTGAAAGACAGCAAAAACAAAGAGCTGGCGGAAGAGTTCATCAACTGGCAGCTGAGCCAGGACGTACAGGCCAAATCAGCCAAAGCCAAAGTGGACTCCCCGGTGAATACCAAAGTTGAGCTTACTGCGGAAGAAGCGGAAGGTGTTACGTATGGTGCGGATGTGGTAGAGAAGCTGAACAAGCTGGACATGGAATTTGTGAACCAACAGGTCAAAGGCTGGACAGACCGCTGGAACCGCGAGATTGCACAGTAATTGCAAGCACTGCTGCGAAAAGCAGAGGCTTTCGAGAAGAAGTTTGTGAATCGATGAATCAAAAAAGGAAAGTTATATCACTGCACAGGAGCTGAGAACGGATGAGTGAAGGGCTTAAACGCGTCATTCTGGATGTGGATACAGGGATTGATGATGCGCTGGCCATACTGCTGGCGGTCAAAAGCCGGAGGCTGGACATTCTCGGAATCACTACAGTCTGTGGGAACGTCTCACTGCAGCAGGCGACAGATAATACATGCAAAATCCTTGAACTTGTGGATGCTAACGTGATCCCTGTCATTGCAGGAGCGGCAAAGCCGCTGGTTCGCGAGTCGCACTATGAGCATCGGGTACATGGACAGGATGGACTTGGCGGTGCACTTCCTGATTCGGCTTCCAAACAGGCTGAAGAAGGATTCGCCCCAGACTTTATTGTAGAGCAGGCCAAACGCTTTCCGGGAGAGTTGACCCTAATCATGACGGCCCCATTAACAAATCTGGCGCTGGCCTTGATGAAATGTCCAGAACTGCCTTCTTTATTGAAGGAAGTGATTTTTATGGGCGGGGTAGTACGCGGACACGGCAACATTACACCAACCGCTGAATACAACACATACGTCGATCCGGAAGCAGCACGAATCGTGCTGCATGCTGGCATCGAGAAGCTTACGCAGGTTGGACTGGATGTGACGCGGCAAACACTGCTGGATGAAGCGGCAATTGAGCGTCTCACTGACCCGATACTGCGTGCGTACGTGGCCCAGAGTACGGAGATCTACATTAATCGCTATGAACAGATGAACGGGGTTCGGGCCTGTGCCCTGCATGATCCGTTGGCTGTAGGCGAAGCGCTTGTACCAGAGTTGGTTGGGCGCAAGTCCTATTACGTAGATGTCGAAACGGCGAGCCGCCTGTGTGACGGACAGATGGTATGTGATTTCCAAAACCGTCTCGGCAAACAGCCCAATACTCTCGTGTGCGAAACGGTGGATGCCGAAGCATTCCTTGAACTATTTATTAACGCATTAAATGCGTAAGTATGAGCTTCACGGCGTGAGGTTCAATCAGGCGGAGAATTAGTCCTTACGTATTAAGCTCGTAGTGCAGGGGACGAAATCGATTCTGAAGAAGCGAAGCGCTCGCCTTTATCCTTGGATTTTTCCTTCTATTAAGAAGGAGATCAAGAAAATCCAAGGATAACAGCGATCGTAAGAACGATTCGTAACCGGAACGGCTGGCGCAATAACGTGGAGAACTCTTTTTTGAAGGCTGTACCGAACGAAACGTGTGAATAAAACATTTTAGAAGTCAGGAGTATCCCGATGAAAAAATCAGTAATCTACTGGCTGCTGCTGCCGGGATTTGTGTTTTTGGCGGCATTTATGATCATTCCGATTGTCCTGACGATCGGGTCAACGTTCTTTCAGGAGAACGAGTTTACCTTTGAAGGATATATGCATTTTTTCAGAGACCCATACTTTTTGAAAATATTGCTGACCACCCTGCAGGTTAGTGTGGTTACCACCATCGTCTGTGTGGTGCTCGGATTCCCGACAGCTTATTATATTTCGCGGAAAGCACCGCGCCGCAAAGGTATTCTGCTGGCCCTTGCCATTTTCCCTTTGCTGACCAGCCCGGTCGTGCGCTCGTTCAGCTGGATGATCATTCTGGGACGCAAAGGATTAATCAACAATACGTTGATTGGACTCGGCATCGTGGACAAACCGCTGGACATTCTGTATACCCCGGCAGCCATGATGATTGGTCTGACGCATCTGTTTCTGCCGCTCATGATTATCTCGCTGGTCGGTGTACTGGAGAACATTGACGGTGATCTGCTGAAGGCAGCGCAGAGTCTGGGGGCATCCCGTCTGACTGCGTTCCGCCGAGTGGTGTTCCCGCTGGCTGTCCCCGGGCTTGTGATTGGAGCCGTGCTGGTCTTTGTCGGCAGTCTGACGGCGTATACTACGCCTGCCCTCCTTGGGGGTAAACAGCGAGTAATTGCCACGTTCCTGTATCAAAATGCGATGACCCTTAACGACTGGTATCTGGCCTCCGTTGTTGCCGCGATTATGATTGTCATTACATTTGTCGTGGTTGGTGTCATGAACAAAATGGCCAAAACTTTAAATCCGAAGGGGTAGACATATGCGGGAGAAACATATCGGGCTGGGCCTGTTCAGTCTGCTGGTCTTTATCTTTCTGCTGGGCCCGCTTCTGATCATCTCGGTCACTTCATTTGAACCGGGAACGGTACTCAAATTTCCGCCGGAAGGTTTCTCCTTCCGCTGGTACGAAAATATTTTCAACACAGGCGGTTTCCTCCGCACGTTCCAGACATCCATCATCATTTCCCTGCTGGGGAACCTGCTGGCACTGGTGCTTGGAGTTCCGGCAGCATATGCACTCAGTCGTTATGATTTTAAAGGCAAATCCGTGCTGAACGCCCTGTTTCTGTCTCCGGTACTCATCCCGGGAATCGTGCTTGGTTTTACATTGATGAAATACTTGATTGTGATCTACCATCTGCCGATGTACCTGGGTTTGTTAATCGGTCACACGATTATTATGCTGCCGTTTATCATTCGGGTCATTGCATCGAGCCTGTCGAGCTTTGATTTTGCAGTGGAGGAGGCAGCGCTCAGTCTGGGTGCAGGACGGGTAAGAACGTTCTTCACGATTGTGCTTCCCAACATTCGCTCAGGGATTTTGGCGGCGGTGCTGATTGCCTTCCTGGAGTCCTTCAACAACGTGGACATTTCCGTGTTCATGACGGGACCTGGAGTAAGCACACTGCCGATTCAGATGCTGACGTATGTGGAGAATTATTTTGACCCGACGATTGCAGCCATTTCGGTGCTTCTGATGGTATTGACCGGACTTTTAATGTTTGTGATCGAACGGATCATGGGCGGATTTTCATATTTTACTAAACGTTAATTGGAGGCGCAGAACGCTATGGCATTGCTGACACTAGACCACGTATCCGTGGCATACGACAAGCAGACAATCCTGAAGGATTTTCAGTTGGAGCTGGAAAAAGGCAAGCTGCTCTCCCTGCTCGGACCGAGCGGTTGCGGCAAAACGACTACGCTGCGCCTCATCGCCGGATTCCTGGAAGCATCACAGGGCAAGTTTATGTTCGGCGGCAAGGATTATACGAAGGTTCCGGTAAATAAGCGGAATTTCGGATTTGTATTTCAGAGCTATGCGCTGTTCCCGCATCTGTCGGTGTATGACAATGTGGCCTTTGGCCTGCGAATGCGAAAAGTGAAGGACAAGGATATCGCTTCCCGTGTGATGCGTATCCTTGAGGTGGTGAATCTGAACGGGTTCGAGAAACGATTCCCTACAGAGCTGTCCGGTGGACAGCGTCAGCGCGTGGCCATTGCTCGCGCACTCGTGATTGAGCCGGATCTTCTCCTGTTTGATGAACCGCTCAGCAACCTGGACGCCAACCTGCGGCTGAACATGCGTGTGGAGATTCGGCGAATTCAGCAGGAACTTGGCATTACGACGCTGTATGTATCGCATGACCAGGAGGAGTGCTTCTCCATCTCGGATCAGGTGGCGATTATGAATAAAGGCGTGGTCGAGCAGCTTGACCGCCCGGAAACCATTTTTAAATATCCGGCCACAGAATTTGTAGCACGTTTTATCGGATTCCATAACTTTATTGAATTTGCCGATCGCAGTGATGCAGGTGAATCGATTACGCTGCATGCAGGAGGCCGCTCGTTTACGGCGACAGCGCACCCAGGGACAGCACGTCCGGGAGCACGCAAAGGGGCTATTCGTCCAGATGATCTGATCGTGAGCGGAGAGATGACAGGAGATACGAGCAACGCACTGCCGGGTATCATCAAAGTCAGCACGTACCTTGGGCGCAGTTATCAATATGTCGTTGAGACGGAACTGGGTGACTTTACAGCCAATCAGGAGATGGAGACGCCGCATCTCAGCGGCCAGCGTGTGAATCTGATTTTCCCGCAGGATAAGCTTGTACTTGTAGAGTAGAACGAGTGTGATACTTGAATTGGGGATGACATGACGAGGTAAACGCAGCAAAGAAGGCATTTCACGGGTGAGGTGCTGGTAAAGAAGGAGATTATGCTCATGCGTGCAGATCAACTGATAACAAACGTGAATATATATAACAGTTATTATAAACGGTTTGAAAAGAATAATGCTGCCGTACTGGACGGCCGCTTTATGTATATCGGCCCTGGTGGCCCGGAGATGATTGAGGCGGAGGAAGTCATTGATGCCCGGGGAAGGTACATGATTCCCGGTCTGATTGATATCCATCTGCATATTGAGAGCACGATGGTGACGCCGATTACATTTTCTCACGGCTTGATTCGCTGTGGTGTAACTTCGATTGTGGCTGAACCACATGAGATGGCGAACGTGTTTGGTTTGGAGGGTGTTCAGGAGATGATGGCTGCCAGCCGCGAGACGCTGGTGGACATGTTTTATGCCATTCCGAGTTCCGTTCCCGCTACGCCGATGGAGACGACCGGAGGAGCCATTGAGATCGAGGACATGGATGCGCTGCTCGCTACAGGGGAGATCATCTGTCTGGGCGAGATTATGAATTATGTGGATGTGATCCGTGACCCGGATTGCAAAACCAATCAAATTTTACAGCATATTCGTAAAAACTATCCTGATCTCGTCATCGAAGGACATACTCCGAAGTTACTCGGCTTGGACCTGCATCGTTTAATCTACGCCGGTGTCGATTCCGATCATACACATCAGAGTATAGAAGGACTGCAGGCCCGCATTGCAGCAGGCATGTTTATTGAGATTCAGGAGAAGTCAATGACCCCGGAAGTGATGGATTACCTGGTACGGCATGATGTGGCGCAGCATTTCTGCTTTGTCACCGATGATGTCATGCCGGATTCTCTGGTGGAGCGCGGGCATCTGGATCACATTGTTCGCAAAGCAATCCAAATGGGGATGCGTCCGGAGGATGCTGTTTATGCAGCAACATCCACTCCGGCGCAGCGTATGAAAATGACGGATCGCGGCAGCATTGCACCGGGAAAGGTGGCAGATTACATACTGCTGTCAGATCTGGAGCAGCTGACGATTGATCAGGTGTACAAAAAAGGACGCAAAGCTTATGACGACTACGAACCGTATAAGCAGGAACGAACCACGGGTCAGTTTCCCCCTCACTTTTATACCAGTGTGAAGCTGGATATGCTGACTGCGGCAGACTTCTCCATCCAGTTATCGGACCCGAAGGTCGGCGGGAAAGGTTCAAATTCCTCTGGTGAAGGGGAAAAAATGAAGGGAGAAGGAGAAGGACCATATGCATGCCGTGTCATGATGGTGAAGGATGGATCGACCTTTGTGGAAGAGCAGATTGCTTCCATACCGGCAGCAAATGGTGAACTGCTGTGGGAAAACAGTAAGTATGGACAGATTGCCACCTTTGAACGTTATGCAGTGAACGGCAACCGTGCTCACGGTTTAATAGGCGGAGATACGATCAAACGAGGTGCGATTGCCACGACATATTCCCACGACAATCACAACCTGTTAGTGGTTGGACGCAATCGTGAAGATATGATTTTGGCGGCTAACACGGTAATTTCGAGCCATGGTGGATTCTGTGTGGTGGAGGATGGCAGGGTGCTTTCACATTTGGAACTGCCTGTTGGCGGTATTTTGACCGAAGAACCCCTTGCCGTCGTGTCTCATCAGGTGAAGGAACTGCGTGCGGCTATGTTATCTCTGGGCTATGTACACTACAATCCGATTATGTCGATCAGCACCCACTCTCTTGCTGTAAGTCCTGCATTGAAAATAACGGATCACGGCCTGATTGATGTGAATGCAGGCCAAGTTGTGCCGCTGATTGTGTAATTTAAATATACAAATTTCAAAGATTTAGTAGTGGAGTACTTTTAGCATAAAAAGTTTTAGACCCCGTTTCGCCATTGGAAAGTGGTGCGGCGGGGTCATATTGTTCAAGCGGCGAATTCGAAGTCATCCTTCTGTATGCTTAATCGTGCAGGATAAACATGGACTAGATTTTAATCTTTCCTTGTAATGACCATTCCACATATTTGGACACCGACGGGGCAACCCACTTTCGACTATCATTTTCATGATTCCATACAAATACGTCACCTCTACAGAGTCCTTCCCCTGTCACTGGAAACGCGAATAAATCGCCAATGCCGCTTTCTCCGAAGAAAATCAGGTTATTAAATGGCATATAATATTCTTGGAAGTGATCGTCACGATAGTGTCTGTTTCCATTCTTGATTCGATCTGCTGACCAGATTAATCCTAAATCATAAATGGCCCTAACCCCATTGGTTTCCAACAGTATTTCCTTTAATTCGGAAGGGAGAGTGACATGGAACAAGCTCTCAACCTTTAGAATTTCATCTGCAGGTGCAGGAGAACTGAACGTACACTCTTCTGAAATTCCCTTGAAATATTCTTTCCACATGTAGGAGTCCTCCCGTCGTATGTAGTGTAATCATATACCTCGTATGAAACAGCTCTTCTTAGTGTTTAATGAAAAGAAGGCAGCCTGTAATAGACTTCTCCTACTATTTGCTGCTAAATAACGATAGGGAGAGCTATGCAGGACTACCTTTGTTAATTCATGCTTACCAAGTAAGCCAACCACTTGTACGTTTATAATTGTGCAGGAGATCATATTTCTCTTGTTGAATCAGACGTTTCATTTTCGTCCTATACAGACGATAATCGTGTTTTCGATTCATTTTACTTTCTTTGTTGAAATGCACACTCTTGATTCCTTTACGAATCTCCTTGAACTTCTCTTTTCTTGGATCAATGAACTTCCTGCTGGTTTTCAATTCAAGCCATTTTTCATTTTCCCAGGTTGGAATCTCTTTGTGTGTAAACATCTTCATCCCTGTTGTGCGAGGTTATATTTTGGCTTCGAGAGCCATGGCCTTAGACACAACTAATAGAAGAAGACTTTTGGATTGAACATAAGCATCACCTCTGATATTGTTCATCCTAATTTTAACATAAGTACAACTTGTTTTCCCGATGTCATCATCTGATTTAGGGTTGTAATGGTCTCTTTGAAGATACACCGTCATTAATCCCCCTTTGGACGGGACAAATGAATACATATATAGTAAGAAGAGAATGTTCGGACTCGAAAGCAGGAGGGTAGAGAACGACTATGGGTCAAATGAATTGCGTTAAAACTATATTTTTCGACGTGGATGATACTTTATATGATCACCTGCAGCCGCTTCGCGGAGCGCTGCAGGAGGTGCTGGGTTTACCCGATACGTTCGACTATGCGATGGCGTATCATCATTTTCGGTATTACAGCGACTGGTTGTCTGCACAGGAAGATTTGTCTGCGGTTCCCGAACCGGATGCAGTGGAGCGTATGCGAAGCCGCAGGTTTGAACTAACCATGGAGGAGTTTGGAATTGCACTGCAGTTTGGACAAGCACAAGAACTGCAGCGTACGTACCTGAGCAGACAGTTTGAGATTACTCCTTTCCAAGGAGTCTATGATCTGATTCGAAGACTTCAGGCGGAGGGGCATATGGTGGGTTTGATTACGAATGGAGAAGGCCCGCATCAGCGGCGCAAGTTAGAAGCGCTGGATGTGTTCAGTCTGGTGGATGAGCAGCTGATCTTTATCTCGGGTGAGATTGGTTATGCCAAACCGGACAGCAGACTGTTTGAACATGTGAACAAGCAGACAAGGACAGCAGCAGATCACTGCTATTATATTGGAGACTCGTGGCGCAACGATGTGGCAGGTGCGGTTGATGCTGGCTGGAACATCATATGGTTCAACCACCGCGAGGCGTCGCCCGAATCAGACCATCAGCCTCATTTTACAGCACAGAACTATGCAGAGATTAGCCGGATTCTTACGTTTGAGCATGCTCGTTCATAAGAAAAATTATAAATAAGAACACACCTACTAAGACATACCTATATTGTCATAGAAAGCATGCAGTCCTGTCATCTGCCGAAGAGGAAGGGCTGTCTTTTTATGTTTAACGAGGTGTGTGAGAATGTTCACTGAAGACCGGTAGGGTTGACTGTATAACTACACAAGCAGCTTTGGGATGAAGAATACGCTCAAGTTGATCATGAAGTCAGCTTCATGGAATCTTCATTTGGAAGAGAGAGCAAAGCTCTTTTCAAAGTGTATAGGTGGTGTTATAATTAAAACAAGATTTAGATTAAGTCTAAATTAAAGATTGGATATTTAATTAACGCAGTTAAAATCAGTTTTAAATGTATGCTTAAAAAACTTAACGAACTATTCGAAAGGGGATAAATTCCATGAGCACAATCCAAACTAACCAAAACACATCTGCAGCAAACACAGCTAAACTTCAAGAGGTCTTGAACCGTCAGATCGCTGGATGGTCTGTTCTCTACACAAAGCTCCATAATTTCCATTGGTATGTTAAAGGACCACATTTCTTCACACTTCATGCGAAATTCGAAGAGCTTTACAATCTGACTACCGCGAATATGGACGAAGTGGCTGAGCGTCTACTGACCATTGGAGGTCGTCCTTCAGCGACAATGGCAGAACAGCTGCGTCTATCTCCAATTCAAGAGGCAGAAGGACAATTTTCCGCTGAACAAATGGTGGAACAGGTGGTTGCTGATCTGAATAAGATGCTGTCTGTTATTCGCCAAGGCATTGATGAGGCTGGAGAAGCAGGAGACAATGCAACCGAAGATATGATGATCGGGTTTACAGCAGCGCTGGATAAAGAAATCTGGATGTTAAATGCTTTTTTGGGCAAGTAACCAAATTTTCTCGTCCTCCTGGAAGTGATATGTAGAGTCCGTGAACAAACATCCCGTTCGCTTACAAATCCGGTGTACTTCCCGTATAATAATGGCATCCAAGATGTACAGAATGGTGGAATGAAAATGCGGACAGACCTGGATCGATTGCAGGAAGAAGCTGAACGGTTTATATATACAAGTTATGAAGAGCTGGGCCATACGCGTGAAGACGCAGAGGCCCGGCTTATTGCCATTACACGCGAAATAGAAGAAACAGGTACTTATATCCACACCGCCAAAGAGCTGGAACATGGCTGCAGAATGGCTTGGCGGAACAGCAACCGCTGTATCGGTCGTCTGTTCTGGGACAAGCTGCGGATCGTGGATGCCCGGCATGCGGATACGGCAGGTACAGCTGCGCAAGCGGTATTGGATCACATCCATAATGCTTCAAACGGGGGGAAGATCATTCCGACAATCACGATCTTGCCGCCGGAAGGCCCATCCGGAGCGCCCATCCGCATCTGGAATCACCAGTTGATCCGGTATGCGGGATACGAGACGGAAAAAGGTATTTTGGGTGATCCAGCATCCGTTGAGCTCACCAAAGCCGCTATCTCACTCGGCTGGCAGGGAGCTGGCGGGGATTATGATGTGCTGCCGCTCATTATCCAGGCCCAAGGACAAGCTCCAGAATGGTACGTGATTCCTGACGATGAGATCGTCGAGGTACAGATTGAGCACCCTGAGTGTACCGAGATCGCCGAGCTGGGTTTACGCTGGTACGGTGTGCCAATGATTGCGGATATGCGTGTGGAGATCGGGGGTATTAACTACCCGGCAGCACCGTTTAACGGATGGTATATGGAAACCGAGATTGGTGCGCGTAATCTGGCCGACACCTTCCGATATAACAAGCTGCCGGCTGCAGCTGAAGCACTTGGACTGAATACGTCGAGTGAAACGACACTTTGGAAGGATCGCGCTCTGGTGGAGCTGAACGTGGCTGTGCTGCATTCCTTCAAGAAGGCAGGCGTGAGCATTGTAGACCATCATACGGCTGCTTCACAATTTGCCCTGTTTGAACAGCGGGAAGAGAAGGCTGGACGCGAGCTGACCGGAGACTGGGTGTGGTTGATCCCTCCGGTATCTCCAGCCACCACCCATATTTTCCACAGTTCTTACCGGAATGAGATTGTTAAGCCGAACTTTTTCCACCAGGACCCTGCATATCAATTTCAGGGCAGCATTGCCGTGGCTGCTGATCCGAGCAGCAGTAAGCAGCGTGTTGAGCAGCCGAATCAGACACTCCGAGCGTATCCATCTGCTGAACCCGCTCGGTCGCAGGCAGGGAAGTCTCAGGCCGAGAGTACTCCAATGAAATGCCCGTTTGCACATTAAGTTGTGTGAGCGGGTTTATTTTTTTGGATCTTTCTGTATATAAAATATGAAAATTCAAACCCACTTTTTTCTATATATGAATACATGAAACAGCTCCATACTTAGTACATACATTATAGGGAGGCGATAGTATGGGATACATTGAGATGCTGCGAGGGCTGGTGGGGAATACTCCATTAATTTTGGTGAGGCCAAGTGTACTTATTGTTAATCACAAGCAGGAGATTCTATTAGTCAGGTATAGGGATGATAACAGTTGGGGAGTACCGGGTGGAATGATGGAACTGGGGGAGTCTGTTGAAGAATGCGCACGAAGAGAAGTTAGAGAAGAGATCGGCATAGAAATGAAAAGATTACAGTTATACGGTGTATTTTCGGGAGAAGAGTTACATACTCGATTAAGAAATGGTGATGAATATTACAATGTAGTTATTGGTTATATCTGTACCCAGTATGAAGGAGAGTTAAAGCCTGATGGGGAAGAAGTTGTTGAAGCAGGGTTTTATAGTCTGACAGAGCTGCCTGAGAGAACAGATCCGTATATAAAACAAAAAATTCTAGAAAATGCACACGCTTTGAATATGCTGCTCTAAACGTTCCGAAGAGATGCACCTTTAGGTAGGTCAGCATCTCTTTTAGCATTCTGTGACAGCTGCAGATTTTACAGCCGCAATTTTGAGTCATGAACAATATTTACAGCCTGGTCCAGATGATTTGCAAATAAAAAACTCCCTCACCCCTGTTTTACCCGATACCGGGTTCGCATCACAGCCTGGACAGCAATGGCCGCTACGATCAAAAGCAGGTTGAAGACGAACACAGCATAGAGGGATGAAGTCTCCATCAAAAGCGCTGCAATCAGAGGAGAAACGATAGAGCCGATCTCGGCTGAGGAGACAATTTTACCAATGGCGGAGCTTCGATTCGCTTCAGGGACGTGATCACCAATATGCGCGAAAAAAGAATCCATGTAACATGCTCCGCCAATACCCCCAATGAACATACCGATGTATACCCAGAGGTGGGCAGACGTACTCAAGAAGACCATGACTTCTACCCCAATCAGGGACATTCCGAGCATGCATAATAGAAGCCGATCTCCCAATCGGTCGGAAAGAAAACCAACTAAAGGGGCGGAAGCAAGGGTAGATACACCGGCTATGGTGAAGGCTAGACTGACGGCTAAAGTACTCCACTGCATTACTTGAGAGGCGTAGAGCGCAAAATACGTCAGAAAAACAGCATAGGCACTCATCTCCAAAGCATGTACTGTAATGTAACCGATAAGCAGTGGTCTCTTTGTCATTGTAACCGGATGAGATATTGCCTGAATGGATTCTGTCGTGGGAGCTGCCGGAGGAGGAACATTCTTTCGATTATTCTGATTCCGATTGTAATGATGATTGTTGACTGAATGGGAAGCTTCTAATGATACAGATTGTTTCCGTGTGGAGTCTTTGATACCCATGGCTGTAACGACTGCAATGAGGCAGCAGAGTGCGACCAGCAGAAAAGGTACAGACAAGGGCCAGTGTATGGCAAGCCAGCCGCTAATCACCGGGCCAAGAACCATACCACCACCTTCACTGCTGCTGATATAACCGTTGTACAAGCCCCGATTCTCGACACTGCCGCCATCCCCAATGATGGAGCGTACCACTACGGTCAGGCCGGAAGAGGCGAGTCCCTGCAGCAGGCGAAGGAGACCGAAGAAAATTGCGGACTTGGATACGGCGAATCCCCCCATACACAAGGCGAGTGCAGCCAGCATGAAGATTAGTGCTCGTTTGCCCCCGAGTTTACGGTAAAGAGCTGCTGCCGGAACGCCGCCGATCACTTTCCCGACATAAAACAGGGCAAATATCATTCCGAGCATCCAGCCGGACAAACCGAATTCCTCCATAAACAGCGGAAACAAAGGCAGAATCATAAATCCGCCCATTTGGCTAAGAAAACAGATACCGATTAACAGGGGCAGATTACGGCGCATCTCCATGATTCTCCTCACCTCATATCCATGATATTACCTGTCTCCGCTTCATACGTCATATACAGAGCTCTTGATTGGTATTACTTGGACGGATACTGTTTCGGAACAGTTATCAATCGAAAATCCGATAACAACATAGTATTGGAAGTTTTAGAATGCAGTTTTGTAGTAAAAGGGATGAGTTAATAAGGCTGTGCAGTGGAACGATTCATAATATTGATCAATGATGAGGAAGGTGCATCGGACCTATAGGAGATTTCTCTTGAACAAGTGGGAGATATCACTTTCGTGGGATTTATCTGGATCAGGATGTGAAATGCTAAATGCATTTATAAGGCAAATTATAGAGGTTCTATATCATATGGCTGTTGCAAAAGACCCCCTATTTTTCGAGGGGTCTCTACATCGTGGAGAGGAATTGATAGTGAAAATTGTCGATTTTTAAGGTTTTTTTAAGGTTGATTTTTTTATGATGGGTGATATGTTGCAGTACTGTGCCGAACGAGGGGGAAGAAATAAATGAAAAAGAGCAGTAAGAGCAGCAGAAAAGCTGTTATATGGATGCTGGTATTTGCATTCATCGTTGGGCCGCTTGTAATATTCCAGGGGGCAGATTCTGACCGTGCCTATGCAGCTTCAAGCAAGTGGAAGGTTCTGGGTGGGGAGCACTTTTATACGAAATACATGCGATACACAGATATGGCAGTGGACAATGGAGCTGCCTATGTGACTTTGCAAAATGAGAATGGCAGCATCGAGATCATGAGATACCGGAGCACAGATGGTTGGACAAAGTTGGATAAAACGGGAATTAACGATCAAACATTCTATCATACTCCGATTGTAGTACGTGACGGCATCCCTTACATCGTGTATCCAGACCGTTCTTTAGAGAATAAAACTACGATTATGAAGTATACCGAGGGGAGTGGTTGGTCTCCAGTAGGAAATCCAAGTTCCGTACCATTGTGGGGACATGAACCAAGTATGGCCATTGGTGAGGATGGGACCTTCTATCTTGCTTTTGGTAATAATAGAAAAATATACGTTATGAAGCTCGATTCGACAACCGGGAATTGGGAGTATGTGGGCAAGGAAATCTATTCACCAGATAGTATTTACCGTATGACACTTAAGGTTGATAACGGGGTACCCTTTTTATCTTATCAGTATTCATATAATGGCTATAACACAATCGTAATGAAATACACCGAATCTACCAATTGGGAACGGCTTGGGAATAATGCGTTAGATCCGAACTCAAATTATCTTGCTTCTTTTGATGTGTATCAAGGGAAGCCATATATATCTTATGTGGACAGGCTTCATGATTATAAAGCTACAGTACTGTCTTACGATGAGCAGAGCGGTTGGACTCCAGTAGGTTCTGAGGGTTTTACCCCCGATAGGGCTGCTTTCACAGCATTAGCTTTGGATAGTCAGGGAGTTCCCTATATTGCTTATCGAGAAGGCAATCAAGCTAAAGCAACAGTGATGAAATACAATGGTGTCAATGGATGGGAAACGGTTGGACAGAACAGTTTTTCTGCAGAAGCAGTTTATGAAACAATGCTTGCTATTGATCATGATGATGTACCGTATATCGCTTACACAGACAGCACCACTGGCATAGGCGGCGTCATGATGACATATGCGGAAGGAAGTCAAGTATCCTATGACAGTAACGGAGCTTCTGATGGTACTATACCGAATGACTTGAAAGTATATGAGGATCAAGACACTGTCACTGTGTTTGGAAATACGGGGAATTTATTAAAACTGGGTCATACATTTGCCGGATGGAATACTGCTGCGGATGGTAGTGGAACTAATTATGCCAGCGGGGATACGTTTACTATGGGCGGAACGGATATTGTTCTATATGCCAAGTGGTTGTCTTCAAATATAACAGTTGGCTATGAACCTGGCGAGCATGGCACCATCAGTGGAACAAGTGAGCAAATACTACCTGGCAGCCATCCAGTGGATGTGCCAAACGTCACGCCAGCAAATGGTTACCGGTTTGTCGGTTGGAGCAGCGACGGGGGAGTTACCAAGTTAAGCACAGCGCAAGTACAGGTCTTAACGATTACAGCACCAATTACATTTACAGCGTATTATAGTGGATTCCTTAAAGGGGATGCTGACGGAGATGGCATTGTTACAGCCGCTGACGCGCTGCTGCTGACCAGATATTTAAAGGGGAAAATCACATTATCCGCTGAACAGCTTCAAGCTTTAGATGTCAATGAGGATGGCGTTCTGGATGAACGAGATGTACATGCTATTTTAAGTCTATATGTAGGAAAGGGTTGAATATATGCAGACGCATAGGTTCTACAAACATAACACTGTATGTAAAAAGCTTATTGCCATGTTGGTAATTATAAGTATAATGTTGCCCGCCAGTTTAAGTGCTGTTGTTTGGGCGGATAACTCTCCCTCACCTGATACAGTCGAATTAATTCAGGCAGAAGGTTTTTCAGGTGAACTGGTCGACGTGCCGGTGTATGTTACACCGGATGAATTCATTTATAAGTACAGCATTCATATACAATATGATTCAGAGTCACTGGAACTTGTGCAGGATCGGGCGGTGACTAATGAGCTCTTAATAAATCCTCAAGAAGAGTTTAATACAGATGTATCGACCGCAGGTATTATTAAGATGCAGGCTAGTTTAATTGAAAATATAATTGTGACAGAGAGAACCAAGGTAGCTACAATCCATTTTAAAATCAAGGATAACGTGCCAGCAGGATCGATAATTCTCGATGTAACTAAACACGATTTGTACGAGAGTAATGAACCGGCCAATCCTTCATTCGGTATTCAGGGGGAAATTACAGTGAAGACTCCCCGATATACCGTTATATTTGACTCCACAGGTGGCAGCTTAGTAGAGAATACTCCAGGTGTAAGCAAAGGTTCGCTTATAAATGAGCCTTTATCCCCAACGAAGGATGGCTATCATTTCGCAGGATGGTACAAGGATGAAGCTTTGACAGAGGATTGGGTTTTCTTAACGGATATCGTCAATGGAAACCTCACATTATATGCCAAATGGATCAAAGATGAAGTGAAAAAGGCAGATATTCAGATTGGTTCTGTCAGTGGATTGCCAGGATCGAATGTACAAATTCCTGTAACGGTAACAAACACAACGGCCGGAATCGGCTCTTATGGTATGCAGATTGACTTTGATGCTAATGCACTTGAGGTCACCAGTATCATCGGGGGGACAGACCTCTATTTTGATAGTAATTATAACAACCAGGCTGGTTGGTTAAAGACAGCATGGGCAGACCGTGATGGTGGAGATGCACGGATTGAATCAGGCCAAACGATGTTTACCGTGTCGTTCCGTATCAAGAGTAGTGCAGCGGCAGGTGAGAAAGCTTTGAGCGTACGCACTCAAGATGCTGCCTATTTCAAAGTCACTAACGAATCAGGACTTGACATGGAGAAAACACTGATTCCAGGAAAAGTGACAGTGAACGGTAATGGAAGTAATGGTAATGGCGGAGGTTCTGGCGGTAACGGCGGAACTGTCGGCAGCGGGGGGACGAGCAGTAACGGAAGTTCTGGCAGCACGGGAGAGCCAAGCAGACCATCTCCAGTTGCGACGTCACCTGCAGCACCTCCACAACTAGGCGGTGTCGATGTTCTGGTGAACGGAAAAGCAGAACAGGCCGGTATATCGGTAAAGAGTGCTCGGGGAGAACAAGCTGTCAACACGGTTCACATGGATTCTCGGAAATTGGAAGCAAAGCTGGCTGCTGAGGGTGAAGGCTCACGTGTGACAATTGCCTTTAAAGGAAATGAGGACATTGTCATTGGACAGTTGGATGCGCAGATGGTCAAAAATATGGAGCTTAAAAAGGCTGTGCTTGAACTGCGCACATCTCAAGCGACATACACCATACCTGCGCAGTATTTGAAGCCTGAAGCTATCGCTCGTCAGATGGGTAGCGGCATCGCGCTTCAAGATATTGAGGTTCAGATTGAAGTTAGTCCTGCATCGGCTGAAACAGTAAAGCGTGCAGAGCGCGCTGCGTTGCAGAATAACCTGACACTGGTTGCCCCTACGTACGATTTTACCATTCGTGCACTGCATCAGAATCAGACAATAGAAATCTCCAAGTTTGATGCCTATGTTGAGCGAAGCATAGCTCTGCCTGAGGGTATTGATCCTACACGGATTACAACTGGAGTAGTCATTGATGCCGATGGAAAAATACGACACGTGCCAACAAAAGTAATCAAGGATAATGATACGTACTTTGCTCAAATTAACAGCCTAACGAACAGCACATATTCCGTTGTATGGCATCCACTTGAGTATGTCGATGTTGCGGATCATTGGTCCAAAACAGCTGTAAACGATATGGGCTCAAGGATGATTATTGAAGGAACTGGCGAAGGAATGTTCAGCCCGAATCGCGACATTACCCGCGCTGAGTTTGCTGCCATCCTGATTCGGGGTATGGGTCTTGCACCGCAGCAAGGATCATCATCGTTCTCGGATATTGCTGATTCAGACTGGTATAACGGAGCTGTTAACACAGCAGTATCATTCGGGTTAATGGCTGGATACGCAGATGGCATGTTCCGACCAGAGGACAGAATTACACGTGAGCAAGCCATGGTTGTTCTGGAAAGAGCGATGTCTAAAACCGGGTTGAACCTTCAGCCTGTCAGCACTGTGAATGAAGAAATGCTCTATCCATTCCAAGATACAAAACAATTGGCAGATTGGGCACGTGGTGCTGCTGCATTTAATCTGCAGCAGGGGCTCATTACAGGTAGACATGCTGTAGAATTGGCACCTAAAAAGCATATGACCCGCGCTGAAGCAGCGGCTGTAATGCAGCGGCTGTTGAAACAGTCCAAACTAATTTAATTTCTCCAATTTCTGTACGGAAATGTGACTGTAATGAGATGAAGAAGTTTATCGTCTGCGGGACTCCAAAGACGTTGTCAATAACCCATAAACCTGAAAGAGACGCGGCAGGACGTCGATCCGCTGCGTCTCTTTTTGTGATATCTGTTTTTGAATTGTATAAATGATAAGAAATGATCCAATCATTGATGACGGTGATGTTGTTTTTCTTCGTGGTCAGGGGATACACTGTACTGTCTTGAAACTATTAATCCGTTTGTATAGAAGACTAATTAATAAAAAAATAGATTTATTGCCATATTAATAATATTTGGAATGGAAGAGCTTGACTTTCAAAACAAAAGAAAATGGGGTAAATTAATCATATTCGAGATATGACTTATTCAAAGTCGTGTATAATAGGTAAGGTTTCTTAGGATAAACCCAAGGATAAGGAGGCGGCGTGAAGCATGTCAGAACAACAACCGATCATTCGGTTTGAGCGGGTGACGCAGCAATATGACCAGGATGAGGCTGTATTGAAGGCAGTTAGCTTTGAGATTGAACGTGGTAAATTTTATACGCTTCTCGGCCCTTCCGGCTGCGGTAAAACAACGATATTGCGGCTGATCGCCGGCTTTGCGGAGCCGACGGAGGGCAGCATTTATTTTAACGGGGCATTGATTAATAAGGTGCCTGCGCATCAGCGTCAGGTGAATACGGTATTCCAGGACTATGCGTTATTTCCACATTTGAATGTATTCGAGAACGTAGCCTTTGGCTTGCGGATTAAAAAAATGAAAACATCCGAGATTCGCAGCAAAGTGCTGGAAGCTCTCAAGTTTGTCAATCTGTCCGGTTATGAGAACCGGGAGATTGGCGAGATGTCCGGCGGACAGCGCCAACGGGTGGCGATTGCCCGCGCGATTGTGAACGAGCCTGAAATTCTGCTGCTGGACGAGCCGTTGTCGGCGCTCGACCTGAAGCTGCGTACGGAGATGCAGTACGAACTGAGAGAGCTGCAGCAGCGGCTGGGCATCACGTTTATTTTTGTCACGCATGATCAGGAAGAAGCACTCGCGATGTCTGATGAAATCTTTGTCCTGAACGGTGGTGTCATTCAGCAGAGCGGTACGCCGAATGATATTTACGATGAGCCAATTAACCGCTTTGTCGCGGACTTTATCGGAGAGTCGAATATCGTGGCAGGCAGGATGAAGCAGGACTTTGTCGTTGAGTTTGCAGGTGCACAGTATGAATGTGTCGATCAGGGACTGCAGCCGGACGAGCCTGTTGAGATCGTCATTCGCCCAGAGGACTTCGAGATCACAACGGAGGAGCAGGGCAAGCTCAAGGTGAAGGTGGACTCCCAGCTGTTCCGCGGCGTGCACTACGAGATTTCGACCTACGATGACGCAGGCAACGAATGGCTGATCCATTCGACGAAGAAAGCAGTCGTGGGATCGCGCATCGGGCTTTATTTTGACCCGGAAGCCATTCACGTTATGCGCTTCAACGAAACCGAGGAAGAGTTCGATAGACGACTCGAAGCTTATCAAGAGGCCGCTCATGCAGACTAAAGCCAGCACGCGCAATGCGTATCTAATTCCATACGTGTTATGGATGGTGTTGTTCGTTGTAGCGCCGGTGCTGCTGGTCATCTATTATTCGTTCTTTGATGTGGAGGGTAACTTCACACTGGGCAACTACGCGCGGTTCTTTACGCCAGTGTATATGCAGATGACGCTTAGTTCGTTCTGGTACGCGTTTCTGATTACAGCGTTCTCGCTGCTCATCTCGTATCCAACGGCGTACATGCTGACCCGAACGAAGCATAAGCAGCTGTGGCTGCTGCTGATCATTTTACCGAGCTGGATCAATCTGTTGTTAAAAGCGTACGCCTTTATCGGCTTGTTCGGTACGTATGGTCTGACCAACTCCCTACTCGAAGTGGTGGGCATTGGTACGCAGCAGATTTTGTTCACCGATTTCAGCTTTATTTTTGTGTCGGTGTACATCTTCATTCCATTTATGATTCTGCCGATCTTTAACGCGCTGGAAGAGATGAATCCGTCCTTGATCTATGCTGCACGGGATCTCGGTGCTTCATCGTGGCTGACGTTCCGCCGCGTGATCTTTCCGCTGACAATCAGCGGGGTGAAATCAGGCTGCCAGGCGGTATTTATCCCGGCGCTGTCCCTGTTTATGATTACTCGTCTCATTGCAGGGAACCGTGTTATTACGCTGGGTACAGCCATCGAGCAGCATTTTCTCGTGACCCAGGACTGGGGCATGGGTTCGACGATTGCCGTCTTTTTAATTATCGCAATGGCAGTTATTATGTTTCTGACCGGATCAGGCAAGAAGGAGGTGCGGAATGGGAAGAAACGGAAAACTGTCTAACGTCTATCTGGCGGTTGTATTCGCCATTTTGTATGCACCGATTGCCTATCTGATTTTCTATTCTTTCAATAGCGGCGGTCATATGCGCGGGTTCGAAGGCTTCACGCTGGAATGGTACAGGGAAGTTTTTGCGGATACCCGGCTGCTGATTATCGTCTTAAATACGTTTATTATCGCACTGTTGTCTTCGGCCATTTCAACCATTCTGGGTGTGGCAGGGGCACTGGCGATTTATCATGTACGCCGCAAACGAACCAAAAACACACTGTTATCCCTGAACAACGTGCTGATTGTTAGTCCGGATGTCATTATCGGTGCATCCTTCCTGATCCTGTTTACGATGATTGGCATCAAACTTGGCTTTACGTCGGTACTGCTGTCCCATATCGCATTCAGTGTGCCGATTGTAGTCATCATGGTGCTGCCGAAGCTGCAGGAGATGAGTCCAACCTTGATGGATGCGGCTCGTGATCTGGGTGCAGGGTCATGGCAGATTCTAACGCGTGTTGTGCTGCCTTACGTGAAACCTGGTATTTTCGCTGGATTTTTCATGGCCTTGACGTACTCGCTCGACGATTTTGCTGTAACCTTCTTTGTGACGGGGAACGGATACTCCACGCTTTCGGTGGAAATTTATTCCAGAGCAAGACAAGGGGTGTCGCTGTCGATTAATGCGTTGTCTACCCTGCTGTTCCTGCTCACGGTGCTGCTGGTGGTTGGATATTACTTCATTAATCGCCGTGCAGCACGCATACCAGCGGGAGGAAAGGGGCTGCGTCCATGAAACAGCTGGTACGGACATTTGCACTTGTGTTTGTGGCCGCTTTTGCCTTGATGATTCTCGCTTCATACTTGAATAAAAGCCAGGGGTACTCCGGTGGTAACACACTGACCATCTACAACTGGGGTGATTATATCGACCCGGATCTATTGAAGGAATTTGAGCAGGAATCCGGTATGAAGGTCATCTATCAGACGTTTGATTCCAATGAAGCGATGCTGACCAAAATTGAACAGGGTGGCACAACGTTTGACGTGGCCATTCCTTCCGAATATGCGATTAGCAAAATGAAAGAAGAAAAACTGCTTGTTCCGATCGATCACAACAAGCTGCCGAACCTGAAAAACATTGATTCCCGGTTCCTGAACCTCAACTACGATCCGGATAACCAATTTTCTATCCCGTATTTCTGGGGAACCGTTGGTATTGTGTACAATCCGGAGCTGGTGGGCGGTCTGACATTTGACAGCTGGAATGATTTGTGGGACCCGCGTTTGAAAAATCAGATCCTGCTGCTCGATGGTGCTCGTGAAGTCATCGGTATGGGTCTGAACAGTCTGGGCTATTCGCTCAACGATACGAACGAAGACCATCTCCAAGCTGCACTGCAAAAACTGTCCACGCTGACTCCTAACGTAAGAGCCATCGTTGGGGACGAGATCAAAATGCTGCTTGCGAACGAAGAAGCCGCAGTTGGACTCGTATGGTCTGGGGATGCATCGGAGATAATGGATCAGAATGACAAGTTGGATTACAAGGTGCCGGAGGAAGGTTCAAATCTCTGGTTCGACAGCATGGTCATCCCGAAAACAGCCAAAAACGTGGACGGCGCGCACCAGTTTATCAACTTTATGCTGGACCCGGATCATGCTGCACGCAACGCAGAGTACGTGGGGTATTCTACACCGAATGCCGAGGCACTCAAGCAGCTGCCAGAAGATATCTCAGAGGATGAGCGTTTCTATCCGGATGAGACTTTGACAAGCAAGCTGGAGGTCTACAACAATCTGGGCAAAAAAATGCTGTCGCATTATAACGACCTGTTCCTGGAGTTTAAAATGCACAGTAAATAGCTGCCCTCCAGGTTGCTGCAGCTATCAATTCACGGAGACCATCAGCGATTGCTCGATGTACCGACATTCAATCTTCTGGATATTGTTTTTGTAGAGAAGCAGCTCCTGCATAGATGGGAGCTGCTTCTTTGGTTTGTTTGACTCCGTGAATGAAATAGCTGTGCAACCTTATCGGAAAAGTAATTTTTTCTTTCTGGATACCCAAGATCAGTACCAATTTGTAGGAAAGCCGACCATTACGGAGCAGGAGGACATAGACCGTATAGATGTTAGTGTAAGGTTGAGGTCTAAGGTAAATGGACCTGAAATGGATGAGGACGTCAAGGAAACGGGGATTATGTACAATTTTAAAAAGAATGCATCCGGGAAGTGGAAAATTGTATTAATCGACTAGAGCAAATCCCATAACCCATATCAGCACCAATCATAGGTTCAGCAATTAACAAAATCACCCCTGATCACTAATAGATCAGGGGCGGTTCACATCCTTTACCTGCTTCAGAGCATCAGCATCTGAGTGCGATATCAGATCATTAACAAGTTACACATTAACGGAGAGGGCAGAGATAAGCTGTAGAAGCGGAGCGTTCGCCTTTATCCCCGGATTTTCCCTTTTAAAAAGGAATTCAAAAAATAAGGGGGTAACAGCGATCGGAAGATTACTCTGCGCGCGGAGTGGCCTAGTGTAATTAGCTTATGCATCTTATATCACTGCCACTACATATGCTTTTTGCGTCCCATGATGAGGTAAGCCCCGCCCACAATCAGCACAATAGCAATAAACGGCTGAATATAACTCATATTGTTTAGTACCGAGCCGATGGACATTACGGAGAAGAACAGGAGTGAAAGGACCGTCAGAATGTTAATCGGAATGAGCAGCCATCTATTCCGTCCGCCAAACCAATAGAGTTCAAACAGACCAACGGCTGGCGCCAAAATGAAACCCGGCCACATGGTACCCCAGTTTCCAAACAGCATTGCGATCTGGCAGACAAGCCCAACAGTCAGCAGCAGACCACCTGGAACCAGCAGCCCCACCCCTCTGCCAATCATGGAGAAGTACAGCCAGTGGAAGAACAGCCCCAGCGGTATAACAAATAAGGTAGGCCAGAAGGCAGCAAAGATCGTGCCAGGCCCCATAGAGCCGCCTTGATTCAGAATCAGGTATACACCCAGCAGAATCAGGACAGGTGCAAGAATCGTACGTTTAGCCATAATTACTCTCCTTTTTAATGCAGTATCATTTTACCGAGCGTATGTATTCACCGCTTTCGTTACTCACAGCATACCACGAACTGGAAAACATCAACCTCCGTCTTTGGCGTTAAACTTCACCTAGACTAAAGTCTAGGTATGCGGACTGTAGGCCAGTCTTCATTCAGGCTCCTCACACGTGGTATATCTCATGACATAACAGCTGGCGGTCAAGGGAAACATTAGGATTGTGATTCAGCGAGACTTGCCCGGTATTGTCCGGGTGTCTGTCCAGTCCACTTTTTAAAAGCATTCTGAAATGCACTTTGCTCCGAAAAATGCAGAGCATACGCAATATCGCCCATAGAATAGCTGCCTCTTTCTAAATAACGCTGTGCCATTTCCTTCCGTACCTGAACGGAGATTTGATTATATGTTGTACCTTCTTCACGCAATCGACTCTGGAGTGTGCGAATGCTCACGCCCAGATGCGCTGCTGTATGCTGTAATGTGGGGAAGAAGGAGGGGAGATTCTCTGTGATCCAACGGCTTACTTTGCTGGAGAAGGGCTGAGAGGCATAGAGATCTGCTCTGCTCTCCTCGGCCATCGTCTCAAATACTTTCAGCATTCTGGCATCCGAATATAATACGGGCTGCTTCAGAATATCCCTGGATAAACGCAGGAGGGTATGTTCAGCTCCGAAAAGGGGAGCAACCCCAAATGAGTTCATGTAAGCAGACAGATCACCCGCTGCTTCAGGAGCCTCATGACGAAACTGCACTTCTCGCACCAATGCCCGGCGATTAGCCAGCTTGTTGATCAGCTGCAGCACCGAAACAGCCATATCCTCTACGCAGTGGCGAGACATGGGAACATTCTCATTTTGCACCGATAACCGAAGGACCAGATCTGGTCCGTTTCCTTCCCAATCCAGTTGAAAGCCGCTGTACAAAATATCGTTATACCGCTGATAAGCCGTGAGCGCATCTTCTATCGTTTTGGAGTGCATCATGACATATCCGGGCAGGCCAAGGTCCGCAAAATCCAGTCTCAGGCCCTGATTTAACCCAAAATACAAATCTTTCGTATAATCAGCAGCGCACCGCATAATCCGTTCCAGTTCGGTGACGGGTATCCGTGCATCCGGGTTTGCCATGAGGGCAGGATCTACATGGACGTCTTGGAAAAAAGAATCGGGATCAAACCCTTTGTGTACCAGCGTTTTCAGAATAGGATACACCATGCTGATCGAGACGCTTTGATTGAGATGTTTCATAATTCCTCCGTTTGCGCGAATCCGCAATGATTCGGCGCCGTTGATCATTTGTTTATGCTGTCGTTCGCTCTATGCTTGTGACATACCCGTTTTATCGGCCTTCATGAACATTATTATACAGGAGGAACACAAGTATGAATGCAAATAAAATTCTCATCATTAACGGACACCCTGACCCGCAGAGTTACTGCAGAGCACTGTCAACGTCTTACGCAGAGGGAGCTAGAAAATCCGGGGCAGCTGTTAAGCTGATCGATCTGAGTGAGATCGAGTTCAATCCCAATCTGCGATACGGCTATCGCAAGCGGACAGAGCTGGAGCCTGACCTGCTGCAGGCCCAAGAATTGATCCGATGGGCAGACCATCTTGTATTCGTTTATCCAACGTGGTGGGGAACGATGCCTGCTGTAATGAAAGGTTTTATTGATCGGATTTTCCTGCCCGGGTTTGCCATGAGATATCGCGACAATTCACCTCTTTGGGACAAATTGCTGAAGGGCAAGTCTGCGCACCTCATCGTAACATCAGATACACCACGCTTATACAATCTACTGGTATACAGACAGGCTGGACACCGAATCATGAAATCCAATATCCTTAAATTCAGTGGTGTATCCCCTGTGCGTGTAACCGAGATTAGTCCGATTCGCAAGTCTACGGAAACGTTCCGTCAGAAATGGCTGGATAAAGTGAAAGAAATGGGTGTGAAGCAGGCAAGGTGAATATCGGACTAACAAGAACAAGATGATCAACATGAGTAATGTGTAATGAGATAAAGCCTATGAGGTGATCTGGCATTGAAATGCCGCAAGAGCATTCACATGGGCAGTACACGATAAAGGGAAATATCAAAGAGACGAAGCGGCACAAATCCGCTTCGTCTCTTCTTCGGCACACACTTAAGGGTGCAGCTGATAATCATTGATTTTAATATTATTTCACCACGTCCGATTGTTTTTTGCCCCAGCTGTTCACCCCATCATCTTCAATAATGGAGATGGCTGCATCTGCAATGTCCGGGTTCGCCATCAGTTTCTCCTGAATTCGGAATTTGATATCGTCTGCATCTGCGAGGCTCAGGCCTTTGGTCAGCTCAATCAAACCTTCGACATGGTAATAACGGCCTTCCTGAATGATGCGCATCATCTGGATGTCGGCAACATGGCTGTCCGCCAGAATCGTCTGGGATACCTTGTCCTCGATATCCTGAGGCGCTGCGACACCGATCAATCCAATCATGTTGTCGTAGCCGACACGGAAAGCTACAGCGATCATCAAACATCCAATGATGGTGGTAACAATACCGTCCAGCAAAGCAAAGTTGGTTAGTGCAATAACGACAACGGACACGAGCGCAAGGGCTGCCCCAAGCACAGCTACGACATCTTCATAGAATACGAGGCGGGTCGGAGGTGCAGCGCGTCCTACGTTTTTGATCGCTGCAGGTACGAGTGCCAGTCCTGTCGCTTTTGGCGCGCGGGCTTCCTTGAGAATTTCCTTCATCGCTTTGATGAGGATTGCGCCGTCGATCGCAATATTAAGCACAAGCACACCAATGTTGATCCACAGCCCACCCGAGTGACCAGCAGGATGCTGGAGCAGGTGAATGCCTTCATGAATCGTTTCATAGGCCATGATCGTTACTACAATAACGGCAATCATGCAGAAAATGTTGATGACCCGTCCGAATCCGGTCGGAAAGCGGCGTGTAGGCTGCTTCTCGGATAACACACTTCCGACAAAAACAAACCCTTGGTTAATGGCATCGGCGAGTGAATGCATCGCTGAAGCAAACATGGCGCCGCTGCCGCTGAAGATAAAGGCTCCTCCCTTACACAGCGCAAGTATGGCATTTCCGGCCATAGCTACGGCAGAGGATGTGTTTCCTTTTTTGACGAGAGACATAAAGCTCTCTGACTTCGGTTGTTCAGCCACTTCGGTAGTTCCTCCCAGATAATATGTAGTTGATGTAGAAAGACAGTCCTTGTTCCGGTAGTTTGTGCATTTCACTAAATGTTATTATACTCGCCTTCGCATCTCCCAGCATTATGAAAAAATGGTCATATCGCCATCCAACAAAATCCGGCTGTCGCTGCGTGCCAACTTAATATTCGATTGCTTCTATCTCACGCAGATTACGATTGGACTGCTCCAGCAGCTCCGTGAAGGTTTCAGCTGTGTAATAGACAAAGTCAGGATCGTGTGTGAACATAATGATCTGCCCATATGTTCCCTGCTCTGCTGGGTCAAAGTCCAGCATTAAATACAGTGAGCCGCCCCCCAGCTTACCAAAGGTAATCCACGACTTCTGATGCAGATAAGGTTTGATTCGCGGATCCAGCTCAAGCATTTCTTCCTTGGAAAAGTAGTCTTCCATCGGAATCTCTACCGTACCGTCGTTTTCCTGCTGCATCTGTTCCAGCGATAACATGTAGAAGACATTGTCCTCATTTCGTGCTGCATCGCCTGGGAACAGGACATGAAAGGCATATCCACTACCATTTTTACGTTTGTAAAATGCCCGGAAATCGGGTGGGAGACGTATACCGTAATGCTGTTCGAACGAATCCAGTTCCTCATCAGCTGCCCCTTCCCGTTCGCGGTAAGCTTCCAGCAGCTCCTGGTTTTCCTCGTCCTGAACCTTTTCTTCCAACAGTTCCAGCAGCTCATCCATTAATTCATCGATACGCTGTTCCGATCTCGGCTCTGACATGTTGTTTCGCCTCCTTAGGAGAGTGGATATTCCAAAACGTATCCGGTATCCTATTCGTTTTGGTGTGAATACATGATTCAACTTATACTATAAAGTTACTCCAAAAGCTTGTACAAGAAACGATAGACCCAAGGCGGGAGCTCTATATATTGAACTAATTTGATGTATAAAAGTGCACTCGTGCTCTATGCAGCTGCGATTTGCTATCTTTAACAACCCCAAAAAAGCGTGAGCGGCAGGGGACCCTGCGACTCACGCTTTCGCGCATCTATAGTGTACATCTTATATCTTACTGGAACTGTATCCATATCTATATCTGTATTGCTGCATCCGCGATTTTCATATCTCTAATATTTCTTGTATTCACAGTCTCATGCGTCCAGCTTATTCAAATTTCCAGCAGGACAGACTCAGGTTTCCAAGCTGATATGCCCGGAACAAGAGGGAGGCTTGCTTTTTTGCATCTCCTGCACCCATTGCCAGCAGTAGAGGTACAAAATGCTCTGGTGTAGGGACTGCAGCCTGAGCAGACGGTGCAGTTTTGTCATAAGCAAAGAGAGCATCCGTATCCCAGCGCTCCAGCTTATCCTGCAGCCAGCTGTCGAATTCTAAGGCCCATGAATCCACACCTGTACTTTCCCAGTTCAAACGTCGCAGGTTGTGCACCGTTCCCCCGCTGCCGATGACCAGAATGTCTTGTTCACGCAGCGAGACGAGTGCTTTACCAATCTGGTACTGCTGCTCGCCTGTCAGGTAACGGTTAACAGACAAAGCCACGACAGGGATGTCTGCTTCAGGATAGAGCAGACGCAGTACAACCCATGCTCCGTGGTCGAGGCCGCGCATATTATCGGTCTGTACAGGGATTCCCGCCTCGGTTAGCCGTTTGACGACTTCAGCAGTTGTTTCGGCATGCCCCTCCGCCGGATATTTAATCTGGTAGAGTTCAGGCTGAAAACCGCCGAAATCATAGATCGTGTCATATGATCCGCTTACAGAGGAGACAAGCTGTGTGTTCGATTCCCAGTGAGCGGAGAACAGCACGATTGCTTTTGGCTTGGGCATCTCCTGCCCCAGTTTTTGCACGAACTCAGTGTAAGCATTCTCCTCGAGCGCCAGTGAAGGAGCGCCATGAGCGATAAACAGAGATGGCATCATGATTCTTTCATTCCTTTCGTATCTTCAGTCGTTACCTGGATATCCGTTTGCAGGAAATGTTGAAGTTTGGCGTATAACTCAGGGGTCACGGTATGACCGCCGCTGTATGGTACATAAGTGACATGGTCAGTGTACTTTCGGAAGAAAGCAGCGTTATCTTCGCCAAGCTGCAGCGGGAACAGATGGTCCTGATCACCATGCGAGATAAACGCAGACAGATTGGGCGAAGGCTGAAGAGTGTATTCGTCTTTGACAAACTGCGGAATGTATCCGCTCAGGGCAGCAATGCCCTTGATTGCGTCACCCATAACCAAGGCCAGCGTCATTGCCATGATGCCGCCCTGACTGAATCCGGCGATGTAACGTCGTGCAGGATCAATCGCATATTGAGCCGACAGCTCAAGGATGAGCTGCTGTAGCCCCTGAACCGAGGCATCATATAATTCGCGGACAGGATTCCCTATACTTTTGATCTGGAAATAAGCATATCCACCACCTTGAACAATAGGGCCGCGAATGGCAGCGATAATGAAATCAGAAGACAAGGGCTCCAGCAGCCGAAGCATGTCCTGTTCATCCGATCCCATACCGTGCAGAGCGAAAATAACCGGGTACTGCTGATCTTTATCGTAATCGGGAGGCAGCATCACCTCATGAATATAAGAAGAATTCAAACCAATACACCTCCAGGTGAAATGTAAGATATGCATGAATCAAATGTGTAAACCGAACCCATAAAGAAATAGAATAGATTGAATCGACATCTTCCGAAAAAAAGTTCACTAATGTGAAAATAATATTCTTATTAATGAACAAAATTTATCACGATTTCATTGTAGGGTCAACACTTTTTTTGTATGATGAAAATATGTTTTGTATCAAGGAACTTGAGAAAAGGGAAATGTATATTCATTTTTGGAGAAGGAGCTGCTAAGATGATGAAACGGATTGTACCTATTCTGAGGATATTTGATGAACTTAAAGCAAAGGATTTTTATATTGATTATCTGGAATTCAAGCTGGACTGGGAGCATCGATTTGAGGCAGACATGCCCTTATATATGCAGGTGTCCCATGGCGATGCTGTCATTCATCTATCTGAACATCACGGAGATTGTACTCCGGGTGCGGCAGTACGTATTGAGACGGAGCAGTTGGATGAGCTGCATGAGCGGATTTCTCTGAAAAATTACAAATATGCCAGACCCGGTATAGAAGAAACACCTTGGCATTCACGGGAAATGACGATTACTGATCCATTTGGCAACCGGCTTATTTTCGTAGAGACAGCGGTTGAATCTTGAATGAATTGAGCAGTAATCAGAGAGAGGAAGAGCAGGACTATGGATATCGGCTTGGCAATTCGAACGATACGAAAACAGAAACAGATTACCATCATGCAGATGTGTGAGGGCACGGGACTGTCCAAAGGTTTCATCAGCAATGTGGAAAATAACAAAACCTCACCCTCCATTGCTACACTGGAAAGCATTGCCGACTATCTGGATGTGCCGCTGCCGTACCTGCTGCTAACACCGGAACAGCGGATGAATGTGGTGCGGAGGCATGAACGCAAGGAAACGACTGCGGGCAGCGGGCAGATCAAAGTACAGCAGTTAACGGCGAAAGGCGCTATGCGCATGTCGATCGTAGAGCTGCCACCAGGGGCTTCTACAGGTATAAGTAAACATGCGGGTGAGGAGAGCCATCTGGTCATGCAGGGGGTGATCCAGGCAAAGCAGGGAGAGGATGAGGAAACGCTGGAAGCGGGAGATTCATTTACGTGGAACGCGATTGTACCGCATGAGGTTACCAATATTGGCGATGAGCCCGCCGTTGTATTGATTGCAGTGTCCAAGGAATTGGAGCTGGATCACCTGCTGAACCCGTAAGTGGGAGAGAGATAATGAAGTATTATAAAAACCACCAACCAGAACGCTGGTTGGTGGTTTTCGGGCTCTCTTTCTGCTTCTAATGAAGCTGGCCTTCGCTTGAGGCTTACTGTGGATTGGTTGTCCAGAGACCTGCGGCTTTAACGAATACACGATCGGACAGCTTCAATGTTGCCAGCGCAAGCTCAGCCACATCTTCAGCCTGCATCATGCGATCTTCGTCTCCAATCTTGAGTCCGGCATTCACAGCCAGTTCGGTATTCACCGTGCTTGGTGTCAATGCAGTTACACGAATATTGGATTTGCGGACTTCCTGCATCAGGGATTCTGTCATTCCAAGCAGTGCAAACTTGGAAGCACAGTAGGCGGAACCTGTAGCGAATCCGCGCTCGCCTGCTGTTGAAGCAATATTGATGATGCTGCCGCTGCTCTCCTTGATCATGCTTGGAAGGACGGCACGTGTCACGTAGTATGTACCCATTACATTGACATGCAGGATGCGCTCCCACTCTTCAGGGTCCATGTCCAGGAGTGTTCCGAATTTGCCGATCCCTGCATTATTAATCAGGATATCAACGGCTCCAAGCTCCAGCTCAATCGCTGCGACTGCAGCTTCAGCTTGAGTGCGATCCGAGATGTCGGCTGCTGCGCTGGTTACTTTTATACCATATTCCTGGCTTAAAGACTCTTGAAGGGCCTGAAGGTCAGAAGCCGTGCGGGCAATCAGTCCGAGATGTACGCCTTCCTTGGCAAGGGCTTCGGCAATGGCACGTCCGATACCTTTACCAGCACCTGTAATAATGGCTGTTTTATTTTTAAGTTCCATGGGATAATCCTCCTCAGCATTTGGGTTAGCACTTGATTATACTATACTTTACCCAACGATCGGAAATATGCTTCATGGCTGTTTAGTAATCTCAATGCTGCCGGATGTTGTTCTGGCCTTAATCAGTTCCTTGCTCACCATTGGTGATTCAGGTACATCGACATCACCTGAAGTGGCGCGGGCATCATAGATACCGTCAAAATCAGGTGCAGCCTGAATGTAGATATCTCCCGAAGTCCCCGAAGCGTTAACGGAAGCTGCTTGAGACTGCTCGATATGTATACTTCCCGAAGTGAACTCGACGTCCGCATCACCGTTTAAATTTGTAATCCGGATATCTCCTGACTGAATGCTGCTTGTTACTTTTCCGGCAATCTGATCTGCTTTAAAGCTTCCTGAGGTTTGTTCAACGGTCATATCTCCGTTGATTGTGGAAGCAGCAATGTCTCCGGAAGTCAGTGATAGTTCAATTCGAGGAACTTTGACTTCCTGCAAACGGATAGAACCGGACGTGTTTTTCATTTCTAGTGATTGAGCGTGCAGTCCATTTACATCCCAGTCACTTGAGGAGGAATGCAGTGAGACATCATTTAAACGATATCCTTCCGGTAAAGCTACGGTTATTCTTGAATCCTCTTCGTCCCAATGAAAGGTAAGAAATTGAAAGCGGGCACGCTTTTCCTGGGTCAGCTTGAATGTGCCATCGGTCAATTTTGCCTGTTCAAAGCTTTTGATCTCATGTTCATCCCATTTGCCGTCTACCTCGATATATGCATCGTTATCCGGGCTGACAATGAATTCAATATCAGCATCAAAGTTGCCGTTCATCTGGATGTTCTGCAGCTCCCCGGAATTGAAGTCCCACCGTTTAGCGTATGGCTCCCGTTCGTCTCCAAACTGAACGCCGTAGATGGATGTACCAAGCAAACCTATTCCGATACAGATGACGGCAATTGCAATCCATTTTTTAGTACTCATGAAGAAACATCCCCTTTCATCACTTTTGCATTCCAACGAATATATTGAAGCGTAATGGTTTTAAATGCTCGAAAAACAAACTTGGAGGCAAAGGCAAACAGTATGCCAATTCCGAATAAACCAATGGACACGAAAATTTCCGCTTTTTCGAGGTGGTTCAGAAATAGATAATCTACAATAGCGGCGACAGGGGCCAGGGTCAGCAGGGACATGCCTGCAATGGTGAGCCACACCGACCAGAGGCTGAGACCGATGGGAATCATGAGCATCAGATTCAAGAATATCAAGCCGATTAGGGCGAAAAAATTGCGTGCAGCCCGATTCCGGTTCACGGCTGGCTGCCTCTCTCCGAATGGAGGTGCATAGAAGGGGTCCGTACCGGATATATCAGAGTATGTGTGAGCCTCGTACCGATCGCCGAGTGCTTCACGCGCAATCTCCTCCGGACGACCCAGTTCCCGGGAGATTTCCTCTTCGGATCTGCCTTCACGCAGTCCGATGGCGAAATGCTGGTCATAATCCGCAAGCAGTTCGGCACGTTCTAACGGGTCCAGCGGACGTAAATGCTTTTCCATCGCCTGCATAAATTGTTGTCTATTCATCTTCGGTTCCTTCCTCTATCAGATTTGCAACGCTGCGTACAAATGTGTTCCATTCTGTGGTTAGTACTTCCATATATTCACGGCCTGTATCGGACAGGCGGTAATATTTACGGGGAGGTCCCTCACTGGATTCTTGCAGATAAGTTGTACAGTATCCGTCCTTCACAAGCCGGCGGAGCAAAGGATACAGCGCACCTTCAGCCACTTCAAAATGTTTGGAGACCGCCTGAGCCAGTTCGTAACCATAGCGATCCTGACGATGAATCAAGACCAGGACGCACAGCTCCAGTACCCCTTTTTTGAACTGGATGTTCACATTCACATCGGTTCCTCCTGGTTCTTTTCAATATTCACTATTATGTATTATTCAGTAGTGATGAAATCATCATAGCATTCACTAGTGTGTAATGCAACGCAGTATTTATAAATAAGCCTTGATATCAGCATACAGAAAAACCGGATCGGCTGCTTCCGTCTGGAGGCGGATACCGACCCGGTCTATAAGATGAATGTACGAAAGGCACCCTGAACGCGGCTTCACAATTCGGGGTTCACGGGGTTCAGATGAGACAGCTCGTGTAATTAAGGTCCCTGCACATCCAGGATCGGAAGGTCTTCTACCGCAGGTCCTTCTATGACGCGGCCTTCATAATTGAAACGGGAGCCATGGCAGGGACAGTCCCAGGAACGCTCTCCTTTGTTCCATTCCACTTCGCATCCCAGATGGGTGCAGGTTGTATCGACCAGAAAGAGCTTTCCGCTGGTGTCCTTGTAGGCACCGGCCCGTTTGCCGTTATGACGAACGACGGCTCCTTCGTCATTCTCAATCTCGCTTATATTTTTGTGAACGATGCCTACTTTTCCGGAAATTAATTCCTTTGCAACATTGACGTTTTCCACAATAAAGTTTTTGATGCCCGGGTCGGCTTTGAATCTTGCCGGATCAAAAACAGCGGCATGTGGATTATCCCGTCCAGTAATCCGGTCTGCCAGTATATGCCCAGCCATCGTGCCTGTAGTCATTCCCCATTTGGCAAAGCCTGTGGCAACATAGATCCGTTCATGTCTTCCGGTGATCGGTCCGATGTAGGGTACTTTATCGATGGAGATGAGATCTTGGGCAGACCAGCGAAATGGAATGCTGCGAATGCCAAACGTTTCTGCTGCATACTGCTCCAGGCGCTCGTAGTGACCGAAGGTGCATATGCCTTGTCCGGTTTTATGGTTTTCCCCGCCGAAGAGAATATGCTCTTTGCCATTGTGTATGACGGCACGAAGTGAACGGGCCGGTTCATCATCCGAGATGTACATGCCGCCGGCATACGTTTTTTCTGGCTCAACCATCACCGCATAGGAACGCTCGGCATGAAGCCGGGTGAAGTAAAATCCGGGATCATACACGGGAAAATGAGAAGCGACAACGATATGCTCTGCCGTGACGAATGAACCGCCATACGTTCGTATTCGAAGGGAAGCTTCTTCCTCAACATCGGTTACCGTGGTGTGTTCATAGATGCGCACACCCTGCTTCACGGCTGTTTCCAGCAGATAATGAAGGTAGGCTAACGGATCAAACCGTGCTTGCCCGGGCATACGAATACCTGCTCTGGATGGGACAGGGATTGGCAGTGGATCTACCCATTCACCGGGGATGTTCAATTTGCCGTAAGCAGTCAGCTCAATCTCGAGCTTTTTAATATTGTCTTCGGATTGAATATAGACATAGGCATCCTCATCGGACCACTGGCAGTTGATGTGCTTTTCCTTGACTAAACTGCGCATCCAGCTCGCTGCACTCGCATTCCCTTCATAGTACATCTGTGCCTGCTCCTGCCCGAAATGATGCATGATTTCGTCAAAGATCACCCCATGCTGTGCAGATACTTTAGCAGTCGTATGGCCGGTTGTACCATCCAGCACCTTGCCTGCTTCAAGCAGCACAACACTCAGACCAGACTGTGCAAGCAGATAGGCCGTTGTAATGCCTGCGATCCCGGCACCAATAATGGCTACGTCGGCTGAAGTGTCCTCTGCCAGCTTCGGATAGGTATTGAATGTATTCGCGGCTCGCCATAAAGATTCCGGGATCGGCGGCAAATTTGTTTTTAACTGCTCGTGTTCACTCATTTATTTTCTTCCTCCTCGATCTGGATCAGACCCTATTGCGGGATGCCTGGGTTCATATATTCCAGTACTTCTAATCAGGATTGCCAGAGTATGCCAGAAAAAAACGAGTACACCTATAATTTAAGAGTGGAAGCTTCACATTTTCATGAATCGGCCCCTGTATTTTTGACTTCATATGTTTTATAGTAGGAATATCGAAATCGTTTTAGAAAAATATAATGAACATCCTATTCTTAGAAGAATGCATGTATGACAAAGGGTTTTTAGTCAATTTAGCAGTATAATGCATCTGAACTAATGCATAATTTATTTTAAAATTGTATTCGCTATCATTATAATTATAATTTCATTTATTGAAGGAGATTGGATATGACAACTCATCAAACGAAATACCCGTTTCAAGATACTGCACTTCCGCTTAACGATCGGGTAAAGGACCTCGTATCCCGGTTGACAGATGAAGAAAAAATCGAATCCATGCTCCAGTACCAGCCAGCCGTTGAGCGCTTGGGTGTGGCGGCTTACAAACACGGAACGGAAGCTGCGCACGGACTGGCATGGCTTGGTGAAGCGACATCCTTCCCACAGCCTGTTGGGCTGGCATGTACGTGGGATACAGATTTGATGAAACAAATCGGCTCCGTCATCGGAGATGAAGCACGTGTATTCTATAAGCGTAATCCTGCCGTCAATGGTCTTACCCTGTGGGCACCAACGGTGGATATGGAACGTGATCCGCGCTGGGGTCGGAATGAGGAAGCGTATGGTGAGGACCCGGAGCTGACAGCAGAGCTGACAACCGCATTGGTAAAGGGCATCCAGGGTGATCACCCCCAATACTATAAAGCGGTGGCTACCCTCAAACACTTTCTAGGCAACAACAACGAGGTGGATCGCGGCAGCGGCTCATCCAGTATCGATCCGCGCAATATGCGCGAATATTATTTGAAAGCATTTGAAAAGCCGTTCAAGCAGGGCGGAGCACAGTCAATGATGACTGCGTACAACTCTATCAATGGAACGCCAGCTCTGCTGCATCCCTATGTGAACGAGATTGTCAAAGGTGAATGGGGCATGGATGGTTTTATCGTCAGCGATGCGGGTGACGTGATGGGCATCAAAAATGACCATCACTACTACGATTCCCACACACCAGGTACGGTGGAGTCAGTCAAAGCAGGGATTGACAGCATCACCGATGATGCCGAACTGTCCAAGCAAGCGCTGCGTGAAGGGCTGGAGCAGGGGCTGCTCAGCATGGAGGATATTGATAAAGCCTTGTTCAACACTTTCCGTGTACGTTTCCGTCTCGGTGAGTTTGATCCCGAAGAAGGCAACCCGTATGCTGCAATCGGCGAGGAATCTATGATGACAGAGAAGGCCAAGGCATTGTCTCTTCGGGCGGCGAGAGAACAAATGGTCCTGCTTAAAAATGATAAAAGCATCCTGCCCCTGGACAAAACCCAAGCAGGTAAAGTGGCTGTCATTGGTCAGCTCGGCGGAACAGTCTATCGGGACTGGTATGCAGGAACGCTGCCTTACCATGTGACACCTCTGGAAGCCATTCGCAGCAAAGTAGGCAGCGATAACGTAACCTTCCAGGATGGTGATGACCGCATCACGCTGACTTCTAAAGCAAGCGGTAAGAAGCTGGGACTTGTCCGGACCGAGAACTCACCTGTGATGGCAGTCAAAGCTTCGGAAGAAGCCGAGACGTTCCGAGTGACGGACTGGGGTTTTGGCAGTTACACGCTGCAGGCCGAAAGTAATGGCAAATACCTGACCACGGATGAAGAGTCCGTCACTGCGTCAGCTAATGAGGTGTATGGCTGGTTTGTCAAAGAAGTATTTCACCTGCTTCCGCAGCCTGACGGCAGTGTAGGATTGACAACTTGGAATGGCAAAGTGGTGACCGTGCCGGCTGAAGGGCATGATGCGCTCAAGGTGTCTGAAGAGCTGAAGAAATTTGGTGATGCCGAGACATTTCAGCAAAATGTAGTAATCAGCGGAATAGAAGAAGCCGTTACTGCTGCCAAAGAAGCCGAGACAGCCATTGTATTTGTTGGTAACAACCCACTCGTCAACGGCAAAGAAGAAGTGGATCGTCCGGGTCTGGATCTGGCCGAATCACAGCAGCGGCTGGTGCAGGCCGTATATGAGGCTAACCCGAATACGGTAGTGGTCATCGTGGGAAGTTATCCATTTACCTGTAACTGGGTTCAGGAGAATATTCCAGCGATCCTGTACACGTCACATGCCGGACAGGAACTGGGCAGCGCAGTCGCTGACGTGCTGTACGGGGATTATGCTCCTGCGGGCCGTTTGAACATGACTTGGGTACAATCGGAAGATCAGCTGCCCGATATTCGCGATTACGATATCATTCAATCTGGACGGACGTATCAATATTTTGAAGGCAGTGTGTTATATCCGTTCGGACACGGGCTGACATATGCATCATTTAAATACAGCAATCTGGAGGTTAGTCCTTTACAAGCGGGCCAAGATGACCAAGTGACGATCCGTGTGGATGTGACCAATACCGGCTCAATCGACAGTGACGAGGTGGTGCAGCTGTATGTACGTGCAGGCAAGTCAAGAGTTAAACGTCCGCTCAAAACGCTGAAAGCTTTCCGCCGCCTTCATATTAAAGCAGGAGCGACAGTAACGGTTCATTTTGAGCTGCCTGTTCAGGAACTGGCAATCTGGGATGTCACGCGTGACCGGTACGTAGTGGAGGAAGGCATTTATTCCATCATGGCAGCCAAGTCTTCATCGGATGTGCAGTTAGTTGCAGATCTGAAGGTAGTGGGAGAGACTATTCCTGCACGTAATCTAAGTGTGAGTACACGCGCCGAGAACTATGATGCGTATCAGGGTGTGGAACTGGATGAGTGCAAAGAAGGCGGAACAGCAGTCCGTGTTATCGGAGAGCGGGGGTGGATTGCCTTTAAGGATGCTGATCTTGGAAGCGGGATGACTGTTCTTGAAGCACGCGTATCTGCAGAACAGGAAGATGGTGTGCTGGAAGTGAGATTAGGTGCACCTGATGGCGCAATTGCTGGTCGTTTGGAACTGGCACGGGGCGGTGCGCAGCAGTGGCAGTCGGTTAAAGCTGAACTGACAGGAGCAGCGGGATTGCAGGATGTTTATCTGGTACTGACTGCGGGTGTACGCATTCGTCATTTCGAGATTCGTTAGTTATAGAACATATAAAAGAGAGCTTACGATTAGCAGAAGGTCGCCGACTTTCTATTGTATCCTCTCTGTAATATGGGGCTGCCAGCTTTGCTGGTTGGCCCTTTTTGCGTTTTTTCTAAGGTTCCCATTCAAAAACAGAAATTATATAACGATAAATACTATATAGTGTCATATCATTAACTGCTTGCAAAGGTGAAGAAAAGCCAATCTCAGGCGCATTCTTTATCAGGACGGATATGTAAGCTGGAAAAGCCAAGGAAAAGAGGAAACTCCAATGTTACACTATTTTCGCAATCGAAGTTTAGTTTTTACAAGTTCTGTTCTAATTGCCTTCATCCTGTTTGCTCTGATCCTTACGATGAGTTTTATCAATTTTAAGCAGAGCGAGCAGGCCTACTATGAAGAGATTAACCAGGTCGGTAAGGCCTTGTCCGGCCAGCTCCAAGTTAACTATCACCAAGTAGAGACAGCCAAGAAGCAGCTGGAAACCTCTGATCAACCATCCTCACCTGAACTTACGTCCCTGAAAGAACAGCTGGATGCCATGACGGGTGCTGCATCCATTGCGAACGCTTATATCTTTAAATCGGATATTATTGAACGTGATGGGAAACAGATTTTGACCGGAGTACAGGTCAATCAGGCCCTGATTGATCTGGGTATGGTACCCGGCGTCGAATATGAAATTCCGGCTTTAGTTCAAGATACATATAAACTTGTTCTGCAGCAGGGGACAGCTTTTACTGAACCTTATACTGATAGCGCAGGAACTTGGGTGACCTATCTAAGCACGATTAAGGATGACCGTGGGCAAGCGGCAGCTATATTTGGTCTGGATTTGGACGCCGCCAAAGTAAAGCAGGATCGGATGTGGATGTTTTTATACAGTTTGGGCGGGGGACTGCTGGCAGCAGCGGTGCTGATCGTTCTGCTGATTATTCTGCTGCGTATTGTCCTTCGTCCGTTACAAAATCTGGCGGTTGTATCCAATCTGGCTGCGGAAGGCAATCTGACGGTAAGCCTGACGGTGCGCAATAACAATGAAATCGGACAGTCTGCAAAAGCATTTAATCATATGCTCGCAGCGCTGCAGCAGCTGATTACAGGAATTCAGTCAACCTCCTCAAACGTGACCCGTTCCGCATCTGATCTGCAGTTAAGCGCGGAGCGAACAACGGAAGCTTCACAGGAGATCACCGAATCAATGCTGCAGGTATCCTCCAGGGCAGAACGGCAGCGTCAATCCACATATGAATGCCAGGAATCCATCAGCGAGATGGTGACGGGTATCCGGCGTATTGCTGAATCAACCCAGACAGCAGCCGCATTGGCTGCGGATACGACGGATCGGGCAACCACGGGCGAAGCAGATATTACAACCATGGTCGATCAGATGCAGCGAATTGAACATAACATGACCGGGACGGTTACGGTTCTTCATGAGCTGCAGCAGCAGAATAGTAACATTGGCGGAATCATGTCTATGATTCGGGATATCGCGGATCAAACGAACCTTCTTGCTCTCAATGCTTCTATTGAAGCCGCTAGAGCGGGGGAATCCGGCAGGGGATTTGCTGTAGTGGCTCAGGAGATTCAGAAGCTGTCTACCCGCTCCAAAGAATCCTCCGATCAGATCGACCAAATCCTGAAAGGCATATTTAATTATACAGAGAGGGCCGTAGGCTCCATTGAAGAGTCTGTGAACGCAGCTAAAAAGGGTGCAGAGACGTCTGAAATCACCGCCGGGGCCTTCCGTCAGATCGTTGGAGCGATACAAAAGGTGTCGGAACAGATCTATGAAGTATCTGCCGCCTCAGAGCAGATGTCAGCCAGCAGTGATCAGATTGCTGCCGCTCTGTCTCAGCTCGGTACTGCAGCTTCTGACTCATCTGACAATGCAAACAAAGCTCGTGCTTCTTCTGAAGAGCAGCTGGCCTTAATGCAGGAAGTGTCCAGTCTATCCCATGAGCTGAGAAGCCTGGCTCACGAACTGAATCAAGTTATTCAAAGATTTCAGGTGTAACACTGCTCGTTTTGTTGTGTCAGCATAGAAAAACATCGTTACCCTGCATCGATCTGCAGGGTAACGATGTTTCCCGAATTCTGCGTGGCACGCACATCAATCAAACGCTGATTACGGCTGCCGCGGAAGGGCAGGGATACATCACGCTCAGCTGCAATGTAACGTCCATCTATAATCACATCGCACAGCTGCGCAAGCGCTGCTCTCTCCGGGTCGGTGACGAGCTCCTCATATTCAAATCCTGTGTAGGCCCACACCGTCAGATCAGGCCGTGCATTCCGGAACTGGCGCACCCACCGGACACATCCTGCTGCCGAGAAAAAAGGGTCACCTCCGCATAACGTCACACCGTCCAGCAATGGGTGGTGTGTGACCTCCTGCAAAATCTGCTGCTGCCGCTCTTCGGTGAAGGGTTCCCCTGCTCTGAAGCTCCATGAATCAGGGCTGAAGCAGCCAGGGCATGCGTGACGGCATCCGCTGATAAACAGCACGGCACGCAGACCCGTTCCTTCATTGACCGATTCGGGAATGTAACCAAACAGGTTCATCGGTGTTTCACTCGATCGCGTACCTCAGCCTGCTTCGCAGCATTGAAGCGGACTTTATAATCTCCTGTCAGATAGCCGGTTACGCGGCGCAGGCGTTGAAAATGCACATCATTTTCGTGCACCTCGCATTCCGGACAGCGATCACCGATAACCCCCTCATACCCGCATTCCGGGCAGCGATCGATCGGATGATTAATCGAGAAGTACCCGATATCCTGTGCCAGTGCGTACTGCACAATGCGCATAAAAGCCGCCGTGTTGGCCCGCACATTGCCGTCAAGCTCAACATAAGAGATGGCTCCGGCATTACACAGGGCGTGAAAAGGCGCTTCCAGCTCGATCTTACGATAGGCAGGAAGATGATGATAAACCGGGATGTGGAATGAGTTCGTATAATATTCACGTTCATTTACACCGGAGATGGGGCCATAACGAGCACGGTCTAATTTGGTGAATTTACCGGATAGACCTTCTGCAGGTGTCGCAAACAGTGTAACGTTCAAGTTATGCTGCTCACTCATGCGATCACAGAATTCTCTCATCGTGCGGATGACATGCAGCGCTTCACGATGTACATGCATATCCTGTCCGTGATGGCGTCCATACATAGCGGTCATACATTCGGCCAGTCCGATAAATCCAAGCGACAAGGTTCCGTGCTTTAACAGATCGGCAACCGGTTCATCCGGTTCCAGCTTCTCGCCGCCTTCCCATACGCCTTCACGCATCATGAAGTCTGATGATTTGGCAGGCTGTTTTTTCTGTATGGCATACCGGTGCAGCAGGCCGTCCACGGCATTGTGCATGATTTTATCCAGAGCCGCATAGAAACCCTCCCGATCCGCGACAGCCCGGTTTCCCCGGCAGATACCGAATCGAATCCCCAATTTGACCAGATTAACCGTGTTGAAGGACAGGTTTCCTTTACCGCTCTGCCGATTCCGGCCAAACCGGTCCGCAAGGGTACGCGTGCGGCAGCCCATAGTCGCAATGATCGTATCCGGGTCTTCCGGGTGGTAATAGGGCAAATTAAACGAGGCATCCACATTGACAAAGTTAGGATACATACGCCGTGAAGAACAGGTCACCGCGAGGCGGAATAAATCATAGTTCGGATCGTCCTTAGACTGGTTAACGCCCTGCTTGCACTGGAAAATATGCTGTGGAAATACAGGTGTTTCCCCATGCCCAAGGCCGCGAATGGTTGCTTCCAGCAGGGAACGAGACACGAGACGTCCCTCTGCTGAGGTGCACATTCCGTAATTCAATGAGGTAAAAGGAATTTGCCCACCTGCCCGGCTGCTCATCGTATTCAAATTATGTATAAGTGATTCGGCCGCCTGTCCAGTCTCCAGCTCTGTCTCTTCATATGCGAATGCAAATGCACGCGGACACTGCTGCTTCGCTTCGGCACTACCCAGATGAAGGTGCTCGTCCATTAGTACGGTATGCTCGTCGAAGAGGCGCTGTCCTTTGCGGAAATGCTTTATGAATGAGCGACGTACATAAGGCGCGAGATCCCAGTCTATTTTGTTGGCAGAAACGCCGCCGTACTGACTATTTTGCTGGGATTGGAAGATGATCGCGACCAGTGCCATCGCAGACATAATCGTCTGGGGGGTGCGAACAGACCCATTCCCGGTATTGAAGCCGGAAGCCAGCAGCCGATCAAATGGAATGAAGATGCAGTTGGTCGTTCCAAGGGCATACTGATCCAGATCGTGCACATACAAGTCTCCGCTCTCAACAGCTTCTGCGAGTGCTGCAGGCAGTACATGACGCATAGCATGCCATTTGGCAGTCTCTGATCCAAGCCTGCTCATCTTGCCGCTGAACGAATCCCCATTCAGATTCGCGTTCTCTCTCAGCGTATCAGCGTCTTCTGCGCCAATAATACGTCTTCCCAGGTCAGATAACAGATCGGCTGCCGGTGGTGCGGCATACTCAAGCATAGTCATGTAACGTGCCTCCTAAATGATTTTAATAATAGATTATAATTTTGATAATATATAAGTTATATACTACATGTTGATTGGTATTATCCATTTATAAACTATATGTGGGTTTTTGGGTGTGATTATGATCACACTCCCTTAGGGGATGAGAGCAATTTCCGTGATTTGGCGCGGGATTGAGGTTTCCAAATTTCAAGCGGGAGCGTATAATTTCTATTTATCCTGCAAGTATATACTTCCAAGTCAGAAGTCGTAGAATGAAGCATTCTTACAGATTTGTTTGGCGAGGAAAAAGGTTACAGATCCCAGTATGATTCTCTTATACTTCTGTGGTGTTAAACATATAAGTATAGTTTGTGACAATCATTCGGATTTCCTAGCAGAGTTCTGCATGTAATTTAAAATTCTGATCGGTGAATTTAATATAGCACCAAGATAAACAAAGAGGGGTTGGATCATGGGGACGGTAGAAGGCATCAACCAAGGCTTCTATGAAAATATCGAAGAAGCAGCGGCCCATATTGTGGACGTATTAAGTGGCATATTAAGAGTGAATACCATCTTCGTAGCCACGAATGACGGAGTGACTAATGTCATTCTGGAAGCCTTCAACCGCAAAGAAGAACTAATTGTCAAAGGTACTGCACTTCCGTTCGAGGAATCTTACTGCAGCCTGGTCTTGAAAGACAAAGGTAACATCATCACGACGATTTCGGATACCTGCGAGCATTCGATGACAAGCTCTATGAATGTCACGAATGAATTAGGAAACCGATTCTTTTTAGGTGTACCCATTATGCGAAGAACAGGTGAAGCGTTTGGGACGATCTGTCTAATGGATAATCCGGGTTATGTGGTCAGTGAGACGGACATGAAGACACTGGAAGCGATGGCTGTGTTCCTGGGATATGTTGTTGACCTGGAGCGTGCACTGCATGTTCAGGAGCAGAAGCTCAGTGATTCGGAACAGCTCCAGGAAAAACTTCAGGCCGAGAAGGAACGTGCCGAGTCGGAAGCAATGACCAAGACACAGATGCTCAAGCTGATGAGCCATGAGATCCGTAATCCGCTGAACGGCATTTTGGGATTGACGGACCTGATGCGAACACCCGATATGTCGGACGAGCAGGTCGAGTATATAAATATGATTGAAACAAGCGGCAATATTTTGCTATCGCTGCTTAACAATATGATGAACTTTAATATTAATGAGGCTGGAAAAACAGTGATTCATGATGACCCCTTCGATCTGGTCAGCACCATCGAGAACACGGTTTACCTCTATGCTGGTGCAGCAGCGAGCAAAAATATTGAGCTTGGTTTAAATCTTGATCTGAATGTATCGCAGGTTTTCATCGGTGACGAGGTTAAGCTTGGCCAGCTGCTTGGGCATCTTATGCAGTATGCCATGGATTCTACCCGGGAAGGTGCAGTGCTGGTGACAGCAGAGATGAAGGGAGAGGAAACGGAAGAGACGGGACTCCTCCTGCTTCGAGTTAAATATTCGGGACAGATGTTATCCGATAACCGCTTGCGAACCTCTTCCGTCAAATCGGAGATGATCAGCACCGAGAAGCTGATTGGAAGCAATCTGGGTCTGGCGGTCAGTCAGAACCTGGCGATTCTGATGCATGGCCGCATTCAGGTAAACAGCATGCATGGGAACGAGACAGAATTTGAAATTTCACTGCCCTTACGGAGATACTGGGATCTGCCTCAAATTACAAGTGTACAGCAGCGTCTGAAAGCGAAAAAAGTGCTGCTCGCTAAAGATCCTGACATCCTGCAGGGGGTATCCTCTTTAATGCGTAGATGGGAGATGGATGTGCACATGACTTCCGGTTCCGCAGTCGCTTGTGAATGGATCAAGGAAGGCTTCAGGCCGGACGTGGCTGTTGTTGATATGGGATTGCAGGAGGGCATTACCGCCGATTTCGTCGTTGCACTGAAGCAGCACATCGAGAATTTGCCCGTCATTGTGCTCGTTCCGTATGGAATGCATATGGACATTCATCAGACGGAGGTCTTTGATGCTGTGCTGACGAAGCCGGTAAGACAGACCGAGCTGTTAAATGCACTAAGCATTATTTTGCCGTAATAACCGTCCTTATTAAAGGGGCTGCGTCGCGTTCCTTTCACGTGCCTCGGTACGTCTGCAGTAGACTCCCGACTGGGAACGAAAATACGGCAAAATGGGTTCCCCCAGTATTGTCAGACACACCCTAAGCACATCACTTCAGGGTGTTTTTTTGCCTGTTCCTCCTGCTTGTACACTTAAAGTTTCTTCATTCGCTTAGGTTAGGTTACAATAGGATGTGGAACTTCATCATTTCTACATTCTGAGGAGGACATGCATTCATGGATTATCGCAGGTTGGGTGGAAGCGGACTGAAAGTAAGTGAGATCAGCCTAGGGAGCTGGTTGACGTACGGAGGATACGTGGAACGTGAAAATGCAGTGAAATCAATTGAAACGGCATTTGATGAAGGTATTAACTTTTTTGATACAGCCAACGCCTATGAGCGGGGAGCTGCCGAAGTACTGCTGGGTCAAACATTGAAAGCGTACTCACGGAATTCTTATGTGCTCGCAACCAAAGTTTTTAATAAAATGGGTGATGGCCCTAACGACCATGGGTTATCCCGCAAACATATTATGGAGCAGTGTGAAGCCAGCTTGACTCGCCTTGGCACCGATTACATCGATATTTACTATTGCCATCGTTATCATCAGGAGACGCCGATCGAGGAGACCCTTCGTGCACTGGACGATCTGGTGCGTCATGGTAAAGTGCTGTACGTGGGTGTCAGCCAGTGGACAGCGGCTCAGATGGAAGACGCACTCGGTACAGCGGATCGCCTGCTGCTGGATCGCATTGTTGTGAATCAGCCGGTCTATAATATGTTTGACCGATACATTGAACATGAAATTATCCCTTTGGGTGAACGTAAAGGGATCGGACAAGTGGTCTATTCTCCGCTTGCTCAAGGTCTGCTGACAGGTAAGTATACATCTGTTTCGGATATCCCGGAGAACAGCCGGGCTGCCAAACTCGGCTGGGATGAAGGCAAAATCAACGCAGACCGCATCGGCAAAGTAAGACAGCTCACTGAAGTGGCAGACAAACTCAATCTAAAAGTGGGTCAGCTGGCCTTGGCTTGGATTCTTCGGCAGCGTAATGTCTCCAGTGCATTGGTCGGTGCAAGCCGCCCGGAACAGGTCAAAGAAAATGCTGCAGCTTCGGGAGTTAAACTGGATGCTGCTGTTATTGAAGAGATTGAACGCATTCTTGCCTGATACTTCTTCTGCATGATTAGGTGATAGATAACCGTATCTGTTCAAAGTTTAAAAAGGGATGTCCAGCATCTGCCTGATATGGAGGCAGACGGGACATCCCTTTTATGATTCGAGCTTTCTCAGAAAAGTTCGTTATCAACAACCGTGATGTTGCGCGGCGGCAGAGAGCATACTTTATTCCGTCCCGTATTTTTTGCTTCGTACAATGCACGGTCAGCCTGATCAAAAAGATCACTGTCATCAAGGTCATCACAATGATCAGGGTATACGGCTACACCAATAGAGATGGTCAGCTTTACCGTCTGACCGTCAGGCAGGGCGAATAAAAATCGGGCGACGGCTTTCCGTACCGATTCCGCAATGGCCATGGATTGATGGTAACCGCAATCGAGCAGCAGAATCGCGAATTCCTCCCCTCCGTTACGGGAGACAAGATCGGTGGAGCGTGCGTGGGTAACGAGCAGTTGTCCAAGCTGTTTCAGTACAGCATCACCAGCAGAGTGCCCGTATGTATCGTTTACTTTCTTGAAACGGTCAATATCAATGACAAGCAGGGACAGCTTCTGATGGTACTGCCTTGCATGCTGAAGCTCGGACCGCAGCGAATGCTCAAACTGCCGCCGATTACTCAAATCCGTCAGATGGTCGGTAGAAGCACGCCGCTCAAGCAGAAACAGCATCTCATTCGATCGATTAATAAATTCGGCAATAAAATAAATGAAAATACCTCCGGCAAATGCGATGGTCATCTGTATTGGATAAACTTTCATCAGAGTACTCAAGCTGGTCGTGTTCATCAGCAGCACAACAAATATCATGGTCATGCCGAGCAGATTCATGGTAATGATCTTGGTTAATCTGGACCATGAAGCATAGGCAAAGTATACTCCTGTCAGTCCGAGCAGTGTCATGATGAATGCTGCATCAATTGCAGAAGAGGTTATACCGAACATCAGGATCCGAAGAATGGCAATGATGATACCGGAAATGACCGAAGCCATCCCGCCAAGATATACAGCTGCAGTCACAACAGCAAGATGCCGCAAATCCACGATGGTTGTTTCATTTATATGAAAAGAATAATTCATAAGCACTGTACCGTATAAACCGAATAACAAGCCGCCGATGACCTGAACGCGCAGCGAAGGAAAAGGCAGGCGAATGCTGTAGAATTTGGCGATAATCCCTGACAGGTACAAAAAGGTGATTATCACACAGAGATTAACAAAAAAAGTGCTTAACAACCAGCATCCCCCCTTTTACGCACATCCCTCTATTTTATCTGAAAAACGGTGCGGCAGCGAACCATATAATCCCAAATGCTTGAAGGGTTTGGTTCTAATTCGCTATAAAGTTCCAAGGCCAGTGAAGATGAAGCAATATTGACTTCGATATACATTAAGATTTATACTTAATCTAAATCAAAATTAATTTGAAGTTTATAAAAAGCTGAAGCGAACAATAGCGTTCGAAACAAAATATAGCCATGATGAGCAGTATAAAAAGGAGACCTGGTTGTGAAAACTTTAAATTTAACGATCCAACGGCAAGCGGTATATGATGTCGTACGTAATTCAGAAGATCACCCGACAGCTGCCGAAGTCATGAATCGGCTGGTAGAACAGGGATATAACCTGGCATACGGCACCGTATATAATTCTCTTCGGTACTTAACAGACAAAGAGCTGATTCGGGAGCTTAAGCTCGGTGAAACAGCGAGTCGATATGATGCGAGAATGGATGATCACCAGCACATTATGTGTGAGGTATGCGGCAAAGTGGATGAGGTGATGACAGAAGTCCCTCCACAGTGGATGAAGCAGGTAGCAGCAGAAACGGGTTATGCAATTGATCATGCACATGTGGTATTTGGAGGTGTCTGCGGGGAATGCAAAAACAAACGGATCAAGTAAAAGTGAAATGGTCAGGGCGGCGTTTACCTCTTCGGGTTAAACCTGCTCTGGCAGACTCCATGACTGAACCGCCTCTGGTGGATAACTGCCCGATTACGAGACGTGTCATTCTGATCAGCCCGATGCCGGGACAAGTGCATGAACTGGTAAAGGCTTTGACAGATAGCTGTTTTGACGTACTTGTGTTTCATCGCTGGGAACCGGATCTCCATGAGCGCCTTGTTTTTGATCTGCTGATCTATGATCTCTCGGTTGCGGGAACGATCGATGCGTTTACGGGAATCCACAGTCGGTTGAACCGCGAGGCCGAGCACACGACCCCTTGTCTCTACCTGGTGGGAGAGAAAATGATTGGCAGTGCAAGCGGACCGATGCTTCAGGAGGAGCTGCTGGTGTGGCCTGCGCGCCCGCAGGAGGCGCTTTACCGGGTACAGCGCATGATCGGCAGCAGCCCGGTAATGCCCAAGCGGGCTTTTTTACCTGAAGAAGGACAGCGAATCGGATTCAAAGACTTGGTGCTGGATCGGGAACGCATGAGTGTACAGCGTGATCAGGATCGAATTCACCTGACCAAGACGGAGTATGATCTGCTGCTTAAGCTGATTGATGCCAAAGGTGCAGTTATCTCGCGTGAAGAGATGCTGAGTGATATCTGGGAGACGGATTTTACAGGCGGCAGCAATGTGGTGGATGTTCATATCAAAAGCTTGCGCAAAAAATTGGGCGATAATGCTTCGTCCCCTCAGTATATCGTAACGGTAAGAGGCGTAGGCTACCGGTTGGCGGATTAATTTTATGCGAAAAATAGTGGTCAATGGAAGCACCTATTGGTGGAGCTATAGAACGGTCAGAGACGTTTACTGCAGGTCCAAACTGACGTTCATTACGGAAAAGAAGGACATGAGATATATCATTGTATTTGGAACCCGGGATACACCGATTTCCGGCAGTCCTTTGAATGAAGGATTACGGATGAAAAAAGAGGATGTAACACATGCTGTGAATTTTAACCAGCCCAGATATGTGGCCGAAGTGCTGAAGTCCGTACTTGAGATGCAGTTCGATACAAGTAGGAAGAACGTGCTGGAGCTGAATGGCAATGAGTTATTAACACGTATGGGGTATGAGGATCTTACAGGGCTAATGATCTAGGTACATGACTGTAAACGGTAAAAAACAATTGAGGAGCATTCACCATGGTGATGCTGATTATGCCCATTCAGGATGAAATATGGCGTAGACCGTTATGAAGCGGTCTGCGCTTTTTTTGTGATTTCCGGTGTCATATGAAACGTGTTTCGCATCCTTCATATATCATTCATTTTAGGTATATTAACCTCATCCTAATCTCATGTGAACCTCATGCAGCGAAGGGATGGGACATGTTAGAATCATTTTAACAGTTAGATCAAGTCTAAATGTATATTTCGGCAAACGACGAATATGATTGGAATTAGATAGATACAGCAGACATGATACCCATTCTAGAGGAGGACGACATGATGACAGATCGTTTGACAACCAACCAGGGAGCTCCCGTAGGAGATAACCAGAATTCACGGACTGCAGGAAGAAGAGGGCCTACCCTGCTGGAGGACTACCATCTGATTGAGAAGATCGCCCATTTTGACCGAGAGCGTATTCCTGAACGAGTTGTACATGCGAGAGGTGCAGGGGCACATGGGATATTCAAGCTGGAGCAGAGCATGACGGCGTACACAACAGCGGATTTTCTGCAAGAACCGGGCACTGAAACCGATGTGCTTGTACGGTTCTCAACCGTTATTCATGGTACGGGTTCTCCCGAAACTGCTCGTGACCCGCGGGGATTTGCTGTTAAATTTTATACACGTGAAGGCAACTATGATATTGTCGGCAATCACCTGCCGGTCTTCTTTATTCGCGATGCGATTAAATTCCCGGATATGGTACATTCCCTGAAGCCTGCTCCAGATACTAACATTCAGGACCCGGCTCGTTATTGGGACTTCATGACGCTCTCCCCGGAATCAACGCATATGATGACATGGCTGTTCTCAGATCTGGGAACGCCCGCGAGTTACCGGGAGATGGATGGTTTCGGTGTACACGCATTCAAATGGATCAATGCCGAGGGCGAAGTGCACTATGTAAAATACAAATGGGAATCGGTTCAAGGGGTTCGCGCTTTCTCACGTCAGGAAGCTGCTGAAGTTCAGGGACAGGATTTCAACCATGCAACACGTGATCTGCACGAACATATCAAAAACGGTGATTTCCCGCAGTGGAAGCTGCAGGTGCAGCTGCTGAAGCCGGAACAGATGGATGATTTCTCTTTTGATCCACTCGACCCGACCAAAACATGGCCGGAAGATGTTCTTCCCTTCCAAACGGTGGGGACGATGACATTGAACCGTAATCCGCAGAATTTCTTTGCAGAAGTGGAGCAGGCAGCATTCTCACCGAGCGCGGTTGTACGGGGAATTGAACCATCTGAGGATAAGCTGCTGCAGGGTCGTTTGTTCTCTTACCCGGATACACAGCGGCACCGACTCGGACCTAACTATCTGCAGATTCCGGTGAACTGCCCTTATGCACCTGTGCGCAATCATCAGCGTGATGGGCTCATGAATGTGAACCAAGATCTGTCTCCTGTAAACTATGAACCTAACAGTTCGAGCAGCAGCCCGCAAGAAGATCCGGCTTACCGTGAAATTCAGGTTCCACTGCAGGGGCATGTCACGAGAGAGAAAATTGAGAAAACAGATGATTACACACAAGCCGGGGAATTGTTCCGTTCGTTCACGCCTGCTGAGCAGCACAACCTGTTGGATAATTTGACGAATGATCTCAAAGCCGTACCGGTAGATATTCAGATGCGAGCCTTATGCCATTTCTTCCGGGCGGACGGACAGTTGGGTGCTCGATTGGCTCATGGCTTGGGCATAGATATCTCCGGGCATATGCCAAAATAAACGAAATGACGGGCGAAGGTGTATAGTCCTGCATTTAATACGAAGGGAGTGCTATTCTTTTCAATGACTTCGTAAAGGTACGTATTAATGTATATTATGAACACCGGGCAGGACTGCAGTTATGCAGAATAGCCCGGTTTCCTTATGTCATTTGATACGCAAATGGAAAACAAATTTACAAATCATTTACATAAAATACCTGACATAGAGGTTGACTTCTCCTTCGTGGGCACTACAATGGGTAGTGTGAGGGGTGTCAGATGATGAGAATACTTAATTTCAAAGTGGGAGAGCGTGGACTGAACCGATTCTTCGGTCCGTTGGAGGCCAGAATTATGGACATTCTGTGGGCTCGCCCCGGAAGCAGCATCCGTGAAGTACAGACTGCATTGGAGCAGGAAAAGGATGTAAATTTCAATACGGTTATGACTGTGATGAATCGTTTGGTGGATAAGGGATTGCTCAGTAAAACACAGAAAGGCCGCACATCGCTGTATAAACCGGTACAGAGCAGGGAGGCGTTTATGAACGATCAATCCAAGGAATTGTCACAGGAATTGGTGGATGAATTCGGGTCGCTGGCATTGAACCATATGCTGGACGCGCTGGATGAAGCGGATGAAGGCTTAATTGAACGACTCGAAATGAAGATTAAGCAGTGGAAAAAGGATAACGATTAATATGTGGAAGACCCGTTCCAAGATTTTGTTCACCGTCGGGTTTGGTATTCCGGTACTTGTGCTCGTGCAGATGTTCATGTATGCGATGTACAAAATATATGGATGGGATATCCGGCTGAATCTGTTATGGCTGTGCAATCACTGGATGAGCCAGTTGGGCTGGATGTCTGTAGGGCATTTCTTAATGCTGCTGGTGGTGCTGACTTTCGTGGGTACAAGCTGGATGCTGTCTGTACGAATTATTCAGACTCGGGCAGCATTGACCAAGCTCCGCTCGATGGAGATTCGAACGTGGTCAGCGGAGCTGAGTGCAAGATACCGGCACCTCAAGAAACCTCGGTTTCTCGTTGTGGACAAGCCTTCTCCAGCAGCGTTTACAATTGGGCTGTGGCAGCCGTGCATCGTGTTATCCACAGGACTGCTCAGCATGCTGGATCCCGATGAAGAGAGAGCGGTCATCTACCATGAGGTTCACCACCTGCGGCATCGGGACCCGCTCAAAACGACAATGCTCTCCGTGTTTGCTGCTGTGATGCCGTATATTCCTGTGCTGAAACATACGTCACAGCAATATCGAACCGTGAGAGAGATTTTAGCGGATAACGAAGCCATTGAACGTACAGGTAACGCTGCCGGTATTGGCAGTGCGCTGTTAAAACTTCTTCGGACATGTTCACCATCAGGTGAAGGCAGAGCGCCAACAATTCAATCCTCGTTTGCCGATACGTCGGTTAATGTGCGTATTTCCCGTTTGCTGGACCCTGAACTGGACGTTGCGCTGCGGTTACCGCGTTATGCCATTCTGGTCTCGGCAGCGGTGTTCCTGTTGTTGTCCATTCTGTTTGTGTGGTCAATTGGATAGAAGACAGCTTTGGAACAAAGTCATAATGAACAAAAAATGAATGAAATGAGGAGATGAATAATGAATAATAAAAACGTTGAAATTGGTCTCTTTTTCTCAAGGATTATGATTGGTTTCATCTTTGTATTACATGGATGGAGCAAATTTGAGGGGGGGATTAGCGGAACCGTTGGTTTCTTCGAAAGTATAGGTATTCCGGGCTTTATGGCTTCGGTTGTTGCCATCATTGAGCTGGCAGGCGGTGCAGCGATGATTCTTGGTTTGGGTACTCGTGTCTTTGCAGCTTTGTTCATCGCTGTTATGGTAGGTGCACTGTTCACAGCCAAGGCAGGTCAGCCCTTCTTGAGCGGAACAGAATTGGATTATCTCTTGATGGCAGGTTCGCTGACTCTTCTTCTGACCGGAAGCCGCTTCCTCGCGCTGGATTATCTATTTAACAGAAAAGGAAGCACACGTCAGAATGTCAGTGCTTGATTTGATTATTGGGAATCGGCATAACATATTCATGAGCGCAGTATAAAGGTAAATATAAGAAAAGCTTTAGAGCGCCGCATGATTTCTGCAACCAGCTCTTTGCTTGCCAGTTTGATGAGGTAATGTGGATTGCCGATCAAACTGACGGGTAAAGAGCTTTTTGTTTTGGACGAAATCATTTTAAATTTGGTATAATGAGAATAAGTATGCTGCTAAGAAAAAATAAGAGAGATACAACATGTACAATAATAGATCTGAGGAGGTTGCACGATATGATTAAGGTCATTCCATCCGAAGCACGTTCCAGCTTTGACAGGGGCTGGCTGCGCGGCAGTCACAGTTTTTCCTTTGGTGAATATCAGGATTCCGACAATACAGCGTTTGGACCGATGCGGGTAGCTAATGATGATGTTATCGCACCAGGTCGCGGTTTTGGGGCACATCCACACAGTGATATGGAGATTGTATCCATCGTGCTGCATGGCAAGCTGAGACATGAGGACAGTCTGGGTAACGTTGCTGTAACAGGCTTTGGCAGCATTCAGCGCATGTCCGCAGGAAGCGGAGTCATTCATACGGAGCATAATGCCTCAGATACCGAGGAGGTAAGACTTCTCCAGCTGTGGTTTATGCCGCATACGAAAGGGCTGGAGCCTTCCTACGAAACGACTTCGTTTGATACAGCGGCCTTGGAAGGTGCTCTTGTGCCTGTAGCCTCCTCCGATGGTGGGCCGCGGGTTGCCACGGTTCATCAAGACATGACGATTTATCTTGGGCGATTATCCAAGGGCAAGACGCTTGAGTATGAGCAAAAAGAAGGGCGCCGCATGTACATTTTCTCCATCGAGGGCAAGCTCGGTTTGCAGCATGAACATGTGCTGCATCCAGGAGATACGGCACGTGTGGAGCAGACCTCTTCCATGAAGCTGGAAGGGCTTGAAGACACTTTTTATATGCTGATTGATCTGCCTTAATAAAAGAAGACGAACTCCACTTCAAGATCCAAGGAGGAACGATGCGTATGGCGCAGCAGGAATGGTTTATGGTAAAACACGGAGTGACCGGGCGTGGACTGGCGAACAGCAAAATGGATGCAGGTCTGTCTTATCGCTTTCAGCAGGATGGAACGGGATTCCTGTTTACAGTTTCGGGACTGGACGAGCAGACCGTTGCGAAGATTATCGAGCTGAGGCAGGAATTAAACGTATTTCGATTCGTTCAGCGTAAAGACCGCCCTCTGACGAAGCACTGGTATTATGTCGATGGCGATCGCGTAAAATATGACAGCGAGCGGCATACACTTACGATCTATGCCAAGTCAGAAATTCAATATGTACCTGAGGATTATTTTGCAGACTAACACAGACATGGAATGGCCGCATGGTCTATTGTGCGTTCAACCTACTGCATGAGACTTCCATCACTTCGATCTGTAAGCCTTCCTTCATGGGAGGCTTATTTTTTTGTATTAAAAACCACATAATTCCCTGTCTTATGGCACAAGCTACCTCGTATAAAAACATGAATGGAGGGGCGGCATATGGCAGGTAAAACATCATCAGACGGTGGTAAGTCCAAAGCTTCAGGAGCATCCTCCGACAGCAGCAGACATATACCCTTGGGACTGCCGTCCCCGCCTATTCTGAAGCAGCCAATTAGTGGAGTTCATACGACTCAGATTCAGGCATTAAAAGAAATATTCTCGGAATGTTCCGACGTAGTATTCCGCAATGTTATGATCACACCGGAGGTGCAGGGACTCCTCGTATACGTCGAGGGCATCGTGAATTCGGCAGATATTCAGGAGCATATGCTGCGTCCGCTTATTCGGGGACTGATTCAGCAGCGAACAGACGAGCCGGATGTGCCGATTGATGATACACGGATTGAATTAACACAGGTAAAGCGAGTTCAGACCTGGGCCGCTGCGGCAGAGGGCGTGCTTGCCTCATCGGCGTTACTGGTCATGGATGGAGAAGCTGAAGCATGGCTTTTCAATGTCAAGGGCGGTATAAGAAGGGGCGTAGAAGAGCCGCAGACGGAATCGGTCATCCGCGGACCCCGGGAGGGATTCACGGAGACGCTCCGCATGAATACAGCTTTACTGCGGTTCAAGCTGAAGACACCTGCACTCAAAATGGTGAGTATGACACTGGGCTCCGATACGAAAACAGATGTTGTTTTGGTCTACCTGGAAGGAGTCGCCGATCCCAAATTGATTCAGGACGCCAAGAAACGTCTCGAAAAAATTGAAATTGACGGTATTTTGGAGAGTGGTTACATTGAGGAGCTCATTGAAGATCATCCTTATTCTCCTTTTCCGCAGCTGCACTACTCGGAGCGTCCAGATACGGTTGCTGCAAACCTGCTGGAAGGTCGATTCTCCATCATGGTGGACGGGACACCGTTTGCATTGATTGCACCTGTGACCATGTGGCAGATGCTGCAGGCAAGCGAGGATTACTATGAGCGGTTTTTCATTACGAATCTGATTCGCTGGATTCGCTTTTTGTTCGTAGCGATTGCTCTGTTCCTGCCAGCTCTGTATATCGCGGTTACAACCTATCATCAGGACATGCTTCCAACCACACTGATTCTCAGTATTGCCGGTGCCCGTGAAGCTATTCCTTTCCCGGCGCTGATCGAAGCGCTCATTATGGAATTATCCTTTGAAGCGCTTCGAGAGGCCGGGGTCAGGCTGCCCAAGACGGTGGGGCAAGCGGTCAGCATTCTCGGTGCCCTGGTGATCGGCCAAGCTGCCGTACAGGCAGGTATTGTGTCTGCCCCAATGGTTATCATCGTGTCGATGACGGGCATAGCTTCCTTCACTATTCCGCGCTTTAACTTTGCCATTACCGTAAGGCTGCTGCGGTTTCCGATCATGCTTCTGGCAGGCATGTTAGGGTTATACGGCATAGTCATTGGTCTGGTACTCATCTCTGTGCATCTGACACAGATGACATCATTTGGTGTACCATATCTGTCTGGTTTAAGTCCGTACAGCAAGAAGGATACCAAAGATATTTTGGTCCGGGTGCCTTGGTGGAAAATGATCAATCGCCCTTCGACTGTACATCGGGACCGCAAACGTATGACCAGAGATATTAATGGTTCGCCGGAAGCTGAGGAAGGATGGTGATTCCATGCAGGTTCTTATCAAATACAGAGCTGTGATTGCGCTGATTCTGTGTACTTCCATGCTTGCAGGCTGCTGGGATCGCGAAGAGATCAATGACATTGCCTTTGTTATCGGCATTGCCGTTGATAAAGAAGAGGAGAACTACAGAGCAAGCCTGCAAATTGCTCTTCCAGGACAGTCAGGTGCATCAGGCAGTGAGGGTGGTGGCGGGGGGACCAGTGGTGATAAGTCATGGTTCCTGCTCTCGAACACGGGTCCAACGCTGCGGGAAACAACACTTGCAGGTCAGAAATCATTGTCTCGCAAAATTTATTATGCGCATCGCCGAACCATCCTCATTGGAGAGGAGCTTGCCCGGGAAGGTGTGGCCTCGATGCTGGATTTACTCACGCGGTATCCGCTCAACCGGTTATCGGCAATGCCTGTCGTCACTCGGGGTGAAGCTTATAAAGTCATTGATACGGATGCTCCCATTGAGAAATTCCCTTCAGAGATGGTGCGAGAGTTATGTTTCCTGAATATGCGAAATCCGCGTTCTCTCAAAACATTTATCGACTCCATTCTGAGCGAGGGTATTGATCCTTTTCTGCCTATTGCTTCGGTTTCGGACAGCGTACCGAAAGATTGGAAAGACTCCAAGACCAATATCAAGCTGGATGGTCTGGCTATTTTCAAAAAAGATAAACTTGTAGGCATGATGGATAAGGAACCAGCAGATGCTCTGATTCTGGCGATGGGTGAAGCGAATGCACCTGAAGTTTTGATCAAGGCCCCTCGAGGGAAAGGGGATTTGTTTATCAAGCTGAACGAGAACAATGCTTCGCTTCACCCTCATATAGAGAATGGGAAGGTGAGTATAACCATTGAACTCTATGCCAAAGGGGTATTGGTCGACAACGAATCCAATTATGGGGATCGGCAGGAGAAGGAGATTCTTAATATTAATGAGGCTGTTCACCAGAAGCTCAAAGAGGATATTGAAGAAGGGGTCCATCTGGTACAGAAGAAGTTCAAAGCGGACATTCTCGGTATGGGCAGATCAATTCATCAGCAGCGGCCAAAGGAGTGGAAGAAGATTAAGGATCGTTGGGATGTTCTCTATCCGGACGTCAAGGTGAATGTAGAGCCCCATGTCATCATTGAGAATGTTGGCGTTGTCAATAAACCGATCGGGGTCGTAGAGGAGGACATTGTGCATGATTAAACCGCTTCTGTTCACATATTTAGCGATGGTTGTTGGCGCGCTTATCATGGATTTTCGTCATCTGAAACAGGCAGCCCCGATTAATCGCTGGTTGTCTTACGGTTTAATGGCCATAGGGATTGGTATCTGGTTGTATGTAACTGCATTGAGCACGAAGACGTTTTTTGTAACGGTATGGATCAGTCATGTGATCCAGCGTCTGCTGCCGCTGCCCGGATGAAGTGCAGTATGATTGCTTAACATGCAGAAGGTATGCGCAGGAAAGGAGGGGACAGGATGAGTCAGAAAGTAACCCACCGACAAATGGTATTGATCATTATGCTGCTCAGTATTACAGGTACGCTGCTTCAACCTCATGCTCAGGCCATTTTTTATGCAGAACAGCATGCTTATCTCTGTTACGTACCGGTTGTTCTGATTATGTTTACATCGATGTGGATGCTCAGCCGTGTCCAGCGGCGTTTTCCAGACAAGGATTTGTTTGAGTCGCTGGCGGAGCGCTTCCCCTTCCTCGGGAGAGTAACGGGGTTTCTATACATCACGTTTTTCTTCTTTGTACTTGCCAGAGATATACGGCTAACAGGGGATTATGTAAGTATCACGTTACTTGAAACAACACCTATATCGATAATCGTGCTTTCTTTGATTGTCATGGCCGTTTTTATCGTTAGGGGAGGTCTCGGTTCCCTAATCGGTATGGTGGAGTTATATGTGACTCTATTTGTGTTAAACTCCATCATCGTTCCGTTTATGCTGATTCAGCAGATCAATCTGGATAATTTGAAGCCCTATCTCGATGTTGACCTCGCGGGAGTGGGGACAGGAAGCTGGTATATCTTTTCATTTTATGGTGAGATGATTGCCCTGCCTTTTGTGGTAAGAGGTAGTGACTTTCGCGTGAAGTCAATTCTTTCGGGTACTATTGTTACGGGATTGCTGCTGATGCTGATTGTTGTAGAAACGATTGCTTCAATCGGTGTACCCATTGCTTCAAGACTTGTATATCCATCGTATGAGCTGGCAAGACAGCTGCAGATCAGTGACTTCCTGGATCGGTTTGATCTGGCGCTTGCTGCCGCAACGCTGCCTTGTATTATTACCAAGATTGCATTTGACCTGTATTTTGTATGCTGGGGATTAAAACGAATGATTCCGAAGGTGTCTGGTAAAGTATTAACTGGACCGATTGCGCTGCTGGGTTTTGTATGTGCCTTTTGGTTTTTCCGCAATGCGGTTCAGCTCAATCGCTTTACTCGAGAGTGGACGTGGATTGCGATCGTGTTCGAGGTGTTATTCCCAATTGTATTGTTTCTTTTCCTTCGTCCGCGCAAGAAGGATGCACAGCATGTCCCGGATTCCGGGTCCGAAGAACGTGCGTCCAGAGACAAACAGCGCAAAGAGGATGAGAAGCAGCAGGCACACGCTGAACCGGATCACTCTGAAGAAAAGTCCGGGGAAAAGAAGGGGAAAACATCACATGGTGGCGGTAATCTGCAGCCTTCCTGATGAAAACTATAAAAAATCGTTATAGCCAAGAGCCCGGAATGAAAGCAGATATGGTTTCCCTCCGTACAAGCAGCCTGTATACTGTAGTCAGACTGATGAACATTCGGCTGATTTGAACGGAGGGGACAGGTATGGCGCAGCATTTGGCAGGGGTAAGAGTAGCATTAACCGGACCGCGAAAGTCCAAAGAGATGTCTTTATTAGTAGAAAAAATGGGTGGAGTCCCTCTTGTGCGTCCTGCACAAGGAACGGTATTTCTGGATGACCGCAGCATCAGGGATGGATTGGTCTCCTGGATTTCCAATCCGCCGGATTGGGCTGTGTTTACAACCGGTATGGGACTGGATGCCTTGTTTGACATGGCGGAGGATATGGATGTGGCCGGGCAGTTTCGGAATGTGCTGTCTGAATCGAATGTCGCAGCCAGAGGATACAAAACGGTAAATGCACTTCGGAAGCTGAAGTTAACACCTTTGGTACGAGACGATGATGGCAGTACGGACGGATTGATTCGTGAATTCGGCTCGCATGATCTCTCAGGTAAAAAGGTGATGCTGCAGCTGCACGGAGAAACGGCCCCCAAGCTGGTCCACTGGCTGGAAGAGCAGGGAGCCGTCGTACGCCAAGTGCTGCCTTATCGTCACGTACCACCGGAAGAAGCTGCGTTGAAGCAGCTTTTGGATGAAGTCCTTCGGCATGAGCTGCATGCCGTAGCTTTTACAAGTGGTCCGCAAGTTCGATTTTTAACGGAATATGCCGCTTCTCAAGGAAAGCTGGAGCAGATGCTGAAGGCCTTCAGGGAAGGTGTAGTTCCGGCTTCCGTCGGTAAAGTGACCGCAAATGCGATGCGTGAGGAAGGCATTGAAGCACTCGTTGTACCGGAGGAAGAGAAGATGGGTGCACTTATTGTTGAACTGGGGCGTTATTTTGCTGCTAATCCGGTTGGTGTCCGGGGGGAGTCTTAGAGGGAGCTCTGGCGGGAATGAGTTGAGAGCAGCAGCGTATACGGAGGCAGGAAGGCACGTCAGATCACTGGATGAAGAAAACGTAAACGCGTGGAGAGTTAACGCTGCAGGAAAAAACAGAAGCTTGTTATACAGGATACATAAAGGTTCTGGTCCGTTTGGCGGATCAGGATCTTTTTTCATTTTTATCCGAAAATCAAGATATGGACAATATTCATTATCGTGGACATTTTTTCCTGACCGATGGTATGATGAAATCAATATGAAAGCAGCAAGGTGCTCTTGCGTAAAGCAAGAGGTAACAGGGAATCGGGTGCAAGTCCCGAGCGGTCCCGCCACTGTAATGGTGAAGCGCTTTTCAATAAACGTCACTCGGAAAACGGGGAAGACAGAAAAGAAAGCTGATGATCCAAAGCCAGGAGACCTACCTTGCATGTGTCACCAAACCCTTCGCGGAAAGGAGTGGTGTACGATAAATTCGGAAAGGGACAAACATCAGTTTGTCCTGAAAGGCCTTATATGGGCTGTTTTGGTCGTGTGTACCTCCTTTTTTGGGGATTCATGCGTTCGTTTCCTGAGTTTAAGTACATGCGTATCTCATCCGTGAACAGGATGAGATTTTTTTGTTTTTCGGACAGCAAACAGCTTCAGGATCAGGCGAAAAATGAGGAGTACCATCAGCATGAAGTCAGGAATACCGCATATCACGGGGAACTTGCTGCCTGTAATCAAGAGAGGAAGTTCTTATCAATAAAGTTAACATTTTAGATAAATAGGCTGAGATGTAAACCGCGTGACGAGTGGAATGAGGGAGGAAGAGATATGCAAAAGCAAGGCAAACTGCTGATTATCGGGTTCGGCCCGGGTGCGATGGAGCATATAACGAAACGGGCACTGGATGCACTGCAGGAAAGCGAGGTTATTATCGGATACAACACTTATGTGGATCTGATTCGCCCACTGCTGAATGGACAAGCCATTGTACGTACGGGCATGACCGAGGAAGTCAGCCGGGCACAGGAAGCGGTGAGACAGGCGGAAGCAGGTAACATTGTGGCCGTAATCTCCAGTGGAGATGCAGGGGTATACGGCATGGCTGGACTTGTCTACGAGGTTCTGATGGAGCAGGGCTGGAAGCCGGACACAGGCGTAGCCGTTGAGGTTATTCCCGGCGTGTCAGCTGTTCAGTCCTGCGCTTCCCTGCTGGGTGCACCCGTAATGCACGATGCGTGTACGATCAGTCTCAGCGACCATTTGACACCATGGGATACGATTATTCGCCGGGTTGAAGCGGCAGCAGCGGCTGATTTTGTCATTGCTCTGTACAATCCCCGCAGTGGACGCCGTACACGCCAGATTGTGGAGACGCAGGAGATGCTGCTTCGTTACCGTGATCCCAAGACACCGGTGGGTCTGGTCAAAAGTGCGTATCGGGAACGTCAGGATGTGGTCCTGACGACACTGGAAGATATGCTGCATCACGATATCGGTATGTTGACTACCGTAATTATCGGCAATTCCTCAACCATGATGTACGAAGGACTCATGGTCACTCCGCGCGGATATCAGCGGAAGTATACGCTGAACTCCGCGGAACAGCCGCTCAGACCTCATGAGCGGCTGCGCACCGAAGCCGAGCCATGGTCGCTCGGCGCACAAGAAGCCCGCGCTGCCGCCTCCGGCGAGGCAGCGGGCGATAGCGCGGCCCGCGATGCGCAGGCCGCGCTAACGGCGGAGCCAGCCCTGCACGGCGCGCGCGCCGGAGCGGGCACGGCTCCGCAAGGGCAGCCGCCCGCTGGTGCATGGGCGGCGACCCCGCCTGCAGCAAGCCCGGCGCGCGGTGCCGGCACCGCCGTGCTTGCCGCATCGCGGTCCGTGCCCGCGGCGGCAGAAGCCGCACCGCGCGCCGCTGCTGCTGCGCCGCGTGCCGGCGCTGCCGAGCTTGCTGCCGAGGCGCTGACGCGGCTCGCGGCAGGCGGTGCGCTCGGGGGCGAAGCGGCAGGCCGCTGGCTGGACGCGGCGGCGTCAGGCCCGGCGGCCGTGGCGGCGCATCGCGCTGACGGCGCTGCAGCGGTTGGCACCCCAGCTCGGCCCGTGCCGGGACGCAAGGCGCCGCTCTTCGAGGTCGGCGTAGCGCCCGGCGTGGGCAACAAAAAGTTCACCGCCGTCCAGATGGCCCTGCTGGCGCAGTGCGCAAGCGAGGACGGCGAGCTGGAGTATACGCCGGAGCACCAGATCATTCTGAGGGTGCCGACGTTTGAACCGGATGCGCTGGTGGAGCAGCTGCGTGCAGCGAATTTTATCGTTGTTCCCATCGGTGATGTCATCAAGGTCAAAGCCTGTGATTTCTGCAATCTGGAGAAAGATGATGCCGTTCCGATGGCTAACCATCTTCAGGACGTGATTGGCGGATTATCTGCTCCGAAGGAAACCAGTGTAGCGCTGAACGGTTGCGGTATGGCTTGTTACGGCGCGGTGCTGGAGGATATTGGTATCGTTTACCGCAAAGGCGGATACGATCTGTTCCTTGGCGGCAAAAAGTTTGGGCGCAACGCACATCCGGCCCAACCTGTAGCCGAGGGTATTCCCGGTGATGAAATTGGCGGCATCGTAGAACGCATCGTGGCGGAGTACAAGGCAAAGGGCCATCCGAACGAGCGCTTTCACAAGTTTTTCAAACGTGTAGGGGTTATTCAGGGCTTCCGCCATGTGGATGCACCAGTCACCGTCGAAGTGAATCCGGTATGCGGAGATTAAGTGAACGAAGATAGATGATACAGGTCGATCAAACGCGCTGCCGATCCTTGATCAGACTGAATCGCGGCCTATAGCGCTAACGATTCTCAGAAGCCTTATATCGCGGAAAAGGGCATGTTTGAAAATGTAACGATCCGTAGGAACGCTATTTCATTAAAACCCAGCCCAAGTTGGTGTAAAAGGCATCATTTTGGTGAAATAACGTCTCCTGAGATCGTTAGAATTCCAGCGAGTATAAATTACTCCAAATAACGTTATCTGGGATCGTTAGCGCCGAGTTGTGAGCGTAGTAGGCATTAAGTAAGTGAGATGGTTAGCGTGTGGTTGATGTTGATAGATGATGGTTACATGAAAAATCTGATCTGTGGATCGGACAGCGGAGGAGATAAGAAGATGGATGCCATTTTGTTGGTGGGACACGGGAGCCGTGATCCTGAGGGAAACCGTGAGTTAAAGGAGTTTGCGCGTGGGGTTGCCGAGCAGGCACCAGAGAACACGCTGGTGGAGACCTGTTTTCTGGAGTTAACGAGACCGAGTATTGCTGATGGTGTGACAGCTTGTGTAGACAGAGGTGCGACGCGTGTTGTACTGGTGCCGATCATTTTGTTTGCAGCCGGTCATGCCAAGATTGACATTCCGAATGCCATTGACCGTGCCAAAGCACGTTATCCTCAGGTGCAGTTTATATACGGACGCCCGATTGGCGTACATGAAAAAGTGGTGCAGATTATGCAAACTCGCCTGCAGGAGGCACAGCCTGTGCGGGCTGCAGCTCAAGGTGAAGGTGAAACAGATACAGCAGCTGCAGTAGCCGCTCCGCCTGCTGCGTTGAGCGTAACGGATGAAGAGACAGCCGTGCTTGTGTTGGGACGGGGGAGCAGTGACCCGGATGCGAACAGTGACTTTTTCAAAATGACCCGTATGCTGTGGGAGAAGCTTCCGTATAGATGGGCGGAAAGCAGTTTTATCGGGGTTACCCAGCCTTCTTTCCCGGATGGCTTGGAGCGCTGCCTGCTGCTTGGTGCGAAAAAAATTATTGTCATGCCGTACTTCCTCTTTACCGGTGTGCTGATTAAACGCATTGACGAGATGACGGCTGAATTTGCAGCTGCACATCCAGACATTCAGGTCGAAATTGGTGGTTATTTCGGTTTCCATCCAAAGTTGGTCGAGCTTGTGCTGGAGCGTGCTCACGAGGGATTGTACGGGCGTGTGGCAGCGAACTGCGACAACTGCCAATTCCGACTTGAAGCGGCCAAACACCATCATCACCATCACGACCACGACCATGGGCATGACCACGATGAACATGATCATCACCATCATGATCACGATCACCACCACGAAGATCAACATGTCCACAGTCATGATGAGCATACTCATCACAACCATGACCATAGTCACGACCACGAACATGAGCATGCAGAACAGGGTTCCGTCCACCATGAGGCATCGCTTGATTTCCATCATGACCATGATGGAGAGATGCACCACACACATCACGAGCGTGAGGTCAACCGGAACAGCGGGCAGCGGGCAGCGCAGGAGCCCGTTCATGTACAGCCAGATACGTCCTCTGTTCACGCACAGGCCGCAGCGGCTTCAGAGCAGGTGAAGCATTCATGATTTTCATGTTGTGCGGCACCAGTGATGCACGGGAACTTGCGCTTCAAATCCGGCAGCAGGGCTATGACGTATTAACCTCCGTTGTGACGGATAGCGCGGCCCAAAGTCTGGAAGAAGCCGGACTGTCTGTGCGGACAGGCCGATTGACGGTAGAGGCGATGGTGCAGCTGATCCGTGAAAAAAACACCTCTGTCTTTGTGGATGCAAGTCATCCTTTTGCCGAAGAAGCACATGCGAATGCTATGGAAGCCGCGAAACAGGCGGGCATCCCTTACATTCGTTACGAACGAACCGGGCTTGTTTACGATGACCATGAACTACTGCATGTCGTGTCATCTTATGATGAAGCAGCGCTCAAAGCCAAAGAGCTGAAAGGTTCCGTGATGCTGACAACAGGCAGCAAAACGCTGCAAATCTTCACCAAGCACCTGCTCGGTGATCCGGATATACGACTTGTTGCACGCATGCTCCCCCGTCTCGACAATATGGAGAAATGCGCTGAGCTGGGCGTAGAGCAGCGCAATATTATTGCGATGCAGGGACCCTTTTCCCGAGAAATGAACGAAGCACTGTACAAGCACTATGCAGCAACGGTGATGGTTACCAAGGAAAGCGGCAAAACCGGGGCCGTGGACGAGAAAATCCAGTCTGCACTGGAACTGGGGATTCATGTTGTGCTGATCTCACGTCCAGAGGCGGAGTTTGGCACGGTATTTGATCACTATGACGGTATACTAAACGAGCTGAACGAGATGCTGAGGCAGTCATTTCTCCGATAGGCCTAATTTGAATAGTGCAGCTTTGAAGTGCCTGATAGAAAGCAGCAGACTCGGATGTAATGTTCGTTTCGTAATTTATTTCAGGCCGTGTTTCAAATCAATATTTGACAAGGAGTGATTGAGTCGATGGACTTCAAAACGGAGTTTAAACCGCTGACCGTGCAGCCGCAGGAGATTGAGGGTAAAAGTTTTGAAATGATTACGGAGGAACTGGGCGAGCACCCGTTTACCGATGAGCAGTACCCAGTCGTACAGCGTGTCATTCACGCTTCGGCTGATTTCGAGCTGGGCCGCAGCATGGTATTTCACCCTGACGCGATCCAGGCAGGTATCACCGCGCTGCGCGCAGGCCAATCGGTTATTGCTGACGTGCAGATGATTCAGGCGGGTGTGAGCAAGGACCGTATTCGCGGATTTGGCGGCGATGTGCATGTGCATATTTCCGACCCGGACGTGATGGAAGAGGCGAAACGTCTCAACACCACTCGTGCCATCATCTCGACGCGCAAAGCAACCCAAATGTATGAGGGGGGCATCTACGCCATCGGTAACGCACCCACCGCGCTGCTGGAGCTGATTCGTCTTGTTAAAGAGGGCGAGGCCAAGCCAGGGCTGATTATCGGCATGCCGGTAGGTTTTGTATCCGCTGCCGAGTCGAAGGACGAGCTGCGCAAGCTGGACATTCCGTTCATCACCAACATCGGCCGCAAAGGCGGCAGTACAATCGTTGTGGCTGCCCTTAACGCGATCTCGTTGATGGCTGTGAAGGCATAGATCTGTGTGGGAGTAATAAGGAGGTTTGCCTCGATCGACCAGTGAGGTCGAAAGAAATCTAACTGATCTGATTTAAGTCTGGTTAGCGAGCCGTGCCGAATCCTAATGAGAACTGGAATAGTCTTCACGAAGGGCTATGTCCGAATCTGTTAAAGTCCAGCAACTTCTAACGATCACCAGGAAGCTTATTTTGCGTAAAATCAGCCTTTTGAAATTGTAACGATCCTGAGGGACGTTATTTGGCTGAAACTCGTCCAGAAGTGCCGAAAATGACCCATTATTGGTGAAATAGCGTCTCCTGAGATCGTTAGAAATCCAGCGAGGTCAAATTAGTCCAAATAACGTCATCTGTGATCGTTAGCGCGTACTTGTGGCATGGGCGGATCTTATGTAACTGAGATGGTTTGCGTGCGTGCCATTAGTAGGTATAGGTCTAGTCCAGCAACTTCTAATAATTTCCAATGGTTAGCGCCCAGTTACTAGCGTCATATTTGCTGAGTACACCGAGAAATTGATTAACCAACAATTCATACAAGACTAACCATCAATCCATAATCAACAATCAACATGAACCATCAGTAAATATAAGCGCACGAACAAACAAGCAAATCAAAGGACGGGAGGTTCAAAGCCATGGAAAAGAAGCGCATGAAAAGCGGAGAAGTACCAGACCCCGACAAACCGATGCGTTCCGGCTTTACGACGGGGGCGTGTGCGACAGCGGTTGCTAAAGGAGCAACGCAGCTCCTGTTAACGGGACATATCCCTGTGCAAGCCGTGGTTTCCTTGCCCGCCGGCTTTGACCACTCGTTCGAGCTGATCGAGCAGGGACTGATGGCGGACGGCACGGCAACCTGTGCCACGATCAAAGATGCCGGGGACGACCCGGACGCTACCCATTTGGCGAAGATCATCGCACATGTGTCCTGGAAGGACGAGCCGGGGGTGGAGCTGGATGGAGGCATCGGTGTGGGTCGCGTCACGAAGCCCGGTCTTCCCGTGCCTGTAGGCGAAGCGGCGATCAATCCCGTGCCGCGCCGTATGATTACCGAAGCGGTGACTCAGGTCCTGACTGAACATGGTACTGCCAGAGGGGTGCGGGTGGTGATCAGCGTACCGGACGGCGAAGAGATTGCGAAGAAAACGCTCAATGCACGGCTTGGCATTCTTGGAGGCATCTCCATTTTGGGCACACGAGGCGTGGTCGTTCCGTTCTCTACTTCGGCATACAAAGCCAGTGTGGTGCAGGCCATTTCCGTTGCGCAGGCTTCGGGGTGTCAGCACATTGTGCTGACAACAGGCGGCAGCAGTGAGAAGTATGCCATGAAAATGATGCCTGAACTGCCGGAGGAAGCCTTTATTCAAATGGGTGACTTTGTTGGCTTTGCGATCAAACACGGGAAACGGCTCGGCATGAAACGCATCAGTCTGGTCGGGATGCCGGGTAAATTTGCCAAAGTCGCGCAAGGGGTCATGATGGTGCATTCCAAAAGTGCGCCGGTGGATTTTGGATTTCTTGCGTCCGTGGCTCGCGAGACCGGGGCTGGCGATGAACTGGCGCAAGCGATCGAGGAAGCCAACACGGCGACTCAGGTGGCGGATATGATGACCGAAGCGGGATACTTGCCTTATTTTGAGAAGTTATGCCTGTACGCCTGTCAGCACTGTTTGGAACATGCGGGCGGCGGCGTAACGGTGGAAGTGGTGCTTGTCACTATGAAAGGAATGGAACTGGGGAGGGCGGAAATCAGTGAACTCGAACACAACAACTGGAGCAAAGAATCGTAACATCCGCATTATTGGCGTGGGCGAAGAGGGTGCAGCCGGACTTACGGCAGACAGCCTGAATCTCATTCAGGAGGCAGATGTGCTGGTAGGAGGCGAGCGCCTGCTGCAATTTTTCCCGGCGTTTGCGGGAGAGAAGCTGGTGATTAAGAGCAGTTTGAACGACCTCGTTATGAAAATAAAAGCGCTGCGGGACTCGCACAACATCGTTGTGCTTGCCTCGGGAGACCCGCTGTTTTACGGCATCGCCGGGTATTTCGCACGTAAACTCGGCCCGGATCAGCTGGACATCCGGCCTAATCTCAGTTCGCTGCAGCTGGCGTTCGCAAGGCTTGGCGAGAGCTGGCATGACGCCGTGCTCGAAAGCGTGCACGGCCGCCCGCTCAAAGGCCTCGCCCAGCGCATCGATGGCAAAGCCAAAATCGCGCTGCTCACGGACGAGCATAACAGCCCCGCTGCGATCGGGGCATACCTGCAGCAGTTCGGCATGACCGAGTATGATGCCTACGCTGCAGAAAACCTGGGCGCGGCAGATGAGCGTGCCCGCCATTACACCCTGGACGAGCTGGCAGCGGCTGAGTGCAGCCCGCTGAACGTCGTCATTTTGCTGCGCCGCAAGGATGCACCGGCGCCGCGCAAAGGCTTCGGGTTTGCCGATGAGGAATTCCATCAGCGCAAACCCGAAAAGGGCCTCATCACCAAGCGTGAAGTCCGCGCGTTCAGCTTATCCGAGCTGAACCTGGGCGAGGACAGCATCGTGTGGGATATCGGCGCAGGCTCAGGTTCGGTGGCGGTGGAGTGCACCCGGCTGGCGCCGCGGGGGCAGGTCTTCGCCATCGAAAAGAACGAAGGTGACCTCGTGAACATCGAGGCCAACCGCATCAAATTCCGGACGGATTTTACCGTCCTTCATGCCAAAGCACCAGCGGGGCTGGACGAACTGCCGGATCCCGATGCGGTGTTCATTGGCGGCAGCGGCGGTGAACTCGCGCAGCTGATCGCCCTATGTGCGTCCCGCCTGCGCCCTGAGGGACGCATCGTGGTGAATGCAGCGACCATCGAAACGCTGCATGACAGCATGAAGGCGATGCGCGATGCAGGCATGGACGCCTCCGTGACCTTGCTGCAGACGGCGCGGAGCAAGCCGATCCTGAACATGACCCGTTTTGACGGACTGAATCCAATCTATGTTATTACAGGACAATATACAGCTGCAGGAGAAGCGGAAACGGTAAACGGAGCAGAGTAGCTCGACAGGGAAAGAAAAAGGGGGAGAACCGCATTAGCACAACAACAGGAAATATCACAAGTGACGCATCAAGTTTCACAGGAACCGATTCGGAAAGTGCTGCAGCAAGTGCAGCAGCAGGCGAGACGGTGACTGCAGCCGGAGGGGACGCAGCTGTAAGCACAACTGTGAAAACGACTGCCGGAGAGGTGTCACCATCGGCTTTGCCAGAACCATCGCAAGCGGGCAAAACGATTGGCACACTGTATGGCGTTGGCGTCGGGCCGGGAGACCCGGAGCTGATTACGGTCAAAGCATACCGGATGATTCGCGAATGCCCGGTGGTCGCCTACCCGAAGAAACGCAAAGGCGGTAAATCCTATGCCCACGAGATCGTGGAATTATATGTGAATCCAGAGGAGAAAGAGATGCTGGGGCTGATCTTTCCGATGACCAAAGACCCGGTTGTGCTTGAACGGGAATGGGGCAAAACCGTGGAAGCATGCTGGGAAGCTTTAAAGGAAGGCAAAGATGTAGCGTTTGTGACAGAAGGTGATCCGAACTTATACAGTACATTTATCCACCTTGCACGCCTCATGCGTGAACTGCATCCTGAAGTTCCGATCAGCTCGATTCCGGGCATATCCTCCGTTCTTGGTGCGGCGGCTGCACTCGATATTCATCTGGCAGATGGCGACGAGCAGGTCGGCATTATTCCGGCGACGGCGGACAAAGAAGCGATGCGGCAGGCGATTGAGCATCACGATACGATTGTGTTTATTAAAGTAGCGAAGGTATTGGACCCGATGCTGGAGCTGCTGGACGAGATGGGACTTGGGGGCAAAGCTTCGGTGGTTACCAAAGTCACTTCCCCTTATGAATTGGTCTGGCGTGACGCCCGTGAACTGAAAGGGCAGGAGCTGGAATATTTAAGCCTGATGGTGGTGAGCAAATGAAGACATTAGAACCGAAAGTGTACATTGTTGGTGCAGGCCCGGGAGACCCCGAGCTGATTACGGTAAAGGGCTCGAATATTCTGAAAAATGCCGACCTCGTCCTGTACACGGATTCCCTCGTGAATGATGAACTGATTGCGACAGCCAAACCCGAAGCCGAGGTGCTGCAAAGCTCGGGCATGGATTTGGAACAGCAGGTCGAGCTGATGTGCACCGCAGTCCGGGCAGGACGAAGCGTAGCACGTGTACATACGGGTGATCCGGCGATGTATGGTGCCATTTTGGAACAAATGGTGCTGCTCAAGCAGCAGGGTGTGGATTACGAGATTATTCCGGGCGTTAGCTCTGTATTTGCTTCGGCAGCGGCGCTGGGAGCGGAACTGACTGTACCTGAACTGACACAGACCGTTATCCTGACACGTGCGGAAGGACGCACACCTGTGCCTGAACGGGAAAAGCTTCGCGATTTGGCATCCCATCACTGTACGGTTGCACTCTTCTTGAGTGCGACATTGGCGAAGAAAGTCGTCGTGGAATTCCTTGCCGCAGGCTGGAGCGAGGATACACCGGTGGCAGTAGTGCAGCGGGCAACATGGCCGGACCAGAAAATTGTGCGCACCACGCTGGCTAATCTGGCTGCTGATCTGCGTGCCGCAGGCATCACGATGCATGCCATGATTCTGGCAGGCTGGGCACTTGATCCTGATCTGGTGAACCGGGATGCTCACCGTTCGAAACTGTATGACAAATCCTTCACCCACGGCTATCGCAAGGGAGTGAAGTCCGGTGAGTAATCCGTTTGCTGCTGTAGCGATTACGAAGCATGGCGTGGAGATGGTGCGTAACCTGGAAGGACAGTTTCAGGGTACGGACGTTTATTATATGAGCAAATTCGCCCGTGGCGACGAGGAGCAGCTTGGATATACGCTGTTTGAAGGCTCGGTGAAGCTGATTCTGCCCGACCTGTTCAAACGTTATAACGGCATCATTCTGTTTATCTCTTTGGGCGCCGTTGTACGCATGATTGCTCCGCTGCTGGTGGACAAAAAAGTGGATCCTGCCGTTCTGGTCATCGATGACCGCGGCGAGAACGTCATTAGCGTGCTGTCCGGTCACCTTGGCGGTGCCAACGAACTCACGCGACAAGTGGCGGAAGTTCTTGGTGCGCGTGCTGTTATTACAACAGCTTCGGACGTGCAGGGTACAATTCCGGTGGATATGTTTGGCCGTGAGCTGGGCTGGATCGTGGACAGCTTTGATAAAGCAACTCCTGTAAGTGCGGCGGTGGTCAATGAAGAGCCGGTGGCACTGATTCAGGAGACAGGCGAACGCAATTGGTGGCGTTATAACAAACCTGTACCTGATCATATTCGGGTCTTCCGCAGTATGGAGGAGACGGAATCGTTTGCGTTTAACGCTGCACTGGTAGTCAGTGACCGTTTGCTTTCGGCGGCGGAAGAGGAACGTTTTCTAACCAACGGTGTGCTGTACCGTCCGAAGAGCCTCGTGCTCGGCATGGGATGTAATCGCGGTACGGCGATGGAAGAGTTGGAGCAGGAAGTGCTTGCCACATTGGAAGAGCTGTCCCTGTCTGTGAAGAGCGTGCGCAACGTGGCTACGATTGATCTAAAAAAAGATGAGGAAGGCCTGCTGGCCTTATGCGCTAAGCACGGCTGGGAACTCGTAACCTATACTCCGGCGGAACTGAATACGGTGCAGCTTGCTAATCCGTCCGAGACAGTATTTAAATACACCGGAGCCTATGGCGTAAGTGAACCGGCGGCGCTGCTTTCTTCGGGAGCTGATCATTGGCTGCTTGAAAAGAAAAAGAGCGGCAACCTGACGATTTCTGTCGCCCGGGCTGCGTTTGATTAAGCTCGATTTGTGTGATTGAAAAGCATTTCGTGTGACCAACTAGCTTTTGTGTGACCGACAAGCATTTCGTTTGAAAAACTAGCATTAACGTGTCTTCGATCGTGTGCATCCCCAATAAGCACGAATGTGTTTTGGGGAAACACTGGCGAGCACTGCGGCCTATCATTAAGTTTGCATACGTTTATGACAGAGTATGACCTTATGTTGTTGATGTTCCAACTCTAACGATCACCAGCGACCTTATTTGGCGAAAAAAGCACACATTTAAATGCTAACGATCCTGAGAGACGTTATATAGAGCAAAAAGCTCAAATCTCAGCTATATTCTCCGCAAAATGGTCAAATAACGTCTGTGGTGATCGTTAGAATGTAGAGTTTCCCCATTTTGGGGCAAATAGCGTCATCTGAGGTCGTTAGAAATGTTTAGAAACAGAGTCACGTCTAACAAGACCATCCAGTCTCTTCAAGCAGATCAAAGCTATCGTTTATCTTGATGCGTTCACGCACAAAAAAGCAGCTGCTATCACCTCATGAACATGACCGTCCCAGCCGTTGGAATCGATATGGGATGGTCTATTTGTTATATGTAAAGCAAAGGCGGGATGTATGATGAACTCAAAAAATGTAAGGACCACCGTATCCAATAATGAAGCCTTACCAATGAAATCAAATAATGGAGCCTTACCAATGAAATCTAATAACGAAACCATAACAGCGACGTCCAATAACCAAAGTGCACCTCGGCTGATTATCGCGGGCACAGGTAGTGGTGCAGGGAAAACAACTGTAACGCTAGGTTTAATGAAGGCATTTGCCCAGCGCGGATTGAGCGTTCAGGGGTTCAAATGCGGTCCGGATTATATTGATCCAACGTATCATACGGCAGTGACCGGTCGAGCTTCACGTAATCTGGACGCATGGATGACTTCACCTGCATATGTGAGGGAGACGTTTGAGAAAAGGGCAGCTGGACATGATATCTCCATTATTGAAGGTGTGATGGGTCTGTATGATGGCAAAGACCCGCTCAGCAGCACAGGTTCTACCGCAGAGATCGCAATGGTTACGCAAACACCTGTAATTCTGGTGGTCGATGTACGCAGTATGGCGCGCAGTGCGGCGGCGATCGTGCTGGGATTTCAGCAGCTGGAGCCGGAATTGAACATTGCTGCTGTGATTGTTAACCGGTGCGGAAGCGCGGGGCATTATACGATTGTGAAAAAAGCCATTGAGCAAATGTGCGGCATTCCGGTTGCTGGCTGGCTAAAGCGGGATGAAGACTTGTTTATCCCCGAGAGACATCTCGGACTCGTCCCCGCGATCGAACGCGGAGAACTGGAGCCTTTATTCCAGCGGGCAGCCGAGATGATGCTGGAAGGAACGAATCTGGATCTTCTGCTGGAACTGGCAGCAAGTGCTCCCCCGCTCCCGCTGCAGTGCAGCAGCACAGCTGGCACAACTCATGCAGCCTCCAACGATCCAGCCATTACTGCTGAGACTGCTCGTAATAGCGTTATTACCCAAGCAGTTATTGCAGCCAATGCTGCCGATATCGGCAGCACTGCCCACACAGCCAGTGTGAACGACACCGAGCATGTGTCCCACCCGACAGTTCCCCACATTCACGGCAAGCCAGATACGTATCAGCCTGTTATTGCTGTAGCTCGTGATGCGGCATTTAACTTCTATTATCCCGACAATCTGGAACTGCTCGAAGCGGCGGGAGCAAGGCTGCACTTCTTCAGCCCGCTCGCTGGCGAAGGTATTCCGATGGAGGCAGACAGCATATATCTCGGTGGTGGTTTTCCTGAGGAGTTTGCGGCGGTGATTGCCGAAAATGAACATTTCTTGAATGGGCTGCGCGAAGCAGCCCGTTCCCGGATGCCGCTGTTTGCGGAGTGCGGCGGCTACATGGTGCTTGGCGAAACGCTGACTGACCGTGAAGGGAAAACGTATACTATGGCAGGGATTATTCCTGCGCAGGTACAGATGCAGAAAAAACGAGCCGCACTGGGATATCGGGAGGCGAGTGCGGTTCAGGATTCCTTTTTGCTGAAACAGGGTGAAGTGCTTCGGGGGCATGAATTTCATTACTCCACGATGACGTATCGCGAAGAAGAACGGATTCAATATGCTTACGAAACGAATGGGCTTCGAGGGGTGAAGCAGGAAGGGTATGCGGCGGGCAGTATTGTGGCTGGATACACACATGTGCACCTTGGTTCATATCCTGCTGCCGCACAGAGATGGGTGGAGCACTGCAGACTTTATCGTCAACAGCGGGTTTAAATCAAGTGAAGCACCTATCTTAGGTGACAGTATGGAGCAGAACCAGCGATAGTTATGTTGTGCTGCTCCTTTACAATGAGAGCAGTGATGCGAACAAAGCTTGGAGAAACTTTGCTGCAAGTATGAAAAATGTAATAGGACTCCAGTCAGAATACTGAGTTGAGTCATCTTGTGAAAATGCGGTATAAATGTCTTGCATGTATTCGTATATCTTCATAGGTCTTCGTGTGCTTGTTCATGCCTCATATGTTTTTTTAGGCCCCTCGTATGGATATTTTGGCAATACGCAGTAGGCTCTAATCCAGCTTGGACCTCCTGAGACTTTGGTCGTGAAGTTGGGTATTCGACGGAGAGATTAAAGGTTTTTAGTGAAGCGTGTGGAATGTGTAGGGATGGAGCATCCTGCGCGAAAAGAGACTGGTGAATACAATACTGGATACAGATGACGTGGATATGCCAAACAATAATGAGGCTATACTAGGGAGTATTCGGATCCAATTCATATCCCGCTGAACAGGGTAGAACAGCTAAGGTGTTTTGATTTCAATATATATTCGTAGAATCCCTGTATAAGAAGCTGAGAAGAGGTATTACAGGTAGTCGATTTGACGATGCATGGTTAATTTATTAGATGATGATGTATGATTAATTTATTCGATAATGAAGCATGCAGACGAATGACGACAACAGGACGACATGAAAGGAGATGATGATGATGGATCATCGCAAAAAAGCATTATTAATTGGAGATTACACACATCCGGATTGGCACCCGCTTCAGGGCGTGGACGCGGAGATCAGCCGGATCTTTCAAGATACGATTACCGTTCAGTGCAGTGAAAATCGCAATATGCTGCTTCATGAGAATATTTCCGGATTTGATGTATGTATCTCATACGTGGACGATTGGAGAGGGAAAGTCTCCCCTCAGCAGACAGCAGGTCTGCTGTCTTATGTGAGCAACGGTGGTGGATTGGTCATCTTACATAACGGAATCTCGCTTCAGAATCGAAATGAGATCAAACAGATGATCGGGGCTAAATTTCTTCACCATCCGCCGTATGCATCGCTAGAGTTTACGGTGACGGAAGAAAATCATCCGGTAACGGAAGGCATTACAGGTTTTACAATGGAGGACGAGCCCTATGAATTTGAATTCGGATCGTTTACCGAGACTAAAATTCTGCTGGAATACCAGTCCAAAGAAGGACCGAAGCCGGCAGCATGGGCACATAAATATGGACTGGGCAGAATCGTATACTTGATGCCTGGGCATTCTGTACCATCCTTTGCGAATGAAACGTATCGTCGATTGGTGCTGCAGGCAGGTAAATGGGCAGCGCGATACGTGTAAGGATGCTCTCCTTTTTGCATGTCGAGGCTTAAGGGGTGTAATATATAGACAACAAAGAGGAGGATGAATAAGATGAGCGATTTGTTCAAGAAGGCGTTCTCGTTAGGGCTTGGTCTTACGGTAGTCAGCAAGGAAAAGATTGAGAAAACCGTGGATGATCTGGTGGAACGCGGAAAGCTTGCGCCCGGAGAATCCAAAGCGTTTGTTGAACGATTGCTGGAGCGTGGTGAGGAGGAGCAGGGCCAGCTGAAACGTATTATTCAGGAGCAGGTCAAGCGTGTGCTTCAGGAAGCCGGTGTGGCCTCCGAAAGTGACGTGACTGGTCTGGAGCAGCGTGTGGCTGTTTTGGAAAAAAAGCTGGCCGAGCTGAACCAGACACCGCAGCTTCAACTTGATGAATCCCCGGCTCCATCTGAAGATTCCCCTCCTCTCAAAGGAAACGAGATCGAATAGATGGCTTTGCGGATCAAACATGTCGGCAGATACCGGGAGATTGCCATGGCGCTGGTGCGTCATGGCTTCGGGTATATGGTCGAGGAGCTGGGATTATTCCAGATGCTCGCTCTTCCCAGACGGTGGATGTCGCGTGAAGCGCAGCCAACCAAGACGCTGAGTGAACGGATCAGACTGGTGCTGCAGGAGCTGGGGCCGGCTTTTGTGAAGCTGGGGCAACTTGCAAGCACAAGGGCAGATCTGTTACCTGAATCGGTTATTCGTGAGTTGGTGAAACTGCAGGATCAGGTTCCGCCGTTTTCGTCCGAGACAGCGCGGGGTATTTTGGAACAGGAATTGGATACACCGCTGGAGGAGATCTTTTCCCGGTTCGAGGATACCCCGGTGGCCGCGGCCAGTATTGGCCAAGTGCATCTGGGCAAACTTCAGAGCGGAGAGGCGGTGGCGGTCAAGATCCAGCGTCCGGGTATATCGCGGATTGTGCAGCGCGACCTGGATATCCTGCGGGAACTGACTGCTATGGCAGAGAAGCGCTGGGAATGGGTGAAGCAGTACCAGATTCCGCAGATGGTGGAAGAGTATGCTCAGGCCCTGATGGCAGAACTGGATTATACCGTAGAAGGCCGTAATACGGAGAAGATTGCACAGCAGTACCAGCAGGACAGCAAAGTGAAGATTCCGGTGATCTATTGGGATCAGACTTCATCACGTGTACTGACTATGGAATATATCGAAGGCATCAAGCTGAACGATCGGGATGAACTTGTAAAGCGCGGCCATGATTTGAACAATATCGCCGAGCGGCTCGTGGATGCCCTGCTGAATCAGATTTTTATGCATGGCTTTTTTCACGCCGACCCGCATCCGGGTAATCTGATGGTGCTCAAGGACGGACGACTGGCGTTCATTGACTTCGGCATGGTGGGCAGCCTGAGTGATGAGATGAGGCAGCAGCTTGCGTCACTTATTATCGGGTTGATGCGTAAGGATACGGACAGCATGATTCGCGCCATTGAGAAGCTGGGCATGATGCCGGATGACATGGATGCGCGTGCGCTTCATGTGGATTTGGACAAACTTCGAACGAAGTATTACGATATTCCTTTTTCCAAAATCAGTGTAGGGCAGGCGCTCAATGATCTGTTTGGCATTGCGCAGAAACATAGAGTTGTCATGCCCGCGGATATTTTGCTGATGGGCAAATCACTGCTGACGATGGAGGGGGTCATCGAACATCTCGATCCGACCTTGAGTATTGTCGATATGGCGGAGCCATTCGGAAGGAAGCTGTTGAAGGAGCGTTTTAGCGCGGGCCGCATCAAAAATCGGCTGTTTCGCAGTGCGGCAGACATGGCAGAAAGTGTTATCGGGCTGCCCGGGCAGCTGCGGCAGCTGTCCTCGATCATCAGCAAAGGCAAACTGCGGCTGGAGATCAGCGTACCCGAATTAGAGTCGCTTATGCGCAGACTGGACCAAATCAGCAATCGTTTGTCGTTCAGCATTGTGCTGCTCGCATTCTGTATCATCATGGTTGGACTTATTATCGGATCATCTATTAGTCATCAATCCACGATGCTGTGGGATATTCCGGTGATTGAGATTGGTTTTCTCGTGGCGATCCTCATGGTGGCGTTCCTGCTGTATTCCATATTCAAGTCTGGCAGGTTTTAAATCTGGCAGGTTCACAGAAGACGTGCAGTTGTACGATCTAACGTCATAGATTATAAATATTCAACGCGAGGATCTTTCCATGAAAGACTCCCTGCGTTTTTTTTGCGCTTAAATCCTTAAAGAGCCGGAAAAGGACTCTAACACTTTCTGCAGCTGGCAGCCTGCTTTATTTTGAAGTATCAGGATAAGGCGGAATGCTAATTTTATGTGCCGTAGAGATAAAGTGAGTTAAATATAGAAAGATGAAGATAATAGGAGATAAGATTCTGTTTTTACGCTATTACCGTGTTCGTATATACGTATTTCTGTACTATAATAATAGGTCAGTAGATTAACGGACCCGGTTTTTCTGAGAGGGGAAAACCAATTAGACATCGATTCGTCAAGCTCGTCTCATCGAGAATTGAGACCAGATGATTGAGATGCTGTAAGCAGGAAAGACAACTGAATGCATAGCGGAACAGGTTGTACATACTGGAACGGCAATGACATGATGGTTTTGAAACGACGTTCGAGCCCTATTACTGAATTGAATCATCATGGACCCAGGATAAGTAGATTGGAAAAGCTTAAAGAAAAGCTTATGGCAGGATATGCCTCCGGGCATGTTCATATCGCAGGTGAATTGTCAGCACGCACAGCAGTATTTTCTACGGATACTTATCCGTTACTTTGTGTTATTTCTGGCCATCTGCTTCTCGCTAACTATGGATTTCAGGGGATTTGATCGGATATGTACGTCTTCCGTTATTGCCTCAGTAGGATCGTTAATTGAGGGACACATCTAGGAGGCAAAGCAGGAATATATGAATACGTTAAAACAGCAGTGGTTTGGTAACATTCGAGGAGACGTGCTCGCAGGCATTACAGTAGCGCTGGCACTCATTCCGGAGGCTATTGCGTTCTCCATTATTGCCGGTGTTGATCCGATGGTCGGATTGTACGCGTCGATTACGATCGCCATCGTCATTTCGATTGCAGGCGGCAGACCGGGCATGATCTCGGCAGCAACAGGAGCTATGGCCGTATTAATGGTGGGGCTTGTCAAGGATTACGGCGTGGAGTATCTTTTTGCGGCGACCATTTTGACAGGCATTATTCAATTTATTTTAGGCATATTCAAAGTGGGGCGATTTATTACGTTTGTGCCTCATTCGGTATTAACCGGATTCGTGAATGCACTTGCGATTCTGATCTTTATGGCTCAGTTAACTCACTTTACGGGAGCAAACTGGATCATGTATGTGATGGTGGCGGGTACACTGGCAATCATCTATATTTTGCCGCGTTTTTTCAAAGGTGCTCCTGCTCCGCTTGTGGCGATTATCATCATGACCATTATTACAGCGGTCTTTCATCTGGATGTCAAAACGGTAGGTGAGATGGGTAATCTGACGAGTACGCTGCCGATGTTCCATCTGCCCAATATTGCGTGGACATGGGATACACTGATGATCCTGCTGCCGTATTCGTTTACGATGGCACTTGTCGGTTTGCTGGAATCCTTGTTGACCGCGACCATCGTTGATGAGATGACCGAGACCAAAAGCAGCAAAAACCGTGAGGTGCGTGGTCAGGGGATTGCAAACTTTGTGAACGGTCTTTTCGGAGGTATGGGTGGCTGTGCGATGATCGGACAGTCTGTCATTAATGTGAAGTCAGGCGGACGCGGCAGGCTGTCGACATTTACAGCAGGAGCGTTCCTTGCCATTTTGCTGCTGCTGCTGAGCGGGGTGGTAAAGCAGGTTCCGATGGGTGCGTTGGTCGGCGTGATGTTTATGGTGTGTATTGGTACGTTTGACTGGAGTTCTGTTAAAAATATCGCCCGCGTACCACGTGCAGAGGCGATTGTTATGGTCGTAACGGTAGCGATCGTGGTTTACACGCATGACCTGTCACTTGGTGTGATGGTGGGTGTCGTGCTCAGCATACTGCATTTCGGCTGGAAACAGACCAAGATTCGCGTAGAAACCAGCATAGAGCAGGGACAGAAAGTGTATCATGTACACGGACCGTTCTTCTTTGGTTCTTCTTCTCACTTCGTGGATAAATTCGATGCGGAAGCCGATCCGCAGGACATCACCATTGACTTTGGCGGCTCACATATCTGGGACAACACCGCGGTCGTGGCGATTGGCAAAGTAAAATTCAAATATGCGAAGTTCGGCAAAACCGTTCACCTGCGTGGGTTGAACGAAGAAAGCTCCCGTCTGTTGGAACGCAGCGGATATAAGGTTTCCGGTACGGGCGGGCATAGCGCGTAAATTAGTTAACGCTGGACATTTTCATATGGAGCGGTTTCTTTAAGGTGTATGCCGGGGGAGCCGCTTTTTTTTGCATCTGTGAGCGCCAGCAATCATCAGAAGGCTGTTCATAGTTAGACGTATTTGAACCCTTAACGTTCTTAACGATTAGCATATTCATTTCCTAGATGTCTTATTATTACGATACATTTATGCTGTAAGTTGGCGTGACAGTTCAGTTTCGCTTTTGTTTTACTGGATGAACGTGTAAACTACAGGGTATGGAGAAGAAGAGCAAGGAATGATTGCTTTTTAAAAATTCATTTCATAATCAGAGTTGAATTCAGGAAAACTAGTGTGGACTTCCCTCGTATGCAGAACTCAAACACAGACATAGACTCATTCAAGTTCAGGCGGAGATGCTCATTTGCATTTTCCGGCAGCTGAGGTCTTCTATGAAATGAACTTATCTAAATGAATATACAGAGGTGTAACGATTGGCAAATTTCGAACAATTAGGTATTCGCCCGGAATGGTGCGAGGTGCTGAAACATCAGGGCATTGCCGTGCCGACTCCGGTACAGGAGCGTTCAATTCCGGTACTGCTGGGTGGACGTGATATCATTGCCGAGGCACAGACGGGCACAGGGAAAACGCTGGCTTTTTTGCTGCCGATTATTCAGAAAATTAACGTATCCGACCGCTCCCCGCAGGCACTGATCATCGCGCCCACGCGTGAGCTGGCGCTGCAGATTACGGAAGAAGCGAAGAAACTGACAGCAAATGATGATAAGCTGCATGTGCTTGCTGTCTACGGTGGACAGGATGTAGAGAAGCAGCTGCGCAAGCTGCAGAATGGAACACAGATCGTTGTAGGGACACCAGGCCGCCTGTTGGATCACCTGCGCCGCGGTACATTGAAGCTCGATAATGTGAAAAAACTGGTGCTGGACGAAGCGGACCAGATGCTGCACATGGGCTTCCTGGACGATGTAGAGACGATTCTGAAAGAACTGCCGCATAAACGTCAAACGATGCTGTTTTCCGCTACAATGCCTAAAGGCATTCGTATGCTGGCGAAGAACTATATGAAAGACCCGGAGGACGTAAAAGTTTCCTCCAAGTCCGTGATTCCGATTCATCAGATTCGCCAGCAGGTGCTGGAATGTATAGACCGCGGCAAGTTTGATGCACTTCGCGGCATGATTGATACGTATCGCCCGTATTTGGCGATTATTTTCTGCCGGACGAAGCGCCGGGCTTCGAAGCTGAACGAAGATCTGCGCGAAGCAGGGTATGAAAGTGACGAGCTTCACGGGGATTTGTCCCAATCCAAGCGGGAAAATGTTATGAAGGCATTCCGCGATGCGAAGCTGCAGATCCTTGTAGCTACAGACGTTGCAGCACGTGGACTGGATGTTGAAGGGGTTACTCACGTATTCAACTACGACATTCCGCATGATGCGGAAAGTTATATTCACCGTATCGGTCGTACAGGCCGAGCAGGTGGAACGGGTCTTGCTGTGACGTTTGCAACGCAGCACGATAGACCGGAACTTGCTCGGATCGAGGAAGGCACGAATCAGAAGCTTAACCGCATCCAATGGACAAGCGAAGGGCCAGTCGCTTCTACAGGAGCTGCTCGCCGCGTAATTAATAGCGAGGGCAATGATGAGCGCGGCGGTCGCACTGCCGGGACTGGCAGTGCCCGTCGCGGTGCAGGGCGTAACGACCGCCGGGAAGGTGGACGTGGCGGTCGTGGTTCACGCAGCGGCGAAGGCGGACGCAGCGGTGGGCGTAGTGGCGGCCGCAGCGGGGATGAGCGCAGCGCTGGCCGTGGATCGGCACGCAGCAGCAGCCGCGGCACAAGCCAAGGCGGCCGCGGGGGTGCAGGCCGCGGCGAAGAGCGCAGCAGCGGCGGCTGGGCTGGCCGCAGCGCAGACAAGCGCACCGCTGGGCGCGGCGGTGCTGGTTCTGGCCGTTCGGACGCCGCAGGACGCGGTCCGAGCAGGGGCGACCGCCGCGATTCTCGCCGCGGACGGTAGTGCAATGGGCGCAGGCGGCGACGCAGCCGCATCTTGCGCCATGACACAACAACCATGCAGCTGCGAATGCCGCATGGGTCATACCGAGAGGATTCGGGTACGTAATTGTACCGAACCCTCGAACCAAGGGTCGCGACGGAACCACGTCGCGGCCCTTTTTTACATCCAACTTCATATGGACTCATCTACACGATGAATTTCGCTCCAGCCTCACGGCGTGAATCCATACGACAAAACACCTCATCCTAGACCTAAGGACGGGGTGTTTTCTGAATAAAACTTATATGATTAAGGATGGCACGACATCACAAGCGGCTTGAGTAAGATGCAGGGGGGCACAGTGTAAGGTTCGTCTATATATAGGGAGCTGATTTGCATTATTTTACTTATCACTCTGTAAAGTGGGCAATCACGCTGAGATATCTCACATATCTCCGACTATCCCTGCTGCTCACGGTTATCTATGAACATCGGCGTACTGATCCCGATACTTCTCATTGTAGACCCGGCCGACAGACTCGGCGAGCCCTCCACGTGCTTTGGCTGGATAACGCTCGATCGTGTGATAGAGGCGCATGAACCGGTCTTTGGGCATGAAGCGGGCATAGCGGGTGATCAGACTGGGAAACAGTTGGATATATTTGCTTTTACGCACAGCAGCGGCGGCAACGGCAGTTAGGATCTGAATACCGTTATGCAGCTGTAAAATATGAACCTCATATGTTGCGATATAACGTATCGCGTCTTCGCGGATCAATTCCGGCTTCAGCCGGGCAACCTCACCGATATAATCGGCGAGCAGCCGCTCGAAGTTATCGAGCAGGAGTGGTTTCAGCTGCAGGTCCATGTCGCTCCGCAGGACAAAGGATTGCAGGAGCGCTACCTGCTGCAGTCGAATCCGGTCGTTATAGACCAGGGAGCCGATCTCACGCAGCATCTCATAGGCAGTCGCCTCGTCTTCTTTTCGCGCTTCAGCGACGAGGGCCCAGTTTCGATTGACGCCCTGGCGGATTGCTTCTTCGTCCAGCCGAAGCATACGTCTCATCTCGCGCCGCTGTTCGACCGGAAACGAACGCTGCTGCATGAAGGTCATACCGCCGAGCAGCAGCAGCGACACCGATGCTGCGATCATGGATTGATCCAGCGTTTCGCCGAAATATACAGCTGCTGCGCCGAGAAGCATAACGAAGAAAACATCACGCACCATCCGGCGTTTCACCCGGGAAGCAGCTTTCTCCTCTACAGAGACAAGTGTCCTGCGTCCGCAGGAGGTGCACTGATTTTCCCAGAGGCAGGTATACTGTCCACATCGCTTGCAAATGCGCAGCTTTTCGAAGGCATAGGTCGTTCGCTTAAACGGCCTTATGGATACCACTTTTTTGGTGCTCATGCTCCATCACGTCCGCCATTCAAAATATTGTACAAGGTGCGGTCTGTATCTTCTCGAGTAACCGGCTTTCGGCGATGCAGCTGAAATGAAATAACCTTGATGAAGACAAAAAGAAACAATATGGCGAGGCATACGTATGTAACCATAATCCGTCCCTTTCTAAGGCTTGGGAATCAAGCACTGTTATATTGCAGTTTGCTGGCAATAACTATATCATATTTCCATAGTTGGTATAATATTTGCGGCGGAAGCCCTAAAAACGTCGATTTTTGTCAAACATTACAAAATTGTAACTCAGAATAGGGGTGCTTTTCAGATTTTATTAGAAGACTGTTAAGATTTCCTTAAGGCTTGACGCCTATAATAAACTATTCGCATTTTAATCTCAAACGTGAAGGAGTACAGCCCATGCTGCGGATACACAAAAAACGCTGGCTCAGCGGAATCCTGGTTCTGCTGACCTTACTAACCCTGCTGCTGCCTTCGGCACTGCTTCCCCAAGCGGAGGCTGCTCAGGCACAGACAAGTGGAATTGACGCGGTGCTTGTAGCTGATGTCAGCAACTCGATGAATACAAGTGATCGTGACAAGATCAGTAACGAAGCCATGAAAATGTTTATAGATATGCTGCCAACGGTTGGCGATAAAGTAGGGATCGTTGCTTACACCGATCAGGTGGAACGCGAAAAGGCGATGCTGGAGATTCAGTCAGATGCAGACAAGAGCAATCTGAAAGACTTCATTGACCAGCTGGGCAGAGGCCCATACACTGATATTTCCGTGGGTGTCGCGGAGGCCATGAATATTTTGAGCCATGGTGCCGACCCATCCCACTCACCGATGATCGTGCTGCTTGCGGATGGCAACAATGATTTCAACAAAAGCAAAGGACGCACCCAGGCCGAGTCGGATGCTGATCTGGCGAAAGCCGTGAAGGATGCACAGGCCAAAGGCATTCCGGTCTACACGATTGGACTGAACGCCGACGGCAAACTGAATAAAAGTGCACTTGCAGACCTCGCCAAACAAACAGCAGGCAAGTCGTTTATTACCGACACACCGGATGATCTGCCGCAGATTCTAAGTGAAATCTTCGCCGATCATGCCAAGCTCAATGTGGTGAAACTGCCTTCTGTAACCGGAAACGGCAGTTATCAGGAAGTTACCGTGAACGTACCGAATGACAGCGTGCTGGAAGCTAATATTTCCATCATGTCCTCGAAGCCGGTCCAGCTGCAGTTAACCGACCCTTCGGGCAAAGACGTGAATCTGAATTCCAATGCAGCCAAGCTGTCCACATCCAAAAGTTACTCCCTCGTGAAGCTGCTGAAACCGCAGGAGGGCGACTGGAAGCTTCGGGTCAAAGGAGCTCCAAAGGACAGCATTGATATCAACCTGCTGTTTAACTATGATCTTCAACTCGTTGCGGACCCAATTAAGACCAAGTCCTATACGAAAGGCGATAAAATCGATCTGACGGCGAGGCTGGAAAATGGCGGTAAGCCGCTCCAGGACAAAGACCTCTACGCTGATATGAAAGCGACGCTGGTTGTGAATGACAAGGACACCGGCAAAACCGAGGAACAGCCGCTTAACAATACCGGCTCCGGTTTTGCGGGAACGTTCGAAGTGCCAGACAATCACAATTACGAACTGGTCATTCGTGCGGAGGAAGACAGCTTCTACCGTGAAAGTGAACCCATCGTTATCAACGCAGGGGGAACAGGCGGAAGTCAGGCACAGCCGACAACACCGGCGAATGCCAATGACAAGCCATTCCCTTGGATGCCTGTCATTCTGGGTGTGATCGCCCTGATCGTGGTAGCGGCGTGCGGCTGGTTCCTCATGGGCTGGCTGAAACGTAAAAACCGCGGCTTTGTCGGTCAGATTATCGTGGAGATTCGTGATGAGAATACCGGAGACAAGTCCTATCCGCAATACAAAAAGCTGGCATCCTTCCGGGGCAAGTTCCACCTGCATCAACTGCTGCAGCTTGACCCTGAATTGAAGGAAACCGAGAAATATATATTTACTCCTGGCAGTGGAGACCGATTGATCATCCGCAATACGGCAGGAGGTACGCTGGAGAAATCCGGTCGTGCGGTGGATGCAGGCTCAGGCGTTGAACTGAAGAATGGTGATCGACTGAGCATCCCGCTGCAGCAGGCGGACAAAACGATTTTGATTGAGTATTTGGTGTGAAGTGTTGGAGCTCAGTGAATGAGAGCTTTAAAAGACAGATTACAATTTACACGTTAACGGAGGGGACAGAGAAAACCTGAAGAAGCGAAGCGTTCGCCTTTATCACCGGATATCATCCTTGAAAACATTTCAAAGATATCCGGGGATAACAGCGATCGGAAGGTTCCTCTGTCATCGGAGTGGCAAGTGTAAATGAGGTTTCTAGTCTTTTTAATTGAAATACAGGGAGGATATTGAATGAAACCGATCGTGAGAGAACATATTCAGCAGCTGGATGTATCACTGGGCGGAGGCATCGTCAGCGAGAAAATCAGAGTCGATACGATTGATAACCCGATTCTGATTATCGGTCTGGGAGGCACGGGAATTGACGCACTTTTGCGTCTGAAATATCAGATTAACCGCCGTTTCAAGCTGCCGCAGGACCCGGTGTCCAAGAAAAAGATGGAGAAGCCGGACAACGTTGAATTTCTGGCGTTCGAGACGAACGAACAGGATCGCGCGAAGAAATACAGAGGCATCGGCCTTGATCCGATCAACGAATTTGTACTGCTTTCCAATGCAGAGATTGGCGGTCTCTTGCAGAATCGCAGCGTGCTGGAGCCGTATATCACGGACTGGCTGTCCCCTGAACTGAGCATCACGGATGGCATGAACGGAGCGGCAGGTGTGCGTCAGGCAGGGCGTCTGCTTCTGTTTACGAAGATCAATCAAGTCGTGCAGGCGATCGATAAAAAAATCAAAACGTTATCCGTGGGCACGAACAAAAAACTGATGGTATTCCTGCTCACCGGATTGTCCGGCGGTACAGGAAGCGGCTGCTTCCTCGATATTTCCTATATCGTGCGCGGCATCATCGAGCGGGATCACGGCTCTGCCGGGATTGACCGTGTCAACACGCTCGGTTACCTGTTCACGCCAGACGTGAATCTGTCCAACAAAAGCCTGAGCGAGCACACGCGCGAATATATTCGCAAGAACGGATATGCAGCGCTCAAAGAGCTGGATTATTGGATGAACGTGGACAGCCGCGGCGAGCGGTTTACACAGAAGTACGGCAACATATTGACCGTAAACTCGCCGCTGCCGCCATTTAACTTGTGTCATCTGATCTCGGCGACGAACACAGAGGGTAAATTGCTCGAGAATGCCTATGACTACTGCATGAACGTTACCGCGGAGAATATCACCAACTTTATCTCCAGTGAAGAGAAGCAGTCGGGTGAGGAATTTGCGATACATGACTATATCAGCAACATTCGCACCAACATCGCACAGATGAACAAAGTGTACCCGGCCAACTATGACTACAATATTATTGGCGCATCATCGGCTGTACTGCCGATTGAAGAGATGACGACATATCTGGCCTACCGGATGTTTGACAAAATGAGCACCATGTTCTCCAAAGCACCGAATCAGGAGGATACCGAGAAGTTTGCCCGCAAACTGGGCATCGATCTCGAAAGTGTAGTTAAAGCCTTCGAATCACGCGTACCTGAACCGCTGCCCGGTTACCAGAACAGCGAACGTCTGTCTTATGGCAACGTGGTGAAGTCCCAGGTCGTGAACATGGATACGGAGCTGGAGCAGAACTTCCTGGCGCGTGCTCGTGAGGAATATATCAAGGCGAAGAAGCAGCTTCCGGGCGAGATTGCGGGTCAGTTCACTGAGCAGATCCGGCGTATGTTTTTGCATCCTGAACAGGGGCCGTTCTATGTCTCTCGCTTGATTTATACGGAAAAAGGATTCTGTGTATTGAAAATGATTCAGTCGTACATTGAAACGCTGCGCGAAAATGCCTTCCGCATCCCTCGTGATATTGAGGCGGCTCAGGAGCAGTCCGAAGAGAAACTTGGCGATGCGAAGAGTGCCTTTGTCTCCAAAGACAAGAAAAAGAATGCTTATATTGAAGCAAAAATTCATGAATACTGGCTGCACGCCGATGTGGAACGCAACGACCAGATGATTGAGTTCTATGAAGACCTGTATGAACTGCTGAACCAAGAGAACAGCCGCATTTATAACGTATTTTCCGAGACGCTGAATGCGCTCAGTTCTATCTTTGCCAAGAATGGTGATCTGCTGACACGCGGCGAAGAGCAAACCGATCACAAAGGCAACAAGACCTATTATTGGAATGTGGTAAGTGTGCCGGATATCGTGAGTGTGGTAGACGGGCTGCTGGACAAACGAGATACGGATGATCTGATCCGCGACTTCTCGCGTGAGCTGCTGGAGAATTCGAGCCAGTGGGTGAAGGAAAACGAGATTGATATCGTCAGCTCCATCTCTGACTTCCTGAGTGAGAAGTTTGGTGATCTCATTACCCGTTCCATGGAGGATTTCCTGGTGATCAAATACGGGAAAGACGAGTCCGTGGAGAAATTCGTGGAACGTTTCATCGCAGGCAAGCTGGACGACGAGGCCGTTCCGGTATTTAATCTGAGCAACAGCACAGGCAGTTTGCACTTCCCTTCGTGGGGATTTGTATCCGTGCCGGCACAGGCTCCAGGAATTCTGAAAGGGATTCGGAACTACCAGAACAACGCCGTGGGCAAATCCCACTTTACCGTTAAGGAAAGCGAAGTACGGAACCGGATCTTCTGGCTGAATACGCGCAACGGAGTACCGCTCTTTGTGTATACGCCGCTTAAAGTCTATGAAGAGAGCTATGAACGCACGATTTTGGACAAAGAGGGTATTGGACGCCATCTGGTACAGACGGAGAAAAACAATTGGACGTACCTGCCGTCTCCTATTCCGGAAAAATCCTGGGGAGATGTGTACGAGAATGCACGTGTGAAACAGTATAACGCTAGGGTTCGCAGTGAATTTGAACAGGCGCTCGGCTATAAGATTGTTACAGCCAAATCGGCAGATGAAAATACAAGCAACCGCTATGCGATTGTCACAACGGAACCGTTTGATCTGTCTGCGAAGCTGGCCGCATATGACATGCGTCTCACTTCAAACGCTCCGAATCTCGGTGAAGTGAAACGTGCGGTTATTGAACTGAAGCGTCTGCAAGCCGAAGGTTTGCCGCGTGTCGATACGAAGGATATTTTCGGAAGCATTAATGAGGATATGGCGAAAGAGAACCTTGTACGCTCTCCGCAGCTCATCGCGCGAGTACGTGAGGAACTGGCCAAGATGAATGCGATCACTGCGAAAGTGGCTGAACTGGAAGGCATACTGGCTCAGTATCAGGATGAAGAACAGTGGTATGACCGCTTCATCGAAGCACTCTACACAGATACGATTGTTAAAAAGGGTGCGCTGTACGTCTACGACCGTGATCCGGAGGAAGACGCATGGGAGCCGTTCGCTAATCTGATGAAGAGCCGCAATTATGCCGAATATGAAGTCTTTGGCAATTTCCGGGGCCTGTCCGAGAAGGATCGCAGCACACTGCTGCGTAAAGCCTCCCGCCGCGATAACGATCTGACGGCATCAGAGGATATCGCCCCGCTTCTGACCAAGCTGGATGATCTCGCTGCGCTGTTTATGGAATCCCGTGATCGTCTGGAGTATGAGCGGGTAGAGCTGGCAAACGGGGAAGATATCTATCAGTTCTACAGAACAATGTCGTCGAAGCTGAACGACATTCGCAGAAGGCTGAAGTAAGGTGGCTGGCAGTATGGATTTCAGGTCAAATGAGAGACAAGCGGATCATCGGGATGCTGCCTATCTCACAGGCGCAGGGTCTCATGCATCGATGATCTTAAAACGAGAGCTGGAGCAGTATGCAGCTCGTTACGCTGCAGAGCAGGAACGTCAGGGCAGCCAGGGAGATGGACGCAGCAGCATCCATTATCCGGCCCTGTTCCTCTTTGTGGGTGATCTGGCGGCACCTGCAGTATCTGCTGTGCGTGACATTAACCAGTTGAAGTGGGATAACGAAGACGGAGTGGCCTACGTGCATATTGGGACAGACGAGGCAGGGCGTGCTGAGAATGCAGCGAATGCTTCCCGTGATGCTGCTTCTGCTTCTCGGGAGCATGAAGACCATCAGGTGACGTACCACCGATTGCCGCTCTCGGCAAGGCAGACTCAGAGTCCACCTAAAACGCTGCGCAAAGATGTGCATCGGAGCTTCCATGAATCGGCTGAGGCGCTCTTTGGGCTGAATCGTACGATGCGGCGGGTCAGCAATCGAATTGCCGAGTATGGACGTCTGTATTCGTCATTTGACCGGATTTACGTTACGGTCATTACGCGAGCAGATGATCCGCTGAATGTGCTGCTGCCGGAAATCACGAAGCTCGCGGAGACGATTCTGGCACAGTCTTTCAAATCGGTACAGACCGATCTGCATGTGCTGGTCAGCGAGATGGAGCATGTGGATTCGTTCGGATATTCGAGCGCAGCAGGGCTGGCATTTCTGCGTGAGCTGGATTATATGCAGTCACTGGATTACAGGTTCAGCGGGAGATTGCTGGTGACAGAGGACGGGATATCCATTCCTGTGACCCATCCTGCAGCACCTTTATTCGATCTCGTTTATGTGCTTTCCGACAAAAATGAACGCGGTACCGGTGTTCCGGGCGGCTGGATTGAAAATGCGGAGATTATCTGCCGTATCTGTCTGCTGAAGAACCGGAAGCAGGAGGAAAGGTATGAAGACCGGGCTTCCGTCGCCAGCACGGGTGCGAATACCTACAATAATACTTCGTTCAAAAATAATATTCGTACCACCTCGGATCAGCACGGCTATGCCAGTGCAGGTTTTGCCGAGATCAGACGGCCGAACAAACCGATTGCGCTGACGGTGTTATATCACCTCTACCGTTATCTGCTCGCCAGAATGAAGCAGGAACCGGACTGGAGCATCAAGGAGAAGCTGGCCTTCTTCGGACTGGATGCATCTTCTGTGGAACGTAAAGTAGCGGGTCTGCTGCCAAGCGAAGATCTCGTTAGCGGCATGAGCGGCATTATGACGCACAGCCGCAGTTTCTCGGATCTCAAGCCGCTCTCCCTGCGAGAAGCAGAACGGGCACTGTATGGAGAAGGAGCAGAAGCTTATTTCCGGGAGAATGTCGTTCGTCCAATGCAAGAACGTGTGCGTGAGCGCAGTTCCAGCGGGTCGCTTCGCCGTCAAGCCGAGCGGTCCCATAGCGAGCATCCCGAAGCGGGATACTTTCAATGGGCCGCTTGGAGCGGCAGTGAGCCGGGCAGTGTGCGCGAGGCGCTGCTGGCGCTGATCCGCGACAAAGGTGTACAGCTTGAATCGGCACGAGCACTGCTGGAACAGCGTCAGCAGGAACGGGTGGAGGATCAGCCGATCAAACGGGCGCTTTTCCGGGACAAGCAGAATGTACGCAATCTGATTGACTGCCTGCTGGAGCGTGTATACGTGCCGAAGGTAGACCTGCTGCGGTTGGAAAATGAACTGCATCTGCTCCGCATCTATGATACGGAGATGGAGGAGCTGCATCGCTACAGCTGTCAGGTTAAGGCCTCACTTGAAGCGCTGGAGCGCACATTACGCGGAGCGGCTGAGGAAAGCATCGCGGCTGCCGACGAATACATCGGGCAGAACGTGATGGAGTACTATGGCAGAGTGACAGAAGAGCTGATCACTGATCTGGAGGCAAGACGAGGGCGGGATGTATGGTTTGAGGAACGATACATGGGCGACATGAATGAGCTCGCCACCACGGGTGATGATCGTTTGCTCGCACGGTTGATAGAGGTCTGCCGTGCGCTGCTGCTCTCCGCGGAACCACTGCGATTACCGTTTGAGGAAGAATTGTTACAGCGGGCCAATGTGACCATTACTTACGGAGATCGGGATGTATTAACCCGGGATGATCTGTTCCGCAGACTATATCGTACATTGGAAGACCAGGCGGTTGTGCGGATACGGGTCTTCGACTATACACAGGAGCATCGGTATGAGGAGAAATATTTTTTTGGCGACCATCACAGTGCTTTTATGGATTACGCGGCACATGCCGAGGAAACCTCGCGAATTTACAAGCTGGGTGTCGTCTATGAGGAACGCAGCAGCGGGGTGGAGAAGCTGAATTTGATGGGTGGTTTCCATCTGGAGGATCTCATGGTCTACCGGAACGCCAAGGTGTACTACGATTCATATACAGAGAATGGATATGAACTCCATCCTGCTGACCTGGCAGATCATCTGCCCCCGCTTCGATAAAAAGACCTTTTATATTCGTGAAAGTAATAGTTGTAAAAATTCAGGGCACTAAGTCAGCCTGCTTCAGGCAGGCTCTGAGAAAGGATGCATGCAGACATGCAGCGAAAAATCAATTTTCTCCTGGTCCTGTTCAGCCTGATTGGCGGAGCAGTGGGATTTGCGGCAGGGGAAATCATGCTGCATCAGTGGCTTGGGGAGATGCCGCGCCTGCTGCTGATGGGTTTATATTTTGGTGTATTGGCTCTTAGTGTAGGATTGTTCTGTCTGCTGGCAGAGATGATCTCGCCGCGTCTGAACGGTGCCTCGTGGAAACTCAGATATCTGAGCTTGTCCTGGAAGCTGCTTGTTCCGGCTACACTGGCTCTGCTGCTGGTGGCTGGACTCGGATTGCAGCTGCTGTACCAGATCAATCCCGGCGGGGCGAAGCAGGTCAAAGATATCATTCTGATGATTGATAACTCAGGCAGCATGAACGACACCGATCCGAATAATGGACGGTTTGAAGCAGCCAAGACGCTCATCAATCAGATGGAGAGTGACAAACAGGTGGCGGTAATTACGTTCCATGACCAGCCGCAGCTGCTGCAGCCGTTCATCGCAGTAGACAGCGAAGCCGCCAAAAGTGAAGTGAACAGCAAAATTGACAGTATCGTGACGACATCAGGCGGCACTAATTTTGATACCGTACTGCGAGAAGGAATGGAACAGATCAAAGGCAAACAGGACCCGAAACGGGGCACCGTTGTTATTCTGTTGTCTGACGGTTTCAGTGATGCAGACATCTCGGACATTTTGCCGCAGTATGTACAGGAACAGGTTGCGATCCATACCGTTGGTCTAAGCCTGGTCGATCCGTCGGGTACGGATTTGCTCAAGAGCATCGCTCAGCAAACAGGCGGGATGTACTATGATGTGCCGGACGCAGGCGGCCTGAATGTCGCGTTCCAGAAGATTTACGATACGATTGATGAACGTACACTCGTGACAGAACGTACAGGTGCGATGGAACACAGCATGTATCTCGCTATTTTCCGCGTCGCGGCCTTATTGTTGATTGGGGTGGCACTTGGTGTATCGCTTGGACTTGTGTTTGATAACCGTCATCTTGCGCTCAGTTTTGGTGTAGGCGGTGCAGTTTCGGGCTTATTAGCCGGACTGTTGCTGGAGTGGGGATTGAACGGTTCTAATGTGGGCGATGCTTTCGTCCGTTTGGGAGCAATGCTGATCCTTTCGGGTGTGCTTACGCTCTTCTCCTGGATTGTTCCGATCAAAGAAAACACCCCGCGCAAGAGCAAAGGCCGCCGGGATGCCGGTCGTGGAACTTCTTCTGCGGAAGGATTCGGTCAGCGAGCAAGAGATACACGAAGCAAAGGATTCTAACATCGGGGAGGTCAATGAAATATGCGATTTATCAATGCAGATGCAGACCCTTCGGCTCCCCGGATTCGAAAACTGACTCTAGCGGTGGACGAAGGCCGCTGCACGCTTCGCTGGCTCTGGCCGGACCAGCTTGAAGCGGTTTACGTAGAACGGTTGGAACTGAGTCGAATGAACACCGATCACATCGGAGAAGAACATAGGAATGCAGGTCATTCTGAGGAACGTGAAGAAGGAAGGGCACCGAGCAAGCTGAAGCTGTACACAAGAGAGGAATACAAAGCGAACAACGGGTATACCGATCGGATCACAGGTTTTGGCGCCATCCAGTACAACGTATATGCATGCCAGATGTCAGAAGAAGGGCCTGTGCTGATTCGTCAGCAGGATAAGGACAACCAAGGGATCGCAAGCGCGGGCAGGGCGGATATCCGCTTTGCCATTCGCTACAAGAGCGGTTTTTTTCAGAAACGCAAGACCGTGCTGATCACGGTGACCGCCGAAGTGCCCGTTCCTAAGGAAGCACTCTGTTATGTTCGTAAGCAGGGCAGCGTTCCGCTGAACAAAGATGATGGCACGGTGTATCCGTTTGTAAGTGATTTTATGCCGGGAAAAAATGAGATGCCGCCTGTTGAAGTCGCCAAGGACGACTATGTAAGGTTATTCTTCACAGACGGCCGCCAGTATGGAGCTGCTTATCGGCTGATATCCGATTGATCACACATGACGACTGAAGTTGAATTTTTATTTACACAGGTATGGAAAGGGGGAATGGCTATGAGTTTTTTTAGTCGGTTTTTGAAGAGACAGCAGCCGGAGGAACGACCGCTGTTTTACGATATTGTATGTCCGTACTGCTTCAGCAAGTTCTCACCGGAAGAGGTCGTATTCCGCGCAGCACATCATCGTGACGACGACGAGGACTACGCGCTGGGGGAAGATGCCAAGCTTAACCGATACCGGGAACGTTTTGGCCTGGATACGGTATTTGATATGGAGGCCGTTCTGTCTCCTTATGACGTACCCGAGGAGCACCGCATCTATTCGGATAACATCGTCATGGGGCTGAATGATCGTTATGGTGTAGTTACACGTCGTCGTCTGTGCCCGCAGTGTCATAATGAGCTTCCTGTAACGGCCGGGAAGGCACCAAGCAACATCATTTCGATCATCGGTGCATCCCAGGTCGGGAAATCCGTCTACATGACATCGCTGATCCATACGCTGCAGCATTATACGGCAGATCATTTTGATGCTGCCTGTATGCCGCTGAATGCAGAGATCAGCCGCCGTTTCCGTGCAGATTACGAAGAGCCGCTGTTTGAGCGGGGCGACCTGCTGGACTCCACGCAGAAGGAAAAGCTGCAGGAGCCGTTTATTTTTCAGTTTGTGTTCAAGGATGAGGATAAAGCGCCGCTGACCCTGGTGTTTTTTGACGTTGCAGGTGAAGGAATGGTCGAGCAGGATTATCTGGGTCTGCACGGACAGCATATCAAAAACTCGGCAGGCATTCTGTTTATGGTCGACCCGCTCCAGATTCGTTCAATCCGGGACAAAATTCGCATTAACCTGGGCAGCGAGCCGGGAGAATGGACGCCGAAATACGATGAGCCGCGCGACGTGGTGCTGACGTTGTTCGGTGACTTTATCGCCTATCAGGAGAAGGCTAAGACCAATATCCCGACTGCGGTTGTGCTCACCAAAAGTGACATGCTGCATTCCCTCAAGGATGAGGAAGGGGATTATATCAAATCCAACAGCAATGTGTTCCGCAACATGGTGCATCGCGAGTGGTTTGATTTGACCGAATTCGAAAATATCGACGGGGAGATTCGCCGTTTTATCGAGAAAGTGGATCGTCCGTTCAAAGGCACGATGGATGTGTACTTCAAGGACACCGCTTATTTCGCCGTATCTGCGCTGGGCAGCAATCCGGTAGACATGAAAATTCAAGGTGTGGTTAGTCCAATCCGTGTGGATGAGCCTTTCCTATGGCTGCTGTACAAGCTGAAGTACATTGAGGGGAGAGTGGGATGATGCGTTCTTCCAACACTCCGCCCATTGAACAGCAGATGTACACAAGAGAACGGCGCGGGGTATTCCGGACCACAGAGGGGTTCGATACGGTGGCTGCATCGCCGGGACTGGACCTTTCTTTTATCAAAAAAGTACTTCATCCTTACTGCGTCTATGACGCTCCTGCGGAGCTGACAGGACGGAGCGAGAAGGACGAGAGCAAGTTCCCGGCTTCCATGCACCTGCTGCATCTCGAGAGCGGCGAGACCATTCTTGGGCAAAATGTGTATCAGGCTGCAGATTTCACCGGGCTGCGCAGTGCCTTTTTTGCCCACAATTATGTGCTGTCTCCGGCAAGCCTGGAACAATATATGAAAGGTGGCGAATGGCTGGATGCCGTGTTTGCTACCTCCTATGATATCGAGCAGGGTACGGAGCTGCCTGTGCTTGCAGAACTTCCTACGGCAGCAGGAGCCGGAGGTGGAGTTCAAGCTGGACAGCAGGATGGCAGGTTTGGAGCAGCCGCGTCACCAGACCAGATTCTAAGTGCCCTGAAAATGGACGAGACGCTGTTCAAGCGCTTGCTCTATGCTGTGATGCAGGCTGTGGCGGCACGCCGCAAAGTATATATAGCGCTTGATGTGCCAGCGGAGGAAGTAACGGCAGGAGCTAAGGCGCTGCTGCGTCTGCTGTACAAGGCACTGCCCTACGCGTTCCGGCGGCAGCTCGGTTTTATGACGTTTGCCAAGGAGCCACAGGCCAAGAAAGGCATACATGTGCAGTTTGTGGAGCGGGGTACACTTCGTCCCAAGGACAGGAACACAGAGAAAGATTTCACCTTTGATCTCGTCTCTGGTCGTGTCACCCATGTGGATGCGTCGGTGGCCAAGCTGCCTTATGCGGAATTTGCCTGGTTTTTGCTGAGGGACCCGGTAAGGTCAGCAGCATTCTACGAGTTCGCCGACGACATGCTGGCCGGTATGGAACCGGGAAGGGAGCTATCCATTGAAGCTTATGGAGAGCTGTCGGTATTTTACAGCCTTGAACAAGGTGTAGAAGATTTATATTTGAATAACAAAAGCGAGGTTCTGAAGGGTTTACTGACGTATCTGAAGCCTGAAGGTGGGCTGCAGCAGCGTGCACGTCTGAATGATCTGTTTCTGACGCTGCTTAGTCGGGAGCTGGACAGTGTCCGCCGGGAAAATGTACCGGAGGAAGCGGTTGCTGCCCGCTTCGGAGAATACTTCCGTGCTGCTGCGCCCGTAGTAAAGGGCCGGATCGTAGACTATTTTATCTATGCTGTAAACAATGCGCGTGCGCAGAAACGCATGCGTGCTGTACAGGATCTGTATGTCATTTTGGACCGCGATGCCCGTCTGAATCAAGCTTTTTTTGATAAGGTACTGGGTAATGATGCTTTGACCAAGCTGCTGTTTGAGCCGTATCTGGACAACCAATTGAAACGGACAGAGACGGCAGCGGGGGTCATCGATCTTGTTCAGCGCTGGGTTACGGCTCATCCGTCAGCGATTCAATCTGCGTTTCTTGTGGAACGTTCCTGTACCGAGCTTAGGGAAAGGTTGTGTTCGGCACCTGATCCGGTTGAATCGGCAAACGAGGCGCTTCAGCGAGTCAGCATGCTGGACCGAATAACCGGGAGTGACGAGTTCGAAACGGGTATAACAGGACATATCGGGCAATCCAAAGCCGCTGTCAGTCGAACTCCCCAAAGCGGTAGTCATTCTCCCGACGAACAGGCCGCCTATCAGGAAGCTTTAACCAAACTTGCGGATAAGCTTGCTTATGTGATTAACCTCTTCATGATTCAGGATCTGGATCTGGAACGGGTGAACCGGGAACAGCTGCTGCGTATCGATATTCTGCAGCATGAGAATGACGTTCGGGATTGGGCATCACGCCAAGGTTCGGATGTAGCGGCTAGAACAAATGTGATGCTGGCGGCGAGAAAATGGCTTAGAAGTGATCCTGACGCCGAAGAAGAGGTGGAATCACTCTCTCTGGCTGAGCGTGATGAGCTTCAGCGCTGGACTCGCCGCTGGCTGGCGGCAGAACTGCGGAATTATCCGGGAACCGCAGCGTATGAGGCATTACCACTCGCATTCTACCGTGGGGGAAGCGGCAGTAATCGGCTTGATTATTCGGGTCTGATTGAATTTCTACGCAGTCATACCAATCAAATTGAAGCGATCTATACCTTTTTCGAATGGTCCGGTGTACATCGGATGTTTGTTCGCGGTTCCAGTGCGCATAAAGGATATGCAGATGCCATTATTATGTATTTCAAATCCCATGACCGGGAAGCATTCCGGTCCAAGTCAGTGTTCAAGCCGTACTATGCCAAAGCAGGAAAAGCTCTGAAGCCGGTCTATGATCGGGCCAAGGCTGAACTGGCCTCGCCATTTATGCGTATTCTGACCGGGCGGAAGAAAAAGCGATGGATGGGCCTGCTGCTGCTGTTCCTTATTCTTGGTATTGCAGGTGGCACATATGCCTGGATGAACAATACCTCTGAACCTCAAGCAGCACAGCCGCCGGCAGAACAGGAACCAGCTGCCCCGGCTGAACCTGAAGAGAAGCCGGCAGCGTATATCGCTTATATCGCTGGTGCAGATGAGCAGGAAGGAACAGAATCCCCGGCCCGATTAGTCCTCCGCTTCCGGAGCGAAACGGGTGGTATTCCTTTTGAACAGGGCAGCCTGCAGCTGCGTTTGGATGATGGAAGCATGAAAGAGTTTAACGTTACAGACAAGTGGAAGAGCTTGAATTCCGGAGAAAAGTCTGATGCAGCCAATGACCCTTCATCGAATTCTGAAGGCGCAGCAGGTAAGGAAAATGGCTCTCAGACATCAGGTAAGAGTCAAGGTGCTGCTGATTCAGATGCTGATTCAGCAGCATCCGGTCAATCGGATGATCAACAAGGGATTGATACGGCAAGTAATGCTGACCAAGAGGATCAATCCACAGCTGGCAGTTTGTCGGCAGGCAAAGCGGATAAATCATCGACACAAGACCAAGGTAAAACAAGTGAGAACTTATCGGGGGATGTCTCGCAAGAAGGGCAGGCTGACACTGTTCCCAAACCTTTAACTGCGGCCGAAGCAGATCGCTTATACCCTTACGGCATGCAGATCACACTGCCGGACAATATTGATCCCAAGAATGTTGTGAGCATTCAGAAGGGTGCGAAGGGGTCAGAGATCGCTGTTGAGTTGATGCAGGAGCCAATCTGAATCTCATGATATAAGCACATAACGAATCATAACCGGCAGAGAAGCATATGTAGGTCAGGTTTGATTCGACTTGATTAGAGGGATGACCCTGAGACCAAGAGTTCAGGGTCATCTTTTTATATTCATAACCAAGCTTCTGAGATGATTGTACCGAAGCGTTTAATCAGTTCACAAAATAGACACATAAGGATTGATTCAAAATAAGGTAATTAGGCGAGCAGTGAAAAATAGCACGGAATCATTGAGAAATGCTCTCATATAATAGGTGTCACAGCGAGTGGTAAAAAGCAGAATTTAGATAAAAAAAGCCTTATATTATCAAAAGATTTTGTTATTTTCGGTTGACAAGTGATAATGATTATCAGTATCTTTAATGTAGCGAATAAATCTGTTTCAATTTTTATGTCAATGCCAAGCGTCGGAAAATTCAGGAATACTGAATTAGAATATAATTTCAATTTCGTTGTCGTTATGATAGCCGGAATACATAACCGGATTAATGAGAGAGGGATGATCGCATGTTTCGTCTGGAGACGTCCAAGCTGGATATCGCTTATGAGGAAAGACTGATAGTTGAGGATCTGAACATTCAGATCCCCCAAGGCAAAATTACCGCACTTGTTGGAGCCAACGGTTCGGGGAAATCAACGATCCTGAAGACGATGGCACGCATTATGTCTCCGAAGGCAGGCAGCGTGCTGCTCGACGGCAAGTCTATTCATAAACAATCCACGCGTGAAGTTGCCAAGCAGCTTGCGATCCTGCCTCAGAACCCTACAGCACCGGAAGGTCTGACGGTTACAGAACTGGTTTCCTATGGCCGTTTTCCTTATCAAAAAGGATTTGGTTCCATGCGTGCAGAAGACAAACGCATGATTGAATGGGCGATCGAAGTAACGGGCATGACTGAATTCCATGACCGTCCGATCGATCAGTTGTCCGGTGGACAACGTCAGCGTGCCTGGATTGCTATGGCACTTGCTCAGGAAACAGACATTCTGTTCCTGGACGAGCCGACAACCTTCCTTGACATGGCACACCAGCTTGAAGTGCTGCAGCTGCTGGAACACCTGAATGCCACAGCTAACCGCACCATTGTAATGGTAGTCCATGATCTTAATCATGCTTCCCGGTATGCTCAGCACATGATTGGTATTAAGAAAGGTAAAGCCGTTGCACAGGGTTCACCCGTAGAAGTGATGACTTCAGATGTACTGCGTGAAGTGTTCAATATTGAAGCAGATATCGTAATGGACCCGCGTTCCAATGTACCGCTCTGCCTCCCATATGCACTCGCTGGCGAACGTCCGAAACCTGCAGCTCCTGAAACCAAGGTGATGAACAGTGCCATGGTTCATGCAGGTCGAACCGAACATCGTGTACAGGCAATGGGCAGTTAATTTAAACGAACTGGATCACATCTGTGATTCTCTATTATAGAAATGAAGCCGCTGTGCGCTGTTAGCACGCGGCTCATTCGCATTCACGGGAGGTTTCATTCATGGGCGCAATCAACTATACGTGGCTCGAGCAATATGGCCGAATCTCGACAAGTCCCGCTTCTAACCCGGTTTATGATATACTTCTGGCTTCGTTACGGGATACAGCGCAGGCAGATGATATGCTGAAAGTATATAACGAACATTTGCGGGCAGATAGCTTGCGAACCGCGGCGGTGTATTTCATGCATTCTGTTCGTGGACTGCTGCTGGGCATTCATTATATGAATTCAATGTGTGACACAATGCTGGATATTTCTCTGGACAATATTCGGCTGCAGCTGGTTGTACAAGACGGCTATCCGGCATTTCACTTTCAACTGCTGGATGGTACCGAGCATGTACATCCTGCGCCTCCTGGTAAGAACGAACATGAATCTGCAGCAGCCGGATTGGCAAGAAAGGCGATGCTTACGGCTTACTATGGAGAACAGCTCCGGCCTCTAATCGAGGGTGCAGCCGAGGCTGGAGGGGCAAATACAGGCCAGATGTGGGCTCAATTGGCATCCATTCTGACATGGTTTAAGACGATGGCAGTGCAGATGGACATTACTGAGGATGAACGTAAAGCGGTCATTCAAGGGTATGAACATGTGATTACGATGCCGCCGGAAATTCTGGGATTGCGTAAAAATCTGCTGCACTTCAAACCGGTAGAAATCGATAGTCCGTATCAACCTGGGGAAAAAATGCTGATGAAGTCAACCTGCTGTCTGCATTATAAGGTATACGGTGGTCAAGATTACTGTTACAGCTGTCCCAAGTTGAGCAAAGCCGAGCGGCAAAATCGCTATGAGATACTTGCGGCTTCTCGGTGAATTTGAAGTAAACCCCGAAACAAGGCTATAATTGATTACAACCCCAAAATTAATCGATGTCATAGGAGGAATCAGCAATGTCCGTATATTCGTACAAGGCGGTAACCACCGCAAATCAGGAAGTGCCGCTGGATATGTATCAAGGTAAAGTGCTCGTTATTGCAAACACAGCCAGTAAATGTGGACTGACACCGCAATATGGTGAACTGCAGAAGCTCTATGACCGTTATCGTGATCAAGGTTTGGTGGTGCTTGGTTTTCCATGCAACCAGTTTGGTGGACAGGAGCCAGGTACAAGTGAAGAAGCGGAATCCTTTTGCCAGATCAACTATGGCGTAAACTTTCCAGTGTTTGCAAAAGTAGATGTGAACGGAGAAGACGCACATCCTCTGTTTCAATATTTGAAAGAACAGCAGCCAGGTACAGGTGAAACCAGTGATATTCAGTGGAACTTTACCAAGTTCCTTGTGAACCGCGAAGGTGAAGTCGTGGGCCGGATTGAACCAAAAGAATCACCAGAGTCGATGAGTGCTGCGATCGAGCAGCTGCTCGGTTAATTCGCCGCACGTGAGATCAATATATGACGAGAAGCCTGCCCCTTTTACGGGACAGGCTTCTTTTGGTTTTCTTTTTAGTAGAACGTCTCGGCTCGGTGTGATCTGATGATCCAGGTTTTCGGTAATGGAATTGAACTATTTGGAGGGCATAAGCAAAATGTAATTCGGGGAAAATGAAGTTAGTGAGAACATAGGAAAGAAGTGATTGTAGGCGGAGGCAGGGGGGCCTTCTTTTTCTGAAAAAATAAATTATTTTGCTTAATCTATTGCAATGTGAAAAAGATCACATTATAATGGGTATATAAAGTGAAATAAATCACATACACCTCATCGGTCTAATAGTGAAATATTTCACAACGTTAATGAAACTTATTATTCATTTATTTTATATACTCCAAGGAGGAACTACTCATGAAAATCGCAGTCATCGGATGTACACACGCAGGAACGGCAGCTATCGTAAATACCGCTAAATTATACCCGGATGCCACCATTACCGTATATGAACGCAATGACAACATTTCATTCCTCTCCTGCGGGATTGCGCTCTATGTTGGGGGCGTGGTGAAAGATCCTGACGGCCTGTTCTATTCTTCGCCGAATCAGTTGGCGGACCTTGGTGTTGAAACCAAGATGCTCCATGAAGTGACAGCAGTTGATGCCAAAGGTCACACCTTACGGGCTAAAAACCTGCAAACTGGGGAAGAATTTGAAGATACGTTTGACAAACTAATTGTGACTACAGGTTCATGGCCTGTCGTTCCGAAGCTGGAAGGCATCGAGATGGACAACATCCTACTCTGCAAAAACTACAATCACTCCAACACCATTATTGAAAGAGCGAAGGATGCCAAACGCGTAACGGTTGTCGGCGCTGGTTACATCGGCGTTGAACTGGTGGAAGCCTTCCAGATGAACGGCAAAGAAGTGACTCTTATTGATAGCGTGGATCGTATTTTGAATAAATACCTTGACCCTGAATTTACAGATGCCATCGAAGATACATTGACTGGAAAAGGAATTAAATTGGCTCTTGGGCAGACGGTACAGAAGTTTACGGGCGAGAATGGTAAAGTCACCAAAGTCATCACATCCAAAGGGGAATTCGAGACTGATCTGGTCATTCTCTGCATCGGGTTCCGCCCGAATACGGAGCTGCTCAAAGGTCAGGTGGATATGCTTCCAAACGGCGCGATCATCGTGGACAAATATATGCAGACCAGCCAGGAAGATGTCTTTGCCGCGGGCGACAGCTGCGCGATTCACTACAATCCTACCGGCAAAGCGGCTTACATTCCACTGGCAACAAACGCCGTGCGGATGGGTACACTCGTAGCGCGAAACCTGGTTCGTCCAACGACACCTTACATGGGAACACAGGGTACATCGGGCATCAAAATTTACGAGCAAAATATTGCAGGAACCGGCATGACCGAAATGTCTGCCGCCGAAGAAGGACTCGTGGTAGAATCGGTTGTTCTGGAAGACAGCTATCGTCCGGAGTTTATGCCAACCGCCGAGAAACTGCTGCTGAAAATTGTATACGAGCAGGCCACTCGCCGGATTGTTGGTGCACAGGTTATGTCCCAGGTCGATCTGACACAGTCGATCAATACGATCTCGGTCTGCATTCAGAATAACATGACAGTGGATGAGCTGGCTTTTATCGACTTCTTCTTCCAGCCGCACTATAACAAACCGTGGAACTTCTTGAACACTGCAGGTCTGCAAGCTCTGCCTCCAGTAGAAGTTAAAGCACCAGCCCTGGTCTAAGTTGATGGCATAATCGACAGCTTAAGTTAAAAGCAGATTAAGCGCAAGAAACTAGACAGAATCCGGGTACATCATACAATAAAGAGAAGGAAGGACGGCGATCATATCGTCAGTCTTCCTTTTTTTTCGTCTGTGCCAACTATGTCAGTTTGCTGTTTACTTATTTATTTGTTTATCTTGATCCTCCGGATTTTGAAGAGAGGCATTGGAAAATGGGATCATCTTCTTGGATCACTTTGTGATTATTTGCACAAAGTTTTCCGGGAGGTCGATATACAATGAATTCATGGATAGATTTGCTTGGCATACGAACGGATAGAAGATAAAAGGAGAGGATGACATATGGCGGCCAAAACACCTCTGGAGGTTGCACAATATACGGTACAGTCCGGTGTGAAAAAAGCACAAAACCCTATTTCCTCCGTGCTGATTCTCGGTTTTCTGGCAGGAGCTTTCATTGCGCTTGGTTTCCTGCTGGATATTCGCGTGATTGCGTCTGCACCAGCGGAGTGGGGAAGCATTGCGACATTCATCGGAGCGGCTGTGTTCCCGGTGGGACTGATTCTGGTTTTGATCGGTGGTGGGGAACTGCTGACAGGCAATATGATGGCTGTGCCGCTTGCTGCAATCACACGTAAAATTTCACCAGCCAGCATGTTGAAAAACCTGCTGCTTGTGACATTGGGCAACCTGCTGGGCGCACTGTTTGTCGCTTTTTTCTTTGGTCATGTGCTGGGCTTGACGGCTGATGGTGCATATTTGACCAAGGTGGTTGATATGGCGGGACACAAGCTGCATGACAGCTTTTTGCAAGCATTTATCTCCGGGATCGGCTGTAACTGGCTCGTGGCCCTTGCGGTCTGGCTGTCATATGCTGCCGATACGATGAGCGGTAAAATTCTGGGCATTTGGTTTCCAACGATGGCGTTTGTGGCCATCGGCTTTCAGCACGTTGTGGCGAACATGTTTCTCATTCCGGCAGCGATCTTTGAGGGTCATTATTCCTGGGGGCAGTATGTTATGAATTTTATTCCGGTCTGGTTGGGTAATCTGACAGGCGGCGCTTTGTTTGTAGCGGCTGCTTACTGGATGGTGTACTTACGGAAGGCTGAGCCGGCAGCGAAGCCGGAAGCCGTTGTTCCTGTTCCGGCACCTCCCGTGGAAGCAGAAGGCAGAGTAATGTGGGGCAAACAGGCGTAACGGATCATATAAGAGATTTATCAATGAGAGTTAAAGCTTAGTAGAAACGAAGATGATACACCCTGCCGTTTCACGATAGTTCGTCGTGGCGTTGGAGATGCAGTCATCTTTTTTTTTTTGCACAAAATTAAATTCGCCATGACAAGGTTCGGGGGAACGAAACCTGAGCATGGCGAATTTCGGGAGTGGTCCATGATATGGCATGAGGAGGAAGTGGGGAAACACCAACCTAATGCCTTGTTTTTAATTTACCCCTGGATTCAGAGAATGAATCAAAGGGGTAAAAATTTTTTTTGAAAAGTTGGAATATATCATGGAATATAGATTGGTGCAGCAGCAGCCTGCCCGGCAATCATGAAGATTTAACCGATTCACTCTTGTTCTCTTTACGTTTCAGCCTCAGACGGGATATGATATAGGGATAGCTGTTGAATGAGGAGGGCCAGAAGATGATCGATCAGGAGAATGGTGTATTTCCAGCGGTATGCCCGCTCGATTGTCCAGACACATGCGGTCTGCTGTTACATAAAGAGAATGGTAAAATTGTTAAGGTAACCGGTAATCCGGACCATCCGATCACAAAGGGTGCGATCTGTAATAAAGTTCGAAATATGACGGAGCGGGTGTATCATCCCGAACGTCTTCAATATCCGATGAAACGAGTCGGAGCCAAAGGTGAAGGCAGGTTCGAGCGCATAAGCTGGGACGAAGCAATTCAGGAAATTACGGGAAAGTTTAAAGATTTGTCTGATACGTATGGACCTGAGAGTATTCTGCCGTACAGTTTCTATGGAAATATGGGTGTGCTTGGTGTGGATGGCATGGATCGGCGTTTCTTTAATGCGCTGGGGGCAAGTGTGCTGGAGCAGACGATCTGTAATGCTGCAGGCAACACCGGCTGGAAATATACGATGGGCGCCAATCACGGAACGCTGCCGGAGGATACGGAGCATGCTGATTTGATCGTGGTCTGGGGCGGTAACATCGTCAGTACCAATATGCATCAGGTGGTACTGGCGGAGAAGGCTCGTAAAAAGGGTGCCAAAATCGTTGTCATTGACGTTCACCGCAACCGGACAGCACAATGGGCAGATTGGTTCATTCCAATCTATCCGGGCACAGACAGTGCGCTGGCACTGGGTTTGATGCATGTGCTCTTTGAGCAGGGACTAACGAATGAAGAATTTATGCAAAAATATACCATAGGACATGAAGCGCTGCGCGAGCATGTACGCAGCTGTACACCGGAACGCACGGCACGTATTACAGGCGTGCCGGAAGAAACCATTGTGGAGCTGGCCCGGCTCTATGGGGCTGCTCATGCCGCTCATATTCACATTGGCAATGGCCTGCAGCACCATGACAACGGGGGCATGAACGTACGCAGCATCGCCTGCCTGCCTGCGATTACAGGGCAGTGGCTCAAGCGCGGCGGGGGTGCGGTACGTACGAACAGCTATGCAAGTACGAACAGTGATGCGCTGGAGCGGCCTGACCTAAGGCAGCATGCCGAGCCGCGGGTTGTGAACATGAACCGGATTGGCGAAGCGCTGCTGGAAGCGGAGCAGCCGATCCGGGCCATGCTGGTTTACTGCAGCAATCCACTGGTTGTGGCACCAGATACGGAACGAGTGGAGCGAGGTTTTGCACGAGAGGACCTGTTCACGGTGGTTCATGATCTGTTCATGACCGATACAGCGAAGTATGCCGATATTGTGCTGCCGGCGGCGTCTTCTTTTGAAGCGACCGATCTGTACATCTCCTATTGGCATCAGTATGTGCAGCTGCAGGAGCCGGTCATTGCACCGATTGGAGAGAGCAAAAGCAATGTGGAGCTGTTCTCGCTGCTCGGACAAGCGATGGGGTTTGATGCAGACATCTTCGGTGAACAGCCGGAGCAGATGATTGATAGCGCACTGCAGGGCACAGAAAATCCGTATATGAACGGAGTTACGCTGGACAGGCTGAAGCAGCATCGCTTTGTGAAGCTGGATATGTCAGCACACGCCTCTTTCCTCGACCATCTGCCTACACCATCAGGCAGAATTGAATTATATTCCGAGCAGATGCAGCAGAAGGGGCTTCCGCCGCTGCCAACCTATGCTGCACTGGTTGAAGGATACGACGGCGAGAATCCGGCAGGGCCGAACGATGCATATCCGCTGATGTTTGTATCCCCGCCGAATCACAATTTCTTGAACTCCAGCTTTGGCAATTCGGCCAAACATCAACGTCTGGAAAAGATGCCTATACTGCAGATTCATCCGGAGGACGCGGCTCGCCGCGAAGTACAGGATGGCGATGCGGTTGTAGTATGGAATGAGCGCGGACGCATCGAATTAACGGCCAAGGTGACAGATGCAATGCTTCCGGGTACGGTAATCAGTCAAGGACTATGGTGGGATGGCGATGGCAAAAAGCAGCGCTCCAACACGCTGACCTCCAACCGGCTGTCGGATATGGGCAATGGCGCAACCTTTTTCTCCGCCACTGTTGAAGTGAAGCGGCAGTGAGTGTGCTTGCGGTCAGATTGTTTTGATGTAATATAGATTGTGTACTGTAAAATATTTCAACTACAGGCTTCCACCGCGGCTGGTCAATGCCAACCGGGTGGGAGCCTTTTGTGCGGAAACAGGCTGGCGGATGCCCGGTTTGGGTGTGTCTGAAAACGCTGATGGAAGCAGATTTCAAGACACGCCTTAGTCAGATGTAAGGAGTTTTGGTGAACATGATGAGATGGCTGCATAACTATCCAAAAGAAGTGAAGGTGTTTTTGCTTGCAAGTCTGGTGAATGCGACGGGCAGTGCCCTGATGTGGCCGCTGACAACGATGTATGTGTTTGATGAGCTTGGGCGCACGATGGCGAACGCGGGTTTTGTCATTTTGATTCAATCCCTGGGCGGTATTTTTGGACAGCTGCTTGGCGGCTCATTGTACCATCGTGTAGGGGTGAAAAAGCTGATTATCGGTTCGCTGGCACTGAATGCAGCTGGATTGTTTGCCCTGCCGTGGATCAGTGCGTACTGGGTTATCTTTATCTGCGCGATGGGCTGGATTGGCCTGTTCAGTTCGTTATCGCTGCCAGCGATACAGGCGTTTATCGGCTTTCGGTTTGCAGAACGTCGCGGAGAACTGTTTAACATTATTTATGTTGCAAACAATATCGGAGTAGCCATTGGTACGGCGCTTAGCGGATTTCTCGCTGATTTTTCATATCACTTGAGTTTTGTATTAAACGGGGTGACCTCAGCAGGCTTTGCTGTATTCTTCTGGTACTATCTGTCCCGGGCCGAACCGGAGCAGGGCGAAGTGCATCTGACGAAACGCAAAACCGTACCCGAAGGTCCGGGCATCTGGTCGCTGCTCAGCAACACCCGACTGTATCTGTTTATGAGCCTTGGTGTGCTGTTCCTCTTGTTTGGCAACTCCATCTGGAATACGGGCGTGTCACCCTATATCATCTCTGAAGGCCTGGAGAAAAGAATGTATGGTCTGCTTTGGACACTTAACGGTGTGCTGATCTTTGTCGGACAGCCGTTCACCAGTTGGGTGAAACGTACGATGGCCCGCACCTCCAGCGCGCAGATGATGGCAAGTGCCGTATTTTACGGTTTGGCTTATATTGTTATGATCACCATATACAGTTATCCGGGCATGGTGCTTGCGATGGTGTTGGCTACCTTTGGAGAGATGTTAATCTCACCTGCAGCGCCGGCTTATATATCGGAGCATGCCGGAAGAGCTGCCCCTTTCTATATAGGTATCTCGGGTGGAATTGGAGCAGTTGGACGTGTTATAGGGCCGTATGTCATGGGGGTTATGTTTGATAAACAAGGTCTCATCCCGGTGGCGTGGCTGGCAGCCGGAATGGCTGTGATTGCTCTGCTTGGATTTGTACTGCATGCTGCGCTGAACCGCAGCCGGGAGATGAAGGAGTATGGCATGGATGCATAGGAATGCGTTCTATACGAATGGACGAAATGGGTGAATTGAACGTAGTGAACCTAATCAACCTGGTCGACTCGAAAAATATAGATTCCAATGATCTCATCTCAAAATGAGATTGACAAAAAAAATTATTTATGCTATAATTTACATATATAAATCTTCCGTATATACTAAGGTTCTCCTGGCCAGGGGGAACCTTATTTTTGTTGATACGGGAGGTACATGTGATGAGCCAGAAGAAGGAATCCAGTATAACGTCTCTGATTTCAGCGTTTGCCCGAGCCTACCATGTAGAGCATGATGAACCAATCATCTTTAATGATTTTGCAGCCCGAAAGCTGATCACTCCAGAGGAGTTTGCAGCTATTGGCGAAAATATGATTCGGGGCATCGATTTCTTCCGCCCGGATGCGGACCAACAGTTCAGGGGTGACCCAGATCAAATATTAAAATGGATCACCCAAGTCCAGCTGTCACCGATCACACTGGCTCGCGCTGCCTATAGTGAACAGGTGATGCTCCAGGAAGCTGAGCTGGGCGCGAAGCAGCTGATTATTCTTGGAGCCGGTATGGACACATTTGCGATTAGACACCCGGAAATGGAGGATACGTTGGATGTATTTGAGGTGGATCTTCCGTCTGCACAGCAGTTAAAGAAAGAGCGTTTGAGGCAGGCAGAGCTGGTTATTCCACGCAATCTTCATTTTGTGCCCATGGACTTTACCCGCGATATGATTCAACCCGATGGTTGGGGCAGCCTATTCGGCAATGTGAAAACCTCGTTTACACTGCTTGGTGTTTCGTACTATTTGTCCAAAGAAGATCTCTTCCGTTTAATTCATCACGCTTTTGCAGCTCTTCCGGCTGGAAGTTCAATCGTGTTTGATTATGCAGATGAACATCTCTTCCAGGAGAAGGGCAGGTATAACCGGGTCGAAAATATGGTCAAAATGGCTGCGATGGGGGGCGAACCGATGCTGTCCTGCTTCACGTATGAGGATATGGAGCATCGGTTGGAGGAAGCAGGGCTTCTCATCTATGAGCACCTATCCCCTCAAGAGCTGCAGGAGAGGTATTTCAGTCAGCGGACAGATGATTTGGCTGCGTTCGAGACGATTCATTTTATACATGCAGTAAAAAAGTAAGATTCGACTATACATTAAAGGGGAAAAACTATATATGAGCCAACAAATGTAATATATGTTGCGGTTCTCTTCATGCTAAAAAACGCCTGGAAAGCTAGCTAGTCTCTCCAGGCGTTTGGCACTCATGATTGCTTTATTTGCGATTCTGGGCAGCACGCTCTACGATCATATCTGCCAATTCTTCAGCCTGACCCTGAATTGCAATCGGGTCAAAGTACCAATACCGATCCTCCTGCAATTCATACACCTGATTGTTTTTTACTGCGGGAAGGGACCTCCAGACGGAATCACCCTGAACATTTTTATTGTTCTCACCAACGGTCAGGAAAATATGATCACCTGCATAATCACCAACAATCTCACGTGAAATCTCTTTCCATTGGGTATCGCCCATCAGCTCTTTTCTGGTACGTTCTAGCGGGGCAAGTTCCAAAGCACGGTAAACTGCTTGTCCTCCTCGACCAAAGTTGTCTCCGTATCCATAATAACTCTTGTCCGATACTTCAAGGATCGAGAAGGTTTCCTCTGGACGGATGACCGCCTTCACCTTGGTGCGAGCGGCTTGTATCCGTTCGTCGTATGTCTTCAGCCAAGCTTCGGCTTCTTCGGATTTGTTCATGAGCTCTCCGAAGCCACGGATCTCATCTGGTACGTTTGTAAATGTACCGTAAGGAATAACTACGGTAGGTGCAATTTTTTGATAATTCTCAATCTCCTGAGCTTGGTTAGAGTAGGTAATAATCAGATCCGGATTCAAGGCAGCAACCTTTTCCATGGATACAGCATTCCGATCACCAATACTTTCTATGCCTGCTACCTGGTCCGAATAGAACGGGTTCTCGAGGTAATGTTGTACAGCACCAACGGGCTTGATACCCAGTACAAGCAGATTACTTACGTACATATCTGTAACAATACGTTGGGGTTCAGCCGGAATTTCAACATCCCCGCTTAAGGACTTGTAGATTCGTTTAGCATCCGAAGGAACCGAACCGGATGACGGATCTGTGTTGGCTTCGGAAGTTCCAGATGTGACTTCTGTTCCCGCTCCGCTACCGCAAGCGGCCAGGATCATAAGCATGGCAAGCATAAGCAGCAAGCCAGAGAATTTGTTTCTAAAAGCATACATGTACTGATTCCTCCCTATGTATAGTCCATAAATAATAATGATTATTATTCTCATTAATAACATAGAGGAAGATGTCTGATTTGTACATGGACAACGATGATCACTAAGGCATGGATAGATGTGATGTGAAATGATGCATTATGTTTTTTAGTTGCTTTACCATGGATAGAGGGTCAAAACCGTAGAACATGTCTGCATCAATTTCGTATACACAACCGTTACGAATGGCCGCAAGGCTGCTCCATGATGTTGAATTCATCTGTAAATGGACGGCTTGTTGTTCTGCAGCTTCCTCAGGATAGGCTGCAAATATGTGATCTGCTGCATACAAATGAATATCGGACAGAGGCACATGGATGTATCCGTTTGGCAGCCGCCCATCCTTGAGCATACGTGTCGGTGGTTGAAATCCAAGAGACTCATACAGAATATGAGAAGCTCTGCCCCAACTATGACCAAAGACGTATGCACCTTGTTCCCCATACAGGAATAAACATACCGCTGAACCGCGATTTTTGCCCATCAGATTGTCCAAGGTCTGATTGGCCTCCTGCACCAACTGGTGATAATGTTGAATGACAGCTTGGGCCCTGGACTCCAGTCCTGTAATTCGACCGATCTGTATAAACTGCTGCTTCCAGTCCAGTTCTTCAAACGGCATCAGAATTGTTGGCGCAATCATTCGCATTTTATCCAGAGCTGGATGAGGTGCGTAGCCGATGATTATGTCGGGATTGGCCTCCGCGATCAACTGCGGATGAGCTAACAGTTCATGCTCCGCATACTGCCTCATCTGCTGTTGTACTTGCTCATCAAGACCGGATTCCATCCAGCTCGCAACAGCTCCTATGTGGGGAATACAGCCCAGTGCCAGCAGGGAAGCCGTGTAGTTGAAGGTCAGAGAGACGATTTTCTTCGGAGTATGCCGGTAATGGGTTGGTGCTGCACCAACGATTTGTTTGAACTTGCGGCTTAGATAGAACGAATCTTTATATCCGGTCAGTCTAGCCACTTCCTGTAATGTAGGACTTCCCAACAGCAGATGTTCTTGAGACATCCTGATCCTTAAACGGGATACATACTCGACAAAGGTAAGGCCGGTATAGCGTTTAAATTCCCGCGAAAAATGTTCTGGGCTGATGTTCGAGGCTTTAGCCAGTTGCTCACGGGTCAACGGATGTGCATACATCTTATGAATATGGCGGAGTACACCATCCAGCCAAGAGTGATCTGGTTGAGAAACAAGAGCGGCTTGCTCCTGCAGCATATCCAGAAGTTGATAGAAAAGAATATGCGGTCTGAACGGATTTGCATTTTGCTCTGTCATGCATACCTGGGCCAGTTCTACTGCCTTGTCAACAATCAAGCGGCTGGATGTTGGAGCTGGGGCACCAAACGGCCAGAAGCGCTGTTGTTGATCGGTAAAATCGAAGGCGATGGCAATGCCCTGGACTGGCGATAGAGTACCTCGATAACAGTCATGCTGCAGCAGGTGGCCTGCCCGGCGAATGAATGCGGAGCCGGGAGTGAGTGTCAGTTTACCATCTGCTCCGATGAGTCTGGCCTGACCTGCGGTTATGACATATAATACATGGAGCTTGCTCCAGGATTTCTCGATATGGGCGAATGCTTCACGGTCATGAAGCTGAACGAGATGTATCAGCTTGAATGGAGCGCCAGGAATAGACTTCATGTATGGTAAGGAAACGAGCGAGGAATCTTCGTTGACTTGATCAGCAGGCTGTTTGTTTTTCATGACGTAACCTTCTCCTTATTATGATTTGGAAGAGCTGTAACACTGCATCGCACTTCTTGTACTGGTCAAATTGATAAATTTGAACTATTATGCAGTATATAATAAACAAAACTTCGTGGACAAACGATCGAAAATTGGACTTATTTCTACGAAAATTAGATAAAATGGTTGAAATCGCTATCACCAGCGACTATAATGATAATGTCGAAACGTTTCAATCTAGTATTTACGGCAGATTGACTGAAGTTTGTGCATCGAGTGATGCAGAGTTCCCATCTAAGAAGGACCGAGTTACGGGCATTGCTCCGTCTTTTCACAAGGAAAAATAAGCCTGAATTATTTTTTTGGAAACACCTCGAAACGTTTCGATTGTGCTGTAACGAGGAAGATGGCGAAGTGCAATTAACAATCTAAGCTAGAAGTGCCATAAGCGGCACGGTATATGCATCATAATGAATGATAACCATGACTGGAGCAGTGAACGGGGCTGCATGGTGTTGGTTTTTATTTAATACATGCTGTCTGATGAGATAATAAGTAATGAATGAGCTAAGCAAGAAGGGGCGAACGAGGAATGGCAACGATCAAGGATGTGGCAAAGCTGGCGGGTGTGGCGCTCTCAACTGCTTCCTATGCACTGAACGGGGACAGCAAAGTTAGTGCGAAGACCAAAGCGAAGGTGCTTGAGGCAGCACGAGAACTGAATTACCGTAAAAACGGCTTTGCCATGGATTTGAAACGGAGTCGGACCAATACCATCGCGCTGATTCTGACAGACCTGTCGGGACCATATTACTCAGAGCTGATTCGCAGTGTGCAGGATGTAGCACTGGCGAACGGGTACGATCTGATTGCCTGCAGCTCAATGGGAGGACGGGATTCAACAGCAGTTCGTTTTTTGCGTGAAAAGAGGGTGGACGGAGCCATTATACTGGCTCACAACATCCATGATGACATTCTGGTTGAGTCCGCCGGATCACGCTTCCCGATTGTTGTCATGGATCGTCAGCTGTCCGGTGATCATCTGGTCAATGTGCTGGTGGATGGCGAGCAGGGCGGATACCTTGCAACCCGCCGTTTGATCAGAGGTGGTCATGAGAACATCGCTTATATCAGCGGTCCATCCAACTCCTATGATAATGCACTGCGTTACCAAGGTTTCCTGCGTGCGATGCGGGAAGCTGGACTTGAAGAGAAGTCGAAGTGGCGTCTGAACGGTAATTTCGTGCGTGAGGGTGGCTTTAATGCAACCAAGATGATGATTATGCAGGGAGAGCTTCCATCAGCCGTATTTTACGGAAACGACGAGATGGCCATTGGAGGGCTGAAAGCATTTGAAGAGAGCGGTATCTCGGTGCCGGGTGACATTTCGGTCATCGGCTTCGATGACATCCAGCTGTCCGAATATGTTCATCCTCCGCTGACAACGATTCGTCAGCCCAAGCACGAGGCTGGATCGCTGGCGGGGCATCTGCTGTTCCAGATGCTGAATGGAGAGAGCGTTAATCCATCCTATACGCTAACGATTGATCTGGTGGAGCGTGGTTCTGTAAGTTCTCTGCATACTGACGAGTCAGGAAAATAACGGTTGATTTCTTTATCGAGCGGCTTGAGCGCGGATCGGCGTATCTGGATACATAACAGGTGAAGCACGGTCTGTATGTGAACGTGTTGTTTGACATGACAGGGTTATCGTTGGAACGGGTCTCGCTGGGCCGGTTCAAGGGAACCCTATTCTTTTTCAATAGTATCGAAACGTTTCGATATTGAGTGGTAAACTAATTTAAGGAGTGGTAGAGAGATGGCAGCAACGATGAATGAAACGATTCGGCTGAACGCCGGAGAAGTCACATTTACTTTTTTCAACAGTGGGGATCTGGTTCAGGCTGTTTCCGGCAATACGATGCTGAATCAATTGATCAGCAACCCGATAGATGGGTCTTTGAATAATCTATACCTGCGCGTACATGAGAATGGCGAGATTACTTCCTTCCCGCTGCTCGGCGTACACTCCAACAGCAAGGTATCCACAAGCAAATCGCATGGAGACCGTCAGCTGATCTGGACAGGCCATGTGCAGCCGAAGAACGCTGCGGAAGCGATCAACTATCAGGTCGTATTTACGCTTACGCCGCAAGGCATCTGGTTCTGGGATGTGAAGATTACCGGACAACAGCAGCGTGTTGATGTGGTCTATGGACAAGATGTAGGATTGGCTGATCCGGGTGCGGTACGCAGCAATGAAGCATATCTGTCCCAGTATATTGACCATACCGTGTTTGAGGATGATGCTAAGGGGTATGTGGTATGCTCACGTCAAAACCAGCCGCAGGGAGGAGCTTTCCCCTACATGCAGCAGGGTTCCCTGACCAAATCGGTCGGTTACTCCACGGACGGCTTCCAGTTCTTTGGGCTGTCTTATAAAGAAACCAATCAGCCTGAAAGTCTGACCCGCCCAACACTGGCAAACGAAACGTACCAGTACGAGTTTGCTTATACTGCACTGCAATCCGAGCTGCTGGAACTAAATGGTGAGGCGCAGGTTGTATTCTATGGATTGGCGAAGGCTAGCCATGCATCGGCTATTACCGCACTGGAGTTCGGGGATGAAGTTGCAGCGGCATGGAATGAAGTGAAGACTCTGAATGCAGAACCGGGTGAAGTATTCGAACAGGTGAAGCGTTCCTCATCTCTGGGTGGGCCGCTGGCCGCACTCGATCTGACGCAGGAAGAGATTAACCAGCTGTATCCCGACCGTCACCAGGAAGAACGCAGCGGGGATCAGCTCCTGTCCTTCTTCACGAATTCTTATGAGCATATCGTATTGAAAGCCAAAGAACTGCTGGTGGAGCGTCCACACGGACATATTCTGATGAGCGGCGGCAATGTCAAACTGGGCGCGCAGGTTATTACTACGACATCGTATATGTACGGAATGTTTAACTCGCAGCTTGTTATCGGCAACACTAATTTTAACAAAATGATCAGTAATGCCCGCAATGCTTTGAACGTACCAAAAACGGCTGGACAACGCATCTATGTAGAGATCGACGGGCAATATCGTCTGCTGACGATGCCTTCCCTGTTCGAGATTGGGTTTAACTATGCGCGCTGGATTTATAAAATGGAGTCCGATACACTCATCGTAACGAATTATACAACGACGCATTCTACGGAAGTACGCATGAATGTACGTTCTACAAGTGGAAAAGCCTATCGTTATCTGGTAACGAACCAGATTACGATGAATGTGAATGAGTACGAGTACCCGCTGCACATGACACAGGAAGGCAGCACGCTGACTTTCAAAGCTGACCCGCAATCTTTGAGTGCTGGAACATATCCAGAGCTGGAGTACCGCATGACGGTTGAAGGTGCTTCTGTACAAGCTGGGGACGAAACGCTGCTCGCCAGCGGTGTTCGCAGCGGCTCGGCCTCCCTTGTAACCCTGAGCTTGGAAGAAAGTGCGGCATGGACGCTGAAGGTTCAGGGTGTCCTGGAAGATCAGGCTGCTGCAGGTCCTGAAGCTGCGGCTCCGAGCCTTTCTTTTGAAGAAGAAGTGCATGCGTATCGTGAGTTCTTTGCAGGGGTTATGAACGGGTTCCGTTTGTCCCGCGGCGAGAGCCAGGATGCGGAAGACTTGTTCAAAGTCAACGCGCTTGCTTGGTGGTATACGCACAACATGCTGGTGCATTACTCTGTACCTCACGGTCTGGAGCAGTACGGCGGCGCTGCATGGGGTACCCGTGATGTGTGTCAGGGTCCGGTGGAATACTTCATGGCGACTCAAAAATATGAGCAGGTTCGCGATATCATCAAAATGGTGTATACGCACCAATACGAGGATGACGGCAACTGGCCGCAGTGGTTTATGTTCGATAAATACTTTGCGATTCAGCAGGAAGAGAGCCATGGCGATATCATCGTATGGCCGCTGAAAGTACTGGCAGACTACCTGACTGCAACTCGCGACTATGCGATTCTGGAAGAGAAAGTGCCTTACACGGTTAAGCATAGCTTTGGATTCACAGAAGAGACAGCAACGGTACTGGATCATGCGAAAAAAGAGATCGAGTACATCCGTGCACACTTCCTGCACGATACGTTCCTGTCCTCCTATGGAGATGGAGACTGGGATGATACCCTTCAGCCAGCCAATGCACAGCTCAAGCAGTACATGGTGAGCAGCTGGACCGTAGCTTTGACGTATCAGTCCGTGAACGTGCTGTCACAGGCATTGAAATCCACGGATGGAGCTTTTGCACAGGAGCTTGCCCAACTCGCAGAGGGTATCCGCGAAGACTTCAATCGTTACATGCTGGGCACAGATGTGATTCCGGGCTTTGTGTACATGGAAGAGGCGGATCAGGCGAAGCTGATGCTGCATCCGACAGACACGGAGACAGGCATTCAATACCGCCTGCTGCCGATGACACGAAGCATGATCGGAGAACTGCTGAACGCAGAACAGGCCGAAGCACACTATGCACTCATTCGTGAGCAGTTCCTGTGCCCGGATGGCGTGCGTCTAATGAACCGTCCTGCACAATATGCGGGGGGTGTGAGCACTCACTTCAAACGTGCAGAGCAGGCATCCAACTTCGGACGGGAGATCGGTTTGCAGTATGTGCACGCCCACATTCGCTACGTGGAAGCGATGGCGAAGCTCGGTAAAACGGATCAAGTCTGGAATGGTCTGGCGATGATTAACCCGGTAGGAATCAGCGAGGTTGTGCCTAACGCAGAGATTCGCCAAGCGAATGCGTACTTCAGCAGTTCGGACGGCAAGTTCAACACCCGCTACGAAGCACAGGAACATTTTGACCAGCTCCGTAAAGGTACAGTACAGGTGAAAGGCGGATGGAGAATCTACTCCAGCGGCCCTGGAATCTACATGAACCAGCTGATCTCGAATGCACTGGGTATTCGTCAGGAAGGCGGCAATCTGGTCATCGACCCGGTACTGCCAGCTGAGCTGGACGGCATGCAGTTTGAATTCGAATATGCAGGCAAGCCGGTGACATTTATCTACCACCTGACTGAGGGGACTGTCAGCCGTGTAGCGGTGAACGGCAGCGATATTCAAGGCGAGCGCACAGCGAACCGTTATCGTCAAGGCGGGGTATGCATCACGCTGGATGCGTTCAAACAGGCAAGCAGCACCGCAGAGCGCACGATTGTTGATATTTATATGTAAGAGTTTTTCGCAAAAGGTTTACCAAGACCAGCACAGGAAGAACAGAATTAACTGTCTCTTGTGACATATTGAACTACAGCACCCCTTAGCATATTTAGGATATTTGTTATATCCAATTGCTGCTAAGGGGTGTATTTTTGTTTATATCAACTGCCTGAACGTTTAATATCTCACCTTAATGAATCGAAACTAACATATATAACTTAGGAGGTTAATCATTGGGATCGTACTGGGAAGATCGATTTCAGACAGAAGGGAAAGTTTGGGGAGAAACCCCCAGTGTAATTACAACCAAAGCCATTTCGTCTTTTCGGCAAAGAGGCGTGAAACAAGTGCTGGTCCTGGGGGCTGGATATGGGCGAAACACGAAGGAATTGGCAAAATATTTCAAGGTTGACGGCATAGAGGTATCTGGAGCTGCGGTTAAACTTGCAAGGGAATGGGATACCCATTCGAATGTTATCCATGCTTCTGTGCTGGATGTTAAACTGCCTCAGAAGTATGATGCTGTTTTCTGTTATAACCTTCTCCATTTGTTTAAGCGGCAGGAACGAAACGTGATTATAGGCAAATGCAGCGAGTTTCTTCGGAAGGGCGGATCTGGATTTTTCACCTTATTCTCGGACGAAGACAGCAACTGCGGAAAAGGAAGCCTGCTTGAGCCGAATACATACGAGTATAAACAAGGGAAGTTTGCTCATTTTTTTAATGAGCTGGACTTAAGCCACCACTTCGCAAACTACACCATCCTGGATACCGGTTCATTCCGAGAACAGCTTCACTATGCTCATGAGCAAAGTACCTGGATTGATTTGAGATATGTTAGCTTTCTCAAGGACTAACAGCATATAGCCGATATATGCTGCTTGAATATCGCTTAACGCACTGGAACCGCAAGCAGTGTGTGCAGCAGCTCATTATGCCGCATATGCTTGATCTGGCAGCCTTGTTGAGTCAACCAGACGCACAGTTCGTCCAGCAATGGGAAATGACGCTCGCGCAGAGCCTGCAGCTGTTCCGCATTCCCGGCGGTTTCGGCAAGCTTTACATAGGTATCACGGTGCTCATGATTCGTAAACATCAGATCGGTAAGACAAATTCTGCCCATGGGCGTGGTCTTGAGAACGCGCTGCATTTCTTCCAATGCCAGCTGCTGCTGATCTGGACTCAGATGATGGAAGGCAAAGCTGGAAACGACAAAATCAAAAGATTGATCGGCAAACGGAAGTGCCAGGAAGTTACCAAGCTTTACGTGCATCTGTGGATATTTCCTGCGGCACGTGCGCAGCATCTCCCGTGACTGATCGATTCCGGTCATGACTGCACCCTTATCCAGCATTCTCCCGGCCAGATTGCCCGTCCCGGTTCCTATATCTAATCCGTATTCCCCAATTGCAGGAGAGGTCCATTGGACGGCCTGTTCCAGGGCTTCATCATAATTATGATATAGGTTGAAAGGCTTGTCCGCTTTTGTCCACGCTGTCTGCACCCGCTGATCATGGATGGCTGCTTGTCTATCATAATTCCAGCGATCATGCCAGTTCTGCCGTGCTTCTCGCAGACGGCGCGCACTGCCTGCCAGATTATGCAGATGGCTGACCTTCAGCGGTCCACCCTGACGATTCAGTTCAATCATACGCTGGGTCGTATCCATCATGCGTTTCAACTCTACCCACTGAGCATACATAACTGCCTGCTGCAGCTCGAGATATTCCTCCAGTCCCTGCTGGTTTCCCTGATCAATCTCGGCAAGTGCATGATGAATATCCTGCAGGGACATGCCGATCTCGCGCAGCGCTGCAATGGTCTGCAGTCGCCAAATATCATTTTCCGAATAGGTACGGTAGCCGTTACCCGTCTGTTTGGCAGGCTGGACCAACCCTTTTTCTTCATAAAAGCGAACAGCTCTTGCCGATATTCCGAGCCGGGACGCGGCCTCTTTGATATTCAATCCGGGTGCACCTCCTTGCTTCATGGAACCTGTATTATATACAATCACAATGAAATCAGTATAAACGATGACGTTACGGCAAGGTGAAGTGTTTTTTATGGGTCATTTCGATTTGGCTGATCTGGAGAACACCATTTATAAGTAACTTAGATGATCTCATTTTCATGGTTTGGTTATATGGGTGCGGAATTTAAGTCCATGCGTTGGCTATGCTACAATAGATAGCAGCATAAGGCACATCAAAAGATAGCGTAATGAGGTCAAGGAAAAGGATATTTCAATGAGGCAAAACAAAAAAAATATTGAATGAAATATACGAAAGGTTGAATCGGCATGCTCACCAGTCATACGTATGATATTCGTCCTTCCGAGCTTAAGGATGCGAGCCAGTTAATGGAGCTGGATATGCTGGTTTGGAACGCGTCCACTTCGCCTGCACCGATGCAGTGGCGTTCCAGACAGCAGTATTTACAGTACTGCCCGCCGGGAAACCAATTGATTGCGGTGCAGGAGGATCGGGTGTGCGGATATGTGGGCTTTCATCCCCCCACAGGAATGCCTGTGAACCGCCATGTTTATGAGATTCATATTGCAGTTCACCCCGAGTTCCGCCGCTCCGGCGTGGCGACAGCTTTGATGGAAGCGATGAAAGAGCACGCACTGGGGCAGGGAATACGCAAGCTCAGGCTGCGTGTACTGTCAAGCAATCCGGGAGCGGTCGCCTTCTATGAGCAGTGCGGTTTTATAACGGAGGGCAGACTCGTATCCGAATTTCGAATCGAAGGCAGAGATGTGGATGATATTTTAATGGCCTATTTTATTGGATCATAGACGGTCAGCCTGATAGGTGATGCATCAGATACAGCAAAGAATTGGCAAAGGGAGGAATTACGATGGATATGGGACTTCGCGGTAAAAAAGCACTGGTGCTGGCCTCCAGCCGGGGCCTGGGCAAAGCGGTGGCAGCACAGCTGGCACTCGAGGGCGCCGATGTCATGCTGGCCAGCCGGAGCGAGGATAAGCTCGCCGCGGTAAAAGAAGAACTGCTCGCCCTTGGCGGCGGTGGACGTGTCGAATATGCCGCCACAGATGTAACCCGCAAAGAGGACATTGCAGCACTTATTCAGAAAACAGCTGAACAATTTGGACAGATCGACATTCTGGTCAACAATTCGGGCGGTCCGCCTTCCGGTACGTTTGAGTCTCTGACAGACGAAGACTGGGAGCATGCGTTTGAGCTGAATATGCTCAGCTATGTCAGACTGATTCGAGGTGTACTTCCGTATATGAAGAAAAATGGAGGTCATATCGTCAACATTGCTTCCACTTCGGTCAAGCAGCCGATCCCGGGTCTGATACTGTCGAATACGTTCCGTACCGGTGTGTTTGGCCTTGCCAAAACGCTCTCTCAGGAGCTTGCACCTTATGGCATTTTAATCAACACCGTTGCTCCTGGCCGCATCGCAACAGATCGGATTCGTGAGCTGGATACGGCGCGGGCTGAACAAAATGGGGTCAGTGAAGACGAGATTGCCGAGCAGTTCCGTAAGGAAATTCCGCTGGGGCGCTACGGTCAGCCGGAGGAATTTGCCAAAGCGGTAGTGTTCCTGTTATCCGGGGCTAATTCTTACATTACCGGAACTTCGCTGATTGTGGATGGCGGCATGGTGCGTGCTCTCTAAATGTTATACGGCTTAGTAATAATTAAAGGTCCCTCCTTCACCGCTGTAAACAGCGTGAGAAGGAGGGACTTGGCATGGATATGGAAACGATGGAAACGATATTTTGGCGTTCCAAAGATAAATGGATATTTCTCTTATGCTCTGCTTGCATACGTTTATTGTTCCTGCTTGCCCGAAATCGAAGCAGGTGACGTGAGCTTATTTATACCGTTGTATCAGACGCCAATGGTCGGATGGGTATTATGGGTGCTTCGTGGAGTGGTTAAGCAGGGTCTTTGCTGCTATCAGAGGTGCTCGTTTCTGCCTTATCTGTTGTACCCGCCTTGTCTATCTTGTCGTTCTCTGGTAAAGGTTTAGCTGGAGCACCGGACTCGTCTTTCAAACGAGAGCCATGGTGATGCTCGGGGCGAGCGGATGGTCGTGTGCCATTAACTAGGTCTGTGATGTGCTCCGTTAGGTCAGCAGCCCGCTCATCATACTGAGCCTGCGTAATTTTACCATCCTTCAACTCTTGCTGTAGATCGGACGTTCTATCGGTGACGAGCTGCTGAATAAGGGTTTGCACGCCTACCTTCTGAGCAGATGCAATCTCAGCAAGAGTATCCCCATTTTTGAGTGATGAACTTAACTCATTAGTGGTCACTCCAAGAATGGAAGCGAGCTTGTCCAGGTTACGATCGACTTCAGGACCAAACCCCCGTCCATGCAGGCCAAGTTCAGGCGCACCATGTTCAGGTTTTTTCGCGCGTAATTCGGACGGTTTCTCGTTTACCATTGCACTGATGCGCTCTGTCAGAGCCGCGAGGCGCTCATTATACTGAGTTTGAGTAATCTTGGAGTCGGTAAGCTGCTGCTGCAGATCCTTTTTCTCCGCGGCAGCAAGTGTTTCGATAAGCGTCTGTGTCTCCACATTTTTCGCAGCAGCAATTTCCGCAAGCGATTGGTCTGCTTGAAGGGCCTCTTTTAACTCATCTTTCGTTATACCCAGCACAGATAGTACCTCGTCGGCTCGAGGGCCAAACCAAGGTCCCAATCCTCTCTCGGCTTTGCCAGATGGCTTTAATGTATGGGAACCAATCGGGGCAGTGCGTTTGTTCTGGAGTGCATCGGATGCTTTCGCCGCAGGGTCTGCATGAACTGCAGTTGCTGCCACCAAGCCCCCGCTAAGTGCAAGTGTTAAAGCTAAAGCGCTGGTGACCTTTACTGCTCTTGATGTTGTGGTTTTCTTCATCCGTATCATCCTTCTTCCTGTCATAGAGATTGTGGTTGTAAAGCCACAATGCTATCTTAGGCACCGAGCATGAAGCAGAGATTAGTTCAACCTTAATGGGAAGTAAAAATTGGGGCTGTAACCACAATAACCCTTCATCTGTGGGACATGTGCTGTCACAGACGAAGGGCAGGCGGATATAAGGGATGCGTTAATGTATTTTCATAGTCATTCGATATACTCTAACGTACTCCGAGTGACTTTGATTCACTCTCACGTGCTTTTATTTATGAAAAGGTTATAACAAGTTCGATTCAGGTTCATTATGTAAGGCTGTTTTATCGCAAAAGTTCCCATTCATGCTGCAGCATGCCGTACACCGCATGGTTCACATATCCTTTAGGCAGTTTCTCTGCCTGGCGGATCACGCCTTCAAGCACGAAGCCAAGTCGTTCCGGAATGGCACGGCTGCGTTTGTTGTTTGTGGCACAGCGAATTTCGACCCGGTTCAGATCCAGTGTCACGAGGGCGTAATCCACTAGGACACGGCAGGCGCTGGTCATCAGGCCTTGTCCTTCGAATCCTTTGCCAAGCCAGTATCCGATGCTTACGGAGCGGCTCGTCCAGTTAATCTCGTGGAAACCGATGATGCCGGCCAGTTCTCCTTTTAACCAGATGCCAGCCGTGAAACCGCCGTTCTCCGCAGCTTGTTTTAACGCGCTTGTAATAAAGTTCGATGTATGTTCAATCTCGGTTACCTGGTCGACCCAAGGCAGCCAATGTCTAAGTTGATCCCTGGAACGGTCTGTCAGTTCAAACAGCGGTTTGGTGTGCTCCATCAAAAGCGGGCGAAGCTCCGTATATTCATCGAGTGAATAGGTAAACATGATTGCAACCTTCTTTCTTTATATAATAGGTAGATTAGCGGGGAGGCCGGGGCAATTTGCGCTCCAGAGCAAACAGATCTTCTTCTATGGAGGCCATGCGCTGGTTTACCGTTGTGCGTGCGTCACTGAGTGCCTGATTATATATGTAGGGAGCAAGCTGTGTCATAAACAGGTCGAGGACGCCCCATGCTGCCAGATCGCCCAATTCTTCGCCGCGTTCCTCTTCAAAATACGACTGGATCGTGCGAATGGCTTCATCCTGCTGTTCTTTGGTCAGTTTTAGCGCGTTCACTTGGGAAACCCTCCCTTAAATTTAGTTTTAATCATATGCTACATGATTCGTGCGAACTCGTCAAAATGGTATTAGGCCTAACTTGCAAGGATGCACATATAATGTCTGATCCTGACTTTGGTACTGTTATTTATTGAACTCCTCCCCCGTTAAAGGTATATTTAAATGAAACGCGTACGAAACTTTCCATGAAAGTGGATATTTTCAGGAAATGACTTCGTATTTAAGGAATTTAAACCGGAATTGCTGCAATTCCTGCAAGCTCCAATCCATTCATGAAAGGTTTGATACTCGTGGACAATCGATTCACAACCCCACCTAACTTTATTAAAAATATCATTACCGAAGACCTCCGGTCGGGCAAAGTCCAGGAAGTTATTACCCGTTTTCCTCCGGAACCGAACGGTTATCTGCATATTGGTCATGCGAAGGCGATCTGGATCAACTTTACGCTGGGCGGCGAGTTCGGCGGCAAAACCAATCTGCGCTTTGATGACACGAACCCGGTGAAGGAAGACGTGGAGTATGTAAACTCCATCCAGGAAGACGTGAAGTGGCTCGGATACGAGTGGAACGAGAAACGTTTTGCCTCGGATTATTTCGATGAGATGTACAGCCGTGCGGTCCTGCTGATTCAAAAAGGTAAAGCCTATGTCGACGACCAAAGTGCCGACGAAATTCGACAAATGCGCGGAACACTGACCGAGCCGGGCAAAAACAGCCCATACCGTGACCGTTCGGTGGAAGAGAATCTCGACCTGTTCACACGCATGCGCGCAGGCGAATTCAAGAACGGAGAAAAGGTGCTGCGGGCCAAGATTGATATGGCTTCGCCTAACATCAACCTGCGTGATCCGGTTATTTACCGTATCTCTCATGCACACCACCATAACACGGGCGACAAATGGTGCATCTACCCGATGTATGCATTTGCACACCCGCTTGAAGATGCGATTGAAGGTGTGACACACTCTCTGTGTTCCCTGGAGTTTGAAGATCAACGCCCGTTCTATGATTGGGTCATCGCCGAGTGCGAGATGGAGAGTCAGCCGCGTCAATACGAATTTGGCCGCCTGAACCTGTCCCAGATGGTAACGAGCAAACGTAAGCTGAAGCTGCTCGTGGATGAAGGCCATGTCGATGGCTGGGATGATCCACGGATGCCAACGATTTCAGGTCTGCGCCGCCGGGGGTACACACCGGAAGCGATTCGTGATTTTGTATTCGAAACAGGCATTTCCAAAAGCCAAGGCGTGATCGATCTGCAAACGCTGGAGCACTTTGTTCGTGAGGATCTGAAACTGAAAGCCCCGCGCACCATGGCTGTGCTGCACCCGCTCAAAGTGGTTATCACCAACTACCCTGAGGGACAAGTGGAGTGGCTGGAAGCGGAGAATAACGTGGAAAATCCGGAGATGGGCAGCCGCCAAATTCCGTTTTCCCGTGAGATTTATATCGAGCAAGACGACTTTATGGAAAATCCGCCGAACAAATACTTCCGTTTGTTCCCGGGCAACGAAGTTCGTTTGAAACATGCCTACTTCATTAAATGTAATGACGTAATCAAGGATGCAGACGGTAATGTCGTTGAGATCCACTGTACCTATGACGTAGAAACGAAGAGCGGTAGCGGCTTTACGGGACGTAAAGTGAAAGGCACGATTCACTGGGTGGAAGCGACTCAAGCGGTACCTGCGGAATTCCGTTTGTACGAGCCGCTGATTTCGGCAGAAGCACCCGAGGCGGAGGCCGAAGTAGAAGCAGCGATAGCAGGAGCTGAGATTGAAGCGGATGTAACGGGTGCTGGAGCAGAGACTATCGAGCAGCCGGAGAAAACGTTCCTGGATCAGCTGAACCCGAACTCTCTCGAGATCGTTCACGGCTACGTGGAGCAGGAGATGAAAGAAGCACAACCGCAGGACAAATTCCAATTTTTCCGTCACGGTTACTTCAGTGTTGATCCGAAGCACTCCGAGCCAGGCCGTCCGGTATTCAACCGGGTTGTATCGCTGAAAAGCTCGTTCCAACTGCCAAAGGCCTAAGTTTGGCTTGGGCTGCCGAGCATTAAAGCGCAAACGGTTATAACATTGAAGAAAAGGCGTTCCGTCATGATCGTGACGGAACGCCTTTTTTGTGATTGGGGGAGGAACCCAAAAAACGACCAGGCTTCGAGCAGTCAAGTGATCGGCAAGCCTTTGGACTAGACATTTAGACTAGATAATAATCTAATGTACACATCATCATACCGTGGCCCATCAGCTTGGCTGTAAATCATTCTAACGATCTCAGGAAACGCTATTTGCCCGTTTTTCGGCACTTCTGAATTCTAACGATTCGTACGGACCCTATCCCCCTTGAATGTGATGTTTTTAAGCGGTTTTCCCCTATCAGAGCGGAAATAAGGTTCCTGGAAATCGTTAGAATGTGAAACACCTGAAAAACGTCCAAATAAGCTTCCTGGAGATCGTTAGCGGTTAGCTCAAAGTGATTGATTGTTGGCCTCGGAGATATTGGCTGTGGAAATCGTTAGTCACCTTGAATGATTCCACTAATACGAATTGATACTACCTGTCCTCATCCATGCTGCCCATCTCTGTGAGCACCGTAGGCTGGTATCCATTACGGCGGTTCCACAGCCACATCGTGGCGAAGCCGGCAGCGCCGATGAGTGAGAAGAAGACACCGATGCTGTACATCACCTCAGCCCCGAAGCTCTGGAACAGCCATCCACCGAATAATCCGGCGATGACACCGGAAAGGCCGCCCCAAGCCATTGTATACACCGCCTGCCCGGAGGAACGATAGGGCCTTGGAATAAACAGCATGGTGAGCTGCGTACCGACATAGAAATAACCGCCAAACGTGACAGAGTGCATCAACTGAATAAATACAACCTCCAGCGGGTTAGACGCCAGAGCCATGAGCTGCCAGCGCAGCGCAAACAACAGACTGACCACGATGAGCGAGCCGAGCAGCATGCTCATTTTGCGTTTAAGCAGCCGGTCAAGCAGCAGGAACACACCCACTTCAAGAATGGAAGATGTGAAGATGGCCCAGCCGACCATCTGCTTGTCGCCGCCCATCTCTACAATATATAGCGACATAAAGGTACTATTCATAGCGTTAGGCACCGAAACAAGCACCCCAAGTCCGATGAAAATCATAAAATACGGATTAAACATAACTTTGCCGAACCGCCGGAATGTAATAACGGGTGTGTCTGAGGCGATGGGCTGCCTTGGCAGGAAGACGGACAAGACAAAGGCAGTAGTGATCATGCATGCAAATATAATGGATACACTGCTTACGCCATAACGGTCAATAACCGGCCCGGCGGCGGCCGCGGTCAGTGCCCAACCCAGCGAACCCCAGAGCCGAAAGGTGCCGAATTTTTTCCCGGTGCCATCAATGTACCCAAGAATCAGACTGTTGGTTTGAGCGAATAGCGGACTCTGAAAAAAATAAAAGATAATCATAGCTGCATATATCCAGGCATACGTGGGCGCGTAAAATACCCCTTGTGCGAGCACAAAGGTACCTCCCATCATGATCATCAGCACGATCCGAATATTGCGTGACTTATCGCTCCAGTAGCCCCAGAACGGATTGGCAAAGAGGGATACAAAGGGACCGATGGCCATCAGGCTGCCAATCTCCAGTTTGGTCATACCAATCTCTTGTAGATAGAGCTGCAGGAATCCGGCGAAGATCGAAATGGCTCCGTAAATGAAAAAATTATATAGTTTCAATGAGGCCAGCGAAGATGTGCCTCTCACAGATGCAGATCTGTCCAATTGAGCCATTCCTTTCCGAATCAAATCATATTGTTCAATGTATCATTTGTTGAAAGGGGATTCAATGTATAGAATAAATGGATTAAGGTGATGTCCTGCTCCAGCGAGTAATGTAAATGCAGGATGATGACCCACGGTCCACCGTGTAAACTGTAACTCATATGATAGCTGCGATATCCGAACTGAACTTCCAGGACGTGTAGTTAGCCTTAAATGAATCATACTTTTATTTTATTATAAGCTCATGGTACTACGGGGAGGAGGTTGGCGATGGAAGCAAAAAAATGGACAGGCATTATACTGGCAGGCGGATTATCCAGGCGAATGGGGACCGACAAAGCACTGCTGGAACTGAACGGCTCGACCGTTCTGAATCATATTGTGAACACGATGAAACCTGCAGTATCCCGAATTGTCGCTGCAGCAGGTCCGAATGAAGCAATCTACAGCGCAATGGGGTACGAAGGCATTGAATGTGTGCAGGATGAATATCCCGGCAAGGGGCCGCTTGCCGGCCTTCATGCCGCACTGTCTGCATCAAATACCGACTGGAATCTGGTCTGTGCCTGCGATATGCCGCTGCTGCAGCCTTCCTTTTTCAATGGAATGAAGAGGTTGGCACTGCAGGATGAAACATATCATGTCATCATTCCGCATGTGGATGGACGCATTCATCCGCTTGCAGGAGTGTACCACAGACGTATACTTCCCGAACTGGAGCACTGCCTGATTCATGACCGTCTGCGTGTGATCCGCTGGCTGGAAGAAATGGAGTGCCGCTATGTCGAAACATATGAACTGGAGCAGGTTGGTATTGAGCAGGCTGCACGGCAGTTGAGTAATATGAATACCCCGGAACAGCTTGATTACATAAAGGCCCAAGCTCGTCTTCAAGATTCGGGCGGCCCGCCTTCAGGGCGGTGAGAAAAAGGTTCACGGCTGTTCTCGGCATGTTGGTTCCGGTAGAGAAGCGGGCTTTGACCTGTCCAGCGTTTGAACTGTCTGCTGAAGTGGGACAAGTGTGTATAGCCGAGTTTGATCGCAATCTCCCCGAGAGACAGATCGGGCTGCTCCATCAGCATTTTGGCTTCCTGCAGCTTCAGATCCGACAAATATGCACGCGGAGATTGTCCAAATACTTTACGGAAAACTTGTAAACCGTATCCTGGGCTGATGCCGAGCGATGCAATAATCTGCTCCACCCTGACCGACGAAACACTGCCGTCCCGCGCTCGGAGCTGGGCATGAAAGGCCTGTTTGATCGCCTCGGCAACTGCCCCTGCGTAATGCATGGCTGTTGGAGCCGGAGCTTGAGAGGCAGAGGCGGAAATAGCCGATTCCGGTGCAGAGTCAGCAGCCTGGGACAGCAGCGCGAACAGCTCAAACATACGTGCCTGCATCAGCAGTTTGTCCGTGGAAGTGTAAGCTTCGGCAGTATTGATCATGCCCATCCAGCTCTCCAGAACAGCTCGTATTTTTATATTATCTTCTGTACCTGCGGCATAGATTCTGCTGCGCTGAGATATCAGCTTTAAAGTGAATACCGGATCATCTACATTAAAATGTGCACTGAAATACGTCATGCCTTCTGTAGAAATACATTCATTTGTATGCCTGAATCCGGGAGGAATAAGCAGGATGGACCCTTCCTCCACTGTATAAGTGTAACCGTGAATCAGGCTCTCCTGCGTACCCCGAATGATCAGAATAATTTCAAATCCGGGATGTGTCTCCTCCGGCATAGCCCACCCGCAGGGTACTTGCTGGCTGTGTGCACCATAGAATTTGAGATTACTATCGATAATCGGAAGCCAGTGAGCCAGCGTATGGTACGGCATCTCTCGAAGCTGTGAACGGATATCCATGACTTTCACCTCGGAAAAGGGTAAAAAATACTCGCCTTGTGCCATCGGCACTATGCATGCACTTCATTATAATCAGTTTAACACCCGCAGCTTAATATGATAAGGATATGTAGTCTGGAATGATTAGATACGGTATAAAAATGCACAAATACCATTATTAATGTAAACGCTACCATTAAAAACGGGAATATGTCAACGCGGCGAGTTGACTATTAAGGAGACTATATCAATGGACAAGTTATTATACGGCGCAGCCTATTACGATGAATATATACCATACGAGAGACTGGACAAAGACATTCAGATGATGAAAGATGCAGGCATCAATGTCGTGCGCATCGCTGAATCAACGTGGAGCACACATGAACCGCAAAACGGCGTGTTTGATTTCACTTCCGTCGATCGGGTGCTGGATGCGATGCATGCGGCGGGCATTCATGTCATTGTAGGCACACCCACGTATGCTGTTCCAACGTGGATGGTGAAGGAGCACCCGGATGTTCTGGCGACAACAGCACAAGGTCCCGGGAAATATGGTGCAAGACAGATTATGGATATCACCCATCCGACGTACCTGTTCTATGCAGAACGCATCATCCGCAAGCTGATCTCACGCGTGAGTCAACATCCGGCTGTCATCGGATATCAAACAGACAATGAAACGAAGCACTACAACACAGCTGGAGACAACGTGCAGTTACAGTTTGTTAAGTATATGCGCAGCAAGTTCAGCTCTCTGGACGAGTTGAACAAGGAATTTGGACTGGACTACTGGAGCAATCGCATCAACAGTTGGGAAGACTTCCCTTCCGTTGTGGGCACCATTAACGGCAGCCTGGGAGCTGAGTTTGCCAAGTTCCAGCGGCAGCTGGTCACGGATTTCTTGGCATGGCAGGTCGGGATTGTGAATGAGTACAAACAGGAAGGTCAGTTTGTTACCCAGAACTTTGACTTTGAATGGCGCGGATATTCCTACGGCATTCAGGGGGATGTAGATCATTTTGCGGCATCCCGACCTTTTGACATCACCAGTGTGGATATTTATCATCCTTCCCAAGACGAGTTAACCGGCATTGAAATCTCGTTCGGGGGAGATGTGGCGCGTTCCACCAAACAATCCAATTATCTTGTTCTGGAGACCGAAGCACAGGCCTTCTGGCATTGGGTACCTTATCCGGGCCAACTGCGATTACAGGCATTCAGCCACTTGGCTTCAGGTGCGAACATGGTGGCGTATTGGCATTGGCACTCGCTGCACAATTCGTTTGAGACCTATTGGAAGGGTCTGCTGAGTCATGATTTTGAACCGAATCCGGTGTATAACGAAGCCAAGACGATTGGCAGCGATTTTGCCCGCCTGAGTCCTAAGCTGGTGAATCTGAAGAAAACAAATCGGGTCGCCGTACTGTTTAGCAACGAGGCGTTAACCTCCATCAAGTGGTTCGGCTTTAACTTTACCAGTGACAAGAACTACAACGACGTTGTGCGCTGGATGTATGATGAACTGTACAAAATGAACATGGGCTGCGATCTAATCGATCCTTCCGTGGAGAGTTATGCAGGTTATGATGTGCTGGTGGTGCCAGCTCTTTATGCAGCATCCGATGCGCTGCTGGAAAAATTAAATCAATTTGTACAGGATGGCGGACATATCGTGTATTCGTTCAAAAGCGGCTTCGCCAATGAACACATCAAAGTTCGCTCTACGCGTCAGCCGGGACTGATCAGTGAAGCATGCGGAATCAGCTATAACCTGTTTGTTGAGCCGAAGCATGTCGCGCTGCGCGATGATCCATTTGGCGTAGGTGAGGAGCATAATCAAGTACACACCTGGATGGAGCTGATTACACCGACGACTGCGGAGGTACTCGCATGGTATGATCATCCACACTGGGGAGAATATGCAGCAATCACGCAAAATAACTACGGTAAAGGCAGAGCAACATATGTTGGCTGTTATACGAGCGCTGCCGTCATTCGCAAGGTGCTGGAACGTGTAATGAAAGATGCGGGTGTATGGGGGGCGGATCAGGAGCTTGCTTTTCCGCTCATTGTGAAGACGGGTATTAATGAACAGGGCCAGACGATTCGCTATTATTTCAACTATTCCGACGAACCGGTTTCCTTTCATAATCCGCATGGGGATGGGACAGAGCTGCTATCAGGAGATTCGATTGCTGCTGGGCAGGAGTTGGTGCTGGAGCGCTGGGGTATCCGCATTATCGAACAAAATTAGGGAATAATAGTATAACCGCTGCTTTCCAGGTTATTCTGTCATCGGAGTGGCCTGTGTAAAATCTTAGTTCAACATTTACTTCATATTTTCCGAAAAAAATAACAAGACCATGGCGCCCTCGGCTTTGATGCCGGGGCGTTTGTCTTATTTTAAGCTCAGGAGTGATGCGCTGTGTTTAACGAATTCTACCGTCGGCTGATCGATCCTTTCAAGCGCAGCATTCGTAATAAATTGATACTGACGATGACCTTGGTTGCTGTACTGCCAGTCATTGTGATAACTGCGGTAGCTGCGGAGAATACGCGCTCCTCTATGGAAGCCGAGATTGTGGATACGAACCGGGTCAATATGAATTGGGCCTCTGTCTATTTGGCAGAACAGTTTACCCGCATGAATAATATCATTTATTCCATTCAGATCAGTGATGAGCTTCATCAGTATATGGCGTTAACTCGGGAGGCACCAGCCTCCAGCCGTTTCGATGAACAGAAAGCCGTCTTTAATATGCTGAACAGTGTGTACTATTCTGCTGGAAATTATGTATTCGGTGTCGAACTGTACTTGAAGGAGCAGGACACGTTGTTCACGTTTAACTCGATGGAATCTCGCATTAAGACGGTTCAGGATGTTCCGGAAGGATACGATAAGCTTTTTACTGAGCGTAAAGATTTTACAATTATCAATGATCCGATAGATCCGGCGAAGTTTCATATGACCCGAAGTATGAACCGCTTTGAGGATCAGGCTCAGATCGGGGCGATCAGTCTGGAGATCAAATGGGCTGAGTTTAATCAGACGCTTGAACTGCTCGACAGCAGGGGAGATTATACCGCCTATATCGGGGATAGTTTAGGTCATCCGGTATATCAGCCGAACTCCTCCATCCAGCCATCGGATGAAGCGTTGAAGCGGCTGAGTGAAACGAAGAATAACGCAGGTTTTATTCGTACAGCCCAGGAATACATTTTCTATCACGATATTGAGTCGACAGGACTGCGGGTGATCAAAATCGTACCGGATCATGTCATTAACGAGAGTGCACTGGAAACGATGAAGTATGGACTTGCCGTGGGTGGAGCAGCAGCATTGGTATCGGTTGCTCTGGCAGCACTGGTGGCTTGGCGAACCTCTAAACCTATTGTCAAACTGGCGAATTCCATGAAGGGCATCCAGCTGATCAAGGATCGTAAAGTAGAGCGCAGCGGACGAGTAGATGAGATTGGTCTGCTGGAGAAAAATCTGCACGGTATGGCGAGTCGAATCCGCGAACATATCCGGGACAACTATTTGATGAATCTGGAGAAGCAGACAGCAGAGCTTAAAGCGCTGCAATCTCAAATTCATCCCCACTTTTTGCAAAATACATTACAAATGATTGGTGGTATGGTCTATTCGCAAAAGCCGGCAGACAGCTACAAGGTAATCCGGGCTCTAAGTGAGATGTTCCGGTATATTGTGCGGGCACCCGACGGCCTTGTTCCCCTGCAATCCGAACTGGATCAATTGGAGCATTATATGCTGATTCAGAAGCAGCGCTTTGCCAGCCGGCTTGAATATAAGCTGGAGATTACAGGAGAACTCAGAGAATGTTATATTCCGAAATTATCGTTACAGCCGATTGTGGAGAATGCATTCCTGCATGGGCTGGAGAAAAAGCCTGGAGAATGGAGACTGGGCATCGAAGTGGTCTCTGATCCGCAGCAGGGTTTGGTGACTATTCAGATTTGTGATAACGGCATGGGTATGGAGCCGGAGAAGCTGGCAGAGATGCAGTCCAGACTGGAGCGCATCACGCGGCAGACCGACCGCGTATGGAGCTCAGGCACAAGTATCGGACTGCTGAATGCAGCTTCACGGATTGTGATGCATTATGGACCGGATTACGGTATGCATATGGAGAGCGAATATGGACAGGGAACCAGGGTGATCGTACGTATTCCCTGCACGACAGGAGGCGAATCCTTGTGAATAAGGAGTTATATAGAGTGCTGCTGGTGGATGATGAGCCTTGGAACCGGGATATCATCCGCAACCTTGGTGAATGGAATGAGCTCGGCTTGGTTGTCTGCGGTGAAGCAGAGGATGGAGAACAGGCGGTAGGGATGGTCAAGGCACTGGAACCGCATATTATTATTACGGATATGCGTATGCCAGGATCGGACGGTGTCGAGCTGATGCAGACGCTGAGCAGTCAGTACCCGGAGATTAAGGTTGTTGTGGTGAGCGGTTATGATGATTTTAATTATGCCAAACACGCGCTGCGGTATCGTGCAGCGGATTATCTGCTGAAGCCGGTGAACCCGGAAGAACTAAATGCTGCGCTGGCGAAATGCAGTCGTGAACTGGATAAGGCTGCTGCAGCACCGGAAGTGTGGGAAGCTTATCCGCCTTCATTCGCGGGAGAATTCTCTCTGTTCCAGCAGCAGGCACGTCTGCGCTTCAACGACCTGAACCTGCCGAGCCTGCGGGAATGGTTTCAGCAGCTAGAGCGGAAGATGGAACAAAACGAGGTCCGCAGACCCCGCCAGCTTGGACGCGCTGTCTATGAGATGCAGAATATGCTGGATGAGCTGTGTATGTCTAATGGGCTGTCCGATCGCCCGGAAGACAGGGGGCTGCCGCCTGCATCGGCGCTGGGTTCGATCCGGGCGGCTGTAGGATGGATCTCCGCTTCTTATTATCAGGCGCTGGAACAATTAATTGCACAGCGCAAGTATAAGAATAAGCTGAACCTTGAAGATGTGAAGCAGTATATGGAGCAGCACTGCATGGAGATGATTACACTGGAGCAGCTTGCCCAGATCTTTTTTGTCAGTAAGGAATATTTAAGTAAAGCCTTCAAGAAAGAATATGACGTGAACGTGACCGATTATGCGGTGCAGCTTCGAATGACCAAAGCAAAAGAATGGGTGATGGATGATCAGATTCCATTCAAACATATCGCCGAAATGACAGGATATGAAGATGTGTCCTACTTCTATCGGGTATTTAAAAAGCATTTTGGCGTGTCGCCCGGAGAGATGCGCAAGGGCCAACATAAGTTGTCTAACCCATTCCCCGAATGATTCATTCGGGGAATGCTGCTTGGATTAAGGTTTAAAATAATCCAATGGAAGAGTCTAATTTTGTCCAATGAAGCGCTTACATTTTGCGATATATAATAAGCCTATGAAAGACAAACCAGTCACGCCGGGAGGTCATAAGAGATGAAAGTATGGAAAAGCGTTGTAAGTGCGGCACTGGTCAGCGTTCTGCTCGCAGGCTGCGGCTCGAATGCAGGCACGGATAATGAACAGAACGAAGTCAAAGCTGGCAGCACCGTAAACCTCAAAGTATTCATTGCTCAACCAAGGCTGAAAGAACATTACGATAAATATATAGAACAGTTCAAAGCCAAGGAAAAAGCAGATAAAAACATCGAAGTGAATGTGCAGCTGGAGATGCCGCCAGCAGATAATGCACCTCAGATTTTGAAAACAAGACTAGCCTCCAATGACGCACCGGACGTATTCGCGCTGCACGCGGTCAATGAGATTCCACCTTTCAGCAAAGCCGGATATCTCGAAGACTTGTCCAATCAACCTTTTGTAGATAAACTGCTTGATTCGGTCAAACCTTCGGTAACGGATGCAGGCGGCAAAGTCGTTGCGGTTCCGCTGGAAACCTTGTCATGGGGTTATCTGTACAACAAAGATATCTTCAAGGAACAAGGGCTTGAGGTTCCAACAACGTTGACAGAAATGAAAGCGGTTGTAGAAAAGCTGAAAGCAGCTGGCATCACACCGTTTGAGCTTTCTTACAAAGAAGCCTGGGTTCCGCAATTGTTCCTGCCGCTGACAGTAGGGGCACTGACACAGACGGAACATAAAGATTTCGTGGAAAAAATGAACAAGGACGAAGCTTCCTTCTCGGATATGAAAGCCCTGTTTGATGTGTTCGATCTCGTCAATGCCAACGGAACGGATAAAGCGCTTGAAGTCGGAGCGGATGACGGCGCAGCGGCTTATGCCACAGGCAAAGCGGCGATGTGGATTCAAGGACCTTGGTACGCAGAGACGATCCTGAAGTCCAATCCAGACATTAATTTCGGTGTAGCTCCAATGCCGCTGAACGATAATCCGGATGATACCAAAATCAACCTGAGTACATCCACGTCACTGGCTGTATCTTCGTCAAGTAAAAATAAAGAAGTGGCGCTCGACTTTGTAAACTACATTCTCGATGACAAAGACTCAAGTGCATTCTATGAAGCACTCAAATTCAATCCGGTTGCCAAAGTGCATACGTTCAAGAGCTTCCCGTGGGTAGACGACGCCCTGAAATATGTAAACGAAGGCAAAGCTTATCAAGATCCAACAATTCCTCAAGCCGTGAAGGATGAGTCTGGTAAAGCACTGCAGGGGTACTACTCCGGACAGTTAAATCAACAGCAGGTGATTGATGCGCTCGACAAGGCGTGGAAGTCCTACAATAAGGTCAACAAATAAGAGCCGGATGCTTAACAATTAAACGCCTGAACGATCAACAAGGTTGAGCTGTAAGAAAGCAGTACCCGCGTTTGTTGACAAAATCTCGTGCATGTCCGTATTGATCTCGGGGTTTTGTCAACAGATGAGCGGTACTTTATTTCTTCACAGTCTCGAAGCAGATGAAACGGCTGGCTGAACGATCTTCGTTCCCCCGTTAACCTTCATCCGCTGTGCAAAAAGGGGGAGAAGTTATGGCTACGAATGTGTTCAAAAAGTATCTTTCACTGCTCGCGTTCACAGCGCCAGCCTTTGTAATCTATGCGATTTTCCTGCTGTACCCGACGTTTAGCGGGATGTTCTACAGCTTGACGGACTGGAACGGTTTAAACCGGGACTACAGCTTTATCGGGCTGGGGAACTTTGTGGAATTGTTTAAGGAAGATCCGGACTTCCTCAACTCGCTGTGGTTTACGATGAAATATGTTATTTTTATGCTGATTTTGCAAAATGTCATTGCATTGCTGCTCGCCGTGTTCATTGAGTCACGTACACGCAGCAAAGGGTTGTTCCGCACGTTATTCTTCATGCCCAACATGATCAGTACAATCATCAGTGCATTCATGTGGACGTTCATCTTTTCCCAGGTGCTGCCGCAGCTGGCTGAGAAACTGGCTGTTTCTTTTCTCGACCAACAATGGCTCGGTGATCCGAAGTTCTCCTTCTACTCGATTCTAATCGTATCGCTTTGGAACGGTGTGGGCTATATGATGATCATCTACCTGGCTGCATTGCAGGGTGTACCGAAAAGCCTTAAGGAAGCCGCGGTCATTGACGGCGCAAATGCGTTTCAAGTGTTACGTAACGTAGTACTGCCGATGATTACACACGCCATTACAATCTGTTTCTTCCTGACACTGAATGGGGCATTCAAAGTGTTCGAGGTTGTCTATGGATTGACAGGCGGCGGCCCGGGTCGGGCTACACAGGTGATCACGATGAATATTTATGAAGAAGCGTTCTCCAACAACTTCAGATACGGTTATGCCAGTGCCAAATCGGTTGTGCTGTTCATCATCGTACTGATCTTTACACTCATCCAGATCACCGTTATGAAGAGAAAAGAGGTGGAAGCATGAGAATGCAGCGACTGAATAACTACCTGATTCGGCTGTTATTGATTCTCGGCTCACTGCTAGCCATGCTGCCGATCTACATGGCTGTAGTGAACTCTTTTAAAACACAGGGTGAGATGTTCCAATCGTTTATCGCTCTGCCGAACACATTACATTGGGAGAACTACACGGATGCGTTTAACAAAATCAATCTGCTCGGCAGCTCGCTGAACTCCGCGATTGTGTCGATTCTGGGTATCGGGGGAATTGTGTTCTGTGCTTCGCTTGCAGGTTACAAGCTGTCGCGGACTTCCGGCAGGCTTAGCAATCTGATCTTCTTCATGTTTGTCGCTTCTATGCTGGTGCCGTTCCATTCCATCATGATTCCATTGACGCGTGTAGCAAAGGGTATGGGAGTGCAGGGAAGTACTTATGGATTGGCTCTAATCTATATCGGACTTGGTGTGAATATGGCGATCTTCCTCTATCACGGGTTTGTGAAGTCCATTCCGCGTGAACTGGAAGAATCGGCTCAGATCGATGGATGTAACGAGTTCCAGACGTTTTTTCAGATTATTTTCCCGCTGCTGCTGCCAATTACGGTGACAATTGCAATTCTGGACTTCCTATGGATCTGGAACGACTTCCTGCTTCCGCTGCTCATGCTGACGGATGTGAACAGATATACGCTGATTCTGTCCACGAACATGCTGTTTGGCGAGTACAACAAGGAGTGGCCTTTAATTCTGTCCTCTCTTGTCCTGACTGCGATTCCAGTCATTCTGATCTATGCGTTCTTCCAGAAGTTTATTATGGAGGGTATTGCAGAGGGTGCGGTGAAAGGATAACGGGCAGGGAGGCATGTTCCTGTAATCCAACTCCTCACAGTTAAGTTTATAAAAACTCATGCTTACTGCCTTGAACTGCGGATGTACTCCGTTAGTTCAAGGCTATTCTCATTTATGGAAAGACAGGGAAACCCAGATGAGCACCAAAAATAAGCGCAAGGTGTGTATAAGAAGAGCAGCGGGAGGACATATATACTGCCATTTTGCAATGCATAGGGCTGCCTCTCACAAGCTGGGTGCCATTAGCTTGCGGGCTTCTTGTGCAAGGACAATCAGTCCGCGCTCCATCTCATCTTGCGAAGCATAGGCATAAGAGAGGCGAATATGACTCGCATCCAGCCGATCATACAAGTAACCTGGATGGATCAGCACGTCTTTTTCCAGACAGGCATGGAATAATCGGCGGATAGATAATGAATCGGCTGTGAACCGAAGCCAGATATAGAAACCGCCTTTGGGTGTTGTCCAATCCGCAATGTCCTGAAAATAACGATGCAGCAGCTCCAGCATGAGGTCTCGGCGTCTTCGCAGCTCGGACCTTAGCCGTTCCATATGGCTTGCATGATAGCCTTCCGCAAACCATAGTGCCGCTGCTTCCTGAGCAAGTGAACTGGTGCCGTAATCCGTCTGCATTTTAATATCGGCAAGGCGGCGGATCACGGGCACAGGGCCGACAAGCCAACCGAGCCGAAGTCCGGGACTGACGGCTTTGGAGAGTGTGCCCATATGCAGCACGCGGCCCTCCTGATCACCTGCTTTAAGTGAAGGTGGAGGAGGCTGATCCAGCCACAGCTCTTGATAAGCTGCATCCTCCAGGATAGATATGCCAGAACTGCGGGCAATGGACATCAGTTCTTCCCGGCGGCATAGACTCATGACGCTGCCTGTAGGGTTATGGAAGCTCGGAATGGTATACAGCAACGGGAAGGATTCGATGCCTGGTTCACTTTTCACCCTTTTTGCCGATTGTATTGCGCCTTCCAAAAATCCCGGTTGTAAGCCCTCTTCATCCACAGCAATACTGCTCAGCTTCAAACCGGCTGATTGAAACGCATGAATAGAATAGAGATAAGATGGTTTCTCCAGCAGTACAGTCGATCCGCGAGGCAGCAGTCCCACCGAGATCAGATGCAGTGCCTGGAGAGAGCCGGACACGATCAGAATCGAATCAGGTGAAGCTTGAATGCCGTCAGACTGTAAGTGAACGGATAATGCTTTTCGAAGCTGCAGACTGCCTTGGGGTTCGATGTAGTTAAGGGTGCGTGTACGTCTGGACATGGCCTGAAGAATCTCGTTAAACGCTTCATTAGGCATCTGGTCCGGTGCAAGTTCACCTGTACCCAGCCGAATAATGCCGGGCCTGAACTCAGCCTGATTAATCTGCTGAATCTCAGGCAGATTCGGATAGTACCAGCCTTCCTCGGCAGCTTCACTCCAGTTGGGCACAGCAGCATGGGCCATGCTGTGCCACCCCGAACCGGAGACATAAGTTCCGCCGCCATGCCGCCCTTCTATCATACCTGCTGCTGTCAGGTTATCCAGAGCGGTAACCAGCGTGCTGCGGTTTACTCCCATCGATGCAGCCAGCGTTCGCTGCGAAGGAAGACGGGTTCCGGCAGACCATTCACCAGTTGTGATTTTTTGTCGGATATAAGCTTCGATCTGGCGATACAAGGGCAAGTCAAGCGCAGGGTTTGGCTGCCAGCTGCGATTAGATGAAATATCGGATTGTTCACGTCCCATTCAGTTAGAGTCACCTCTCATCTTATTTGTACCGTCCACTATACCATTTGGTTGGGATCAATGCCATCCAATTGGTTGGTTACGTTTTTCGTATATTCATCTACTATGGTGAGATAAATAAGGGGGATGGAACATGGGAGTATTTATCCATGCAGTGGTGCTGGCGTTTGGCCTGATTCTGCCGCTGGGTGTTCAAAATGTTTTTATTTTTAATCAAGGATTGAGTCAGAAGAAATACCTGCATGCACTGCCTGCTGTTGTTACAGCAGGGATCAGTGACGCACTGCTGATTAGTGCGGCTGTTGGGGGCATGTCCCTCATTTTAGTTCAATGGCCGCTTTTGATAAATGCTCTATATGGGGCAGGCATCCTGTTTTTGCTCTATATGGCCTGGGGATTGTGGAAGTCGTCTGCTTCGCCGGATCAAGCCCCTGCGGCGATGTCTGCGGGACGGCAAATTGCTTTTGCCGCTTCGGTATCCCTTCTTAATCCGCATGCGCTGCTGGATACTGTGGCTGTCATTGGCACCAGTTCCCTTCAATATGAAGGGGTACAGCGATTTTATTTTGCAATGACCGCGTCGGTGGTATCCTGGGTTTGGTTTGCGGGGCTGGCAGCTGCAGGCAGACTGGTTGGGAGCCGTGACCGTACCGGGACTGTCCGGTATGCACTGAATCGCTTGTCTGCTCTGATCATGGTTGGAATTGCGCTGATGATGTGCTGGAAGCTCTTGTATTCATAGGTCATGATCCTAAGCTAAGGTATAGGCGGAAATGCTTCACATTCAGAAAGACTCCCCGTTTCATAAACATGGGGAGTCTGACACATGGGTTATTCGGCCTTTAGAAGCATGGATTCGATGAATACTTTGAGATCCTGACTTGTTGCGTTCAAATGGTCAATAATCTCACTGAACTCGGTTACGAGTTCTGACTGTTCATTGCTGGACTGAGCAATGGAAGTGATCTCCTGCTCCATCTGCTGAATGGAGGATTGTACATCCTTGAGAGAGCGTTCGATGTTTACTGTAGCCTCTTTGGTTCCGGTGGACAGTTTACGCACTTCGGATGCAACAACGCCGAACCCGGCACCTGCCTGACCTGCACGTGCGGCTTCAATGGCTGCGTTCAGGCCGAGCAGATTGGTCTGCTCCGAAATCTCGCGGATAAATACGGCCACTTTGTTGACCTCACTGGAGTTTCTCACAGCGAGTCGGGTATTGTCCAGAATCTGTGTGGAGGATGCTGTGAGCTGCTCGGATTGTGCCGCTACCGTCTGTACCATATCCGACAGCCTGCCGCTGATACCTGTAATCAGGTTGGTAAAGTACTCCAGTTTTTCTTCGTTTTGAAGTGAAAAACCTATAGCAAGCGTACCCGCAATCTTTCCTTCATCATCATAAAGCGGAGTGGCAGCCGAATTAATAGCCGTACCATAAAACTTGGCGTCAATACGATTGGCTGAAGTCTCACCATGTACAAGTGCGCGGCGCAGTGTAGGGTCTTCTAGGGAGATCGGATCTCCAGCCTTGATGCCAAGATCAAGCTCGCTGCTCGGAACGTAATACCAGAATTTTTCGGTATCGGTTACGGCAATCATGATATCATGTTCCTTCAACATAATTTTAAAATAAGGACTTGCTGCAACGAGTGCTTCAACGATGTTCAATAAGGTCAGCTCCTATAGTATGTGTGTATATCATCTGAGTGTATATTATACATCGTCAGATCAATTTGCAAATTTTAGACCTGATAAAGGCATAAAGACTATTACATTTTCTGCAAACTTTTGAATCAGAAAAAGGGTTTGATTGTTTATAAGTGAATAAAAAATGCAAAAACAGACGGAACAAGACGTTCCTGTCTGTTTTAATTACATATGGACTAGTAAAGGTGGTTGGGTCTAAAGCCGATCGGCAGCATTCATTTTGCTGAAAGCCTGCGTAGTTGGTTTCACGTCTTACTTCTATCCGCCAATCTGTGACATACGCCGTACTGTAGGGGTATGAGATTGCATCTTTTTCTCCAGTGCCATAGCCATCTCATGATTTTTCGGTTTGGTGCCGAGTGCTTTTAGAAAGAGGGCTGCCATCGCATCCGGATCATCCACATAACGGCGGACGTTATACTCATCTGACCAGTACAGACAAGCTTTAATATGTCCATCAGCTGTGAGGCGCAGCCGGTTACAGTTATCACAGAAGTGATCACTCACGGGATGAATCAGACCAAATGTACCTTGGGAGCCGGCAATACGCATATTGCGAGAGGGGCCATTCCCGGCAGGGCCCTCTGTATTCTCGACCGTCCAGCCCGCTTCTTTACAGACATCGCTCACAGCCTCCAGCGGTAAATACGATTTGCGCCAGGAATCGGAAGCGTGTCCGATCGGCATATATTCAATAAATCGCACATGCAGCGGCTGATCAATGGTCATGGCGATGAAGTCTTTGATTTCATCATCATTAATACCTTTCATCAGCACAACATTCAGCTTAATCGGTGCAAGACCGACGGCAGCAGCTGCCTCGATGCCCTTTAATACTTTATTCACATCTCCACCACGTGTGATCATCGAGAACCGATCAGCCTGCAGCGAGTCCAGGCTGATATTGATACGGTTTAAACCTGCGTCCTTCAACGCCTGAGCTTGTTTGTCCAGCAGCAGTGCATTGGTGGTCAGTGCGATGTCATCAATGCCGTCGATAGCAGAGATCATACGAACCAGCTTATGCAGATCTTTGCGTACCAGCGGTTCTCCACCGGTGAGCCGAACCTTACGCATACCCATCGGGGCGAGCACTTTCAATACTTCCGTAATTTCTTCGTAGCTCATAATTTCATCATGCGGGGCGAACTCCATGCCTTCCGCAGGCATACAGTAGACGCAGCGCAGATTGCAGCGGTCCGTAACGGAAATACGGATGTAGTCATGTATTCGGCCAAATGAATCCTGAAGCAGTTCCATGCAGACCACCCTTTCAACGGTTCAGATTGGATATCTTCTATATAAAATGATACGACAATTATAAAAGCAGCAGCTGCATCAAATTTTAGCTATTTCTCCAATCCGCGTCAATGCTGACGTCGGGTGACAGCAATCAGGCAGGCTGATTCAACTGGAACTGACCGACAACCTGCCGCAGGAACAGGGTGATCGTTTCTACATCATGGGAAGATTGCTGCACCTTCAGCATATCCTGAATCAAAGCCATCATCTCGGCTTCCACTTCGGCGGAAGTCGCACGATTCTGGTGGCTGATTGCCGCGATATTTTCCATCAGGAACACGACTTCATCTACTACCTGTGTGCGCTCAGCTTCTTCCGCAGTTGCTTTCTTGAGAAGCTCTGATGCGGCCTGAACGAGAGTAGTCCCTTCTGCAAGCACCTGATCTCCTTCGGTAATCTGCTTGGAAGCTGTGCCTGCAGCATTGGAAATGCGATCCAGAATTTGATGGATATCCTCTGTCGAGGAGCGAGACACATCAGCAAGCTTGCGAATCTCTTCAGCGACGACAGAGAAGCCGCGCCCATGTTCTCCGACACGAGCAGCTTCAATCGTCGCATTCAGTGCGAGCAGATTGGTCTGTGCGGCTATTTCTTCAATGACCGCCAAGGCGCGATAGATGTCTTTCATGGTGCCGATGAACGATAGAATTGTCTGATTCGTATCGGATACGGTGCTGGATATTTGAATCATTTTGTCACCGATGCGATCTACTTCCTGTCTGGCTACCCCAATCTGCTCACTTGCCGACATCTCCAACTGCTGCAGCGTCAAACGCATGTGATCGGCAGCCTGCTTCGCTTGATCCAAATCCTGCAGTTGGGTGCGGATGGCCTGAATCATGGAACCGAGCTTGAGATTAACACGATCTGTAGTAACCTGGGTTGTCTCTGTGGATGTGCGCATGAGGTGCTGATTATCCATCACATCCTCTGTGGCCCGCTGTACTTTGAGCATGATGCTTTCGAGAGAATCGATCATATTATTAATCCATTTCGCCAGCTCGCCAGATTCATCTTGAGCAAAAGCGTTCGTGTCAAGACGCTGGGTCAGGTCACCCTTGCCCTCTGCATTAATTCGAATGAATTGACTGAGGCGGTGCAGGTCTGCATGTACCCGGTTGTACTGTTTACGATGAAGCTGCAGTGCGCCAAAAAATCCGAAGATCAGATTAAAGCCGGCAATCGCAGCAGCGCTCCAACCACTTCCTGTCAGAGCAAAGATCAGGGCAGCTGCAAGTAAAGCGGAGAGTACAATATAGATGCTGTGCTGTTTGAATTGCCGCCATCCAATACTGCGTATGCGGTACACCTCTTCCAGATCGCCTTCACACATCATGCCCCAGCGATCCGGGCAGTGGGGCAGCTGAAAGGTAATGCCCTTACCTATGACGGAAATATGGCGATAATCGGAATAACCAGGATAAGCCGCGAACAGGTTGGACCCATTCTGAATCGTTTTCGATACGCCCGGGTGTAATTGGCCCGTGGAAGGGTCTGTGAACATAAGTTCAAGCTCCGTATGCTCCTGCACACATACAGTACCCCAGTCGGTGGTTACGCCGTCTTTCAGGTTTTCACCATGGGTAAACGTTCGATCTTCGAAGCGGCTCCGTGACAAGGCAGTCCCCGGCTGCAGTTCAGGTCGCAGTACGGATGCAGCCATAAACAGGTAGTTATCCCCCGAGTCCGGATAGATATGTCCCGATTCGCGCTGAATGAGATCACCGAGTACATCACCGGGAATACGACTGCATAATGCACCTAAATATTTACCATGACGTACAATCGGGACAATGAACATCAGGGTGATGGCGTCATGAAACGTAGATGAGCGTGCTCCGATCTCCAGCGTAAGAGGATCTGAATAAGGGCCATACAAGCATTTCCTGGCGGGTGTATCTGTCAGCACATAGTTTAATCCGGGTCCAAAAGAAGAATGCTCGTGCGCAGTATAGCGTTGACCTATATGTTTCTGATATGTAGAAAATACAACCTGATGCTGCTCGTCGAGTAAAAACAATTCGGTACTATCCTGTGATCGGGTATAACCTGCCTTAAGCCAGGTTTTCAGTTTCTCTGTCCGTGATGATTCAAGCTTCATGTCTTGGGTGATCTCTGATTCCATCTGGTGAAGCATTCGATCCAGATGATTCCACTGATCATTCGCCCAATCCATCATGATCTGTCTTCTTGTCTCAGCGATCCCTTCAAAAATCTGCTCTACATCATGCTTCAGGTGTGCGTTCAACCGATAAGACCACCACAGCGGTAATCCTTTTCTCCATCCCAGCCAATCAAACATCATAACCACCCCGACTTCTGGATTTTGAACAGCTATTGAATCGTTTTGTTTTCAGAGAGTTCAAGCTAATTGTTGCTTGGAATGACAGCAGTGCCGCCGACTGCATATACTCTTTTCTATGTCTATATCCAACGTTATACATGAAATCACATGTGATTACGAGGGGATATGTACAATTTTCCGAATATTTCATCAATTAATACAAATGAATATACGCTGTTTGTAAAGGAGAATAGCTTAGCAGCGGCTGCGGGGCAGAGCGGGTTGGAGGCAGGTGAGGACAAGGGCGTTAGGTTAGAGACATATGTCTGTCCCCCAAGAAATAAAAAAACCTGACAGGCGCTGGAATAAACAATCATTCCGGCACCTATCAGGGACAATCTTCCCAGTGCGATAAATGTCACATCGCAGCTGCGATGCACATTAATCTACGATCTTTTTCTTTTTAAACTTCATCAGGAACTCATACACAATCGGCACGATTACAAGCGTGAGCAGTGTGGAACTGATCAGACCGCCGATAACGGTAATTCCGAGTCCTTTCGAGATGATACCCGCGCTTTCTTCGAGACCTGTTACCAGCGGAAGCAGAGCGCCGATAGTTGCGAGAGCAGTCATCAGGATTGGACGCAGACGTGTAGCCCCTGCTTCCAGCAGTGCTTCACGAGTGGAGAGTCCTTCATTTTCCTTATGAATAACACGGTCAATCAGTACAATGGCGTTGGTAACAACGATACCGATCAGCATCAATGCACCCATCATAGCCGATACGTCGAGCGTACCTCCTGCGATGAACAATCCAACCATGATCCCGATTACGGTAAACGGCAGGGAGAACAGGATTGCGAATGGTGCAAGTCCGCCGCCAAAGGTTACGACAAGCACAAAGTATACAATTGCAATGGCTGCCAGCATCGCCAGACCGAGCTGCGTGAACGTATCATTAATCTGTTCCGTTGTCCCGCCAAACTTCACTTCAACGCCATCCGGCAGGTTCAGCTTGTCGATGCTTGCCTGCAGGTTCTGCGAAGCTTTGGTTACATCGGATGCCAGAATGTTCGCTGTCACCTGTACAACCACTTTGCCATCAATCCGCATGATGGAGTTCGGTGAAGTACCTTCTTCCACTTTTGCTACATCTTTAATTGGAACCTGGATACCCAGTGGTGAAGTAACTGTTTCATTTTCAATATCCTTAAGGCTGCTGAATGTTTTATTATCCGTTTCAACATAGACTTTGTAGGTTTTGTTATCGATGTCGACTTCCGTGAGAACCGGACGTTCCCGTACCGGACTGAGTGTCATCGCCAGTTGACCTGCCGTAAGACCGAGCTTGCTCAGCTTCTCCTGATCGGCAACCAGCGTATATTGACCGTATGTGTCCGAGATGGAGGTGCCTGCCTTTTCAAAAGAGTTCTTGTCCGCCTGAACCAGCTTCAGAACTTCTTCAGCTACAGGCTTCAACTGCTCCACATTGTCCCCGTAGATGGACAGACTCAAATTGCTGCCGCCGAATCCGCCGGACATGTCGAGTTCTTTCCATGAACCTTTGGTAACTTCCTTCTGCAGTCCTTCAACCAGCTGTTTTTTCACATCGGTGAAGTCTTTCGTGTCTTTGTTGTACTGAATGTAGAAGAGTGCCGAGTTTCCGCCGCCTCCACCCATACTGGCGAGTGGACTGCCGCCGCCGATAGAATACTGCATTTTCTCCAGACCCGGCTGTTTGAGCAGCCATTTCTCAGCAACCAATGCTTCTTTTTCTACATCTTCACGAAGTGAACCTGTTTCCGGGCTGTACGTGATCGTTACAAATTTATCTTTCTGCTCCGGCAGGAAGCTTGCGCCGATGAATGGATACAGGAACAAACTGCCGACCAATAAGATAACCGCAATAACGAAGGTAATGATCTTATGTGAGAGGGTCCAGTTCAACAGACGTTTGTAGCTTTCAGCCAGTTTGCCTGGTTTCTCATGATTTTGTTTGTTCTTGATCCCTTTGCGGAACAGGCTGTGTGCCAGCATTGGAACAATCGTGATCGCTACCAGCAGGGATGCCAGCAGGGCGAATACCATCGTTAAGGCAAACGGCATGAACAGCTCTCCGACCATACCGCTAACGAGAGCCAGCGGCAGGAATACCGCAATCGTAACAATGGTAGAGGAGAGGATCGGGATAAACATCTCGCGAGTGGCTTCACGAACCAGTTCCCGGCCTTTCAGTTTCTCATTTTTGAGTGTCAGTCTGCGGTAGATGTTCTCGATAACAACGATGGAGTCGTCGACAACACGGCCGATCGCAACGGTCATCGCTCCCAGAGTCATCATGTTCAATGTAATATCCATCAGGTCGAGCGCCGTCAATGCCATGAGCAGGGAGAGCGGAATCGAGATGATGGAGATGATTGTTGAACGGATGTTGCGCAGGAAGAGCAGGATAATCAGAATCGCGAACAGGGCACCGAAGACGGCTTTGCCCAGCATCGTATTCACGGAATCCTGAATAGGCTGACCTTGGTCAAGCAGGATAGTCAGTTCAGCATTTTTAAACTGTTTTTGCAGTTCTTCTGCTTTGTTTTTGACCGCCTTAACGACATCGACCGTATTGGCATCATTGGATTTTACCACGGAGATACCGATAGATTCCTTGCCGTTGGTGCGGGAGATCGACTCAGCTTGACCAATGACTTCGATCTTGGCAACGTCACTCAGTTTAATCGTTGGAATTCCGGCAGCACTTCCGCCGCCTGCTTGACCCGCTGCGGGGTTGGACCCCTGTACAGCGCCTGCTGCATCCTGTCCGGCTTGAGCCGAGGGATCGGCAGTTTGCCCAGTGGCTTGGCCTGCTTGAGCACCGCCGCCTTGGGAAGCCCCTGGCGCAGCAGCACCTTGTTCTGCCGCCGCTCCAGCACCCTGGCCGGAAGAAGCGCCAGCTCCGCTTGGCACAACGGGGATGGCCAGATTTTTCAGATCATCAAGACCGATGATATTGCCGTCTACAACTACGGCTTTTTGCGATTTGTCCAGTTCGAAGAGGCCGAGCGGCACACGAATGGATGAACCTTTCACAATCCCGTTCACCGTATCTTCGCGTAGTCCGAGTTCAGCCATTTTGGCCTGGTCAAACTTCAGCTTCACTTCTTTGACGTATTGACCGGAAACCTGAACTTGCGCTACACCGTCAATATCTTCGATGGCAGGTTTGATGTCTGAGTCTACAAGTCGCGTCAGTTCCTCCAGATCACCGCCGTCTTTATCGGACAGGCTCAGGGATACAACGGGGAATGAGTTAATGCTGAATTTGGAGATCGTTGGTTTCTGCACACTGTCCGGCAGCTGCACCTCGTTGAGTGCTTCGCGGACCGTGGCGGTTGCGTTTGTCAGATCGGTTCCGTAGTCGAACTCAAGTGTGATGGATGCTGCATTCTCCATTGATGTGGAGGTGACTGTCTTCACACCATCGACGTTGCGCAGTTTCTGTTCGAGCGGCTTGGTGACATCTTCTACAATACCTTCTGGAGCAGCACCCGGATCAATCGCTGTGACATTCAGAAACGGTACATTGATGTTCGGAATGGTCTCCTGTTTCATCGTCGTTCCGCTGTATAAACCTGCGAATGAGATGATGATGGTCAGAATCCAGATTGCAAACTTGTTGTTCAGTGAAAAGTTAATAATTCCTTTCATATGTTGGTTACTTCTCCTCTCTGTTTCTCCTGTTTATGTTTGTGACGAGTCAGCCTGGATAAACCGGTTATACATGGTATCCATAATGTACTGAAGCTCGGAGTGCATAGGTTTAAGGATAGTCACGCCTTCCAGGTTACGCATCATGCCGAGAATGATCGCGCGTCTTGGGGAAAATTCCATGATCTCCTGCCTAAGTATGGCAAGGGTCTCAAGTACATCATTTCTGGATTGTCCTGCAGGCAGCTCGCTTGAAGCAGTATCCTGCATCTGTTTCAGAATATGGGCAGGATGGCGCAGCATGGTAACATCCGATTGGGGTTCGGCGATCCAGGCAGGCCACTGCTCTAGTGGAATGAGCGGTACGGGCCGATGCTGCAGATAACCCTGTGCTGCATAATCCAACGACAGCAGGAGGTTGGCTGCCATTTTGTTTACCGTAAGGTTCGGCATTTCAGTAAACCAGATTTTCACATACGATAGAAGAAGCCCATTCGTTAGTAAGATGAGATCGATTGTATAAGGTTCAATCTCGGAGCCGTACAGGTCCTCCAGCTTGCTTTTGAACCAATGCAGTGTACGAATCTCGATATCTCTTTGCTGAGGGGTGCAGCGTTCCTTACGCAGCTGCTCATCGTCCATCATCATGCTTCGCATCTGCACGCGCAAAAATTCCTTTAATTCGGAGACGTGTGTCAGCAGCACCTCGATCTGTTTCTGCAGCCGCTCTCTGGATGACAGGCTGGTTTCCTGCTCAATCTGGGACATCTCGTCCATCAGAATGTATACACAGTACTCCAGGGTACTCGCTTCCAGCTCTTCTTTGGACTTGAACATCAGATATAAGCTGCCTTTGGACATCCCGCATAACTCGGCAATCTCCTGCATGGAGGTGGCGGCACTGCCCTTGGCAGCAAACAGCTTGAGCGCTGTAGTGATGATCAGTTTTCTCTTTTCGTTCATCCCATGGATCGGGTTCATGAAGGGTACGTTCACCTCACTGGGAACTCTTGAGTTCTTGAATTGACTTTATGGTCAAACTAAGTATAAACGATGTAAATGAGGGATTACAAATGTGCGCGATGCAGGGGGTGAAAACGAACCTAAATTCGACTGAGAGTGAACTGGAAAAAATGCATTGAACAGGCTCTGAAGCCTCCTCAGGACAAGAGAATGAAGAGGAAGCAAAGTTTAATGAAGTGGAGGCAGAGCGAAGGTAAGAGAAAAGAAAAGAGACTATGCTCCCTGAAAATCGAAAATAGCAAGCATGAGAACTGCTGCCAGAGAGACGAGATAGAAGAGTGCCAGTACTATCAAAATGGAGTACCCCGTGTATGCACTGATACGTACCAACCATTTTTTCTTCAAGTAATCCCCTCCTTTATTCCGCTGAGCTAACAAGATTTGCTCACGTATTACATTATATCCCAAACGGCCTATCATACCTAAAATATTCTACCTGAAAAATTGTACTTAAAAAAGACGACTTCCTGATTGAAGTCGCCTTTCGGAATGTATAATGAGCCTCATGCTGCATTACATTACGTAATAATTTTCAATCCAACCGCTGCCACCAAAATCATCGCAATGAACAGCAGCCGCTTCGCTTCCTTTCGCTCCCCAAACAGAAGCATACCCGTTGCGGTACTTCCCACCGTACCGATTCCTGTCCATACCGCATAGGCTGTACCCATAGGAATGGATGTCATGGCATAGGATAACAGCGAAAAGCTGAACACAAACGATACCAGCATCAGGACAATATAAGGCCAGCCCTTGCGCGTAGAAGCCCCGTTAATGCCGATGACCCCAAAAATTTCACAGATTCCCGCACCTACAATTGCAAGCCATGCCATTAGACGGCACCTCCTTTAACCTGTGGTTTCTGATTTTCCTGCTGGTCTGTTACCAGCTTCAGTCCAATGACGCCGCAGAGGAGCAGTCCGATCAGCAGCATTTTAGTCAAACGGAACGGCTCACCGAACAGCAGCATTTCGGTCAACACTGTACCGGCTGTACCAATCCCTGTAAACACGGCGTAGACCGTACCAACGGGCAGTCTTTTGGCAGCGGCAATAATAAGCCCGAAGCTGATCATAATGGCGATTGCTGTCAATGCCCATTCCCAGGCATTCGAGGCATGCTTCAATCCGCTGACCCAGACAATTTCAATGATTCCTCCTATAAAAACGTATAACCAGTTGCGGTTCATGATGTTTAATCTCCTTCTGGCACAACAGGAAGTGCCTCTTTATTCATGCTGTGTATTCCAATCCAAAAGACGGGCCAGGCCGCATCGAGGCGTCGTTTATACCGACGTGTGCTTCCGTAGATAATCTCAACCGTAATGCCATCAAGAAATGTCATAAAAGCGATGGCGGCCTGTTCGGCAGAAACAGGCGGAATATCTCCTTCGCGAATTGCTCGCTGCAGCAGTCTGGATAAAGTACGCTCCATCCCATCCAGAAATGGATACACCAGGTCCATCACATGACTGTACAGATCCGGCGGCGGATAATAACAATTGCGGAGCATCAGCCTGGCAGAAGCATGATCCTGATATTCCTGTTCAAACCACACCAGCAGTCCCCGCAGACGCTCTTCCAGCGGCAGGTGGGCATGATCCCGGAAATATTCCAGAGTGTGCCGACGTACTTCATGAAATGCATGGTCCAGCGTGCTCATAAACAGATCTTCTTTGCCGCTGAAATGCGCATATATAGAGGGTTTCTTAATCCCGACTTCATCAGCGATCGCTCTCAGCGAGGCCCCTTCGTAGCCGTCTCTTGCAAAATGAAACAGGGCTGCATCCCGGATAGAATATGCAGTCATTATATTCACCTTCCTAACGGTCGTTAGGTAACATTTTTTCACGATTCATATTATATGTCAAGAATGAAAATACATCCGCCGCACGTGAAGAGTGCAGACGGATGTATTTCGCTAAGTGGATAAATTTGAATTTTGTTGTGATATGAAGTCGTTATATAGGGCTCAGCAGATCCATTCACAAAACGGAGAGAACGGATAGAGCCTGAAAAGTGAACGTGTAAATACCCTTTTGTTCAACGGGTACAAATGCGCCGATCATCAGAAGGTAGTAAAGCCGAGAATAAGCTGCAGTTTGTACAGAATGCCTTTCAGGAAGGTTGTTTTCTCCTGAAACTCCTCCAGATTCAAGGTGAACTCGGCATCCTCGTTCGTCCAGATACGCTTGAAATAATTTGCAATGTCGACGGTAAATGCATTGTCTGCCGGGGCTGCAGCCCAAATGTTATTTTCCAGATTATAATCATTCAGATTCCGGGGGGTGAAATTGGTTGACCCGCCGAGTACGATATGATCTCCAGCAGCCTTCGCGATATACATCATCTTGGTATGGTACTGCTCTTTGGTGGTGTTGTACCAGCGAATCTGGATTTTTCCGTTCGATTTGTCATGCAGCTCAGCGGCCACAGGACGATTGGGGATACCGATCTTCTCCTGACCGAAGGCATTTTCGTTGGGATCAAGTATAAGCCGGATGTCGGCTCCTCGCTCCGAGGCGTCCAGTAATGCCTCCAGTACTTTGGGTGAAGCGATATAGAACATGCCCATCCAGATTGTATCCCCTTTTTCCGCTTGGCTAAGCTCACTCAGCAAAGCATCATTGACTTTGCCTTCGGTCAAATATCGCAGGCGAATAGGTCCATCATTTTCGCTCGGTTTCCCGGACGGGGAGGTCTCGGAAGTATCGGTATATGTGGGCAGCTGACCTCCACCGGATATATCGACAACAGCCTGCTCCGATTGAATGATATCACCAATGATTGGCCCGTTGACTTCAAATCCAATGTTGGAATGGTACGCGCTGGGATCATGAATGTTGCCTGAGGATACAATAGCCGTCTTTTCACTGGCAACCACCTTGCGGTGATTTGCCTTCACGTTCAGCAGTTTTAGATACGAACGCAGCGTGACATCGGGACCATCTGTCGCCATCAGGTTGGGAATCCACCCCTTCCCGGACTGACCAAACCACTGGAAGAACGTGCGCCAGACCGCAGAATACACCGGTGTAGAATCCCGTAGTGGATCATCATTAGTGACAACGACCTGTATGTCAGCCTGTTTCATCTCTTCCAGTAGTTGATTGGGAGCGGAGTTATAGTTGGTGTTTACTTCATCCGTAATGAACCAGATGTCCATGTCGGGATGCTTCATTTTTTTGGCAATGAGCGCATCGGTAAACTCTTGACTGACAGGTGGGAAGTTCTGCCCCTTGTGCTGGTAGTTGTTGAATAGAAACATATCAACCAGAACAAACTGTTCTGCATCCTCGACGACCTGCAGCATGCGCTGAAAAATCTGCTGTTCATGCTGCATCTGTCCATCGGAAGAAGGGTATGTGAGATCATGAAGGAACTCCATATTCTTCACCCGGTATTCCTGGCTTTCATAAGAGATGCCTGGCGGCAGCGGTTTATAGGTCTGATAGAGCATAACCGCAATAAGCCAAAGGATAAGTAATACAAGTGCTGTGCGTATGTATGGAAATTTGCCACGAGAAGATCTGCGGTCAGAGGTATGGCGGCGCAATGAAACCAACGGTGGATTCCCCCTTTTCTGTTTGCTGACGTTTATTACCACATGGATAGCGATGTTGACGCAGGAGACATGATTCGGATGTTGTGTGGGTGACATGAGGGTCTGTTACAGGCCGAATCAGGTAATTTGATTTGGATGAATCGACAGCCGCAGAGCCGTTGTGTATAATGAACGTATTATTTTTGTAGAACGTTTATGGAGAGAAAGTAGGTAATCGCGTGTATTCCATCAAACAAGTCGCTGCTATGCTGGGCATTCAGGCGGTCACGCTCCGGGCTTGGGAAAGTCGGTATAATGCAGTCACCCCTGAGCGGACGGATTCGGGTTATCGCATGTACACGGAAGAGAATATTGCGGATCTGCGCTGGCTGAAAGAACAGATTGATCAGCATCAGGCCAGCATCTCCGAGGCTGTACGCATGTTAAAGGTCAGGAAAGCGAATGTGCCCGATGCAGAAGCTGCTGCAGCCATGCCGATGGTTCCACCGGTACCTGTGATGGAAGAGGCTTATGCACAGATGGCAGATCAGATCTATGACTCTCTTTACCATTTTCAGGGTGAGCGTGCCAACGGTTTGATTGATTTTGGCTTCACGATGTACGGATATGACAGCATGTTCTACCATGTGCTCGTACCGATTCTTGTTCGGGTTGGAGACGCATGGGAAGAGGGGCGTGCAACGGTAGCGCAGGAGCACTTCATGACACAGCTGATTTCACAGCGGTTTTATCAGTTTTTCCATCTGTTCCCGATCTATCCGCATCTGCCCAAAGTTCTGGCTCTTTGTCCGGAAGGGGAGCATCACCAGGTTGGTTTACTGCTGTTCTCTCTATTTATGCGTAAAAATGGAGCAGAAGTCCTGTATCTCGGAGCCAATACGCCGGAAGAAGGGGTATTTCCAATCCTCCGTGAGCAGAAAATCAAATTAGTCTGTCTATCCATCACAAACCCTGGACTTGTTGAAGCTTGCGACCAGTTGATTGGCCGAATTCAGGACGAGTTCCCTCAGATCCGTTTCGTGCTTGGGGGCAAAGGGTTTGAACGTGCGGAGAATGCTCGTTACCCGGAGTGGATCATGCCTGAAGATTCGGCAGACTGGCAGTCTTGGATCGAACGAGAATATTTTACAGAACGACCGTTCGGGGCTGAACAGGCGAGAGGATAACAATTAAACATACGGCGACTGCTGATCGAACGGACATAAGGCGAACGTCGGTGGAATAGATTCATATATAGCGGACATCCTCTGATCGAAAGATCAAAGGATGTTTTTTTTGTGGTGAATAATGAGGATATCGGGACAAAGTTGAAAGATGATATTTTTCCTGTTAGGTGCCATTTTGAATGGGTTGTTCAGGACATTAGCGTATAAAAAGAGAATTAATTTGACCCGTCGGTCATTTTATGTTTTACTTGTCGTATAATATTTGTACATCATTTGTATAATGTTTTTCGGTTTAGCCGCTTAAAGTGTTACCGAGCGGTTTAATAATAGGTTAGGGCTTGAGAACTAGAGATATTCCCTACATAGAAAGGTGAGTGGCATGATACCGAATCAACAACGCAAACGTGCAGCTGTCATTGGCGCAGGTCCGGGTGGACTTGCAGCGGCCATGTTATTGTCCGGTCAGGGTTATGAGGTTGACGTGTACGAGAAACAGCAGGCCATTGGCGGACGTTCTTCCCGTCTGGAGCTTGGTGAATACAAGTTTGATCGCGGGGCTACGTTTTTGATGATGCCTCAGCTGATTGAAGAAATGTTTGACGTGGTCGGACGCAAGCTGTCTGATTATGTAGATATGAAAGAACTGACCCCGCTGTACGCTTTGAACTTTGGAGATAAGGTATTCACGCCTTCACGCAATCGGGAGGATACAGCAGCACAGATCAAGGAGCTGTTCCCCGGCAACGAAGAGAATTACCTCCGGTACATGCGGGACGAGGAAGTGAAGTTTGGCAAAGTCATGCCGCTGCTCCGCCGTCCATTTGGCAAACTCACCGATTATTTACGCAAAGATGCGATTACCGCACTGCCTAAGCTTGATATAAATAATACCGTGTACGGCATTCTTTCCCGTTATTTTACCGATGAACGTCTGCGCTGGGCATTTACGTTCCAGTCCAAGTATTTGGGCATGTCCGCATGGGATTGTCCGGGGACGTTTACGATTCTATCGTTTATCGAGCACCAATACGGACTGTTTCATCCAATCGGCGGCGTGAATCGGGTATTCCAAGCGATGGCCGATGTCGTTGAAGAGAATGGCGGACGTATTCACACGAGTACACCTGTGAAGCAGGTTATTGTTCGTGATGGTCGCGCAGAGGGTGTACTGCTTGAAAACGGTGAACGGATTGAAGCCGATCATGTCGTAGTCAATGCCGACTTTGCCCATGCAGTGAACCATTTGTTCGAACCTGGCGTACTTAAAAAATATACACCCGAAAAAATGAAGCGAAAAAAATATTCCTGTTCCACAGCGATGCTGTATCTGGGTGTAGATGGCGAGATCGGCCTGCCGCATCATTCGATCTATTTTCCGGAAGATTACCGGGTAAACGTAGACGAAATTACCAAACACAAAATACTGTCTGCAGACCCGTCTCTATATGTTCATAACCCATCGAGGCTCGATCCGACACTCGCTCCGGCAGGAAAATCTGCACTTTATGTGCTGATGCCGACACCAAACCTTACAGGAGATATCGATTGGGAGGCCGAACGAGCGAAAGTGCAGGAAGCTATGCTGAAGCGGCTCGAAGCGATTCCTGAACTGGCAGATATCCGTGGGCGCATTGAAGAATGCATGATGTTCACCCCGCTGGATTGGCAGAATGAACTGGACGTATACCAAGGGGCTACGTTCAACATGGCTCATAACCTGGGTCAGATGATGTATCTCAGACCGCATAATCAGTTTGAGGAATTGGAACGCGTTTGGCTGGTGGGCGGAGGTACCCATCCGGGCAGCGGCTTGCCGACCATTTTCGAATCGGCGCGAATCAGTGTCAGATTGATTCAGGAAGAGGATGCACGGAGACGTACCAAGCCATCCTCCTACGTGAAGACTGCCCGGGCCGGAGGACACTCATGAAGCGGGCTGCTGTTGTAGGTGCAGGAATTGGAGGGCTTACCTCAGCTTTGCTGCTGAACCGTCAGGGATGGGATGTTACGGTGTACGAGCGAGGCTCCCGCGTAGGTGGACGGATTGCTTTTGAACAGGAAGGGGATTACCGGATTGATCAGGGGCCAACGATTGTCCTGCTGCCCGAGATGCTGCTTGGCATTCTGGAAGAGGCCGGTGTCGATCGCTCCAAAATTGAGCTGCTGCGCTGTGATCCTTTATACCGGGTGCACTATCACAGTGGACGTGTTATGACCAAGATGACAGACCGGGTGGAGCAGACCGCAGAGATTGAACGGTTGTTCCCGGGAGAAGGTCGTGGATTCACGAGATTCATGGAGGATATGGATACGTTGTTTCCCGCAGGACGGGCAGCCTTTCTGGAGCAGATGTTTCCTCGCAAAAGGGACTTCTTCACCCCTTCGCTCATGGCGCTTATGGGCAGGCTGCGTGCGCACAAGAGTGTGCGGAAGGCAGTAGGGGATTATTTCGAACATGAAGAACTGCTCGATGCGTATTCGCTGCAAAGTTTGTATATCGGTGGATCGCCCTTTGGCACACCGGGCATTTATTCATTGCTTCCTTACGCCGAGCATGAGTATGGCATCTGGATGGTGAAGGGCGGTTACGCGGCTCTGCCCGTTATTTTGGAGCAGGAACTGCTCTCTCGCGGCGGCAAGATCAAGCTGAATACAGAGGTTACCGGATTGAAGATCAGCCATGGAGTATGCGAGGGTATTGAAACGGCTGAAGGTGCTGAAGAGGTGGATGCCGTAATCTACAACGGGGATTTTCCGAACTTGAGCGGGCTGCTCAAGCAGATACCGGAAGCACCCGTGAAACGCAAGCCGTATCGGCCTTCATCGGGATGTGTACTGATCTATGCTGGAGCAGACAAAAGGTGGGATGATGCCGCAGCGCATCAGTTTTTCCTGCCGCCAAGTCTGGATGGTAGTTTGCGCCAAGTGTTCAACGAGCGCCGCATTCCGGCGAAGCCATCCTTTTACGTATTCAATCCGGCTGCGGTGGACGAGACAGCTGCACCTCCGGAACAGAGCGTACTGTATTTTCTCATTCCGGTACCGGACGCAGAGGGCGTGCACTGGGAACAGGAGAGTGAGGCGCTGGCAGAACGGGTGCTTCAGGAAGCGGAAGAGCGGGGATTCCCGGGACTGCGTGCAGCGCTGCAGTGGAAAAAGGTACGTACACCAGCCGACGCCGCGCGTGACGGCCTTTATGGCGGAGGAAGCTTTGGCATTGCTCCTGTCCTGTTTCAGTCCGGAGTATATCGCCCGCAGCCTAAGCCGTTTCCGAAAATTCAAGGTTTGTACGCTGCCGGGGCTTCGGTACATCCAGGAGGCGGCGTGCCTATTGTGATGCAGGGCGCAAGGATGGCTGTCAATCAACTCATGAAGGAGATGGGGAAATGAACGAAGCAATTTTGAGCAGGTGTGAAGAGTTGATGCAGAAGGGCTCCTCGTCTTTTTATCAGGCATTTAAAGGCCTGCCAAGTCCCCGCCGCGAGGCGGTGTATGTTATCTATGCGTTCTGCCGCATGATTGATGACAGTGTAGATGAACCCGAACAATCAACATATACGATCCATGAGATTCGTGATTTATTTGAACACCTCGAAGAGGCGGAAGGACATTTTATCTGGCCGGCCCTGAGATGGCTGTTCAGCAGCTTCCCTCATCTGGACAAAGGCCCGTTTTTCCGTCAGATGGAAGGACAATTAACGGATCTGGAAGTGACCCATTATACAACGCTGAAACAGCTGGAACACTATTGTTATCTGGTTGCTGGAACGGTAGGGGAAATGCTGCTGCCTGTGCTGCGTAATGATAACGGTGCGGAAGTGGCGATGAATGGTATTGCACTGGGTAAAGGCATGCAGATCGTGAACATTATTCGTGACGTAGGTGAAGACCGGGCCAGAATGCGCCGCTATGTACCGCTGGAGATCATGGAGAAACACGGCTACTCCGAGCAGGACTGGGAAGACGGTGTTGTGGATGATCGATTTATTGCCATTATTCAGGATTTGAAAGATGCAGCTTTAAACTGGTTCCGGATCGGCATGGATCGTCTGGACACCTATCCGGTAGAGAGTGCCTTTTCGATTGAGTTAGCCGCGGCCTTCTATTCGACGATTCTGCACGCCGTGGAGCGTAACGACTACGATGTATACACGAAACGGGCTTATGTCAGCGATGAATTGAAACTGGAGATGCTGGGTGCGATTGTGAAACGTTATCCGATGCTGGCGTATCAAGCTTCCCGAATGGCGGTATCCTGATGGTTCAGTGGGTATACTGGGTCTGGTATGCCATCGGTGCCATCCTGATGCTTACGATAGGTGTGCCTGAGGCGTTATCTTTTTCCAATGGACTCTTTCTGGTGTTTTACGCACTTTGTGTACTGGATCTTATCTATCAGAAGCAAAATTACCGATCTGATCTGTCCGACCAGTCAGTCAAATGGCTGCGTCCCGGCCTCTGGATATCTTCTTTCATCATCTGGCTGGGCGGGATGGGCGTGGAATGGATCGGTGTACATACACACTGGCCTTTTGGCGAGTACGCTTACTCGGATTTCTTCGGCATACATCTGTTCAGCGTTCCGGTAACGCTTGGATTTGCCTGGATTGCCGTCGTGGGCAATTCGGCACTGATCAGCGGCGGCGGATCAACGTGGGGTGGTAAGTTAGTGCGAGCCCTCAAAACGGGATTTTGGGCCATTGTGCTGGATTTGGTACTTGACCCTGTGGCTCATGCAAGAGGATTTTGGGAATGGCAGGCTCCGGGCGGGTTCTATGGTGTCCCGTGGACAAACTACATCAGCTGGTTCATTATGGGCGCATTGCTGTCTCTCTTTTTGCCGGCTATGCCGAAGGATCGACGTTCTTTACTCCGGGCAAAATGGCTGTACCAGCTATTTATTCTTTTGTTCGGTCTGCTTGCCCTTAAGGAAGGGATAACAGGCAGTTTCATCATTGCCATTGCAGGTGTGCTGCTTGCTGAGGGGAGCTGGCTGTATGATCCGCGCCGCAAAGTCCAAAGCGTTTGACCGAGTCTTCTCGCTGTACAACCATTATTATTTGCTGCGCAGACATTTCCGTTCGTTTACGCTCTCGGGTTCGCTTGACCCGCAGATGATGGAACGTAATGGCGCGAAAGGGATGCTGCCTATGGCACCGGATCAGCCTGTTGTTTATTTCATGAACCACAGTTCGTGGTGGGATGGACTGCTGCTGTATCATGCGGCGAAGCAAACCTCGCGCGGGGATCATTATGTGATGATGGAGGAGCGGCAGCTTCGGCAGTATGCTTTTTTTCGCAAACTTGGGGCGTATTCAATTAATAAAGACAGTGCTTCTGGTGTGCGGACATCGCTGCAGTATACGAGTGAGCTGCTGGCTGCTGGCAAAAGGGTCTGGATTTTCCCGCAGGGTGAAATTCTTCATCAGGAGGCGCGGCCGATTCAGTTCCGTCCGGGTATCGGACTTGTGCTTCGTCGTTTTCCGCAGGCTGCTGCCGTGCCAGTCACCTTATGTCATGGCATGGTTCAGCATGACCTGCCGGAAATTTCAATGAAGGCTGGCCCACCAATCATGGAAAATTGGAACGTGTGGAAGAGTGAAGAGATCGCAGAGCGGCTGGGCATTGTACTGGAGCAGCAGCTGAATGATCACAGATCAGCGTTGATTCGACTTGGACAAGGAAGTCTACCGGATGCGAGGTCATTGATTCGGGGTATGCGTTCCACTAGCGAGAAATACGATAAGGCAAGAAAGCGGGTGAACCGATAACATGAATGGGAGTATGAGTACATCTGAAATGCTGTGGATGTGTCTGGCTGGATGGCTGATTGTGCAGCTGCTTTTTGCGTTATGGAATGCGGCCTGTCTTCCTAAAGTACGTTCATTCCGTAAAGCCAGCCTCCAGCCTCCCGATCTGCTTGTTTCGGTATTGATTCCCGCCCGAAACGAACGAATACATATCGAAGAATGTTTGGAAAGTGTGCTTGCCAGCCACACAGATGGGTTCCGCATGGAAGTGCTGGTACTGGACGACCGCTCGGAAGACGAAACCGCGGCTTTGGTTCAGGCCATCGCTGAGCGGGATTCGCGTGTACGTTTGCTTCGCGGTACAGAGCTGCCGGCGGGCTGGATGGGGAAGTCCCATGCCTGTCACCGATTGGTGCAGGAAGCGCAGGGGGACTGGTTTATGTTCGTGGATGCAGACGTTCGGGTCAAGCCGGATGCCATTGCGCAGACACTTGCTGCAGGGCGCGCGCAGGGCGGCGGTCTGGTTACCGGATTTCCCTATCAGGTCGCCAAGACCTGGATGGAAAAGCTCGTTGTGCCGATGATGATGTTTACGATCATCAGCCATCTACCCATTTTTATGATACGCAGGTCAGCAAGTCCGATGTTTGTCGCCGCTACGGGGGCTTTTTTGCTTATTCATCGAACAAGTTACGAAGCTTCTGGCGGTCATGCAGCGATTCAAGGGCATCTGGTGGACGATATGAGTCTTGCCAAAGCGGTGAAACGTGCGGGTCACCCCGTGCTGCTGGCAGATGTCCACGATGTGACGAGTACGCGGATGTATCAGAACGGCGGTGAGGTATGGAACGGGTACAAGAAAAACATGTATGAAGGCATGGGGCGCAAAGACGTGCTGCTGCTTGGTACGATGCTGATGTATTTCATGATGTATATGGTACCGCCGCTAGGTCTGGTGATAGGGCTGTTAACGGGAAATGATACCTCGATGATGTATGGATTCATAGGCACGCTGCTTGGCATGGCTGTAAAACGAGTATCCGATTATATCGGAGGTCAGCCGTGGTGGCTGGCTCTTTTTCAACCGATCAGCATGGCATGTGTCATTGCCATCGGTCTGGCCTCATGGCAGGCGGGTCGATCCGGTAAAGGATACGTATGGAAAGGCAGGCGGTACAGCTGATGCGTAATATACAGGGGAATGGAAATGGTGACGGTTCAGAAGATACAGAGAGAGACAAAGGTATAGGAGAAGGTAGAAAAGGGGCAGGAATGCTGCTGGGAGAAGAGATGAAAATGGATAACGGGCACCGGGCGGAGGCCTCAAACGGGAGCTTAAAACAGGATGTCATTATAATCGGGGCAGGCTTCGGTGGTCTGTCCTGTGCGATCCGTCTTGCCTCAGCCGGCTTACGGGTAATGATTCTGGAGCGTCAGGAGCATGTGGGCGGCAAGCTGCAGCAGATCCGGCAGGCGGGGTATCACTTTGACCGCGGGCCGAGCACGATCACGATGCCGGATGCGTTTCGCTCGGTGTTTGATCATGCAGGCGTGGCGATGGAGAACTATGTGCAATTGTACGAGCTGGAACCTCGAACACGTAATATTTTTGCTGACGGTACCGTGGTCGATCTGTCCAAAAATCGTGGCTCGATGAAAGAACAGATCGCTGCGTACAGTTCAGAGGATGCCTTACGTTATGATGCCTTCATGGATGAGTCTGCTGCATTGTACGCAGAAGCGAATCGTCATTTTCTCGGTAAACTGCTGCTGAAACCGTCTGACAAATACAATCTGCAAATGCTGCGCAGTCTGCTTAAGGTGCGGCCTGCGGTCAAGTTGGATAAGCTGCTGCGCAGGTACTTTAATCATCCGCATACCCTCGCGATGTTCGGAAGGTATGCTACGTACGTTGGATCTTCGCCGTATCTCTCGCCCTCAATCTTCGCCATGATGGGACACGTGGAAGCCGAGGTGGGCATATACGGGGTCAAAGGCGGAACGTATCAGCTTATTGAAGGTATGACTCGGCTTGCGTGCGAAAAAGGTGTGCAGATTCTGACGGGTGTAGAGGTGCATCAGATTGCAATTCAAAATGGCAGGGTGACGGGTGTGGATACAGATCGGGGTTTTATGGAGGCGAAGCAGGTTGTGGCTAACGGAGATGTGCTTAGTGTAAACCGGCTGCTGCTTGCACCTGAGCATCGGAAACGCATGAGTGATGCCCGGATTGCAAAGTACGAACCGTCCATTTCAGGCTTTGTCACCCTGGTCGGGGTGCGCAGGCAATACGATCAGCTGCTGCATCACACCGTCTTTTTCCCAGAGCAGTACGAGCCGGAGTTTGAACATATTTTCCGTAACCGCAGCATGCCTTCCGATCCAACGATATACATCTGTTACTCCGGGTACTCCGAAGCAGGCATGGCTCCAGAAGGAGCCAGCAATTTGTTCATTTTGGTGAACGCGCCATATCTGTCCGAGGCGTGGAACTGGGAAGAGCAGCAGACACGCTATGGAGAATTTGTGCTTGAACGATTGGAGGCACGCGGGATCAGCGGACTAAAACAATCGGATGTGCTGATCCGTTATACTCCCCAACATATTGAACAGGATACACTGGCTCATCAAGGATCTATCTATGGAATCTCCTCCAATTCGGTGAAGCAGACCTTCATGCGCCCAGGTAACCAAAGCAAAGATGTGCAGGGACTCTGGTACGTTGGCGGCACCACCCACCCTGGCGGTGGGACCCCGATTGTTACCTTGTCTGGTCAGCTTGTGGGTGAGCAGCTTGCAGTGGAGCTGGGAAAAATAATATAGGTGCGGCGAGAAATAGATTGTTCTGAAACCTGATGAAGTTAACGAGGTCAGATCAGTAATGCGAAACTTTATTGACTTAAACACTGAGGTGAAACAGGTACTCTGGTATCTCAATAAGCTGGTACACGTGCCGCGGGTCCAACTACGGAGAGAGGCTGCTTCAAGGCTTCAATGAGGCGTTACGTAAGGGTGCTCCAAAACCTTTAATGAGGTTATTCATCGAACTCATTTGGTTTTGGGGCGTCCTTTCATTAGGTGAAGAGGAGCGGTATACTGGAAAGAGTTGTGCATTGATAGAATACTGTCATGTTTGGCGTGATAAAGAGTCGGATGAACAACAAGTGTGGCGGCGGCAAAAGCACAAGATGGATTATTTCATATGTGTTATGTGTGGAAGGCGAACCGTGATCGCTGCGGATGTTCATTCCACTGCATTTCATTTACATAGAAACAAGGGGTACAGAGCAGCCAAACATGGGGTAGGGAGCAGGAAGCTAATGCAGGCCAGCCTACCCTGCACATTATTCTCACTTAGGAGGTCTCATCATGAATGAACAAGAGCGAGCCGGCAGACGGCTGCTGCCCGAAGTGGCAACGGGAGAACGGAAGCTGGAGCACGTGCGCCTCTGCTTGGAGGAGAATGTGGCAGGAGAAGGTATAACGAGTGGACTGGAAAAATATGCGTTCCGGCATCATCCGCTGCCAGAGTTAGACTTTGAAGAGGTGCGTCTAGACACTTCGTTCCTTGGTAAAACAATGCGTACACCTCTGCTCATCAGTTCGATGACGGGTGGAAGCCAAACCACAGGCGCTATCAATGAGCGCCTGGCGAGGGTAGCGAACGCCAGAGGTTGGGCGCTCGGTGTAGGCTCGATCCGGGCTGCCGTGGAACAGCCGGAACTCGCAAGCACATTTGATGTCCGCCGCTGGGCACCGGACATCCCGGTCATTGCGAACCTGGGCGCGGTTCAGCTGAACTATGGCTTCAGCACAGCTGATTTCCAGCGTGCCGTGGATATCGCCGGCGCGGATATACTCGTGCTGCATCTGAACACGCTGCAGGAGGTATTCCAGCCAGAAGGCAATACAAACTTCAGCGGACTATATCAGAGAATCGAGACATTATGCCGTGAGCTGGAAGTTCCTGTCGGTGTCAAGGAAGTTGGCTTCGGCATCGATGGCGTGACGGCACAGCGCCTGTACGAAGCGGGCATAGCATTCATCGATGTGGCTGGCGCGGGCGGTACAAGCTGGGTACAGGTGGAGAAGTACCGCAACAATAACCCGGTACGCCGAGCGGCGGCGGAAGCCTTTGCCGACTGGGGCATCCCCACAGCCGAGTGCATTCAGGATGTACGAGCGCTGAACCCCGATGGGGCGCTGATCGGAAGCGGCGGACTGTACACGGGCGTGGACGCCGCCAAAGCGCTCGCGCTGGGTGCCGACCTCGCAGGCTTCGGCCGCTCACTGCTCGAATCTGCCGTCACGTCCGACGAAGCACTGGATCAGCGACTGGAGCAGGTCGAATTCGAACTGCGCACCGTCATGTTTGGCATCGGCGCAGGCAGCATCGCAGGTGTGAAGCAGACAGAACGTTTGGTAGAGCGGCGGTAAGGTTGGTGGACGGGGACGTCGAGGAAGCAGCATTCGGTATCGGTTCAAAAGCTCTAACGATCCCACAGAACCTTATTCTGCACTTTTCGTGCTGTTTACAAATCTAACGATCACCAGAAGCGCTATTTAGGTGAAAACCTCCTAAATCCGGCGAAGAACGTGGCTATTCAAGTAAATAAGCCCCCTGGTGATCGTTAAAATTTCAAAGTGACCAAAAAGGGGCAAATAGCGTCGCTGGTGATCGTTAGAATTCGTGAGTGTAAGTCCGCTAATACTACCGGTTTGGATATTCGGGCGAAATCGTAATGATGGTAATTTTCCAAAAGATTCGCTCAACTAAAATGGGGCGGTCTTTTTTGTATATTAAAGTAAAATATTTACAAGTTAAATATTGATGCTAGTTACTAAAATATTGTATGATCTCATTAATTAAGCTTCATTTTGGGAAGGCGGTGTCCCTGTGAGCGAAAAAGCCACAATTCGTGACCATTTAGAACGATATTTGAAAAGGAATCGGATGACCATTAATCGTTTCTCAGAGATTTCAGGTGTGAATTCCGGGACACTAAGCGGCACCTTGAAAGGACTTCGACCAATAGGTTTGAATCAGTTGGATCGTATTACTGCTGGAATTGGTTTACCTGAAGGCGAGTTATATGAATTATACATAAACGAATATCTGATAGACTCAAGTCTGGACTGGAGAAGGCTCAGACCTTTTCTGTATCGTTGTGCGGAGTTAGGCCGTGTAACACATATGGAGACAGCGATAAATTATGTGATTGATAACCTTTCGTACGTACCTCTGTTGTTTGAATTGGCTGAACAGTTATATAACGAGGGAAAGCTGGAGGAATGTAAACCCTTGTATAGTTGTGTAGCAGAAAGTGAGAAGCTGCAGCATTCGGAACGTCTGGCTTTAAGCCAGTACCGTCTGTTTTCGATAGGACTTTCGAATGACCAGGTGAATAATCTGACTTTAGCTGCACGATTCGAACTATTTGTAGAACGGCTGGATGAGTCGTATCAATTCGATGCGCTGAATGACCTGATTAATGTGTATGCATCCTTGCGCCGCTGGGACAAAGTGAAAGAATTTGCTGACCAGCTGCAGATCAAAGCTTTTATCCAATATGATGCCAAGAAAACATTAAGAGAAGTTGAGTCTAAAACGAAAAAGAAGATGGTATTTTATGCTTTGTATTCTTACCTTGCTCTTGCCGAGGTCAGTTATCAATATGGAAAATATGAAGAAACTCTTCAGTATGTTTCAAAATACGCCGACTACAGCTGGATCAAAGATCCGACCGAAGAAGAAGAGATCGTGATCCTTCAGTTCAAGGACTGGTCAGAAGGAAATAACTACTATTTTAGATTGTTATCAGGTGAAACAGAGTTGATTCAAGATTATTTAAAGTATATCTCTGATCGGAAAAAAGAAGTATTTCCTGCACTTTGCGCCATTGTGACCGCAGCGAATCGATATGATGTCAATATTGACGACGTACTTGAGCAGTACCAATCTCATCTGGTATACGAGGAACAGAGCAGTCGCTTTGGAAAAATGAGCAAGCAGTACACCAATGACCAATATGGCATTTTACTGGCCGGGTTAGGTACGTACTATTTAAGAAATAACGATTACGACAGAGGCGCAGCTTATATTCGCCAAGGTATGGATTTTGCAATTGAAAATATGAATAAGGATGGCCTTCTGGATTGTTTGGGGCTGTTTGATGATTTGCAGTACTATACATCTGGACAGGGAGATAAGCCAAGCGCAGAACAGCTGATTGAGAAGATTCAGAGATTGTATAGTCCAGATCAGTTAAATCATAAAAAAACAAGTACGACCAACAAATATAGTTAGTTGTCATCGCAATTGAAAAGAAGCAGCTTTTGCGTAGGTACATCCTCAGCTTTCGAATGGTTCCTTGAATAGACAATCGTTATAGATTGTTCAGAGGACTTTCGGATAAAGGGTGTTTTTTGTTGTTTGCTGTTGGAGTTTATTTGAATTTATGTTAATTAGCAGGATGTTCTAAAATAGTACAGCAGGGAGGGGTGTTATGAATCGAGACGAACTCAAGCTGCGAATCGAGGAAGCAAGGGAGAGGCTCCACCAACTAAAAACGGAGTACGGCGAGCTTATTCACCCTCAGGTAGTCCATCAGTCGATGGTGCTCGATGAACTCATTAATATGTACAATCAGGTGAAAAGGATAAAGCCGATGGAATAACCCATCGACCTCTGGGCGAGAAACTTTGGCCGGTCGCTCGCCCTTATATTTTAACATAAGTAGAAGCGAAGCAAGAGAAACATTCAACTTACATACATTTTTCCTTCACAGTGACATTTTCATTTTGAAAAAGGGACGATGCGGTTTGATGTGTATGGTTAAACCGTCCTTTCTATTCGAGTGCAATTCGGAATTCATTCTTTCTTATAAAATTCTTTCTTAATAAAGAGATAACGAAGAAATGCATGCAAAAGTTGACTTTGGAAATTGTAGAGCAGTGATCCAGGGGGAAGTTTCATAACGAATATGATAAAGTACTTATAATAAGAAGAGCATGAGGAGCCTAGAGGGTTAACCTCTAAGGTAACTAGATCTGCTGCCGATATATACATAACATGCACACCTAAGTGATTACAACCAGATGAGGAGGAGTAGAGAATGGAACTGTCCCCAATGAATACGGAACAATTTGCGAGTTTCCGCAGCCGTTCGATTGCGGATTTTGCACAGGAAAAAGTAGAAGCAGGCACGTGGGCGCCGGAAGAGGCATTAGAACGGGCAGAGGAATCTTATGAGCGTTATCTGCCGGAAGGTTTGGAGACGCCAGGGGCATACGTATACAATCTGGTGCATCCTGTGGACGGCATTGTCGGGTACATCTGGTTTAATGTTACGGAGAATCGCCGGGGGAAAGAAGCCTTTCTGCTGGATATTGTGGTGGAAGAGGTGCATCGCGGCAAAGGGTATGGCAAAGAGACGATGGAGGCGCTTGAAAAGAGCGCGCGAAGTCTTGGAGTAGATCGCATTGGGCTGCATGTGTTTGGACATAATGAGCGGGCGAGCAGCCTGTATCGCAAAATGGGCTATGAAGTGACGGACTTGACGATGTACAAAGAGATCAAGGACAAGGGCTAGAGCCGAGCTTTAACCCTGCAAATCCTATCATACTGCAAACGGATCATTCATTCAGGCCAAGCGAGCGATTAAAACATATGGTCCGAAGGGGATATCAACATGCAGGCAGGAAACAGCGATATGAAGATCGGAAGGACTGTTTATGATCCAGCGAAGTTCCTTGATGCCTTGGGGTTTGTCATATATAATGGTTAGGATTATCCATACCGAACAAGTAATGAATGAGGAGTTGTCATATACATGGCTTTGAAAGCTGGGATCGTGGGTCTGCCGAACGTTGGTAAATCTACATTGTTTAACGCAATTACACAAGCAGGTGCCGAGTCCGCAAACTATCCGTTTTGTACGATCGACCCGAACGTGGGGATCGTTGAAGTACCGGACGAGCGTTTGGACAAATTGACAGAACTGGTTGAGCCGAAAAAAACGGTTCCTACCGCATTTGAATTCGTAGACATCGCAGGTCTGGTACGGGGAGCTTCCAAAGGCGAAGGTCTGGGCAACAAGTTTCTTGCCCACATCCGTGAAGTCGATGCGATCGTACACGTGGTACGCTGCTTCGTAGACGAGAATATCACGCACGTCGATGGAAAAATTGATCCGATCAGCGACATCCAGACGATCAATCTGGAGCTGATTCTGGCGGATATCGAGAGTGTAGAGAAAAAAATCGATCGCTCCAAGAAAAACATGAAGGGCGGCAACAAAACGGCTGCTCAAGAAGTGGAAGTATTGGAGAAGGTAAAAGCAGTTCTTTATGAAGATATGCCAGCACGCAGCATGGAGTTGTCGGATGAAGAGCGTCTGATCGTACGTGATCTGCACCTGCTTACGCTGAAACCGGTTCTGTATGCGGCCAACGTGGCTGAGGACGAAATTGGTGATGTAGCGAACAATGCGTACGTGCAGAAAGTAAGAGAATTCGCTGCTGCCGAGAACGCGGAAGTGGTGCCAATTAGCGCGAAGGTTGAAGAAGAAATCTCCGAGCTGGAAGGCGAAGATAAACAAATGTTCCTCGAAGAGCTGGGGATTCAGGAATCTGGTCTGAACCTGCTGATTAAAGCAGCTTACAAATTGCTTGGCCTGTACACGTACTTTACAGCGGGTGTACAAGAGGTTCGTGCATGGACGATCCGTAAAGGAACAAAAGCGCCCGGCGCAGCGGGTGTCATTCACACCGACTTCGAACGTGGATTCATCCGTGCAGAGGTTGTTTCATATGACGATCTGGTTGCAGCAGGTTCCATGAACGGTGCCAAAGAGCGCGGCCAACTGCGTCTGGAAGGTAAAGAGTATGTGGTGAATGACGGCGACGTGATGCATTTCCGTTTCAACGTGTAATAACCGAGTAAACGGAAGTTCAGACGGGTTCGTATATACAAAGGGCACTAGTCAAAATTAAAGAACAGCATCGCTCTCTATCTTTAGAGAATGATGCTGTTTTTGTTTTACATTTTACTCGGAGGTGTGCCCGGTTATTGACGAAGATATGATTGCGTTTTCACTTTATTGTTTATCCGTGATGGATATAATAAAAGGTAAGAAGTACTCCTTGAGGAGGTGGCGGCATTGGAGAATACGTCTAAGGTCGTTCGATTTGATCCTGCACTTGTAGAGAAGGCAGGGCTGGACAGAGAGACACAGGAGCTGCTGCTGCATTCTGGTCTGCTGCAGATCAGGATGAACGGTGAAGATATACTCGGTATCCGGTTTGACTCACAGACGAATCAAGGTCTGATATGGGCAGAAGATGATCTTCGAATGCTGCTCCCTATCGGTTATGAGTGGGATGAGAAGACGGCAATCCTCGGGCTGGAGGCTGGCACGGGGATACTATATAGAATAGATGTACAGACCGGAGAGTGTGCCGTGGTGAACAGCAGCATCCATCGGTTTATGGAATTTTTGCACAGGTACGCATCATTCATTCATGAGCATTCCAAGCAAGCTGCACCCAGTGTCATGACGCTGGAACAAGCGCAGGCGAAGCTGGAGGCTTTTCGGCGCGGAGAGATTAAACCTCGATCGCAGCAAAGTGACCGATCTACCAGAGATCAGGCGTTGAAGGATCTGCGTTTATTTTATACAGAGAAAGACCCGGTAAGTGTGCTGAATGAGGAGACTTGGTGGAGCGTTGTGCTGGAGCAGGTAGAAGATGGGGTGCTCTAGCGGGTCAAATGAATCCTGAAAATTTTAAGGTGCACACCCGGAACTGTTGCTGTTCAGAAGCATAAGAATATGCTATAATTAAGAGTCGTATACCGATGATGAACTGTTCGTTTCAATCGTTGAGAGGAGACGGAGGATTCCAGCAGGTAACGATTTCTTTATATCACTTTAAAAGTAAAGGATTTGATGACGTTGTAGCGAGGTTATACGTCGATCATATAAGACCATGTGAATTGGAATGACATGCTGCGGTCAAGGGATTCAGATGGAATCCTGTGGATTGTGGAATTTTGAATTATAGATATGTGATACGAATGGCGCAGTCGGAATCGTATATTGAAACCGGGATGTGCATGACAAAATAAAACGTGAGGTGACTATACATGTTGGATAAATTGCAGGCATTAGCCGATCGTTATGAAAAGCTGAGCGAGCTTTTGTGTGACCCGGATGTAGCCAGTGATAACAAAAAGCTGCGTGAATATTCCAAGGAGCAATCTGATCTTCAGCCGACATACGATGCGTACAATGAGTACAAACAAGTGAGCGAGGATCTGGAAGCGGCGAAGGAAATGCAGGGCGAGAAGCTGGATGACGAGATGCGCGAGATGGTCAAAATGGAAATCGAAGAACTGTCCGCACGTCAGAAAGAGCTGGATGAACTGATTCGTGTACTCATGCTGCCGAAAGACCCGAATGATGATAAAAACGTCATTGTGGAGATTCGCGGCGCAGCTGGTGGAGATGAAGCGGCGTTGTTTGCGGCAGATCTATACCGGATGTATACCCGTTATGCGGATGCACAGGGCTGGAAAGTGGAACTGATGGATGTGAACACGAATGACCTCGGTGGATTCAAAGAGGTTGTGTTCATGATCAACGGTCGCGGCGCATACAGCAAAATGAAATACGAGAGCGGTGCGCACCGTGTACAGCGTATTCCAACGACGGAATCCGGCGGACGGATTCATACATCGACTTCAACCGTTGCTGTAATGCCGGAAGCGGAAGATTTTGATATCGAAATTCACGATAAAGACATTCGTGTCGATACGTTCTGCTCCAGTGGTGCGGGTGGACAATCGGTTAATACAACGAAATCGGCGGTACGGGTAACCCACGTTCCAACGGGCATTGTAGCTACGTGTCAGGATGGAAAATCGCAGAACTCCAACAAGGAAAAAGCGCTGCAGGTGCTGCGTACACGTATCTTCGATATGAAACGCATGGAAGAAGAAGCGAAAATCTCCGTGGAGCGCAAAAGCAAAGTGGGAACGGGAGACCGCAGTGAGCGGATTCGCACGTACAACTTCCCGCAAAGCCGTGTTACCGATCACCGTATCGGTCTGACGATGCACAAGCTGGATCAGATCATGAACGGGGAGATCGAAGATATTCTGTCTGCACTGACGATTGCACAGCAGACGGAAATGATGGAAAGAGGAGAATAATCTGTGACGCGCGCTCAGTTTGTCATGACGCCGGAGCAGAGCTGCCGGGAAGCCTTTGTCGAGGCTTCCTCTTTTTTGGAGAAGTGCGGCGTGTACGAGCCGCAGAACAATGCCCGGCTGCTGCTGGAGCATGTGCTGGGCGTCTATGGCGCACAGTACTACATGATGCAGCCGGAGCCGTTCCCCGGGGAGCTGCGCAGCCGCTGGGAAGAAGCCGTTACGCGCAAGGCTGCGGGTGAGCCGGCGCAGTATATTATCGGCAGCCAGGAGTTTTACGGGCTGCCGTTCGAAGTCACGCCGGCCGTGCTGATCCCGCGGCCGGAGACCGAGCTGCTGGTCGAGGCTGTGCTGCGCGAAGCCGACCGCGTGTGTGCTGGCGCCGGCCGTGCAGTGCACGCCGTCGACATTGGTACGGGCAGCGGTGCCATCGCCGTGACGATGGCTTCGCTTCGCCCGCAGTGGCAGGTGTCCGCCGGGGATCTCTCGGCGGATGCGCTGCAGGTGGCCGCGCGCAACGCGGCCGCGAACGGTGTACAGATCGACTTCCGTGAAGGCGATCTGCTGGCCCCGTTCGCCGGGGAGCGGTTGGACATTCTGGTGTCCAACCCGCCCTATATCCCGGCAGGAGATATCGCCGGGCTGCAGCAGGAGGTGCGCGATCATGAGCCGCACCTCGCATTGGATGGCGGTCCGGACGGGCTTGCCCCGTACCGTATCATGCTGGAGCAGCTGCAGCTGCTGTCTGCGCCGCCGCAGATTGTCGGTTTTGAGCTGGGCATGGGCCAGGCTCGGGACGTGGCGGCGCTGCTGGAATCGGCGGGGCATTGGCCGGAAATTATCATTGTTCCTGACCTTGCCGGAATTGAGCGGCATGTCCTGGGTGTTCGACCTTCGGAACAGGTGACAAAAATGTAAGGCGCGTAAGTTTTCTTTTTGCCGCGAAATCCTCTACAATGGGGTATGCCGAAGATTTTCTGAATGCTTGGGGGAACATAATTACATGCTGCACAAATTCAAAAAGATCGACTACTCCATCGTTTTTATTTTGTTGATCCTGATGGTCATCAGTATAATGGCCATTTACAGTACTACGACTGGTCGTCCGAAGGTCGAGGGATTCACCAAAAATATGATTGTATTTTATGTTTTGGGTTTTGCTGTTTTTTTCGGAATGTCCATGATCAACTATAAATTCATCGTCAAAAATTATTTATATATCTATGGGCTTGGTCTGTTCCTGTTAGTTCTGGTTTTGTTTATCGGTAATGAGTACTACGGAGCCCAAGGCTGGCTTTCGATTGGCGGAGTCAGTCTGCAGCCTTCGGAGCTGTTCAAGCTATGTCTTATTGTCATGTTATCGACACTGCTCGCCAGAAAGAAGAACAGGCCTTTGTTTTTAGGGCGAGATGTCATTCCCATCAGTCTGTGTGTTCTGCCGCCCTTACTGCTTGTGCTGCTGCAAAATGACCTGGGTGCGGTACTCAGTTATATCTTTATCTGGATCGGTCTATTATGGATCGGCAATATCAAGTTTTCACATGCATTGATTGGTTTTGTACTGGCGGTAAGCGCAATCGTTGCTGGCATACAGGCCTATATTCATTATCATGATGAAATTACAGGTTTCCTCAAAGATATTAAACGTGCACACTGGGCAGAGCGGTTCGACCCTTGGCTCGTGCCTGAACTGACATCCAGAGATGTATTATGGCAGACATACAATGCCAAACTTGCCATAGGTTCGGGTGGTGTTACCGGCAAAGGGTATATGGAAGGAACGACCATTCAATCCAATCGGGTACCCTTGGCTTACGCGGACTCGATTTTTGTACAGATCGGTGAAGAATTTGGTTTTGTTGGTGCTTCGGTACTGCTTTTATTGTATTTCATCCTGATTCATAGGCTGGTGTTGATCGCTTTGGAATGTAAGGACCGGGTAGGTGCCTATTTAATCGTAGGCATTATTGCGATGATTCTGTATCAGGTCTTTGTTAATATTGGTCCGTTTATAGGCCTCATGCCGCTGACCGGTATTACGCTTCCTTTTATCAGCTATGGGGGTACATCACTGCTGATCAACATGATCAGTATGGGCATTGCCATGAGCATCAAGGTGCACACCGAGGACAACGAAGATATTCTGGGATCAGCGGAACAGCCGAGCATTACGGAACTGGTGATGAAGCTGTTCAGACGCAAACCTGTGCAGCAGGAGCAGCCGGAACAGTAAACGTGGAGATTCCATTAACGTTTGCAGCGATTCTCTCATCAAAGCTCGGAGTTACAAATGCAGCGTAAAACTTTTCATAAAACCTTGGAACCGATCTTTCCAGCATGGACTGGACAGATCGGTTCCAAGGTTTTTTTGTTTTTTCATAGGTAAGGCTGCGGCATGAGGAATGATGTCCCTGCATCGAAAAGTGGAATTTGTCACATGATGATCGAGTTTCCATTCTCCCAACGAATTAGGTACAATGGTAATAATGATCTATATTGGGAATATACGATGTGAGATATAGGGGGATAATCAAACATCATGTGGAGAATGGTGAAAAAGCTGGACGGCATCATACTTTTTGTATTGCTGTTATTAATGGTTATGAGTGTATTTGCGATCTACAGCGGTACACGTTTTGATCCCAATCTGGCAAGTCATCATGTGAAAACCATTTATTTCTATGCAGCAGGGTTTATCGCTGTCATTGGAATTGGATTAGTCAACTACAAGCTGTATGTGAGATACGCATTTCTTCTGTACGGCATCGGTATCATTTTTCTAATATTGGCTAATGTGCTTGGAAGTAAGGTTAATAACGCGAACGGCTGGCTGAAGATCAGCGAGAGCATTTCGTTTCAACCTGCCGAATTGTTTAAAATGATTCTCATTTTGTTCCTCGCCCATCTTATTGTGAAGCGTAAACGAGGGGATCTGGGTTTTTGGAGAGACGTGGTGCCGATTGGATGTTGGACATTTATTCCGTTTGCCCTTGTTATGGCACAGAATGACTTGGGTAATGCTCTGGGGTATGTGATCATTCTGGCTGCAGTATTATGGATCGGCAATATCAAGCTGAAACATGCATTAATCGGGCTGACGATTATAGGTGCATTCTTTATTGGGTTCATCAAAGCATATACGTTCTACCATGATGAGGTGTTCTCATTTCTGGAAAAAATCAAACGGGAGCATTGGGCTGAACGGATTGATCCGTGGCTTGTTCCCGAGAAAGCAACTGCCAAAGCGATGTGGCATACGAAAAATGCCGGGCTAGCCATCGGATCAGGCGGGATTATGGGTAAAGGGTTCCTGGAAGGCACCTCTGTCCAAAGCGGACGTGTACCTTATACGTACTCGGATTCGATCTTTGTAGTGATCGCAGAGGAATTTGGTTTTGTAGGAGCTTCCCTGCTGATTCTATTATATTTTATCCTCATCCATCGGATGGTGCTGATCGCACTGGAGTGCAAAGAACGGGCCGGACCCATTATCATCGTGGGCATTATCGGTATGCTGCTCTATCAGGTGTTTGAAAATATAGGAGCATTTCTTGGGCTTATGCCGCTGACGGGCATCACGCTGCCATTTATCAGTTATGGCGGAACGTCTTTGCTGATCAACATGGCCTGTATCGGGCTGGTGATGAGCATTAAACTGTACGGGGACGAGGATGAAGATGAACTGCTCCCAGAGGAGCAGCCTCCGTCCTTCATGCAGCGAATCTGGGACTTGATCAAGAAGAGAAAAGAGAAAAGAGAACAGCATCATGCAGCTGTATTTACGTTGGAGGAAGTGACTTATCCTGTTCCCCAAGGAAATGAATCCAAGAGGTTGACAGGCCTGTGAGCAGGCCAGGGTCAGCCTCTTTTTTATGAATTTATTTGATCAAATAAGGATAAGGATATCATGGTCTGAAAGCGATAGGAGAGAGAGCATAAGATCAAGGCCATGGCAAACACATCGACGATGCAGCGCTTCGGTTATCGTTGTTTCTATGAGACATTTTAATAGATTTGTGAATATACTAGGTTTACTTCCCGCTCATCCGGGCATACTGATAGACATGAGAGAGTTGGGCGCTGGATACCGAGCCGAGGGGGAAGAACGGGATGAGCAGACGAATCGTGAAGCAAATTGGACTTATTATTGTATGTCTTATGATGATCATTATGATGTGGGAAGGTCAGAAAACGGATGCGGCTGTTGCAGCGACGGCGATACCGGAGCAGTCGATTCGATTGCGGATACTGGCAAATTCCGATGGGGCAGGAGATCAGCTTGTCAAACGTGAGATACGGGATGCGGTGGTTGCACAGATGGGCGAGTGGGTCGGAACCTTGGAAAATCCGCAAAGTCTGGAGCAGGCACGCCATGTGATTCGGGAGCATCTGTCCGAGATTGAGAATCGGGTAGGTGAAGAGTTAACGAAACGTGGACTGACCTATGATTATCAAGTAGAGCTCGGCACGGTTCCTTTTCCTACTAAGCTGTATGGCGGCACGGTATACCCTGCAGGTGATTATGAAGCGGTACGGATCACGCTGGGTGAAGGCAAAGGGCAGAACTGGTGGTGTGTATTGTTCCCGCCATTGTGTTTTATCGATGCGAGTACAGGGGATGCACTGGCTAAACCAGCTGCAGTCTCTGCGGCAGGAGCAGACTCGGTAGAGGTGAAGGCATCCATGCAGGGAGAGACGCCTGAAGCAAGATTCTTTCTATGGGATATAGCTGTGAAACTGTGGGATTGGGTAACAGGATTATTCTCCTAACAACGTGATTTCGATATGAAGTATTTGGATGGAAATAGGATATAAATCATGAGAGAGGCCTCTGCTGCGGGTGTGCAGAGAGCTTCTTTTTTAGGAACGAGGCTGTGAAGGGGAGCGTACTTATGGCTCGATCAAACCTGAAACGTGACAGATATGCTATACTAATATGTACTGAAATTGAACCTACTTGAAGTTTAGGGATGATGATATATATGAACAGAGAGCATGAATCTATGCAGCATCACTCGTTAGAGGATAAGTTGGTCAACGAGGCGGCAGGTACAGCCCAGGGTGGACATAACACAGCCTTTTGGGATGTCAGAGCGCTGCTGCAGGAACAAAGTGAAGTAGAAGATATGCAGGAGATTTCCCTGTATTCCAGTGTGAAAAAGGGGAGCGCCGCCCGTGAAGCGGCGCTTGCTGACCTGCAGGCAGCGGCAGCCTGCCTGGGTCAAGGAGAAACCGTGGCCTTCCCGACCGAGACGGTCTACGGTCTCGGCGCAGATGCGCGGAGCACAGAAGCGGTGGAAGCGGTATTTGCCGCCAAGGGTCGGCCTTCCGACAACCCGCTGATTGTGCATATCGCGCATCGTGACCAGCTGCAGGAACTGGTCACTGAGGTTAACGAGACAGCGGAAGCATTGATCACGGCCTTCTGGCCGGGTCCACTTACGCTGGTGCTGCCGGTTAGGCCAGGGGCGGTGTCCCCGCGCGTCACCGCCGGGCTGGATACGGTGGCCGTGCGCATGCCCGACCACCCGGTGGCTTTGCCGCTCATCGCAGCGGCAGCATGCCCTGTGGCTGCGCCAAGCGCCAACCGTTCCGGGCGGCCCAGCCCGACCCTCGCTGCACATGTGCGGGAGGATCTGGACGGCCGCATCGGCGGCATTGTGGACGGCGGCCCCACCGGGGTGGGCGTCGAGTCCACCGTGGTGCAGGCCGGTGACGACGGTACCGTCACCATCCTGCGCCCTGGCGGCATCACGGCGGAGCAGCTGTCCGCCGTGGCCGCCCGTGTCGTCACGGACCCGGCGCTTCTCGCCGAGGGGTCCGGTGGCGACAGCACCAGCCCGGCGCCGCGCTCGCCGGGCATGAAGTACACGCACTACGCACCCGCAGGGGCGCTGTGCGTGGTTGAGGGGCCGCCCGAAGCGGTGGCGGCCTGGACCCGCGCCGCTCTCGCAGAGGCGGCGCAGCGCGGAGAGCGCACCGCGGTGCTGGCGTTCGCCGAGCACGCGGAGCAGTACCGCGCCGATGCCGTATTCTCGCTGGGCGACGCCAGCGAGCTGCAGGAAGCTGCGCGCAGGCTGTACGCCGCGCTGCGCAGCTGCGATGAGCAGGGCGCCACATATATTGTGGCGGAAGCCTGCTCGCGCGAAGGGATGGGAGCAGCCGTCATGAATCGGCTGCTCAAGGCAGCAGGCAACCAACTCATTCAAGTTGGCTGACCTGCCCACCTGAATGCTCCTGACCACCGGATCAGGAGACCCGACGCTCCGCAGACAGACGCCGCGTTTAACGTGACAACCGATTGCTTTTTCATACAGCGAGCAAGCCTTGACCTGCCTTTTCTCATCGGAATGCTGCATCAACACTTCTTCCTTCCAGTTTCACCGCATCCGTCATGTTTGAGTTCTTGTCCGCATATCGTGTACAAGAACCTTTATGCGACTTGGGGGAATGAGGATGTGGGATGTGTCTGCTCATGTGGGGCAGTTGGTAACCATTCTGATTATGGCCGTTGCGCTTGGGCTGGATGCGTTCTCGCTCGGTATCGGAATTGGCATGAAGGGCATACGGCTGCGGGACGTGTTGAAGATCAGTACGGTCACGGCGCTGTTCCATATCATCATGCCGCTTGCGGGCATGTATATGGGCAAGTATATGAGCTCCTTGCTGGGTGATATTACGAATTATGCGGCAGGCGGCCTGCTTGTGCTGCTGGGCGGTCATATGATTTTGAATGCGTTTCGCGAAGGGGAAACCAAGCTGGTGGATCACCGCTCTTTACTGGGTATTATTTTATTTTCACTCAGTGTCAGCGTAGATTCATTCTCCGTTGGCGTATCGCTGGGCATGTTCAGCAGCGATCTTGTTCTGACGATTCTGGCCTTCGGTTTCTGCGGCGGGTTGATGTCCATCTTGGGGCTGCTGCTGGGACGCCGGGTAAGTCAGAATCTGGGGGATTACGGTGAGGCAGTAGGCGGAGCCATCTTGCTTGCCTTTGGACTTTTGTTTATATTTTAAAATAAAACGTGCGAACGATACGATAGGCATATCACATCTTGATCTAATGGGGAGGCTAACACAATGAAACATATTTTATTTGTATGTACAGGCAATACGTGCCGCAGCCCCATGGCAGAAGGGCTTTTGCGAAAACTGGCATCCGAGCGCGGCATTGAGGTGCATGTTCGTTCTGCGGGTGTAGCCGCAGCGTCGGGAATGCCGATCTCGCGTCATGCCGAAGCGGTGTTGAAGGATCATAGTGCGGAGGGACCGTCCCATTCCACACAGCTCAGCGCAGAGCTGGTCGATTGGGCCGATCTGATTCTGACATTAACCCGGAGTCATAAGCAGCATGTGATGCAGGTGTTTCCGGATTCCATTCAGAAGACCTATACGTTGAAAGAGTATGTGGAGAATGATGAGCAGGTGCTGCAGGACCTGCAGGAATTGGACAGCCTGTACGCGACACTGGAGATGAAGCGTGCACTGGGGCAGGAGATTTTGGCATCCGAGCGGGAGCGCGCCATTGAGATCCGCCAACGTATACCGAGCTTTGATATCTCGGACCCGTTTGGCGGGAGTCGGGATGATTACAATATCGCTGCAGCAGAGATACGGACAGCTTTATCGCGGCTTCTGGATAAGCTTGAGTAAATTTCGGCAAAGATAGACAAGATATAGAAACAGAACATCAGATGTAAATTAACCGTTGATTTTAGAGTAGGGTTGATTTATGATGAAGGGGAAAACAGGGATCCGGTGTAACTGGCGACGAAGTGGGCACAACCACAATGGAGCACCGGAACAAACGGCCGGTCGCCTGGGCAAAAGAGCAATTCTGCGATACCCGCAGACTGCTCTTTTTTTCGTCTTTCGTCTGATTTTTCGCTATAATAGTACCTGAAATGCCATGAGCGTATGCAGAGGAGAAAGCAGCACGAGGCAGCAGGCATGATTTTATCGGGAGGCGATAGGATGACGATTGAATTGGATTCGGAACAACCTGGACTGCAGCAGCAGACCGCATCGATCCTGCGTGAACTGGCACTTGCCGGAAAGCTTGGAGCCGGACACATTGTTGTCATTGGCACAAGTACAAGCGAGGTTGCAGGTCGGCGTATTGGAACAAGCGGTGCAGTGGACGTAGCGCAGCAGCTGCTTGCGGGTATTCACGAGGTGCAGACGGAGTTTGGTTTCCATACCGTATTCCAATGCTGCGAACACCTGAACCGGGCGCTTGTGATGGAACGTGCGCTGCTTGAGCGTCTCGGACTGACAGAGGTTGGTGCAGTACCTGTACCAAAGGCTGGTGGTTCCATGGCATCGACTGCCTATCGATCACTGTCCGATCCGTGTCTGGCTGAGCATATTCAGGCTCATGCAGGTCTGGATATCGGGGAGACGATGATTGGCATGCATCTGCGTCATGTTGCGGTTCCTTTCCGTACATCGCTTCGCTATATTGGTGAGGCTCGTGTGACCGCAGCACTTACCCGTCCGAAGCTGATTGGCGGCGAACGGGCAGTATATCGTATGGAAGAGCAGCCTGATTCAACCTTTTGTGACTAACGTATAAAGCGAAATGATGTTTACACGTAAACGGAGAGTGCAGCACCAATCTGGAGAAGCAGCGCGTTCACGTTTATCACCGGATTTTCTCTTTGTCAAAAGGGGCTCAAAGAAATCTGGGGATAACAGTGATCGTAAGATGGTGATGCAATCGAAGTCAGGCGTGTAACCTGAAAGCTCGCTTTATAACTTCATTATAATCTAGGAGGAATTTAATCATGGAACAATTGCGCAAGAATGACCCTGCAGTATTGGAAGCGATGAATCTTGAACTGAAACGCCAACAGAACAACATTGAGCTGATCGCATCCGAGAACATCGTAAGTGAAGCGGTAATTGAAGCAATGGGCTCTGTATTGACTAACAAGTATGCTGAAGGTTACCCGGGCAAACGTTACTATGGCGGTTGTGAGCATGTTGATATCGTTGAAGATATCGCGCGTGATCGTGCCAAGGAACTGTTTGGTGCAGAACATGCGAACGTGCAGCCGCACTCCGGTGCACAAGCGAACATGGCTGTATATCTGGCAGCCTTGAAGCCTGGCGATACCGTTCTGGGGATGAACCTGGCGCATGGTGGTCACTTGACGCATGGTAGTCCGGTTAATGCTTCCGGTTTGCTGTACAATTTCGTTGCTTACGGCGTACAGGAAGATACATTCCTCATTGATTATGATGAAGTTCGCAAAGCAGCATTCAAACACCGCCCTCGTCTGATCGTAGCAGGCGCAAGTGCATATCCGCGTACGATTGATTTTGAAAAGCTGGCGTCCATTGCCAATGATGTTGGCGCGCTGTTCATGGTCGATATGGCGCATATCGCAGGACTTGTTGCAGCCGGACTGCATCCTAACCCGGTGCCGCATGCACACTTCGTAACGACGACAACACACAAAACGCTGCGCGGACCACGCGGTGGTATGATTCTATGCCGCAAATCCTGGGCAGCTGCCATTGATAAAGCTGTATTCCCGGGTTCCCAAGGCGGACCTTTGATGCATGTGATCGCTTCGAAAGCCGTAGCTTTTGGTGAAGCTCTGCAGCCTTCGTTCAAAACGTATGCGCAAAACGTAGTGAAAAACGCACAGGTGCTCGCTGAAACATTGATCGCTGAAGGATTGAACATCGTATCCGGCGGTACAGATAACCACTTGATGCTGATCGATACTCGCAGCGTGAATATCACAGGTAAAGAAGCAGAGCATGTGCTTGACTCTATCGGTATTACCGTGAACAAAAACGCGATTCCGTTTGACCCGACAAGTCCGTTCATCACCAGTGGTATCCGTATCGGTACACCTGCGGCGACTTCCCGCGGTATGGACGAGAAAGCGATGGCAGCCATCGGTAAGATCATTGCCAAGACGCTTAAAAATCCAAAAGACACAGCAACGCTTGATCAGGCTCGCGCAGAAGTAACGGCCCTGACAGATCAATACCCGCTGTACACAGACCTTAAATACTAGGACTGTTACTTCAACTGCTGAAAAACACTGCTCGTGCTGTTTGGTTTTGAAGGTTGTTAAAATGGAATACAGAGGAACGAAGTGAGCAGAATGAGGCCGTAGAAGCGAAGCGCTCGCATTTATCCCCGGATTTTTACCTACCTAAGGTGATTCATAAAATTCGGGGATAACGGCGATCGAAGGAGCATTCTGGTGGCGGAGTGGTGTTGTATTACAAAAGAGCATCTTTAGTGTTCACACGTATTTTGAGCATTCAAGTGACATAACAGCACGAGCAAACAGGACCGGATGGATCAATTTCCGGTCCTGTTTTTGTATGATTTGCTATTCTGTAATGATTAGGTGCCCTTTGATGGTGTAATTCAGTGTGGGTGATGATATAATATACAGGATTTATCGGGCCTGTGAATGACGGCTAGGTATATTTGGAAATGCTTAACACATGAAGAACTTACCGGAGGGACAATTTAATGGGAAAATTAGTAATATGTGATCACCCCCTGATTCAACACAAACTGACGTTTATACGCGACATGCGTACGAATACGAAAGATTTTCGTGAATTGGTTGATGAAGTAGCGACGCTGATGGCTTACGAGATTACAAGAGACGTTGAACTGGAATCCATCGACGTACAGACACCTGTAGCAGCAACCAAAGGAAAAGTGATTTCCGGCCGTATGCTGGGACTCGTACCAATCCTGCGCGCTGGACTGGGCATGCTGGATGGCGTGGTGAAGCTGCTGCCAGCGGCAAAAGTAGGACATGTTGGCTTGTTCCGTGATCCGGAAACACTGCAGCCGGTTGAATACTACACCAAACTGCCTACAGACGTAACTGAACGTCAGCTGATTGTGATTGACCCGATGCTCGCAACAGGCGGATCGGCAATTGCAGCCATTGACGTGCTCAAAAAACGCGGCTGCACGCAGATCAAAATGATGAACCTGGTAGCAGCACCGGAAGGCGTAAAGGCAGTACAGGATGCGCATCCGGATGTAGATATCTATGTCGCTGCACTGGACGACCGTCTGGATGATCACGGATATATCGTGCCAGGACTTGGCGATGCAGGAGACCGTCTGTACGGAACGAAATAAGCATATTTTCATGCGGATTAGAAAAGGGGCTTTGCTCGAATGTCCAACAAAATTAAAGTGATGACTATTTTCGGGGTGCGTCCGGAAGCCATCAAGATGGCTCCGCTTATTCTGGAATTGCAGAAACATCCCGAGTCTATTGAGTCGATTGTTTGCGTAACTGCGCAGCATCGCCAGATGCTGGATCAGGTTCTTGAAGTTTTCGACATTCATCCCGATTATGATCTGGATGTCATGAAGGATCGTCAAACCCTGAACGAGATCACCATTCGTGTTCTTGGCGGTCTGGAGCCGGTTTTGCGTGAAGCGAAGCCGGATATTGTACTCGTTCACGGGGACACATTGACTACCTTTGTAGCCAGTTATGCAGCGTTTTTACAGCAGATTCAGGTCGGACATGTGGAAGCTGGACTGCGGACGTGGAACAAGCTGTCGCCGTATCCGGAAGAGATGAACCGTCAATTGACGGGCGTTCTGGCTGATTTGCATTTTGCACCGACGGACTGGTCCTCTTCCAATCTTGCCAAGGAAAATAAACCGGAGTCTAGTACCTACGTCACAGGCAACACGGTAACGGATGTGTTTCAATATACAGTACGGGAGGATTACAAGCACCCGGTACTGGATTGGGCACAAGGCAAGCGCCTGGTGCTGATGACTGCTCATCGCCGCGAATCTCAAGGCGAGCCTCACCGCAACATTTTCAACGCCGTCAAACGGATTGCTGACGAATTCGAAGATATTGCCATCGTGTACCCGGTGCACCCTAGTCCTGCTGTGAAGGAGCCGGCTCACGCGATTTTGGGGAATCATCCCCGTATACAGTTAATCGATCCGCTAGACGTAGTGGATTTGCATAACTTTTACCCGCACACTCACTTGATCCTGACCGATTCGGGCGGTTTGCAGGAAGAAGCACCTTCGTTTGGTGTGCCTGTTCTTGTACTGCGCGATACGACAGAGCGCCCGGAAGGCATTGAGGCCGGCACGCTGGAATTGGTAGGGACGGAAGAGGAACGTGTATATGAACGGACCAGAGCGCTGCTTACAGATGAAACACTGTATGCAAGCATGAGTCAAGCTGCCAACCCGTACGGTGATGGACATGCTTCGGAAAGAATTGTCAATGCGATTTTGCACCATTTCGGCGTGAAAAGCGAACGTCCGGAATCATTTCACAGAAAGTTCAAAAAATAATTCACATTTTCTGTTGGATTTACGGAGGGGATAGCATACAGTTAAACTGTACGGTTTACGCGGGTTTATGGACTTTATTAGGTTGTAGACCCGTCGTTTTTCCCTTTAAAACGCTAAAATCAATCAATTGACAAAGACTCTCATCATTCAGTAAAATTAACTGGGATTGCAAGGGTGGCGTGGAAAATGGCCGATTCGAACAAACCAAATTCATCCCGTAACCATGATGATAAGGTATGGAAAGCAATGGGGCTCGTGACAGCTTTTGGAATCGAGATTGCCTTGCTCGCTGTTGCCGGATATTACGCTGGCTCGTGGTTGGATAAAACCATTGGAGGAAGCGGAATATGGATCGCCGTAAGCGTTCTCTTTTTTCTTGCGGCAGGTGGGGTAAGCATTTACTTTATTGCTAAAAAATTCATGGGGGAAAGTGATGAGTGAACTAGCCAGATATCGCAGATGGATGACCGTTTCCGTCATGTACGTACTCATGATTTGTTTTCTAACGGCTGCATTCGCACCTCGTTTGGAGACGATTGCTTTGGGACTGGCCTTGGGCGTGATCATCAGTTTGATTAACGCATTCTACCTGGGCTACAAGGTAAGGAAGATGTCCGATGATGCGGCAGAAGGTAATCTGAAGCGTGTGAACCTGGGATTTTTGACAAGAGCGGCGCTCGCTGTGCTCGGTATTTACATATCGATGCGCTTTCCGCAGTACTTCAATACATATGCGGTTGCAGGCGGTCTGGCCATTGCGCAATTTTCCTTATTGATTATAGGGATCATCATGTCCCGCAAAGCAGATTGATTTTGAGTGTCGCAGCTTTCACGTAGAGAAAGGGGTGAGAAAAAAATATGCATGAAGCTCCAGTGATTATGCTTGGTGGATTTCATCTGGACTTGTCCGTACTGTTGATGTTGATTGTAACCGGCGCCATTGTCTTCATTTTTGCCATCATCGCTACACGGAATCTGTCTGTGGATAATCCGGGAAAGCTGCAGAATTTTATGGAGTGGGCCGTTGAGTTTGTTCGCAATCTGATATCCAGCACCATGGACATGAAGAAAGGCAAACACTTTATTTCTCTCGCGCTTACGATGATTTTGTTCATCTTCGTAGGTAATATGCTTGGGCTTCCGTTTCAGGCGGTTACCGAAGTCAAGAGTGTCGAATCGGCTACAGTATTCGGGAAACCAATCGTCACGGCGGTTGAAGCTTATGAAAAGGCTCATGCCAAGGACCCGGAAGCACATCCGCACATCGAGCTGGCTTGGTTCAAATCACCGACAGCAGACTTGTCCGTAACGATGGGACTAGCTCTTGTAGCCTTCCTCGTAGCACATGGACTTGGATTGTTTAAGAACACCAGAGGTTACCTGAAGCACTATGTGCAGCCGTACGCGTTGTTCCTTCCGATTAACCTGATCGAGACCGCGTCCAAGCTGCTCACGCACGGCATGCGTTTGTTTGCAAATATTTTTGCGGGTGAGGTGCTGATTGCAACCATCCTCAAACTGACCAGCTTTAAAGTGCTGGGCGCAATCTTCGCAATTCCGCTGCTTGCAGTATGGCAGGGTTTCAGTATCTTTATCGGCGGAATTCAGGCCTTCGTTTTCGTCATTCTGATGATGGTGTACATTTCACAGACCATCGAAACGCACGAAGAACATTAAGTTTTAGACCTGCGGAGACTTCTCCATCAGGCTGAACAATAAAATTGATTTATAATTTTAAGGAGGATATACAAATGGGAGCAATGGCATTAATCGCAGCAGCAATAGTTGCAGGATTGGGCGCTTTCGGCGCAGGTATCGGTAACGGTATGGTAATCAGCAAAACAGTGGAAGGGATCGCTCGTCAACCAGAAGCGAAATCCACACTGCAAACAACAATGTTTATCGGGGTAGGTCTGATCGAGGTATTGCCGATCATCGGTGTGGTACTCGCGTTCATGTTCTACGGTGCTGCTTAATTCATAACTCAGTACGGCGGGGAAGGCTGGAGCCCTCCGCGCCTTCTTTTTAGCTAGAACTTGTCCTGTAAGGGATAATGTTTTTAGGATACCTCCAGGAAGGAGTGAACAGATTGAATTTCTTATGGGAAAACACGATTCTTGCGATTATCGCATTTTTGATTCTATACTGGCTGCTTAGCCGCTACGCTTTCGGTCCGTTGTTCTCCATCATGGAAAAGCGTCGTGAACTCGTGATGAGCCAGATGAATGAGGCTGCTCAGACTCGGGAACAGGCGATTGCTTATGTGGAGGAGCAAAAACAGGCTCTGGAACAAGCGCGCAAAGAAGCTCACGACATTATTGAACAGTCCAGACAAACGGGCGGCAAGCAGGCTGAATCCATCCTGGCTGATGCCAAAGCTGAAGCGACTCGTCTCAAAGACGATGCAGTACGTGAAATCGAGAGCGAGAAGAACAAAGCAGTTGCCGCGCTTCGCAGCGAACTGGGTACTGCTTCCGTACAGATTGCTTCCAGATTGATCAAAAAAGAAGTTGAGAACGGTCCAGCACAAGAGGAACTTGTGAACCAATACCTCAATGAGGTAGGGGGCCGACAATGAGCCGCGATACGATTGTTGCCAAGCGTTATGCAAAAGCATTGTTCGAAGTTGCTCTTCAGCAGCAGCAAGTGCTTGAAGTTGAACAGGAACTGCGTGCTGTTGTCAGCGGATTGACCGGAGATCAAGAGATTATGAAGTTTATCGTTTCTCCGAATATCTCTGATGAAGCGAAGCGTAATGTGCTTCATGCAAGCCTTGATGGCAAAGTGTCCGAACCTGTCCTTCGCACGGTTTTGCTTCTGATTGAGCGCGGCCGCGTGGAATTGTTGAACGAACTGTTGAATGACTACGTGAAGATCGAAGGGGATTCCCTTGGCATCGCTGATGCACGTGTATATTCGACTTATGCTTTGAATGAAGAAGAGAAAGAAGCGGTAGCCCGTGAATTCGGAGGCCGTGTGAATAAAAAGATCCGTATCGAGAACATTGTTGATCCTGCACTGCTGGGCGGATTGAAAGTCGCCATTGGCGATACGATCTATGACGGCAGCTTGGCTGGCAAGCTCGAACGTCTTGAGCAGTCTTTTAACAGACGAGTACAGTAGATTGGGGTGAGGACACTTGAGTATCAAACCAGAAGAAATCAGTACATTAATTAAGAGTCAGATCGAACAATACAAGACCGATATCGATGTAGTCGAAGTTGGTACAGTTATTGAGGTTGGTGACGGGATCGCCCGTGTATACGGACTCGAGAATGTCATGTCCAACGAGTTGGTTGAGTTCCCAAGCGGTGTAATGGGCCTCGCCATGAACGTGGAAGAGAGCAACGTTGGTGTCGTTATCCTGGGACCTTACTCGGATATCCGTGAAGGCGACCAAGTTAAACGTACAGGTCAGATCATGCAGGTGCCTGTTGGCGAAGCATTGATCGGACGCGTTGTGAACCCGCTCGGTATTCCGGTGGATGGCAAAGGGCCAATCGCTACAACGGAATTCCGTCCGGTAGAAGGTAAAGCACCAGGCGTTATGGATCGTAAATCGGTTCATGAGCCGATGCAAACAGGGATCAAAGCGATTGATGCAATGGTTCCAATCGGTCGTGGACAACGTGAGTTGATCATCGGTGACCGCCAAACAGGTAAAACATCGATTGCGATCGATGCGATCCTGAACCAAAAAGGCAGCGGCATGAAATGTATCTATGTGGCTATCGGTCAGAAGCAGTCCACTGTTGCTCAGGTCGTAGAAACACTGCGCCGTAGAGGTGCAATGGAATATACGATCGTCGTAACGGCATCCGCTTCCGATCCGTCACCATTGCTGTACATTGCTCCATACTCCGGCTGTTCGATGGGTGAGTATTTCATGTACAAAGGCGAGCACGTGCTGGTTGTATATGATGACTTAACAAAACAAGCAGCAGCATACCGTGAGTTGTCCTTGCTGCTTCGTCGTCCTCCGGGCCGTGAAGCTTATCCAGGTGACGTATTCTATCTGCACTCCCGTTTGCTGGAGCGTGCTGCGAAGCTGAATGATGAACTTGGTGGTGGTTCTTTAACCGCTCTGCCGTTCATTGAAACACAAGCTTCCGACGTATCTGCATACATTCCGACCAACGTAATCTCGATTACAGACGGTCAGATTTTCTTGGAGTCCGACCTATTTAACGCAGGACAGCGTCCAGCGATTAACGTGGGTATCTCGGTATCTCGTGTCGGTGGTTCTGCACAGATCAAAGCGATGAAAAAGGTTGCAGGTTCCCTGCGTCTCGACCTCGCTCAATATCGTGAGCTGCAGGCGTTCTCCCAATTCGGTTCTGACTTGGATAAATCCACGCAGGCTCGTCTGAACCGTGGCGCACGCATGATGGAAATCCTGAAGCAGGGTGTTAACCAGCCGCTGCCTGTAGAACAACAGGTTGTCAGCTTGTACACTGCAGTTAAAGGATATCTGGATGAAATCCCGACAGGTGATGTAACTCGTTTTGAGCGTGAGTTCCTTGCGTTTATGGAGAGCAATCACGGGGAAATCCTCGGCTCCATTCGTGATACGAAAGAATTGACACCAGACAACGAAAATGCACTTAAAGATGCAATCGAGAAGTTCAGAAAGAGCTTCGCTGTCTCTGTCTAAATAGATCCATGCAGCTGCGGAGTTGTTTAACCGATTCCGCATGTCTGCATGTGTAACTTGCAGCGATACTTTATGAAGTAACTTTGGCTCTGCCAAAGTTTTGAGGTGGTGAAATCATGGCAAAAGGCATGCGCGAAATTAAGCGGCAAATTAAAAGCGTACAAAGCACAAAGCAGATCACCAAAGCAATGGAGATGGTTGCCGCTGCAAAACTGCGTAAAGCGCAGGAGAAAGCAGAGGCTGCCCGTCCTTATTCAGAGAAGCTGAAAGAAGTTGTGGCAAGTATTGCATCAAGCACGCAGGGGATTCAGCATCCTATGCTGGACAGCCGTCCGGTGAAAAAGACAGCATATCTGATCATTACGTCGGACCGTGGTCTTGCGGGCGGATACAATGCTAATATTTTGCGTCAGGTGAACCAGACGTTAAAAGAGCGTCACAACTCCCAGGACGACTATGAATTGTTCGTTATCGGACGTAAAGGGCGCGACTATTTCAGACGGCGTGAAATTGCTATGGCTTCAACGACAACCGATCTGTCGGATTCACCTGCATTCGCCGATATCAAATCGATCGCTCATGAAGCGGTACGCGGATATGAACTGGCTGAATTTGATGAATTGTACATTTGTTATAACCGCTTTGTAAATGCGTTGACCCAGATTCCAACGGTGGAAAAACTTCTTCCTATGGAAACACCTGAGTTAACTGCTGCGGATGGACCGACTGCAAGCTACGAGTATGAACCGTCAGCTGAAGCTGTGCTGGAAGTGCTGCTTCCGCGGTATGCGGAAACATTGATTTACGGTGCACTGCTGAATGGTAAAGCGAGTGAGCTGGGTGCGAAAATGACGGCAATGGGTAATGCAACCAAAAATGCATCGAAGCTCATTAATGATCTGTCATTGACTTATAACCGTGCCCGTCAAGCAGCGATTACGCAGGAGATTACGGAAATTGTGGCAGGTGCCAACGCAGCACAAGGCTAACCGTTTTTTATTTAATGAAGGCTTGCACTGCAAAAATGAACGAACGGAAATTTATTTTTGCCAAAGTAGCAGGCTTGTAGGAGGGGAACGTTAAGATGAACAAAGGACGCGTTGTGAGCATCATGGGTCCGGTTGTTGACGTCGAGTTTGATCGCGGCGGTCTGCCGGAAATCCTCAATGCCATTACGATCACTACAGTAAGCGCAAGCGGCGTTAGTGTAAATCTTACACTCGAAGCTTCGAAACATCTGGGTGACAACCGGGTACGTTGTATCGCGATGTCCTCCACGGACGGTCTCGTTCGTGGCATGGAAGCCGTAGATACTGGAGCTCCAATCTCTGTACCTGTCGGTGAAGCGACACTGGGCCGTGTATTTAACGTACTCGGGGAAGCAATCGATACTGGCGGTACAGTAGCAGCTGAACACAAAAACCCGATTCACCGCTCTGCTCCTGCATTCGATGAATTGACAACCCAGGCTGAAATGCTTGAAACAGGTATCAAAGTTATCGACTTGCTGGCTCCTTACGCAAAAGGTGGTAAAATCGGTCTGTTTGGTGGTGCCGGTGTAGGTAAAACGGTAACCATTCAGGAACTGATCAACAACATTGCGCAAGAGCACGGTGGTATCTCCGTATTTGCCGGTGTTGGCGAGCGTACACGTGAAGGTAACGACTTGTATCACGAGATGAGTGACTCCGGCGTTATCAACAAAACAGCAATGGTCTTCGGACAAATGAACGAGCCACCAGGCGCACGTCTTCGTGTAGCCCTCACAGGTCTGACCATGGCGGAATATTTCCGTGATGAAGAAGGCCGTGACGTACTGCTCTTTATCGATAACATCTTCCGTTTCACCCAAGCGGGTTCAGAAGTATCGGCCCTGCTCGGACGTATGCCTTCCGCGGTAGGTTACCAGCCTACGCTGGCAACAGAGATGGGTCAACTACAGGAGCGTATCACTTCAACGAAGAAAGGATCGGTTACATCCATTCAGGCGATTTACGTTCCTGCGGATGACTACACTGACCCGGCTCCTGCAACGACATTTGCTCACTTGGATGCAACAACTAACCTGGAGCGTAAAATCTCCGAGATGGGTATCTACCCGGCGGTAGATCCACTCGCATCCAGCTCCCGGATCTTGTCTCCAGAAGTTGTAGGTGAAGAACACTACACTGTAGCTCAAGGCGTAAAACGTATCTTGGCCCGTTACAACGAACTTCAAGATATCATTGCGATCCTGGGTATGGACGAGCTCAGCGAAGAAGACAGAGCGCTCGTTTATCGTGCGCGTAAGATTCAACGTTTCTTGTCCCAGCCTTTCCACGTTGCTGAAGCATTTAACGGTATTCCGGGTAAATACGTTCCGGTTAAAGAAACGGTGCGCAGCTTTAAAGAGATTCTCGAAGGCAAGCATGACGATCTGCCGGAAGCAGCATTCCTCTTCGTGGGCACCATTGAAGAGGCAGTGGAGAAAGCCAAAACACTGGTATAATCTGAGTCCAGGATTGTCCTTATGAAGCGAGCTATCCTTCGGATAGTTTCAGGAGGGATGGAATTGAGCACCTTTTTGTTGGAAATCGTAACGCCTGAGCGTCTTGTCTATTCACAGCAGGTGGACAGCATCATCGCTCGTGGTATTGAAGGGGAACTGGGGATTCTTCCTGGTCACATCCCGATGGTTACACCTTTACAGATTGCACCGATCATCATCAAAAACGGAAAAGAGAGCAAGCAGGTCGCCATTGGCGGCGGCTTTATCGAAGTCCGCAAAGATAAGGTTGTTGTACTCGCAGAGAGTGCCGAATTCCCGGAAAGCATTGATGTGGATCGTGCGCGTGCGGCCAAAGAGCGGGCGGAACGCCGGCTTGCCAGCCAAAGCAATCAGGACCACTTTGATCACCGCCGTGCAGAGATTGCTCTGCAAAAAGCGGTTAACCGGATTAACGTAGTCGGCAAATAAAGTGATTTGTGGAGCCCGGCGGCATAGTCTGCCGGGTTCTTTTAATCTTTCGCAGAAATTACAATAGTAGATATACACTGACTTATGATGCAGGATGAATTATAAATTCGAAGAATAGAGAGTGTTCTCTTTATATAGTATGAATGGCTTAACGTGTCATAAGATTCACCTTTTAATGATTAGATGAATAACATGTAGGACTTAAGAAGTATGGGCTTATACCCCTGATAGAACCAATTTTACGAGGGGAAGTTGAATTATTTCCGAGGAAATGACAGAATCGATATCGATACAGCGCTCTTTTATGTCGTTTTAGTCACAAAATCCCGGAGAATAAAAATTAAAATATGTAGCGAAGTGGAAATCAATGTAATTGACAAGTGACAGTGAAACAGCCTATATTCCTTAGAGTCAGCAGAAGCAGGAAGCTGGATGCCAGATTTCCATCATCATGCACAGCCAAATTGCTGCTGCTCGGTCATATAGGCATCAGAACATCCAGCAGACCAGAAGCATAACGGACAGCAGAGCGAGTGAATTTCTGCACTGGACATTCCAGTACACTAACAAGTTATGTATGCTGGGCATAGGATATGCTGATCGCTGCAGTAATCAAGGTGGAGGTATGAGATATGGGTAATGATCTGGCGAATCAGGTGAATCAGACATTGAGCACCAACAGCCTGATCTCAATTGTCGTTTCTCTTATATGTATAGCAATAACATGGTGGTCACTGCAGCATTTGAAGTTGGAATTGGTGATTCGGCAGCCCAAAAGTGCTCAGGGAAGACTGCTGCATTTGCTGATCGCCATTATTCTGGGTCATGCCGTTGCTGGCTTTGTTATTGATTACCTGTCCTGGACGCAAATGTTGAGAAATTTGTTTTAATGTTGAGATGGTTGGTTAATCATCTGTTAGGTTCTTCAAGCGGCTCATTGTCGAATAACATCGATTAATTGTGTTAACAATTAGAGTATAGGTTGTCGACCAAAAAATAAGAAAAAAATGTGAACGTTTATTTGAATGAATTTGAAATGTTTTATGTAAAAATGCTTGTATCGTACAATTCAACAATGTTATGATGGAAGTTAGGGAATTCACAATTTTTCACTTATTATGTAGGTTATAAACGGGATACCCGGTGAATACCGGCTAAAAAACATCCCAATCCGTCTGTTCTGATGCTGTGATGGTCTGATTGATGTTTTCACAAGCCATGAAGCAGGATGTACAGTACACATGGTATCATCGATATGAATTATACAAACCAATTCTTTTCTGAACAGACATCTGAGCATACATGCCAGAATATGTCGAAATTCCACACACACCTACAGTCCTTTCTACCATAGTGGGGCTTACGTATTCCGGAATGAGGAAAAGGGAATAAAAGCGCGGAGGGAACCATGATGAGCAAATTTATCGTCCGCGGTGGCAAAAGGTTGACCGGAAGTGTCAAAGTTAGCGGCGCTAAAAATTCTGTTCTTCCGATCATCGCTGCCTCTCTCTTAGGGGAAGAAGGACAAAGCGTTATTATTGACGCGCCTCCTCTAGACGATGTGATGACGATTAACAAAGTATTGGAATCGCTGGGAGCGGGAGTTACATACCGGGACGAAGTGATTACCGTTAATGCGGAGAATCTTACTTCCTGTGAAGCCCCGTATGAATGGGTTAGTAAAATGCGGGCGTCTTTTCTGGTCATGGGGCCTTTGTTGACGCGTTTGGGTCAAACAAGAATCTCACTGCCTGGTGGATGTGCCATTGGCACAAGACCAATTGATCAGCATCTCAAAGGTTTTGAAGCCATGGGAGCAGAGATCAGCTTGGGCCAAGGTTATATCGAAGCACGCAGCCAGGGACGACTGCGCGGTGCGAAAATTTATCTGGATGTGGCTTCTGTAGGTGCCACTCAAAATATTATGATGGCTGCAACACTGGCCGAAGGCGTTACGGTTCTGGAGAATGCGGCGAAGGAACCTGAAATCGTAGACCTGGCTAACTTCCTGAACGGGATGGGAGCAAAAGTTCGCGGAGCCGGTACAGGTGTTATTCGTATTGAAGGTGTCGAGAAGCTGTCTGGTGTCAAACATACAGTGATTCCGGATCGAATTGAAGCTGGAACGTATATGGCTGCCGCAGCAATCTCTGGTGGTGATGTATACGTTGAGGGTGCCATTTCCGATCATTTGGGCTCCGTCATTGCGAAGCTTGAAGAAATGGGCGTAACGGTGCAGCCGGACGAGAATGGCGTACGGGTTATTGCTGACCGTCCACTCAAAGCAGTGGATGTCAAAACATTACCATACCCAGGTTTCCCTACGGATATGCAGTCTCAGATGATGGCTTTGCTGCTCGCATCCGAAGGAACCAGCGTTGTGACGGAGACGGTGTTCGAGAACCGCTTCATGCACGTTGATGAATTCCAACTGATGAATGCAGAGATCAAAGTCGAGGGACGCTCGTCCATCGTTACAGGGAATGCGAAGCTGAAAGGTGCGAAAGTGACAGCGACAGACCTGCGTGCAGGGGCTGCTCTGATCATTGCTGGCCTGGTTGCTGAAGGTACGACAGAAGTGGGCGGTGTTCATCACATCGACCGTGGTTACGTCCATTTGGCTGAAAAACTCAATGGCCTTGGAGCGGACATCTACCGCATCTCGGTTGAAGAGCCTAAGCTGGATGCGGTTAAAGCTCCTAGCGAGAAGGTTGAAGTTGAAGAAGAAGTACCTATGTTCAAAGTACAGCCAACTTGGGCATAAACCAAGTTTGTATCGTGCTGCGTTTTATCGTGTGAACCACAGGAAAGAAATATGTGGAATGCTGCTGCGAAAGAAAACATCAGCGCAGCGTATGTATAAGTTTTACAAAGCTAAAGCTAAGCCTTCGGGCTTGGCTTTTTTTGTGTTCATTTTTAAGTGTATATGGTATGCGGGTGCCTCTACATGATTAAACGAGATGAACGAGAGATTTTGTGACAAAGGCTCAATCTATGATGCATTGGATCAGGGGAGGTTTTCACGAATGTAATGAGTGGATGAATAGGTTCAATGAGTACCTGATTCTATTAATAGCTGGTCCTAACTTGTATAACTTCACATTCGATGAAGCACCTCTTGGGGTACCAAATGAAAGAGCTGCTGCATACAATCGGCTGATGGACCGCACAGCCTATGTACGCGCAGCAGCAATGCTTTCAAGGGAATAGCTCAGAACGGTGCCAGGTTGAAAGCAGTGTTCATAGGACTATCGTTTCTCTTAAATCCGGTTCTATCAGATCGAGGGAACTCATATCTTAAACTATGGATTAGACAAAAGAGCCGGCTGTGGTCCGGTCCTCGACAACGGAGGGGTATTTTGAATGAAAGAAGCTCGTGTGCAGGTTAAAATACCGCTTGTCCCGCGGCCAGGTATACAGGGACCGGAGAAGGATTCTGCTCTGGATGCAGAGAAAGACAAGCCTGCTCCTGCGAAGAAGAGAAGCAGCTCATTACAGAAAACGAAGATTTGGAAGGCAGTGGTACAGAATGCCCCCGCACAAATGCCCGTGGATAGCAGGCCAGAAGAAAATCGCGTTAGGCCTGGGGACAAATTAGCAGGGGATACTGAATATCTCGAACATACCGAACATGCCCGACATGAGGCATCGGAGCGCATCCACATCCCCATTATTGAATTAGATCGGTTTCGGAAGGTGAAACAGCGTCGTATGCGTGCTTTTGGCCGCCGCCGCTGGGGGCATAAACAGGGGCGCTGGCGGCCCGCGGCAGCTGTCTCGGCCCTACTCATTCTGGCTTTAACCATTCCGGTTATCCTGGTGTGGCCGCGATCAGCAGATCAGGTGAAGCCGCTGCCGACGCCAGCTGGTATGAGTTCCGGCATTCAATCAAAACATCCATCTCCTGTACCCGCTGTGCCTGTCACCTATCCAGAGCCGAATGTCCGGGTATACTTGTCTGCGACAGGCACAACGATAAAGCTGCCGCTGGAGACCTATGTGACAGGAGTTGTTGCTGCCGAGATGCCGGCTGAATTCAAATTGGAAGCATTGAAAGCTCAGGCAATCGCAGCTCGTACATTTATTGTGAGAAGGCTCGAAGCGAATGATACCAGCGGTGTACCTTCAGGGACAGCAGATGTGATGGATACGGTTAACCACCAAGTATTCATTCCACCTGATCAGGTGAAGGCAGATTGGACCCGGCTCGGCAAAGCGAAGGAATGGGAGAAGCTGCAGCAGGCTGTGCGTGAGAGCCGGGATGCGGTTATGACCTATCAAGGCCGGGCGATTACAGCATCTTTCTTCTCTACCAGTAATGGATATACCGAGAACGCCGAGGATGTGTGGGGCAGTGTGGTTCCCTATTTGAAAAGCGTAGACAGTCCGTGGGATAAACAGCTGGCTCCGGGTTTCACAGAAACGGTGACGATGAAACGAAGCGAGATTTTGCAAAAGCTGAAGCTGGACGCTGTTCCGGTGAATGCCGGGAAGAGCGGTTCATGGATGAAGGTGCTGTCTACCACCAAGGGGCACCGCATTAAGGAAATGCAGATCGCAGGTGAGACGTTCAGCGGCCCGGAAGTCCGCAAACTTCTAGGGCTCAGATCCAGCCAGTTCAGCTGGAAGACAGAAGGTGATGAAGTGCAGATTACGACATACGGTTATGGTCATGGGGTTGGCATGAGCCAATGGGGGGCGAACGGTATGGCACAGGAAGGACACACAGCTACCCAGATTCTGAAACATTATTATACCGGGATTTCCTTCGGACAGGCATCCAAGATGCTGGCCTCAAAGCAGGGGAAGTAAGTAATATGTTTCTCTACCCCCAACATATATAGCATTCTTTGAAAGCTGCGTGAAAATTTTTAGAGTCGCGCGTGTATAAAAGAGTTGCACCCGGTAACACTTGTTACTGAGGTGATCAAGATGAATGAACAAAACAACAAAAAAACAGTCCAAGAAGAAACTCCTAAAACAACGCAGGGAGTACCGGCAGCTCAGCCCTCTTCATGGAGAAAGACCATGTCCAAACGTTGGGTTTTCCCGGCAGTCTACATCGCAGCAGCAGGTATTATACTAACTCTAGTGTGGGTCTATCAGGGAACAGGCGACAAAGCTATGAACCCCGACTCGGCTAAAGAATCAGTAGAAACAGGCGCAGCGAGCACGGATGGAACAACGGTAGGCGGAGAGCAGGATAGTGTGGAAGTTGTTGCAAAGTCGGAAAATTTTGTTTGGCCAGCAGCATCCCCTTCCGAGATTTCGGTTGTGAAACCATTCTATGACAACGAAGCTTCAAGTGAGGAACATGAGGCAGCAATGGTGCAGTACAATGACACATTTATTCCGAATACCGGCATAGATCTGGCTCGTGGGGATAACAAAACGTTTGAGATCAGAGCAGCGCTCAGCGGAAAAGTTACACGAGTCGAGCAGAACCCGCTTACAGGTCAAGTGGTAGAAATTACACACGGCGATAACCTGAAAACGGTATACCAGAGCCTTGCTGATGTCAAAGTAAAACAGGACGATGAAGTGAAGCAGGGGGATGCCATTGCATCTGCCGGTGTAAGTGAACTGGGTAAAAACCTGGGGAACCACCTGCACTTCGAAGTTTACGAAGATGGTCAGCCTGTGAACCCGCAAGGATATCTTCCGGAAAAATAAATGATTTTTACCGCACTAACATGATGGGCAGGGGTGAATAACCTCTGCTCTTTTTATGCTTTTCAGAAAATAATGGGACCTTCGAAGCTTGTCACACCTCTAAACCGCGAATATATAGGCATGCTCCTCATATAATGTACCAAACTATCCACACAGTAGGGAGGCGGGAGCGTGCACGATTACATCAAGGAACGGACCATCAAAATTGGTCGCTGCATTGTTGAGACGAGAAATACGGTCCGTACCATTGCCAAAGAATTTGGCGTGTCAAAGAGTACTGTGCATAAAGATCTGACGGAGCGTCTGCCGGAAATCAACCCTGATCTTGCTGACCAGGTCAAACACATTTTGGAGTACCACAAGTCGATCCGTCATTTGCGGGGCGGTGAAGCGACCAAAATCAAGTACAAAAAAACGAGTGGAAAAAAACGTGAGGTGCTGGCTTCCGCCAAATCATAAGCAAGTTCTTCAAGAACTAGGCCAAAAAGCTCACAGCATGGATTGAATCCCTCCCCTGAAGTATGATATGTTAAAAGCTGGTACAGGATCGAATTATGACATCTTATCAGCCCGATTTTTACATATATATGTTGCACTTTGTCGAACGAGCGGTGACGTGATAAGAGACACTTTTTCACAGGATACGCTGACCAAATAATATCACTTTGGGGGCTCTTTTATGTTTAGCAAGGATATCGGTATTGATCTTGGCACGGCGAACGTGCTTATTCACGTGAAAGGAAGCGGAGTTGTTCTCAATGAACCTTCTGTCGTGACCATTGAAAGCGATACGAAGCGGGTCCTTGCTGTCGGGGAAGAGGCGCGTCGTATGGTAGGGCGGACGCCGGGTAACATTGTTGCCATCAGACCGCTGCGCGATGGTGTTATTGCGGACTTCGAAATTACGGAAGCTATGCTCAGGCATTTCATTAATCGTGTGGGAGCAAGAAGCTGGTACAGCCACCCGCGGATCTTGATCTGTGCACCAACGAATATCACTTCCGTAGAGCAGAAGGCCATCCGTGAAGCTGCGGAGCGCAGCGGTGCCAAAGAAGTGTTTTTGGAAGAAGAGCCGAAAGCGGCAGCCATCGGGGCAGGCATGGATATTTTTCAGCCGAGCGGCAATATGGTCGTAGATATCGGCGGCGGAACGACTAACGTTGCAGTCCTGTCTATGGGCGACGTAGTCACCGCCTCTTCTATTAAAGTTGCAGGGGACAAGTTTGACGAAGCCATTACCAAGTATGTCAAAGCCAAATACAAGCTCATGATCGGGGAACGCACAGCGGAAGATATCAAAGTAGCCATTGGTTCCGTGAACCCGTCCGGACATCAAGCCGAGATGGATATCCGCGGCCGCGATATGGTAACCGGTCTGCCGGTTACAGTCACGGTGTCAGGCAGTGAAGTGCAGGAAGCGCTATGGGATTCCGTGCAATCTATTATCGCTGCAGCCAAGTCGGTATTGGAACGCACACCGCCTGAACTGTCTGCGGACATTATTGACCGTGGGGTAGTTTTGACTGGCGGAGGTGCACTGCTGAACGGACTGGATGAACTGCTGTCCAATGAACTGCATGTACCGGTATGGGTTGCAGAGGATCCGATGCACTGCGTTGTAAAAGGGACAGGCATTATGTTGAATAATTTGGACCAAGTGGTTAAGAAAAAGTTCTAGTCTGCCGATATAAAAAGCAAGCAGGTTCACCATACAGGTGAACAGAACGGACAAACAGCGCCTGCGCAGCAGGGACAAGCGTTTGAAGAGAGGGGTTCATTCATGTTAAGAGGTCTGTACACCGCTGCCGCGGGAATGATTACAGAGCAGCGCCGCCATGACACAGCTACGCAAAATATCGTAAATATGAACACAACGGGATATAAGCAGGTGAACAGTGTGAACCGTTCATTCCCGGAAATGCTCATTACGCTAATCGGCGGGGATGCCAATCTTCCAACCAAGCGGCTGGGCAGGCTCAATTCGGGTGTATTCGCGGAAGAGAGTTTATCGATGAATGTTCAGGGGACTCTTATGGAAACGAAACGAGGAAGTGATTTTGCGATCTCTTCCAACCTGAGTGTGAATGATCCACAGACGAACCAGCCTGTTGCGTTTGATGCTTCGGGCAAATTTGTAAGGGCAGATGGAACGGTCATGTTTCAGCCGCAGGCCTATTTCACGGTTCGGGATGCAGCTGGCAATACACGGTATACACGCGATGGTCATCTGGAAGTGAACGGAACCGGACAGCTTCTCAGTTCCACCGGTGCTCAAGTGCTGGATAACAATGGGCAGCCGGTTGTGTTGACAGGTTCTGTAGAGCAATTTAAAGTGGATGAGCAGGGCCGCCTGGTGAATGCGGATACGGGTGCCCCGACAGGTGTTACTCTTGGCATAAGCATCATCGATCAGCCGAATCAGTTAATCCGTCAAGGGGACGGCAGCTTTAGTCTGAATGAAGAAGATGGAGCGACGGCGCGTATGATGGCTGCTGCGGATAATGTGCAGATTCATCAAGGTTACCTGGAAGGTTCCAATGTAGATGCTTCTCAGGCCACCGTTGATATGAATGCAGCATTCCGTGCCTATGAAGCGAACCAGAAAGTCGTTCAGTTTTATGACCGCAGTTTGGATAAAGCCGTTAATGAAGTTGGTCGTGTATAACAAATAACGCCAAACGTACCCATATAACCGCACAGTGATGGGCTTAAGAGCCTTTCTCGAAGCAAAGCAGGAGGTTAAACCACCGCATGAACAATTCCATGATTAGTGCCAAGGTGTCCATGACCGCGATTCAGCAGCGGCTGGATGTCATTTCCGATAATATTGCCAACGTGAATACGGCAGGCTATAAGAGCAAGCAGGCAAGTTTTGAGGATGCTCTGACCCGTGTGCAGCAGCAGGATGACAAATACAAGCAGGATGGACGCTCGACGCCGATGGGGTATAACCTTGGATTCGGAGCACGTCTCGTTAATCTCACCAGAGATATGTCGCAGGGCAGCATGAAAGAGACCGGCAATCCAACAGACTTGGCGATTGAAGGCAATGCGCTGTTTGCCGTTGAGGCAAACGGTCAGAAAGCATGGACACGTCAAGGGTCATTTCATTTTGTACCGGATATGCGTCCAAAAGCCAACCCTAATGATCCAGACCTGATGGTTCTGGTTAACAACGATGGTCACTTTGCTCTGAATCGTAGAGGAGAGCTGATTACAGCGCCGAGAAACAGTACGGTTGCTTTTGATGAAAAAGGTAACCTGCTGATGCGTCAGGGGAATGCGGCGAACGCAGTCATTACAGGACAGCTGCAGATGGTTGATATTGAACGCCCGGAGGGACTGGTGCAGCTGTCGGATAATCTGTTTGGTCTGAATGCCGGGTTAACGGAGAACGATGTGTTTGGGGCTAATGCGGCAGCGCGTGAGCCTGAAGCATCCATTCGCACAGGATTTCTGGAACAGTCCAACGTCGATATGGCGCAGGAAATGACGCTGCTCATGCAGGGTCAGCGGACATATCAGCTGGCAGCAAGGGCGCTTACGTCCAGTGATTCCATGGCGGGTCTTGCCAATAATATGAGAGCATAAAGGTGAATGGGATGACAGAAACACAGCAGCAGAACAGCAAGCCGGAACAGAAGGAAGTCAAGAAGAAAAAGAAGAGCGGGTGGCGCATCGCAAGATGGTTCCTGGTCCCGATTCTGCTTGTTCTTGCCCTCGCTGGCGGAATGGTCGCTGGATATGTGGTACTGGGCAAACAGGATATCGGTTCCGTATGGCAATGGAGTACCTGGAAACATGTCTATGACTTGGTATTTGCTCCATAAGATAACGAGTTCGGCGAAAACTCCTGCGTAGGCAGGAGTTTTCTTTTTGGTGTTGAAAACAGTATAATGATTGATGTTGAGAACAGTGTAGTGATGGATGACGTTTAACGTCAGAAGAGGCCTCCCCTGCGATAGACATGCTGTCATCGCGAAGAGAGACCCCTTATCTCAACCTTCACTACTGCAGTCATGAAGGATATAACTAGTGTTAACGCTAAATCAACATTTCATACACAATTGAAAATGAAAAGAAACATTTATATGAGGATCGACTTGATCATGCTTGTTTAATGGTTTGCACTACAGTAAGTGGAGGGAACGGAATCGTTCAAAAGAAGCAAAGCGTTCGCGTTTGTCCCCGAATTTCAACCATTGGAAAATGGATCAAAAAAATTCGGGGGCAATGGCGATCAAAGAACGATCCGTTCCCGAAACGACGCTATTGTGCCGACATTGCTGCATGATGGAGAGCCTTCGTATAAACACCCCGAGAGGAGATTACATTGTGCTTGATATCAAACAAATTCAATCCATTATCCCGCATCGCCCGCCGTTCCTGTTGGTGGACCGAATTCTAGAGATGGAGGATGGCAAACGTGCCGTTGGTTTGAAAAATGTATCCATTAACGAACCATTCTTCGTTGGTCACTTTCCTGAATACCCGGTAATGCCCGGTGTACTGATCACGGAAGCACTGGCTCAGGTGGGTGCAGCAGCCATGCTGAATCTGGAAGCCAACAAAGGCAAAATCGGATTCCTGGCGGGACTGGACAATTTCCGATTCCGCGGACAAGTTGTGCCTGGAGATACGCTGATTCTGGAAGTCGAAATCACACGTCTGAAAGGCTCGATTGGCAAAGGTAAAGCAACTGCTCGCGTAGAAGACAAAGTCGTTGCTGAAGGCGAGATCATGTTCGCGCTTGCAGACCTAAGCTGATTACATAGGCGTGTATATGTAAATGTCATGCAGATAAGTTGAACTAATCCTTTACACATGGAAGGTGGTTCGCTCATCGAAGCGCAGGTGTAAATATCTTTAGTTCAACTTATGAATATGCTGACAGCTAAGCTGATCAAGAGAATTTTATATAGACGGAAGGGGCTTATTGGACATGGAACAGTTAAGCGCAGCAGCGGCCGAGACACTGCAGCAGTGGTTGGAGGATGCTTCCATTGATGAAGCAACCAAACAGGAGCTTCGTGATTTGAAGGATCAGCCAAAAGAGCTGGAGGAACGTTTCTATAGAAATCTGGAGTTTGGCACAGGCGGACTGCGCGGTGTAATTGGTGCAGGCAGCAACCGGATGAACAAATATACGGTGGGTCGTGCGACGCAGGGCTTCGCCCGGTATTTGCTGGAGCAGCATGGGGACAAGGAAGGCAAACCTTCCGTTGTCATCGCGCATGACTCCCGTCATTTCTCACCTGAATTTTCACTGGATGCCGCATTGGTGCTGGCGGCAAATGGCATCGTGGCCAAGCTGTACCCATCCCTGCGCTCTACACCGCAGCTGTCTTTCAGTGTGCGCCATCTGCAGGCGACAGGCGGTATTGTTGTAACGGCAAGCCATAACCCGCCAGAGTATAATGGATACAAAGTATACAACCACGAAGGCGGACAGCTGGTACCGCATGAAGCGGAGAAGGTCATTCAGTACATTCAGGAGGTTCCTTCCTTGGCAGATGTGAAGAAACTGACACGCGAAGATGCGGAAGCGCAAGGTTTGCTGATCTGGCTGGGTGAAGAAGAAGACCAGGCCTTCGTAAACACGGTGGCAAGCCGAAGTCTGAGCCGTGAATTGATCCAATCCGGCATCGGCCGCGATTTCAAAATCGTTTACACCCCACTGCACGGTACAGGTAACCTTCCGGTTCGCCGCGTATTGGAGCAGATCGGATTCGAACAGCTGTATGTCGTTGCTGAACAGGAGCAGCCGGATGCGGAATTTTCTACAGTAAAATCTCCTAACCCGGAAGAACGCGAAGCGTTCACACTGGCGATGAAGCTGGGTGAATCCGTAGGCGCGGACATTCTGATCGGCACAGACCCGGATGCAGACCGTATGGGAGCTGTCGTGAAAGACAAGGATGGCAAATATTTCGTCTTGTCTGGTAACCAGTCCGGTGCGATTATGATACATTATCTGCTGAGTCGTCTCCAAGAGACAGGCACGCTGCCGAGCAACGGTGCAGTGATCAAAACAATTGTAACAAGCGAGATGGGTGCGGTGATCGCACAGCATTATGGTGCAGAAGTGATGAACACCCTGACAGGCTTCAAATATATCGGTGAAAAAATGAACCAGTTCGAAGCTACCGGAAGTCATACCTTCCTCTTCGGATACGAAGAGAGTTATGGCTACCTCTCCGGCAGCTATGCTCGTGACAAGGACGCGGTGCTTGCCTCGATGCTGATTGCCGAAGCGGCAGCCTACTATAAGAGCCAAGGCAAAACACTCTACGATGTGCTGCAGGAGCTGTACAACCAGTTCGGATTCTTCATGGAGAAACTGGAATCCCGCACACTAAAAGGCAAAGACGGAGTCGCGCAGATTCAGGCGAAAATGACCGACTGGCGTTCTAATCCACCGAAGGAAGTTGCTGGCATTGCTGTGCAGGATGTGCTGGACTACTCCCTGGGCCTGGACGGTCTGCCGAAGGAGAACGTGCTGAAATTTATTTTGGCGGATGGTTCATGGTTCTGCCTGCGTCCTTCCGGTACAGAGCCGAAGATCAAAGTGTACTTCGCTGTACGCGGCGAGAGTCTGGCAGATGCAGAGGACCGGATTGAACGTCTGGCTTCCGCGGTAATGTCACGTGTAGACGCACAATAAAACAAATGGTACTGTAAGGAATAGATGAGAAGGCCTCTCCGCACCGTAAGGTTGGTTGGCGGAGGGGTTTTTCTTTGAAATAAAAGTGGTTTTGTGCTGGCATATAAGAGAGCTTGTTAACACATGCTGAACGTAAGAATTACAAGAGCAGAACGGGCATTTGGTTCCAACAACTGAGGAGGTACATTGTAGTGCGTCAAAAATGGGTTTTATGGAATAACGCTTCCCGGAAGTGGTTATGGCTCATCGTTATTATTGGTCTGGTTGCATCTATTCCGGTCATCCGTGATCGGGTGCAGACCGAATCTTCTGCCAACAAAGTGGAACTGGTCTTCAACTATCGGGGACTGCTGGATATTTCCGCGTATCAGGCTCATCCGCAGGATTTTATTAATCAGCAAATGACACGGCTGAAAGATGCCGGCGTGACTACGATGGCTGTGTTTGAGAGTACGCTGGACGAACTCAAGAAAACTCGCCGCTTGATGGTTTATTCAGGTCAAGATATTGCGAACATGACGAAGCAGCTTATTCCTTCGAATGCGAACTATACCTATGTGCTGTTCACATCCGAAGAGAATGCGCAGACCTACACCCCTATCATTGAACAAACGTTCGCTGAGCGTCAGATCCCGGTTGAACCTTGGGAGTATGAAGGCCGCAGCGGCTTAATATTACAGACACCACCGGAGAATGCCAACATGCAGCCAATGCAGCCCGATCCGGTTGCGGTGAAATTGCTGCGTGATAACGGTTTTCATATTCTACCCCGTATCTCCGATACAGTACCTTACAACCAGCATTCGATGGAGCGACTGCTCACCTTCTTCGAAGAGAATGGTGTGACACGTATCCTGTTTGATGGGGATGCAGTGAAAGGGTACAATGATAATGCAGAGATGAAAAGCCTGGATCAGTTTGCTGAGCTGCTGAACAAACATCATATCGGTCTGGCTGCGATTGAAAATCTGAAGAAGCCGCAGGCTGGATTCCAGACGCTGGCTTATAAGATTGATTACAACGTAACACGTCTGTACTCACTGAGTGATGCAGATGCAAATCTGAAAGAAGATACGATTGCTGACCGTTTTGTATTGGCAACGAAGGACCGCAACATTCGAATGATCTATATGAATGCTGCGCCTAGCCGGAATACTGCCAAAGCGGCAATCACCGATCCGATCGAAAATCTGATCAACAGTCTTGGTGAGCCGGGACATGCCGTTGAACGTATGGGTAAACACGGCTTCGAGCTTGGACAAGCTGAAGCATTCACCGTGAAAGATTCGTCCATTCAGCGTTATGCGAAGCTGATTGCTCTCATTGGGGCAATTGCCTTGATTGCACTGATGGTTTCTTATTTTGCACCGGTGTTAACCATTGCTGTATTCCTGCTTGGGCTTGTGGGAAGTGCAGGACTGTTCCTTTTGAAACCGACACTGCTGGAGCAGGGGGTTGCCTTGCTGGCAGCCATTGCTGCACCAACCATTGCGATGGTGCTGGCTGTTCGTACCGTAAACGCGACGCAGCTTCGTCAGCCGGATGCGCCTGCGGGCCGCCGTTTGGCACAGACTATCGTTTTATATGTAAGAACATCCGTTATTTCGTTCATCGCTGTACCATTTATAATCGCATTGCTGAATAACATTACGTACAGTCTGGTTATTAACCAGTTCCGTGGCGTGAGTCTGCTGCACTTTGCGCCGATTGGTCTGGTTGCGATCTACATTGTGTTCTATCGCGGCTCCGGTTCAATCTCTGTAAAACAAGTGAAGGACCTGCTGCGTATGCCGATTAACATCATTATGGTTATATTGGCACTTGTCGCTGCCGTTGTTGGATATTATTATTTGAGCCGAACAGGTAACGCTGGTTCCGTTACGCCATTTGAGATGTTCTTACGCGTAACGCTGGAAGATACGTTCGGTGTACGGCCTAGATTCAAAGAATTCATGCTGGGACACCCACTATTTATCGTTGGCGTGTTCGCCGCTTTAAAATACCGCAAAGTCATCTTCGCGCTGATTATCGCCACGATGGGGCAGTTGTCCATGGTTGATACGTTTGCGCATATTCATACACCGGCTGTACTGTCACTGATTCGTGGGGTGATGGGGCTCGGACTTGGCTTGATCTTGGGTATCATCGCTGTGGGTGTGTGGCAAGTCGCGGAAGGATGTTGGAAAAAATGGTCACCACTTCTAAAAAGTTAGTCATTTCGGGATACTACGGATTTCGCAACAGCGGAGATGAAGCCGTACTGAAATCCATTCTGACTGCACTCGAAGAAGAGAGTCAGCGGTCGAATGTTACCATTGAACCGATCGTGCTCTCGATCGACCCGGAGTGGACAACCTCCATGTATGGTGTTCGTGCCGTGCATCGGATGAAGCTGAAGGAAGTTCGTGAGGCACTGAAGGAAAGTGACGGTCTCATCAGCGGCGGGGGAAGTCTGCTGCAGGATGCAACGGGTTTGAAGTCCATTCCTTATTATCTCGGTGTAATCAAGCTGGCTCAATGGCTGAAAAAACCTACATTTATCTATGCACAGGGGATTGGCCCTGTTAACCGTAAAATATTTAACCCGATGATCAAATCCGTATTCAAGTCCTGTACCTATGTATCGGTACGGGACGAACAATCGGCAGATTATTTACGCAGACTCGGACTGAAATGGAACCAAATTCACGTGGTTCCTGATCCGGTCATGGGGCTGCCGCTGCCGGATAAAGCTTCAGTTGATCGAGGGCATGAATCTTCTGCTTCACTGGATCATGTTCCTGCTGAGACAGGTATTCCGGCTGTTACAAATGATGCTGTTCAAGTGAGTCAACAGCAAGTGAGTCAACAGCAAGTTCACACAGAGGCTGCCGTTGATAAACATGCCAAGCTTCCGGTCATCGGTGTGTCCGTGCGGTTCTGGGAAGAAGACCGCAAGGAGCTTACCGCCATCGCTGCTGGTTTGAAGAAGCTGGCGGCAAAGAAGGCTGTACATCTGCGCTTCATGCCGTTTCATCTGCCGGATGATGTACAGGCATCTCGTTTTATGATGGAAATGCTTGGTGATGTAACAAGCAAAGGCAGCGAGGTCAGCATCACAGAAGATCTCACCGATCCACAGCAGATGTTGGAGGAAGTGAGCCGCTGTGATCTGATGATCGGTATGCGTCTGCACAGCCTGATCTACGCAGCCTCGCAGTATGTTCCACCAGTCGGCATTTCGTATGATCCCAAGATTGATCAGTTTCTGCTCCGTTTGGATAGTGAACCGGCGGGCAGTACCACCACACTTGATGGCGATAAACTCGCGGTCACCGTGGCGAAATTATTGGATCAGCGTTCACAGTGGCTGAAGGAACATGAGGATCAAATTACGTCATTGAAGCAGGAGGCCAGAGAGCCTGCCAAGCAAATTATTACCTATTTAGGCCGCAAAGGATGAGATAACAATGAGTCAGACCGGATCTATTCCTACCGTTTCGATCTATGGTATCCCCTTTTCCAAGTTAACGATGAAAGAAACGGTCAAGGTACTTGAAGAAGCCGTACTGTCCAAACAGCCGCATCAGGTCATTACCGCCAATCCGATTATGGTCATGGCTGCACTGGAGAATCCCGCAATGATGAAAGTCATGCAGGATGCCGAGATGATTGTTCCAGACGGAACGGGTGTGGTATGGGCTGCCAACTACTGCGGAGATCCTGTAGCAGAACGAGTACCGGGTTTTGAACTTTTACATGAATTGCTGCGGGTTGGTGAAAACTATCGGTGGGGCGTGTACTTGCTCGGCTCCACACCTGAGGTGATTCAAGCTACCGCAGATCGGTTACAACAGCAGTATCCGGCGATTCGTATTGTGGGTTATCGAGACGGTTTCTTTGGTTCGGCTGAAGATGAGCAGGTTGTTGCTTCGATTCGGGAGGCAGCACCGGATCTGTTATTTGTTGCTCGCGGGGCCGATACACAAGAGCCTTGGATTCACAAATACAAGCATGAACTTCAAGTTCCTGTTACCATGGGGGTTGGAGGCAGCTTTGATATCATCTCAGGCAAAATGAAACGTGCACCTATACTGTTCCAAAAGTTGAGACTGGAATGGTTTTATCGTCTATTACGTCAGCCGAGCCGGGCTGGACGCATGCTTGCGCTTCCGAAATTCGCGATCAAAGTGATGCAGGACAAAGAAAACGTGACAAAAGCCCGTTAAAAACAGGCAATTGCGAGATAAATGCGTGTTTTTGCTAGAAATTGAGGATGGCTTTTCGCATATGATCAGCGTATAATTCATTGCGGATTGATGTGTGTCACTCCATGAAAACCGGATTTGTTGCACATAAACCACTCCGATGTCAGAATAACCTTTTGATCGCTCTTATCCCCGAATTCTCTTGATTGATCCTCCCATGAGGATAGAATTCCGTGATAAAGGCGAACGCTGCGCTTCTATAGGTTATTTCTGCCCTCTCCGTTAAAAGTGCAACAGGGATTTTTTCATCAACACTGCCAAACATGTTTTTTTATATATAGAAAAAAAGAGATCAGGGGATTTATAATTTTGTTCGGTATTATAATTGGGGGTCGAATGTTCAAATGGTAGCGATCTTTATCATTGGATTTCTCGTGTCAATGGGACTTGCTTTAGCTCTGACACCACTTGTTAAAAAGTTCGCAATCCGCATCGGTGCTATGGATACACCGAATGCGCGTAAAGTGCATACCCGGATTATGCCGCGTCTTGGCGGATTGGGTATATTCCTTGCCTTTGTTATTACGGTTGCTGCACTGCTGCCGTTTGTCTCTGCTTGGTTTACAACGCGGGATATGAGTTTTGTCAGTGCATTTCTGGTCGGAGGCTCCATCATTGTACTGATTGGTGCTTTGGATGACCGTTTTGAACTGTCTGCGAAGGTGAAACTGCTCGGACAGATCGTGGCTGCATCTGTAGTTGTGTTCGGATTTAACATCCGTGTAGACTTTGTCAACATTCCGTTTCAGGATGCGTACTCTTCACTCGAAACATGGGTATCCATCCCGCTGACGATTTTGTGGATTGTTGGTGTAACGAATGCGATCAATCTGATTGACGGACTGGATGGTCTGGCTGCCGGTGTGTCCGGTATTGCCATTGGTACCATTGCGGTGATGTCATTCCTGATGGGCAATACGATGATTGCTCTGATGTGTCTGGTGCTGCTCGGCAGCATTATCGGATTCCTGTTCTTTAACTTCCATCCGGCGAAAATATTTATGGGGGATACCGGTTCGTTATTCCTTGGTTTCTCGCTGGCGATGCTTTCGATGCTCGGATTCAAACAAATTGCAGTCGTGTCCTTCATTACACCGCTGATCATTATTGGTGTACCGCTCTCGGATACGCTGTTCGCCATTATCCGTCGTGCAGTGCAGCGGAAGCCGATTTTCTCACCGGATAAAGGTCACCTGCATCACTGCCTGCGTGAACTTGGATTCAGTCACCGTCAGACCGTACTGATCATCTACGGTATTGCCGCATTCTTCGGTGTGCTGGCCATTATCCAGTCTTCGGCAGCCATGTTTGAAGCCAACTGGGTAACCTTTGTTGTCATCTGTATTATGATGTTCTTCCTGCAGGTTGGTGCGGAGGTCATCGGACTTGTAAGCAAAACCAGAAAACCGGTGATCAACTTCCTGATGCGTATGCGCGTGAAGCTGAACCCGCAGACCCGCTCGAAATCTTAAAGCAAATTATATGGATTCCCGCTATTGTAGAATATATTACAGACCCTGACCTTATCCCGTTCATGGATAAGGTTTTTTTTTGTTTTTTTTGAGATTTTTACTAAATAATTGGAACCTTTTTGCCGATAAACAATGGTAACTGACTTAAAAAGAGGAGAGATGATACGTAATGCAACAAAAGAAACGGCCATTGGTTTGGATCATGTTGGTCACCATGGTGCTCTCGTTGTTCCCACAAGGTCTATTCGGTGGCGCCGTTGCTTCAGCAGCTGATGAGGATATACCAAGCACAGCTTCTTATTTCATACCTGATTTGAAAACTTTGCGAGACACGTCTGATCTTACTATTGATTCAGCTAATGCTGGCAAAGTATTTCTAACTAGAGATAAAGCTTTTGTAACCAAGGATGCAAAGATCACGGTTACAGGAACGTTTTCAGGAGTTAGTACCGAGAACATGAGAGCGTCTGTTGAGCAGCTAACGTTAAACAGCAGCAATACGAAATGGACGGTTGATGCCGGCCGCACAAGAACGGGTAGTGTAATAGCTGATGCAGGATCTCAGGCTGCTCCCAAGTTCACAGCTACGTTAGATTTGTTTCCAGGATTTAACCAGGTAACATTGACCGGACGTGGTTTAAACAATGTCGAGCGCTCTAATACATTTTATGTTTTATATGAAGAAACGCCATTAATTGAGAAAATGACCGTTACAACTGATTTTACTACAGGTAACGGACAGGAATTCAATCTTAACGGTGTATCCGAGACTGTTGTTGATACAAAAAGCGTTACTTTCGGGTTGACGCTGCAAAATGCATCCAGAGTTTCTCTCTCCATTAATGGAGGAACCAAAGTGGATGCTTTCCCAACACAGACCAGTGATGTTAGTCAGAAGTTTTTTACTCCACCACTGGAGCTTGCAAGCGGGAAGAACAAAGTTGTATTTGATATTGTGGGTCCGTCCAGTGCAATGACTGTAGAGAGAACGTTATATTATTTTGACAAAAATCAGTCATTTGCAGATCTGCAGATCAGCATAGGTGGAGAGAAGAAGTCTGTTCTGAATACCCAAGCTAATTTCTCCGCACCGGGAACATCTGCTAAACTGTCAGGTCAAATTATCGTACCTTACTCTACAACTGCATTTGATGAGGCTGCAGGTATTGAAGTGAACAATGAAACCTACCCGGTGAAAGTTGATCCCAGCAAAGAAATCCTTATCACGGGTGCAAATGGGGTTGACTATCAATATCGGATGATTACTTTTGAAGGTGTGGGGGAATTTGACCTCGCAGCTACAGGAGGCAAACCAAACAGAGACCAGCCGTTAAAAGTGGTTGCCAAGTATGGATCATTTAATACAGGTTATACTGGTGAGTTTACCTATTCCACAGATAGTAAAGATATAACGAATATTTATTATCTGCCTGGTTACACAAGTGGACCAGTTAATTCAAAGGTTCTTTTGAACAAAACAGATTACACTAAAGTTTCTGAAGATACATTCTATATCTTGGTCGAGTCATCTCAAAATATCAAAGGTGCAGCCATTAATGGTAAGTATCTTCCATCACTGACTGTACCCCTTAAAGTTGACGCTGTGACAGGAACTGATACAGGGCTCAATGATAATCAGCAGATATATAAAGTTGAGAAGATGGCAGGCGGACAGCAGAAAATCAGCTTCTTCTATGGAGATGCTTCCAAAGCGCCTGAACTACCTTATGTAGCCTGGGTAAGCTTTGCTTCGAGCAGTTCAATCTATATCGAGAACCTGCAGGATGGTCAAACCTTCAGTTTTAATTCAGGTAATAGCTCTGCAAAATTAGAGGTTATTGGTAAATATCTGGATTTTCGTAATGTGGATAGTAGTGGTCCCAAAAATGGTTTCAAATCCGAGCTGCAGGTGAACGGTAAAGTTGAGAAACCAACCTCAGGATTCCCTATAGAGTCAGGCAACAGCTTTAAGTTTAATCTTGGAATCACGAAGGATGGCCCATTGGGCTACGGGCAAAATATCATCCGTATCACGGCTACTGATGCTGATGAGAAGGGTGCACCAGTAATAATTACAAGAACACTCACAATCTATATTATTGATGAAAATGTATCTACCATTGACTCCTTCATGCCGACGGCTGTTCCGAAGTCTACGAATGCTCGGGCACCGTTTTATGAGAAGGCGATAACGAGTTATACCCCTGAAGAAATGAACAATATCTTCGCGGTTACTCCTGATTTTGCATTTAAGGAAAATAAGTATGTAACAAGTGAAGATACGTATGATCTGGTTTTCCGAGGCGGGGGAGCACAGGTTGCTAATGTTTATTTCGGCTCTGAGCTGATTTTCCGTCATGATCAGACGGGAACATTGACACTTGATCTCGATAAAGAGGGTCCGGCGCCGCAGCTTAAAAAGTTTGACTTTGCGGGTAATGAAAGACAATTTATCGCGCGGATCAAAAATTTGAAATTTGACTCACCAGGTACGCAGGTATTCACACTCGAGTTAATCAATAGTACAGGTGCAAGAACAACACAACGGCTTGAAATTGTACGTGAACCATCTTCTTTCCGGATTGTAGCACCACAACCAACCGTTGGTGACAAAATTGTCGTGAACAAAAACTACATCCGTTTCGATATCGAAGCAGAGGGTGCATCCCGCGTTTTGGTTGATAAGAAACCAGCAGCCAAACGTACGGATATGAATAACCGATATATCTATGATTATGTTGGTCTGAAACCGGATAAGGAAAATAAAATCAAAATCTCCATTGAGCGAGACGGAAGTACCATTAATGAAACAATTAACGTCTTTTATACAGGAGCAGTAACTGTAGACAGTCAATTTATGGCTCCTAAAGTAGCTAACAAGTATACGGTGTTCAATAAGGGGCTCACGCTAACTTTCCCTAAAGGAACCATTCTTCAGGCTAAAGTGGACGGCGGCACCAAGTTCTATCCTGACAACAAAATTTTGTTTGGTATTGCAGATCCTCTGAACGGTGTGCTGGAACGTAAAAATGATTACGGGAATGTAATGAACATAGACCGAGATATGAGAACGGTCCGTGGAGAAAGTGCGATTGCTTTGCGTGAAGACTTAATAAGCGCATTTAGCTCTACAAACAATACAGGCAACTTTACTCTGATCTCCAATGTCTACTGGATTAATGGTGGGCTTGGTGAACTGAATAACTTGCCGTATACAGACGGTATCCCGCCATATTCCATCTATGGGTATTACCCGGAATATCCGACTTCAAGAATTCTTGCTCCTTCGCAAAGAGGAAGTCTGACGCTTCAATATGATCCTAGTATTGTGGACGAAGTAGGTTCAACCATTAGTGTGTTCCGCTATACGGATATAAGCGATCAGAAGCAGTGGGTTCCAATAGGCGGTGTCGTGGATACGAAAGGACATACGATTACAGTTCCTTTTGATGAGTTTGGGTATTATAAGGTAATGAAGCAGAGCAAAAGCTTCCAGGATATTACGAACCACCCATGGGCCCGTAACATCTTGAACGCTTTGTATTCCAAAGGGGTTATGAAGGCTCTTCGTACAGGAGAATTTGGTGCAGATGACCAAACGACACGTGGAGAATTCGCGACACTGCTTGTCAAAGGTCTGAATATCCCGCTAAATTATGATGTGAATAAACAAACATTTATCGATGTATCTAAACGAGCAGAGAAAAATGCCTGGAGCTTTGCTGCAATCGAGACAGCTGCACGTGCGGGTATTGTTCAAGGGTTAAGCGATGGTTACTTTGGTGTAGAGGATCGTATAACTCGTGAGCAGGCGGCAGTGATGATTGCAAGAGCGATGAGCAGTAAGCTGGCGACCAATGACAGCAAGCTGGCATCCACTCTCGCCAAGTCTTTCCAGGATTCGGGTTCCATTGAGTATTATGCTCGTCCATCTGTACAAGCTATAACTAAAGCTAAAATCATGGAAGGTAGTCCAGTCACAGTTACAGGATCTACTAAAAAACAATTCCAATTCAATCCTAAGGGCAATCTGACTCGTGCAGAAGCAGCCAAGATTGCAGTCGAGCTGCTGAAGAAGAGCACCAAGTTATTCCCTAAAAACTTGAGCTAATCTGGATTTAATAAGAATCAATTTGGAAAGGACCTGTACCCTTTGCGAAGGGAACGGGTCCTTTTCCTGACTGTTAATGAATTGACAAAGAACTCATTTATAATAGAAGGAAACGAATTTTTTCCAATAACTATTTTTGTAATTTGGTAGAGATTAAGATACAATAGCAACAAATACACAATGATCTAGAGGGTGAAGTTAGCTAATGAAACCGATTTATTCGAAGGCCCAGCTGGGCTACATGAAGGCAAAGACACAGTTTGAGAAGCAGGCAGTCATCTTGGAGAAAAAGTTGGAAGATACACGCAAGACACAGGAGATCTCTCAGGAAGTGATGGAAGAGCTCGTAAAGGCTACCGGCTTCCATGATGCCTATAATAATCTTGTATTGGCCGAAAATGATCTGATTGAATGGTCTCATACGACAATGAAGCACGAGAAAACCTATCGTGAGAATAGACTTGCGATTGATGACATGTATCTGAAGCTGAACAGCGATCCGCAGATGCGTGCACAGATTATTGAACTCGCGATGAAAATTCGATAGGACAAGTCATAGAATTATTTCCGAAAGCATCCTGAACAGGGTGCTTTTTTATTTTTTTCTTTTAGAAGATTTTGTCGCTTCACGCGCATCAAGTGTGGGTATAAATAAACGTTGGCAGCAGAATGAAGCAGAGGTAACATCTTCAAAAGTGCTGATGTATCAAGGGTTTCCATATGTTTTGAATTGATCCCGACCCCGCACTGCATCAATACATAAATAAATTCAAAACTTTTTTTGTGGAATGCGCAACTTTTTGAAATCTACTGCGTTTAAGATGTAGAGTCAAAAACATTGGGGAACTTACCAAGAATGACCTCGTGAAGAATCTTGTCTATTTATTAGAAAAAATTGCTTTACGACTCGGAAGACCCATTGTATAATACGTAGGTAGGATTAGGAAACTACTCTATTTACGTGTGGACCTGATTGTTGAACTAGGTTACAAGTTTCTGTGATATGCTCACAGACATCATTTATATTAACTTGCTCAGAACTCTGGAAAGGGGGTGCAACAATATATGAGGAACACGAGCGACCCTATTAAAGAAAATTTAAATGTTATGAACACCCAAGGAGGAGAAAAAAAGGTTATGAAGAAAATTTTATCCGTAGCATTGTCTACAGCAATGGCATTCTCAATGTTTGCTTCTGTAGCATTCGGTGATACAGCAGTTTCCCCGCAACAACAGTTTGATGCATTGAAAGCAAAAGGTATTTTCTCTGGCTATCCGAATGGAACAGCTGGTTTGGATAAAGAGATGACTCGCGCTGAATTTGCAAAAGTTATCACCAAATTGCTTGGATTGAAAGAAGTTACTGGTGTATATTCTTACAAAGACAAAAACTATAATGCTAAAAACTGGGCTGCTCCTTTCATCGAAGCAGTAACAGCTGCAGGCATCATGGAAGGTAAAAACGTTGAAAAGAAAATCTTTGACTTCAACGGTAAAGTAACAATCGAAGAAATGGCGAAAGTCCTGACAATCGCTTTGAAACTGGAAGTTCCAGCTGAAGCTGATAACTCAGCAACTGGTTGGGCTAAAGGTTATGTTCAAGCAGCAATCAATGCTGGCCTGATTGATTCCAAATTGAACTTCCAAGCTAACGCTTCCCGTGAATTGCTTGTAGGCGCTGCTTACGCAATTGACCAAGCGCAAAACCTGAAAGTTACTAAATACGAAGTAAGCGAAGCTGGTAAAGTCGTTACTTTCACAATCAGCGACGGCCAAACTGTAAAAGTGACTTTGGATAAAGCTCTCGAAGCTAACAAAGAAACTGAAGTGAAGTTTACTTACAAAGACAAACAATTCACTGAAAAAGTTACTTATGTTGTAGAAGCTGCAACTAAAGTACAATCCGCTTCTTCCGTTAACTTGAAAGAAGTAGACGTTGCTTTTGACGGTAAAGTAGACAAAGCTACTGCAACTGACAAAAACAACTACACAGTGGATAACAACGCTAAAGGTATTAAATCCATCACTTTGTTGGCTGACGGTAAAACAGCTCGTCTGTTGTTGAACGAATCCAGCAAATTTGCACAAGGCACTACTTACAAAGTAGCTGTTAAAAACGTGAAATCTTCTACGGGTACTGTATTGCCACAAGGTGAAGTTTCCTTCACATCTGCTGACAACACTCTGCCTACAGTAACAGAAGTTAAAGCTCTGGGAACTAAAGTTATCAAAGTAACTTTCTCTGAGCCGATTGTAGCTCCTACAAGCAGCAACTTCCAATTGGATGACAAAGCTTTTGTTGGTTCTGTAACACTGGGTCCTAACCAACGCGAAGTTATCCTGCGTGACTACACAGGTTCGATTTCTGAAGGTGCTCACAAGCTGACAACTTCTTTGGTTGAAGATTTCGCTGGTCTTAAATCTTTGGCTGCAACTACTGATTTCACTGTAGTAGCTGATACTGAAGGTCCAAAAGTGACTGAAATCTCCGCTACTTTGGAAAAAGTAACTGTAACTTTTGACGAAGAAATCGATCCAGCTTCTGTAACTAACGACAGCTTCTATTGGAAGTCTGGCGATACTAAGAAAACTGGAACAGTAACTCAAGTTGCTTCCAATGTTTATGAAGTTCAATTCTCTTCGGCTAACCGTCTGCCAGGATATGAGTCCACTTTGTTCGTAGAAGTGAAAGATTATTCCGGTAACGTTAACGCTGTGAAAGAACACAAAATTACAGCAAGTGTTGACTTGGTTCAACCTCGCGTAATCGAAACTTCATTTGGAGTGAACAGATCTAAAGAGCTGACAGTAAGATTTGATAAAGCTGTTTCTGCAGCTGATAAAAAATACTACACTGTGAAAAAAGGAAATGATACTATTCCTGTTAAGGATGTAGTAGCTGCAGATGCAACTAACAAAGTATTCTATGTTAGCTTCTACTCTGATTTGACACTCTCTTCTGGAACATACAATTTGAAAATTTCTGGAGTTCAAGATACAACTGCGTTGAGAAATACTTTGGTTGATTACGAAGGTACTTTCGTAGCAAATGACAGTATTACTCCAAATATTAGTTCTGTTGATTACAACAGTAACAACCGCAAAGTAACTTTGAATTTCGGTAGAGAAATGGATCTGGCTACTCTCAATGCTAAGTCTAACTATTATGTTAGCTTCGTGAAGAATAATTCAGATGCTCAAAACATTGCTTTGCCTGCAGAAGTTACTGTTAACGCAGTAAATGGTGGTAAATCTGTAGTATTGCAATTCCCAGACAATATTGATGGTACTGCAGTGACTTTCGGTCCTAGTGGTTCGGTTAGATCCATTACTACAGCTGGTTTGAAATCCAAAACTGGTCAAGTTGTTGGAGTCGATACTAAACCGCTTGAGTCTGCAGCTAACAATCAATTGAAATGGACTGACGCTGTACAAAAAGATGCTAGAACTTTTGAGCTTACTTTCAACCAAGTAATTGCGTCTGCTAATATCGGCGACTTCCAAATCAATGGAGTTTATCCATCATCGGTTTCTATCGATGAGAAAAAAGTGACTTTGAAAACATCATCTGATGTAACTGGTGTTTCAAACATCGTATTGTTTGCAAATAACGGTATTGAAACTTACTCAAATGGTAAACTTAACTTGGCTTCGGATACTAGATTGACAGTTAACAATGCTGTTGCACCTAAAGTGTCATGGAGTGGTGATTTCCGTATTGTAAACAACAAAATCACAGTACCTTTCACTACTACACTTGAGCAAAGTGCAACTATTGATAGCTTGATCGGCACAGATTTCATCATCAGAGATCAATCTGTTAAAAATACTACTGCTCTTAAAGCTGGTGAAGACTACAAAGCAAAAGTTGTTGATTACACTAACTCTAATGGTGATGTAATTCGCACAAATGGTGCTGTAGAAATCGAGTTCACAAAAGTTTATACTAATGATCTTACTATTCAAGTGAGCAAAGATGCTAAGTATATCCGTGCTGTTAATACTGATAAAGTAGCTGGAGAATCTGATGTTTACACTATTCTTCCTGCTGTTCAAAACGTAGACAGTGCTTCGATGACTAGCGCAAAATTCACTTCTGCTACTGGTGTTACTACTGCAACAGCTGAAGGTACTCAAAACATTCTGGTTTTGACTGCTAAAACTCCAGGTGATGCTGGTAATCTTCCTACAGTAACATTGGATTATGATGCTGCAACAGCTGGCACTGATGTAACTTTCAACAGTGATGGTACTCTTATCACAGTCCAAAAAGACGCTACATTGGCTATGGTTGAATCTAAAATCAACACCAATGCATCTCTTCCATACACTGCGAAAGCAGGAACTGGTACATTAGCTGATGATACTTTCACTTTTGATGGTGGTAATGATGCAGTAGACGGCTTGGTTACAGTACAACTGAGCAGAGCTGTAGATTCAATTGATGGTCAGGTTATCTTGAATCAAGGTACTGCTAACGAAACAAAAGTAGCTGCTACACTGAATGGTGCTAAAACTGCATTTACAATTAATGCAGGAACAGATAATCTTGTTGGTAGTACTTTAACTGCTAAAGTTAAGTTGAACAACAAAACAGTTGATTTGGGAACTGTTAACATCACTAGATAATTTGTAATAGATTAAAAAGCCAGAGAACTTTGTTCTCTGGCTTTTTAATTTCTAAAACCAACAACATCGTAACTTTCTTTCTCTCTCAAACGTTTATACTATAAAGCAACAAGCAACTTATGGGAGGTTTGGAAGTGGATCATAAAAAGGTCATAACGACTTTGTTATCAAGTGTGTTGTTGATCAGTTCAAGTGGGGGAACTATTTTGGCTGCGGCAAATCCGGCGAGTACGGGTAAAAATGCTTCGAGCAGTGCGAATAAACCGGCAGCGAATAAGAAGAAAGCTGCGGCTAATAAAGTCGTACATACCTTGGCCAATGTGCCTCCGGTGAAGGTCACGGCTCGCAGTACGGTGACCTTGACGGATGTGAACATTCTATCTCAGAATGACGGGAATACGGTGACGTATACCTTGACGTATAAGAACAATGACAGTAAACCGATGATGATGCTGGATTACTGGAGCAAAGTGAAAACGAGCGGAGGCACCAGCTTCTCGCCAAAACTGATCGCAAAGGATCAGGAGAAAAAGTCTGTATCCCCAGGCTCTACGGTGGATCTGACGTACGTGATGAAGGTTGGACGTGAAGTGAAGCTGAGCGATCTGAATTTCCTGATTGTGAAATGGGATTTCAGCAAGCCGAATTATGAAAGTACCATCGGGAAATTCGTTGTTCCTGCTTCGTACAGCATCACAACACCCGTAGGCAAAACCAAGACAGTCCGTCTTAGTGATTCGGCTGTAAAGGTAAAGGTTTCCGGTATTAAAGTGTACCCGGGCGAAAATAAGAAGCAGTATGTCAAGATCGGCGTGAATCTGAACAACATCAGTTATAAACTGCTGGACAATCCGAATGTAAAATGGATTCTGCGTGCCCCAGGGGGAACGAATTATCCGTTAACCCCGGACAAAGACAGCACGGGCATCAGCATTCAGGCTCAGGCCAACAAAACTTTAAGTTTAATGGCCTCTTTACCTACAGCGTTGAAGCTGGAGAAATCCGAGCTGCTGCTTGTAGAAGAGCAGGGGGAAGAGAAAACGGCTCTGCCAATCGCCGCCCTGCAGCTTCCTGAAGCGAGTCAAACCAATGTGAATACCGAAGCTAATCAGCCTAATCTGATCTCAATTGATGGACAGACCGTATCAACTCTGCTGGAGTCTGCTCGTGTACGGGCTGAAGATGAGGAATATGAGCTGACCATGCAGTGGGTTCTGAAGAATCAAGGCAAGAAAGAAGTTAAGATTCCAAAATATGCTTTGGAGATTCGGACAGAAGACGGTACTTCGTATCCGATCGAAACCAAAGCCCTGGATGATCTGAAATTAAAACCGGGATCAACCAAAACGATTAAACTGACATCCACGCTTCAAGGAGATGGTGATACCAGCAAAATCAAATTTGTGGTGATGACACCGGCATCTTCAGATGAAAGCAAGGAAGGAACGGGGACGGGAACAAGCACAGGAGCTGCCGGATTCCAGTTTTCCTATCCAGTAGGTATCTATGCCATTCCTGAATCGGTAACGAGTGGGGACGGTCTTACTACGGAGACGGTAATCAAAAACAGCAAAGGTACCTTTGGTGTATCGGTAGGTTCCCTGCAGCGTCTTCCATGGATGGATAGTGATATCATTGCCGCCAAGGTGACCATCCGTAACGCATCTACGAAGACGGTACAATTGCCGGAGCTGGAAGCGATGTTTACGATTGACTCTGCACGTATCGATGGAGATACCAAGCTGATTCGTGCCCAAGGCGGCAAGTTGGTAGGTCCGGGTATGGTCACGGAAGCGTATCTGTTAACCAAAATTCCGTCAGAGCTTAACATGGGCCGTCTGGAACTGACCTTGCTGGAAAAAGTAAGTGAAACGGAGACGAATGACTGGATTACGCTCAATACCTCTGGATTGATTCAACCACTGGCTTATGTCGCTGAAGGGAAATCCTTCACGCAGGGCACTTCGGAGAAGGAAACAGAGCTTGGCGTACGCAGAACGTTCGTCTACCCGGGATCGTCTTCCGATATCGTATATACCGAGTTTGAGATGACGAACAAATCGCTTAGACAGAATGGGCTGGGCAAGCTGGTAGGTTACTACAAAACAGCGGATGGTATGTATTACAAAGCCGAAGCGAAGCAGGCGAACCGTGTTCCGGGGCCGGGTCAAAAGAGTATTGTAACCTTCTGGGCGAAAGTGCCTAAGAGCGTCAAAACGTTATCTGATATGCGTCTGATTGTGGGTGAAGGGGTCGCAGATAACAAATTCGTTACAGGAGAAGGCGATGCTACAGCTTATGTTAATGCTACCTCCTTCGAAATTCAGCCAAAATCACTGCCAGTGCTGTCCTCATTGAATGATATCGATCTGTATCCGTTCAAATTCTCGGGCGCCAATATTAGAGCTTATCTGACAGGCGGTACATCCGTACAATTCGAGATGATCTACTCCTTAACCCAGGAAGAGGCAGTAGACAGCGGCGAAAGTGGACATAAATACATCCTATCCGTAACGGATGGTTCAGGTAAAGTGTTTGACAAAGAGCTTGCATTGGCTACTGATCTGAAAACGGGTATTAACCAAACGTTAACCTGGAGTATTGATGACAGGGTGTTTGATAAAATCCGCGGCGGCTCTTATCGTGTTGCTCTGTATGATGTATTTGAAGGACAGCGCATTCGCTTGGCTGAACAAGCATACAGCTACGATACATCCAAACTGCCAAAAGAAGAGCCTGTCATTCCAGAATTCCCGGAAGAGGGTTCAGAAAACAATAACGGTAATAACAATAATTCTAACCCTAATCGCTAGGACGTATCCCTTCTTCAACATGATTTTGACAGTGATAAACCTCGCTTTCCCATACAGGGGAGCGAGGTTTTGCTTGTCCCCCTGCTCTTTTTTCTCTATAGTTAAAGTTAATAGATTACCAGAGGAGGAACATTTCACACATGAAACCGTATATGAAGGTGTCTCTGGCCGCACTGGCTATTGGTGTTGGTGTATGGGTCGGGGCGGTATATAACGATACAGCGATTGGCGCAGGAACGAGTCAGCCGGGAACCGCAGATGACCCGGTGGTGACGAAGAGTTATGTAGATCAGCAGATTCAGCAGGCTTTGGGTGGCAAGCTTCCAGCTGCAGGCAGTAATGCCGGCAGTAATACAAACAGCGGCACGGGAAATGCAGGCACATCTACAGGCAATGGATCAGCAGGCACAGGCAGTGCTGGCGGATCAAGTACAGATCCGGGACTGCCGCCACTGGTATCGGGTGCAGCCGATGCCGTGGAGATCGTTATGGTGAAGCCGGGCCAGCAGCTGCTCGGCAAATCCGGCGCGGAGTTCATTGTACGCAGCGGTAAAGCAGTGATCGTCAGTGAGGGTAAGAATGGTGTAGCCGATCTGACGGACGGGGTAGACCTGACGAATGGTCAGGCAGCGCCGACCAATCACCTGCTTTCTTTTCCAAAGGATGGACGCGGCATTACCGTTCTGGAGGGTAACAAATACAGCCTGACCGTGATGGTACGTGGTGGATATACGTTAAAATAGGTTGTGCAGCTTATTCTGTAATTATTCATTATTAATGTACGTTATTGCTCAGATTAACCAGTTCTAACAAACATTAATACGGCTAGCCAGGCCTGTTCCTGCCCACGCTATACCTGTAGACAATCCATTAAGCGGAGGTGCAGGAACGATGGCTAGAAGTAATCGGAAGGTCGTACCGGAAAGTCGTCAAATGCTCGACCAGATGAAGTATGAGATTGCTGCCGAGTTTGGGCTGAATGTAGGATATGGCGGCCGCGGAGGTCTGGCAGGTGCAGATACGGAGTTCGGAGGGGAGCTTGGCGAGATGAGTGATCACTCTTATGGGCAGTATAAAGGCTGGGGACATCTCACTTCACGGGAGAATGGATCGGTCGGTGGAGAGATTACCAAACGCTTGATTCGTCAGGCAGAACTGCACTTGTAGAACTCATACGTAACGTGACCTGAATTGACACGACTTGACAAATACGATAAGATGACATTTGAGGTATGCAGCCTTTTCCACTAGGGAAAGGTTGATTTTTTGTTAAGGCAATTACCTGAAAAATCCTTATCTTCGTAAATGTAGATCAGTAACCTTTTTAATACTGTTAATCCACTTCGAGGGTATAGTGAACGAATCGCCGTTATGTTTTGTTCGGGCAATCGCCATACTATAGTTATGGGAGGTTGAAACTTCATGTCTATTAAAGGCCGACATCTTTTTACATCAGAGTCTGTAACCGAAGGACATCCGGATAAAATCTGCGATCAAATCTCGGACGCTGTTTTGGACGCGTTTCTTGCGAACGATCCTAACGCTCGTGTGGCGTGCGAAGTTTCGGTAGCAACGGGCCTTGTGCTTGTTATTGGCGAGATCAGCTCCGCGTCTGAATATGTGGACATTCCAGCCATCGTACGCAACACGGTGAAGGAAATCGGGTACACACGTGCTAAATACGGTTTTGATTATAATACATGTGCGGTGCTGACGTCACTCAATGAACAGTCCGCTGATATCGCGCAGGGTGTCAATGCCGCTCTGGAGCATCGTGATCCTGAACAAATGGCACGCGAAACAGAGAACATTGGTGCAGGTGACCAAGGTCTGATGTTTGGTTTTGCAACGAACGAGACACCAGAGCTGATGCCGCTGCCAATCGCATTGTCCCACCGTATCGCTCGCCGCCTGGCGGAAGTGCGCAAGAACGGTATGCTTGATTACCTGCGTCCGGATGGTAAAACACAAGTGACTATCGAGTACGATGGTGACAAGCCGGTACGTGTTGATACGATCGTTGTGTCCACGCAGCATGCGGAAGAGACAACACTGGAACAAATCCAGAAGGACATCAAAGAGCATGTAATCCTGCCTGTTGTTCCAGCTGAACTGCTGGACGAGCAGACAAAATATTTTATTAACCCGACGGGGCGTTTCGTGATTGGTGGACCTCAAGGAGATGCAGGTCTGACTGGGCGTAAAATTATCGTAGATACATATGGTGGTTATGCACGTCACGGTGGAGGTGCGTTCTCGGGTAAAGATCCAACAAAGGTAGACCGTTCTGCAGCTTACGCGGCACGTTATGTCGCGAAGAACCTGGTGGCTGCGGGTCTGGCTGACAAAGTGGAGATCCAGCTTGCATACGCCATTGGTGTGGCCAATCCGGTATCCATTAACGTGGATACGTACGGAACAGGCAAAGTCAGCGAAGAGAAGCTGGTGGAGCTGGTACGCAATAACTTCGACCTTCGTCCAGCTGGCATCATTCGTATGCTTGATCTGCGTCGTCCGATTTACAAACAAACGGCTGCTTACGGCCACTTTGGTCGTACAGACCTCGATGTTCCTTGGGAACAAATCGACAAGGCAGAACTGCTGAAATCCCAAGCAGGTCTGTAAGTAGGTTCTCATATGTTCAGCAAAATTATAGCTCTTGGTTCCATTCAGGAATCAGGAGCTTTTTTGCGAGCAGACAAGGCAAAATTAGCTGTCAGCAGTATATTGGATTTGTACAAAAGTTTTATGGTAAATTAACCCAAATAACTAACAGTTATTCCTTTTGAAACCGAAATACATAAAGAGGTCTGTATTCAGACATAAGAAGTCATGGGAATAAGGGGGAACGTCAGTGAACATGAGGAAAATAGCCCAAAAGAGCATGTTGGGATTGTTGATTGTACTTTTAACAGCTCAAGGCTGGCTTACCGGCTGGAATGGAGCGGAGGCACGTACATATGCATCCAGCGAGTTACTTGCAATGGGTATCAAAGATACGGTGCCAGCGGTAAAAGCGGCGAACGTAGATACATCGGCCCCGCTTATTATTGATTTTGTGAAACCGGTCAAGAAAGCAGATTCAACACAGAGTGTAATAACGGTGAGAAGGTTGGATGATAATTCCATTGTGGACTCTGTGCCCGTGTCCGGCAGTCAAGTCACCATTGATCCGAAGCTGCCTATTACCGATCCTTCCACGCCTGACAGTGGAGCAGGTACCGATTCTTCGGTCAGTGGGTATCGTGTAAATATCACGCTTAACAAAGCTCTTCCAGGAGCAACCTATTACGTTGAAATGGACAATAAATCACTAGTCTACTCGGAAGACAATACGCCCTTTGCGGGCCTGCTCAAAAAAGAGTGGACGTTCAGTACACAAGGTTTAGGCTCAGCTGCAATGGTCAGCAAGGTTCCTGAGAACGCAGCAATTATGGCCCCATCCACCAATATCGTGATGACATTTGATAAACCTGTTACAGCAGGTAAAGGAAAAATGACCATCTATCAAGGCCGGGTTGGCGGAACGATATTTGAGGAGATTGCTGTCGATGCAGGCGCACCTCGGGTGACTGGTTTGGGGACAAGAACCATTACCATTGATCCCATGAAGGATTGGAACAGCAATACTACATATTATGTCATCATGCCTGAAGGTTATCTGCGAGATGCAGATCAGAACGATGTCAGCGGCATCAGCGGCAATGTCTGGGGATTCAACATCATCTCTGATCCGACTGCACTTATCGTTTCCTCAACGACTCCTCCAAATGGTACAACCAATGTACCTCTATCCGGGAGTTTGAGTGTGACCTTCAGCAAAGAGCTCGACACCAATTACTTCAAAGAGCCTGTGCTTAAGAAATCCAATGGTGCAGTTGTCTCCACCAGAACGGTGTTTAATAGTTCAAACAGCAGACAGCTGATTATTACGCCAACAAGCGAGCTGGAGAGCAATACGAATTATGTGGTTGACCTGCCTGCCAATGCCTACCGCGATAAAGCAGGTAACATGTTCACAGGGCTGAATGGTTCGACTTCATGGGGATTCAAAACACTGAGCAAAGATACAACTCCCCCAGCTCTGAAAAGTGCGAGCATGCACAGCAATAACACTATTCGTCTGACTTACGACAAGTGGTTGTCCAGCACTAACCCGCTCAGCAGCACGTATGCCGTAACTGTCAATGGAGAGAAACGAAGTATCAGCTACACCTACATCTCGGGTGACAGTGTGTATGTCGTTCTGGATACCGGCGTAGCCGCAGGACAGGTCGTTCGTATTGCTTATACACCGGGAACAAGCAGCCGGGTTACCGATCAGTCTAACAATGCGGCCGCAGCCTTTGGTGCACGTGATGTAGATAACGGAATGGATTCCGTGATGTCCAAGCCGCGGGAAGGAAGCGTGTACTTCAGTACAATCACATTGTATTATCCTGAGACGGTGTACGTTACATCCAGTGATGCGGCTAGGCAGTTCAGTGTAACTTCTGACCAGCTCGCTGTCGGGGTGAACAGCATCTCTGTGAACAGCAGCTCGGTGGTAACCCTGAATCTGAGCCGTTCGATTACGGATGGAGAGGTCGTTCGTGTCTCTTATACACCAGGTTCATGGCCTGTAAAAGACAGCCGTGGACAAGCCTTGGCCGGATTTGCCGGCTTCTATGTCCGCAATACGATTGATACCAAGCCGCCTGAATTAAAAGGCGCGGAGGTGAGTGGAAACAAGCTGTGGATGCGGTACAATGAACCGCTGAATCCGGGTAACAAACCGCAGAACAGCCAGTATTCCGTGCTGGTTGACGGGAAGCCTGTTTTTGTCAATCAATCCGAGATCGAAGATGATCTGGTTACGCTGACACTTGCCTCAGCGGTCAAAGATACACAAAACGTAACGTTATCGTATGTGCCTGGAGCACTGCGGTTAACCGATCTGAACAGCAACCCGGCAGGTTATCTTAACATGACGCCAGTCGCGTATACGTACGGTAACGGCAGAGTTCTGTCGGCTGTCATCCAGGGCGATACGATCCAGATTCGGTTCCGTGAGGCCATTCAGCCTGAAGCGTCACTGACGTTAGCGCAGTTCAGCGTGCTGCTCAGCAATGCCAGTGCTAAATTGCTGTCAGCATCAGCTTCAGGATCTGTAGTGACATTAAAATTAGATCTGTCTATGAATACAGGAAACGAGAATCCTACGGGCACGATTAGTTATATGCCTGGAGCTGTACCGCTGCGAGATGCATCCAATACAACCGTGCCTGCGTTTGGACCGCTCACACTGCAGCAGCCGGGGACAAACGTACCTGTAAATAACCAGACGAGTGGACGTCCGGTGTGGCTGAACGAGCTGGATGCATCCAGTTACGGCCAGGCACTGCTTGTGATGAATAACAGCACGGCATCTTCTGATGCTGCAATGTCGGGGAATAACCGTTCGACTCGTCAGTTTAATGTGGATGGAGTGAAGTTAATCCAGTCCTTTGAATATGCCTCGACAGCAGGTAAATTAAATCTGCCTGTTGTGTTTGAAGTTCCAGACAGTGAATCTTCTGCGTATGTTGGTTTCCCATTGAATGCTCTGACACAGATCGCAGCAAGTTATCCCAAAGGTATTGTAGGTGTGAAATACGGTGATCGTCTCTGGACAGTACCGTTATCTAATCTGGATCTGGAATCTATGAAACGGAGCATAGGAACGTTTGGTGCCAATACAATGATGTCGACCAGTACAAGTGGTTCTTCAGGTTCGAAGGAACCGGCATTCTATGTGCAGCTTGAAACTGTTCCTGTACTAACGTCAGGTACGATGGATGGAATGCTTATAAACTCAGGCGCACAAAAGTTAGGGAATACGACAGAAGTGTACATGTTTGCTTTTAACGCAAGCAGCAATCAGCGCATGGAGATAGATATAAAAAGCCAAATTTCTATGAAAATATCGACAGATGCACCTACCATTACAGCTGGATTTACGTATGTCGATCCTGTTACTTCAGGTTTATCCAATGTACCAAGTTCGTTCAAAAACACAGCTGATGGCTTCATTATTAAAGGTCAGCTAAATGGCAATCAGACAATTGTACCTGTAAGTCATGTCGTTAATTATAGGGATACAGCATCCCACTGGGCCGCAGCGGTTATTAAAGAACTCTCTGCTAAATGGATTATTAGTGCACCGAATGGTTCCTATTATGGACCTAATGAGAACATCACACGTGCAGAGTTCGCCGAGCTGGTAGCCAGAGGGTTAGGGCTGAAGGCCGAACCAACCGCAGCCAGCCGCTTCCGGGATATTCGAAGCGGGAGCATCACGAGTGCTTACATCGGTGCGGCAGCAGAAGCTGGAATAATTACTGGGAATACCGATGGGACGTTCAAGCCGGATCGTGCGATAACGCGTGAACAGATGGCCATTATGATGGTTCGTGCCATGAATTACGGCGGTCAGACGGTATCCCTGCAATCTTCGACGAATGCAGCACTGTCCAAGTTCAAGGATCATAAAAAGATCCAATCCAAAGAATCCGTTGCCAAAGCAGTACAAGCGGGAATCATTCAAGGAATGACAGGCAGCACATTTGTTCCGCAGGGCAATGCAAGTCGTGCCCAGGCAGCAGTGATGCTGAAACGGGTTCTCGATAAACTGGGATACTTGTAAGCTTGTAGTTTTTCAATGTAATCTTTATAGATATCATGACGTTAATCCATCGTTATAATCGTTTAGATTGAAAGGACGCTTCAGGAATGTAATTCTTGAGGCGTCCTTTTTTAGTAGATTTGGATAGAACATCTGTAGAAAAATTGCAGGCACAGTTAGAAAAGTTTAACCAATTTATGCCTCATTCTTGGCTTACGGCGTAACTTTTTCTGCTAAAAACAGTCTATTAATAGAAGAGTATACTAGGGATCACTCGATGTACTGCCATATGGCATTATATGTGGGATGTCTAAGATTCATATACAAGATGGGAGAGACGTTTCAAACATGCTGGGGAAACATGGGAAACAGCTGGAAGACGTTAAGCACAGTAAGGCTAGAAAATGGGCAATTGTAACGCTGGCAGGTGTAATCTGGATCGCACCTGTAATGAGTGCAGGCGGACAGATGTGGTCAGGGACTTCATGGCAATCTACAGCGGCCGCGGCGTCAACGAATACAAGCAAATTGAGTGAAGAGATTCTGACTTCGGGTGCGAAGCTCATGAAATACAGATATACGACAACACGTTCAGGTTCGAAGGTGAACGTGCTCGCAGATGTTGTGCAGGTGGATCTGCAAAATCCGTACGTTAAGCTGGATGTAATGACAGGTAAAGGCGGCAAATTAAACAGCAAACAGAGCACAGGCAGTATGGCGAAGGAAAACGGCGCGGTGGCTGCCGTGAACGGGGATTATTTTAACGTATCGGGGGAATTGTCTCCAATTGGCGGGCAGGTCTCTGACGGTGTTTTAGTGTCCACGCCTTCCGAGCTGAAGGGGATGTATGCCCTGACCGTAACCAAGGATGGCAAGCCGATGATCGACGAATATTCCTTTGACGGCACCGTGAAAGCACAGGATGGTTCAACGTTTGCTCTGCGTGGGATAAATAAGGAGGACTATACGGTTGAAACGGGATCGGGTACATACAGCCATGCCAACTCCATGTATATTTATACACCTGCATGGACGTCGACCAAACGTCCGAATGATCCTTCCACCACGCCGACGGAGGTGCTTGTACAGAATGGTGTGATCACGCAGATTTCGGATAAAAAAGCATTGAATATGACTGTGCCGAAGGACGGCTACATTCTGCGTTCGCACGGGACAGCGGCAGCCTGGGTTATGAGCCATTTGTCTGTTGGGCAGACCCTGGGAGCTGACTACAAGCTTGTTGCCAAAACGACAGGCCAGACGGTTGACCCAAGCAATCTGGAGATGATGATCGGTGGTCATACCATTCTGGTAAACGGGGGCCAATCTACTCCGTTCTCTCGCAATATTGCTTCTTCCGGCATTGGGGGGGTTCGTGCCAGAACAGCGGTAGGATACTCTCAGGATGGCCGTTATGTATACATCATTGCAGCGGAGAAGAACGGAAACAGCAGCGGCATGTCTTTGATCGAACTGCAGTCATTTATGACAAGCATAGGCATATGGAAAGGCATGAATCTGGATGGCGGCGGATCCACGACGATGGTTACGCGTCCGCTGGGTGAACAAGCGGCGAGTCTGACCTTTAATACGGAGTACGGTACAGAGCAGCGTCAAGTGGTCAACACACTCGGCGTGTTCTCAACGGCGCCTGAAGGCAAGCTGAAAGGTTTCGCGGTAAGCGGCAGTCAAACGCTGCTTGCAGGTCAGGAAGGCAAATACTCCGCGAAAGGGTATGACACCTACTACAACCCGATCGCTACAGGCAATATTCCGTTGACCTGGAAATCCAGCAATAACGGCATCGTGAGTGTCAGCAATGGAACGGTCAAAGGAGTGAAACCGGGTACAGTAACGCTGACGGCAACAAGCAGCGGTGCTTCCTCTTCCATTAAAGTAACGGTATTGGGCGGCAGTGAGCTGGCTTCTCTGACAGCCGGATCAGGTCTGGGCTCGCTCCAGCCGGGCACAACTGTCTCGATCCCGGTTACGGCTACGACGAAGAGCGGACAAAGCGTAACGGTACCAGCAGACTCTCTGACTTGGGAATTTGTCGGATTTAAAGGTAAAGTGTCAGGAGACCAGTTAACGGTATCGTCTGTTAATGACGGAGCACAGGTTGGTTATGCGATTGGTCGTTATGATGGTTACAGCACGGTTGTAGTCTTGTCTGCGGCTGCCAGCGAAACGATCTGGGAAAATTTTGAGAACGTGAACTATCCGATTAACTTCACAACGAATGCGGCCGGGGTAACCGGATCAGCAGCAGTCACGGCAGGAACCGGAGATAAGGCTGGCTCCAAAGTGCTGCAGCTCAGCTACGATATGACAGGTGGAACGGGTAAAATGTATGCTTATGCCCAACTGAATGGTTCAGCAGGCAGAGATGTATCTGCAGCAGCTACATCCATGTCGATGGATGTGATGGGTGACAAGAGCTTGAACTGGCTCCGTGCAGAATTCACGGATGCTAAAGGCAAAACGGTATATGCCGATCTGGCCAAAGCGATTGACTGGAATGGATGGAAGAAGGTCAGCGTAGACCTGAATGGACTGAACATGGCATATCCTGCTAAGCTGAAGCGTGTATACGTAGTTAACGTGGAAGATGGACAGGATGAGCGTGCAATGACAGGGACGGTTGCGTTTGATAACATTGCCTTCACAATGCCTTCCAAATCCAGCGAAGTTGGGCTGCCTACAGGTACAGCTTCACTTGTGCTTGGACAGAAGTCCATGAAGGTGAATGGAACGAATAAAACAATCGATGCCGCACCGGTTATCAAAAATGGAACGACGTATGTGCCGATCAAGCACGTGCTGGACGCTTTTGGCGGACAGGCGGGCTGGGACAGCAAAAATCAACGAATTACTGTCCTTCGCGGCAGCAAGCTGATCGATCTGGTGGTAGGTCAGAAAGAATATGTTCTGAATGGTAAAAGACAGAGCGCATCTGTTGCACCATACGTAAGTGGTGGTAGGACTTTAGTCCCTCTCCGACTCGTTTCCGAGCAGCTCGGGCTGTCTGTAAAATGGGAACAGAACACGAAGACCGTTACCATCTCATCGTGATATGGTATGATATATACCGGAAACGATAGAAATGGAGTCGAACAAACGTGGATTTACAAGCCGATGCCATAGACCGCGTCATAAAAAACGCCATACAAGTCATGGAAAACAGCAAATATCAAATGTTCGAAATCATGGACTCTACTCGCGATGAGCTGAAAACACTCAACGAGGAGTTGAAGTCGGTGCTGAAGGAAACGGCGGAAACGATCGAGAAAGTAGATCAATTGGAGCTGAATTACCGCCGTTCCCGAATCCGGCTGACGGAAGTTAGCCGCGACTTTGTCCGTTATTCGGAGCATGATATCAAGCAGGCATATGAAAAAGCGACACAGCTGCAGCTGGATCTGATGATTTATCGTGAGAAGGAAATGTATCTAAAGGCCCGCCGGGATGATCTGCAGAAGCGTGCCAAAAATGTGGAGGCTTCTGTGGAGCGTGCCGAGACCATTGGTTCGCAGATGGGTGTTGTGCTAGAATACTTGTCAGGCGAGCTGGGTCAAGTGACCCGGATTATCGAGTCTGCCAAGAATCGACAAATGATTGGTTTGAAAATTATTCTGGCCCAGGAGGAAGAGCGGAAACGTATTGCTCGTGAGATTCATGACGGGCCTGCGCAGATGCTTGCCAATCTAGTGCTTAGGACGGAAATTGTAGAAAGAATGCTCATTAAGCAGGATTTTAAGATGGTCCAGGCCGAAATAGTAGATTTGAAAGGCCAGGTTCGTTCCAGTCTTGAAGAAATGAGAAAAGTTATTTTTAATCTGCGTCCTATGGCACTGGATGATCTGGGATTGATCCCAACGCTTCGCAAGTATGTGCAGGATTTTGAAGTAAAAACAAAAATCCGGTCGCTTTTTGAAACAAGAGGCAAGGAACATCGTCTCTCTTCTGCAATGGAGGCTGCAATCTATCGTCTCGTGCAGGAAGGTCTGTCTAATGCTGCCAAGCATGCTTATCCCACGTATGTTGTCGTAGAAATTACATACCAGGCTCAGCTCGTCAAGATTGTGGTTCAGGACAATGGGCTTGGGTTCAAACCGGAGCTTCTTGCCAAGAAAAGCAAGGATCACAACCACTTCGGTCTGATCGGGATGAGAGAACGGGTTGAACTGTTAGAAGGAAGAATAGAGATTGAATCCGCAGAGAATCAGGGAACCAAAATAGTCATTCATATCCCGACAAACGTGGATAAGGGAAAGGAGTAGCAGGATGGAAAACCGTGATACTGGAAAAACATCAATTAAAGTTCTTTTGGCTGATGATCATCAGCTGTTCCGAGAAGGATTGAAACGCATTCTAAATATGGAGGACGACATTGAGGTCATCGGCGAGTGCGGCGATGGCATTCAGGTGCTCGAATTCTGTAACCAGGAGAAACCGGACATCGTTCTGATGGACATCAATATGCCTGTAGAGAACGGGGTTGAAGCGACCGAGAAGCTGCGCGAGCTGTTCCCGGATGTGAAGGTTATTATTTTGTCTATTCATGATGATGAAAGCTATGTATTCGAAACACTCCGTAAAGGAGCAAACGGATATCTGCTGAAGGATATGGAAGCAGAGTCTCTGATCAACGCGATTCGTTCGGTTCATGAAGGGCATGCATTTATTCATCCTAAAGTTACTGGCAAACTGATTATGCAGCTTCGCCGGATGACGTATCTTAATGAGACAGGTGCAATGAGCGAGGGAACTTCGAAGGAAGCGGGCGTTAAATTCGTCGCTGGCGATAATAACCCGCTGACACGCCGTGAAGCTGAGGTGCTGCGTTTGATGGCTGAGGGTAAGAGCAATAAAATGATTGGTGAGTTTTTGTTCATCAGTGAAAAAACAGTTAAAAACCATGTCAGCAGCATTCTGCAGAAGATGGAAGTGGATGACCGTACACAAGCTGTTATTAACTCCATCAAATACGGCTGGGTTACGCTCTAATTGTTTTAATCAGGTTCAATGTGTTCACTCGCACCCTTTCCAGCAGCTGGATTGGTTTGCGGGTTGATGGACTTTATCACTGCAAATGAACAAAGTGCCAGGGTGTGCTGAACATCGGTTCAAAGCGAGCGCTGACGGATGGCTTGCTGTAACCCTTCGGATTATGCAGCATATACTGCTGTATACAGGGATGTTCGCCATGGGTGAACATGACCTTCCGAGGAGGTGCAGTTGCCATGGTTGCTCATTTGACTATGATTCTGCTTATATACTTCCTGGCGGCAATGGCCGTTCATCTTATGCACCAGCGCCATACTTCCCGCCCGGAGTCCGAAGGCTTCGAGCAGATTCTGCTTATTCCTTCCAATCAGGCAGGACGGATTGAAGGCATTATTCGAGCACTTTGCCTGGAATTATTATATCGTGGGAAGAGCTTCTCCTTAACGGTGGTTGCCGATCATCAACAGACGGAGACCATTACGATTATTGAGAAGATGATGCAAAGACAGGGCATGGAGCTGTCCTACCTGCCTGCTGTGCCAGCAGAACTTGAACATGCCGTGCAGTCCAGTGACGGCTATCGCCTCATTGATCTGCGCAAATCCAGCGATGAAGCTGGATGCAGGTAAGTGTTATTTAATTCTATGATGCAGATGTTGATATGCGATTCATTATGGAAAAGATTACAGCATGATGCTGTAGTCTTTTTTTTGTAATTGTAGCCAAGTCTGCCTTTAAATTGAATATGGGTTTTATTGCAATCTATGGTTAAAGACTGGATTTATCGCTTCGCATGACAATTGCACAAGCCTTTTGAAGTCAGAAGTCTTAACTTAAAAGTATAGACTGAGAAAACTGGAAAAAGTTGCGCATATACAAATGAAAAGTTCCAATTTTTTGAGAGCGCATCGTAAGACGCGGTGAGGTAATATTGACCGTGAGGAGAATGGACCATATAATTGCTTTATATGGATTTTTTATGCATATTTCAGGATGATAGAAAGCGCTGTGCAAAACGAATTATTTTTTACGAGAAAAGGTTCAGGAAAGGGAATATAAGATGAACCCGGTACATATACGAGGATTGCTGCTGTTGGTATTGTTGGCTTGTGTACTGCCCTTAGGTATTAATCGAGCAGCTGCCGAAGGAACCCCATCTAGTAAGGTTGAACTGTTTCATTCATCAGAAGATGGTCTTGGTATAAACGAAGTGATCAAGTGTGGTGTTAACGATCAGATGGATCATGATTTAAATTTGGATGGAATAGACTTGTATATGCAAGAAGACAATGTTCCCGATGTGTATGGTACTTCGCCCGAAACGACGTTTACGTTCGAAGTGAATGGACAGGTACTGCAGCCGGGAGAAGCGATCTATATGGAATCAGGTCCAAACCAGTTACCGCGGATTTGGGTTGGAAAATAGTGAATTATGCTGGACTATTAATATCGTTACACTTAGGACAGAAGTATAATGATGAAACGTACAACGAACAATGGACATGAAGCACATGCTCCGGCGAAGATGCCGGTTAGGATGTGCTTTTTTTTGCGTTTCTAGATATGAACAAGGGAGGAATTAGAGCGATGCAGGCTGCGTTATATGTGTGCAGGACAGGTGGGGAGTGGCGCATGGTAATGTCAATCGACATTCGGGTGGATGTGATGTGGTGGCTTGGGGGTGTAAGTGGACAGCTTGTCCAGCAGTGGCATGTATTAAGTATGCAGCTGCCGTTAAGTCAGGCTTCGTGGTTGATGGATCAGTTTGTGGAATTGCGCGGCATGGATCAGTGGCGGAGGGAAGCATGGGAGAGTTACATGGATGCGAAGCTGGGCTTATACGAGCAGGCTTCGGGTGAGACCGAGGCTAGAAAAACGTTGGCAGAGCAGGGTGGAGCGGGGAATTGGAATAGAAGTGAAAGAGGCGATAAAGGACGAAGAGGAAGGACGAGATTCAGTCGGAGTGAAGGAAGAACGGCAAGTCCGAATAGGAATGAAGATACGAATGGAATTGGGGGCGGAAATGAATATCAAGGAAAGAGCGAGGATGTAAGCGGAACTGGAGCTGCGCGAGCAGATCGCGTGGGCGGAATGCCGGAGCCCTATCCCGCCGAGCATTGGGCTCAGCTGGAGCAGTGCGCAGCTCTGCTGTCTGAGCGCATGCACAGCCGCCAATTGCTGGCGGCCGAAGCTGAGGCGCTGCTGGCGGCGGAGCCCGCCATGCCGCCAGGGGGCTGGCACGCGGCTGCGCAGCTCGCGTGCCTGCATGGGCGGCTGCAGCTGACAGCCGCCCTCGAAGGGCCTGCCCCGCGCCGCCGGCTCGCGTGGCTCGGCCGCGCGCGAAGCGCGCCCCGCTGCCACCGCTGTGGCAGCGAAGCCAGGCAGCGCGTGTCCTGCGCTGCCTGCGGCCTGGCGGCGTGCGCCTACTGCGAGGCCTGCCTCGCGCTGGGGCGCGCGCCGTGCCTGTGCGGCCGCCGGCCGCGCAGTGCGAGCGCAGGGGGCCGTGCCCGCACGCGGCGAAGCACCGCGGGGCACGGCCCTGGCCCCCACCGGCGGCGGACTCGCCCGGTGGGGGCTGAGCGCAGCGCAGCGCGCGGCAGCAGGCGCGGCGCTCGCGTTTTTGGCCCGGCCGCCCGCAGGGGATGGGCCGGGGCGGTTCTTGCTCTGGGCCGTGACCGGGGCCGGCAAGACCGAGATGATCTTCCCACTGATCCAGCATACTCTGGATCAAGGAGGACGAGCACTGGTCGCTACACCGCGCCGGGATGTCGTGCTGGAGCTGGCTCCGCGCCTTGCCAAAGCTTTCCCGGACACCTCGCTCGCCACGCTCTATGGCGGGAGTTCGGAGCGCTGGAAAGACGCACAGCTCACGCTGGCGACCACACACCAGCTTATGCGTTTTTATCAGGGGTTTGATCTGGTGATCATCGATGAGCTTGATGCCTTTCCTTACCATAACGATCCCATGCTGGCTCATGCGGCTGCGTCGTGCTGTAGACCGGACGGCAATTTCATCTATTTATCCGCTACGCCGCCGACCCGGTTACAGCGGGAAGCCGCTCAGGGGAAACTTGCGCATGCCAAAGTGCCGGTGCGATTCCATCGGCATCCGCTACCTGTACCGAAACTGATCAGCATGCCTACTGTCGCTCAGTGCATCAAGCGCAGACAGCTTCCAGCCGCCATTGTAAGCAGCATTAGAGCTTCATTACAGCGTGATGCACAGGTGTTTGTTTTTGTAACACGCATCGCCCAGATCGAGGCGTTTGTGAACCTGATGAGACGCACCTTCCCGAAAATCTCAATTGAGGGAACATCTTCGCAGGACGCGGAGCGGGCCGCCAAAGTTATCGCTTTTCGGGAACGCTCCATTCGTCTGCTCGTCACCACCACGATTCTGGAGCGCGGCGTGACGATTCCGCGCAGCGATGTGTTTATTCTGGATGCAGATAACGGACTGTTCGACGAGGCTTCTCTCGTACAGATGGCAGGCCGGGCAGGACGCTCCAAAGATGATCCCGCAGGCCGTGTCATATTCGCTGCATTCCGCCGCACACGTGCTCAAGTCAAAGCCGTAAGCCAGATTCGCAAAATGAATACGATAGCTCGCCGCAAAGGTTACCTGCATCCGCCAGGGACTAAATAACCACCGTTACATCGTTCCAATACGGCTGAGTCTAATTACACTTGCTGTATGGTTCTTCGTCTGATCGTACTCGCTATAAAAGAAAAGAACTTTTTTGTACGAACGATCGATCATTCCCGCCTGTATCCGTTGCCAGTCAGAACGATTACAGTTCCTCACTTAGCAGTTACTACATAACCTCAGCTGTGCAATGTCTGCAGCATTAAGAAAGGAGAAACGCATCATGCTTAATTACATCTCCCAGGTTTTTGAACGTGTCCAGCATCTGACCGGACATCTTCACCAACTGCTTGGCCCGCCCGGATCATCCTGTCTGACTTGCGGGACCCGTGCAGTCTTGTCCTCACGTTATCCGGGGATATGTCCGCGCTGTGTGAAGCAGATTCCATGGATTGGTGTGATCCGATGTCAGCGCTGTGGGCGCGGCGTGGGATGCCCGGACTGTGTACGCCCGCATATGCAGCACCGCTCCTTCATCTGCAATCGAAGCGCCGTACAGTACAACGATCTAATGAAGGAATGGATTAGTATGTACAAATTCCGAGGCCATGAGCGCTATGCCCCGCTGCTGACGGCACTGCTGATTCAGAGCTTTCAGGCAATGAGTGAAGAACTGACGAGGCTGTATGAAAAAGAAACCCGTAAGCCGCCATGGCGTCCGGATGCGGTCACGTATATTCCCGTGAGCGGCGAGCGCTTGGCCGAGCGCGGCTTTAATCAGGCGGAGCAGCTGGCAGCCGGGCTTGCCGCCGCCGCTCGTCTGCCCGTCGTTGATCTGCTGCAGCGTCAGATCAACACCGCCAAGCAGAGCTTCAAATCTCGCGCTGAGCGCTTCGAAACGATGAAGCACGCATTTTCCATCAAGCTCGGAGGAATACGTCGTATTGAAGAACTGTGGAACAATCAAGGCCGCCAGAATACTCATACTCAGAAACATTTAAACGAACAGGAGAACAATCTGAAGTTTCTTGCGAAGAATGGCAGGGTCCCCGATCTTGATTCATCAAACCACCCGATTAACCGCAGCAAACCTGTACAATTACTCTTAATCGATGACATATACACGACAGGCAGTACATTGGATGCGTGCGGACACGTTATTCTACAGGCAGCGGGCTGCGCAGGTATTCCAGTAGAAATTTACACCTTAACGTTAGCTCGTTCCTAATCTGCTGCTGCTTTTATTAATCCAACAGCGTGGAGGAGGAAAATATTTTCGCAAAAATATAGTTTAAGACAAGATAACCTTGTCCAATTGTAGGGTTTGGATTTTGAAATCGATTGCGTATATACGCAATCTGCTGCATTTGATATTCGCAAATAATATATGGACTTCATATGAGAATATAAGGTAATCTATAGGTATTAGATGCTCGGAAAAGGGAGTTTGAGAGGGGAGTTTTAGCGATGAATCTAGGGAATTGTCCTCGCTGCGGCAGACTGTATGCATTGAATTTTCGTGATGTATGCTCGAACTGTATCAAGGAGATGGAGCAGGAATACCAGATCTGTGTAGAATATCTGCGCGAGAATAAGGGCGCTAACATACAGCAGTTGTCCGATGCGACAGAAGTCTCAATCAAGACGATCACCAAGTTTATTCGGGAGGGACGTATTTCCATCGAAAACGCCCCGAATATGATGTATCCTTGTGAAGTGTGCGGAATGCTGATTCGGGAAGGTCATATGTGCGATTCCTGCCGTACCCGGTTAACCAAAGACTTGGCCAGCGCTGCTCGTGAAGTAGGTCAGAAGGAGAACAACCAATTAGGCGGACGAACCTACAATGCTGTCGACAAACTACGGGATTAATAGGAACGTGGTCTTAAATACGAATAATGCTATAACAAATGTTTTGGAACGTACCGATAAACTTATTAAAGATTATCGGTTTTTTTTATTATCCTACTCATTTTTAACCACATAAAGATAAAGAAAGAAAAACGTAAATCATCCCATTATATCTGAAAGGAAGTGCATATCGAATGAAAATCAATGAACCGAGTCGAATTGGAGCCATCAATTCATATCAGAGGAATGTTGAATCCAATCAGCAGGCTGAAACCAAGAAAAGCCGCCGCAAGGATGAGGTATCCATTTCTCCGGAGGCGATGAAGATGCTTGAAGAACAAGGACGTACGCAGGATGCAGGACGGCTGCAGCGGATTCAGGAACTGAAAGATCAAGTCAGTTCGGGAACGTACCAGGTAGACAGCGGTAAGCTTGCCGACAAGCTGCTGCCGTATTTTAAGTCTTTTGATAAGGAATAGGTGATGATGTAATGGCAGCACTGGACAGATTAATTGCAGTTTTACAGCAGATGGAGCAAAGTCACCGTGATATGCTGGCACTCAGTCAGGTCAAACGAGAGGTTATCGTCCAAAATGATGTGGACCAGCTTATTGCTATCATGAATAAGGAATCCAAGTTTATGAAACAGCAGGAGCCGCTGGAGACGGAGCGAATGCATGCTGTTCACGAACTGCTTCAGGAGCGCGGCATCAAATCGATGCTGAACCTGAATATTACCGAGATTTCCAAGCTGATCTTTGACCCGGCTGATAAGCAGCGATTGTTTGAGATCCAGAAGAAGCTGGGGGGAACTTTACAGGAATTGAAAGATATCAATCAACTTAATCAAAAGCTGATCGAGCAATCGTTAATGTTTATTGATCTATCGATGGACATGTTTGCTTCGAGGCCGGAACAGGATGCAACTTATCAGCATCCTGCTGATAAGCACGGCAATCCAGGGCGAATCGGTCTGTTTGACACGCGTGCCTGATTAAATAGGGGGAAACCAGGTGACATCTACATTTCATTCAATCGAAACGGCTAAACGCAGTTTGTTCGCACAGACGACCGCTCTTAGCACAACAGGTCATAACGTAGCCAATGCCAACACGGAAGGGTACTCACGCCAGCGAGTAAACATGCAGGCATCCATTCCGATGGAGCCGTTTGCATTTCTGCACAGCACAACACCAGGCCAGCTCGGAACAGGGGTGGAGTTCGACTCCATTACCCGGATTCGCGAGAAGTTTCTGGACGATCAGTATCGTAATGAAAATACCAACTTCGGGAGTTGGTCCATTCAGCGAGATACACTCGAAAAGCTGGAAGCTATCGTTAACGAGCCATCGGAGACCGGTTTTCGGACGGTGATGGATAACTTCTATAAATCCTGGTCCGATCTGAGCAAAAACCCGGAGGACGTAACTGCACGCCGGATTGTTAAAGAAACGACACTCGCACTTACGGACGCAATGAACCAGATTAGCCGTCAATTGGATGCATTGGGGCATGATTTGGACAGCAACATTGCGGTGAAAAGCAATGAAATTCAGGGATATTTGGGTAACATTGCAAACCTGAACAGTGCAATCGTGAAGGTTGAATCCCTTGGCGATAACGCCAACGATCTGCGTGACCAACGTGACTTGATGGCAGACAAGCTGTCCAAAATTATGAATATTACCGTTACGGATACACCACAGGGTTATCAGGTTCAGATGAATGGACAAGGACTTGTGGCTGGTGGAGCCGTACAAGCTGTGGTCGATCCAGCATTTTTGAATGCTGCTTATACAGCGGGAACGCTCACTAACGGTGAGGTTCACGGTATGATCAAGTCCCGAGATACATTGGTGAGCGATTATCGCAAACAAATGGACGAGTTAGCTAATACATTGGCTAATGGGGATATTGAGATCACTATACCTGCAGGTTCTGTACTGCCTGAGAATACCTTCCTGGATGGTGTTCAATACAACGGAGATGCACGGAAACTGACTACTGATTTGAAAGTTACTGTAAAAGGTCTGAACGGATTACATCAGCTCGGATACAGTATGGATGGAACCAACACGGGAGGTTTGCCGTTCTTTACGGCAGCTGGTGGTGGAACCGCAATTACAGCAGGCAACATTTCCTTGAATGCGGCCATATTGGCTGATCCGAACAAGATTGCAACTTCGCTTCGTACGACAGATGCATCTGGAACGGAAACGGTAATCAAAGGGAATAACACCTTGGCTCTTTTGCTCGCAAACTTGAAAGATACCCCAATGAAATCAGCGGATGGATTGCGTAATGCAACGATCGGGGCACAATTCAGTGCCATCGTAGGGCAGCTGGGTGTTCAATCTCAGGAAGCAGCACGTCAGACATCCAACACCGAATTTTTGGTACAGCAGGTAGATACCCGTCGGCAATCGGTCAGCGGTGTATCACTGGACGAAGAGATGGGCAATATGATCAAATTCCAGCATGCTTACAGTGCATCTGCACGTTTTATGACCACTTATGATCAACTGCTCGATAAATTAATTAACTCTACCGGTATGGTAGGCAGATAATCGAAGGGAGTGACATGACAGATCATGAGAATTACGAATAACATGCTTAGTTCTCAGCTGCTGCTGAACTTGAACCGTAATGCACAGCAGATGAACAATACGCAGACACAACTGGCAACAGGACGTAAAATCAACAAACCCTCAGACGATCCGGTAGGCATCACGTACTCCCTCCGTTATCGGGCTGAGTTGTCCTCCAATGAGCAGTATCAGAAGAACGTAGACAGCGCAATTTCGTGGCTGGAGTTCAATGATACTGTAATGAATCAAGCAGGGAGCGTTGTTCAGCGAATACGTGAATTGACTGTACAGGGTTCGACTGGTACTAATCCTCAATCTGCACTCGATAGTATCAATGAAGAGGTTAAGGAACTTAAAGAGCAGCTCGTTGATATTGCCAACAGCAAGTTGAATGGAAAGTATATCTTTAATGGCGAGACATACGATCTTCAGCCATATGTATTTCCTTCTAATCCTGATGGGTCTTTAGACACTTCCGGTGCGGCTTCTATCAAAACGGACAGTGGTAGAATTAATTTTATTGTCGGTGATAGTGTGCAGCTTCCTATTAACGTTAATGGGAATGAGGTTTTTGGTAATGAATCGGAAGAAGATAACCTGTTTGTGACCGTGAACAATATTATGAAGGCTTTAACTCAAGGAGATACAGAAGAGTTAAGCAAGCAGCTTGATAATATAGATACCCGAATGAATAAAATGCTGGCGATCCGTTCCGAGATTGGAGCCAAAACGAACCGGGTAGATTTGATGATGGGTCGTCTGGATGATCTTAATATCAACTTAACTGACCTTCAAGCCAAAGTTGAAGATGCTGATTATGCCGAACTGGCAATGAAATCGAAAATACAGGAAAATATCTATAATGCTTCTCTTTCCACAGGGGCCAAAATTATTTCTCCTTCCTTAGTGGACTTCTTAAGATAATAGGAGGAGCTTAATATGAGGATTCCCCCTGTCGTACAGATTCAGACAACACCTTCGCTGCTCAGCATAGATGCAGACCCGGGACAGTATTCCATTCGTCAACCTAAGGCTGAAGTGCAGCTTCAGACGAAACCTTCGAAGTTGACTGTGCAGAGTCATCCAATTGAGCTGCATGTAGACCAACGTCAAGCCTTCTCTGCATATAATGGAGGTAATATGATCGATATGAATGCGCGGATATATTCAGGCATTCAACAAAATTTAATGCAGAATATAGCGGCGCGTGTGGAGCAGGGAAATCAGTTGGCAGCTATCCATAAGCCTGGAAACACGATTGCTGACATTGTGGGAACAAATTGGAAAGCTCAGGCGTTTCCGGAGATAAGAACCTCTGCTTCTTATGATAACGTAGACATTCGTATAAACACACGACCTCCGGATATCAGCTTTGATCCAGCCGTTTCGGAGGTGAATGTCATCGTACATAAGCCGGAGATTGATTACCAGAGAGGTAAGTTAGACATTCATGTTCAGCAGTATGCATCGATTCAATATACTCCGCCAGCCATCGATATGGTGTTATAAGTTATAATATGAGCTATAGACGGTCTCGGACGCAGCCCTCTATGGCTCTTTTTGTATAAAATCACTGCCAAGGAGGCGTTTATTATTTATATTCAGACAAGTATGTGGGGAGAAGTAGAGGTACAGGAGAAGGATATTTATCAATTTCCCAAAGGATTACCGGGTTTCGAGGATGAAACACGGTTTGCCTTGATTCCCTGGGAAGATACACCATTCAGTTATTTACAATCCATTCGTGAGAAAGAGCTATCGTTCTTATTGGTAAGTCCGTTTACGTTTGCTCCTGAATATAGTTTTGAGTTAGGTGAAGTGGATAAGGAGGAACTGCAGATTGAAGAGCAAGTTTCTGTATTCTCTCTGGTTACCATCCATTCACAGGCTAATAAATCAACAATGAATCTCCTTGCACCCATTGTACTGAATCCAGATCTAGGTTTGGGTAAACAAGTTGTGCTCCATCATTCGCAATATGACACACGCCATCTCATCTGGGCGGAAGAAGAAAAAACGGAAACCGTGAAGGGTGGAGTATAACATGCTGGTTTTATCGCGGAAAAAGGGCGAATCTATCGTTATTCAAGATCATATCGAAGTTACAGTACTTGCGGTCGAGGGAGATACCGTAAGAATTGGTATAGCCGCACCCAAGCACATTGATATATTTCGCCAGGAAATCTATGCATCCATTCAAGAGGCCAACCGAGAGTCGGCTGCACCTTTGGCTGCTAACATTGAAGCGTTTATGGAACGATTAAGAAATAATGGAGTAAAAAAAGAATAAAAAATATTCCAATTTGCTATAAAGAGTTGCTAACCTCCCGTCGATATATAATTTAGACGCTGCTTCGGCAGGGCGGCCGACCTTAATGTCGCGGCGTTTACCACAAGGATGTGGAACTAACTTATTTCAGGGAGGAAACACTCAATGATTATCAACCATAACGTACCGGCGTTGAACACTCACCGCCAATTGTCCATCAACACTGGTAACACTAATAAAAACATCGAAAAATTGTCTTCCGGTCTTCGCATCAACCGTGCTGGTGACGATGCTGCTGGTCTCGCAATTTCCGAAAAAATGCGCGGTCAAATCCGTGGTTTGGACCAAGCTTCCCGTAACGCTCAAGACGGTATCTCTTTGATTCAAACAGCTGAGGGTGCTTTGAACGAAACTCACTCCATCCTGCAGCGTCAACGCGAGATTGCTAACCAATCCGCTAACGGAACAAACACTGATTCTGATCGTCAAGCATTGCAAGATGAAATGAACGCTCTGACTTCCGAAATCAACCGGATCGGTAACACAACTGAGTTCAATACTCAAAAGTTGCTGCAAGGTGATGGAAAAGCAAACTTGGATAAAACTGGTGTTGTCGCAGACGCTAAACTTGCTAATGGAGCAGCTGCATCTACAGTTGAAGCGAAAAGAACTGATGCGGTTACTACTGTATTCGCTGATACTAATACTCTTGCATATACTATTAATGGTCAGACTTTGAAAGTTACGTTTGCTGCAGATACAACTGTCACTACAACTGATGCTAAGTTACAAGATGCAACTGTCACTGCAACTGATGCTACGGTTGGTATCAATGGTGTACAAGCTGCTGGCAAGCAAGCAACAGCAACAGCAACTGCCCTTCAGGCAATGATTGATAACAATGAAGTCTTAAAAGGCAATTATACAGTTAAATCATCTGGTGCAAATGTTGTTATTGAGGCTGTTAAAGATGGTAAATTTGAAGGCGCAGCTGGTAGCATTTCAGCAGGAACAGCTACGGGTGGTGGTGGTGCTGTAACCAACACTGCTGGTAGCACCAATGCTGGAACTTCAACTGCATCAGTAGCAGCGTCAAGCACAGTAACTTTTGCAGCAGGTACTGATGATGCAGCTCTTAAAGCTATGGTTGGTAAAGGCTTCACTGTTGGAGACCAACAAATTGAGTTCTACAATGCAAGTGAAGGAGCTTACAAAGGTAAAGGTATCGGTGTAGCTATCGATACTGCTCTTGCAGCAGATGCAGGTGACAAAGGTGAAGCAATTGCCAAAGCGATCGCTGATACTGTAGGAAGTAAAATTGAAGGTGTTAAATTCACCGCTGCTGCGGGAGTTCTTACGATTACAGCTTCTAAAGGTGGAGAAGAAGGCAACAACATCGAGATTAAAGACGGTGGTGTTCAAAAAGCTTTCGAAACTTCCTTCCAAATCGGTGCTAACACAGGTCAATCCATGAGTTTGTCTATTAATGACATGCGTTCCAAAGCTCTGGGGATCACTGGTAAAGCTGGCGATGCTGGCTTCACGAAAGATAACACTGTAACTGATGGAACAAACGATGTTAAAGGTGAAGCTGCCCTGAACATCTCCACTAAAGAAGGCGCAGCTGCTGCAATCGCAGTACTGGATAAAGCAACTGCTCTCGTATCCAGCGAACGTTCTAAACTGGGTGCTACTCAAAACCGTCTGGAACACACAATCAACAACTTGGGAACTGCATCTGAGAACCTGACAGCTGCTGAATCCCGTATCCGTGACGTTGACATGGCGAAAGAAATGATGCAGCAAACAAAAAACAACATCTTGGCTCAAGCAGCTCAAGCTATGTTGGCACAAGCAAACCAACAGCCGCAAGGCGTTCTGCAATTGCTTCGTTAATTTTAACAAGATCAACATTAAACCTTGGATCATTGATCCAAGGTTTTTTTATTGATTTTACATATTCCCTAAAACTAGAGCTCTGTCTAACCGATATATACTATAAATGCCAAACATGGTGGAGGTCGTTCAAGGGTGAACATTCAATTTTCTTTATCTGCCGCCTCATCCGTAACGAATGCTGGGATTGAGGCACAGAACCCGGCAAGCGCTTCTCAAGCGGGACCAGAAACAGCTAGCATTAAGACAGCCAAGGAAGCGTATAACAAGGAAAAACAAGGTATACATCTGTCCATAGGGGAAGAGCAGTTGATTCGCAATATTGATCGGGCTGTTAAGGCTTTACAAGGTCCGCAGACGACTTTGGATATCAGCATCCATGAGAAAACACATGAAATTATGGTCAAAGTTCTAAATAAGGATACAGGAGAATTAATCCGGGAAGTTCCTCCTGAGAAAACGTTAGATTTGGTAGCCAAGATGATGGAAATTGCAGGGATTATTATTGACGAGAAAATATAGGATTGTGGGGGTGGAATAATGGTAACACGAGTGAATGGATTCTCAGGTATGGACATTGAAAGTATGGTTAAGAGTATGATGGCAACCAAGCGGGCGCCTTTGGATAAAATTAATCAAGAGAAGCAGCTGCTGCAGTGGCAGCGGGAAAGTTACCGGGAGCTGAGCAGTAAGCTCTATGATTTTAGATCAAACAAATTGATCACTAAATATGGAAACTCTACAGCATTGAATGCTAATAAAGCCATTGTTTCGGGAAATACAGATGCGGTAAAAGCAGAGGCAACCGCAGCGGCTAGTGGAGTAGAGATGAAGGTAAGTGTCACTCAACTGGCCAAAAGTGCAACGGCATCCACATCTGGACTTGGGCAGGGAGTAAGCGGTTCTACATCGTTAGCGGCTTTGGAAGGTGTAGACATTAACAGAATGAGCGCTGTTGATCTGGAAAAATATTTGCAAAAAGGTTTTGATATTAAAATAAATGGGGTTAGTTTTACCGATAAAGACGGCAAATCATTATTTAATGGAATGACATCGATCTCTACGCTCGTATCTACTATTAACTCTAATGCTCAGGCCAATGCGATTGCCAGTTATGACGAAATTACAGGTAAGCTGTCCATTGCATCCAAAACAGGTGGGGACGATAGCAAAATAACAGTGGAGACGCCAAGTGGAGGCAACTCCATCCTAGCTCTTTTTTCTAAAAAGACAGTTATTGAAACTAACGGTGTGGGATCAGGGGTTACAGATGATAAAACCTTAGCTGATTTATATAAGCTCAATGGGGGCAAGGACCCAGAGCCTGGAGACCCTGCGAAGACATACAGCTTTGTTTTAAATGGAAAAACATTTAATTTCAGTGAAACCGATAAAATATCAGATGTTGTGAACAGTATCAATGCTGATACGAATATGACTGGCACTCCTGATGCTAATGCAAAAGCTAGTTTCGTTGACGGTAAACTTACAATCACTGCAGTTCCAGGCAAAGAGCTTAAGATGAGCGGAGGCTCCTATGGATTTTTGAGTTTGTTTAAAGGAGCTAAGCCATATACGGATGTGGATGGTCAACTTACCACTACCCAAGGGCAGGATGCAAAGGTTAATGTGAATGGTGAAGACTTGCAAAATATGAAGAGCAACACATTTACCCTTAATGGAGTGCAGTTTACTCTTCAAGGGCTTACTAAGGGAGCAGATAATGTAGATAATCCTGCTGTCATTAAGAATCAAACCGATCCTGATAAAGCCTTGGAATCTATCAAATCTTTTATTGAAGATTACAACACATTAATTAAAGCTCTAAATTCCAAGGTAGATGAAACTAAGTACCGGGACTTTAAACCACTGACTGACGAGCAGAAGAAAGAACTTAAAGAAACAGAAATAAATACCTGGACTGAAAAAGCAAAGAGCGGCTTGCTTAAAAATGATGATATTATTAAATCGGTTCTATCTGAAATGCGTCAAGTGATTACAGACAAGCTTGGTCCTTTAAGTACACTTGGAATTACTACTGGGAACTATGCCGAAAATGGTAAGTTAGTTATTGAGAATGAGATCAAATTAAAAAATATGATCAGTGAAAATCCTCAACTTGCATTGGATCTGTTCCAAGGTCCTGCTAACGCTCCAAAAGAAGGGTTGTTTAATAAGCTAGCTGATAAAGTAGGAAATGCAATCGAAAAAATTTATCAGCGTGCAGGTACGAATAGATATACAACTGATGTTACCAGCGCATTTCGTGATGAGAACATCATGGGTCGTAAGATGAAAGAGTATAATAACCGAATTCTGATGATGCAGACGAACCTGCAAAGGACAGAAGATCGGTATTATAGACAGTTTGCTGCAATGGAAGCAGCGATGAATAAAATGCAGTCACAGTCGTCCAGTCTTTTTTCCAGTATGGGAAGATAAGAAACTTATATAAAGGGTGAGACATTTGATTACATCTCCATATGATAAATACCGTCAATCGTCAGTTCAGACTTCTAATCCGGCGCAATTAGTTATTATGTTGTATGACGGTGCCATTCGTTTTGTGAAGACGGCTATCGAAGGTTTAGCTCAAAATGATAATGAAAAAACAAGTCTGAATTTGGGTAAAGCTCAGACGATTATTAGTGAGCTGATGAGTACGTTGGATCGTTCGTATGACATATCTAAAAACCTGAATTCATTGTATGAATATACAAACTATTTGCTTGTGGAAGCGAACATTCGTAAAGATGCATCCAAGGCTCAGGAGGCAGTCGGTTATCTGACAGAACTTCGTGAAACGTGGTTGGAGGCATCTAAAATTGCTGCGGGACAGCAGACATCCTCTGTTTCGGCCGAAAGCGCCCATGGATAAACAAACGTATTTACATCAACTGCATGAATTGACAAGTACGATGATGAGTGAATTATATGAGATGAATTATGAGCAGCTTGAAGCTTTCGTTGAAGAGCGTCAGTTGATTGTTAACGGGCTTGTGGAGCTTTTTGCCGAACAACCTCCTAGTGCGGAAGAGAAGAATAAAATCGAAGAACTCTTAGGTCACGATTATGAGATCATAGCTCGTATGAATGTCCTTCGTCTCGAAGCTCAGGACTGGCTGCATAAGCGCGGGCAGGCAAAAACGCAGCGTAATGCGTATGAGACGAATTATGCTCCTGACAGTTTTTTAATGGACAAAAAGAAATAACAACCATTCAGCCCTTCTATGTACGCCTTGACTAGTTATCTTGGTGGTATAGAAGGGTATTTTATATAATAAACATTATCTAATTGTAATGCCTAATCATCTTCTATTAATGAGACTTTAAATTCACCGGATAACACTAGATTCAAAATGTTACCATCATGCTGCTGAAGATTTGTTGATGTCACTGAACGGATATACTTTAATTGGATGTTTCTTCAAAAAAATTTATTTATAAATTTCATTCTACAAAAACCCTGCATATTCCTCAAATTCCTCAATTAATCTACAAAAAATACCAATAAAACATTTTCTTTACCAATTGACAATGGATAAGTTTAGGTGATATCATCTGAATTGTGGGCTAGGGTCTTGGCCAGGGCTTCACTTCATTTGATGACGAAGGGAATGTTAGTGCATGCAAGGTAAAGTAAAATGGTTCAACGCAGAAAAAGGTTACGGTTTCATTGAGACTGAAGACGGCGGCGACGTATTCGTACACTTCTCCGCAATTCAATCCGAAGGCTTCAAAACTTTGGAAGAAGGTCAATCCGTAGAATTCGACATCGTCGAAGGCGCACGTGGACCTCAAGCCGCTAACGTAATCAAATTATAATCATCCGGACAATCCGACCTACATATATGGTTAGATGGTTACCAAATTGAATTATCGCTAGCATCAGACTCCGGTCATCCGGGGTCTTTTTTTGTTGTCTTTAGTTTATAAATTAAAGTCAACCGTTACCTTTTTTGTGGGATTATAGGTTAAATAATACGAGTTTTAAGCTATCTAATTGGATTGAAAGTGTAAAAATCGAGTTGTACTGGAGAAGATTCCAATCTTCTTCCTAAACTATCATTGAAGAGCAAATAAATAGTAGAATATTCCTCTCATTATATGGTATATTATTACTACCTTGCTAGATAATTAGACCCATACATCTTAGATGTTAGATTGAGTTCAATCTTCTAACAGAGCATTGCCGATTATCTGAGAGTAATACATAAGACTTTAGGAGGACAACATGAGTAAAAAGAAAAAACTTCGTGGGGCAGTTGTTAGCGCATTGAGCTTAAGTATGGCATTATCTTCAATGGGTGCTGTATCTGCACAGTCTGTAAATGATGTTAAAGGACACTGGGCGGAGCAGCAGATGGATAGCTGGATTGCAAACGGGAATCTGAAAGGTTATCAGGATGGTTCCGTTAAACCAAATAGCGCGATTACACGTGCCGAGTTCATCGTATTGGTGAATCGGTTATTTGAATTTTCTGAAACAGCATCTGCTGATTTCAAAGACTTGTCTGCTTCCAACTGGGCTTATAATGACGTAGCTAAAGCGCTCGGAGCTGGCTATGTTAAAGGTTATTCGGATAATACGTTTAAACCTACTTCCAATGTAAGTCGTCAGGAAGCAGCGAGCATGGTATCCAGCATTCTTGGTCTGGACACAAGTAACTCTGAAATAGTTAATCAATTCAAAGATGCAGGTAAAATTCCTGCTTGGAGTAAGGGAAGTATTGCAGCAGTAATTAGTAAGGGGATCATGAAGGGATATCCGGATGGCACGTTCCAAGCTCAAAAGCAGCTGACTCGTGCTGAAGCTGTTGTCCTGATTGATTCTGCCCTGAACAATCGCACGACTCTCAAAGAAACGGTAAGCATCGATACACCAGGAACTTATGGAAGCACACAAGAAACCAAAGTTGTGAACGGTGATGTAATTATCAATGTCGCTGGCGTGACTCTTCAAAACTATGAAATTAAAGGTAACTTAATGCTCGCATCAGGAATTGGCAGCGGCGATGTTACCATTAAAAATGTAAAAGTCCATGGTACTACAAATGTCGAGGGTGGCGGAGAAAACTCTATTCATTTCGTAGATTCCGTACTCGTTAACGTTCTGGTTAATAAAAAAGATGGTACCGTTCGTCTGGTCGCTGAAGGTACGACAACAGCACAAAAAGTGGTTGTTCAATCTTCTGCCAAATTGGAAGAAAATGAACTGCAAGGCGAAGGATTTACTGATGTTGAATTGGCAAAAGAACTGCCAGCAAATGCAAAAGTGCAGTTGAACGGTAAATTCGATGATCTTGATGTATTCAGTGCGTCCGTGACTGTGCAGCTGCAGCGTGGATCGATTCAAGACGTTAAAGTGGATGCTGCCGCAGCCAATAACACGATTCAAATTAACGCTGGAGCACAGGTAGTAAATGTTGTATTGAATGCAATTTCAAAAATTTTGGGTGCCACTAATATTACAACAGTTACGCTGAACCCGGGTTCACAAAACTCTGTATTTGACGTAAGACCGAGCAACGTTGATGGAGAGCAAAAAGCTAATTATATCGTCAACACTCCATCAACTACGGCGACTGCTCCAAGCGGAGGATCTTCTTCAGGTGGATCATCTAGCGGAAGCTCAGGTGGTGGCTCAACAGGTGGAGGAGATAACCAACCGACCGTGAAATATACACTAACCTTTAACTTGAACGGCGCTGAAGGTACAGCTCCAAGTGCAGTAACTGTAGAAGCGGGCAAAGCCCCAGCACTGCCGGCTAACCCAGAACGTGCTGGATATGCGTTTGCCGGCTGGAACACCAAAGCAGATGGAAGTGGAACAGCAGTAAGTACTACAACTGCGATTGGGCAAAATACAACGGTATATGCACAGTGGTACCTGGCTGCACCAGTGGATGGCAAAAAGACATTAAGCGTTGCTAATGTGACAGCAGCTGGAGCGAAGTTCTTGGCTAAAGGCTTGGTAGATGGCAATGGAGTTGAAACCCCGAGCACCTTGGAACAAGTCAAAACGTATATCAACGAAAAGTATAAAGTGTCCTTCAACGAAACTGCGATTCAAGTGGTAGACGGGAAAATCTCCATTTCTGGAAGTGTCCTGAACTCAACAGACTGGGCTAAGGTGAAAAAGAACGGGGACAAAACAATCCCGTACCGCATTACCCTGCTGGAAGATGGAACAAAGGTCATCGCGGCTAAAATCGCCATGTACCAGGATGGAAAAGCAGTGATTGAATCGTATCAAGCCGAAGAAGCAGTAGAGTATACAGTGGGTTTTGACCTGAATGGTGCTGAAGGAACAGCTCCAGAAGCGGTAAAGGTTGAAGAGGGCAAAACGTTAACACTGCCGGCTAACCCAGAGCGTGCTGGATATGCGTTTGCAGGCTGGAACACCAAAGCAGATGGAAGTGGAGCGGCGGTAGACAATACGACTGTAATTGCTCAAGATGCAACCGTATATGCTCAGTGGCACCTGGCTGCACCGGCTGACGGCTTAACGACATTAGACGTTGCACGTGTAACTGCGGCTGAAGCAAAGTTCTTGGCTAAAGGCTTGTTGGATAATGAAGTAGAGGTTCCAAGTACTCTGGCAGAAGTCAAAACATATATCGATAACAAGTATGATGTGTCCTTCAACACAGATGCGATTCAAGTGGTAGACGGGAAGGTCTCCATTTCCGGAAGTGTCCTGAACTCCACAGACTGGGCTAAGGTGAAAAAGAACGGGGACAAAACAATCCCGTACCGCATTACCCTGCTGGAAGATGGAACGAAGGTCATCGCGGCTAAAATCGCCATGTACCAGGATGGAAAAGCAGTGATTGAATCGTATCAAGCAGAATAAAACAAAGTTAATGCCATAAGTTGTTAAAACTTTGTAGTAGCAAGTTATTACCAGGCACTTTTAAATTATTCTAGCAATAGCCCTTGGAGATAATATCCATAGGGCTATTGTTATGCGAAAGTAGTCTGCAAGATTAAACCACCCCCAAAACGGTTAAATACATCATCAAGTGCCGGATATGTGATTCGGTGAAATCTGATATTTTGCTCGAAAATAGCGAAATATCACGAAATATGGCGTTAAATCTACATTGGCTGATGTGGCTGGAGGAGATGTCATTATTCGGTCACCGGGAGTTTTTACATGGCGCTTACATTCGTGTTATAATGAAGTGGCAAAGATAAAGGAGGAGTGCCCTATGAATTTAAGTATTCGAGGTCAACAAATCGAGGTTACCGAAGCTTTGAAAGATTATGTCGACAAAAAGTTGAGTAGACTCGAGAAGTATTTCGATGCACCCCTTACCTCTGACGGTGCCGTTACCCTGAGCACGACAAGAGGCTTGCATACAGTCGAGGTGACGATTCCTTTGAAAGGCTTTGTACTCCGTGCTGAAGATGAGAGCGATGATATGTACGCATCCATTGACGCCGTTGTGGACAAGCTGGAACGTCAAATTCGCAAACATAAAACGAAAATTAACCGTAAGTTCCGTCAGGAAGGCAGCCTGAAGACACTCTTCGTGGAAGATCCATCAGGCACTGTAGCTACAGCCGAACTGGACACGGATACGGATGATGATGATCTGGAAGTTGTACGGACGAAACGCTTTATGTTGAAACCAATGGACGTGGAAGAGGCGATCCTCCAGATGAACATGGTTGGTCACAATTTCTTCGTATTCTCCAACATTGAGAATGAGGAAGTCAGCGTGGTTTACAAAAGGAACGATGGCAAGTATGGCTTGATTGAACAAGGTTAAGTATACTTACGGCATCGCTTCAATTGAATAGAACACCCAATTATTGAATATAAGCAGGAGCCTACGCTTCCTGAAATGAACCTAACGAGAGCTTCCATCCTTTTAAGGGATGGGGCTCTTTTGTGCGTAGCGGCTGTGAGGCGTTAGATCGCAGGAGCTCACCACCCACGGCGAGTGTTGATGGGCAGGGCATTCGGCGTTCGATAGGCTGCTGGAAATAAAATGATGAAACTATTCGCGGTACTGCTGCGTCTAATAGATTAGAAGCTTGGTAGAAATATCAATAGGAAGTTTGGTAGAGATATTAATAAGAAGTTGGGTAGAGATATCAGGTGTAAATATTAATAAGTCCTTACCAGATATTGAGGGTCGTAGAAAATGATATCTGTAGATATCTATATTTCATCGATTTCGATAGAGAATCAAATTTGAAATCACCTTCCATATTTCCCATAAATAACAGCTTGCACCTTGGCATATCTAGGGAAATAAAACAATCATACAGCTGCTTCGGCTAACGACTATGATTTTTTGCACTTCAACTCGGTTTATATGGGGGTCAAAGTTCAAAGAAGTCTGCTGCGGCGTGTTGCGGCGACCCTTACAAACTGTTACAATTTATGCAAAGAGAATCATTGTCCTGATGGAGAATTGTCAACGAATGATCGCAATCATAATCAATGACAGGCACAGCACCATGAACATGATTCAACAGCCCGAACTCTGGCAAGGACATAACCAAACCAGACTCGGGTGAACACCGGATCAGCTTCATGAGTAACCGTGGCAAGCCTGGAGTTGATTCATCTCATATGTTTTAGTTTGTCACCCCCGGGGGCAAGTGGATGAACAATCCATCCGATGGTGCCGCATGGCGGCAGCAGGGGGTCTATTCTGTTTTGCACGAAAGGGGTATACCATGTTAGGACTTGTCAAAAAGATCTTCGGAGACATGAACGAGCGTGATGTGAAACGTCTGATGAAGACGGTCGATGTGATCAATAAACTGGAACCGGAATTTCAGGCTTTGTCTGATGAGCAGTTGAAAGGCAAAACGGAGGAATTCCGTGCTCGAATCGAGAAGGGAGAAACGACGGATCAACTTCTTCCTGAAGCATTTGCAACCGTACGTGAAGCATCTCGCCGTGTACTGGGCAAACGTCACTATGACGTACAGATGCTGGGTGGTATTGCGCTGCACGAGGGCCGTATTTCCGAGATGAAAACGGGTGAAGGTAAAACGCTGGTAGGAACACTGCCGGTATATTTGAATGCATTGATGTCCAAAGGTGTACACGTAGTCACAGTCAATGACTATTTGGCGCAGCGGGATAGCCAAGAGATGGGACAAATCTATGAATTCCTGGGCATGACAGTTGGGGTGAACCTCAGCGGCATGGACCATGCACTCAAGCAGCATGCTTATGCATGTGATATTACGTACGGTACGAATAACGAATTCGGGTTCGACTACCTGCGTGACAACATGGTGCTGTACAAAGAACAGATGGTACAGCGTCCACTGTTCTTCTGTATCATTGACGAAGTGGACTCCATTCTCGTCGATGAGGCGCGTACACCACTGATCATTTCCGGACAAGCTCAGAAATCGACCGATCTGTATTACGCAGCCGATCGTTTTGTGAAACGTCTCGTGCCGGAAGAAGATTTTACAGTGGATATCAAAGTGAAATCCGTAGCGCTGACTGAGGGCGGCGTAGCGAAAGCGGAGAAAGCTTTCGGCATCGAGAACTTGTATGACCATGCAAACGTAACGCTGAATCACCACATTGTACAGGCTCTGAAAGCGAACGTAATTATGCGCCGTGACGTAGATTACGTTGTTACGGACGAAGAAGTGATGATCGTGGATGAATTCACAGGTCGTCTGATGTCTGGACGCCGCTACAGTGATGGATTGCACCAAGCCATTGAAGCTAAAGAGGGCATCGAGGTTCAGAACGAGAGCATGACTCTCGCAACGATCACATTCCAGAACTACTTCCGGATGTACCGCAAACTTGCGGGCATGACGGGTACGGCGAAAACAGAGGAAGAAGAGTTCAAGAAAATCTACGGCCTTGAGGTGCTGCAGATTCCAACGAACCGTCCGAACAGACGGAATGATATGCCTGATGTGGTCTACAAGAGCATTGATGGCAAGTTTAAGGCCGTTGTGGAAGAAATCGTGGAGCGTCACGGCAAAAATCAACCGATTCTGGTGGGTACCGTATCCATCGAGAACTCAGAGCGCCTGTCAGACATGCTGAAACGCCGCGGTATCAGACACCAGGTCCTGAACGCGAAGTTCCATGCGGAAGAAGCCGAAATCATCTCCGGTGCAGGTCAAGCGGGTGCAGTAACGATTGCAACGAACATGGCCGGTCGGGGTACAGATATTATTTTGGGTGATGGCGTAGCTGAAGTTGGCGGCCTTCACATCATCGGTACAGAGCGTCACGAATCACGCCGGATCGATAACCAGCTGCGTGGTCGTGCGGGACGTCAGGGTGACCCGGGTTCAACACAGTTCTACCTGTCCCTTGGCGACGAACTGATGAGACGTTTCGGTGCAGACAACGTGCTGAACATGATGGAGCGTCTTGGTTTTGAAGAAGACCAGCCGATTGAGAGCCGTATGATCACTCGTGCGGTAGAATCAGCGCAGAAACGGGTTGAAGGTAATAACTTTGACGTACGTAAAGTGGTCCTCCAGTACGATGACGTTATGAACCAGCAGCGTGAAATTATCTATAAACAGCGCCGCGAGGTACTGGAATCCGAAAATATTAAACAAATCGTTATGGATATGATTAAACCATCCATCGAACGGATCGTTGAAGCACACTGCAGTGACGACATTCCAGAGAACTGGGAGCTGCAGGAAGTTGCGGATTACATGAACAGCAAGCTTCTGGACGACGGCTCGGTTACCAAAGATGAGCTGTGGGGCAAAGAAGCCGAGGAGATCATCGAGCATCTGTTCGAGAAAGTACAGAACAAGTACAATGCTCGTGAAGAACGTATCGGTGAAGAGATGGTTCGTGAGTTCGAGAAGGTTGTTGTCCTGCGTGCAGTAGACAGCAAGTGGATGGATCACATTGATGCGATGGATCAACTGCGTCAAGGTATCCACCTTCGTGCATACGGCGGTACAGATCCGCTTCGTGAGTACCAGTTCGAAGGTTTCGAGATGTTCCATCAGATGATCGCTTCCATCCAGGAGGAAGTTGCGACCTATGTGATGAAGGCACAGATCGAAAGCAACCAGGAGCGTCAAGCGGTTGTGGATGAGAGTCAGATCTCGACCAGCGGCGAACCTACAGAGAAACGTCCGGTGAAAGTGTCTGACCAAATCGGTCGTAATGATCCTTGTCCATGCGGAAGCGGCAAAAAGTTCAAACACTGCCACGGTCAAGAGTAGTTCTCGTCTCATTTCTTATATTGACGTACCTCAAATAACAACATTTATATAAGTATAATTATTTACACGTTAACGGAGAGGACAGAAAAAACCTGAAAAAGCGAAGCGGTCGCCTTTATCACCGGATTTTTCCCTTTGAATAAGAAAATATAAAAATCTGGGGATAACAGCGATTGGAAGGTTATTCTGTCATCGGAGTGGGATTGTGTAAAATCTACAGTTCAACTTATCTAGATGTATATGGTTTGACTTCTGCGGCTCCTTGCAGCCGGGTGTTCAATAAGATAAAGTGAAGGATGCATATCCCATGACTGGTGCATATGAATAATCATATGACGCTGCATGATGGCTGACGTGCCTGCTGGTAACAGTATGCGCAGAGCTTGCGGTATAATGTATCCGGGACTTGATCTTGATCATTGAACTTCCCGGATGCGGGGAGCTTATCTTAATGAAAAGAGGAATTGCACATGATTGATCCAAGCGTGAAGCAGGACCTGCGTGAAATAGGCAAGAAATTAACAAACCTTAGGGGGTCTCTTTGACTTAGATCTCAAACAAGAGATGATTGAGAACTTCGAAGAGAAGATGTCGGCTCCAGACTTCTGGGATGACAACGAGAAAGCACAAGCCCTTATTGCCGAGATGAATGCAGTGAAAGGGTCGGTAGATCAATACGCGAAGCTGCAGCAGGATTACGACGATGCCTTGATGATGGCTGAGCTGGCCGATGAAGAAGGAGACGAAGAACTGGCAGCCGAGATTGGTAACAGTGTCGCCGCCATGGTAAGCAAGTTGGAAGATTTCGAGCTGCAGCTGCTTCTGAATCAGCCGTATGACAAAATGAATGCCATTCTTGAGCTTCACCCGGGGGCTGGCGGTACCGAGTCGCAGGACTGGGGACAGATGCTGCTTCGGATGTATACACGCTGGGCGGAGAAGCGCGGCTTCAAGGTTGAGGTGCTGGATTACCTTCCGGGTGACGAGGCTGGGATCAAAAGTGTGACACTGTCCATTAAGGGACATAATGCTTACGGGTATCTGAAAGCAGAGAAAGGTGTTCACCGTCTGGTGCGGATTTCTCCTTTTGACTCATCGGGCCGCAGACATACGTCCTTCGTATCCTGTGATGTCGTGCCGGAGATTGACGATACAATCGAGATTGACATCCGGACCGAAGACCTCAAGATCGACACTTACCGTGCGAGCGGTGCGGGTGGACAGCACATTAACACCACCGACTCAGCCGTGCGGATTACACATATCCCGACCGGAGTGGTTGTCACCTGTCAGAATGAACGTTCACAGATCAAAAACCGTGAGCGCGCGATGACAATGCTTCGTTCGAAATTGTATGAGCGCAAAATTGAAGAGCAAAAACAACAGCTGGACGAAATCCGAGGGGATCAGTCGGAAATTTCGTGGGGAAGCCAGATTCGCTCCTATGTATTCCATCCCTATAGTATGGTAAAGGATCACCGTACAAGTGTAGAGACAGGAAATACAGGAGCGGTTATGGACGGCGACCTCGATGCATTCATCGACGGTTATTTGCGCAGCCAAATTAAAGTAGAGACCGATTAAATACAAGTTCCTGTATGGACCCGTGCGCGTAGGCGTATGCTGGTGTATACAGGGGCTTTTTTTTGAACATTTTTATGAAATATGAAGAAGATCATGGATACGTTATATAAAAGGAGAGCACGACAGCATGCAGGAACAGCAGCATTTATATCCTCAACGTAAAAAGAGGTTAACCACCTTCATTCCCCTTAATGGGCCATGGCGAAATGTCATTGATACCCTGCTTATTATCGTAGGTTCGTTTTTGATTGCAGCGGCCTTTAACTTATTTTTATTACCCAATCAAATCGCGTCCGGTGGTGTATCTGGTCTGTCGATTCTGGGAGACGAATGGCTTGGCTGGGAACCGGCGTATACTCAATGGGCCATTAATATTCCGCTGTTGATTGCAGGTTTTCTGCTTATCGGCAAACAGTACGGTTTGCGTTCCATCCTTGGCAGTATCGTGCTGCCGCTCTTTGTGTATCTAACCAGTCACTGGGAGATTCCGACCGCGAATCCGCTGCTTGGCTCGCTGTATGGCGGCATTGGCGTTGGTCTGGGCATCGGGATTGTGTACAGGGGCAGAGGATCAACCGGGGGGATGAGCATTCTGGCTCGTATCGTGCAGAAGTACAGCGGCCTAAGTTATTCCCTGTGTGTTGTCATCATGGATGCGACGGTGATTATTCTGGCAGCCTTTGTGCTGTCACTGGAACAGTCTTTATATGCATTAATCGGGTTATATGTGACGGGGAAAGTTATTGATGCCGTGGAGATGGGGCTTGGATATTCAAAGGTCGCGTATATTATTTCCAACCAGACGGAACCGATTACCAAAGTTATTCTGGCTGATCTGGATCGAGGACTGACCAAACTGGAGGCCAAAGGTGGATATACAGATGACCAGCGGACCGTGCTGATGGTAGTCGTTGGGCAGAATGAAGTGCCGAGACTGAAAACGCTGATCCGGTCCGTGGACCCGGCGGCTTTTGTCATCATCAGTAATGCGCACGAGGTGCTTGGAGAGGGCTTTAAGCGAGGCGAGCATATTTAGAAAATTTAAAAACAAACCTAAAAAAGCAGATACTCCCTCGCCCATCAACCGGGTGAAGCAGTATCTGCTTTTGCTATTAAGGAGATGTAATCCAGACTAAGCAGGTTATTCTGGCATCTTAACGTCTGAGTGCCTGCTTAAATCATGTTAGGTTATTTATACAGCCATACCCGAGTTTACAGGATTGGAGACAGCAGACGGGATATAGCTTCCTTGAAACGGATCACGAGACTGCGGCTCAGGTATTCCTCCAGTGTCAGCTCCCGCGATACGTGCAGGTCATGCTCGAAGGTCTGCACAAGCGTTGTTGCAATCGTTTCGTCATACATAAAAGCGTTGACCTCAAAGTTTAACCGGAAACTGCGATAGTCTATGTTGGCAGTCCCGACGGAAGCCACCAGACTGTCGATAATCAGTGTTTTGGCGTGAATAAATCCATTATCGTAGATAAACGCTTTGGCACCTACTTTTAACAGCTCTCCGATGTAAGACAGCGTGGCCCAGTAGACAAAGGCATGATCCGGTTTATTGGGAATCATAATACGAACATCGATACCTGACAGGCACGCCAGACGTATGGCTTCGAATACACTGGCATCCGGGATGAAATAAGGCGTCTGGATCAGAATCGAATGTTTGGCCCCGTTAATCATCTTCAGATAACTGTTCTTGATGTGTTCGATCTCGGCGTCCGGTCCGCTGGACACGATCTGCATAGCCGTTTGGCCGGAACCCTCAATATAAGGGAAGTGAGCAGGAACGTACGGCGTGTCATGCTGTTTGGAAGCCTCGTTCCAGTCGAGCAGGAAACGTGTCTGCAGTGCATGCACCGCATTACCTCGTATTCGCAGATGAGTGTCGCGCCAGTAACCAAACTTTGAATTCAATCCGAGATACTCATCACCCACATTGAACCCGCCAGTATAACCGAGATTACCATCAATGATAACAATTTTACGGTGGTTGCGGTAGTTCATCCTAAGGTTGATGAGGCTGAATTTGGATGGGAAAAAGACTTCCACCAGTCCGCCCGCTTCGCGCAGTTCTTTGAAAAAGCGATTCCTCACTCGCCGCGAGCCAAGCGCGTCATAGAGCAGACGGACTTTCACGCCTTCGCGCGCTTTGCGGATCAGCGCATCCCGGATTCTTTTGCCCAGTGTGTCCCCCCGATAAATGTAATACTGCACGTGCACATGGTCCTGTGCTGCCTCAATATCATCCAGAAGCCGCTGAAACTTGTCTGTTCCATCGGTAATGATCTCAACGGCATTATCCTCCGTCACGAGCGCACCGTTCTGCTTGAGGTTCATGTAGATCATGTCCTGACTGCTCTCGGTGGCTTTGTTGGAGAAAGGGGTGCGGTTATCCTGCAGCTGGGCAAGCTGCGCTTCGATTCGTTCCTCCAGGCCGAGCTTCTTGCGCTCTTTCCATTGGAAGAGACGGTAACGGGTCAGATTCTGGCCCGTCAAAAGATAAAGGATGAACCCGAAGACCGGAATAAAATTCAATACCAGCAGCCAAGCCCAGGAAGCACTGGCGTCCTTGCGTTCAAAGAAGACGACTGCGGCAGCGAAGATGATATTCAGTCCCAGGAGCACAATAAGTAAAATGGATTCGATATGCACTTTAGTCCCCCATGTCTCATAATGACCTTCGGAGTCGAGTTCAATTTAGCCTTTCATGACAAGGTGTATATGAGAACAAGACTCTGTATGTAATCTTTCCTGCTACTATGTATTTTAACAGAAGAAACCCTGTTCGTCCCGAAGGGAAAAAGATATCGTTCGGATTTGTTGGGAATCCGTGTTAAATTCATGATAGAGTGTTGTATTTATATAACTAGAGTCGTATAATAATACACAAATATGCATAGAAGCGACGGAATTGCCTGCTCAAGCTTTGACGAGCAAGGAGCGGGGCATATGCAGCGCATACAACAGGGATGGGGGAGCGAGAGTGAATAACAAATTAAGAGTGGCAATCGTCGGTTCCACCGGCTACGGCGGGGTGGAACTGATTCGTTTTTTTCAGAATCATCCGCAGGTTGAAATTACATCGGTAATCTCTTCATCGAGCAGCGGGGAGTCCATCGCTGATGGATTTCCGCATTTGACGGATGTGATTCGCAGGCCGCTCGACGGTGTCGATCCGGGAGAGATCGCAAGTCGTGCAGATCTCGTATTCACCGCGACCCCGTCTGGCGTAAGCGCCAAGCTCGTACCGAGTTTGCTGGAGGCCGGGCTGAAAGTGATTGACCTGTCTGGTGATTTCCGTTTGAAGGACGGATCGGTATATGAGCAGTGGTACAAACACCCTGCCCCGTCAGCGGATCTGCTGGAGAAGGCTGTATACGGTATGGCTGAGGTGTACGGAGATGAAGTGAAGGGCAAAGATTTCATATCCAACCCGGGCTGTTATCCGACAGCTACGCTGCTGGGTCTGATTCCCGCGGTGGAAGCAGGTTGGATTGATCCATCGACCATCATTATCGATGCAAAATCAGGCGTATCCGGTGCAGGGCGCGGAACCAGCCTGACCAGCCATTACGCAGAAATGAATGAAAATTTTAAAGCGTACAAATTGAATAAACATCAGCATATTCCTGAGATCGAGCAGGTTCTTGGCAGTATTACCGGAAGCCCTGTGACCGTAACCTTTACGACGCAGCTTGTACCCATGACACGCGGCATTATGAGTACAATGTATGCCAAGCTGACGGGCGAGCACAGTGATCGGGAGATTGTGGATTTATACCGTAAATATTATGAGAACAGACCTTTCGTACGTGTGCGTGAACCAGGCATCTGGCCTTCGACGAAAGAAGTATCTGGATCGAACTACTGCGATATCGGATTTTCGGCAGACCCGCGGACCGGACGTTTGACGATCATTTCGGTAATCGACAACCTGGTGAAGGGTGCATCCGGGCAAGCAATTCAAAATATGAACCTGATGATGGGATGGGAGGAGAACCTCGGGCTGAACATGACACCGGTATATCCATAAGAATGTGACGAGTGAACATCGCAGAGGGAGCGCAAGCGCAAGCAAGCGGTGTTTCATTTGGGAGTCACACAGCATGGGCAGCAGCTGGGCAGTTTCGGTTAAAGCAGGCGGTTCATCAGCATATGGCTGAACGCATACGGGGGATACGATATGGGAACAAAAGTGGAGCAGCAGGCTTTTACGATCATTGAAAATGGAACAATTGTAACGCCAGGCGGTTTTACAGCAGGTGGACTGCACTGCGGTTTGAAAAAAACATCACGCAACGACATCGGAGCCATCCGCTGTGACATTCCTGCGACGGCTGCAGCGGTATACACAACCAACGTGTTTCAGGCTGCGCCGCTCAAAGTCACTCGGGAGAGTCTGAGCAACGGGCGTCTGCAGGCTGTGATCGTGAACAGCGGTAACGCTAATGCATGTACAGGACAGCAGGGTGAAGAGGACGCGTATGCGATGCGTGCGGCAGCGGCTCGTGAACTGGGTGTGGCTGAAGAGGACGTGGCTGTGGCTTCCACAGGGGTTATTGGCGAACTGCTCAAGATGGATGCGGTGCATTCGGGTATCGCAGCTCTTCCGGAGCAGCTGGGCAAGGAAACGAACGAAGCGGAGCAATTTTCACAAGCGATTCTGACTACCGATTTGGTGAAAAAGGAAGCCTGCGTTTCCGTCGTAGTCGGCGGCAAGACGGTAACGATTGCGGGAGCGGCCAAGGGCTCGGGAATGATTCATCCGAATATGGCCACAATGCTGGCGTTTATGACCTCGGACGCGGTCATCGGAGCAGAAGCGCTGCAGCGCCTGCTGCGCCAGGCGACTAACCATACATTCAACATGATTACCGTGGACGGTGATACCAGTACGAATGATATGCTCGTAGCGATGTCCAGCGGCTATGCAGGCAATGAAGAACTGACGATGGATCACCCGGATTGGGATGCATTCGCTGCCGGATTCACATACGTATGCCAGGTGCTCGCCAAAGCGATTGCCCGGGATGGTGAAGGTGCGACCAAACTGGTAGAAGTTGAAGTGACAGGTGCGGTTAGCGACGAATCTGCACAAGCCATTGCCAAAACCGTGATTGGCTCAAGCCTGGTAAAATCGGCCATGTTTGGTGCAGACGCGAACTGGGGGCGGATTATTGCTGCCGTGGGCCGTGCAGGCCAGCCGGTGAACCCGGATACAGTGGATATCCGTCTCGGAGACATTTCAGTGCTCGCACAGTCTCGTCCTGTTGTGTTTGATGAAGAAGCGGCGCTGGCCTACCTGCAGACCGACACGGTACGCATTGTAGTGGACCTGCATCACGGTGAAGGCAGCGCTGTAGCTTGGGGATGCGATCTGACGTATGACTATGTGCGCATTAATGCCGCGTACCGCACGTAAATAGAAGTTTTGTTATTTATAAGCGGTGTCTTAACTCATATCCCAACTCTAATCAAGTGAATCTGTTAATTGCATGTATCTCGATTGATCTGATTTTGATCAGATTGCCTTGATTCAGTGAGGTTGATTAGGCTTTCGAGATTGTATTGAAGTCATGTTGATTCTAAAAGGTATTGAACTCGCAGCTTGATCTCTAGAAAGCTGCATACCATCATAGATGTAAAATCAGTTATAAGGATTAAACTTTTAAATATAAAATAAACGAATGTAGTGGAAGAGGCGGAATCGATTCTGTAGAAGCGGAGCGTTCGCATGTGTCTCCGGGTTTTCCCTTTGGAAAAAGGGAATCGAAAAATCTGGAGGCAGCGGCGATCGAAAGAACGATCCGAATCTGGAACGGCTGGCGTTTATCTATATGTTTTATATAGGTGTTAATCCTTTATAACTCTATTAGGAAGGAGCTTTGCCTCATGAATTCAACATTGCCAAGCACAAACGGCAGTACTGCAGCGGAAGCAGGTACCGAGAAACAGATGTTTGTAATGAAATGCGGAGGCAGTACGCTGGCTGCACTGCCGGAATCCTTCTTTGCAGATCTGCGTGATCTGCAGACCTCGGGAAGTGGTCCGGTTATTGTTCATGGCGGCGGCCCGGCAATCTCTGATAATCTGGCGAAGCTTGGGATCGAAACCGAATTCGTGAACGGCCTGCGCAAAACAACCGAGCCTGTACTGGATGTAGTGGAGATGGTGCTGGCGGGCAGTATTAACAAACAGATCGTACGTTTGATCCAGCGTGTGGGCGGTCAGGCCTTGGGTGTGTCGGGTGTGGACGGCGGGCTGATCCAGGCGAAACCTGTATCGAATCACGCGGAGATCGGCTGGGTGGGTGACGTAACAAGTGTCAAAGCCGAGATTATCCAAGGGATCGTCAACATGGGTTATATGCCTGTTATTGCACCTGTGGGTGTAGATGCGAGCGGCCAGCGATACAATATTAACGCAGATACGGCTGCAGGAGCGGTCGCTTCTTATCTCGGTGTAAAGCGCATGATTGTAGTGACGGACGTTCCAGGCATTATGAAAACGGTGAATGGCGAGAAAAAAGTGCTGCCATCTGTATCTGTGCAGGAGATTGAGGATATGATCCAGACCGGCGAAATCTACGGCGGCATGATTCCAAAAGTACGCGCAGCGATTGCGTGCATTCACGGCGAGGTGCGCGAGGTTATTATCGTGGACGGCAGCGAACCGCAGATCCTGAGCCGTGTACTTGGCGGAGAGACAATCGGCACACGTATTATGCGAATGCAGTAGAATGCATTACGAAATTCACATTTAAGCTTTTGATTTATATAAAAAAAGAATTTGTACACGGCGTTTGTGAATCTATTCATAACACAATCGTGAAGAGGACAGAAAAAGCCTGAAGAAGCGAAGCTTTCGCACGTATCGTGGACTTTCACTCTTTATCATTCTTGAACTATTTGTTTACACAAAAACGGAGAGGACAGAAAAAACCTGAAAAAGCGAAGCGGTCGCCTTTATCACCGGATTTTCCCTTTATAAAAAAGGGATCGAAAAAATCTGGGGATAACAGCGATTGGAAGGTTATTCTGTCATCGGAGTGGTCAGTGTAAGCCGTCTTTAGTTCAATTATTATGATCCAAAAATCCTTGGATAAAAGCGATCAAAAGGTTATGTTATTTTTTCTTCGAAGTGGCCTAGTGTTATGTTTTTGATTCACCTTATACGTGTACGAATCGACAAGGAGTGATTTGCTCATGGCAAAAGGCAGCGAACAGCCAGGTTCTGGCACAGCAGTAGCGGGCGCAGCAGGAACAGGTGCAGCGGCACAGACGGAAAGCTCGCTTTTTCAAACATATGCACGGTATCCAATCAGTTTGGTTAAAGGTAAAGGCAGCTGGTTATGGGATGATCAGGGGAACCGCTATCTCGATTTCATGTGCGGACTTGCTGTAACGAGCCTGGGCCATGCACCGGAGAAAGTGGGAGCGAAGCTGAAAGCGCAGATCGATGAGCTGTGGCACGTATCCAACCTGTTTCAGATTCCAGGTCAGGAAAAGGCAGCCGCTTTGCTGACGGCCAACACCTGCGCAGATGCGGTCTTTTTCTGCAACAGTGGCGCTGAGGCGAATGAAGCGGCGATCAAGGTGGCTCGGCGTTATCAGCAGAAGGTGAAAGGCGAAGAGCGGTACGAAGTCATTACCTTTGCGCAATCGTTCCATGGACGGACACTGGCAACGCTGACGGCAACTGGACAGGATAAGGTGAAAGAAGGATTTTTGCCGCTGCCAGCTGGATTTGTAACCGTGCCATTGCACGATATTCCTGCACTTGAAGCGGCGATTGGACCAAAAACAGCAGCGATTATGCTGGAGATGGTCCAGGCAGAAGGCGGCGTTTATCCGGTGGAGCCGGAATTTGTGAAGCATGTGCGTAAACTGTGCGACGAGCACGGATTGCTGATGATTGTAGACGAAGTGCAGACAGGTATGGGACGGACAGGTAAGCTGTTTGCTCACGAGCACTACGGTGTTGAACCGGACGTGTTCACCGTTGCGAAAGGCATCGGTAGTGGATTCCCTGTTGGCGCAATGCTGGGTAAGGGGTTCCTGCGTGATGCATTTACACCGGGCAGCCATGCAACGACATTTGGTGGTACACCGCTTGCTTCCTCTGTCGTTATTGCAACGATCGAGACGATGCTGGAGGATCGTTTGCCGGAGCGTGCAGCCGAGATGGGCGACTATCTGATGACGTCTTTGCGCAATCGTTTGGCAGGCAGTTCTTTTGTGAAAGAAGTGCGCGGCATGGGCCTGCTGGTGGGTATTGAGTGTGCAGAGCCCGTCGGAGATATCGTGCTGGCAGGACAGAAACGCGGCATTTTGTTTGTATCGGCAGGCCCTAACGTCATTCGTCTGCTTCCTAACCTTTATGTAAGTAAAGAAGAGATCGACGAGGCAGTGTCCTTGGTAGCGGCGTTAATCGAGGAACACGCTGCGGCGAAAGCCTGATCGCATGAAAAAATAAAATACTGACCGGGGCCGTCATGGCCCCCGGCGCAGATTAAAGTGAAAGAATCCCTGCAGCCGCATGGTAATCAGCGCAGAAGCAGCAGAGGTTGACGATCCACCCGCAGTATGGACTGAACGCCGGATTTGCTCTACCTGGGCTGATATGGAGAGGTCTGATTCAGCCAAGTCAGACGAGGATGTGAAACTTCTGCCCATGCGGGTGCAGGGAACCGGAAATGAGGAGGAACTAATCATGGCATTACAACACACAGACAAGGTTCAGAAAGTTGACCTGAGAGGCCGGGATTTCATTGAATTCACGGACTATACGGCAGAAGAAATTCGTTACCTGCTGGATCTCGCGATTGAGATTAAAGGCAAGCAAAAAAGCGGTGTACCGTTCCAGCCCCTGAAGGGCAAAACGATCGGACTTATTTTTGAAAAATCATCCACACGTACGCGTGTATCCTTTGAAGTCGGTATGTTCCAACTGGGCGGACACGCATTGTTCCTGAGCAAAAACGACATTCAGCTGGGACGCGGCGAGACAACGCATGATACGGCCAAAGTGTTGTCCCGTTACCTCGACGGCATTATGATTCGTACGTTTGGACACCATAATGTGATTGAACTGGCAGAACATGCGGATGTTCCGGTGATTAACGGCCTGAGCGATGCAGCACATCCATGTCAGGTGCTGGCGGATTTCCAAACCGTGCTGGAGCATAAAGGCAAGCTGGCGGGCCTGAAGATGGCTTATGTCGGTGACGGCAACAATATGGCGCACTCTCTGATGCTGGGCGCAGCCAAAATGGGTATGCACGTTGCGGTGGCAACACCGGAAGGATATGAGCCGGACAGCACTGTGGTCGAGCAAGCTCGTGCGATTGCACAGGAGAGCGGCTCCGAAGTGCTTGTAACCTACAGTGCACAGGAAGCCGTGAAAGATGCCGATATTGTGTATACGGATGTATGGGCGAGCATGGGCTTTGAAGAAGAACAGAAGATTCGTGAGCAGGCATTTGCGGCGTATCAGGTCGATGAGGAACTGATGAAAGGTGCCAAGCCGGACTACATGTTCCTACACTGCCTGCCAGCACACCGCGGCGAAGAAGTGAGCGCAGGAGTCATTGACGGTCCGAACTCTCTAATCTTTGATCAGGCGGAGAATCGTCTGCACGCACAAAAGGCTTTGATGGCTGCGTTGATGAGCGAATAGTCGCGATTTGCGGCAATGGGTTGATTTTACACGCCAATTTGGCGATGATAGATAAAATATATTCATAACTTAAACTTGAACATACACGTAACGGAAATTACAGTGGATGAGCAAGGGTTTGATTATCGTAATTGATCTTGGGGAGGACCATACCACATGGCTAAGGAAAAAATCGTACTCGCCTATTCCGGCGGGTTGGACACATCAGTAATTTTGAAATGGCTGAAAGAAACGTATGATGCCGAGATTATCGCGTTTACCGCGGATATCGGTCAGAAGGATGAACTCGACGGTTTGGAGGAAAAAGCACTCGCTACGGGCGCTTCCAAAGTATACATCGATGATCTGCGCGACGAGTTCGCCAAAGATTTTATCTATCCGATGTTTCAGGCTGGTGCCCTTTATGAAGGTCAATACCTGCTCGGTACGAGTATCGCACGTCCACTTATCGCTAAACGTATGGTCGATATCGCTCGCGCGGAAGGTGCTACAGCGATTGCTCACGGCGCTACGGGTAAAGGAAATGACCAGGTTCGTTTTGAGTTGAACGCAGCTGCGCTTACACCGGACATTCAAGTGATTGCGCCTTGGCGTCTGGAAGAGTTCCGCAATCAGTTCCCGGGACGTGCCGAGATGATCGCTTACGCTGAAAAACATGGCATTCCGGTTACCGCTTCTGCGGCGAAACCTTACTCCACGGACCGCAACCTGCTGCATATCAGCTATGAGAGTGGTGTGCTTGAAGATCCTTGGTTTGATCCGAGCGCGGACGAGAACAAAGATATGTTCCTGCTGAGCAGTGCACCTGAAGATGCACCGGATCAACCGGAGTACCTCGAACTGGAGTTTGAACAAGGGGACTGTGTTGCCCTGAACGGCGAGCGTTTGAGCCCATTGCAGGTGATGGAGCAGCTGAATGAGCTTGGCGGCAAACACGGCATCGGCCGTGTAGACATGGTAGAGAACCGTTTTGTCGGCATGAAGAGCCGCGGCGTATACGAAACACCAGGTGGAACGATCCTGTTCACGGCACATCGCAAAATGGAATCCATCACGATGGATCGTGAAGTGATGAACCTGCGTGACAGCTTGATTACACGTTACAGCACGCTCGTATACAATGGTTTCTGGTTTGCGCCGGAACGTCTTGCGCTGCAGGCGCTCGTAACGGAAAGTCAGAAGAACGTAACGGGTACAGTTCGTGTGAAATTGTACAAAGGAAACGTCATCGGCGCAGGCGTGAAAAGCCCTGTCAGCCTGTACAATCCGGACATTGCGACCATGGAAGCAGATCCATCGGAGGCATATGATCAGGGAGATGCAACAGGCTTTATCCGCCTGAATGCACTGCGCTTGAAAGTACATTCCGGTGTGGAGCAAAATAAAAAATAATTGGCGGCGTGTGTGGCACGCTGTATCATAATTAATGACAAGGCAGGCCGTTCTTGCACATTCTGGCAGGGGCGGCTTTGTCCATGAGCGAAAGGGGATACTCACTGTGAGCAAGCTGTGGGGAGGACGTTTTACGAAGCAAACCAACCATCTGGTTGAAGAATATACCGCATCCATTAACTTTGACAAAGCATTGGCGGAAGAAGATATTCAAGGCAGTCTGGCCCATGTAACGATGCTGGGCAAATGCGGAATTTTGCCGGCAGAAGATGTGGAAACGATCAAAGAAGGCCTAATTACCGTTTTGCATAAAATCCGTGCAGGTGAAGTGGAGTTCTCCGTATCGGACGAAGACATCCACATGAATATTGAGAAAAACCTGATCGAAACGATCGGTCCTGTCGGCGGCAAACTGCATACAGGCCGCAGCCGGAATGACCAAGTGGCAACCGACATGCATTTGTATCTGCGTGAGCGTGTAATTGGGTTCGTAGGCATGCTCTATGCGCTGCAGGAATCGCTGATTGAACAGGCCAAAGACAACTTGGATACCATTGTGCCAGGTTACACGCATTTACAGCGGGCACAGCCGATTTTGTTTGCACATCACCTGATGGCGTATGTATCGATGTTCCAACGCGATGCGGAGCGTCTGATGGACAGTTACAAACGGATTAACGTACTGCCGCTGGGAGCAGGGGCTCTTGCAGGTACAACGTTCCCGATTGACCGTCATTTTGTAGCAGAGCAGCTTGGTTTTGACGGTGTATACGAGAATAGTCTGGATGCGGTAAGTGACCGTGACTTCATCGTGGAATTTCTGGCGGCCGCTTCCCTGATCATGACTCACTTGTCCCGTCTGAGTGAGGAATTGGTGCTGTGGAGCAGCACGGAGTTTGGTTTTGTAGAGCTGGATGATGCGTTCTGCACAGGCAGCAGCATTATGCCGCAGAAGAAGAATCCGGATGTACCCGAACTCGTTCGTGGTAAAACAGGGCGTGTATACGGCAATCTCATCGGATTGCTGACCGTGTTGAAATCACTTCCACTGGCCTACAACAAGGACATGCAGGAAGACAAAGAAGGCATGTTCGATACGGTAGCAACTCTGGAAGGTGCGCTCCAGTTATTCGCTCCAATGATTGCTACGATGAAAGTGAACAAAGATCGTATGCGTCAAGCGGTGAATCAGGACTTCTCCAATGCAACAGATATTGCCGATTTCCTCGTAGGAGAGGGTCTGCCTTTCCGTCAAGCACATGAGGTAATTGGTAAAACGGTACTGTACTGCATCCAGAACGGCAAATATCTGCTTGATCTCACGATTGATGAATTCAAGCAGTTCTCACCGCTGTTCGATGACCGAATCTACGATGTGCTGCAGCCGGAAGCGGTAGTTAACGCTCGGAATGTATATGGCGGTACAGCGTCGGGCCAAGTAGCAGAGGCTATTGCTCGCAGCGAGAAGCTGCTTGCCCAAACGGAGCAGTGGGTTGAAAACCGGGGCTGAGGCTTGGGGATAATCTGATGTACTGAAATAGATGTACAGAAAATAAAGTGCGGAAATAAAGTGCCAAAAAAGAAGCTTGTTCGGGAATTTAAGTTCTCCGGACATGCTTCTTTTTTGGTTTTTTGGTCCTCTAAGGCTTTTGCCAGCTGCCTTCTTTTATAGAGGTGAGTACCTCACCATTCCGAACAACGATGTGTCCGCGGACAATTGTGCCTGCCACACCGGAAGGGAAGGTGTGACCCATATAGAGACTCTGTTTATGCTTTGCATGATAGTTATCTTCCGTGACGGTAAAGGGTTCATTCAGATTTACGATGGCAAAGTCTGCATCCATACCGACGGCAATGCTGCCCTTACGATCTGCGAGGCCAAAGCGAGCTGCCGGATTTGAAGCAGTCCAAGCTGCGACATGGTCGAGTGAAATGCTGTGTGCCAGTGCGAGTTCGAGTGCCGAGAGCAGCGTGAATTGTCCACCGCTGATTCCGCCCCAAGCTTGGAAGAGGTTGTAGTCCTTCGGGTCCTTCATCTCGTAAGGACAGGGTGAATGATCTGAAGACAGCATATCGAACTTACCTTCGATCAGGAGAGAAATCAGCCGCTGCTGCTCTTCCGCTTCCCGCAGCGGAGGGGCACATTTGGCGATCGTCCCTTTCTCCCGCAGGCTGTCGTGGTTATAGAGCAGATAATGCGGACAGGTTTCCACAGTGACGTTCATACCGCGTGCTTTGGCTGCCTCGATTCTAGATACGGCAGATGCAGAGCTGATATGAACAAAATGCAGGGCGCAGCCTGTAATTTCGGAGTAGTAAAGCGCGCGCTCAACGGCTTCCACTTCCGCGAGGATCGGTCGTGTCTCCAGATAGTCATCGGCGGAGACAAGCCCTGCCGTCTCCTTTTCAGCTTTTAGCCAGTTCGTAATGGCCGCGCTTTCTGAATGCAGAGCGAGAATTTTACCGAGGGCCGCAATCTTTTTCATACCCGTCAGCAGGGTCATGTCATCAACGGCTTCGAATTCTTTGTTGCCGGTGGTCGACAGAAAGGCTTTGAAGCCAATGACGCCAGATGCAGCTAACGGCTGCAGATCCTCTTCGTTACCAGGTACGAGTCCACCCCAGAGGCCGAAATCGACGAGCGATTTTTCACTGCCGATCTTTGCCTTTTCCAGAAGTGCTTCTTCCGTGACTGTGGAGGGGATTCCGTTGAGCGGCATATCGAAAAAGGTGGTACAGCCGCCTGCGGCCATCATGGCCGATCCGGTTGTGAATCCTTCCCAGTGCTCCCGGCCTGGTTCGCTGAAATGCACGTGTACATCAATCATGCCCGGGAGCACATGCTGTCCGGCAGCATCCCACTCCTGTATAGTTTCCCCCTCTAATGCAGCGGCAATCGCCGCAATCTTTCCATCCCTCACCCCGATATCCACTTGCGTAACCCGGTCCGGCAGCACCACACTTCCGCCGCGTATGATCAGATCATAATGTTCCATAGACATCTCTCTCCTCTTTGGTTATGTTTGAATTGTATGGCTCTGGCGGTGAAGTCAGGCCTATTCGTTTATTCGTAGATGGTGCCTTTCTTGAATGAGGAGCCTTTGAAGGCGAACTTGCTCAGCAGTACATAAGCAAGGCCAGCTGTCATAAATCCGATGATCCAGCCGATATCAACGAGCAGGAAGGCGGCTCCGGCCCCGATCAGCATGGCTATCAAGGCACTTGGGTTATATCCTTTAAACGAGCCGTTATCCAGGTATAATTCTGCTGTATTAACCTTCTGTTTACGCAGGATATAATATTCGACCAGCATGATCGCCACAATGGGGCCGAGGAAAGCAGAGTAGATCAGAATGAACGTATTCAAACCTTGAGCCGAGGAATCCTGTACGAGTACCCACGGGAAGGAACAGAGGGCAAGTACGCCGGTGATGGTGACGGATGCTTTGTATTTGAGCTTGGTGACAAGCGAGATGACGTAAGCGGGTGGAACGATGTTGGCGACCATGTTAACAGCAACAGCGCCAATGACAATGAAGGCTGAAACAAATACAGTGATATAGGGGTTGTCCACAATAACAGCGAAGGCTTTGACTGGATTGGAGATGCCTGTTGCTGCGGCCATCATCGCCCCGATGGTCAGGACAAAGCCATAAGCGATAACGATCGGGAAGAAGTACAGCATACTGCGCTTTTTATCACTCATACCGCTTTTCAGTTCACGGGAATAATCACCTGCGCTTAGGAAGATGGCTGCATAATTACCCAGGAATACCATGATGAAAGCGAAGAATGGAAGTCCCCATGTGCCTTTTGCATTCACCCAATTTTGAGTGATTGCTGTGCTGTGAGAGTTGAGCAGAATGCTGAATACATAGACCAGTGCCAACATAATGACTACGGAAGCAAGGGTCTCTACCCACTTGATTGCGTGAAAGCCGTAAAGGGACAGGACGATCTGAACCGCCTGCAGCAGGACGAAACAAACGGGGATGTTATCGAAGCTTCCTCCGCTAAGCACTTTAACAATTTCGTTCAGTGCTGTTGCGCCGACCCAGCTTTGGAAACCGTACCAGACAATAGCGGGCACGCCGCGTAAAAATGAGGAGATGATGGACCCCTTGATGCCAAACGACATGCGCAGCTGTACGACATAGGGGATGCCTGTTCGATAACCGAAGCGGTCATTGAGAGCAAAGATCACCGAAATGATTGCAATGGCAATCATCGCAGCCACAAATGTTTGAAGCACATTGAGCGTGGCAGCGCCGGCGACGATGAGGCTGGCTCCAAGTGTCATGTTACCAAGGTTTACGCCATCCCCGATCCACATAAACATGTAGGGAACTGCTCCGATCGTTCGCTCACTCTCCCTTTTGGGTTTCAAGGAGTCGTCCACACTGATTTCTTCATGCAGCTGCGTCTGTTTCAATACTTGTCCTGCCAAATTAGTAGACATAATCCTGCCCCACTCCTCTTTGATATGGGGTGCCGCAAGGTTGGTCGATCTCTAGATTAATGAGCTGTTTCGTCCATTTCCTATCCGCACACCACAGATGATATAAGTTGTGTAAGGTTACATACCCAATTAGAGTTATGTAATCTTACACTTAATTTATATCTCTTATTTTATCACCTTGGTCACACAATTCATTGACAAAAACGTAGATTGTTATCGTAATTTCTGTTCAAATTGTATGAAAAAAGATGACGTGGAGTGTCATGTACTGATAATTGAATCCTATATACGAATTTTTCTGTTAATAATTCTTTAGATTGTTCGGAACTAGCCTTCTACCACATTGTCCAATGGTTTAAGTCCGACAATCCGGCACCCCACCGTGTCGCCCGCTTGAATGGTGACGGATCCGGGCGTACCCGTCAAAATGACATCTCCCGGATGAAGCGTCATCACTTTTGACAGGAAAGAAATCAAGTATGCCGGAGAAAAAATCATGCGATTAACGGTATTGCTGTGGGCGACGATGCCATTGTGCAAAGTCTCGATTTCAAGATCGTTCAGATTCCGGTATTCGTCAGGGGTGGAGAGGGAGGAGCCAAGGCTCAGAAAGGTATCAAAACTTTTGGCACGCTGCATAAACCGGGGATTGCGAGCATGGATCTCCTTGGCTGTCATATCAAGCGAGGTGGTGTAACCGGCGATGACGCTTAACGCCTCTTCCTCATGGATATTTCGGCAGGTCTGCCCGATGACAATCGCAAGTTCGGCCTCGGCTGTAATCTGTCCTGCTCCATCCGGTAAACGAATCGTTTCTCCGGCACCAATCAGTGAGGTATCAGGCTTGAGAAAGATTACGGGCTCATCTTCAGGTGGACGTCCGGATAATTCAATGGCTTTGGCCCAGTAGTTCATGCCTACACCTATGATTTTTCCTGGATGGCGGTACAGCGCACGATAACATACGTCAATTCCTGATAGACATGGTAATGATGTGAGATGCTCCTGTCCGCTGTGATCGTACCAGCGGCGGAGTTCGTTAAATTGATTTGTTTGGAGTAAAGCAAAGAGGTCTGTATCCCAGTTCGTGCCGAACTGCCCATTTACCCATGTCAGCGGAATAACACCTTGATCTGTCCACAAAGCAGCCTGTTCTTGGCCGCTAACCTCAATCGTTACCACTCTCATGCCTGCACCTCTTTTGTGAATTGCTTGGCTGTCCACTGCAATAATTTATGATCTGTATTTGCACCGCCGATAAAAGACAGTCCTAATGCCAGCCCGTCCGGACGAAACACGGGTACGGTAACCTGAGGTAAACCGGCAAGGCCTGCGATACACGAGAGCTGCATTGTTTTGGCACGGTAAGCCTCAGCCTCAGGACCTTTCAGCCCATGAAGCGGGGCTGGACCTGGTGCGGTTGGAATCGCCATCAGTCCTTGTTCTCCCAACAGTTCAACGAGTTTGCGCCGGACACGAGCTCGCAGCTCGGCTTCAGCTCTGCTTGCGGATTGTTCCAGTGAAAGTGCCCATTCGAAACGTTCTGCAATGCCTGGGCCAAATGTCGGGCTTTCCGCTGTCAGCCATTCGCGATGTTCTTGTGCAATTTCCAACCCTTGAAGAACACGAAATGCGGCTGACCAGTCTGCCAAGGTCTTGTCAGATTCGGTGAGCTTCATCACTGTATAGTGATCTGGCTGCCAGCCAGCGAGTTCATGTAACGTTTTGAGCAAAAGGGAACGGTCCTCTTCTTCTGGAAGGTTCCATGCTTCTGATGCGATATAGTAGTGAGTGAAAGGCGTCGTTCCTGTTTCAGAACGGTGGTGTTCAACCTCATTTCTGGCACTTGCCCTGAAATGGGATGCTGCAGCAGGGGGTTCTGGACGATCTTTCAGCAGGACAGTGCCTGCGTTGAGTAAAATACGTGCATCCCGACTCATCCACCCAATTGTATCGAAGCTTGGAGCAAGTGGAATGACCCCTGCTGCGGATACTGCTCCATGCGTAGGACGGAAGCCAAACAAGCCGCAGTATGAAGAGGGGATGCGTACAGAACCGCCAGTATCTGTTCCCACAGCAAAATCGGCCAGACCCGCTGCTGCTGCGACGGCTGAGCCGCTGGAAGAGCCGCCTGGAATCCGATCCGGCGCAAGGGGATTGATCGGTGTGCCGTAATGGGCATTCTCCCCGTTCAGGCTGTACATCAGTTCATCCGTTTGTGTCGTGCCTTCGAGGCCTGCACCATTTTCCAACAGAGTAAGAAGGGCTGGAGCGGTGGATGCCGCAGGGGAATGGGTGCGAAGCCAATCGGGATTGCCTGCTCCGCTTGTTTCTCCACCGATGTCGAAGACATCTTTGGCTGCAAAAGTCAGCCCGTTAAGCAAGCCGCTCTGAATGGGCTGCAGTCTGGTTCCTGCGTTCACATATGCTCCCCATGGGTCAGAGCGGAGTGTATCTGTTTTTTCCTTCGGATGGAGTGGGGTTACCTCCGCTTGTTTTTTGTCTGGAAGTTTCATCGTTGATCTCCTTTCGCTCTTAGATTAGGACTCATCGCACTCAGGTGCGGTCGGGAGCGGACTTGATTTAACGCTAATGCCAGTAAAATGCCTACCAACAGCCCGTTTCCAAGGAGTGGACGAAGCAGGGGAGGCAGTGTAATGAAAAATTCAGAAGGCAGGCCCATCACGATGATGCCTATAAATAAAGGTGCAGCTGTCCGGTAGAGATTTGCTGCATCCATATGAATCTGTCCGAAATATTGGAGAGATGAGCCGAGCAGGCGCAGATAAGTTACGAACAGTACAGCGCTTCCGATACTGAGGGGAAGCTGTGTCAGCAGACTGCTGACAGCCGGGATCAGACCGATCACCGCAAACAGCAGGCCGCCAATGACAAACGGAAGCCGCTCCCGAATCCGGGTTTGCTGGAGAAAACCGACAGATGATACATAAGGAGCGTAAGGGACGAGCCCGAGCAAACCTGATATTACAGCAAGCACGCCGCTGATTGTAAAGGAGCGTTTATACTGTTTGTTGGATGTTTCCTGTTCATATATATGATCTGTTCCCTTCAGTGCACCAAAGGTATTTGAAGTGTTAATCAGACCAGCGATAATCGCAATTGCGATAACGCCTGCATTCAGCCTGGTTGAAGGGCTGCCCAGTGGAAACCAGCCCATATCAAGTGTGCCTGTTCCGGGTGTTCCGCCTGCATCGGGGAAGACTGCTGTCTGCAGCATCCATCCGCCCAAAATGCCAATCAGCAGTGCATACTGAGCGATGGCTGGTTTTGCTTTTGCTGATAAGACCGCAGTGATAACAGCCACGAATGCTGCTGTCAGGAAAATGGCCGGCTGAATGGCGGACGTTTCCGCCGAGGAGCCTGGTGAAATGCCGAGCATGCCTTCAAGAAAAATGATATTCAGCCGGCAGCCGAGCAGGAACATGAATACAGCCATGACGCCTGGTGTAAACAATCTGGATAAGGGGACGGCGAGGCCGCAGATACCGATCAAAATAGTAATCACCCCGGAGATTAAGATGCCGACTGCCAGACTGCCTCCCAGTTCAGGCAGCGATATGCCCAGTGAAGGTGCGGCAGCGCTGAGGCTCAGAATGACGCCCCACCACAATCCGGACTGCCCCTCCATAACGGCTCTTCGATGTCCAAGTCCTGCTTGGATTACGCAGGCGATTCCGGTGAGGACAAACGAGCACTGGATCAGGAACTGGATTTTTTCCTGAGGTAGTGCAAATGCTGCTCCGACTGTAATAGGAATAACGACCGTGTTGGTAAATAAGAAAAATAGCCACTGCAGCCCCGCGATCCCGGAGCGCAAACTGTTAAGTTTAAACATGTTTCACCTTCCGTTGAAGCTCCGTTGAAAATGGTTCCGTGCATGAATGCAGTCCGTATATCTAACGAAGTCTGTATTGTACAAAAGGATTCCGGAAGTTCCGGAATCCTCTCTATATTGAAGAATAACTTTGCAGATCCTGTATCCTGTTTGTCCGGTCAGTCCAATACAAGCAGAGCGAATCATGGCGAACTTTTGGGGGATCTGCCAACCGTTTTTAACTCTATATTTCTTGTTATAACTAACCGTGTTAATTTGTCTCAATTATGTGCCGCTGCACCTGAATCTGCTTGTTCGTACACGTCAAGAGCTTCCTGCACTCCACGCCCGATGGCAATCGGCGCGCGATGCCGAATAAGTACAGCTTCGAGTGCGGACAGAACGAACAGCATGTTTTCCTTACGGCAGCTGTAGCCCATGGTGCCAATTCGCCAGATTTGACCGTGCAGCGGGCCAAAGGAACTGGCGATCTCAATGCCGAACTGGGTCAGCAGTGTCGTACGTACTGCCTCACCATCAATACCTGCCGGGATTTTGACACAGGTGACGACCGGGAGCTTCCAGGCTGTATCGTTGAACAGGTCAAGTCCCATGCCGCGAATGCCTGCCATGAGTGCTTGTTCATGCAGTTTGTGGCGCTTGAAACGTTCTTCGAGACCTTCCTCCAGCAAAATGCGCAGCCCTTCACGCAGGGCGTACAGCATGGATGTTGCCTCGGTATGGTGATTCAAACGGCGTGGTCCCCAGTAGTCCTGCAGCTGGCTCAGATCAAAATAGTTGCTGCGGATCGGATGGGCGACATCGCGATGGTCACTATCGAGTGCGACGCCGCGCTCTACTTTTTTTCGGCTGGTCAGAATACGTTCTACCCGCTCATTGTAGGTCAGTGGCGCCATGCCGGAGGGCACGGATATGCATTTCTGTGTGCCGCCAATTACGGCGTCAAGCTGCCATTCATCCACTTTGACGGGTACGCCGCCAATGGAAGCAACGGCATCAACTACGGTCAGTACACCGAGCTCCCGGCAGGCTGGGCCGATCTGATCCAGCGGCTGCATGCAGCCAGTTGACGTTTCGCCGTGTACGATTGCCAAAATTTTCGGCTGAACCCGTTTGACCTCGTCGATCACCGCCTGCTGGTCAAATACTTCTCCCCAAGAACACTCCATTAGATGAACTTCTGCACCATGGCGTTCGGCTATTTCAGTCAGCAGATGTCCAAATCGCCCGAATATGGGAATGAGTACTTTGTCGCCAGGTTCAATCAGGCTGCATAGTACGGCTTCCAGACCGGAACGTGAAGTACCATCGACCGGAAAAGCCCACTTGTTCTTCGTTTGGAATGTCTTCCGCAGCATGTCCATCGTTTCATTCATCATTCGAGTGAATTCCGGATCGAATTGGCCCAGAATGGGGGTTGCCATCGCCCGCAGCACTCTGGGGTCAACCTCGACGGGTCCTGGTGTCATAATTGTTCTTAATGGCGTGTGGATTTCCCGGTATTGTGTCATCTCGTTATCGCCTCCTGGTTGTTCATTCAGTATGCTAGCTTATACAGCAGGTCGATCAGCAGCTGCACTCCTCGCTGTAAATCTTCCGTATGGGTAAATTCCGCAGGAGAGTGACTGATTCCGCCTTGGCTGGGGACGAACAGCAAGCCTGTGGGACAATACGTCCCAAAAATCTGTGAGTCGTGACCTGCTCCGCTGGTCATCATCTGGTACGATATATTTCGGTCTTTTAAAATATTTTCCGCAGCTTGTGTCAGCGTGCAGTCCATCGGCACCGGAGGTTCATCCATCCAGTTACGATACACGACCTGTGTCCCGTGCTTGATTGCGATGGCATCGAATTCGCTGAAGCAAGCTTCGCAAAATGTCTGGATCGTCTCCGCATCTCGGTGGCGGACATCCAGGCTAAAGGTCACTTCGCGTGCAATGACATTCCCTACATTCGGTGTAACTTCCATGCGTCCGACTGTAGCCACCAGCCCGCTTTCATCCGCTTGGGCGCGATGCATCAATATCCGGATCAGCTCAGCCGAGGTGAACATGGCATCACGGCGCCAATGCATGGGGGTTGTTCCGGCGTGATTACTCTCGCCGTATACCGTAATGTTATAGCGGCGCTGTCCAACGATGTGGCTTACGAGTCCGATGGATTTCTTTTCCCGTTCAAGCACCTGGCCCTGCTCGATATGGAGTTCAATAAAACACTCCAGGTCTTTGCGTTCTGGCTGCGGGTATAATCCGAGTCCGAAGCCTGCCTCGTGCATCGCCTGTTCAAATGGTATTCCATCTGCATCTTGAATGCTGCGAACCGCCTCGCGACTTTTGGCTCCTGTTATACTGCCTGAACCCCAATAAGTCATGGGGAAGCGGCTGCCTTCTTCTTCACATAGAGATACGACTTCAATCGGTTTAAGCGGCAGACCGTGATGTGTCAGCAAATATTCCACAGCAATGAGTGCAGCGATAATACCGTAGGCTCCGTCGTACTTGCCCCCGCCGATCACGGTATCGATGTGAGAACCGGTTAATATTACTTTTGCTTCGGGATCACGGCCGCTGAGACGTCCGAATAAATTGCCCACATCATCATAATGTGCGGATAAACCGAGATGTTTTATTTTGGCCTGGATCGCTTCCTGAGCTGCCCTCCAGGCCGGGTCGTAGAGCAAACGGGTCACACCGCCGCTTGTGTCTTTTCCATACGAAGCCAGCCATTCGACCATATCTTCGATCTGTTTAGACAAGGCAGAAGGTTTCGATTGTTCGATCATCAAATGCAGTTCCCCCATTCCGGCAGCGCCAGCTTTCCAACCGATGTTATATTAATTAACTTGGCATTGCGTTTCATCCATCGTAAAATAAAAAACAATCAAAATCATTCACGAAAATGTAGAAGAATAAATGAATTCGTTGTACATGTTAACCATAGGGGTGGAGAATGATGAAAATGAATGAACTGCTGAAGCTGCCTATATTTCATGGGACAATCGTTATGGGAGGAGGCAGTGGTCTGAACAGGGAAGTTCACACGGTAAATATGATGGATGCTCCGGACATCATTCCTTATTTGAAGCGAAATGAGCTGCTGATTACAACAGCTTTTCATTTTAAGGATGATCTGGAGGCTTTGCTTGAACTGATTCGTGAGATGGGGCTCCAGGAATGTGCGGGACTTGGGATCAAAAGCAAACGATTTCTCGGGACCATCCCTGAATCAGCGGTTCAGCTCGCGAGCGAGTTGGAACTGCCTCTAATGGAGCTGCCTGTCGATCCTTCGCTAGGCGATATTGTCAACAAAGCGTTGAGTCATATCCTCGATGTGCGAACAACCGAGCTGCATAATGCTATACAGACTCATCGACAGTTCACCCAGCAGATTATGAGCGGCCAAGGGATACCGAAGCTGTTAGATCAGCTGTCCTCGCTGCTGCGACTGCCTGTGTTTCTGCTGGGCCCATATCTGCAGCCCATGTACGGCCGAATGGCTTCGCATACCGCTGTGCAGCTTGAAACGCTGTTATCCGGCGGAGGGCGTTTGCACGCCGAACCGTCAACTTTCTTAACATTCTCCCTGCTGGGTGAAGAGCGTGAGACATTGACCTTGTTTCCGGTGTACACCCATAGACAGCTGCATTACCTCTGTATTTCCGGCTTTATATCCACGTCTGAACGTTCCAACATTCTAACCATTGAGCAGGCGGCGAATGTGATTGCCTTTGAATTGATGAAGGATAATGCGCTGAAGCAAAATCGGCGCCGTATCCAGAATGAATTTTTTACAAATTTCATAGGGGGAGTATTCTCGAGCAGTGAGGAGATCGTGAGCAGAGCACGGGAATTCGGAATGTCAGGTGACCAGCGGTACCTCTGTGCAGTCGGTAAGCTGGGCGGCAGGGATCGCACGACTTCATTCATGCAGTACAAGGCAGAACAGGATCAGATTGCCGAGTATCTTCAAGGAGAACTTGGTCACTTCCATACCCCGATCTATCTGTTTACCCACGATCAATCCTACATCCTGTTGATGACGCTGACGGAGGAATGGGAGGCGGTCAGACCTTTATTTGTGGAGCTGCTGGAACGTCTGCAGCATAAAACTGGTGCGTATTACGATTCGGAACTGTCTTTTGGTCTCAGCAGCTATGCTCAGCCCCTTACCCAAGTTCCTTTAGCTTATAAAGAAGCCAATGAAGCTCTCTATTTTGGAAGCATCACCGGTAAAACGCGTTTTATCGAATTGTATCAGCCTAAGGAAGTATCTGAAATGCTGCGTCTGATCCCTCAAGAACATCTGCGGAAATTTTATAGCGATACGATGCAGGGATTTGAGGACGAAACGATTAAGGATCACCATATGCTGCTCCATACGCTGTCCGTATACCTGGAGACGCACTGCCACCTTGCCGAGACAGCCAAACGGCTGTATATTCACCGGAATACTGTGATTTATCGACTGGAAAAGTGTGAAGAGATCATCGGCCGCAGCTTGAAAGATCCGGAAGAAACACTGCGTCTTCGGATGGCATTCCGAATCAAGGCACTTCTGCCCGAAGAAGGAAAAGCCGGGTGGTGAAAACGAATCGAATAATGAGGCAGGAAGAAGGAGGCGGTTGGAAACGCAGTTCAAAATCAGATTGAAATGAAGATGAGATCAAAATGATAAAATGCCGGAGCTGGTGAAGCGAAGGTGTAAAAGCAGGCTGAGATGAACTGCACTTCCGGATCATTTTTCGGTAATAAACGGAGGTGGTTCATTTCAAGCCTGCTTTTTATATTATGAAAGATATACAGTCCCCAGAAGCAGTCTGTTTCAGGAGAGGAGATGCCGTCATTAAACTCTTTCAGGCAGCGGCAGCCACTTGAGCACATCCTGAATTTTCATGTCCCAATAACCCCACTCATGTTCCCCGGGTTCTTCCTCATAAGTTAGTTTGAAGTCTGTCTCTGCGCAGGCTTTACGAAACGTCTGATTTTCTTCGTACAAAAAATCCTCCGTTCCGCAGCATTGATAGAGAAGCGGCTTTGGCCCTGAATGTTGTTTGCTTTCCTGGAGCAGGTGGATGAGATCATTCTCTGAGCCCACAAAGTTCGGCCCGAATATACGCAGCAGTTCGGTCTGCTGCAGTGCGGACGGGACTTCGTTGTTCATATGAGCCGCCATGTCCAGTGCGCCCGAAAGACTTGCGGCAGCGGCATACTGATCCGGTTTGCGCAGGGCCAGTTTGAAGGCACCGTAACCTCCCATGGATAGACCGGCAGCAAAATTATCCTCTCGTTTCGGCGACAGCGGGAAGAAGGAGCGGGCAAGAGCGGGCAGTTCCTCACTTATGAAAGTCCAGTAACGGCCTCCCTCTGCCATATCAGTGTAGAAGCTGCGATAAACCTGCGGCATAACGACCGCAATGCCAAGCGAAGCGACATAACGTTCTATAGAGGTGCGGCGCAGCCAGATTGAATCATCATCGGACAGACCGTGCAGCAGATAGAGGGTTGGATGCAGACCTGAACCTTTGACATTCTCCATGCCAATCTGATTGTGAGTCTGCTGCGGCAGAATGACGTGCATGCTTGTACTTAATCCGAGGGCGTCTGAGTAGAAATCACATTTAATGAGTGCCATACCGAAAAGTAACCCCTTTCATAAATCGAAATTGAAATGGTGTTCACGTACAGCGATAAAGAGTAGAGAAGCAAATTTTTCCGCTGTAAGTCAAGGTTATACCTAAAGTACGGCAAACGCAATGACGGGATATAAAACGTATTCGACGTTTCCTGAATCATTCCGAATCTTCTCTTAATCCACGCTTGAACGAATTCATAAAACAAGCTTTGCGCTGATAGAGTAGAGGCAAAGTTCGATTTTCTATGGGGAGATTATATTCCGCTTTACAACGTAACAATGTTTTGTTACACTGATTTTAATGAAAAGGGGGTCCTGAAATGAAGGATGATTTGATCTCCAAAAAAGAGCTGCTTGACCTGACAGGCATTTCATACGGTCAGTTATATCGCTGGAAGCGCAAGAACCTGATTCCGGAGGAATGGTTTATTCGAAAGTCCTCCTTTACGGGACAGGAAACATTTTTTCCGAAACAGCAGATATTGCAGCGAATCGACAAGATTATTCATATGAAAGACGGGCTTTCACTGGATGAACTGGCGGATGTGTTCTCGCCAACTCTTGGTGAGGTAGAGATGACAGATCAGCAATTACTCGATCGAAACATTGTTTCGTTAGCTTCGCTTGACCTGTTAAACGAGGCGGGGCGCCAGCAGTCATTATATGGACTGGAACAGATTATGATGCTGTATGTGCTTGAGAAGCTGCTGCTTGGCGGTGATATCACACAGCAGGAAGGACTGCTGCTGATTGAAGTGATGTCTGAACATTATTATAGGTTCCGTGACCGTGCCAGTGAACTGCTGCTGATCCGCAAGATGGGTGTACCTACCTTTGTGCTGGCGAACGCAGGAGCAGAGCTTTATTTTGATCAAGGGGTGAAAGTGGTGCTCCGCATGCCGCTGCAGGCATTCATGGAAGAATTGAAACTTAAATTGGGCTGAGGGGGATTTATGAATGGAAGAACGTCATTTGAGAAATGATCTGAATGTTACAGGGTCACGCAAAACGAGCGGCGGTGTTTACCACCGGGTAAACATTGACGGTATGGCTAAACTGGATGGTGATCTGGATTGTTCTTCCCTTAGCGTTAACGGGACTCTGAAAATCTATGGTTCTCTGGTCTCCGAAAGCACAACCATAAACGGAATGGCCAAAGTAGAGGGTGAACTGCGCACCCAGTCTCTGGATGTCAACGGAACGCTGGGAGTCCACGGAGCGGCTCGTGCCGACAGCACTATGGTCAATGGCATGTGTACCATTAATGGGCCGCTGGTCAGCAATCGGGTTCGTGTCGATGGCATGAGCACCATTAACGGTGATTTGTTTACACCTGAATTTACAGTGAATGGTAAATGTAACGTTCGTGGTAGAGTGGACAGTGAACGCATCGATATCGGGGGAATGGCGACGATCGATGGAGATGTGCAGGGAGAGAACATTCACGTGCAGGGCAACATCAAAGTGGGCGGACTGCTCAATGCGGACAGTGTGGAAATCCGTTTGTACACCTCCTCTTCAGCGAGAGAAGTAGGTGGCGAGCGGATCGATATCCGGCGCAGAGAACGCAGTGGATTCTGGAAAGCCCTCGGATTGGGCGGAGCCCCATCTTTCAGAGCGCAGCTGATTGAGGGCGACGAAGTTGTGCTGGAAGATACCGAGGCGGATACGGTTCGAGGAACCAGAGTTCACATTGGACGCGGCTGTAATATCCGGTTTGTGGAGTACTCTGGTGAATTGACGGTGGATCCGGAAGCGAAGATTGGGAACAGCAAACAGATCTAACGTATGGTCTTATGACGGTGAGCGGATCTTGAGCCTTCACGGTAGAAGGTTTTGCCATAAAGCAATCGGTCCTTGGACTGATTGCTTGTTACGTCTTTTCGGATATACTAATGCAGTCATATGAATAGAACGGGAATGGAGAGATTAACAACAATGGCTGCACGCAATAATAAAATTGGATTTGTGCTGGCAGGTCTGCTGCTCAGCATATTAATGGCCTCTATGGATAATACCATTGTGGCTACGGCGATGGGTGATATCGTCGGCAAGCTGGGGGGACTCGACAAGTTTGTCTGGGTAACCTCCGCATATATGGTGGCCGAGATGGCCGGCATGCCGATCTTTGGTAAGCTGTCGGATATGTATGGACGCAAAAAGTTTTTTGTTTTCGGTATCATTGTGTTTATGCTCGGCTCCGCATTGTGCGGAACCGCGACATCCATCGTGGAACTAACGATGTACAGAGCAATTCAAGGGATTGGTGCAGGAGCGCTCGTGCCGATTGCTTTTACCATCATGTTTGATGTGGTTGCACCGGAATCCAGAGGTAAACTGGGTGGACTATTTGGTGCGGTCTTCGGCCTTTCGAGTGTATTTGGACCGCTGCTGGGTGCATACATTACGGAGTATGCGACATGGGAATGGGTATTTTATATCAATCTGCCATTGGGTTTGATTGCATTTTTGTTCATCGCATTTTTCTATAAAGAATCCCATCAGCATCAATCGCAGCAGATCGACTGGCTGGGGGCTGTTACACTCATTGGCGCAGTAGTCTGCCTGATCTTCGGACTGGAACTCGGCGGCAAAACATATGCCTGGGATTCCGCACAGATTTTGGGGCTGTTTGCCGGATTCATCGTGCTGGCCCTGCTTTTCCTGTATGCGGAGACGAAGGCGAAAGAGCCAATTATCTCATTTAGTATGTTCCGCAAGCAAGTGTACTGGTCAAGTAACGTAATCGCGATGTTCAGCGGCGCAGCTTTTATTACGGCTTCCGTATATATTCCGATTTTCATCCAAGGTGTGCTCGGCGGTAAAGCGACCAACTCGGGTCTGGTCCTGCTTCCGATGATGCTCGGTTCTGTCGTGACGGCTTCCTTGGGTGGTGTACTTATGACCAAAATAAAGTACCGCAATATTATGATTCCAACGCTGGCTTTGCTTGTAATCGGTCTGGGCCTGCTGACTACACTGGATGAAGGTTCATCCCTGTGGACGATCCGCGTATACATGGTGATGATTGGTCTTGGCGTTGGCGCATCCTTCTCCGTGCTCAGTAATGCGGCGATGAATGCCTTCGAACCCCAGAGACGCGGCGCCGCCAGTTCTACGTTAAACTTCCTGCGCTCTCTGGGCATGACGATGGGCATCACGATCTTCGGGATCGTGCAGAGTCAAGTGTTCACGCGCAAAATGACGGACGGCATGACTGGCGCTGCTGGTGAAGCAGGGGTACCTACTGGCGGCATGCCAGCTGGAATGGATCTAAGCGATCCGCATGCATTGTTATCACCAGAGCTGCGCAAAGGAATTCCACCGCAGGTGCTGGAATCCATTACTCAGGCGCTCTCATCTTCGATTGTACAGCTGTTTGCCTGGGCCGTTATCCCGGCAGCTCTTGCATTAATTGCTTCCTTCTTCATGGGGAAAGAGAAAATGGTTGTGGGAGAAGAGCAACATGAGTATACAGGTGGGCACTAGGCTAAGGGGTGCTGAGCCATTATCGAAACATTAATCCAGTGTTTATTCTTGGGTTAACGTTTTGAACTAAGGAGAAACAACGATTGTCATAGATGATCTTCGTTAGAATATCTTGAAAAAAACATGTCTCAAATCCCGTTATGGGCATGAGACATGTTTTTTTTATTTTTCTTACAGATAATTCTTGCAGCCTTAAGGCTTGTGTTTAAGTTGAACTTTTATTTACACAATAACGGAGAGGACAGAAAAAACCTGAAGAAACGAAGTGCTCGCCTTTATCACCGGATTTTCCCCTTTGGAAAAGGGAATCCAAAAAATCCGGGGATAACAGCGATCGGAGGGTTATTCTATCCGCGGAGTGCCAAGTGTAAATTTCTTTCGTTCTAACTGTACACCTGAATTTAAGGCTGATTCCCCTCACGAATGCCATCCTCCACCACTGAAGGCTGCTTTGGATCAGGCATGCTGATGTGACCTGAACGTGCAATTAGACGGCTTTGTGCTTTGTAGGTATCGCGCGAGATCGTTTTGGACTCTACCACTTTGCCATCGACCCTCTTCGTGCGGACTGTCTCAACGATATAACCAGGCTGTCCGTTCTGAAGCACCTGCTGGGCCCCGTCAGGCAGCACACTGCTGGATACATATTTTACGGGAACACTCAGCGTTTCAATCGTACGAGACTCCAGCGTATAACTGACGTTCTCGGGGAATGTGCCGAAAAATTTGACGACCATGCGCCCGCCCTGCACCTTTGCGTGGATTAATAGGGACTTCTCCGTGCTGTTTTTGAAACGAAAATTAATCGCCCCGGAAGCAAAGGTGGCATCCAGCCCTTTAGGCAAATATTTCACCGGCAGCGAATGATTACGCCGCTCGACGATATCCAGGCCCGTGAGAAGAGCCGCGTTATATACCGTACTGGATACCTGACAGATTCCCCCGCCGATTCCGGGCGTCAGCCGGCCATTCACAATGACCGGTGCCTCTCGAAAACCGTACTCCTTCTCCGCTTTGCGAATCACCTTTTCATAATCAAAAACACCACCAGGAGGCAGAATCATGCCGTTAATCGCCTGGGCCGCTGCGCTGACGTTATGTACACGGCCTTGGCTGCTGTTTCCCAGCCCCGTGGAAAATTCAATGATTTTGCGCTCGATCCCTTCCTGCTTCAATGAATCAATCGTTACCTCCGGTTTCAGTGTGTACAGGGGTAAAAGGATTCGTACTGGTTCAGGCTTATCTCCCGTGTCCATGCCGCCCAGCTCCCGGTGCATCCTGCTCTGTATGAGGGTGCTGAGTGTTTTCCAGTCAATCCGGCGCACGCTTTTCTCCGGAATGTACTGCACTTTATCATTTGCGGTGATTCGGCGAACGGCTTCAGCAGGGGTACCGAAGGTTTCTTTTTCCCAGGCAGGACTAAGCAGTTGTTGAAGGGTTTGTTCGCTATAGGTCATATCCAAAGAGAAGGTCTCGGGGAATTGGTACCTTGCATATGCGCGTTCCCACAGGCTGCCTTCCTGCAGCTGTTTTAATGCGCTTTCGAAGCTGTTTACGCTGTAGCTCACGCCCACCTCACCTGCAGGATGTGTCATCGTTAGCGGACTGGGTTCAGCCACTTCAAGTGTGACAGGCCAATCCTCCAATTGTTGAATGCGAGTGTGCAGTTCTGCCAGTACTTCTTTGCGGTGTTTGTCACCGGGTTCCCAGCCGCCGATTTGTACACCTTTGGGCAGGTTTGGCTGATTCACGTACATATAGAGCAATCCATAGGACGCGGAGCCGATCAAGAGCAGGGAGAACAGAACGATGACCGTTACATGGATTTTTTTCATAACCGAACGCTCCTTTTGGCTTCTGTTGTTCCGGAATTCGCAACACTATCTATCTATATGATCCAAGGGTGGAAAACTTTCGGGTACTCAATAGGTAACAAATTTGTTACAATAAACTTCATATGAATCCATGCTTCACCAGCAGTAGAGGGTAGGCTTGGATTTTTCCTGATGAATTTCAGGCCTTTTTAAAGGAAATGCCGGGATTGTGTCGAAATTATAATGGCTAACTATGTGAGCAGGAAGTGATGATGTGATAGAAATGCAGGACGTGTGGAAGACCTACGCCAATGGTACCCACGCATTACAAGGGGTATCGGTGAAGATCGACCGCAATGAATTTGTCTATATCGTTGGTCCATCCGGTGCAGGCAAATCGACATTCATGAAACTGATGTACAGAGAAGAAGTGCCAACCAAAGGACAAATATCCATTAACGGATTTAATATTGGCAAGTTAAAACTACGCAAAATTCCTTATGTTCGACGCAACATCGGTGTTGTATTCCAGGATTTTCGTCTGCTGCCGAAGATGACGGCATTCGAGAATGTTGCATTTGCAATGGAAGTTATTGAAGCGCCGAAACGGCATATCAAGAAACGGGTGATGGAGGTACTCGATCTGGTGGGACTGCGCAATAAGGCCAATCGTGAACCTTCACAGCTCTCCGGTGGGGAACAGCAGCGGATTGCAATCGCACGTGCAATTGTGAACAATCCTTCTGTTATCATCGCAGACGAACCTACAGGTAATCTGGACCCGGAGACGTCTTGGGGCATTATGCAGCTGCTGGACGAGATCAATTTCCGGGGAACAACAATTGTTATGGCTACACACAACAAGGATATTGTAAATACGATGCGTAAACGGGTTATCGCCATTGAACGCGGACAGATTGTACGGGATCAGATGAGAGGGGAATACGGTTATGAATTTTAGTACTCTCTTGCGGCATCTGCGGGAGGGTTTCAAGAACGTATTCCGCAATGGCTGGATGTCCGTGGCATCCGTCATGTCGATCATTGTCTCACTGTTTATTCTTGGCGTGTTTATGCTGCTTGTACTCAACGTAAACTCCATGGCCAATCAGGTAGACAGCCAAGTGGAGATCAGCACGTTTCTGGAGCTGAATGTCGACGAGAACCTGCGCAGTACGCTGCAGCAGGAGATTAGTGCGATGCCTGAAGTCAGTGAAATCCGTTTTGTATCCAAGGAAGAAGGGCTTAAGGAATTCCGCGAACGTCTTGGGACGAGCGCAGATAATGTACTGAGCGGTTTCGACGTGGATAACAATCCGCTGCCGGATACGATTGAAGTCAAAGTAATCGAACCGGAAACGGTCAATTTTGTCGCGCAGAAGATTGAAGCATTGAACGAGAAACATCCCGAGAAGCCGATCATGAAAGTGAACTACGGCAAGGAAACGGTAGATGTCTTATTCAAATTTACGAAGCTTGTTCGTAACATCGGATTTATTTTTGTCGGGGGGCTGGGCCTGATGTCCATGTTCCTGATCTCGAATACGATTCGCGTAACGATTCTCGCACGCCGCCGGGAGATTGGCATCATGAAGCTGGTAGGGGCAACCAACACCTTTATCCGCTGGCCGTTCTTTATTGAAGGGGCGCTGATCGGACTGATTGGCTCGGTCATAACGGTCATAGTTCTGTTCTTCGGATACAGCCGTTTGATGGCAACCGTCGGTCAGGATGTTTTCATGCAGATGCTTAATTTGATTCCGCTGAGTGATATTTGGCTGCTTATGGGGACGCTGTTGATTGGACTTGGTGTGCTTGTCGGCATTCTGGGCAGTACGCTGTCCATTCGGAAGTCGCTTAAAGTGTAGCAAAAAAGAATGGCAGAACAGGTTCATTATTGAACGCTGTTTGACGATATGAAGAAAAGACGCAACTGTTGTTTTGATGAAAGAAAGCAGAGGAACATGCTGTTCACCACCTGTGCAGGTTGCTTTCTTGTGAATTCATAGGATGGGGGATCATCATTTTGAAAAAAACCGCTTCGCTGCTGGCCTTCATGTTACTGGCCGGTATGACGTTTCAACCTTCTGACGGATATGCTAAGAACAGCATCAGCGAGATTGACCAGCAAATTAAGCAGCTGGAGAGCAGAGCAGCTTCTGCCAAACAGGAGCAGAAGAAGGCTGCGGCCAACAAAAAGGAAGCCCAGCACTACAAGAACAAAACGAATGCCTATCTGAAGGTCGTTATGGAGCAGATTAATGTCGTAAGTGATGAACTGGCGAGTGTATCTTTGCAGATTGAAACTACGGAGGAAGACCTTCGTACGACCAAGAAGGATTTGCAAGCGGCAGAAGACCGCATTGCTGCCAGAGAAAAACTGCTGGAATCACGTGTGCGCCTGATGTATACGGACGGGGCTGTGTCCTATCTGGATGTTTTGTTGTCGTCCACAAGCTTTACCGATTTCTTGACCCGGGCTGATTCGCTCAAAACGATTGTAGACCAAGATCAGCACCTGCTGGATGAACATAAAGCGGACAAGCAGCTTGTAGTGGAGAAAAAGGCAGACCTTGACCGTCAGTATGCGGAAGCCAAGAGCCTGTACGCACAGAAGAAGCACCGCAAGTCGCAGCTGAACGAGAAAGAGAAGGAAAAGCAAGTGCTTCTGGCTTCATATGATGTTAAGATTGAACAATCTGAAGAGTTGACCGCAGAGCAGGAAGCGGTATTAATGCAGATCGCTGGCAAGCGCTCAGCTCTGCTTCAGGAGAAAAATAAACTGCGTGAACAGCAGGCCGCCGCAGCGGCTAAAGCTCGGGCAGAAGCCGCGGCGCGAGCCAAAGCAGCAGCCAAGAAAACAACTCGCGTAAGCTCCAACGGCAGCAGTGAAGCAGTGACCTATTCGTCAGGAAACGGTATCTTTGCAAAACCTGTTTCGGGTGGACGCATTTCTTCATCTTTTGGACCGCGGATTCACCCGATTACAGGTGAAGTGGGCAAGATGCATGCGGGTGTCGATTTCGCTGTGCCTGTAGGCACTTCAGTTCACGCGGCTTCAGGTGGTATCGTTATTATGGCTGAATGGTACAGCGGCTATGGTTATACGGTCATCGTCGATCATGGCGGAGGTTTGTGGTCATTGTATGGTCACTTGCGCGAAGGTGGATTCAAGGTCAGCAAAGGTGATACGGTAAACAAAGGTGATACGATTGCTGAATCGGGAAATACAGGGAATTCCACAGGCCCTCACCTGCACTTTGAAGTACGTGATAATGGAACAGCTGTAAATCCGATGAACTATTTGTAGATTGTCTGATTTAATGCGATGCAGCTTATATAAGTTGAACTATTCATTTACACTCTAACGGACAGGACAGAAAAAATCTGGAAAAGCGAAGCGTTCGCCTAAAAGCTTTCTAAAAGAAAGCTGCACCGAAAGCATACGCTTATCACCGGATTTTTCCCTTCAAAAAAGGGAATCCAAAAAATCAGGGGATAACAGCGATTGTAAGGTTATTCTGTCATTGGAGTGGGCTGTGTAAAATTTTTAGTTCAAATTATATAGTTTAAACTTCGAATGGAAAAATCATAATCCGTACAAGCTAGACATATACTAAGCTGGCATGTTCAGGGAATGATTCGGAGCAGTCCGAATCGGATGCGCTTCAAAACTAAAGGCGGTGACAAACGGATGATGAAAAAAAGATCGGCGCTGCTGTTCGTTATACTTGGACTGCTTGGCGGGAGTCTATTAACGCTGGCACTAATGACTTACCCGGGCATTGCCAATCAGGCTTCACCAGGTGAGGGATTGCTGGCAAGTGTAACCGGCAGTTCACAGCAGAAAAACGATTTGAAGAAGATTGAAACCGCGATGGATTTAATCTCCAGCAACTATTATAAAGACGTCGACCGTACCAAGCTGATTGATGGGGCGATCAACGGCATGATGGAATCGTTGGGTGATCCCTACTCCAACTATATGGGCCAGGAAACAGCTGCCCAATTCGAAGAGTCAATCGAAGGTTCCTTTACCGGAATCGGGGCTGAGGTATCCTCGCAGGACGGTAACGTTGTTGTCGTTTCCCCGATCAAAGGTTCACCTGCCGAAAAAGCAGGTATTCGTGCGAAAGACATCATTATGTCGGTTAACGGTGAATCTCTTCAAGGACTTGAATTAAACAAAGCCGTTAACAAGATCAGAGGTCCTAAGGGCAGCGAAGCCAAAGTGCAGGTGAAGCGTGCCGGATCAACAGAGCCGATCGAATTCACGATTGTCCGTGATGATATTGATCTGGAGACCGTCTATGCTCATATGGAAGACGGCGGCATTGGTGTCATCAACATTACGCAGTTCTCGCTGAACACAGGTGAGCGGTTTAAGGAAGAACTGGCTAAACTGGAGAAGCAGAATATGAAAGGCCTGATCATCGACGTGCGAAATGACCCGGGCGGTGTACTGCAGGTTGTCATTGACATTGCAGAACAGTTCGTACCGAAAGGCAAAGTCATCGTTCAGGTAGAAGACAAAAATGGCAAGAAGGAACAAAGTAAATCGAATGGATCTGCCAAACCCTATCCAATCACCGTGTTGATGAACAAGGGAAGCGCGAGCGCATCCGAGATTCTGGCAGGTGCTCTGCAGCAGTCGGCAGGTGCCACACTGGTCGGTGAGAATTCATTTGGTAAAGGTACCGTTCAGACCAGCTATGATAAACAAATGGGTGATGGCAGTCTGCTGAAAATTACAATCGCCAAGTGGCTGACTCCTAACGGAGACTGGATTCATGAAAAAGGAATCAAACCGGATATTGCAGTAAATCAGCCGGACTATTTCTCGGTAGCCCCAATCAACAAAGAGAAGCTGCCGCTGAAATATGACAGTAACAGCATGGATGTGAAAAGTGCGCAGACGATGCTGAGAGGACTGGACTTCAAACCGGATCGTGTGGACGGGTACTACGACCAGAAGACGGAGGAAGCAGTCAAGGCGTTCCAGAAGGAAAAAGGCATTCAGGTCACTGGCCAGATTGATGAGAAGACGGCTGAATCACTGGAAGCTTCTCTGATTGAGCGCATTGCCAATCCTCAATATGATGCACAGCTGAAACGCGCGATCGAAAATGTCTCAAAGGATATTTCGTCCGCTGTGTCGAAGCCATAGAGAAGGCTGATTTTCAGCCTTCTTTTTTTCTGAACCGGCTGAAGGAGAGGAGCGAAAAGCTACAATGGAATGGGTATGGCCGTGGTTAACTACATTAGGTGAAGCATTGTTGCAGTTGTTTATTCAGCCGTTTTATTATATTGCAGTTATTTTGATCGCATTAAACTATCATCGTCAGCTGCTCCAGGAGCGCAAACTCTTCCATGTTCGTATGCAGAGCTCAATCACTCAGACGATTCGAGCGGTCCTTGGAGGCATTGTCATAGGCGCTATGATCTCCATCGTGTCTCTTTTCCTTGGGGCCCATCTTACCTCGGGAAGTCTGATCAGCATATGGATTGCAGCGTTGGTCTTATCTCTTATTCGTATCCGATATCTGTGCTTCGCGTATGCAGCGGGCGCGCTGGGTGTGCTTCAATTTGTTTTGAATATCGCTTCAGGCTGGAATCCATCCGGTATGCTTGGACAGGCTGTAGAGACAGTACGCGCACTGGATATGCCTGTACTGCTTGTCTTGGCAGCACTCCTGCATTTAGGTGAGGCCGCACTAGCTCGAATGCAGGGTGTGTCTATGGCCTCTCCGTTCCTTATGGAAGGCAAACGCGGAAAACTCGTAGGCGGATATCAGATCCAGCTCTTCTGGGCCATCCCGCTGCTGATTCTTGTTCCAACAAACGGTGCCGTCACGCAGCTGGCTTGGACTCCGCTGTTTCATGCAGGTCAGGGTTATACACTGATGGCTCTGCCAATCCTGCTTGGACTCAGCGAGAATACACAAAGTATGCTGCCTGGACGTAAAATCCAGCTTTCAGCCAAGCGTCTGCTGATGTACAGCTTGGCACTGCTTGTGTTCAGTCTGCTCGCCGTGTGGTGGTCACCTCTGACAGTTGCTGCTGCACTGGTTGCTTTTGTTGGACATGAACTTCTGGTGTGGTACAGTGCCATGGAAGAGCAGCAGCTTAGTCCGGTATTTGTTCACCCGCAGCATGGACTTAAAGTGTTGAGTGTGATTCCGGACAGTCCTGCTGCGGAACTTGGAATTGAGGCAGGGGAGACGCTGTACAAAGTGAATGGTATGCTCGTTCATTCTCCGGAAGAGCTGCACAGGGCACTGCGCATGAATCCTGCTTTTTGCAAGCTGGAGGTCCGGAATCATCAAGGAGAGAGCAAGTTCATGCAGCGTGCGATCTACGAAGGCGAACATCACCAGCTTGGTGTCATTATGGCACCGGATAACCATGAGGCGTGGGCATTGCAGACCCGTCCCGTGACACTTTATCATATCGTCATGCTCAAAATTTTCACGAGCCGGAAAAAGCAGCACATGGAGGAAGCTCCGCTCAGCCTGCCGCCAGCCCCTATAGTCGGCGATAAAGGGTCTGTCGAAATGTAACCGAACGTACAAATATAACCGAAAAAGGTATTTCCTATGGCCAAAGGTGGCGCGAGGAAATACCTTTTTTCTTGTTTTATTGGGTCAGTATAAAGATGGCAATTTGAGTGCGGTCGCGTAACTGCAGCTTGCCCAGGATTTCAGTCACATAGTTTTTGACCGTGCCTTCGCTCAGAAACAGCCTGGCGGCAATTTCCTTATTGGACAAACCTTCAGATATGGCTTCCGCAACCGACAGCTCCGCGCGGGTGAGCCCATACGTTTCATGAGGATGATTGGCAGGGGCAGAAGCAGGAGTACGGAGAAGGCCTGCAAGTTTGCGTGCAATATCCGGGTGGATCAGCATATCCCCGTTATACACCGTTTTGATGCCCTGAACGATTCGGGCAGGAGGGACATTTTTAAGCAGATATCCACTTGCTCCATTTTGCAGGGCCTGAATAATGTATTCATCATCGTCAAAGGTCGTCAGCATCAGCACCTGGATGTCTGGAAATTTAGTTTTGATCCGCCGAGTTCCTTCAACTCCATCCCATTCGGGCATGCGAATATCCATTAACACCACATCCGCCGGTATTCCCGACTCAAGTAGGGTGAACGCCTCCTGACCGTTGGAAGCCATGCCTGTGATGCAGATACGGTCATCAAGACCAAGCACAACATTCAGACTCTCACGGATGAAATGGTCATCATCGACGAGCAGTACCCGAATGGGTGAAGTCTGCTTGGGTTCTCTTTGTCGGCTTCCAGCGTTCTCTTCTGGCATGAGTGTAATTCCTTCCTCTTTTAGAGCAGATTTATTTTGTTTGACACGGGAATGCGAGTAATCACAGTGTAGGGCTGATCAGACTGAATTTCCACAGTACCTCCGATGAATTGTGTTCGCTGGCGCATGCTTTCGTGCCCGAGTCCTGTTCCACCATCATTCAGAAAAGAGTGAGAACTTCCATCATTACTGATGTTCATACGGATCTCCTCGTGCCCGAATACCAGTTCCAGTGTAATGGAGGCCGCTTTGCCATGCCTGAGTGCATTAGTTACGGCCTCTTTGGCATTTTTGTACAGCACAATCTGTGTACTTGGATAGAGAGTGTATGCCTGACCCCTAATTTCGTATTTCGTTTGTATCCCTGTATCCCGGCCTACTTCCTCCAGCAGACGATCCAGAGCGTAAGCATCGGATGCCTGAGAATCCGGGCGCAGCTTGTGAAGCGTATTGCGCATATCATCCATACTTGCCGCGAGTTGATCCCGGATCTGCTTGATCATTTCAGTCCCCTGTTCGGCATCCAATGGCAGTGTAAGCAGGGCGGCTTCCGACATCATTTTCGTACGAATCAGACGGTGTCCAATATCGTCGTGAAGCTGTCTGGATATGCGTGTGCGTTCCTCTGTCTGAGCCGCGTCTTCAAGTTGTTTTGCAAATAACAGCAATTGCGCACGTGCTTCCTGCAGCTCATAATGTTTGTGCCGCAGTTCATCATACACATGTTCCAGCTGTCCACGGCTTGCTGCAGTTTTGGACCCCTGCCAAGCGAGTGCAGCTGTCATGAGAAGCAGCAAACTCAATGCGATTTTTACCTTTGTTGATTCCGGGAACCAGACAGTAGAGACGGCCTGAACCTCCACAGCATTTAACATAAGCCAGGGCGGAGGATTGAAATACCAATGAAGTGCAGTGCTGCTGGCCGCAAGCTGAATCGTTAACATCACCCATCGGATGGACCCGCGAAGCCGATACATATAAACATAGAGAACCGATAGAGAAATAAAAAACATAAAGGGGCCGTACAGAGCGATTAACCAGCTGCCCCATAACATTTCTGCGAGAAATAACAGCGACTGCTGTGCAGCTGAACGTGTAAAGCGATTTACTACAGCGAGTCCGGCAGCCATCAGAATATAGAACGTATACAGCGCTTCGCTTTCTGCTGGAAGCACCAAGCTGTACAGCACAGCAGGCAGGAAGATTAAACCATACTGCAGAAACGGCATTGGCATATGTAGATGACATCCTTTTTATATAAGTGCAAATTTAAAATAACCAACGTTAAACTCCCGATAATGCATCCTTGATTATAACACAGCTCGATTCGAGATCAGGAGATGACTTAAGTCACCTTTAATGAATGACTTTGTGTACCTTCGCTAGGCATATGCATTCGTTACAATGTAGTTATGAAATCACGACAAGAGCTCATAGGGAAGGGGCATTCAAGTACATGAACATATTAGAAGTGGATCACGTTGTGAAGCGGTACGGCAGCAAGTTGTCGGTAGACCATCTGAACCTTAGTGTGAACAAAGGTGAAATCTTTGGTCTGCTTGGTCCCAATGGGGCAGGCAAAAGCACCACGATCAGCATGATCGCGGGCCTTCTGAAATTGGACCAGGGGGAAATCAGACTGGACGGCATATCAGTGAAAGAGCATCCGCTGGACGTCAAACGCAAGATTGGTCTTGTTCCACAGGATTTGGCATTATACGAAACGATGAGTGCTGTGGATAATGTTACTTTTTTTGCCCGGTTATATGGTTTGCGAGGAAAACAACTTAAAGAAAGAGTACAGGAGTCGCTTGAATTTGTCGGGCTGGAGGATAAAGCAAAAGAAGCTCCAGCTACCTTCTCAGGCGGAATGAAACGCAGGTTAAACATCGCATGTGCCCTCAGCCATCGACCGGATCTGATTATTATGGACGAACCAACCGTAGGTATTGATCCACAGTCCCGTAATCATATTCTTGAATCGGTGCGAACACTGAACAGGATGGGATCAACAATTATATACACAAGTCATTATATGGAGGAAGTTGCGGCGATTAGTGACCGGGTAGCGATTATGGATCAAGGACGAATTATTGCTTGTGGAACTGAAAAAGAGCTGAGAGAGCGCGTTGCTTCAGAGGAGAAAATTGTACTTACCGCTGCGGGTATCGATGCCGGTGTAGTGGAGGAATTAAAGCTTCACCCGCGTGTACGGGCAGTGGAAGTCAACGAAGATACCCTTACAATCATGCTGCCTTCAGCGCAGCTTGCCCTGCAGGATATGCTGTTCATCTGCAGTAAACATGAGATGTCCATTCAGTCTCTTCGGGTTGAAGAACCGGATCTGGAGACACTTTTCCTTAATTTGACCGGGCGGACACTTCGAGACTAGGAGGACATGGGATGAGCATGTGGCATATTTGTATGTTTGAGTTAAGACGAATTTTAAAAATTCGTTCTGTTGTACTGAATCTGTTTATTCTGCCCTTATTGTTAATCTTTATATTAGGTACGGCGTTATCAAGCGCAATGGGAACAGGGGAGGGAAACATACCTGATGTGCTGCGGGTAGGGGTCATACAGCCTTCTGACATGTCGTCTCCTATGGGTGAAGCATTCAAAGTTTTTGCAACCACCCCTGAAGTGAGCAGGATGATGAAGGTTCAGAATATGCCCTCCAAAGATGAAGCGGTGAATGCGCTCAAACAGGGAAAACTTGACTTTGCGGTGATCATGACCTCAGATATGATGCAGCAGTGGATGGCGGGAAAAGAGGTCAAGCTGCAGTGGATTCTGGGCAAGGACAGCACACTGAATATAGTGGGGCAGACCCTGTTCACTCGCTTTACGGACGAGTTAAATCGACAAGCGGCGATTGCTGAGGTCCTTGGGCCAGAGATGATTCCGGCCGCAAGTGCACAAACTGCAGCTGAATCAGAGGAACAATCCAGCATTAGAGTCAGCAGCCCGGGACATTCCGATCGATCCTACAGCGCTTCACAATATTATGCGGCGGCGATGCTGGCGATGTTTATGCTGTATTCCGGCATGACGACAATAAATAGTCTGTTCACGGAGCGGGACAAAAAGACACTTGCTCGTCTTCAGGCTGCTCCCGTGGGTAACGGAGTCATCTTTGCCGGTAAAATTGCTGGCAACAGCCTTCTTGCTTTTATGCAGGCAATCATTATTATTCTGATGACTCATGTGTTATTTGGTGTCGACTGGGGCGGTCATCCCGGGCTGATCATGCTGCTCTGTGTACTGATTACCCTTGCATCCATGACCTTGGGCATTATTGTGGCATTGGTTAGTAAAAGTGCTGCTTCCGCCAGTACGATCATGCAGAGTATCATTATTGTAATGACATTTATTAGTGGAGGATTTACCCCGATTGCCATAGACTTTGTACAGCGCATAAGTGAATTTACAGTGAATCATTGGGCTCTGCAAAGTTTTCTCAGTATGATGCTGGGCGCCTCTGTACGTGAGATTATGCATAATATGTTGATGTTGGGAGCTGTATGTGCAGTGCTTGCTGCTGTCGCCGCGGTGATCTATAGAAAGGCTGGTTATCGTTATGAATAGTCTGAATATTGCCTGGCTGATGATCAGGAGGACACTTGGACGCAAACGAGGAGTGATTGCTTTTCTACTGCTTCCGTGTCTTGTTGTGACGGGTGCGGTCGCCCTTTTTGGAAGTGAGCAGGCAGGCCGTGCTGTTATTCCTTATGTAAATATGGATCAGGGCGCTGCAGGGACTTGGATGATAAAAGAGCTTTCCCGAATGAAAGAATACAGCTTTAAACCGATGAGCAGTGAGACAGAAGTTAAATCAGATGTAGTCCGGCAGAAAGGAAACATGGGCCTCGTCATTCCCGCTGGTTACACACAATCGCTGCTGCATGGCGAGCAGGCATCCATCGAATTAATTGAAATGCGTGTCAGTGAAAGTTCGTACATTCTTCGGGCAGCTGTCCAAGGAGCAGCGGATGGGTTAAAACAGACTGCTGCTGCCGTTAGAACCTTTTCCTCCGTGTCCTCAGTAAATGGTGCTGCTGTAAGTTCAGATGAAAAGTTTGAGCAGGTTCTGCAGGAGGCAGGCAGACATACCCTTTCAGGGGAAGCACTGAATCTGCAGCTCTACCCGAAGCCCGGGTTAAATAACGTTACGGGATTCACAATTATGTTCATGATGGGGCTCCTGACCAGTGCAGTCGCCGTTATTATGGAGGACCGAAAGCAGCGGACCATGGCCCGGATGTATACGGCTCCTGTCAGGTCATATGAGATTGCACTTGGTAATTTTCTGGGCAGTCTCGCCATCGGGATTATCCAGATTGTTCTGGTGCTGGGCATCAGCCGATGGGTACTGCAGTATGATGCAGGAATTCCGTTTGGTACTCATTTTCTAATCCTGGGTGCGTTTATGCTGGTATCCATGGGATTGGCAAGTACCGTCAGCGGTCTGATCCGCGAAACGAAAAATGCCAGCATGCTGAACTCCCTCATTATTGTACCGACTTGTATGATTGGAGGGTGCTTCTGGCCGTTATCCATCATGCCGAATTACATGCAGAAACTGGCGAACTTCGTACCCCAGAAATGGACTATACAAGCTGTTGAAACGATCTCTGCAGGGGGGACGCTGGCGGATATTACCCTGCCCCTGCTGATCCTGACTGTTATGGCTGTTATTCTGCTGGCTGTCGGCTCAGTGATTCTGCGACCTGATCAGCCAGGTATGGATGCATAGTGCAGGGGACATTGAGCATGAGCGGGATTATACTCCCTTGTTATTGAGTACAATGTAGATATGGAATGGAACGCAAAAAACACGTCTCCCCGGATGAATACCGTAGTGACGTGCTTTTTGCTGTTTACGCAGCGTAGAAGAATAGATGTATGCTGTGACGCAATATAGACTGCTTCGCAGAAGTTGTTTTGTGGTCATTCATTAAGGCTGCAGCTGGCGAAGCACCGTAATTTCAACCCGGCGGTTCTTCTGTCTTCCAGCCGTGGTTGTATTGTCTCCGGTTGGCCTGGTATCCGCATACCCAGCGTATTGGAAGTGGTCTGGATCAAGTTTCTCTTGATCCAGGAAGAAACGCAGTACCGATAAAGCCCGTTCACCGGACAGTTCCCAGTTATCCTTGTACGTGGAATTGGCTCCGATCGGAATGTTATCCGTGTGCCCCTCGATACTGACTACCATCTGAAGATTGCGAAACAAACTGGCGAGCTTGCTGAGCGTAGGTGCAGCATCTTTTTTCAGGGCGGCCTGTCCTTGGTCAAATAAAAAACGGTCACTGAGCGTAATGGAGATACCCTGCGGTTTGTCCGCTACAAAAATCTGATTATCCAGTTTATTATCCTCGATATATTGGGTAATCACATTGAACAGATTTTGCAGTTCCTGCTCCTGTGTCCTGAATTGTTCTTCCCGCTCCGTGAGAGGGCGGGTGTTTTCATCCGGGGGCTCCGTTCCCGGACCTGTTGAAGAGTCCTGCTTGTCTTCCGATACGCCCTGCACCTGCGATGAAGGGGTTTGGGTAATCGTCTGGCCCGGCGTGTCACCGAGCCCTTCTCCCAGTTCAAGAATGGAGTCGGATTGATTGAATGTGTTCTGAAGCGATTGGGTCACAACGTCGTATTTACCGGCATCCAGATTGCTCATGGCGTACATGATGACAAAAAAGATCAGCAGCAGCGTAATGAGATCGGCATAAGTAATCATCCAGCGATCCCGGTGGTCAGCAGTCTCGCGTTTGGCACGCTTTTTACTGCGCCGACTCATCCAATCCCTCCTTTGCTTGAGGAGCCTGCACAGCCGAACGATGGGTGAGTGTGAAGGACTCCAGCCGTTTGCGGACAAGCTGCGGATTCTCACCGTTCTGGATGGCAAGTACCCCTTCAAGCATCATCTCCATGACCTGAATTTCGTCAGCCCCTCTGGATTTGATCTTGGAAGCAATGGGTAAAAAGATCAGATTGGCACTGGCGACCCCGTATAGGGTGGCGGTAAAAGCAACGGCGATGGCTGGCCCGAGCCCTGTTGGATCAGTCAAGCTTCCCAGCACTTGAATAAGTCCCATTACGGTTCCGATGATGCCCATCGTTGGGGCATAACCGCCAGCAGATTCGAATATTTTGGCATAACCTTCATGCTTTTGTTCTACAGAATCGATCTCCATCTCAAGTATCTGCCGAACGACATCGGGGTCCGTACCATCGACAACCATCTGGATACCATCTTGTAAGAATGGATTGGGATGATCCACCACTTTGCGCTCAAGCGCAAGCACACCGGATCTGCGAGCGATGGATGACATCTCGATCAGCTCCTCTACCCATTGTTTGGGATTTTGGTGATGACGTCCAAACGCCATGCGTAAAGCAGCAGGAATCGTGCGCAGACGGTAGGTAGGGAAGCTGGCTGCCACGGCAGCGATCGTACCGCCAAACACGATTAGAGCAGCCGTTTTCTGAAGCAGGCCGGATAACTGTCCGCCTTCCCACAGGAAACCGCTGATAACTGCGGCAATTCCGGCTATTATACCGATAAGTGTCGCAATATCCATAAATTAACCCACTCCTATCTTGATTTCACGTTTGCATCACTAAAACGAACAAGGTATAATTGAACGGGAACAAATATTCCTATTACTATAAGTTTTCCCAACTGGAAATTCGGGGAACTTCGACAATATATAGTGACTATTATTTTAGACGATAGGGTGAGATACGGCAATGAGCGATATTATCATGAGCGACAAAACGTTCGAAATCGAGTCAGAGTTTTCTCCCCAGGGCGATCAGCCTGCAGCCATTCAGGAATTGGTGAAGGGTGTTCAGGAAGGGAAGAGATACCAGACGCTTTTGGGTGCAACGGGTACCGGTAAGACGTTTACCATTGCACAGACGATTGCCAAGCTGCAGCGCCCCACGCTGATTATTGCGCACAATAAAACATTGGCTGCGCAGCTGGCAAGTGAATTCAAAGAATTTTTTCCAAATAACATGGTTGAGTATTTTGTCAGCTACTATGACTACTATCAGCCGGAAGCATATATTCCTTCATCCGATACGTATATCGAGAAGGATTCGAGCATTAATGAAGAGATCGATAAGCTGCGGCACGCAGCGACCAGTTCGTTGTTTGAACGCCGCGATGTCATTATTGTAGCGAGTGTGTCGTGTATCTACGGTTTGGGTTCGCCGCATGACTATTCCAGCATGCTGTTGTCACTACGGGTAGGGATGGAGAAACCCCGCAATCAGATTTTGTCCCGTCTCGTAGAGATCCAGTACCAGCGGAATGATATTAACTTTGTACGCGGCACGTTCCGTGTCCGTGGTGATGTGATCGAGATTTTCCCGGCTTCCAAGGGTGAACATGCGATTCGAGTGGAGTTGTTCGGGGACGAGATTGAGAAGATCACCGAGATTGACGTTCTGACCGGAGAGCTGATCGGTGAGCGCGAACATATTGCTATTTTTCCGGCTTCTCACTTCGTGACCCAGGAAGAAACGATGCGCGTTGCACTGGTGAATATCGAACGTGAACTGGAAGAGCGCCTTGAAGTGCTGCGTGAACAGGGCAAGCTTCTGGAGGCACAGCGTCTGGAACAGCGTACGCGGTATGATATCGAGATGATGAAGGAAGTTGGGTTCTGCTCGGGGATCGAGAACTATTCCGGACCGCTGACCTTCCGTGAACGCGGGGATACCCCATACACACTGATGGATTACTTCCCGGATGACATGCTGATCGTGGTGGATGAGTCCCACGTGACCCTGCCGCAGATTCGCGCGATGTACAACGGTGACCAGGCGAGGAAGACGGTGCTGGTGGATCACGGCTTCAGGCTGCCTTCAGCACTGGATAACCGTCCGCTCAAATTTGAAGAGTTTGAAGAGAAGATGAACCAGATTATCTATGTATCTGCTACACCGGGACCGTATGAGATTGAGCATACCGATACGATGGTACAGCAGATTATTCGTCCAACCGGTCTGCTTGATCCTGTCATTGAGCTGCGTCCAACGAAAGGACAGATTGATGATCTGATCGCGGAGATTAACGACCGGATTGCCAAAGATGAGCGGGTACTCATTACTACGTTGACGAAGAAAATGTCGGAAGATCTGACGGATTATCTGAAGGAAGTGGGCATTAAGGTCAGGTACCTGCACTCGGAGATCAAAACGCTGGAACGGATGTCGATTCTGCGTGATCTCAGGTTGGGTACTTTCCATGTCTTGATCGGGATCAACCTGCTGCGGGAAGGTCTGGACCTGCCAGAGGTATCCCTAGTAGCGATTCTGGATGCGGATAAGGAAGGTTTCCTGCGTTCCGAGCGTTCGCTGATTCAGACGATTGGCCGTGCCGCGCGGAACAGCGAAGGTAAGGTTATTTTGTACGGTGACAAAGTGACCGATTCCATGGATAAGGCGATGAAAGAGACGGAGCGCCGCCGTTCCATTCAGATGGAATATAACGAGAAGCACGGTATTACACCGCAGACGATTCGCAAAAAAGTGCGTGATGTGATTGAGGCGACGAAGGTTGCCGAGTCCAAAAACGAGTATCTCACTGGTGCTGCCGAGAAGATGTCGAAGAAGGAACGTCAGTCTCTCATTCAGCGTCTGGAAGCAGAGATGAAAGATGCAGCCAAAAACCTGCAGTTTGAGCGTGCCGCAGAGCTTCGTGATGCACTGTTGGAACTTCGGGCTGAATAAATGCAAATGGATAGAGGAGTGCTCTTTGACTTAGAGCTTGTGATAAGAGAACGGCCAGCTGGCCGTTCTCTTGTTGAGTAAAGAAGCCCACCGCTTCACCCGATATAAAGACCATGTTGAAAACGTGAAACAGGGTCTATACTGATAAAAAAGTCGAAATTGGTTAAAAGATTATAGAAAAGCAGTGAGAGGATGAATACTATTGGCGAGCGAGAACATTGTCATCAAAGGTGCAAGAGCGCATAACCTGAAAAATATCGATATCACTATTCCGCGTGACCGTTTTGTTGTATTGACCGGTTTGAGCGGATCAGGCAAGTCCTCGCTGGCTTTTGATACGATCTATGCCGAAGGACAGCGGCGTTATGTGGAATCATTGTCAGCTTATGCACGTCAGTTCCTGGGCCAGATGGAGAAACCGGATGTCGACTCCATTGAAGGGTTGTCGCCTGCTATTTCGATCGATCAGAAAACAACAAGCCGCAACCCGCGTTCCACCGTAGGAACTGTGACGGAAATTTACGATTATCTGCGACTCCTGTTTGCACGTGTAGGTCACCCGCATTGTCCGGATCACGGGATTGAGATTACATCGCAAACGGTAGAACAGATGGTGGACCGTATCATGCAGTACCCTGAGCGGACCCGGCTGCAGATTCTGGCTCCAATTGTTGCGGGACGCAAGGGGGAGCACAAAAGTGTTTTTGCCGATGTGTCCAAACAAGGTTTTGTGCGTGTTCGGGTCAATGGCGAACTGCGCGACCTGTCGGAAGATATTCAGCTGGAGAAAAACAAAAAGCATACCATCGATGTTGTCGTTGACCGGATCGTCGTAAAGGATGACGTTCAAGCACGTCTGGCGGATTCCATTGAAACAGCACTTAATCTGTCTGGCGGGCAGCTGTTAGTAGACATTATCGGTGAAGAAGAGCTGCGCTTCAGTTCGAATTTTGCCTGCCCGGTCTGCGGATTCAGCATTGATGAGCTGGCGCCTCGGATGTTCTCTTTTAACAGCCCATTTGGTGCCTGCCCGGATTGTGACGGTTTGGGTGTGAAAATGATTGTAGACCCGGATCTGCTTGTGCCGGATCGCAGCAAAACGATTGAAGAAGGCGCGTTTGATGCCTGGACCGGAGGGACGTCCACGTATTATCCGCAATTTCTCCGCTCGGTATGTGAACACTTTAATATTCCGCAGGATGTACCTGTCGAGGATCTGCCTGCTGATCAGATGAACAAACTGCTGCAGGGGACAGGCACGGAGAAAATTCGATTCCGTTATGAGAACGACTTTGGACAGCGCAAAGAAGCGCTGGTTACGTTTGAAGGTATCGTCAATAATCTGGAGCGTCGTTATCGTGAAACTGCTTCTGAAGGCATCCGTGAGTTCATTGAAGGATACATGAGTGCGAAGCCTTGCGGGACATGTAAAGGGCAGCGTTTGAAACGCGAAAGCCTTGCAGTAACGATTAACGATCACAATATGGCTTATGTAACTAGTTTATCTATTGGTGAAGCGGGACGATTCTTTGATTCGCTGCAGCTGACCGAAAAAGAGCAGACCATTGCCAAACTGATCCTGAAAGAGATTAACAGTCGTTTGGGCTTTCTCGTTAACGTAGGTTTGGATTACCTGACGTTAAGCCGTGCTGCCGGAACGCTATCTGGCGGCGAAGCGCAGCGGATCAGATTGGCTACACAAATCGGTTCCAGCCTGATGGGAGTTCTCTATATTCTGGATGAGCCGAGCATTGGTCTGCATCAGCGGGATAATGATCGTTTGATCTCCACACTCGCCCATATGCGGGATATCGGCAACACATTGATCGTTGTCGAACATGACGAAGATACGATGATGGCTGCGGACTATATTATCGACATCGGTCCTGGCGCAGGTATTCACGGTGGTACAGTCATGTCACAAGGTACACCTGAGGAGATTATGAATGACGAGAACTCGTTAACGGGTCAGTATCTGAGCGGCAAAAAGTTTATTCCGATCCGTACGGAGCGCCGGAGTGTCGGGGACCGCTGGTTGGAAGTACGCGGAGCCAAAGAGAACAATTTGAAAAATCTCAATGTAAAAATTCCAGTGGGTGTATTTACTGCTGTAACAGGCGTATCCGGTTCGGGTAAATCGACACTGATTAATGAGATTTTGTACAAAACGCTGGCGCGTGATCTCAACCGTGCGCGTGTACGCCCGGGACAGCATAAGGAGATTCGTGGACTGGAGCATATCGACAAAGTCATTGATATCGACCAGTCGCCGATCGGACGCACGCCGCGCTCCAACCCGGCGACATATACGGGGGTCTTTGATGATATCCGTGACTTGTTTGCACAGACGAACGAAGCCAAGGTGCGCGGGTACAAGAAGGGGCGATTCAGCTTTAATATCAAAGGTGGACGCTGTGAAGCCTGCAGAGGAGACGGCATTATCAAGATCGAGATGCACTTCCTGCCGGATGTGTATGTGCCGTGTGAGGTCTGCAAGGGTAAACGCTACAACCGTGAAACGCTCGAAGTAAAGTACAAAAACAAAAATATAGCCGATGTGCTTGAAATGACAGTGGAAGATGCCACTCAATTTTTCGAGAACATTCCGAAGATTCATCGCAAAATGCAGACGCTGCTGGATGTCGGACTGGGCTACATCAATCTGGGGCAGCCTGCAACAACGCTGTCTGGCGGCGAAGCCCAGCGGGTGAAGCTTGCTTCTGAGCTGTATCGCCGGAGTACTGGCAAAACCATTTATATTTTGGATGAGCCAACGACTGGTCTGCATGTCGATGATATTGACCGGCTGCTGAACGTCCTGCATCGCCTCGTCGATTCGGGAGAATCCGTGCTGGTCATTGAACATAATCTGGATGTAATCAAAACAGCCGATTATATCGTAGACTTAGGTCCAGAAGGCGGAAGCGGCGGCGGTACCATTGTAGCGACAGGTACTCCGGAGGATATCATTCGAGTGGAGGCTTCATACACAGGCAGATATCTGAAACCTGTACTGGAGCGCGACACGGAGCGAAGTAAAGCCCTGCAGCTCGCAGACTAATTCAGCACCTGTGTTGATAGGTGTGCCAAGGGTAACTATGGTTTTGAAACCTTCCTTTCACCGAGAAAGATAGATCGTGAATAACATTCACGATCTTCTTTTTTGGTGAAGAAGGTTTTTTTATTACGAAAAAGGTCAGGGATAGTAATATAGTGGCTGTTTTTCGATGATGTTGAGTAAATAACGTTTCTCAGGATCGTTGTTAGATTTCCAAACGGATGATCATTGTCGCAATAAAGCCAACAAATGAAAGTGTTTACATATTAATTCGGGCAAGCTTTTGTGAGCAGACCAGACAAGCTGGATTTTTTTCATTTTTCTGGATGATAGGGCTTGCATTACTAACAGGGTACAGATAACATAGAGGAAGAGTTTAGGGTATGCGTTAGCTTTTTAACTATGGTGAGGAGGTCTGTCTATCCATGCTGCTTGCAGAGGCTGCCACGGCGAGTACATCGAATTTTAATGCATTTGATATTTTTGTCATCCTGTTTACGATCCTGATTTTTATTGGATTGGTCCGCTTGGTTCGGGCACCGAAGAAAAATTTATTTGCGATCGGCTTTACAGTTGTCAGTCTGCTGGTATTTTTGATGACAGACTATGCGATGATCAAAGGCTGGTTTGGTTAACCAACACATGCAGTAGTCCAGTAACATCCCACAGAACATATGGATACACAACCGTGAACACTTTCCGCGACATTGATGGAAGGTGTTTTTTCATGTCTTCATAACATGGAGAGAATAGTCATTTTTTGTCGAAAAAGAGCGAAAATTAAAACGATTGTACAGCCATAATTTGTATGATACATTGAGGGATACCGGTATTGCAGATGAGAGAGAAATAGATTCGCCAGGAATCGGTTGTCCAGTCGCGCAAGAAGGATGTATAGAGAGGGTCAGGTGAGATGATGAAAAGGTTTGTAAAAAGGGCAGCATCCATGATGATGGTGGTAGTGCTCTCCATCGGTATGACAGCGACTGCTGGTGCGGCGGCATCCAAATCAGGTATGCAGGCAAAAGTCATTGACGGCCAAGTGTATGTGAATACCAAAGATGTGGTGAAGACATTCGGCGGCAGCGGACAATATGATGCCAAATCAGGCATGTATACGTACAAGGGAAGTGCAAACATCCCGAAAGTGATTGAGAAGGTATCTCCATCCGTGGTGGGTATCATCGGCAAGACGATGGAAAGTCAGAGCGGGACGGAAAATGACCGTTATAACCTGGCACACGGCACGGGCGTTATCATTCGTTCTAACGGGTGGATTGTTACAAATGCCCATGTTATTGATGAATTGGTTAATCCAGTCGTAGTTACGACGGATGGTAATACATATAACATTACGGACTCATTCAGTGATCCGTTAAGTGATCTGGCACTGATTAAAATTGAAGCCCAATCACTAAAACCTGCAGTTTTTGCCAAGGCTTCACAGACATCCGTTGGGGAGACGGTCATTGCGATCGGTACGCCGATCTCTTTTTCACTTCGTAACTCGGCAACGGTTGGTGTAATCAGTGGTTTGAACCGGGGAGTCGAGGCATCCTACCGCTTAATTCAGACAGACACGGCCATTAATCCCGGCAATAGTGGTGGACCGCTGGTTAACCTGAAGGGTGAAGTTGTTGGCATCAACTCGATGAAATTCTCTGCTGTGGGCATTGAGAGTATGGGATTCTCCATTCCGGTGGATACCGTTAATTTTGTCATCCATCAATTTTTCAAATACGGCACCATCAAACGGGCAAGTCTCGGCCTTGAGCTGGAGGAAAGCTGGTCTGCGATTGTAGGCCTGCCTGCAGAAGATCCGTTGACCGTTACGGGTGTACTGAGCCCGGAAGCGGAGAAAGCCAAGATTAAGGAAGGCGATGCCATCTACAGTGTGGCGGGGAAACGTGTATCTTCCGTCGTAGATATCAATGAACTGCTTAAAGCCTACTTACCTGGACAAAAAGTAAAACTGCTGGTGCAGACCGATGGGGACATCGTTACCCGCACATTGGTACTTGCTGATCGGGATTCCCTCCAGGATGATTCAGATGAGTCGCTTCTGGCAGATGAAGAAGAATAAAGCCTGGCAAGTAACCCGAATGAATCTAGAGAGGACGAATGAACGGAATGAAAAAGTCATGGTTACGCGTGCTGAGCACGGGGGTATTAGCGGGTATGCTGCTGGCTGGCACGGCTCTGCCGGTGTGGGCAGCCGACGATATGAAGACGAATGAGCTGCGGGTCAAAGCAGGCAGTACCCGTGCTTTTATCAATGGTCAGAAACAGAATATTACGAAACCCCTTATTGTTAAGGGAGTAACGATGGTGCCTGTCGGTGTGTTCAAGAAGGCATTTGGAAGTGAGATCCGGCTGGAGAAGAACGATGTCATTAAAATCAAGCAGGGAGCACACGTCGCAGCTTTGACGATGGGCAGTTCCATCGCCTGGATTGATGGAGCGAAAGTGGAGATGGGTGCTGCGCCGAATATGGTAAACGGTGTGCTGATGGTTCCTCTTCGTCCTGTAGCTGCAGGGATCGGTGCATCTCTTGCGCCGAACAGCGCGGGAGAGATCGTTATTCGTTTGATGCAGACGGGTAAAGGGGCTGAAGATGAGGGCGGTATTGATCTCGACAAGGGTAAAACAAGAATCGGTAACAGTTATTACGGCTGGTCGATGCATTATCCGGCTGATCTCCTTGTGCTTCAATCCAGTGAACAGGAACGGATGATGACGTTTGGTGCTGCGGACGAGAGCTATTATCTCGAAGTGTACGTTAGTGACCAGAATGTTTCGCTTGACGCAGATGACCTGCTGACACAGCTCGTGCAGGTGGCAAAACAGGCGGGCGATACGGTGTTGGATCGTGAAGCGGTATCGAAAGGCAGCAAACCGTATGCACGCATTGTCGTGAAAGATACGGACGGTATGTTATGGGAGCTGCGCCAATATATTCATGACGGGCGTCAATATGATGTGTATTTGGCCGATTATCAAGCGTTCAACTACAAAGATTTGAGCAAACACGCTTCGCTGCTCAACTCCTTTGATCCAAGCTACTCCCCGTCTGACCGTACAATCAAGGATCTCTCTACCGTGGAAGAAGGCATGCGCGCGGCATGGAATGAAGATTATGGAATTAGCTTAAAGGTTCCAGCTGGCTGGTCCATGGATAATAAAAGCATGACCTACGAAGATGAACAAGGTGCGTATCTGCAGCTTCGAGTGACTTCTGCGAAGTCTGGGGCAACCGTGAAAGACTGGAGTGATCAGCTCGAAAAGTGGATGCGTGAAACCTTTACTGCGGAGAGCTATCAGCAGATTGGTTCATTTACAACGGAAATCTCCGGGGAAACCGCTGAGGTCAATGAATTCCGCTATAACTTCGGGGCGGGCTGGCAGACCGAATTTGACGTTCTTTTGCAAAAAAACGGATATCGTTATTATGCGGAGTACACCTTCCCGGAAGGAAAAGCTGCTGACCGGGCATGGTTTAATCAAATCATGAAGAGCGTGGAGATTGATTTTGATACAGTAACGGATAACTTTGGCCAGCTGGACGAAGATCCATATTTGACAGATAAAACGAAGACGATCACGCGCACCTCCAAACGTTATCATTACAGCGTGGATATTCCGCGTTACTGGACACCGTACAGTGATCGGTTTGAGAGCTCACCTGTCATCTATACTTTCACGGGCGGTAACTTCTCTATTGCGGCCTCAGAAGACAAGTCGATTGAGATGACGGTTAGTCAGCTGAGAGAGGCATACGCAGAAGCAGCCAAAACCCGCAAGAGCTTTAGCCTGATCCGCAGTGAGGAACTTACTTTTGCAGGAGTGCCTGCGTTTTCCTTTACGTATCATGAAGAGGACAAGGGTGTGCCGTATACAGGGAGCCAGATTGTGTTTGAGAAAAATGGAGCCACCTATACGATCACTAGTGGTCTGAACGATGCAAATCGTACGCAAGTACAGGCAGCCATGCTGGAAAAAGCAGTGAACTCATTTACTTTTAACAAATAATAAATAAAATGAAACAAGATAGTGCCGGAGGGTTTGAGAACCTTCCGGTTTTTTACTGTTTAAAGGCAGGCGGATGTGCCCTTAGAGAGATCGGCAGAATATGTTCACCGTTTGCCGCAGTACGGATGAGGTTGAAAAGGATAAACGGTTTTTTCAGGAAAGCGTAGAAGAGTAGGTGTAGAAGTGGTACACTATACTAGTTCAGGAGTTATTACTTCTGATTCGAGAAATCGAGAGACTGTAGGCCCGGATTTCAGGCAATACAGACTAATGTATAGATATAGTGATACTTGACGTGACAGCAATAAGGCGTACTGAGATAGAGGTACAAGGGAAGAAAACCGGCGTAGGCCGGTATGGGGAGGATCTACATGAAAACAGCAGCATTACGAAGAGAAGACGTTGAACTTCTGGCACCCGCAGGGGACTGGGATTGCATGCGTTCGGCGGTAGCCAACGGTGCGGATGCGATTTTCTTCGGGGTCGAAAAATTTAATGCACGGGCGCGCGCGAACAATTTCCGCATGGACGAGCTGCCGGAAATTATGGCGTTTTTGCACAGTTATGGCGTGAAAGGGTTTCTGACCTTTAATATATTGATTTTTGAAAATGAATTGAAAGATGCGAAGGAACTGATTGATGCCTGCGTGGATGCAGGTGTGGATGCAGTGATTGTACAGGACTTGGGTCTGGTCAAAATGATTCGTGAAATCTCGCCGGACTTCCCGATCCACGGTTCCACCCAGATGACGATTACGTCTCCTGAAGCGGTGGAGTTTACCAAGCCGTTTGACATGGAACGTGTCGTACTCGGACGAGAGAACAATCTGAAGCAGATTCAGAAAATCGGGGAACAGGCCAAACTTCCGATGGAAGTATTTGTGCACGGTGCACTCTGCGTATCCTACTCGGGTCAATGTCTGACTTCCGAAATGTGGGGTGGACGTTCCGCGAACCGTGGTGAATGTGCACAGGCCTGCCGTCTGCCGTATGACCTGATGGTGGATGGCGTTCACCAGCCGATGGGCGATGTAGCATATCTGTTGTCTCCGAAAGACCTGGCAGCGATTGATATCATGCCGGAACTGATTGAAGCGGGTGTGACGTCTTTCAAAATTGAAGGCCGCCTCAAAACGCCTGAGTACGTGGCGAACGTAGTCAGCAAATACCGTAAAGCGATTGACCGTTATTTTGACGGTGATAATACACGGGCAAGCAAGGAAGAGATCCGTGAGCTGCAGCAGAGTTTCTCACGCGGATTCACACATGGGTTCCTGGACGGCATCAACAACAAACAGCTGGTAGACGGCACATTCCCGAAAAGCCGCGGCGTTTATCTTGGTCGTGTGGATCAAGTGCTTCGTGACGGTGTGGTTCTGAAACTGGACGCACCAGTGAAACGTGGAGACGGTATTGTGTTTGACGCCGGTGATCCAACGAAGAAAGAAGAAGGCGGACGCGTATATGATGTGCGCCGTAAAGGTGTAAAGATTGAAGGCGAAGCCGGCGAAGGCTGGATCGTGGACATCGTGCCAGGCCGCAGTGATGTGGATCTGCGCCGCGTAAAAGTGGGCGACAAGGTGTGGAAAACCAATGACCCTGCGCTCGACAAACGTCTGCGTCAGAGTTTTGAAACCGATAAGCCATACCGTGTCTTTCCGGTTAAAGTCAAAGTCATCGGCAGTCCGGGCCAGCCGCTCAGCACGTGGTGGACCGATGTGCAGAAGGGAACGACCGTGCGCGTAGATTCGGAGATGGAACTGGACATTGCCCAGAAACGTCCGATGACCCATGAACTGCTCGAGGAGCAGTTCGGACGTCTCGGCGGCACCGTGTTCCAACTGGAGGGACTGGATGTCAACCTGCACGGTGACGTCATCATCCCGATGCGCGAGTTGAATAATATTCGCCGTCAGGCGGTCGAACAACTCGCGGGCGAGCGCCCGAAACCGCCCGTCTACGTGAAACGGGCGGTGGACGTGTACGGCGATGCGGTACAACCGGCATCTCCAGTGGCTCGCGGTCAAGCAGAGCTGACCGCGCTGTGCCGCAGCCTGCCGCAAGTGGAGGCAGCGCTGGAAGCGGGTGTCGGCATGATCTACGCCGACTTCGAGTTCATTAAACAGTTCCCGGCAGCGGTGGAAGCTGTACATGCTGCAGGCGGCAAGATTGCGCTGGCTACGCCGCGTATTCATATGCCTGGCGAGAACGGCTATCACAACAATATCCTGCGTTTGGAGCCGGATGCGGTGCTCGTTCGCAACACAGGTGCGCTGTACTTCTATCTGCGTCATCGTAGAATGAATCCGGACGCGAAGCATCCACAGCTTATTGGTGACTTCTCCTTGAACATCGCCAACCACAAGGCCGTGGAATTGTTCCTAGAAGCAGGCTGCGACTGGATCACACCATCGTACGACCTGAACATTCAGCAGATGGTTGATCTGCTCGGTAACTCCCGTACAAGTCAGACTGAAGTTGTTATCCATCAGCATCTGCCGATGTTCCACACAGAGCACTGTGTGTACTGTACGTTCATGAGTGAAGGAACGGATTATACGAACTGCGGGCGTCCTTGCGAGGAAAAACGGGCATCCCTGCAGGACCGAATCGGGATGTCTCACCCGGTGCGGGTGGATGAAGGCTGCCGTAACACGGTCTATAACGCCGTAGAACAGTCTGGTGCCGAGTACCTGACCAACTTCATGGATCTGGGAGTATCCCGTTACCGGGTAGAGTTCCTGGAAGAAACACCGGAACAGGTGAAGGAAGTCATCGACCTGTACAATCGTGCACTGCGCGGCGAGATCAGCGGTACGCAGGTATGGAAAACATTGAAAGCAACGAACCAACTGGGCGTTACACGCGGTCAACTGGTGAAATAAACGGATCAACAAGCTATATAAGTTGAACTATTTTTTTACACAAAAACGGAGAGGGCAGAAAAAACCTGAAAAAGCGAAGCGTTCGCCTAAAAGCTTTCTGTAAGAAAGCTGCATCGGAAGCCTACGCTTATCACCGGATTTTCCCTTTTAGGAAAGGGAATCAAAAAATCTGGGGATAACAGTGATTGGAAGGTTATTCTGTCATCGAAGTGCACGTGTAAACAACTGTGTTTCAACTTAATAAGCAACCCCAATCTCTGCTTTACGGAGCTCTTGGGGTTTTTTCTATAAAGAAACGGAATCTGTATTCAAGGAGGTGTGAAGTATGGCGGCACCGTTCACCATCATGGATATCAAATTGCTGTGCGGGGTCACGGCATTCAAGCACGGCGAAGAATATCAACAGTCCGGAAGGATTGGCAGGCTGGCTGTGAGTGAGGATGGACGTCATTATCAAGCGGTTGTTCGAGGTACAGAAACTTACGAAGTCAAAGTGGATCTGGATGACGCGGGAGAGATTGAAGCCTACTGTGATTGCCCGGCATACGGCAGCTATTATGACTATTGCAAACATATCGCGGCTGTTCTGCTTGCTGTTCATGAACATGCGGGCACGACAGAATCGTCCGGCGGCACAGGGTCAACCTCGAAGGTAGGCACGCTGGTCGAAGAAGAGAGATGGGAGCGGCCTTACTCATCGCCAACGTCATCGCCATCTCCATCTCCATCGCCAGCATTATCCCCACCTGCACACGTATCGGCTTCTAAATTCATATCTTCCACCAATGTATCCTCAGCAGCAGATGATAACGGGAAGGCATACGATGAATTAGCAAATCCTTCTCGGATAAGCACCGCTCATCCATCGTCTGCACGGGAGATGCAGGCACAGCAACCGCAGCGATCCCACCAACCGGAGCAAGCGCAGCGGCAAAGGCTGGAGACGATATCATCTTCCCCTTTTGCCCAGGCAGGTCGTCCAAGTTCAGCTTCAGGCTGGGGCCGCTCTGCGGATAAACCGTCCTATCGTACAGCAGATCAGATTCTGTCCATGTTTGCCAAAGATCGGAGATTACCACAAGAACGGGAGTCGAAATACACGGCACCAGTCACTCGCTCCATGCTGCGTGAAGAGCTGCAGATACAGTATATATGCAAGCTGGTGCATGTTTCTCGAGGCATAGGCAAACTTGCACTGGAATTGAAGGTGGGCAGCAAACGTCTCTATGTTGTGCAGAAGGTCAAGCAGTTCCTGAACTGTGTCGAAAAGGGTGAGCCTATGTCCTTCACCAAGCTGTTTCATTATGATCCGCTCATGCATGTATTTCGAGCTCAAGATCAAGCGATCCTATCGATGCTCATTCGTATGAGACAGAGTGAAGAAGCATACCGCGAGTCGATTTCGGGGTATTTGGGGGCTTCGGACGGACGGGAGATTTTGATCGCCCCGATTGTGTGGAAACCGCTGCTTGAGCTTCTACTGCAGGCGGACAGTCGGATGGAGGGCACCGGACTGGGGAACGGGCCGCTTGTGCCGAGCGAAGGAGCGCTGCCTTTATTTTACCGGATTGCAGAGGGCGCTAATGAAGGATATCAGCTGGAAGTATCGGGATTGCGTGAGCTGATCCTGCTTCCGGCGTATGATGCTGCGGTCGTTGAAGGTCAGCTGTATATGCTCGAACCGATGCAGATGCGCAGTCTGGAGGATCTAAGCAGTGCGCTCACATCGTATGGCATTAAAGAGAGTATTGATATTTCGGCACAGCAGGTCGATGAGTTTGTACAGCATGTCGTACCGGAACTGCGGACCTTGGGGCATCTGTCCATTGATTCCCGTGTGCGAGAACAGATCGCTGAACCAGAGCTGTCTCCGAAGCTGTACATCGACTTTTACCGGGAACGCATTACGGCGCGTCTGGAATTTGATTATGGTGTGATGGTTATTAATCCGCTGGCGGAGTACCTGATCAGTGAGGAAGAAAAGAAGGTCATTCTGATTCGCGACCGTTTCAAGGAACGGAATCTGGTGGAGAGGCTGGACCGCTCATTTCTGGAGCGTGAGGGCAGTGTCTGGGCAAGTGAGCGTGAGGATGCGATCTATGATGTGATGTATCACCTGCTGCCGGAGCTTGAGAAGCTGGCCGATATCTATATGCCGAATGCTGTAAAAGCGATGATGCCGACTTATCCGGTACCGCCCAAGGTTCGTGCAGATCTCGGGAGGGGGCTGGACTGGCTGGAGATTTCCTTCGAGATGGAGGGAGTAGACGAGCAGGAGCTGCAGGAACTGATGCGCAGTATTGTGGAAAAGAAAGCTTTCTTCCGCCTGCGAAGCGGTGTCTTCCTGTCACTTGAAAATGAAGGCGCGAGCAGCTTCGCTCGCATGGCTGACGCGCTCGGGCTGGAAGCAGGAGATATCCAGAGCAGCCATATTCGGCTGCCTGCAGTAAGGGCTTTACAGCTTCCCGGTAAGCATGAGGTCTCCGGTCATGTGAAATGGGGCGGTTCGCTCAAACGTTTCCTGGGTGATCTGCGTGATCCTGACCGAATGGACTTTCCACTCCCAGAGGCGCTGGCACCCGTGCTGCGGGATTATCAGGCGAGCGGATATCAGTGGCTTCGTACATTGGCACATTACCGCTTTGGCGGTATCCTGGCCGATGATATGGGACTGGGCAAAACGCTGCAAAGCATCGCCTATATCACCGCATCGTTACAGGAAAAGCCTATATACGAGCAGGAGCAGGTACCGACAGATCAAACGGTGTTTGGTATAGGAGCTCATTCGGATAGCAACAACTCTCCAAACGCAGTTGATGCTTGGCACATCTCGCAGCAGGAGGGGCTGACCATTCGTACGCGAATGTCGCATCCTCCGGTGCTGGTTGTCGCGCCAGCTTCATTGACCTACAACTGGGCGAACGAGTTTGCGCGGTTTGCTCCTCATCTGAACGTATTGATCGCCGCCGGGCAAAAGGATGAACGGGCCAGCATGCTGGCGGATATGGACAATGCAGATGTAATTGTGACATCATACCCGCTGCTGCGCCGTGATCTGGATACGTATTTGGGGCGGACATTCCATACCCTCATTCTGGACGAGGCACAGGCCATCAAAAATGCATCGTCCCAGACTGCGCAGGCCGTCAAACAGATTCAGGCGCCGCGGCGTTTTGCGCTGACAGGTACACCCGTAGAGAATTCTCTGGATGAACTGTGGTCTATTTTTGAAGCGGTTTTCCCGGGATTGTTCCCGAGTTACAGAAGGTTTCGCGACCTGCCGCCGGAGCGAATCTCGCGCATGGTGCGTCCGTTCATTCTTCGCCGCCTCAAGAAGGATGTGCTGGAAGAACTGCCGGATCGTATTGAGACGGTGCAGCGATCTGAGCTGACAGTGGAACAGAAAAAGCTGTATGCAGCTTATCTGTCTCAGCTTCAGGATGAAACTGCAAAGGATATGGAAGACGACGGCTTCCAGAAAAATCGGATCAAAATTTTGGCAGGCATCACCCGTCTGCGCCAGTTATGCTGTCACCCTGCTCTTTTTGTAGACGGATACCAAGGAGATTCCGGCAAAATGGAACAGCTGCTGGAGACCGTTCAGGACTGTCTGGCCGCTGGCAAACGTATTCTAATCTTCTCCCAGTTCGCCAGTATGCTGCGTCTCATTCGTCAGACTCTTGCTGCGCAGGGAAACAATCTATTCTATCTGGATGGACAAACTCCTGCACAGAGTCGTGTGGACCTGTGCCGCAGATTTAACGAGGGAGAAGCTGACTTGTTCCTGATCTCTCTCAAGGCTGGTGGAACCGGGCTTAATCTGACGGGAGCCGATACCGTCATTCTATATGACCTGTGGTGGAATCCCGCTGTGGAGGAACAGGCGATTGGACGTGCGCACCGCATGGGTCAGAAACAGGTGGTTCAGGTCATTCGTCTCGTGACCGAGGGCACCATTGAAGAGAAAATTCTGGAACTGCAGCAGCGGAAGAAAGACTTGATTGCCGAAGTCATTGAGCCGGGCGACGGGGGATCGACTACGTTATCCGAGCAGGATATTCGCGAGCTGTTGATGGTGTAGAGCAGGTTCACTTTTATTCAACGATTATCCATAAATTGTGGTAATGTATAGAGAAATGTACGAATTTCACTGCCGTGATCGAATGCCATAAACGTGTAATTCTATACCACCTTCTTATTTACTCAGCCAAAGGAGTGTTTCCTATTCGTATTCGCAAAGCGATTATTCCAGCCGCCGGACTGGGAACGCGGTTTCTGCCTGCCACCAAGGCCATGCCAAAAGAGATGCTGCCCATCGTGGACAAGCCAACCATTCAATACATTATAGAGGAAGCTGTAGCTTCCGGAATTGAAGATATTATTATCGTGACGGGTAAAGGAAAACGGGCGATTGAGGACCACTTCGACTCTTCCTTTGAGCTTGAGCAGAATCTGGCAGACAAACAGAAGTGGGACCTGCTGAACGAAGTGCGCAAACCTTCCGAGATGGCTGACATTCATTATATCCGGCAAAAGGAACCCAAGGGACTGGGTCACGCCATCTGGTGTGCCCGCAAGTTTATAGGTAACGAACCGTTTGCCGTCCTGCTCGGGGACGACATTGTGGAAGCGGATCACCCATGCCTGCAGCAGATGATTGAAGTCTATGACGAACTGCAGTCTCCTATTGTGGGCGTGCAGCCTGTCGAATGGAGTGAGGTGCCCCGATACGGAATCGTGGATGGAGAGCAGTTAACCCCTACGGATAAACGTGTGTTCCGCGCGCGCCGGTTGATAGAGAAGCCGAAAACGGAGGATGCTCCTTCCAATCTGGCGATCATGGGCCGTTATATTCTGACCCCGGACATCTTTGAAATTTTGGGCAGACAATCTGCCGGGGTTGGCGGAGAGATTCAGTTGACTGATGCCTTGTCCCGTCTGAATGAACAGCGCCAGATTCTGGCGTATCATTTCGACGGCCTGCGCCATGACGTGGGTGAGAAGTTAGGTTTTATTGAAACGTCCATTCATTATGCGCTGCAGCGGCCGGATCTGCGGGAGGACTTGCTTAAGTACCTGGAAGAGATCGTTGGCAGGCGCTGAGCTGGTCCAATTGTGTTTTTTAGATGGTGCACATCGTCATTGATGTATTGTTATATCATTTATATCTTTCCTGAATGTTCTGAATATGCATCAGCCCAGCCGATTGATCACATTTCGGCTGGGCTTTTATGTATCACCAAGGCGAATGAACAAACACTTGGAATGCTGCTCTCATATACATAATCAAAATGAAGAAATATTGTCCAAGAGCAGAACGGGGGGATAAGATGAAGATAATTCCGCTGTTTATGAAGGATGCAGCCATACTGGAGCCGAAGGTATACGGAGATCATCGCGGTTATTTTCTGGAAAGTTATAACGAGCGGCTGCTGTTGGATCACGGGATACATTATGACTTTATTCAGGATAATCAATCCTTGTCAGCTGAAGCGGGAGTGCTTCGGGGCCTTCATTATCAGCTTCATCCAAAAGCACAAACCAAGCTGGTAAGGGTAATCTCCGGCGCGGTTTACGATGTCATTGTAGATATTCGCAGCGCTTCGCCTACCTTTGGTCAGTGGAAAGGTGTCATACTCAGTGAGTATAATCAGCGTCAGCTGCTGGTTCCCCAAGGATTTGCCCACGGTTTCTGCACATTGGTTCCTCACACCAAAGTGGGTTATAAAGTCGATGCGTATTATTCGCCTGAACATGACCGGGGCATTTTATGGAATGATCCCGTACTGGCCATCGACTGGCCTGTAACGGAGCCGATCTTATCGGATAAAGATCAGAAACATCCTGTTCTTCGGGATGCAGAGCTGCATTTTGATGAATGACAGACCATTCACATACGGTCAATAAGTGGATACAGAGGAGTGAGACAGCATGAAATTACTGGTTACAGGCGGAGCTGGATTTATTGGCAGCAACTTTGTATTATACATGCTTCGTGAGCATCCGAATTATGAAATTGTTAACGTGGATGCATTGACGTATGCGGGTAATTTAGAAAATTTACAGTCGATTGAGTCCAATCCGCGGCATACTTTCATTCAGGCTGACATTGCAGATGTACAGCAGATGGAGGATATTTTTGCCCAAGGGATCGATGTGGTTGTGAATTTCGCTGCTGAATCCCATGTGGATCGCAGTATTCTCGCTCCAGATGTGTTTGTCCGTACAAATGTTATGGGGACACAGGTACTGCTCGATGCAGCGAAAAAATATAAGATCGCCAAATTCGTACAGGTTTCAACCGATGAAGTGTACGGCTCTCTTGGACCCACAGGGCTTTTTACAGAAGAGACACCTCTGACGCCGAACAGCCCTTATTCTGCCAGTAAAGCCGGGGGAGACCTGCTCGTCAGAGCTTACCACGAAACGTTCGGTTTGCCTGTTAATATTACCCGCTGTTCCAACAATTATGGTCCGTTTCAATTCCCGGAGAAGCTTATTCCGCTCATAATCTCCCGTGCTTTGAAGGATGAAGCTGTTCCGGTATACGGTGACGGTCTGAATATTCGTGACTGGCTTTATGTTGAAGATCACTGCCGTGCCATAGATTTGGTCATTCATCAGGGTAAATCCGGTGAGGTATACAATATAGGCGGTAATAATGAACGGACTAATATTCATATTGTAGAAACCGTGCTGCAGCAGCTGGGCAAACCGACGACTCTGATCCAATACGTACAGGACCGTTTGGGGCATGATCGGCGTTACGGCATAGATCCAACGAAGCTGCAGACCGAGCTTGGATGGAAACCTGTGCACAATTTTGAAACGGGTATTCAAGAGACGATTCAATGGTACTTGAATCATCAGGAGTGGATGGCGAGCGTACAGTCCGGTACTTATCAGGATTACGTGAAGCTGCAGTACGGTCAGCGGATGGGTGATTTGAACACATGAGACTTCGAATGCTGGTAACAGGAGCAGCCGGACAGCTGGGGTATGATGTCGTGAAAAGTTTAGAAGCAGCCGGCCATCATGTACTCGGTTGTGATCGGGAACAGATGAACATTACCGATCAGCAGCAGTGTACAGACCAGATCGAGGCATTCCAGCCGGATGTCATTGTTCACTGCGCCGCTTTTACTGCGGTGGATCAGGCGGAAACGGATATCGATACGGCTTTTGCCATCAATGCTGCAGGCACACGAAATATAACTGCTGCTGCCGAGAAATTGAAAGCCAAGCTGGTTTATATCAGTACAGATTACGTGTTTGACGGGACGGGAGATACGCCGTATCAGGAGTACGATATCCCTAATCCGCAGAGTGTATACGGCAAGTCTAAACTAGCTGGGGAACAGCTGGTTCAGAGTTTGAGTACGCGGTGGTTTATTATCCGCACATCATGGGTGTTTGGGAGCCATGGCAGTAATTTTGTCCGAACGATGCTGGGCTTGATGACAGAGCGCCCGCAGCTGCAGGTTGTCCATGACCAGAAGGGATCACCTACCTATACCGTTGATCTCGCACAGCTGGTGGCTGAACTCGCAGTAAGTGAGAAATACGGCATGTATCATGCCTCCAATGCAGGGAGCTGTACATGGTACGAATTTGCGCAGGCGATCGCTGAGGAAGCGAAAAAACAAGGTTTTTTTCAAGCAGCAGCTCATTCAGCCCAGATCATCCCCTGCACGACTTCACAGTTCCCACGCCCCGCGCCTCGTCCGGCCTATTCTGTAATGGATCATCTGGGAATTCGTATGAATGGTCTTCAATCCATGAGGCCCTGGAGAGAAGCGCTGATTGCATTTTTACATGAGCTGTATACAAAGAAAGTCAATTAGAAATGCACTCTTAATCACATGCTTAATCACATGCTTAATCTCATGCTTAATCTCATGCCACAATTATATCTGCCGCTAGGAGCGCCGCCTCTGGGCGGTTTTTTGTTTTGCATGTGTCGAATTCGGGTAGTTAGTTACCAAAATGCAATATGACATCTGGTGTTCTTTTTTTGGAAGGATAGGAGCCAGTTAAAGAATTTAAACCATCGGGAATTTCGATTCTATTCCGAGTTTAATACGTCTGAGAAGGATGTGAAAATGATATGAAACGTATTGCCGCCGTATTGACACTGCTGCTCGTTACCGTGGGTACACTCTTTTGGGCGAATGACAGCCAGAGTGAGGAGCAGCGAGACGGATTTACAAACTATCGTTTAATTGCCCACGCGATGGGAAGCATTCGGGAACAGCCGTACACCAATGCGTATGAAGCGATGATTTCGAATTATGAGAAAGGCACACGGGTATTCGAGATTGATTTTATGCTTACCTCAGATCGCGTGGCTGTAGCCAGACATGAGTGGACGGCCAACATGAGCAAAATGCTCGGACAGGATGAAGAATTGCCAGAGCACAAACAAGCGGGAGCGCTTACACATGATGAATTCATGAATACACCGATTCTTGGCATGTACCAGCCTATGGATGCCGATGGCATTATGAACGTATTGTCCAAGTACCCGGATATGTATATCGTAACCGATACCAAAGAGCAGAAGGACGAGGATATCCAGCAGGTGCTTCAATCATTGGTCGATGCGGCGAACAAACATGATCCGTCTGCACTGAACCGAGTTGTTGTACAAATATATAATGAACCGATGCTCGAAAAGGTAAAGGAAGTATACAGTTTCCCCTCTATTATTTACACGTTATATGCTACGCAGGATACCGAAGACCAGGTTGTACAGTTTGTAGAGAATAATGACGTCGATGCTGTCACTATGCCGGAATATAAAGTGAACCAGAACTTTGTGGCCAAGCTCAAGAAGGCTGGAGCAGTAACGTATGTGCATACTATTAATGATACCCAGCAGGCAGCAAACTATGAGAAATGGGGCGTATACGGTGTGTACTCGGACGTCCTGACCGAGCAGGAGATGGAAGAGATGAACACAAAATTTGCCTGGAAACCTTAAAAAGTGAAGACAAAAAACAGATTTAGAAGACACCGACGTATCGCTAGGGGCTAGCCTTTGACCCAGGCACAGGAGCCTCAGCAGTCGGCTGGGGGTTGTTCTGCGCAAGATGCATGCGGTCGTACGCCTGCATCAAGGCCATTTGCATTTGTGCCTGGCTGTGGGGGCTGACCCGAATGAAAGACACAGACTTTATGATGAAGCAGCAAAAAGTCTATGTCTTTTTTGTTCGCCTTTTATACGAACATTGACACCTGCTGCCTGCTGACTTAGACTTAGTTTATAAGCTTTTTAGGATGCAGAAGAACCTCTGGAGGAATGTTCGTTGATAGACATGATTAAGCAGTGGAGACACGTATTTAAGCTCGACCCGGACCGGGAAATTACGGACGAGGCACTGGATCAGATATGCATGTCGGGAACCGATGCCATTATCGTTGGCGGATCATCAGGAATAACGTATGACAATACGGTAGATCTGATGTCCCGGGTGCGCAGGTATGAACTGCCCTGTGTGCTGGAAGTATCGGATCTGGAGGCAGTTGTGCCCGGGTTTGATGGCTATCTGATTCCTATGGTGCTGAACACACCTGACAGCAAATGGATCATTGGACAGCATCAGCAGGCCATTGAACGTTATGGTTATTTGATCCCGTGGGAGTTATTAATTACCGAAGGGTATATTGTGCTTCATGCGGACTCGACGGTGGCAAGGTTAACCGGAGCAGATACCGAACTGACTGCAGAGGCTGCGGCTGCTTACGCTCAGGCTGGGGAGAGACTGCTCAACCTGCCTATTATATATATGGAATACAGCGGAACGTTTGGTGATATGGAGCTGGTAGGCGAGACACATAGACAGCTGGACCGGGCACATCTCATTTATGGCGGCGGTATTGATACGGCGGAAAAGGCAGGACAAGCTGCCCAGGCAGCAGATACCGTTGTTGTTGGTAATATAGTGTACAGCAATTTACAGCAAGCGCTGGACACGGTACAAGCTGTGAAAGGCGCCTGACCGGTTTAGTTTACCAATCCCCCACATCCCTCTTGGAATCTGTTAAAATAGAACTTCGCCTTTTATGACGAAGTAATATCGCATTGATGAGATGTAAACCTTTCATAACAATTGTATTTACGATTTATGGTTTATCAGAATTTCAAATTGCAGGAGCAATCTGAAATTTATAAAAACTGAAAAGCTGCTGCAGTTTTCTTGTTGTTTTACCTAACTCTAAGTATAAGGAGATTATGTTTACACGCGAACGGAGAGGACAGAAATAAGCTGGAGAAGCGGAGCGTTCGCCTTTATTACCGGATATTCACCTCTAGAAAACAGTTGAAAAAAATCCGGGAATAACAGCGATTGAAGGCTCATTCTGTCATCGGAGTGACAAGTGTAACCTCAAGCCCCCTTATACGATCAACCAACGAAAGGAGCATGCATGCATGCAACCTGTAAATATACATGACGCCGTCGCACGGCTCAATACGCCCCAGCGCCAAGCTGTCGAGGCAACGGATGGACCGCTGCTCATTATGGCTGGCGCGGGCTCGGGCAAAACCCGGGTGCTGACACACCGGATCGCCTATTTGATCGCAACACGGAAAGCACCGCCGTGGGGCATTTTGGCGATTACCTTTACCAATAAAGCCGCACGTGAGATGCAGGATCGGGTATCTCAGCTCGTAGGCGGTTCCCAGGGCCGCGACATTTGGGTATCCACCTTCCACTCCATGTGTGTGCGCATTTTGCGCCGCGACATTGAACGGATCGGTTTTACATCGAACTTCAGCATTTTGGACTCATCTGACCAGCTCTCCGTTATTCGCAGCTGTATGAAAGATCAGAATATTGATACGAAGAAGTTTGAACCAAAAGCTGTTCAGGCGATGATGAGCACAGCCAAAAACGAACTGATCAGCCCTGAGCAGTACGAGAAGCAGGCGGGCGATTATTTTGAAGGCATTGTAGCGAAGGTATATACGATGTATCAGCGGCGGTTAAGAGCCAATAATTCGCTCGACTTCGACGACTTGATCATGGCAACGATTCAACTGTTCAAAGAAGTGCCGGAAGTGCTCGACTTTTACCAAAAGAAATTCCAATATATTCACGTCGATGAGTATCAGGATACGAACCGTGCACAGTACATGCTGTGCCGTATGCTCGCTGACAGTCATCACCGCATCTGTGTGGTAGGAGATAGTGACCAGTCAATCTACCGCTGGCGCGGAGCGGATATTACCAATATCCTGAATTTTGAAAAGGACTACCCGGAAGCACAGACAATCCTGCTGGAGCAAAATTATCGTTCCACTTCCAACATTCTGAATGCAGCGAATGAAGTGATTGGCCTTAATACAGGCCGTAAGCCGAAGAAGCTGTGGACGGATAAAGAGGGCGGCTCCAAGATTAAGGTATACCGCGCGGATTCCGAGCACGATGAGGGGTATTTCGTAACCTCCGAGATTAGTAAAAACGTGAAGAATGGTAAATCCTATCAGCATCATGCGATTCTGTATCGTACCAATGCTCAGTCCCGGGTCATCGAGGAAATTCTGATCAAATCGGACATTCCGTATCAGATTGTCGGCGGCATCAAGTTCTATGATCGGAAAGAGATTAAGGACATTCTAGCCTATTTGCGTCTGTTATCCAACCCGGATGATGATATCAGCTTGACCCGAATTATTAATGTGCCGAAGCGCAGCATCGGGGATACGACTGTAGCCAAGCTGGCAGCAGCGGCGGGTGAACGCGGGGTTTCCATTTTCCGTGTACTGCAGGTCGTGGATGATCTGGGCTTTGCTGGCCGCACACGCAACGCGCTGGTGGAGTTCTATGATATGATTGCTGCGCTTCACCAGATGGTTGAATATTTGTCGGTTACGGAGCTGACCGAGAAAATTCTGGAGATGAGCCAGTATCGCGACGAGATGCAGAAGGAAAATACGATTGAATCCCGCGCACGGCTGGAGAATATCGAAGAGTTTCTGTCGGTAACGATGGAATTCGAGAAAAATAATGAAGACAAAACGCTCGTTTCGTTTCTAACCGATCTGGCACTCATTGCAGATATCGACAGCATGAACGACGATGAAGAGGATCAGAGCGATGCAGTTACATTGATGACCATGCACAGTGCAAAAGGTCTGGAGTTCCCGGTTGTCTTTATCGTGGGGATGGAGGAAGGTGTCTTCCCACACAGCCGCGCCTTTATGGATAACGAAGAGCTTGAGGAAGAACGCCGGCTGGCTTATGTGGGCATTACGCGAGCAGAAGAGCAGCTATTTCTGTCCTGTGCACAGATGCGGACATTGTTTGGACGCACAACGGCGAATCCGCCATCCCGGTTTCTGGATGAAATTCCGGATGAGCTCAAGGAAGATACCTCCATCGCACGTGACCGTTACCGTCGTGGAACCAGCACAGGCGGAGGCTCGTATGGAGGACGCGGTTTAGGCTCCAGTGGTGGAAGTAATTTCGGCGGAGGTGCAGGTGCGTCCAGGTTGTTTGAGCAGCAGAGCCGAAGTGGTTCATCCGCAATGGCTTCTTCTGGGCCAACGTCCCGGGTGACGACCAGCACTTCTCGTCCAACCTTTGCGGCACCAGCATCTGCTTCGAAGTCTGTTTCCTCAGACAGTGCGGCAGGATTTAAGGCAGGCGACAAAGTGCAGCATGGCAAATGGGGGACAGGTACCATTGTCGCGGTCAAAGGCAGCGGCAATGATACGGAGCTGCAGATTGCTTTCCCGGCTCCGGTTGGCGTAAAACGTCTGCTCGCCGGATTTGCCCCGATTACCAAAGTGGAATAAGAATGAAATAGCCTATTGTATGATACTGAACTGACATGAACATCCATTCTGCCATGTTCCTTGATTACAATAGGCATGTTCGTTCTACATATATTAAATTAATGGAGGGATGGCCCGATATGGACCCGATGCACCGGATGGAGCAGCTCGTTACCGAGCTGAATCAGCACAATTACCAGTATTATACGTTGGATCAGCCGCAGATCAGTGACAAGGAGTATGACCTTCTGTATGACGAACTGGTAACACTGGAACAGGAGAGCGGAATCGTTCTGCCTGATTCCCCCACGCAGCGTGTAGGGGGCGAACTGCTCAAAGGATTCAACCCGCATCGTCATTTATCCCCATTATGGAGTCTGGACAAAGCGCAGAACATTGAACAGCTGCGCAGTTGGAATACCCGGGTATTGAAGCTGGTCAATGATTACAACAGCAAAAATCCGGACAATCCGCTGCCAGAACCGGGTTATGTGATTGAGTTGAAGTTTGATGGATTGACCCTGAACCTGACCTACACGAACGGTGAACTGGTACAGGCTTCTACACGCGGAAACGGGACAGTGGGCGAAGGCATTCTTGCACAGGTCAAGACGATCAAGTCGGTTCCCCTCAAAATTCCGTATACTGGAGGCACTATTGAAGTGCAGGGTGAGGGGATCATGAACCTCTCTGTGTTGAACCGATATAACGAGACGGCCGCCGAGCCGCTCAAAAATGCCCGTAATGCCGCAGCAGGAGCGCTTCGCAACCTGAATCCGAAGACAACAGCCGAGCGCCGGTTGAATGCTTATTTTTATAACGTCGGATATTCGGACGACATTCAGTTTGCTACTCATCAGGAGATGATGGACTTCCTGCGCGATAATCGTTTCAAAGTGAACCCGTCCCTCACCTACTTCCACGAATTCGATGATGTGATGGAGCAGTTGGAAGCCATACAGGAAAACCGCGGCCAACTGGATTATCTCATTGATGGAGCGGTTATTAAACTGACGGACATGCGTACTCGTGACGTGTTAGGTTATACGGACAAGTTCCCCCGGTGGGCAGTTGCGTACAAGTTCGAGGCGGAAGAGACAACAACCGTGCTGAACGAAGTCGTGTGGAATGTCGGACGAACAGGCAAAGTGACTCCGCTGGCGCGAGTAGAGCCGGTTGAACTTGCCGGAGTTACGGTGCAGAACTGTACGCTGAACAACGTGGGTGATATCGAACGGAAAAATCTGAAGTACGCCCTCGGTTCTCGTGTCTTTATTCGTCGTTCCAATGATGTTATTCCCGAGATTCTCGGTAAAGTAACCGAAGAGAATGATGGCGAGGAGATCATATATCCAGAGCAGTGTCCGGCATGCGGATTCCCGCTGGAGCAGCGCGGAGCACACTTGTTCTGCAACAACAAACTGGCGTGCAAACCGCAGACCGTTGCTCGTATCTCCCATTTTGCTTCGCGGGATGCCATGGATATTGAGACATTCAGCGAGAAAACAGCGATTCAGTTGTATGATGAATTGAACGTGCGTGAACCGGCAGACCTATATACACTGCAGTTTGACGATCTGGTGAAGCTGGAGCGATTTGGCGAAAAGAAAGCGAACAACCTTCTCGCTGCGCTGGAGCAGAGTAAAGATCGGGATCTGGCTTCGTTCCTGTACTCATTAGGTATCCCGAACACAGGTAAATCTACGACACGTATGCTTGCTGAGCATTACCGTGATCTGCATGCGATCATGAACGCGACTGCAGAAGAGCTGGTTGAGCTGCCGGACGTCGGTGGTATTGTGGCGGAGAGCATCGTTAATTTCTTTGCTGATCCGTTCACACAGGCGGCGATTGAGAAGATGCTACAGCTGGGTGTGAAGGCACAGGCACCGGAAGCACCAGCCGCGGTGGCAGAGGATTCCTTCTTCAGCGGGAAAACAGTCGTGCTCACAGGAACACTGCATCAACTGACCCGTGAGGAAGCGACGCAGAGACTCGAGGCACTTGGTGCGAAAGTGACAGGCAGTGTATCGAAAAAGACTGATCTTGTCATTGCCGGAGAGAAGGCAGGCAGTAAATTAACGAAGGCCCATGATCTCGGTATTCCGACCATTGAGGATGAAGACGAACTGGTGCGTTTGTTAAATTCGTAAATAAAATAACTATGAATTAATGAAGGAAAGCCTCCAAGCACACGTTATGCGTGTTATTGGAGGCTTCTTTATTGGTTTTGTGAAAATTGAATTTATAATTATGAACCATTGATATTTGGAAAACGCTGAGATGCACCGGATAACCATGCATCCTTGTCATACCCCCGTTCCTCCCAGTAGCCGATATGTTCGCTGTCAATCACCTCGATGCGGTTTAACCATTTGACCGATTTGTA
>NZ_CP152001.1:345000-985000 GCF_038595045.1 Paenibacillus sp. FSL R7-0652 | reverse complement strand
CTCCATCGTTGTCTAATTATGCTGTTTATCCTTGGCGATTCCGTGCAAAAATACATTGGCGGCCTGGCGGTATAATGCTAGAGCCTCATCAGGCTCCAGCTTCCGTGACATTTGGCTGAGTCCAATAATGGTACTTTCCAGAATGAGTGCAAGATGATCCACATTTTGCTCGTGAAACTCTCCACGATCTATACCTTCTTGAATCAGCTGTTTGTTAAATTGAATATGCCGCTCAAATAATACAGCGATTCGTTCTTCAACATCATTCTCTTTTTGCGCTCCAGTGAAGAACTCATCGGCCGCTTTCGTCAAAGGATGGTTGATATCATCCATAATCAGCTGCTCTGCCAAGCCATAGATTTTCTCGGTGGAAGTGCGATACAGATGCGCTTTTGCCGTCCAGCTCGCCTCCCATTCCCGTTCCCATTCATCAATGAGATAGAGGAAGAGTCCTTCCTTGCTTTTAAAATGGTAATATATGTTTCCCTTGCTGCTGCCCGTCGCCGCCACGATGTCCTCAATAGAAGTTGCTTTATATCCTTTTTGTACAAAAAGGGCTTTGGAAGCATCCGCAAGTTTTCTCTTGGTCTGCTCGGACTGGAGCTGTTTTTTATTCAAACTCACTTTCTTCACTCCGTTCTTATATACTGAACATTCGTTCTGTATTTTATCAAATATATGTCTGATCCGCAATATTAAAAAGGAGAACCCACATTCCTGCGAGTCCTCCCTTCTTATTTAATTACTCGCATCAGGCCAAATGGCTAATCCATTTGACCTGACCTTTCATTAATTATGATTGATCACTTACGGATCAGACTATTATTTCTTCTTTTTCCCCTGTCCATGCAGTATCTTCAGTTGACCATTCTCGTAACCGATCTGATACGTTACATCATATTGGGTCGTTACGTACTCTCCATCCCTGCGCTCCTCAGCAGCAATTACACCGCTTATTTCCATCCCCTCGCTATCTTGGTTTGAGGACGTGACTTTTTCCAGACTCACATAGCTGGTGTTCGCGTAACCTTCACGGAACTTGGCGTAACTTGTGCCGCTCTGCCAATCACTACCGAGCAAAGCATAAGCAGACACGTAATCACTCATATTCAAGTAGTTGTAAAGAGCAGCCACCAGCGCCTCCGCTTCCGATAATGCATCGGATGACGTCTGCGAGGAGGAGTCACGAACCGTTTGCACCGCTTTCGCATCAGATGAACGTTCGGACCACTGCTTCACCTGCTGCAGCACACTGCTTATGGGGATGCTGAACCCGATTCCGCCTTCCTGTTTTACGACGGTCGAATTAATGCCAAGCACCTCTCCTGTTTCCGCATTAATTAGCGGCCCTCCGCTGTTTCCGTTGGTAATCGGAGCGGAAATCTGATACAAATTCGTATATATATAGGGCGATATTTCAAAACTGCGATCCAGGCCGCTGACGATGCCGGTTGTTACCGTATTTTCAAATCCCAGCGGACTGCCCAGAGCTAAAATCTCATCACCAACCTCCCCTTTGGCGGAAGCGATGGGCAGAGGTTCCATTTGCCCAAGATCCGGGACTCTCACCACAGCCACATCCGTTTCTTCCCCGATGCCGATGACTGTGCCCCGATATTCCTGATGGTCCAAAGTACGAATGGTCACTTCCCGGGAGCCCTCCACCACGTGAGCATTGGTGATTACATCGCCTTTGTTATTATATAAGAAGCCGGAGCCCAGACCGTCACTGCTTTCAATCGTAACCACTTTTTTCTGGCTATCTTCAATAATCTGTTTACGCGTTTTCTTGTCGGCTGTATTTGAAGCTGTCTTTGCTTTTGGCTTGCCCGCCTCTTTAGAGGAGACAACGGCTAATTTGGGTGCGATCGCCAGCTCATCCGCTGCATGCTGGTGAACCCAGAACACACCACCAGCACCTGCGCCAATGATAACTGCACTGGAGATAATCGTTCCCCATATACGTTTACTCATTCTGATCGTCCTCCTACTCCACATACCATGCTGCGTTCGTAACCGTCACTTCTGCTGCTTCATACACCCCGTAATAAGATGTTTCAAAATAACCTTCTTCTCCTACATCCATTATATCCGGATACACATAAGCATCTGTTTCACCGATATAATCACCAGTAGAAGAATTAACATTAATGATTAATGATACGGATGATATTGGACGTGTCCCCTGATTGACGATTGATCCACGGATATGCAGGTCACCGTAATCATCCAGTTCGGCAGATAAATCCGTTATAAATACGGAACTCGTTTGATTTCGAAGGTCTTCTTCAGCCGCCTGCTGTTCTGCAAGCCGGATACGTTCTTTTTCCGCCTCTTCAAATGCCTTTTTCTCGCGCAGCACTTCATCCCGGAATTTGGCCAGTTTCTGGTCATCGGGCACATAAGATAATCCGTTGTCCACCGTTTGCAGTGCTGCTGTAAAATCACGCTTCTTCACCATCTGCTCTGCCTGCTTGTAGCTGATTCCTGCAAGCTTATCCGTAATCTGCTGCTTCACAGTTTCGGCTTCTTTGCCGCTGAGGCCTGCTATTGCTTTGAGTTTGTCAGCCAGTGCCTGAACGGTGGTTAGCTGATCAATCTCCTTTTTCACCTTAAGAACAGCTAGAGTTACCTTGCGATTATTTAAGGCTGCTCTCGCTTTCTCAAACACAGGCTCCTGCTGTTCATTTAATGTTTTGGCGGCCGTTTGAATAATTTTGTCTGCTTCCGACAACCTGCCTGTTTTCAATAATTTGGCGGCTTCGTCCATCTGATGTAATAGATTGTAAGCTTTCGCCGTAATCTGCCGGTCCTGAGCAAACGCCCCCACATTCGGTCTTTGAACGAGAGCTTTATCCAGCAGCTCTAATGCCTCGGCATATTTCCCAGCCAGTGCGGCCTGCTCCGCCTCAAGATGCAGTTTCTTCACGTGAGCATTAATACGACTTTCCTGATTATAATAATACGTCAACAGACCGCCCATGATCGCTGCAAGCAGCAGCGGGATCACCCATAAGAACGGACTGCTCTTGTGTTTATTTCCCGTTCCGACTGCTGATGCATTGCGCGGTTCCAGTCCAGTTCGGTTAGACCAGATCTGTTCCTCCGTGGAGCTGCTCTGCTTCAACGGAGTCCCGCATTTTTGACATTTGTCATTCTCCGGGCTATTTTTCGTCCCACATATGTGACAATACACCTCGATCCCTCCATTTAAAACGTATGTATGATTCCATTGGTTATCGGTTTGTTGTTCTTTGTTCTTCCACAGCCCTGATATCCACTTTTAGAATATGTACTGCGGAAACTCGGGGTGAATCGACATTTATCATATAGCAAAAAGGTAAATCGCACCATATATTCCTGACCTAAAATACGATATTTCTTAATGAGCAGCACTGATCGCTTCTTTTGGACGCGATACAGCCACTAGTGCTCACCTCGGATTTCCGGAATAGATCCCACTCCAAATTACTGTCTCGCGTATACGCTCTCAATTCGGTATAATGATGCTATTCCAAGCATGTGAGGTGAAAGGGATGTCGTTCCCAATCGTTCGAAGTAATTAATTGTCGGGCTGGATCAAAACGCGTACCAGCTGCCAAGGGGCAGGTCTGTCCATTTGAGTCCGTTCGATGTGTACAAGAACGATAACATGCGACAACAATTCCTGATCACAACATCATATATTGGAGGAAGATTTTATAATGACAAAACAGTGGGATTACAATGCATTTTATGAACGTGTAGGTCAGCTAAATGGCTGGGATTTCAGTACGATGAAGGTCATCTCTGAACCCTTAGGCTGGAACTTGTATGATGAGGTTATCCGAAGCACACAACCATCCGACCTGCTGCTGGACATTGGTACGGGTGGAGGCGAAGCGGTGCTCTCCATTGTCAATCACGCTCATCTGCTTGTTGGCATTGATCTGGCTCAAGGCATGATCGAGACAGCACGGCGAAATTTGGAGAAGAAAGCGAACTGCCCCAATGTACGCTTCGTGCAGATGGATGCAGATCACTTACAGTTCCCCGATCAATTCTTCAATGTTGTATCCTGCAGACATTCTGCATTCAAAGCCTCGGAAGTGTACAGAGTTATCGCAGAGGATGGCGTCTTTCTGACCCAACAGGTCAGCGAGTACGATAAAGTTAATATAGCCCAGGCTTTTGGACGCGGACAGCATTTCGGCATTGAACCCGGGACGCTGCTGGAACGGTACAAAATGGAGCTAAAACAAGCCGGTTTCCAGCAAATCGAAGTTCGCGAATATAATATCACCGAGCATTATGCTGCACCGGAAGATCTTTTATTTCTGCTGACGCACACACCCATAGTTCCTCATTTCGGAGAGCTCGCATCCGATCAGGAGATTTTCGAGCAATTCGTACAGGACAACCGGGACGAGAAAGGTATTCGTACCAACTCGGCACGGTTCATGATTACAGCTCGAAAATAAAAGAATCGACGGACTGAAATTATGATATGAATTGATCTGAAATAATGAGTTTGACATAAAAACGCGCCTTGGTGAACCCGTGTGGATTCCGCCAAGAACGCGTTTATTTGATTTCGTCCTGATATGATGGATATGATCGACTTAATGAACGAGTTCAGCGTATCTTTCTTCCGTACCTTTCTTCACGCTGCGGTTACGGCTCGATCTGCAGCTTCTCCAGAAACGGCTTCAAACGGTCTACCACATAGTGACTGCCGCCACGACCGTTAACCTCTTCAATCACTGCCGCCAGCAGAAATGATGGCGATTCGGTATCATAGGTGACGAAAAAGCCATTTTCCTGACCTTTCTCCCCTTTCTTCGCCTTCAATTCCGCGGTTCCTGTTTTGCCTGCAAGACCACCCGTGATTGAACTGAGTGTATGTGCCGTACCTCCTTGGCGAGAAACCACTTGTTTTAGCGCGTCTGTAACGGTATTAGCCACTTCCGGTGTAATGATCACCTCAGGAGCAGAGGTTTCTTTTCCAACAATCAGAACAGGTTTCACCAGCTTGCCTTCATTCACAAAGGGTGTGAAGGCAGCAGCAAGATGAATAGGCGACATTAACATCTCACCTTGTCCGTAGGAAGTATCCGCCAGAAGCACTTCGGAGGACAAATCCTTGTGTGCCTCGTTCGCGTACTGGCTTGGCTTCAAATACAGCTCATCCAAACCGAGGTTAGTACCAAACCCGAATTTTTGAATCCCCTCGATAAACTTCGTGCTCCCCATCTCAATGGCTTCCATCGCAAAATAAATATTGTCCGAATATACCAGAGCATCGACCATGCTGACAGGGGTAAGGCTTTTCACTCGTTTGACATAGTATCCACCCCAGCTGTCGTCCTTCCGCCACTGCAAACCGGAAATGTCATGGGTTTTATCCGCAGTTGTCACCTTCTCCATCAGTCCTGCCGCTGCAGTAATTGCTTTAAAGGTGGACCCCGGGGCATATCGTGTCGTTACTCGATTGATAAAAGGCAGTTTCTCGTTTGCCGAATAGGCATCCCACTCTGCCTGAGTCAGACCGGTAACCATTTTATTCGGATTGTAGGAAGGCGCACTAACCAGAGCAAGCAGGTTCCCGTCCTTCGGATTCATCATCACCATGGCCCCGGCGTCCCCGCCGCCAGAGAGCGTTTGATACAGCTTTTTCTGCTGCGCAGAGCTGATCGTCAGCTGCACATCCCTGCCATCCACCGCCTCCTTACGTATAATTTCGGAGCGGGTATTGCCCGCTTCATCCGTAATCTCAATCAAACCCCCGCGTTCTCCGCGCAGCTGTTTCTCCATGGACTGCTCCAGCCCCGCTTTACCGATCCAGTCCTCCGCACGGTAATACCCTTCCGTATCTTTGTCCAGATCTTCTTTGGTAGCCTTACGCACATATCCAATCAGATGTGCAGCTGCTTCACCCAGGGGGTAATAACGGATTTCCTTACTTTGCAGGGCAACTCCACTGAGTGAATCTGGTACATCAAATTCCTCTGTGGAGCCCATCGGAACAAAAAATTCAGGTTTCACCCATGTCTGACCAAGTGCCTTCTGAATTGTTTCTACCGATACCTTATAATGATCCGCGATACGTGCAATCATTTGTTCCGGATTCTCTCCCAGCTTCTCGGGAACGATCCCCCACTCATTCATAGTGCCTTCAGTGGCCAGCGGCAGTCCGTCACGATCTACAATATCCCCTCGATTCGGGAACAGCGTTTTCACCCGAACTTTGCTTCCCTTCACCATATCACTCAGGATCAGGGAAGGCTGCCAGTTAATCTGCCAGATGCTGCTCCCATCCTCAAGCTCTCGTCTAACCAGCTGTAACGTATGCGTTTCGCTAACTTCGCCCAGAAACGTTGTCAGCTGCACTTTATAATCGGCCTGGTATAAGTCCGAGCTATCTGCTGCCTGCTGTGCCTGGTCCTTACCCTTTTCATTTTCCGTGGTGTTTAATCCCTCCTGTGTATCGGTTTTATTTTCAGTTTCTGCTGCTTGATTGTCAGGATCTGTCCCGGCTGCGGCCTCTGACGACTGCGCCGGCTCCAGTTCGGCCTTAACGGCAGACACCTGCATCCCCGAATAGATGGCATTGTACTTCTCGACAAATTGTTCCTTGGTCATGCCTGCCTCGGTTAATGAATCAGGTGACATTAATGAATACAGCTGGTCAAACTCTTTCTTTTGCAGATGCTCTATGTACTGATTCACAATCGGCTGGGGCTTGGCTTCCTCTGTTTTGTTATTCTGCATATAAAGATACATTCCGATGCCGCCTGCAAACAGGATGGGCAGCAATCCGTATAATAATTTACGTTTGGATTTCATGTCACATCACCTCTACTCTATACTATAGATTTCCAGCGTCAATTACACAATGTAACAAATCTGATGAATTTGTCATTAAAAATAGCCTTTGCCTCGCATAATATGTTTAAATAAGAATAGTGAATTACATACTACAGCTTTTTGCGATGCAAAAGGTTGAAAAGGAGCCCGATGATGGAAATCAGCTATTTTTTACTCCCAAAAGCCGAAGTGGCCTATATCAAGTCTACCGCTTCCATGAAAGATGCTATTGAGCAGCTGGAATCGCACCACTACACCGCCATTCCTGTAATTGATCCGGATGGAAAATATGTTGCTACTCTATCCGAAGGTGATCTGTTATGGAAAATGCGTAATACCCCCGGATTGACATTTGATAACATGGATCAGGTGCAGGTGCAGGAGATCAGCAATCGCATCTATAATGAATGCGTGTACATCGAAGCAGAGATGGAGGATATGCTGACACTTGCGGCAGACCAAAACTTTGTACCTGTGGTGGATATAGATCGTGTCTTTCTCGGAATCATTCGTCGTAAAGATATCATTGAGTACTACACACGCAACATATCCGACTAGCATTTGTTTCAGGTAACGGTCAAGTCTCATGCGAAGACGGCTGCATCTGTATAGGTATTACGAAGAAGGCGAGCCAGGCGGGCTCGTTTTTTTTGTGCCGTTTTCCGGAATGTGTTCAGTGTGACGACTCCGATGAGTCAGCGTTAATATCATTCGGACAACAAAAGAGTACTTCTTTAGCCTGTATGACAAACCGAGTACCCTTTTGTTTTATACATCCAACATCCTATTGTAAGGTCTTTAAGTTAGTACGAAGTACCACTCCAGGAATGCACTGAAATCTGCCCATTGCGGCTTGCTCTCACCATTCAGGAAAAGCTCGATTGACTCCCCTAATTCAACCAGCACAACCTCGCCCGTCTGGCGATTATAGAAAAACCCACCTTCTCCTTCAAAGCTGTCCAGGGGAATGTAAGCCTCAGGCAGTCCGAGTGTGAGCTGCGATATATGCATATCCTGAAGGTATACCGTATTTTCGATGACCCAGCAGATCTGATACAATTCCTGATTTCGACTGTAAAACGTTGGCCCATCCTCTGCATGCAGGTAGAACTGTGCAAAATCCGAGTTCAGATCAACATCCAGTTTGCGCAGTGCTTCCTCGTACTCAGCCGGGACATCTTCATGCCACCAGCCGTTCAAGCGGCAGTGTTCAATGACTTTAGTGGATAACATCACAAGCCCCCTAATTCATGTGTACGTCATTACATCATTTATCGTAACTCTAATGAAAGAGTAGCACGATTATAGAGGCCTGCACAAATTAAGAGAATACTTCACGACGGCGAAAGGTCTGATAGGTAAAATATCATTACATCTACAGAATCAGAAGAACGCTTGGGAAGATCATGTTGGTGAAACTTTCCCGCTTCACCTCCGTTTAATTAAAGACTACCCTTAAAGGAGATGACTATGCGTATAAGCTGCAGCCCCGGTTTTCCGGGAAGTATGATCGGTTCTATTGATCTGAGACCCACTGAACCCAATCCAACAAGTCAAATTACAGCACATGTTGACCCGGAACTCATTGTGATTCCCTATATAATCGACCCGGACTTTGGATTACACTTTGATACAATGAAGATAATGACAGGTACATATCAGGAAGAGTTTCATGAGAGCTATGATGTGGAGTTTACTATCGATGTCGATAGAAAAGGGTATATCACGCAGTTTGAGCATACCTTCACGCTCGAGCGTTATTTGGACCTGATCCGAACCCAGTCGTACCGGGTCATCCAGACCAACTGGCGCGGACAGTCCTTTCACGTGATGACTTATAGTTATATGAAAGAAGTCATCAACCCCAACAATGTTATCTTCCGATGTACGAATGCCGAGGACGTGTTCGTTGTGGCCGAGCTCATTCCTTTTCGTGCAGGTGGGGTTGTAGAGCAGCCGAACCATCGATACCTTCATTTCCGTGCGCTGATCTCAGCCCGAGATGACCTGTACCCCATTGAATATATGTGCAGGCCGGATTTTGACCTGAATCTGGACTGAGCAAAAGCAGCGAAACAGACGATAATATATTAATAGTTAAGATCAACGTAATCAGATTCAAAGTGCAAAAAAACAGCCGGGTGATTTCACCGGGCTGTTTCTTCTTAGATCAACCGCATCCTTGAATCAAGAATTTTGAACAAACCTATCCATAAACTCATCCGTATACAGTACTTCAATGCATCCCGACCAGTTCAGAATGGAGCCGATAAAATCCGGGATGTCCAGCCCCTCCATTTCATACGTATCTGCAGTATTGACCGTGCCCGCTGCATCTTCAATCAAGGTTACGTTGAATCCCTCATGTTCGGCAGTTATTGCCGTAAACAGACAACAATATTCCATATTAAAACCCGTAATGAATACATGCTCAACCTGCTGATCAAGCAGCCATCTTTTCAGTTCACTATTACTGAAAGCACTTGGTTTATTCTTCACCAGAACAGGATATTGTCTGGTATCCACAACAATCTCCAGGTTCTCGGTTTTGCCGCGATAGAGTGAGGACTCTTCGTGATGCTCATCAACATGTTTTATAAACACCACAGGCCAGTTCATCTTCTCAAAGACATGTATGACCGATTCAATCTTTTCCAATGTCGCTGATACATCTCTTAGACTCGTTAATCCGTGCTGCACATCAAGTACAATTAAAGCTTTATTCATCTCTGACTCCTTTCCACATTCTCTTTCACCCGATACTCAACAATCTGGCGGATTAATTCTTCCGGGAGCGGCTCATCTAGCGGAAACTGGACGGACCCCTTCGCTCCTTTGAACCTGGAGAGCTGTTCCTTGAATGCCAGAATACCGCTGGGTGCAGGATAAAATCCGATATGTTTCGTATATGCGGCAAAATGAACCAGATTCCCATGCTGCGCATAGGTAGGCATTTTATAACTGATCTTCTCTTCAGCAAGTGGGGCTGCCTCACGAATAAGCTCCCGCATCCGCTGCAATTTCAGCTGCACATCTGCCGAAAAAGAATGGATATATTCATCGACCAGCACCGAATGCTGCCTGTTATAATCCATCTTGCACTCCTTTCGCCGCGCAGGCTGCTCTGTGATTCGCGGCACGTAATAATGGCTCTATTGTACTTCATCTTCATGAAAAGGCAGCAGCTTTTTTTCCTGCAGAGTCTATCCAATGCCTGCCTGCAGGTGAGGTAGTCTACAGCGTCATGGCTCGGCCGTTGCGCATCAGATAATCTTCTTTTTCCTTGTAATCCGGCATAATGCTGCCCACCCGCCGCCAGAAGGAGCGGTCATGGTTCATGTGGTGAATATGACACAATTCATGGATGATGACGTAATCGATCACTTCCGGCGGTGCCATGGCGAGGCGGTAATTAAAGGTCAGTTTTTTGTCCCAGCTGCAGCTGCCCCATTTTGTGGGAGAGTCCACAATGTCGATTGACTTGGGCTTCACCTTCAGCTCCTGTTGATAACGTACAATCCGCTGTCCAATCATGCGTTTACACTCGGCAAAATAAAACTTTTTCAGATTTGCCCGCAGCTCCTCTTCGGTATATCCTTCTACCGGGATTAAGTCCTGCAGCGCATGAGCCCTGCCAAAGAGCAGGAATGCCCCCTTTCCCTCTTTTTCATATTCCTTGGCCTGAGGGCCGTCCAGCACCTGCTGCATTCGAGCCGACTTGTGTATAATCTCCTCACCATGCTGTATAACCAGCTGCCGAATCAATTCCTCGCTTGTGCCGTTTGGTGCCTTAATGGTGACCATATAGGGCAGCTCCATTGTTACCGAGGCTTTTTTTCGTTTGCCGAATTCAATATGACATGTAATCATTTGTCCCTGGATATTAATCGTAAACATGATGTACTCCATTTCTGCAAATTGAGTTGTTTGCTTGTCCTACAGATTGTAACCCAATATTCAAATGTTAGATATCTGTACAAATTTATTGAATATTTATGCAATAATATGTAATATTATTCTATTGAAATCATACTGTCTTTTGAAACATTACATTGAAAGGATGAACCATATGTATTCAGAAAAGCACACGCATCGGCACATTGAAGAATTAACACTCAATCACTGGCAGCCTTTATCAACCTCATTTTATGACGGTTGGGTGCTGCGATTTGCCAAAGGATATTCGAAACGAGCCAACTCGGTCCAAGCGATCTACTCTTCGTCTCTGGATGTGCACGAAAAAATCCGGGTATGTGAAGAAATGTATACGTCCAGCCAATTAAATACTGTTTTTAAAATTACACCATTTGTTCAGCCGGGAGAACTGGATCAGCTCCTGCAGGATAAGGGTTACGTCGTTGTAGATCGCACCCTCGTACAGCTTCGAAATCTGGAGGATCTAAACATACCAAAGCCCGTGGACATTCACATTGACGAGCAGCTGACTGATGAATGGCTGCATCATTTTTGCCGTTTGAATTCTGTCAGTGGACAGTTCCGCGAAACGATGACACAGATGCTCTTGAATATTCGGGCACATACCGCATTCATTCGCCTCTCGGTTGATGGCCTCGTAGTGGCCTGTGGACTTGGTGTTGTGGAGCGGCAGATCATCGGACTGCATGATATCATTACAGACCCGGCATACCGCAGCCGCGGCCTGGCAGAACAGATGATTCTGCATCTGCTGCATTGGGGAAAAAGCCAAGGTGCAGTTTCAAGCTATCTGCAAGTGGTGGCAGAAAACGCTCCCGCACGGCGCTTATACGCAAAGCTGGGATATACCGATGCATATTCTTATTGGTATCGCGTTAAAAAATTTACATAATAATGCTCCATCATGCAGCGTAATCGGCACAGCTGAAACGGTCTCTCTGATTTTAAGAAAAGGCCGTTTTATCCTACTCCTATATTAAAAATGTTGATCTACCCTTCCAGTCCATAGGACCAAACACTCGGATCACTATCCTTGACGATAAGTCGTTGTGACCATACACTAGCAATGAATATTATGTAATTAATAGGAGGTTTGAAAGATTAGAGGTTTGAGAACGAGTTTTACCCAGAAAAATAAGAAAGCAGTGTACCATGAAACGACTATTTTTTATGATGTTTGCACTTCCCCTGCTGCTCGCCGGCTGCCAGAGTAATGATCAGGAGAGCAGCCCATCCGATAACATATCAGGTGAAACGAAACAGGGATCCAGCATTTTAAGCCCAAAAGAAAAATACGGCACAGCATCCGACAAATCCATCATGCCTATGTACAACGCAGCCCAGAATGAAGAATTTACGTTTAAGTTTAAAGCAGATTTGAGAAATTCAAGCTTGTCTTCAGATGATATTATTTCCGTACATACCGATATCAAAGGACTTAAAGCAAGTAAAGTTTATGCTCTTCCAGAAATATATGATCCGGATGCGGATAAGCTTACTTTACTTGATAAACCCATAATTATACCGTTTACAGTAAAGTCTGAGCTGCCGGTACCTAAACTTAGATACGAGATCGATAAAGACAGACGGTTAGCCCTAGTATGGGACAAAGTTGAAGGGGCAAGCCAATATAAGATATATAAACGCATCGATCGAAGTAGAATTTTCGATCCAAACAATCTCCCTCTTCAAGGTGCAGAAAATGCTTATAGTGAAAGTAATCCTTTGGTTATCGCAACGACAACCGAAACAACCTTTAATGATTTTATGAAAGATGGGCGTGGAGGCCTTGGTATTTATAATGATATCGTTACAACGAAGCAAAATTTCGGCATTCAGGGAGAATACTACGTTACCGCCATCGGGGAAGGTAAAGAATCCAATTTTAGTAATGGAAGCCCTGCTGGATCACGCGCAGCTCGCCACCCTGGGAAGCTATGTGATGCTGGAAACAAAGTCGGAAGAGAAATAAAACGTAAAGACGGGATAAAGCAGCGCACTTTTGCTTTATCCCGTCTCTTTATATAACCTGAAGAACGCAAATGCATCAAGAGGCCGTTGACCTTTCATATCAGGTTCTTACGATTCAATTCCTCATTACGGACTAACCGTACCGCCATTGGCATTCAAGGTCTCTCCGCTCACATAGCTCGATTCCTGACTTGCCAGAAATACGTAAGCCGGAGCCATCTCTACAGGCTGTCCTGCTCGTCCCAGCGGGGTATTGTTACCAAATTCGGCCAGCTTCTCTACAGGCTGTCCACCGACAACCTGCAGCGGTGTCCATACCGGCCCCGGCGCCACAACATTCACACGAATACCTCTGCTGCCAACCTGCTGGGCGAGTGCCTTGCTGAATGTGTTAATTGATGCTTTAGTCGTTGCATAGTCCAACAGAATTGGAGACGGGCTGTATGCCTGAATGGAAGATGTGTTGATGATTGAGCCGCCTGCTTTCATATGTTTGACTGCTGCTTTGTTAAGCCAGAACATGGAATATACATTCGTTTTGAACGTAGCGTCGAATTGTTCTGTCGTTAGATCTTCGATCTGCTCAACAAACTGCTGTTTGCCTGCCACGTTCGCGAGAATATCGATCCCGCCCAGTTCTTTGACTGCAGTTTCAATTAGTTGTTCGCAGTATTTCTCATCCTTCAAATCTCCTGGTACAGCAATCGCTTTGCGGCCAGCTTCCTCAATCAGCTGCACAACTTCCTTAGCATCTGCTTCTTCCTCCGGCAGATAGGAGAGTACAACGTCTGCTCCTTCACGTGCATAAGCAATCGCCGCCGCACGGCCGATCCCGCTATCTGCACCGGTAACAACCGCTTTGCGGCCTGTAAGGCGCCCGCTGCCTTTATACGTTGTTTCACCACAATCGGGAACCGGAGTCATCTCACGCTGCAATCCCGGCTCATCCTGCTGTTGTTTCCAGTCCGGGTTTGCCTTCGGATATTGTGTCGTTGGATCTTGAATCGAATGTTGATCTTGCGTCGCCATGTTCAATTCCTCCTTGGTTTGTATTTATGTGTTGTGAATTTCATTTGTGTAAAGGTTCACTCTTTCCTTTGTAACCGAGATGCCTGTTCTTTAAACTGCAAAAAAAAACACGCCTTAAACATATTGGACTCTTCTCAAGTCGCCTCATATGTTCAAGGAGTGCATTATTACCGCCATACAAGCGGTATTTCATTCAATGATAACGGACAATTCTTTTTTTAATTTTAGTTTGTCTTTATTTATAATTATTTTTGATCGTTGGCTTTCTCCCGGCCGCCTATGCCAAATACATAATAACCAACTACCACAACACCCATAAACGCCGCACCAACGATCAGCGGCAGACGTGTATCCGGGTTAAAGGCCATACCGATGATAACCAGGATCAGATACACAATAATGATGTAATTGCTGATCGGGAACCATTTGGACTTGAAGTTATGCTCCGCCAGTTCCTGGCCCCAGCGCTTTCTGAAACGGAACTGACTGAACGCCAGTGCAAACCAAGGCACCATCCCCGGCAGTACACTCGCACTGTAGATGTATAGGAACAGCTTCGAATCAGGCATCAGATAATTCAATATCACGCCAATCAGGAGCAGCGAGATGGTCACCACGATACTGTTGCGGGGAACCCCGCCTTTGGACAGCTTTTTGAAAAAGGCAGGCGCCTGCCCGTTCTCTGCCAGCGTGTACAGCATCCGCCCGGCACTGTAGATCCCGCTGTTGCATCCCGACATTGCCGCTGTCAGCACGACGAAGTTAATAATCCCCGCAGCTGCCACAATACCAACTTTGGCAAAGGTCAGCACGAATGGGCTGCCCGTCTCGCCTACCTCATTCCATGGATACAGCGTAACGATAACAAAAATTGCACCTACGTAGAATATGAGTATCCGCCACACGATATTTTTGATCGCTTTGCGCAGCGTGTACTTCGGGTTTTCGGCTTCCCCAGCCGTAATCCCCACCATCTCTACCCCTTGATAAGCGGCCGTTACGATACACAGCGCAAACAGGAAACCTTTGATTCCTCCGGGAAAGAAGCCCCCATGGTTAATTAGATTGGACAAACCGATTGGCTGCCCGCCATTCCCCCATCCGAAGAAAATAAGACCTGTTCCGATGACAATCATCGCCACGATCGCAGTCACTTTAATCATGGCAAACCAGAATTCAAATTCTCCATAGAACTTGACCGCCGCTAAATTCGCTGCTGCAATGATGAGCACACCCGCAAGCGCCGGCAGCCACTGCGGAATATCCGGAAACCAGTATCCCACGTAAATTCCGATTGCCGTAACTTCTGCCATACCCACCGTAACCCACAGAAACCAGTAACTCCAGGCCGTGAGAAATCCGGCAAGCGGTCCGATATATTTGTGGGCAAATGTCGCAAACGAACCCGTTACCGGTTCCTGGATCAACATCTCTCCCATAATACGCATAACAAAAAAGATAATGATACCAGCCATTAAATAGGCCAGCAGTACGGATGGACCTGCCCATTTGATCGTACTGGCCGATCCCATGAATAACCCCACACCAATTGTACCGCCGAGCGCAATCAGCTCAACATGGCGTGGCTTCAGCCCTCTCGATAGTTCTTTTGATTCCAAACGATTCTCCCCTTTTCTAATAAACAGCTTCCTTTTTTCATCCACTTCAGATCATTCACATTAACGCAATGCAGAATTGCTTCATCAAATTGTACGAGATGTGCCGCAGAAATACAATATGGAATGTGAGGAAGTAAGCAGCCGCCCCGTTACTGGAACTTTTCAGCAGGAATGGCGTATTGTTTTTAATGCGTTTTCGAAAAGCATCCTCAGAACGAATTCAAAAACAGGTTCTCCAGATCTTTGATCTATCCGATGGGGTTGATTGCTCTGATTCACTTACTATTCCTTATGCTGTTGTAAACAAATTTCTCATGGGGAGGTATGCAGTATGCACACCGAAAGAGTCGAATTATTCGTTTCTAATACAGAGATCATCAAGAAACCATTCAAATATCAGCATACGATGATGCAGCGTATGGTCGCTTTACTCTACGCCGCGGAGAATAAAACCGTGGACGTGGAAGCGATCCGTCATAGTAACGAATTGATCAAGCAAAACACCAAACGATTTTCTACATTTAGAGGTTTTTCTTCCTTCAGCATCGCAGCCATGCTTTCTCTGACGAATGATGGGCTGACAAGGCTGCAGCATATGCTTCAAGTTTATGATCTGATGAAAGATATCAAGTTTCGCAATTCCGAATACTTGGTGATGGCGGCCTATCAGATTGCTGCTCAGGCTCCGCCTGAACAATTTCAGCATGCGGTACAGCGGGCCAAAACCTTCTATGACCAGATGAAAACAGAGCATCCGATCCTAACAGGAAGGGACGATTATATTTTCACCGCAATGTTAGCTCTTTCTGACTTGAAACCGGATTCCACAATAGTACGCATGGAACGTTTCTACCAAGACTTAAAATCAACCTTTTCGGCGGGTAACCACTTGCAATCTTTAACGCAGGTACTCGTTATGGGCAGCAATGATCCGGAGGTCAACGCTCGGATCATGACGTTAAGAGATACTTTCCGTGCAAGGAAACTTCGGATGGACAAAACATACACCCTGCCCTCTCTTGGACTTCTGACCCTATTACCTTCTGATCCGGAGAAGCTGACAGATGAGGTAGTGGATACCTATGACTGGTTACGATCCCAGAAGGGGTTCGGCCCTTGGTCCATTCACAAGCAGGAGCTGCTGCTGTTCTCCTCTGCACTGACAATCCTTGAGCATGTAGAGAATCTGCGCAGCGAGGTACTCCCAACAGCCATGTCAACAACGATTACTAACATGATCATCGCCCAGCAAGCTGCTATGACCGCGGCAGCGGCAGCTTCAGCAGCTGCCGCTGCTTCCCAGTCATCCGGTTGACAGATCCGGCAGTATAAGGGACATTGATCGCTGTTATCATGTTCTATATCAAAAACGAGTATGCAGACGACATGTCTGCATACTCGTTTTTTGATTGTTGATTTTTATTTGACGATACCTGTACCCCGAAACTCCTCAATAAAATCATTCAGCCAGTCTGCACCATAATCCAGTGCACCCATATCACTCTCGATAAAGGCCGCATCCAGACCCATCACCCAGAACCGACGGGCAGTAATAAACAGGTCTATCGCCTGCTCATCTGCATCTGAGAAGTTACGAACCGAACGATATCCTTTCATCAGCGCATCCCACAGCCGTTGCTTCTGCTCAGGATCACCTGATTGCCGTTTTCGAACTTTCACTTGAGCCAAGTCATACGCACGCCACCCCGGAGCAGCCCACTCGAAGTCATAATGAGTGAACTGATCCTGCTGCTGAAACACATTGTTGTTTCCATGCATATCACCGTGGCACAAACCATAATCCAGCCCTGTGCTGGAGACGGTCAGAATCTTCTCTTTTAAGACAGAGGCAAATGTCTGCAAAAATGCTGATTCCTCATGATGCTCACTCGTGTACCGAAGGATTCGTTCCAAGGACTCATCGATAAGAAACTTCGTATCCAGTTCGAACCTTGGACGGTTTGTTCTCCATTCCAGTACGGGTTCCAGCTTGATCTGATCCATAGCCTTGTGCAGCTCAGCAGCAGACTGACCAAAAGCATAGCAGGATTCCTCATCCTGCAGATTATTTTCTATCCCCTCAATATAATGAAACATGACAGCTGCCCGCTTTCCTTCCGCTGCGTCCAGCATGATGTAACCGGTCTGATCCTTTGCCGTGATAAAATCTCCAATCTTCGTGTGTTCGCTCGTACCCAATCCTGCTTTAAGCGCAGTCAGCACACTCAATTCATAACGAACATCCGCTTCCGTCACCTCGGTACGATAAATACGCAGTATATATAACCCTGTACTTGTCCGTACACGATAAGTGTCATTCAGTCCTCGCAGCCAAAATATGCATTCTTTCCACGTTCCAATATCGTAATGTTCGTGCAAGGCCCACTCCAGATAAGCCGGACTGAGTACCGAACGTAAAGCCGTTGGTTGATTGAACATATGCAAAATCCTTCCTGTATGATATATCGTCAACACACTTAATATATACCAACGAGGAATTTATTGGAATATAAATTATGGAGCCACTTTAGCTCTAACCACCTTCCACTTCTGCTGCTGTTCAGATTCAACAGCGGTACCCGACAAAACCCCACACTCCCGAAAAGCAAAATGTCTGCAGCCTCTGCATTTCTCTTGATTCAAGTGCTGTAAGGCATAGTTAATAGCTTCCCCGGTATGTTCAAACCGATGAGCAGGATTGATTCGCTCCAGCAAACCCGTTCGTTTCAGCATCTCAAGCGGCTGCTCCTGTATCCCAGATAACAACACAGTTCCGCCCTTTCGTTCAAAATGCTTGATTAAACCAGCCAGATTAGCCTCGCCCGTTGTATCGATAAAAGGAACTTTCCCCATGCGAAGCAGCAGCAATCCGGGACGTTCTGGGAGTGAATCCATCACTGATTTTTCAAACATATCTGCCGCACCAAAAAATAATGGGCCTTCAATCGTATAGAGGCTAATCTGCGGACAATCATGTCCCTCCTGCACCATATGAGCCATAACTTTCTCATGTTTATGATCTGGATCAGGCAGGACTTTGGCGACTTTTAACATCTCGCTCATTCTTTTCACAAACAGAATGACTGCCAGAATCAAGCCAACTTCGACCGCTGTCGTAAGACTTGTAAATACGGTTAGCAAAAATGTCAGAAGAAGCACAAGCGAGTCACCTGTTTTGGTCCGCAGCACATGCGCAAAGGACTTACGCTCACTCATATTCCAGGCCACCAGCATAAGTACCGGCGCCATACTGGCAAGTGGGATGAGGGATGCGTAGGGTGCGAACAGAAGCAGCACAAGCAGTACGACAACACCATGAATTACGCCTGACAAAGGCGATACCGCACCAGACTTAATATTCGTTGCTGTACGTGCAATTGCTCCTGTAGCAGGAATTCCGCCAAACAGCGGCGTAATCAGATTGGCAACCCCCTGCCCGATCAGTTCCCGGTTGCTGTTATGACGGCTTCCTGTCATGCCGTCAGCTACAACAGCGGACAGCAGCGATTCGATACCGCCCAGCATAGCGATGACAAAAGCAGGCTGCAGTAAATGAATCATCCGTTCCCACGTGATCTCCGGCAGGCGGAACCCAGGTAACGTTCCCTGTATCGCCCCAAAGGATGAACCAATTGTAGCCACCTGATCTTTGAAAAAAACGGCAGCGACAATAGTCGATAGAATCAAACCTAACAATGAAGCAGGCACTTTAGGTGCGAACTTTGGCACAAGCAGAAGAACAGCCAGGCATACCCCCGCTGTCAGCAAACTATATATGTTGATCGTGCCGATGTGCATTCCGATCTCTCTCATATTGGAGTAAAAGTCCTCGTGCTTCGTAACACCTGTGAGTCCTAGAACATTCACAATCTGACCGCTAAAAATGAGAACGGCAATCCCTGCGGTAAAACCAATAGTAACTGGTCTTGGTATAAATTTGATTAATGCCCCCAGCTTGAACACGCCCATAATAATCAGCATCAACCCAGCCATCATACCCGCAATCAATAAATTCTCGTAACCATACTGCATTACAATGGCAAAAAGAATCGGAATAAATGCCCCGGTAGGACCTCCAATCTGAAATTTGGAACCGCCTAGCAAAGAAATCAAAATCCCCGCAATAATGGTTGTATACAACCCATATTCCGGCTTGACTCCCGAAGCGATAGCAAAAGCCATGCCAAGTGGAATTGCTATAATCCCGACAATTAGTCCCGATATCAGATCCTTGCGAAAATCAGCCATTCGATAACCCGCGTATCTCCCGGTGCCTTTCATGCTCCATAACCTTCTTTTCTTCATATATTTGAATATTTGAATATATAATGAACACTACTCCTTGATATATGCACTGTCAATCGCAAATATCACAATCCTGTATAATTATTGGAACTCTTATACAAAATCAAAAAACAAGAGACACACGTACAAACTTACGGCTGCTCTTGTTTCTTGTATCAGCTATCTTTGCGCATATCCTCCAGCATCGAGATGGCATCGACCAGATGATTGTCGAAAATTTGTTTGGCTACTGCCAGCAGGTCTTTAATCAGTGGATCACGCAGCGAATAGGTGACCGTCGTACCTTCCTTGATGCCCTGTACCACATTTTTGCTGCGCAGCACAGCCAGCTGCTGGGACACCGCAGAACCTTCCGACCCGAGAATGCTCTGCAGCTCATTGACATTTTTCGCCCCTTCGCTCAGCAGCTCCAGAATGCGGATTCGCATCGGATGTGCCAAAGCTTTGAAGAAGTCCGCTTTAAATTGCTGTACGCTCTGATTCATACGCTTTGCCCCTTCAATCGAACTTGCTAACTTGAACACTATCATAACATAGAACGAGATACAGCTTTCAATTCACACGTTGTGATATGATAAAATCGCTAGTACATCAAACTGTGCAAGGGAGCGGTAAGCATGTCCAAATCCTCAGAATATTCGCCCTCCGGCGTCCCAATCCTTCGTCATAAGGACAAAGGGCGTGAGTGGCAGTCTGCTTCATATGCAGCAGACGAATGGCTGGAGCAGATCGAGCAGCACGCTGACCAATATCTTGGCGAAGCTGAATCCGTGTTTCATGAGCTGCTGTCGGACAAGGTTCATATCGATGTTCATGTCGTTCGCCCAACACCGAATCGCAATTATTACACGTTATACACCACAGGTATGAGTGCCCTGCCTATGAACACACCAGAAGATGCAGAGGACTATGCGTATGCGGAACTGATGATTTGTTTACCGCCTGATTGGCCTCTGTTTGAAGAGAAGCTGGAGGTATCGGATCACTACTGGCCCATACGCTGGTTGAAAACGATGGCTCGCCTGCCGCATGACTATGATACCTGGCTGAGCTGGGGACATACTGTACCAAATGGTGATCCGGCAATTCCTTTTTCGGGCAATACTGACATGTGTGCCTTCATCGTACTTCCGCCGCTTGAGACGGATGAGGATTTTCTGACGCTGGATATGGAGGACGGACAAACCGTGCACTTTTATGCGATTCTTCCCATCTATCTGGATGAGCTTGAGCACAAGCTGGAATATGGTTTAGACGCTCTGCTCGACCGGTTTGAAGAACATCACGTGAATGAAATTTTGGATCTAACCCGGGTCAATACCTGTGAGGATGCGCGGCATTAATCATTGGACACTCCTCTGTAATCCCTACTGAACACAGCTTGAATACAAATTCATGAAAGAGCTTCAGAAGACATAAAGGAATGCATGAGTTATGCAGTTAACAAAAAGTTACATGAAGTATAAGCGGCCTTAATCCCCCATTCATTCCAGGATTAAGGCCGCTTAACCGATTTTATCTTGAAGTGCTGTCTACCTATTTGTCCAGCTTCATAAATTGTTGGAATTCTTTCTGAGTCATTTTCTTGATCGGTTTAACCTTTTTGGCTGCTGTATTATATCTAAAAAGACTCATTTGATCGGAAGGATACTCACTAATGTAATCGAACGATTTTCCGTTTTTGTGCCAAAGGATAATGCCTGTACTAATATAGTTTGTTGTACGCGGTACATATTCAAAAGTGCCTTTCTCCGCATCGTATATGGCTAGTGAACTCTTCTCCGTATTCCCGTATGAAATCGCGAGCTTGTCCTCCACAGGTGACCAGTTGAATGAAGGGATACTTTCTACACCATTCTTACCTTCCTTTATAAGGCGATCGTTTAAAATCGTGGATTCACCCGTTTTTAGGTTCACAAGAATGACAGCACTACCGGCGCTTTTTGCTGCCTGAACAGCCACCCAATCACCTGAATTTGAATCAACAACACGTATTACTTCATGCCATTTTTCTGCCAAATCATCGGTTTTTATCGTCTGCTTCATCTTCCCTTTAGAAACGACAATAGAACGAATTACTTTGGATTCTGATGCAGGGACATTTTCTTCCTCTACGATGTTTGCGATTAATTTAATATTTTTTCCATTCCAGATTACTTTGTCCTTACTTAACGTTTTTTTAAATTTGGGAACTTCCTGATACACATTGGGTTCTACCGATGCAGCTTTTACAGAAATTAGTGATGTCGTCTTACTACCCTGATCAGCTGATACTTGAGAGACCCCGGACAAAGTTGTGATGATGCCTATGGCTGCTACACTCGACAGGACGGTTTTAGCTGCTTTCATTATACAATCTCTCCTTCAATGAGAGTTTAATTGTGTGCACCGTATTCAAACCAGTCAAAGTCCGCTGCCTGATCGGACTTTTGACCATTGCTGCTGCTGAACATACCGATACAGCAGCCAACAAAGCCGCCAGCGACTTCCGTACTCAGGCTGGTTGTATCCACTTGTCCTGCAGCCAACTGATAATCACTTCCATCTGTGCTGTAGTAGAAGCTGAGCTGCTGTCCTAGCGCTACCAATTTAATGTATACACGCGGAGTTTCTCCATCCAGCACAACTTGGCCAACCTGTGATTCCTCACCACCAAGCCATGTCATCACCCGCAGCACCTGCTGTTCACCTTCACGTGCTCGCTCAATCCGCACATGATACTGATCATTCTGAATGACTACCAAGCCAGCCGTTTCATACTCATGCTGCGGCACAAATTCCATGGCAGCAGCTGCCACATAATCCATATGCCGCTGCCGTACACAGACAAAGCTGGAGTTCTCAAGTTCCTTCAATGTTTGCGGTTTCAGCTTCAAGCGCAGGTAACCTTTACGTTCCGTTAACGAGTACAGGTCCTCCTGAGGATTACGCAGGAACATCCACTGCAGCCCCAACTGTTCACTATCAAAATTTTCACAACGCAGATCCGGTGCCACAGGTGCTGCTGGCAGATTCAACACACCCTGCTCTTCCAGTTTTCCAAGCCCGCGGTTGACCACAGGCCAGCCATCTTCCCATTCCACCGAAGCAATGAATGTCTCACGACCAAGATTACTGAAAGCGCCACCATATGGTCTGGAAGCCAGCATCACCATGAACCATTGACCGTTAGGTGCCTGTACCAAATCAGCGTGTCCTACATTAATAACCGGATAATGCTTGCCCATATGGCGATGCGTAATAATCGGATTATTCGGATTGCCAACGTAACCTTCGGTCAGACTGCTGCTGCGTGCGATGGTTACCGCATGGTTCAGGCCCGTCCCGCCTTCCGCAATCATCAGATAATAATAATCACCAATTTTGTACAGATGCGGCCCTTCCGGCCAGATGACATCCACCATCGCGCCGCGCCATAGAACATAGCTGTCTCCGACCAGCTTCATGCTGCCCAAATCCAGTTCACGCAGCCACACTTCCCAGTTTCCGTTGTAACGCACTCCTTCCGAACAAGGACGCGTTCCGAGATAATACGCCTTTCCGTCTTCATCGAAGAATATCGTTGGATCAATCCCCTCCGCACCATCAATGAAATAAGGATCGGACCATGGGCCAGCCGGGTCTGAGGCTGTCACTACAAAGTTTCCGCCATGCGTTACATTCGTTGTTATCATGTAAAAGAGCCCATCATGATACCGGAGCGTTGGTGCAAAAATACCCTGCGAATGACCTGCTCCTTGCAGATTAAGCTGCGAAGCACGATCCAGCACATTACCGATCTGCTTCCAGTGAACCAGATCACGACTATGAAAGATCGGAACACCCGGGAAATAAGCAAACGTAGACGTAACCAGATAAAAGTCTTCTTCTACCCGGCAGACAGACGGGTCCGGATAGAACCCAGGCATAATCGGATTTCTAAACGTGCATTGCTCGCCTTGATTTACATTGTTCATTCTTTTACCCCTCCAATGGTGAGTCCAGTGACAAAGTATTTTTGCAAGAATGGATACAGTATAACGATGGGCATCGCGGTCACGATGGTGATGGCAGCCCGAATGGATACGGGGGTGACCATATTAGTCACATTTTTATATTGATCCACATTGACGGTTCCCCCTTGTGACGTTGCTGAGGATAACAGCTTCATCAGTTCATACTGCAGGGTGGTCAAATTGCGGTTGCCTGCCGTATAGAGCATGGAGTCAAACCAGGAGTTCCACTGACCGACCGCAATAAACAGCGCGACTGTCGCCAGTACCGGCTTGGACAGCGGAAGCACAATACGCATGAAGATGCGGAAATCGCCCGCTCCGTCCATCTTCGCGGATTCAATCAATCCCTCGGATAATCCCTGAATGTAGGTACGGATGACGATCATGTTGAAAACCCCGATCAGACCGGGAATAATATACACCCAGAAGCTGTTCAGCAGTCCCACTTGTTTGATCAGCATATACCCGGGAATCAACCCGCCGCTGAAATACATCGTTATGACAAAAAGGGTAGTCACAAGTTTGTTAAACATATATTCCTTACGGCTCAGCACGTAAGCCAGCATAGCTGTACAGAAGAGCTGTACCACAGTTCCGATGACCGTTCTGGCTACCGAAATAAATGCGGCTTGCGTCAGATGGGGATTTTGGAACACCGAAACATAGTTTTGCAGCGTCCATTCTCTTGGCCAGAGATAGATTCCCCCGCGAATCGTATCAAGACCGTTGTTGAAAGATACGGCAATGGTGTTTAAAAAAGGATATAACGTAACAACCATAACAAGCAACATAAATATGCCGTTAGTGATCGAAAAAATAGAGTCACCCAAGCTTTGTTTTCCGCTAAATCGTTTCACAGCGCTGCCCCCTTATCATATCAACCGCTCTTCACCAAGAGACTTGGCAATCCCGTTGGCGATAAAGATGAGTATTAAACTGACTACACTTTTGAAGATCCCTGCTGCGGTAGCAAGTGAGTAGTTCCCCAGATTAATCCCGTATTTCAAGACAAAAATATCGATCGTCTCGGATACATCCTGCACCAGTCCGTTCCCCAGCAAATATTGAATCTCAAAGCCTGCATTCAGTACGTTACCCACGTTGATAATCAGCAGGATAATAATGGTTGGTTTGATGCTCGGAAGTGTGACATTCCACATTTTACGGAATCGACCAGCCCCATCGATAGATGCTGCCTCGTATAAGCTCGGATTAATGGAAGCCATAGAAGCCAGATATATAATGGTGCCCCATCCGATCTCCTTCCACATGCTGGACAGCCCCACGATGCCCCAGAAATATTTGGGTTCGGCGAAAAAATTGATCGGTGCATCGATCAGGCCCAGCTTGGTCATCAGTACATTCACAATCCCGTTTTCCGTTGATAGTACATTCGCAACGATACCCGTCACGATGATCCACGACAAAAAGTGTGGAAGATAGGAAACGGTCTGCACCACACGTTTAAATAAAACCATCCGCAGTTCGTTGAGCAGGAGTGCCAGACCAATCGACCCGGCAAATCCCAGAAACAGACTAATGAGACTCATTGCGAGTGTATTGCGAATGACGCGTAAAAAGGTAGGGTCCGTAAATAGCGTTCGAAAATGATCAAGCCCCACCCAATCCTGTTCCATGAAACCAATGCCTGGTCTGTAGTTCTGAAATGCCATCAGCCATCCCCATAAAGGGCCATAGGCAAAAATAGCAATAAACGCAATGAAGGGGAATGACATCCACATCAATTGACGCTGACTTTTCATTCTGGACAAGTTATATCCGATCCAGCTTTTCCCTGAAGGAATATGGCTGGTATTGACTGAAGGCTGCAGCTCCTTTTTGGCCATTTTTTTCTCTCTCCTTGATTACGAGTTTTATCTATATCATCCGAAAGGATGAGTCGAATCCATTCCTGTCCAATAAGCACACCTATCTGTGTTGAATAAGAAAGGCTACAGGATATCCTATAGCCTCTGCCTTACTCCTAACTGTGTCTGTCCTATACTGCTTATCTTTTCTGATAACTTGTCGTATTGCTTATCACACTGCTCAGCCTATGGCTTGTGTCACATTACTTGTCGTATTACTTTATAGGGATGCTTGCTTGTAGTTCTTCTTGACCTGCTTGTTGTCGTACTTCATGCAGATGTTTCCTCTAGTTATCCCCACAGCTCTACACGTCTGCGAACCTCTTCTGTAAGTGCATCCTCATAGGCTTTAATATCTGCACTTTCTTTCAGTGTCGATTGATATTCCTCCCATGTCTTATCGAACTCGGCTGGTGACGTCATGATTACTTTAGGCAGCCACTTCCGCTTCACATCGTCCATCTTCTGTCTGGCGATGGTCTCCGGCTTATTCGGTTCGAAATTGTACGTATAGATCGGGAACCATGGTTCGTTCTCTTCTGCTGGCTCCAGGAAATCCGTAAATTTGGTATATCCATAGGCTTTGAGTACTTTTTTATCGATATCATTCAGTGTTGCGAGATACTCTTCAGGCTGCTCTTTCGGGTCCAGTGCATTTTTACCGTCTGCTGTCATGCCTTCATGGTGCGGGAAGTAAACCAGCGGGCTTCCTGTGTTCGCCAGCACCCAATCCGGATCTTTGGCATTGGCACGCTGCTCCTCGTTACGGGAGAAAACGCCTTTGTCATCCACCTGATAATCTACATCTTTCTGTCCCCATGTTCTCAGCACTTCAATCTCCGGATCGAGCAGGTCATTAATGTATTGAAGTGCTCCCTCCACATCTTTACAGCTCTTCGTGATGGCAAGTCCGCCGTTGACGTTCAGGATTGGCTTATGCTGATACCGTCCTTTTACGTCCTCGGACAAGGTAATGGACAGCGGTACATACGTTCTTTCATACAGCTTTTGTTTGACAAGAGAAGCCTCGGCGTCAAGGAACTGCCATCCCTGATCGACCATACCGAGTACGCGTCCAGTCGAAATTTTGGAGATGTACTGATCGTAATTGGCAGTGAACGTCTCGTTGTCAACCAGCCCTTTATTGTAGACTTCATTGATCTTTTTAAAATAAGCCTTGGCTTCCGGAATCGTATTATAGTTCTTCGCCGTTAATGTGGCTTTGTCGATAATAGCAGCTCCCTCGTTCGGATAGCCTGCCAGGAACAGCGGCGGGTTCTCCAGTGCGAAGTAACGCCAGTCGTAAGAAATAATCTCGAAACCGATGGTTGGCTGACCATTAATCGTTGGATTCGCGGCTTTGTACTTTTCGATCAAGTCAAAGTACTGATCCAGTGTTTTGATCGTAGGGTAATTGGCCCACTCCAGCACCGCTTTCTGAATCCAGAATGCCTCTCCATCATGGGATACCTTCATGGACTCACCCTGTAAATTTCCAAACTGAGGAATAAAGTAGATGTGACCATCCGTTGAATTTTTCATCTTCTTCCAATTGTCACCCAGATAGTTTTTGATATTTGGATATTTGTCGATATAGTCCTCAAGCGGTACAAGGGCGCCGGCAGATACCAGCTGCTGTGTACCATCACTGCCATCAATAAAGTCCGGATATTCCCCGCCTGCAATCATGACACCAATCCGTTCTTTGGCGGTCTGACCCGTGAGCCAGTCCATCGTGACCCGCACTCCGGTCTTTTCTTCAATCGCCTTTAAAACACGGTTGTCGTCAGGCGCAAGCTTGCCAGGTACAGCAAAAAATGCGGAAAACTGCTTCAAGTCTTTGCCGTCTGCTGTCTTTTCTTCTGTCTTGGATGAACCCGGCGAACACCCGGCGAGCACTACCGTAAGCATCAAAGTCAGTAATACGAACTGCCTGAATCTTTTTCTGACATCCTTTTTCATCATGACCCCTCCAGCGAAATATGTTGAGAGACAAGCCTTGGAAAGCGCTTTCCAAATGCTGACTTAAAATTATCATTGTTACCTGCGCTCCTCAACGGGACAAACTATAGGCCTCATCCCAATAATTCCAGATATGCAAAAAAACCTGCTCCCCTCTACGGAGAACAGGATGAAGAATCCGAAGTATACACCGCTTGTGCCCTTTTTCGATACTGTGCTGGCGTCTCTCCCCTGACTTTCTCGAAGCGGTTAATAAAATAATCGGAATCCCGATATCCGACCATTGCTGCAATCTCATACACCCTGTAATCGGTTCTACGCAGCAGCCGGGCAGCCTCTTCAATTCGGATCTGATTCAGGTAATCACTGAAACTTATCCCATAGTGCTTTTTGAAAATCTGTCCCAGATAGGCACTGTTCATGTAAAAATGCTCTCCGAGCAGTTTCAGGCTGATATTTTCCGTATAGTGCTCATGAATATAAGCTTCAACCCGGGCAAGTACCCCCATCGCATTCCATTTCTGCTGCTCTTTCAGCTTATCGGCACATTTGTATGAGAACTCGCATAGATTTTCGATATTTTCTTCCATGGACAGCATGGCATAGTTCTCCTGCAAAAATGTGGACTGCAACCATTCCTCATCCGGATTCCGCTGCGCATGATCACTGTTAACCAGGCCGAGCAGGGTGTACGCCAAATAATGAAGATGAATGCCCACAATGCCCGGCTCAATCCGCTGTTCCAGAAAAAATTGAAAAATAGCCTGCGCATGACTGTGTATATCCCCGATTCGCTGTTCCTCAATGGCTTGAATCAGTCCATCAAAGAGCTGCTTTTCCCGCCCTGCAGGCTGATTATTAAAAACAGTTGTATCCATATGCTCATAATAGTAGATCGGACCATATGCACTGAAAAAGCGCAAACTTTTGATCCTGCTGCAGGAATAGTAGGATTCATGCAGTTCCTCCAGCCTGCTTACCTCCTTGCCAGCATAGATCGCAACAGCCGCACTCTGTATGCCGCTCAGCTCCGCATAAAGCCGAGTAACGTATTGTTCCAAAGATAATGCCTCCTGCTTCAGCAGCAGGTCAGTGACTATATGCAGTATTCTATTTTTCTCGCCGGTAAAGGATTTCAGGACAGTTCCTGCATGATTCTGGTTCATACTCGCTTCCACGTGCAGACACCAGTCAGCCTGCTGCTCTCGTCCAGACTCCGTTTCAATCATCAAACATCGGAACTTCGCTGCATCCCCGTATTGAGTTCGCACATGGGCAAGAGTCTCCTCGTCAGCTGATCCAAGCAGGATCGACTGCACATGCTGGACCATAACAATCTGTTCCTGCTTTTCCTGATGTCTCTTTTCTTCCGTCCTCTCCAAAAAGGAGGCTCTGAATGCCTCCAGCACCTGCAGCAGCTCGTCTTTGACAATCGGTTTAAGTATATAATCGTTCACCTGATACTTAATCGCTTGTTTGGCGTACTCAAACTCATAGAATCCACTGAGCAGCACCATCTTCATCTCGCCGCCATACTGTTCATATATAATTTTGGCAAGCTGCATACCATCCATTTCCGGCATTTTAATGTCGGATATGACAAGGTCAGGCTGCACTTTCCGAATACATTCGAGTGCCTGCACCCCGTTTGAAGCCTGACCGCAAATCTGAAATCCAAGTGCGTTCCAATCGATCAGCAAAAGAAGTCCTTGGCGAATAAATGGCTCATCGTCCACAATCAGCACGTTGATCATATCCTCGCTCCTTATCCCTGAGATGCTTGTACAAGCGGAATCTGTATCCGAATTGTAGTCCCCTTGTACCTTTCACTGACAATGTCCACCTGCACACGTTCATCAAAATACATGCGAAGCCGAATATAAGCATTCATAACCCCGATACTGCTCAGCTCACTGAGCCGCTCCAGACTAGGATCAAGCATCATATTGCGAAGCACATCCAGCTTGTCCTCTTCCATGCCAACCCCGGTATCCTGAATCATGATATGCAGTTGGTCATTCTGTTTCTGAAACCTGACTTCCACGACACCATCATTCAAGCTTCCCTCGATGCCATGAATGCAAGCATTCTCTACAAATGTTAATACCGTCAGTTTTGGAATTTTCATCTCCAAAATGCCAGTATCTGCAGCGTCAATAACGAACTGCAGCTTCTCCCCAAAACGGTATTGCTGGATCACCAGATAACTCTCAACAAAGCGAATTTCATCCTGAATGCTGACAAGATCATTGCCCCAATTAATCGTCTGCCTCAGCAGCAGCGCGAGCTTCTGAATAATGTCCGAGGTTTCGTGTTCTTCCTTGATCAAACTGCGCATGCGGATCGTTTCAAGGGTGTTAAACATAAAGTGCGGATTGACCTGGCTCTGCAGCGCCTTTAATTCAGCTTGTTTCTTGGAGATTTCCAGCGCCTGCCGTTCGACCTGTCCTTTAAATACAATTTCAATCAGATTCCTGATTTTGATCACCATCATGTTGTAGCTGTGGGTCAGGCTTCCGATCTCATCCCTGCCAGCCGCTTCTGCGATTACTTCAAATTTCTCCTGTTTAACTTGATCCAGATGTTTGGCAATACGGCCTACTCGGTGAACAAGTGACCTGGAAATGAGCCAGATGAGCAGCGTTGGTACGAGCAGATTAACAATAATCAGCAGCATCAGATTAAATCTGGAATCAACGATCTCTGTGAGAAAATCCAGTTTCTCCCCGCGCACGATAATCTGCCAATTTTCCGATACGACAGGAATGGATACCACCGATTCTCCAGTATCCCTCTCCATGTCGGACATCAGGTAAAACGGCTTCCGTGCTTGATTCATCTGTGCGTCATTCGAGAAAATAATCCGGTCGTTTGAAACGATGTATATTTTCCCGCCAGCTCCTTCGTTTTTGAAGGACTTGTTGATGAAGGCATAATCGAGGTCTACCTTTAATACCTTCTCCACCTGCTGTTTTCCGAAATAATTCAGCTTGCGAATAATGCTGACCTTCCGCCCGCCTTGACTTTGCGACATCTCAGCCTGCTGCTTGTCAAAGTACGAATAGATCATCATCTGCTCATCCGTATTCATCAGCGCCTGATACCATTCACTCTTTCGGATCTCATCATTTAGCTTGATGAAATTACCGCCATTCACGAACGTATCATTGTCTACGTAGAAGGTTACCTGGTTCACCTGCTGGTAGCTGTAATAATAACGGACCAGATTGTTGCCGCTCAGCATATCATAATATGCAAAATAATAGTCTTCCTGATTGCGGTACTTGGATTCCATAAACCGGTTCATTGTGGCATCCGTGTATAAAAAATTGGATACGTACAAACTATTGTCCAGACTGTTCCGCAGATTAAAACGAATCCGCTGCTGCATTTCGTTAATCCGGCTCTGCTCTTTTGCTTCGATCTGTCCCTTGATACTTTGATAAAATACGGCATTCGTGGCTAGTACGGGTATCAGCACACAAAAAATAAACAATATGTACAGCTTCGTTCTAAGACTCCAATCATCCAGTAACTGAATACGCTTACACTCCATCCTGCGTTTCATGTCCGTTGTTGTCTCCCCCACCCGTGTCATCCATTAACACCATTATAACGAGCCATGGCGATAATGGAATACACGTTTCGGGTTAACATCTTACATATTTGCGCTTGAAACCAAGCTGATTACGATCCACTGCTTTTTGAATATTGTCGGAAGCACTTAACTGCTTGCTTTTCGGCTTGTCCAAGCCTACCTCAACCGGGCCCACTCTTTTGGCCGTTTGCACCGCCAGATCATGCAGCGGAACATAAGATATCGCGACATTGTAGATAAATAGATTCATCGCTATTTTGGCCCGTTCCGGAGCAGTGTGAATCGTTTGTGCTGCCTGCTCAAGCATCTGTTTAATTTTATCTTCCTCAAACTCGGTATCCTTGCGGCTGCCGAGCAGCCAGCAGTAACAGCTCCACCCGCCGGACATTCGCAGTTCCTCTCCACTGGCTATCCACTGATCCGCAACCTCTTGTGCAATATCTGTCTCTGCCAGAGTTACAGCGACCACATAATCGGACAGCATATAGAAATAAGCCGCATCCATCCAGCGATCAAAGTCGGCCTGGGTCATGGCTTTGGGGTCAGCTATAATGCCTGCAAAATACATGGCATCATAGTTGCCTGTTGCATACAGCTGCTCAGCCAGCGGCTGATTTTTCTTGATCTGCTTCGCCATCGGTTTCATTGCTCCTGTCGCAACACCAAACAGCGGTTCATGTGCACCATTAGACAAATAGATTTTTTTAGTACGTTCCTTGCCCAGAGCCTCCAGCTCCTGCATAACCTCGTTGATATTCATATGAGCAGCTCCTTGCTTTCCTAGTTTTTTCCTTCCTCTCCGTTAAAGTGTAAACTGAATCCGTTTAGTCTCATAGTTATTAAAAGCAGCTTTCGCTATACATAGCTTCAAGTTTTGACATAACTTTTCATTAGTCTAGCACATAAGGGCGTGTGTCCATACATGCAGCATATCATCCTTAAATCAAAATGTGTTGGCGCCACAAAAAGCCCAAAGGCCTATAACAAGCTGCAGACCTTGAGCTTTTTTGCGGCAAACTAATCATTTTCACGTCGATTCCATGAAGTACAACCTTGCCAATATTGATCTCACACCGATGCCTGCGCCCCAATTCGGGTGATAATCGTATCAAATGGAGCGATATGCAGCGTCTGCATACCGTGATCTGTTTCAATCGTGGTCGTCTGCGCTTCATCGCTGTTGTTGATGACAACCAGCTTGCCGCTCTCGGGATAATACGCACACTCGGTAACCATATTATCCGTAATATACTTGGTATTGTGCAGCTCATTACCGCCAAAGTGGACCAGATTCAGCAGCAGCCTGGCATTCGCCCAGTTGAACTCGAACGAGGACAGATAGATCCCATGCCCCTTACCAAACGCATGAACAGACAACGCAATATCTCCTCCTGTCTTCTGCAGTACCTCGGCCGTTCCATCCGTCAGATACAGCTGCGGATTGCCTGTCACTGCCGCACCTTCCGGTATAAGATCATGCCGATCCTGAACGTCATACGCCCATTTTCCATGCACCACACGCGCACCGGTGTCCTCATCAACCCCGAGCACATGAGCCATTCGGAAAAAGGTATCGTACCCTTCCACCGCAGACGGCTGGTTGATGCCAATGAACGTGCCTCCGTCGTGCACCCAACGGGTGAGCTGATCTACACATGCCGTGTCTCGCCATTGTTCTCCGCCACTCCACGCAGAACCCGCACGGCCCGCATTAATGACCACATCCACCTCACTGAGCACGCCCTGACGTATATCCTCAAAATCAATAAACCGAACGTTTACCGGCAGCCCGGATAATGCTTCATTCACATGAATGAGATCATGCATATAGGTCTCATGGAAATGTCCTGACAGCGTCCACGATCTCAACCTGCCCCAGCTGTGCAGTACAGCTACCCTGGTTTGAAGCTGAACGGGTTTACCTGCCTGATGCAGCTCCTTGATCTCCCTGAACTCGTCCGCGACCTTCTCGATATATTCCACGAAATCAGGATACGGCTCCACCAAATGCAGATATCCACCCAGTCCAATCCGGTCAATCTTCTCGCGCAGCAATGCACGCCGAATGTTGATCCAGTAGTTTTTGGCATCCAGCGTCGGATTTCCTCCCTCTTTAAAAGTTGGTAATCCGCCCAGACCCACAGGGAACAGGTACGGGTGAAGACGAATCTCGTGTGTGTCCACCTTGATCCCCGAGCACATTCTGACCTCATACCCGGAGAAAACACATTTGATCATGCCATCGAAGCCAAACTCTTCAAAACGATCGTTGTACGGCTCCATGCCTACCCAGCTGTCATCATAGAACACATAGGCAAGTTTGCCATGCTTATGTACGATATCAATCAGTTTTTGGCCGAATTCAATGACAAAATCGTTGATGAACGCCATCCAATCCAGCTTTCGCTGCCCCGCAGGCATATGGCTGACCTGATATTTGCCTCCATTCACAAAATCTTCAGCTGTGAGTAAATAGCCATATTTTTCGGCAAAAAGATCTAGCCCTTTTGAACTTACCGTGAAATCATATGAACCCCAGTCGGAGAACAGATGACGGTTCCGCTCATCACTACCCCATATCCAGGCAAAATTATAGAAAAGCGAGGTAAACCGGACAACCGTTGTTTCCGGATGCGCAGCGCACCACCGTTCCATCCAATCCAGCAGATACGTCTGTGTATCCGTATAAATGGGATCGATCTGCATCAGGTGTTCCTTGTCCCAGTTGTTGGTCGTGTGGTTATACATGGAGATTTCTTCCCATATACGATAAACCATGAAACTTACCGTGTATTTATGCCAGGCCGCAATGCCGGTTATGACCACGTGGCCGGATTCCCTTTCGTAATTCCACTGGCTTCTCGGCACTTCCTGTCCCGTCGTTCGGTCATATACCTGCCAATACTTTAACGCTTCCTTCGAATCGTTGACCTTGAATTGTTCGGCAAAAAAATCTTCCATCAGATAGAAGGAGATATAATCCTGCACGGCCACCTTCGGCTGTGTAATCAGAAAGCACTGCTGCAGCTTATCTTGGTTTCCCGACGCCCATTCATTATGATCCCGAATGATGCAGATGGTCGAATAAATGCCGTATCCGGCTTGAATAATCTCATCCGACAATCTCGTCCCGTCACTGTCACGAATCACATCGGCTCCCCATCGCTGGGCCAGCTCCAGCGTCAGCGCTTCATAACCGGATTCTCCCGGTAACGTGAAAGAGCCTTTGGTCGATTTCGGCAATGTGTTCACTCTCCTTGTCGCAGCAGATCGGATAGAAATGCCAGTGCCAGTCCCTGACCCCAACCTTGAATCCAATCCTTCGGAATGTTACGGTAACCGTCGCGGTCCTTCATTACAGCCGTTCCACCGGATACACCCAGCACACGCCCATCTTCGCTAATATGGTTCAAAATGCCGCTCAGCGCTTTTTGCACATATTTCGTATGCAGCGGATTGCCATTATTGATCATCGCAGCGGCAATGCCGCAGGATGCAGAGACTTCCTCATATGATTCCGGATCATCCAGTACGGTACGCCACAAGCCCTCTTCCGTCTGCAGCAGCTTGAGAGCCGCAAGCTGATCTCGCAGGGAACACTCAACGTCCATACACTGCGGATACAGATACCATTCTCTAAGCTGCGGTTTTACCTGCGACATCGTATAGGCTCCCCATGCATTCGCACGTCCCCAGTAAAAACCCGACATATGATCCTTGTTCACATTGTTATAGCCGTGGTACCACAGGCCTGTGCCGGGGTCCTGCAGGTATTTGATATGCCAGTAATACTGATTCAGGGCATCCTGAATCATCGCTTCATCCTTCAGCTTGCTGCCTACCCGGAGCAGGAAGAAGGCTGCCATAAACAGCGTATCCGCCCAAGCCTGTTCGGGAAAATCATTCGCGGTGGATACGGTATGCTGCAGCACCCGATCGCCGAAGCGGAGCGCATGATTTTGCAAATAATCCACCTTACTCATCACGATATCCCAATATTTCTGATTCCCGGTCTCTTCATATAACGTAATCAGCACATGCCCCATCGCACATGTATTCACCGTCCAGCTCGGAAGCCCCAGTTCAATATATTCATCTGCCCATTGTACCAGTCTGTCCAGAACCTCCTGATCACCTGTTGTTTGGTAGGCTCTCGATACACCGTAATAGGCCACACCGCAGGGCCAATCCCACATCAAATCCATATCCAGCGTTTTTCTCGTTACATGGTGAATCACATTTAGAAGCTGTTCCCGGTCATATTTCAACTGCAGCATTTTGTATTATTCCCCTCTCCTGCGCACACTCCTCCAATTGATCCCGAGAAGCGACTGTCCTGTGATGTAAACGCTTTACTTATTTCATTGTACGCAGTAAAATAGTCTGCATCTAAGCATATTCGTAACAAAACTGCGCAATTTCGATCATTTATAATCAGACGAATGGGAGCAGCCGGACATGCCCAAACCTAAGAAACCTGTCATTGAATACCGTCATTACAGCCTGCCCATCGATTTTCCCGTACTGCTGCTCAGCGGGGAACGCTGGAAAATATCCGATATCAAGAGTGAGCATCTGCATTTCCATAATCATATGGAGATCGGCATTTGTTACTCCGATGGAGGGGTGATGGAGATTAAAGGGGAATGCGTTCCATTCCGGGCAGGAGACGTGACATTTCTTCCCCGCTATCTGCCGCATACCACTTACAGTTCACCTAATAACGCAAGCAGGTGGGCTTATCTCTTTTTTTCACCAGAAGAGCTGTTCCAGCATGCTTTAAAGATGCCTCACGGTAATATGGAGCCGAATCTCCGGACCATTCGAGCAGACCGCTGTGTGCTGCATAAAGATCAATATCCGAAAGTCTATACGCTGGCATCTTCCATTGTGGAAGAAATACAGCAGCAGTCCCCTTTCTACCGGGAAAGCGCGTATGGGCTGTTAATGTCACTCTACATCGAGCTGCTGCGTATTCATGCCGGCGATGAGCTCGGCTCTAATCCGGAGAGGAAGCCAGAACAGGCACGGGAACAGGAGCTGCAGGGCCGTCAACCTGACCTCGTCATCTCACCTGCCCTGGAGTTCATTACGAGAAGTTACATGATGCCTGTGACGATTGACGAGCTTGCAGAGCTATGTCACCTGAGCACCACTCATTTCCGCCGTAAATTCCATGAGATTATGGGGACGACACCGCTTGATTTTCTTAACAGCACAAGGGTCGAAGAGGCCTGCAAACGATTAAAAAGTACCGATGCCTCCGTGCTGTCGATCTCCGAGCAGGTTGGCTTCCGCTCCATCTCCAGCTTTAACCGCTGTTTCGCCAGGTTAATGGGCGAGTCACCGAAAGCATGGCGAACAGGAACGCATGTGGAAGCCCCCTCCGCCAAAGCGTCTATATTGGCATTTACAGGCTGGGTTTGACCTCCGACATTCAATACAATAAACAAAAAATAAACAAAGAAAATTGTCGAAATTCAATTGCAGCCCCCAGGGATATCCGCTACAATGCCGATAGACTACTAGAGATGATTGGCGATCTCCCAAAGGAGCAGCTTAGCGTGTTATTACGAATTTTGAGTGCTGTGCTTACAGTGATGCTTGCTGCGGCGCTGCTGGTTCTGTCCACGATCAGAGAGCCGCAGGCTGCCGCACTCCATGCACGCCAGGGTATTCTCGATCTCGCAACCTGGAACCCGAAGCTGATGGATCGCATCAGGCTGGATGGGGAGTGGGAATTTTATTGGAAAAAGGCCCCCTTACCTCAAACGATAGATCAGAAACAGCATGATATCCACGTCACTCCCGATGCCTATGCCGAAGTTCCGGGTACTTGGGGCCCGGTTCAGATAGGGAACGAACGACTGCCTTCGTACGGCTTTGCTTCATATCGGCTTGTGCTGCGCAATACACCGATTGAGGGCACACTCGCCATCAAAAAAAGCAATATCCGTTTCGCCAGCGAAATTTACGTCAACGGCATCAAGCTGCTGCAGGACGGACAAGCCGTGGAAAAAACAGCCGGTTACAAGGCAGGTAATTCTCCACAAATCGGTTTTTTCCCTTATGATGGCGGCGATATTGAAATATTGGTCCGGGTGGCGAATTACGACTATCCTAACGCCGGCATTTCCGGACCGCTCTTTTTTGGCGAACAGGCGGCGATGCTCAAAAGCCATCAGAGCCACACAGCCATTGAACTGGCCGCAATGGCTGTTCTGGCTGTAATAGCCGTCATTTTTCTCGTCAGCTACTTGGGGTCGGCCTTGTATCGAAGCCGAGATGATTCTCTGCTGCTGCTCGGCCTAATCTGTCTACTGTATGCCCTGTATAATGGCATGATCAGTGAACGTGTTCTGACCGAAACAGGAATTCATTTTTCATTTAGTACGCTGTATAAATTAAAGGATTTTTGCTCTGTTGCCTGTCTTGGCCTGCTCATATTTTATTTCCACCGTTTCCGGGCAGGCATGATCTCCGCAGGAATAACCTCTACAGCGTTGTTTGTTTTTGGAGCATATATCTGCCTGCTCGCACTCTTTCCCATCTCCGTCTACGTGTTAACGGCACCTATTGTCATCGGGCTGTATACGTTAATTCTGCTATGGCTGCTTGTACAGTGTGCTGTGCGGTTTGTAATTAGCGAGAAGGGAGAACGACTATCCGGCTTTCTATGGTACGCAGCCATGCTCTGCATTACGCTGTACTGTCTGGACATTAACCTGTTCTCCGTTTCGCTTAAGGAAAACGTGAATATCGGACAGGTGTGCATCGTTCTGTTCAGTATCTTGATGCTCTTTCTCGTTGTGCTTCGATTCTTCGAGGCTTATCTTACCGTCCAATCCCTTAAGGACCAGCTTCTTTTACTCGATCAAGTGAAGGATGACTTTCTCTCCAATACTTCGCATGAATTAAAGACACCGCTCAATGCCATCGTCAATATTAGTGAAAGCCTGCTCAAAGGTTCGGAAGGCCGGTTAACAGAGGAACAAGCTCAAAATCTGGCGGTTGTAACAAGCAGCGGCAGAAGGCTGACATATCTGGTGGATGAACTGCTGGACTACTCCAAAATGAAACATGGAGATATTCCGCTGCACCGCTCGGCTGCCGATCTGTCCGCCTATGCTGAATCGGTGATGCGTATGCACTCATTCCTGCTGGGCACGAAAAACGTAGAGCTGATCAACAGTATCCCGGCGGATTTCCCGCTGATTTATGCGGACGGGAACCGACTCGTGCAGATCCTGCATAATCTGGTCGGTAATGCCGTCAAATTTACCGACCACGGTTCTGTTCGCATTAGTGCCTCGATTGTGCACGGCAAAGCTGAAGTGCGCGCTGCAGACACAGGCCGCGGCATCAGCCCGGACAAGCTGGAGCACATCTTCCTGCCATTCGAGCAGGAAGAGGGTACGGGACCCAGGGCTGCCGGGGGGACAGGGCTTGGTCTGAGCATTACCCGCAAGCTTGTTGAGCTGCACGGTGGAACGATTCACGCTGAATCGGTGCTTGGTCAAGGATCTGTGTTCGTTCTAACTTTCCCGCTTGCCGAAGCTAAAAAAGTGAAACGTTCCAACGTTCCACCTCTGAACCTGCCTCCGGCGGTTTCAGGTCATCGTGCACTGAGATACGAGGAACCTGTCATTATGCCGGGCCTAAAAAATGAATGGATTCTCGTCGTTGATGATGATGCAGCTAATCTGCAGACGATCATAAGTCTGCTGAAACTGGAAGGTTACAGTTATGCCGTCACTTCACAATCCGGCTCGGTATTGGGTCTGCTGGACCGGCTCCCTGCCGTTCATCTGATCATAGCGGATATCATGATGCCAGGCATGTCCGGTTACGAATTGCTTGATCGTATTCGGGAACGCTTCTCCCCTTCCGAACTGCCCGTGCTCATGCTGACCGCGGGCAATAAAGCCCATCAGTTAAAATTGGCACTTGAGAAGGGAGCTAATGATTTCGTAGCCAAACCCTTCGAATCGGAGGAACTACTGGCTAGAATCGGCGGCCTGACCCGAATGAAGACGTCTGTTCAGGCGGCACGAAATGCCGAGATTTCCTTTTTGCGATCCCAGATTAACCCGCACTTTCTGTATAACGCCTTGAATGCGATTGCCGAATTGTGTGTTGATGCACCGAATCAGGCGGAACAATTAATCCTGCAGCTGTCCAGTTATCTGCGGGGAAGCGTGCACTTCAAACATCTGGATTCCAAAACAAGTCTGGTCAACGAGCTCGAGATGATTGAAGCTTATGCAGCCATTGAACGCGCGCGATTCGGATCAAGGCTGGAGGTCATCATCGACGTGGACGCCGATGTAGACCGCAGCATGGACATTCCGCCGCTCATCCTGCAGCCGCTCATCGAGAATGCCATTCGGCATGGTCTGATGTCCCGTGTGGACGGCGGACGGGTGATGCTGTCTATTCGTAAGGTGAATGAAATGGAAATCAGATTTACCATTGAGGACAACGGCATCGGAATAACAAAGCAGCGAATGAAGGACATCCTGCAGGCTGCCGATGGCAGCACCGGTGTCGGTCTATGGAATATTTCCAGCAGGCTGAAGCTGCTGTATAACAGGGATATTCAGTTGGAAAGCCATGATGGTGAAGGAACACGTATTACGTTTGACCTTCCCATTCAGTACTACAGCAATAAGGGTAACGGGGGTTACAGTACATGATGAGAGTAATCATCGTAGACGATGAAGACCTGTCGCTCAAGCGGCTGAAGCGTATTTTGACTGAAAGTGGAAAAATAGAGGTGTGCGAAGTATTCCAGGACCCCGAGAAGGCTTGTGAATACGCTGCGAATAACAGCTTTGATGCTGCCTTTCTTGATATTACGATGCCGCGGATCTCAGGGATGCAGCTGATTGGCGAATTGCGCAGACATCATGCTTCCCTTCCGATCGTGCTTGTAACAGGATATGAAGAGTATGCCGTACAGGCTTTTGAAAAAGAGGTCATCGACTATGTGATCAAACCCGTGACCGCCGAGCGTGTAAGCCGCAGCATACAGCGTTTGCAGGAGCGGCTTCGCGACACCATCATCTTGTCAGAGCCCGTTTCCCCGCCCCCTCGCCTGACGGTGCGGCTGTTCGGTGAATTTATGGTGTTTGCCGGAGAGGATACGGGTAGTCCTATCAAACTGCGAACACCCAAAACGGAGGAACTGCTCGCATTCCTCTTATATGCCAAGTCGACAAGCCGCGATGCACTGGCCGATACGTTATGGAAAGACCTAAGTCCGCAGAAGGCGTGGACGAACATCAATTCAACGCTGTATTATGTTAGACGTGCGATTGGAGACAACACCGATATTCCCATTATCCTCAAAGATCGAAACGGGATTCGTGTAGATCGCAGCGTAATGGATTGTGATCTGTATGAGTTCGAAACCTTATGCCGTAAAATTCGTCAAACCTCAACCTATCAGCCTGAAATGTTTGAACGAATCGATACCCTTTATCGTGGAGAGCTTCTGAAAGGGCGGCACTATGAATGGGCTTTGGCGTGGTCAAGACAGCTGGAGATGGATTTTATTACAACGATGGAAACCGCCGCCCAGTATCATCTCCAGCAAAATCAACCGCTCCGTGCCCTGCACTATTTTGATCGGGTCCTGCAGATTGACTCTATTCGGGAAGATATTCACCGTGAAGTAATTCTTCTCTATCTTTCGCTGGGCCGGAGGGCGGAAGCCCAGTGGCAGTATCAGCTTCTGGAGGAACTGCTCCATGAGGAGCTTGGTTCGCACCCATCGCCTGATCTCAAGCAGCTGCTTCGGCAATCATAGCCTAAATAAAAACAGTAAAGCCCAAGCCTCGCGGTATGACCGCAAGCTTGGGCTTGTTAACGTTTATTTTTGTATCCTCTAACTTACTTGGCTAATCTAACTTAATCAGAGATTCTCTGTGGCAAGTGTAAATCCTTCAATTACAGCGTCCTCGTCCACTTCAATCATGATACAGCGTCTTCCCTGGTAGTTGACTTGTCTCACATATTTGAGATCCTGCGGACTGATGGAGATGGTTGCTACCTTCGTATCAATCTTGATTGATTTGGAAGTGTATTTGGGCATAACACTATTGGCTTTCAGCTCATAGTTTTTGTTGTCCACGATCGTTTCAAATGCTCGTTCCACCTTCTCGGTGGTTAACTCTTCTACACCGCTGGCGGTAAGCAGACGTTCCACGTCTTTATAATCCAGCTTCGGCGGCTCTTCTTCATGCGATTCTTCGTTCACTTCAATGACACGATTGATCTCTTCATACACATGGGCCAAGGTGGTCGCATCCATCTGCTCCCCTGTAATCTCTTTGACGATATCCTCGAAAATGGCCCGCTCCTCCAGTGCCGTTACAGAACGTTCACCATTCAGCACATTTTCTACAAAATGAGGATCGGGGAAATTCGATTTTCCCGTGCAGTACAGCACACGGTTCACGTCCGAATAATTATCCGTCACACTTGGATACAGGAATCCCTGCTCCGGCGTGCTTAATTTGATGATCGGATCAACGATGATGTTGTACTTGAATTCCCGCTCTACATAGTCAAATAACAGCGTCTTCCGCTGCTTCTCCGTGGAATTCACACTGCACAGGATGAAGGGATGAGCAAATACCTCGTTTTTCTCACTCTCTTCGGCTTCATCGTTTCTGGCTTTTGTCGGCAAATAATACTGCCCCTTAATAAACGTAACAACCATATCCCGCTCATACTTGGCATCGGCCATCATGCGGTCGACAAGCAGCAGCATGAGATCCTGCCACTCATCTGGGTCTCCAGTGACGAGCGCCTGATGAAGCATCACCTGTGCCGGTTCCTCCGCCTCTTCTTGGAATTTCAGTTCGAACAGCTTCTGATCGAGTTCTCCTGTCAGCAGTTTTTTGAAATTACCCATGTATAATTCCTGCTTCTCTCGATCCACCAGCTCAAAAGGATGGCGTTCCCAGTGATAAACTTCATTCGTTTCTTTTGTAATATAGACATTCAGAATGTCGTAAATGTTCAGCAGATCATGATCCAGCTTGAATTGTTTGCGAATGTGCGCGACTTCTTTTTTATTCATGATTCGTTAGACAACTCCTCAAGTAAATTGGCTTTACAAGTATAAACGATAAAAAAAAGCTTCGCCAGAAGGAGGTTTGTTGTTCATGGTTTTGTGCATGATACAGCCCTGCAAAATAGCAAAAAACACGATTCGATATTTCAATTGATTCAGTTCAATTAATTCTCATCTGGCTTCCTTCATTTCATATATTCAAACAACATTTGTCCATATCGAAGCAACGTCAAGCTATGGCTGAAATGCCCTTGATCAGTTAAGTTCATGATAGTTATTATCCGCATTCTCAGCAGAGATAAGATGGAAGTTTGGCATTTTCAAAAAAACAGGACAAGGAAGGAAGCGAGCCAAATCATGAGCGCTAATACAAATGCAATGATGGGATTTGCCCCCGCGTTGGGCTGGAATTCATGGAATACGTTTACGTGGGACATCAATGAGCAGTTGATTCGGGATGTGGCCGATGTGTTTGTAAAGGAAGGATATCGAGACGCTGGGTACGAGTACATTGTGATTGACGATTGCTGGAGCCTCAAGGAGCGGGATGCAGACGGAAATCTGGTCGTAGATCCTGCCAAATTCCCGAGTGGAATGAAGGCGCTTGCAGATTATATCCACGACAAAGGCCTGAAGTTTGGCATGTACTCCTGTGTCGGTACACACACCTGTGCAGGTTATCCGGGCAGTTTCGAGCATGAGTTTCAGGATGCTGCGCTGTTCGCCGAGTGGGGCGTGGATTATTTAAAATATGACTACTGCTTCAAGCCGCGCCACATCTCGGGCGAGCTGCTGTACAAACGCATGAGCCTTGCTCTCAAAAACTGCGGGCGCGACATCCTGTTCTCTGCCTGCAACTGGGGTGAGGACAATGTATACGAATGGATTCGCGAATCGGGTGCACATATGTACCGCTCCACCGGAGATATACGCGACAACTGGGATTCGGTCAAAGAACTGGCCCTTTCACAGCTTGGAAAACAAAGCTATACCGGCTCCTTCTGCCACAATGACATGGATATGCTTATTGTAGGCATGTACGGCGGAAGCAACAGCGACTTTATCGGCAGCATTGGCGGCTGCAATGATATCGAATACAAAACCCATTTCTCCCTCTGGTCCATGATGGGTTCACCCCTGATGATCGGATGTGATGTGCGCAAAGCCAATGAGACAACCAAAGATATTTTGCTGAATCCCGATCTGCTAGCTATTAATCAGGACCCGGAGGCACGCGGGGCTTACCGCATCAAACCCGAGCCGCAATGGTTTCATACCGATGACGTATTCATGCTGGTGAAGGTACTTACGGACGGTGATCTGGCGATTGGTTTCTTCAACCTGAGCGACAGCCAGCGGGAGTTGTCCTTGCAATTCTGGGATATGGGCCTGCCCTATGCATCTGGTTACTCTTTGTCCCTCTATGACTGCTGGGAGCACAAGGAACTCGGTGTATTCCGCGAGCGTTATGCACCCGTAGTGGCAGCTCATGATTGTCTCGTTGTGCGAGCCAAGCTGGTGAAATAAATGGCACAAAGCCGGCTGTGCACCACCTGTCAGGTTCCGCTTTCTTCCGACGATGTGGGCATTTATCTGAAATTAGTCTCACGCACTGCCCAGCAATTTGTCTGCATTGATTGTCTAGGTGTTAAGCTGCACTGCGGACGGGAGCCGATCGAGAAGCTGATTCGTTATTTTCGCGAGTCCGGAAACTGTGCCCTTTTTCGTTAATCCTCAATTGTAGTTCATCTTACAGGTTAGCGTACCGCTCAGTGATGTATGGATGTTGAGCTGTTTTCTCCTAACGTGCTGCTCTTTTTTTGGTGCAGCATCATGTAGGCTGATGGCGTATATGATGCTGCCTTTTTGAATACTCTGGAAAAATAAAGCGGATCCTTATATCCTACCGAATATGCTATGGATTGAATGGACAATTGGGATGATTTCAGCAGCTCGCAGGCACGCCGAATCCGGCATGCTGTTATATATGCAGACACCGATATACCTGTGGCTTCTTTGAACCTGCGGAACAGGTAGCTTCGTTCCAGATTCACGACCTGTACAACCTCCGCAACCGTTAAGGAAGATTTCCAGTAGTTCTGCTCAATATAGGTTCTTGCCAGCCACACATCATCCCTAACTTCCTCCTTCTTCCCGCTGGGAAAGAATTCTATGTAATAGGACAGCAGCTGCTGCAGACGAGCGTCCGCTCTCAACACTTCACTTGGTGATGCACCCGAATTCCAGGCCCGATGAAACCAAGGCTCCATAGACTCGGGCGCAGCTGGCAGGACAGGATGCTGAACCGATAACTGTGTCAACGCTATGAGGTGCCGGGCATCTCTGCCGTTGAATTCCATCCATACGTACTCCCACGGGTCCGATGAGTCAGGATAGTAATAGATTTCTTGCTGCGGAAAAATGATAAAACTCTCTCCGGCACCCAGCCGGAACCGCTGACCTCCGGTTTCCAGTGTACCCTGCCCTTGAATGATGTAGTGCAGCGCATAGACGTCACGCACACCCGGTCCCCACTGATGAAGATTAACCGGTTTGCGATCGCCGCTGATAAAATATATCTGGCTCGCTCTGCTCCCTTCTCTCCATAATGAGTCCACTTCCAGCACCTCCATTCCTTTTACCAGTCATTATATATCATTTAGATGAAGTCAGAGATTTTTAATTTAGATGCTGGAAACAACGCTTCAAGATGCTTATGATAGAGACAGAGGGAAAATCACCCCGCACACTTGTAAGCGCAACCATACATCTTGGATCGACATGAATAATAATGTTCAATTCAGAGAGGAGAATGTGTGTTGCTTAGAACAGTTACGGTAGAGAATGGTCAAGTTCAGGGGCTGCCTGCCGCAGACCCGCGTATTACAAGTTTTAAAGGTATTCCGTTCGCCGCGCCCCCGGTAGGCCGAAATCGCTGGCGTGCTCCGCAGCCGGCATCTGACTGGGATGGTGTGCTTCAGGCTTTTGATTTTGCTCCCACCTCTATGCAGGCCCCCACGGTGATCGACGATAACAACATTTATACCCGAGAGTGGGCGGTCGATCCGGACCTGCCGATGAATGAGGACTGCCTCTACCTAAACGTGTGGACACCCGCCAAACGTACGGATGAGAAGCTGCCTGTGTTTGTCTGGTATTTCGGCGGCGGCCTTCAAGTGGGTCACACGGCCGAAATGGAATTTGATGGTGAGCGTATTGCTCGCAGGGGAATCGTCGTCGTTACCGTCAATTACCGTCTGAATGCATTTGGTTTCCTGTGCCATCCCGAGATCAGTGCGGAGTCTCCACAAGCCCCTGCAAACTTTGGACATCTGGATCAGCAGGCAGGCACGCAGTGGGTGAAGCGCAACATTGCTGCATTTGGCGGTGACCCGGATCAGATTACAATCGGCGGACAATCTGCCGGCGGTGGCAGTGTACTCAGCCAAATGACTTCCCCGCAGAACAAAAACCTGTTCCAGCGAGCCGTCATTATGAGCGGCATCGCAACCGAACTGTATCCAAATGTGCATGTCCCTGCTGTCCGCAGCACACTGCGGGATGCCGAACAGAAAGGCGTTGATTTTTTCCGTTTTCTAGGAGTATCCTCCCTGGATGAAGCCAGACAGCTGGATGCGATCACGCTGCGGGATAAAATACTGGAATACAAAAGCTTCTGGGGAACGGTCATTGATAACCAGTTCTGCGTAGGCGATCCATTCACCCGGTTTATGCAGCATAAGCGCGAACTCGTTCCCGTCATGCTGGGACACACCTCTTCCGAATTCTGGACCCGGCCTGCTGTCAGCAGTATGGAGGAATTGAAACAGATGGCGGCTGAACTTTTTGGCGAGGATGCTCCTGCCTTTTTGCAGCACTGTGAAGCCGATAACGGCGATCTGGATCATACACTGCAGCGGGCTTCTGTCCGCATGATTGAACATGCGATTCAGCTTGTGATCCGCTCGAATAGCGGTCATCCGTCCGAGACGCCGCTCTATTATTATAACTTCGACGCAGAGATTCCAGGCTGGGATCAGCCAGGCACATTCCACTCCGTCGATCTGTGGTTCTTTTTTGAAACACTCGCGAAATGCTGGCGTCCTTTCACGGGCAAACACTATGATCTCGCACGCCAGATGTGCAATTATTTGTCTAATTTCATCACGACAGGTGACCCGAATGGTCTGGATTCCACCGGCAAACCGCTGCCTTACTGGATTCCGAGCAGTACCGAACAGCCGTATCGTATGGAATTTGGTGATCTGGCCCAGCTGCAGCGCGAAGAACCTGGACCTGTGCTCGAATTGGCGATTAAGCAGCATTTTAAGAAGCAGAATGAACCTGTGGTTTAATACGTGAAGCATTTTCTCCTCTGGATAGGCTGTGCGGTGGCGCATGGCCCTCTTCTTTCTGAGCTGATTATCTTAGTGGAGACATTACTTTTGTTAGGCCATTTGCACACTAAATTTACAGAAAAATCACATATCAATAGACTATCCTTATTCTACCATGGTAAAATTAATCAACTTACTCCACTTTAGATAGAGGTATAACATATGATTATTTCGCATAACTTAGCGGCTGCTAGTGCACATAGGAAAACTCAAGAAAACGCCCGTAATAACTCCAGCCACCTACAGAAACTATCTTCTGGGCAGAGAATTGATCGTGCGTCTGATGATGCAGCAGGACTAGCAATATCCGAGAAAATGAGGTCACAGATTCGCGGACTTGACCAAGCAAATCGAAATATACAAGATGGGATTTCTCTTGTTCAAACAGCAGAAGGCGGACTGCAGGAAATTTCAGCTATTTTACAAAGACAGAGAGAACTGATTGTCCAGGGTCTAAATGATACATACACCAATAATGATCGTCTGAAGATTGAAAGTGAGATTCAAGAGCTTACGGATGAAATAAACCATATTTCCCAAAGCACAAGCTATAACACGATAAACTTGTTGGCAAGAGATGATTATAAAATACTGGCGGATCGTTCAAGTTCCAGTACAAACACTTTCCTTAGTGAGCCGCCCACAATTACAACCGTACAGAAAACTGTAGTTTATGCAGCCTCTGGGACACCACCCGAAGCAAGACACCTGACCAGCAATTCTAATACGTCATCTACAACTCAGACGTATACAAACACAAATGTAATTACTCCGATAACCTCGCAGGATTCGGGACAAGGTTACAACGAATATAATGTGGATACGTATACAACAACTAAAACAGATACAGAGCGTTCAGTATATGAAACGTTAGCGCCTACAACCGATCCGCAATATTCAGCACCAGACTATTGGTATGCTTCGGGAATCAACCCAACTTGGTTTGGCCCCAAAACATTAGGTCATGTTTATGGCACGATGAGTGAGATTGTACAAGTGGATGGCATGATGCGACCAGTGGAGTATACATCTAGAAGCAATACCGGTACAGTTCCGGCTTGGGATCATATGTGGTTTCCAGATAGCGATGTATCGATAAAAAGAATCCGGACTATACTTCCAGATAATTCGATGCAAATCGAATATATAATAAATAACGGAAATTCAACGGATACGAATGTAAAGCTAAGCAACCTAGTTAACCCGCCTGATCATTCAGTGATGACAGATGCAAATGGGCTGCTTATCCCCAATGGTGTAACATCCATTAATTCGCCATCTGGGAATACAACATATACGATGACAGGAACGGAAGCAAATGCTAGTATTACGTTCGATAATTCTCTCGGATCTCTATCACCAACCCAACTTGCAATTCATAATCCCGCAGGGGGACAACCTACAATTAATTTTGATTGGGATGTTAGCCTCCCTTCTCAATCAAGTTTAACACTTGCTTTCAAATACGGTCCTTTCTCATTAAATTTGGATGTATTTGAACGTACAAACGAAACAGAAGTGTCTACACGCCTAGAAACAACTTTAAATGTCAAGATCAAAGACATAGACTATATCACACCGAAACTCACGGTCCAAGCCGGAGCTAATCAAGGGCAGCATATGGATATCCCTTTATTCAACGTGCAGGCTGATGCGTTAGGTATTACAACGATGGGCTTGTTACTACCATCTATTCAAGAACAAGCATTATCTCGTGTAGACAAAGCCATCTCCAAAATTTCCAATATTCGTGGAATATACGGTTCAATCCAGAATCGAATGGCACATGCATTAAACAATACAAGTAATGCTGCAGAGAATTTGAGTAATGCAGAATCTCGAATTAGAGACGCAGACATGGCCAAAGAAATGTTAGAGTACACAAAATCAAATATTTTATCGCAGGCTGCACAAGCCATGCTCACACAATCGAATCAAAGCCCTCAATCAGTTCTACAATTGCTCCACCAGTGAATAAAATTTAAGGGTGTCCCACAAGCCATTTATATAGCTTGTGGGACACCCCTTTTTGATCTTGGCTGCTTTCTAGTATACTCTTCGATGCTTAAATACTCAGTGAAACGTTAATCCCACTCAAAAGCTCCAGTATACAATTGATAATACGTACCTTTCGCCGCCAGCAGCTGTTTGTGGTCACCACGTTCCTTGATCTTGCCGTGCTCCAGCACCATAATGGCGTCGGAATTTCGTACAGTTGATAAGCGATGGGCGATCACAAACACGGTTCGACCCTGCATCAGATTATCCATCCCCTTCTGAACTAATGCTTCTGTACGTGTATCGATGGATGATGTTGCTTCATCCAGAATCATGACAGGCGGATTGGCAATTGCCGCTCGGGCAATCGCCAGCAGTTGACTCTGCCCCTGTGACAGTCCGCTGCCGCTGCCATCAAGCCGGGTCTCATACCCGTCAGGCAGCCGTTCGATAAAACTCGCCGCATACGACAGCTTCGCCGCCTGGATCACCTCATCGTCACTCGCCTCCAGCCTTCCATATCGAATGTTCTCAGCGACCGTACCCGAGAACAGATGGGTATCCTGCAGCACAATGCCCAACGAACGCCGCAAATCCGTTTTTCGAATACGCTGAATATTAATGCCGTCATAGATGATCTCGCCTTCTGTAATATCATAAAAACGATTGAGCAGGTTGGCGACAGTAGTCTTGCCCGCACCCGTTGCACCTACAAACGCAAGCTTCTGCCCAGGCATGGCATACAACGTCATATTCTGGAGCACTTGTTTCTTTCCGTCATACGTAAAACTGACACCCTTAAACTCCACTTTGCCTTTCAGAACAACGCTTGTGCCATTCTCCAGTTTCCAGACCCATCCGGACAGATCCTGATTTTTTTCCAACGTCACGCGGCCTTTATCTGCCTCAGGCTGTTCATCCATCATGTTAAATATCCGCTGAGCCCCTGCAACAGCTACGACAAACATGCTGACCTGCGAGGAGATTTCGGCAATCGGCATCGTGAAATTACGGGATAAACTCAGAAAAGCTGCGATAATTCCCAGACTCAGACCGGCGTTCCAGCCTGAGATCGCCATAGCTCCGCCCGCAATAGCCACAAGCACATAGATTAATGTGGACAGATTCTCATTGATTGGCATGAGGATATTCGAATATTTGTTAGCTGTCGCCGAGTCGTCAAATAATCTATTATTCAGGTGGGCAAATTGTTCCATCGCTTTTTGCTCGCGACCGAATATCTGCACCACTTTCTGCCCATGAATAATCTCCTCGATATATCCATCCACCACACCGATCGATTCCTGCTGCTTGAAGAAGTGCTCGGTTGCCTTAGTACCCACGACTTTGGTAACCCAGAGCATGGCAAGTGCACCTAGCACAACCACAATCGTTAATGGTACATCCAGATACAGCATCGTACCAAGAACGACTACAACCGTCACGACAGTGGACAACAGCTGGGGCAATCCATCCGTCAGCATCATGTTCAGCGTATCCACATCGTTCGTGTAATGACTCATAATATCCCCGTGAGCTTTACGGTCAAAATATTTAATCGGAAGCTTCTGCATGTGATCGAATAAGCGGTCACGAATCCTCTTCATAATCTGCTGTGAGACGGTAATCATCAGCCTTTTCGTGACAAACGTACTGATGACTCCAGCAGCATAGATCACAGCCAGAATAATTAAAGCCTGTAACAAGGCATCAAACACTGGATTCTGATTTCCGAGCAATGGCGTAATAAAGTCATCAATCAGCAATCGCAGAAAGGCCGCTGAAGCAACAGAGACGGCAGAACTCACCAGCACCAGGATCAGCGCTAGTGTCGTTCTGAATTTGTAATATTTAAAGTAGGTTAGCAGACGTTTTATCGTCCGGCCATATTGAATGTTATCCATCTAGTGCTTCACCGCCTTTCGTCTGTGTATAATAAGCCTCTTGATAAATTGTATTTCTGCCCAGCAGTTCCTGATGGGTTCCGATATCTACCATCCTGCCTTCATCCAGAATGACAATCTGATCGGCATCTTCCACAGATGCAATACGCTGGGCAATAATAATTTTGGTTGTATCCGGTATGCTTTCCTTGAAGACGTTGCGGATTAACGCGTCGGTCCGTGTATCTACGGCACTGGTGGAATCATCCAGAATCAGAATCTTCGGTTTTTTGAGTAAAGCTCTGGCAATACATAGCCTCTGCTTCTGACCTCCCGAAACGTTCGTACCGCCTTGTGCCAAATGAGTGTCATATCCATCCGGAAACGTGGAAATAAACTCATGTGCCTGTGCTGCTTTGCACGCTTCAATCAACTCTTCATCGGCAGCATGTTCATTGCCCCAACGCAGATTCTCCTTAATCGTGCCTTCAAACAGGACGTTTTTTTGCAATACCATCGCAACCTGACTGCGAAGCAAACTTAGATCGTACTCCTTCACATTGACTCCACTGACAAGCACTTCGCCCTCACTGGCATCATACAGACGTGGAATCAGCTGCACCAAGGTGGATTTTGCACTGCCCGCAGCTCCAATAATGCCAATCGTCTGTCCCGAAGCCATTCTCAGATTGATGCCAGACAGGGCATAATTCTCGGCTTTGCCTGAGTAACGGAAGGACACATTGCGGAATTCGATTTCCCCGTTGTGCAGCTCTGTAACGGGTGACTCCGGACTGGTAATGTCCGGCTGTTCACTTAACAGTTCATTAATCCGTCCCGCCGAAGCACGAGCAATGGCAACCATAATGACAACGATGCCCAAGGTCATCAAACTCATTAGAATTTGCATGGAATACGCGAATAAACTCGTAAGCTCCCCGGTGGTCATGTTTCCGCCCACAACCAGTTTCGCGCCAATCCATGAGATCATCAGCATCACGGCATACATGACAATTTGCATCAGTGGAAGTTCATACGACAGAATGCGTTCTGCCTTAGCCATCTGTGCAAATATTCGCTGGGATACGGCCTGAAACTTGGATACCTCACGCTCTTCTCGTACATACGATTTCACGACCCGAATGCCGCGTACATTTTCCTGCACAACTTTATTGAGATCATCGTAACTGTCAAAGGCACGCTCAAATACCGGAAAAGAATACTTCATGATGATGACCATGCCAATGGCCAGCACAGGGATCACAATCATGAACCAAGAAGCAATGGATGGGCTGATGCGATACGTCATAATCGTTGCAAAAATCATCATCACCGGACTGCGGAAGGCAATGCGGATAATCATCAGAAATGCATTTTGCACGTGCGTAATATCTGTCGTCAGCCTGGTAACGATCCCTGAGGTTGAGAATTTATCCATATTGGAGTACGACAGATGCTGCACATGACGGAACAAGTCATAACGCAGATTTTTGCCAAACCCCGACATTGCAATCGCAGAATGCTTACCCGCCAGTGCTCCAAAGACCAGAGACACCAGGGCAAACAACACCAGAATCAAGCCGTACTTGGTCACCTGATCCATCTGACCCCCAGTGATCCCCTGGTCGATCAATTCAGCCATAAACAGCGGAATAATGACTTCCATGGCCACTTCGCCAAGTAAAAACAAGGGCGTCAGCCATGTATTCTTTTTATATTCGCGTACACTTTGCAGTAATTTTCTTACCATAAGCATTCTCCTCATCTAAAATAAACACGCTGATCTGCCATCTAGAAGTAGATCGACGCTCAGAACAGCTGTATTATAAACTGTATAGCAACTATACAGTCAATCCACTTTTTTAAAATCTGGAGGTGCTTATGCATCCGAATGAAATGCTGTCCATTAGTGCTTTTTCCAAGCTGTCCGAGGTTTCACGCAAAACCCTCATTTACTACGACCGCATCGGTCTGTTCAAACCTGCCTATGTAGCGGATAACGGTTATCGATATTACAGTCACAGCCAGTTTGAAACGATCGGCGTTATTCATATTTTCAAAGAGCTCGGCATGTCCCTGGAGGAAATTCAGCAGCATCTCGGTGAGCGTTCACCGGAAACCACCCTTCAACTGCTGCGTAAACAGGAGGAAAATCTGCAGCTGCAGATTGCCAAACTGACTCAGGCCAAACAAATGATTATGCAGCGTGCGCAAAATATAGAGCAATCCATGCATCTGGACACCAGCCAAATGCATGTCATCTGGCAGCCTAAAACCCCCTTGCTGCTGAGCCGACATATCTATTCATCCAAACAAGAGTTTTCAGAAGAGCTCTGGGAGGACTTTCGGGTACGTCTGGACAAGGAACATGCACCGCTCGGTTATCCCGGCGGCATCATCATTCCCAAAGCTGATCTGCTAAGAAAGGATGGAGACATGATCTCCCATATGTACAGCTATATGACTACCCAGCATCATGAACAGGCATATATGCCGGAGGGATTCTATCTGGTGTCTTATGCAAGAGCTGACTACGGAGATACCAAGAAGTTTTTCCCACAAATCTTTGATTATATCGAGAAGAAACAGTACGTCATTAAAGGTGATGCTTACGAGGATTACATGCAGGATGAGATTGTACTGCAGCATGCGGAGGATTATCTGGTTCGGGTTATGGTGCATATTGAGGAACCCGGTGACAAAGAAGATATAACCTGATAACTTAGCTTAATTTAAATCAAAATCAACTTTATTTAAATCAAAAAGGAACCATTCGCAGCCTGCCGAATCGTTCCTTTTTATTTCGTTTACACCCTTAACAAACCTCGGAAACCTCTTGCAGCGTAGTAGGACTCCGCACCGTTATGGTACATAAACACGGTATCGTAACGGCGGTCGCAAAAAACAGCTCCACCCCGCTGCCTAATATTTTCAGGGGTAATCACCCAACTGGATGTTTTAAGATCAAAGTTCCCCAGCTGCTGCAGTTCACGATACTGGGTCTCATCCAAAAGCTCAATGCCCATCTCGATGCACATTTGAACAGCGCTATGCTTAGGTTTGTTCTCTTTGCGTGCATCCAGTGCAGCCTGATCATAACACACACTGCGACGGCCTTTAGGGCTCTCTGCTGAACAGTCGACAAAGATATATTCACCTGTCTCCCTGTCAAGCTCGACGACATCCGGTTCGCCGCCTGTTTTCTCCATCTCGTGGAGCGACCACAGTTTATCGGGGTGCGCTTCGAGTTTGGCCTCAATGTTAACCCATTCCAGATCGGGATGGCGACTCATATTCTTCTCAAAACGGGTCTTTAATGCCTTGAACAATTCATCACGCTGTTCCGGTGACAGATCTTTTTCATTTTCAATGGAGTTCATGGTCATCCTCATTCTCCCCCGGTTCATTAGCATATAGTGGTGCAGCGCACTTATTCTATTCGATTGTATTGAAAATAAAGGCGGAAAACAACCTGTCCCATTCACAGGTTGTTCACCTCGGCATCCAGCTGCCGGGCCAGTCTCGATATGCTGTATAATTTCGTTATTCCCGTACCCCCTACACACGCAGTCTGAAATCCGGTTGGAAGGTGATCGCCAGCAATCGGCAGCTGTTCAAGCTCTATATCTGCCGTATCCAGCAGATATACCCGCTTGGCAATTCGCAGTATCTCATCCAGCAGTACAATTAACAAGGTGATCGGAATGACTTTCCATACATCCGTAATAATTGCCGTTTGATACGTATCATCTTCACAGAAATTGACGAACCCTGCTTTGTAACTGGTGTGAACGTCTGGTTTCGCTGCACGGATCATCTCGGCGTTACGCTGATTGCAGGCAAATACATCTGTAATGTTCAGCCTGCTTACGAACTCCGGAGTTAAATACCCCACGGCTAATCGCCTGCCTCCTTCATGTAATTCAAATAAGGCTGGATCAAGATCATCATAATTTTGCGTTAGATATCGATCCGCGGCATTAAACTGTCCAAGCAGCATTTCAAAAATAAAGTTTTTATTCACATAGGACAGCTCCACCGGAAGCTCCTGATGCAGCTTCACAAAGTGAAGATGATTCTTTCGGCTTGTCATCTCTACCGGATTAAACTGCTCATGTGGCAGATGCAGCGCACGGAGTGAAGGGTCTGCCCGGAAATGCAATCCTGCCTTCCAGAGGCGATAACCCAATTCCAGATCCTCGTGCCCCCAGCCGTGGAAAGATTCATCGAATCCGCCCACCTGTCTCAGCAGACGGGTTTCCACAGAGACCATGCTTGTCCAAAACATCGTCCATGGAGCAGCACTGCGATCCAGATCATTTTCATAAAAATCAAACTGTGTTTGTCTGGAATCGGGGTAAGCCTTCAGCATGGGATTCCGCAAGCATGCCTCCGGATGCTCCGAGGAGGCTATGGATTGCAAGTATTTCGCAAGCGGATGCTGGTCATCCTTTTGATTCATGCCATGAACCGTGCCGAGTCCAATCGTATGTTCGTGACAACGATGAAATTGAATGACATTAAGAATAAGATCCGCGCCGATCAATACACCGGTATCCAAGTATACACATATCTCATGTTTAGCCAGATGCAGTCCCATATTTCTCGCCGTTCCTGCCCGAAACCCCAGATCCTTCTGGTAGCAGTATCGCAGATCCAAATCAGCTTCAAAGGAACAGGCGACATCCTTGGTATCATCACTTGAACCATCATCACATACAATGACCTCAAATAAAGATGTGTCTGCCTCCTGATGCTTCAGGCATACTAGCGTTCTTTCCAACAATTCGGAGTGATTATATGTAGGAATAATGACGGTGACACCCTTGGTCATCTAACATGCCTCCTTCCTGAACTTGAGCGATCCCATGGTCTATACAGGTGACGAGTTTCATGGTCGTATTCATCACGTCCATAATGCTGTATTCGATGTCTCTGCCCATCTTTTTCAAGGCAGCAATGACTGCAAGCAGAGGCATGATCTCCGTCTTCGGGCTGACGCAGTAACACACATGCGATGTTCTCAACGCTTCCATGAACAGGTGAAAGATTAATTCTGGTCTGTACATCGTCCACACAGGAGTAATAATACAGCCATCAAAAGAGGATGCTTCAAACGGCATGCAGCTGCCGGCAAGTCTGTAAACCTTTTTTCCAGGAACGTTCATCAGATCTTGCTTCAATTCCTTCGGCTCTCGGGGATCAATCAGTGTGCTCACCTGAGATAAGGCAAACAGCCTCGCATCATACCCTACCAATAAAAAGTGGGTTCCATAGGTTGAAGTGACCGTCTGCATAACGGCTTGAAATGTATAGTCCTGGTCTGACCAATCGCGCTGTCCCTTGTTAACTGCTGCGGCTGCATCTTTCTTCCAATCATGCATCTTCAGGAGAAACAGCTCAATCTCGATGGAAGGGTATTTTCGCATGAACATTCTGGCATTGGCCGCCTGATTGCGCATTCGTTCTGCCTCGTCCACCTCATGCGGTACATGTACTGCCCAGGCTGACCGGCTTAACGTTAATGCATACCCAGATTGCACAAGTCTGTAGCCAACTTCTATGTCTTCCATTCCCCAACCGCTGAATCTGTGATCAAATCCGCCTGCACGCTGTAACGCTGTTCGGGAAACAGAGATGTTACCTGACCAGAATACGGCCCAAGGCCACGGCAGCTGCATCAGTTGATCCATCACCGGCTCATAATATTTCTCCCGCTCATCGGGTATGCGCCCAGATTCATGCTCGAACCAGCTCATAAAAGCTTCAAGCTCCAGCTCTCCCTCATAATGCAGCTCTTCCCGATGCATCCCCTTCTTCCCGTAGATGTAGCCGATCACCATGTCGTGTCCAGCACGCTGCATCGCTACATGTTCACCAACAAACCCCGCACATACAATCGTATCTGCATCTAGAAAAATAACAACATCCCCGGTAGAGTCACGTATAGCTCTATTACGTTTGTCCGACACGGTCGTATGTGCAGGGGTATCCATGTAATGAATACACAGCTTGTCTTCAAAAGCATCTCTGAACTGTTCAAAAGGAATGGATCCCCCCTGATCAATCAGGTAAACGGAGAAGTCCGAATAATGCTGCCCGGCCAGCGCCTGCAGCGTCAGATGCAGCACGTCCGGTTTGCCGTACACCGGGATGATGACGGTCACGTTCATAACGGCTTCTCCGCAAGGTGAAGCGAAAAGCTTTCCAGAATACAAGAGGTCAGATGATCCAGTGCCGCCCCATCATAAGCATACGTTCTAAGCTGTGTCACACCACGCAAAATCTCACCGGCATAAGCAGCGATCAAACCCTGATCCATGTCGGATTCCTCCAGCCAGCGGATGTAACCTCTCTCCCCCATCTGCCGTGCATATACAATATTGCTGCGATTCACCTCTTCCCGCCGGGGAACAGCGATAGCTGGGATACCCAGCGAAGCCAATTCCCATAACGTCGTATGCCCCCCCCTGCACACCACCAGCGAGCTGTCTCTCACTTCATCCATAAAAGAGCTTGGGTCGGCGATAAACTGCGTCGTTTCATCTCCCAGCCGCTGCAGTGATTTCGTCAATGTACCGCTGTACACCAGCTTGATATGATCGGTTTCCCCTTTTAAGTCTGCTATCGCTCTTTTGAAAAAAGGAACGTCCACAATCGTCGCCGAGCCTGACGTGATGACAATCTTCTTCTCTCTGGCCGCTGTCCGTTCAGGCACTTCGACCACCGGGCCTACAAAGTGCAGCTTCTCCCAAATCGAGTCCGATGTCGGGAACATCCAGTGCTCCTGCTGATCGACAATCGCAATTTGGTCCGCCATTTGCAGATAACCCAGCGTCTCCTGTTCGTCTTCCAGCCAGTTCGTAATGAAGCAGGTTGGAATACCCAGACTTTGGGCGAGGGGAAGTACAAGCAGTTCCTCATCTACCACGATGCCATCGGGCTGCGTGCGGCTGATGAGGTCCAGCAGTTTCCGTGTTCTTTCGGCACTGCTGCCAGCCGAAGGCAGTTCCAGATCAATCAGATCACCTGAATATACCCTCTGTAAATAGTGAAGTCCGGAGGAATAGGACGCAATAATGACCTTGTGATTCAACTGCATGAGCCGTTTGGCGACCAGCAGATCGCGCTTTGCATGTCCAAATCCGTTTCCACGTGATACGATAAGTACCTTCATCGATATTTCCCCTTTCCAGGTTTTCGGATCTCACCCGACAGAAGCAGCCGCTCCCTGTTTGCGCAGCAGAGCAACCTGTGCACCGTACATTTCACGGAATACCCCATCTTCCTCAAGCAGCCGCAAAGGCGCGCCTTCCTGAACAATGTGCCCATCAGCCATCACATACACCCTGTCACAATGCATTACGGTGCTGACCCGGTGTGCAATCAGCAGTGCTGCTCTGCCCTCCGCTGCGAACTGCTTGACACTCCGAACAACACTTTCTTCCATGACCGGGTCCATCGCAGCCGTAGGTTCATCCAGGATCAGCATCTTCCGGGTATTCGCCATCGCCCGGGCAACCGCCACGCGCTGCCACTGTCCACCCGATAACTCGGTTCCATCTGTATATCCTGCACCCAGCCGTTTATCTCCGCTCCGCTCGGTGATATCCTGTACAAGCCGCTGTGCAGCAGTACTCCACTCTCGATCAAGTCCAACATTCTGCTGCACACTCAGCGGGAATCTGGCGAAATCAGCATAGGCAGCGGAAACCGCTCCCAGCCTGTCCGTATGCAGACTGCGTTTTCCGTCGACCCAAATCTCACCTTCGGCGGGCTCAAGCAGACCGCAGATCAGATTGCACAGTGTTGTTTTTCCAGCCCCATTCTCTCCCACCAGCCCGACAAGCTCACCGGATCGAAAATACATATTTACATCGGTCAATACAGGCTTGCTGTGATTCGGATAGGAAAATCCAACTCCATTCAGTTCAATTTCTTTGTCCGCTTCCTTGGCAGAGGTCTCGACTTGATCTGCTGTTTCTGCAGCCAAAAAACGAGAGAGATTGGATGCGGTGAGTAATTCACTAGTAAACATGCGCAGCTCCAGCACGAATGCATTGGCTTTGCCAAGCAATTCATCAATCAGTTGAAAGGCGATGATTAAACCGCCTATTGAAGAACTGGCCGTCAGAATCGATACCATGTAAGCCACAGAGATGAGCAGAAGCTGACCGATCTGCATCAGTCCTGATGTCTTTTGGGAGGTTAGTAGAAAAGATTGATTGGTCTTGCTGATGTCCGTAAATGTATTTTTCCACAGACTCACGATATAAGGGGAATATCCAAACAGCTTGCGTTCCCTGCCCAGTTGAAAATCCATAACGGTGCTGCGGTAATAATTTTCACGGATACGATGACCCGACAGCTGATTCTCCACGTTAAACATCTGACGACCCAGCTTATATTGTTTGAATACAACAAAAGCAAAGGTTACCATCATCACCAGACACCCAATTTTCGTGACAAACCACAACGCTGTACCCAAGCTGATTAAGGTTACTGCGGCACTCAAAACATCCAGGGCCAATGTGAGAACGCGATGTCCACGATCCAGACCGTTCGCTGCCTTCTCTGCTGATTCGGAAAAGGACGCATCAAGAAGTTTCTGATAAGGTACTTTATTATATTGATCGATATACAGCTCTTTGGCAGCTCGGCCCATGTGAACACGAAGCCCCTCCAGTGCAATACCGTATAACGAATCCATCACTTTCTCACCGATGGTTGCTGCAACGAACCAGGCCATCAGCAGAATCATACGATCGAGATCTACTCCGGAAATGACCTGCTGCACAGCATAACCGAATAAAAAAATGCGAACGGCGGGCAGTATCCCTTTGAACAGCGTCACGGACAGAGCGAACGCAATCCATGGTAATAACTTTCGTTTGTTCTTTACCTTGGTCAACCACATTACGCCACGTCCCCTCCTTCCTCTTCCTTCATCGTCTCCATAAAAGAAGAAGAGGCTTTCCACATCGCTTGATAAGGTTCGCTTGTCTGAAGCAGTCCGTCATGTGTTCCATAGTCCCGGATTTCCCCCTGATCCATTAGAAGAACCGTATCCGCAAAAGCACAACCCACCAGACGGTGAACAACAAACAATACGGTGTACCCCTCTAATCGATTAATAATGGACTCCAGAATGCTTAGTTCGTTACTCGGGTCAAGTTTTGACGTTGGTTCATCCATAATAATGACCGAGCCCGCCCGATATATAGCCCGGAACATACTTCTGGCTAAGGCAAGTCGCTGCCACTGCCCTTCTGACAGGTCCGATCCTCCGACTTCCGGCCACAGCTCCGTTTGCAGTCCCTGCGGCAGCGTGTTTACAAATTGGGCATTAGTAAGCTTTAATGCTTCCATCATGTCCTCCGTATGCTCCTTGCGAGTGATATCACCCAGATACACGTTCTCAGCAGCGGAGAGTTTATACCGTCCGTAGTCTTGCAAACAGAAGCCGCCTGTATCCTCCGACACTACGGAACCATGGTCAGGCTTCAACAAGCCCGAAAGCATCAGCATTAAGGTGCTTTTACCTGAACCATTAGCACCAACGATGGCCACCTTGGCTCCGCGTTCAATATCAAAGCTGATATTTTTCAGCACCTCATGTTCTCCGTCATAACTGAACGTTAGTTGTCGAACAGAAATGGCACAGGTAGAATGGATATCATTATTTGGGCGGCCTATTGTGCCTGTATCCATACCCGCATCTGAAGTTGTATTTGTACTTCCAGCAGCGGCTGTGTTTGCAGCTGTCTCTGTAGCCGGGTTTGCTGCTGTTTCCGAATGTTCCTCTGCGGGCTGCTGTATCAATTCCGCCAAAAACATTTTCCGCCCCAACCAGTGCTTACCCTGGCTGAGAACCAGGCCCAGCAGCTGTTCCAGATGCAGCCCCCCAATAAGCAGTGCTGCGACTTCTCCAGGATGCAGTGTACCCTGCCAAAGTTTCCATAACCCTACCAGCAATACAATGGTTGTTACGACCCCGCTGCCAAGTTGACCTGCCAGTCTGTAAAATCCGGTCTTGATCATTTGCCTCATCGTTAAGCGTGCGATTCGAATCTGCTCGGTCAGCCACTTCCCTTTCACCCAACCGGATATACCAAAAACACGCATTTCTTTGGCAGATTTAAACGTGGTCAGCATATCCAGAAACGTTCCTTCAAGCCTCGTTGTCTCCGAGATGCTTTCCAGAAAACCTGATTCAGCAGCTGCTGCCTTTTTCATGAGCCATACATTAAGCACCGTACCAGCCAGTATCAGCAAAGGCGCCCACCATGCCACCACCAACAGAATCCATGTCAGGGAAATTCCCGTTATAATGACCTGGAGTAGTGCCGACAGCCCATCCAGTCCACCATGGTAGATCGAGCTGACCGATTCCGAAGTGCTTGAAATCCGGTTTCGCGTCGACGCACGGAGCAGCTCATTTTCTGTTCTACGATTTACATTGTCAAACAGGCGGATAGACAGATTGTGATAGACGTGGTCCTTTACTTTTCTAAGAAAATAGGGCTGTATCACGTTGAGCAAAATCGCAATCGTGCCAGCCCCAGCAATAATACCTATGTAAGCTAACGATGAGTTGCGGTCGCCGTTAGCCAGTTGATTCACTGAATGCTTGATTGCCCATACCATGAAACCAGGCCACACACCGAGTGCAAGAATAAGGGCTAACAATACCCAGATCGCCCGATCCCCTGCCCGAACAATCATCCATATCTGGACCAATCCGGCATGTAAACGGCTCATAATATTCTCCTTCCCGAGGCAGAGTCTACGAAAGCGATCGCTGTATGAATCTGTGACAATACGGAAGTCTCAATGTAATATCCTGATTCAGCACGCGCGGAAGGACACAGCAAAACGAACTTCCAAGAGGATTCCGCATCATGGTCAATGAGCAGACAAAGTGTATCCGTGGTATCGAACTGCTTTTGACCCGTCATATGCTCATAAGTCACGGCGGCTTCATGATGACTGTGCTGGATATGATGCCTGGAGCAGATCTCTGCAGCACTTTCTGCATTCCAGGGTAAGACCAGAAACGGATATGCCTTCTCCAATCCAGCTTCATCCTCTGACTCGGCAATATCATAATAATCGGCAATCCATCTGGTGTTTGCCAAAAGATTGTACTGGTCGCTTATGGATACACGAACTTTCTTCTGGATCGTATGTACGACCGTCATAGGAACATCATGACGAACCTCTTCCAGATGCGGAGGCGGCCAGTGCGCATTCAGATTACGGACATATTGAATCAGATGACTACCAAACCCCATCTTGCCATCATATTGCGAGAGTGCCCACTGATAGACTAATTTGTCCTCTTCATGGAAAACCAGATCAAAATTCGTGCTAAAAAAGTGATCCACTTCCATTAAAATGATCGCCGAAACCAGATTAATCAGATATGGTTTCAAACCTTCCTTCACTTCTCCATATTCGCCTTCGTGAGCAAGCAGCCATTCTTTAACGAGATAATGAATGCCGCCTCGTGCGAAGAAAGAAACAGTCAGGTTAAAGTCATCCCACAGATGAAGCGGTGGTACGCCGAAGGCCAAATGTACGGATGTCGTTGCTGCTTTGCTTAGGCTGGCTCCGAATCTTCCGATCTGCGGAGGAGGCATAGTTGATAGCGGATAAAGCTTCAGTTCAACAACCTCGGCAATGTCAAAATTATGGATTAAAGGTGCCAGATACTCTCGAATCTTCTCGCATTGTGAAGCCAGATGATTTTCATATTCAGCCATAACCTCATCCGCCTTGGTATCCGCAGATGCAATTAATATACGTTTGACCAATTTAACTTCCGGCTCACTCTGGATAGCCAGCATATCTTTCAGCAGCAAACTGCCCCAATATCGATAGACATTAGAACGAAGACCGCGATTACGAATAAGATTCAAGAGCGCAGGCGGATAGTTTCGTTCCTTAGGAACAGTCCACAACTTATCTTGTCTCAGCTCATTAATGGCTCTGCACAGCTCCAATAACAGCGGATACTGCCCAACTCGTACACGAAGTGTCGGCATCGTATTCCGGCTCCCCTTCCTCCCTGATACTACATGTCAACGCAAGTCTCTTCCGCCTTGCGCTGACATATGCAGGTGATGATGGCGTGACTACGTGAGAAAGAACAAACGATTCTCTTCAATGCTGCTTCTCCATTGCTTCGGCACGGCGCTTTCCGGAAAAATAGCTGCCACAGGGCAAGCCAGATCACACAGGCCGCAATCGGTACATACCGATGGATTAATATAATATTGCTTCGCATCTGGAGAAGTCTGAATGGCTTCTTCAGGGCAAGCCACGATACATTTAGCCAAAAGTTCTCCTTCGCATGTGGCGGTTATTACCCATGACATACGGTTGTCCCCCTCATATGAAAACCTATAATCGCTGCAATGCTTAATTCTGCATGCAGGTTATTCCAATATTCGACTGCTGTTCGAGCTACGATGTCCACATCACTCATGCCAATAATACCGGCAGATTCATCCGTGTCCCTCGCCACCTCGTAACCGGCAAAGATCACCACCCTGCCAGCAGCATGCGGCAGCTGAGATAGATGTTGTCTTGCACCTTCATGAATGACAACGGATGTCCATCCCTTCTCCCGCATATGCTTTAGCTGGGTGAGCGGATTTTTCGCGATGACGACATCTACTCCAAAGGCACGAGACAACACTTCACCATATGAACTACCCATGGCATCAGGATGGACAACAATCTTTATTTCAGATGATGAACCACGGGAATCAGTTAGGGTCGATGAATGCTGAACAGGCTTTTGCTCCGGGTTTTGATTGAGCATCGGATCGTCCGTTATATCCAATCGTCCCAAAATATCATTCCGCCGTACAGGAGGATCAGACATGTGATTGCGATCACCTGCAGTTACGACGAAGTCATGTCCAAGGCTGATGATGCGATGAGCGAGAAAACCATTCATCTGGTCACGAACCAGCACAACATCGCCCACTTTGATTTCATCCAGTAAAGGATTCACAGCAATGCGCTGCCCCTGAACAAGAAGAGGATGCATGCAGTGGCCCTCAATCACGATGGGGATGGACTTGCCTTGCTGCAATGCACGAATCAGGAAATCCTGTCTGCGGGTACTTTGCATTCGTTCAGAACTCCTATTTTGGATAGTGCCGTTACAAAATCCCGAATATCGTCCTCAACATGGTCTCCATCCCCAATATTGAATTTCAGCTTGATCTGCTGAGACATCTCATCAAGAGATTGTGCAGAATCTGCGAGCATATTCCACACTGCTTTACTTACATCATCCTCTAATACGAATACCTCACCAGCATCCGAAAGAATGAATATCCCCTCTACATTTTCATCAAAAAATACATCATCGGCTATTTGAAACCACTGGCTCATTCGGTTTACCTCCTGCCATTTTGAAATAAGCAACCATTTTTCTACGAATACCACGCCGGATCCCCGAACAATCATGGGGGGTGGTTCCGTCAATGTCACCTGTAGCTCCCCAATGGAATGCACGGCACCCCCCACCGCAGGATTCCCTGAACGTACATTTCATGCACTCTGGCAGCGTGTGCACCGTCCTGTTCCGCGAGCGTTCAAATACCTCCGACGTCTCCCATATTTCCCGAAGTGACTTCTCTCGAATTGATCCAGCGTGAAACATCGGAGAATGCATCAGCTTGCAGGGGAAAACGTTGCCCTTCGCATCAATTGAAAACTCACTCGTACCATGGCCGCAATGCCGTCTGCGCTCATACTGCCTCACGTTCAGAGCCTGGCAGTCTTCATGGGCATCTCCCATCTCGATATCCAGCATCCGATCCGCAATGCGGCGGCGTTCGCCAAAGCTCAGTCCCTGCATGCGGTCATCCCCGCGGCCAAGCGTCGCTAGCGGTACAATATTCAAACGTACCGCGCGCTCCGTGGCAAACTGCAGCATCGGCTCAACCGAATCCCGATTATGCTTGGTCACCGTTTGGTTGATTTTCAATTTAATTCCGGCTTCCAGAAGAAGATCTATCGATTTACGTGCCCGTTCCCACGTATTTTTACCACGGTTGGCTTCATGCTCTTCTTTATCGAGTGAGTCAAAGCTGATCGTAAACAAATCCACCAGCTTGGCAATTTCATTAACCTTTTCACGGCTGTTAATCAACGTACCATTGCTGATTACGTTAACTTTTAATCCAATTTCTTTACTATAGGCCATGAGCTCCATGATATCCTTACGGATAAATGCTTCACCACCCGTAAACACGATGGTACTACTGCCAAGTTCCTTGATCTGTCTGATCATGTCTTTGGCTTCTTCTGTGTTCATATCCCCATTCATCGAGCGCTCCGGGCTGCTGTCCGCGTAACAATAAATACAGCTCAGATTACATTTGTAGGTCGTTACAAAATATACCGCAGCAGGCGGGACCTTACCCATTCCCTGCTTCTGCATGACATCCAGCATGTGGTACTCAGCGGGTCTTTCTCCTTGGTAGGCTACACGATACATCAGCATTTTTCGTGCAACCTGCTTCACCTGCTGCGGGTTTAAGCCTGAATCAATCAATTCAGCTGCCGATTTTCCGTCATATATCAATTCCGATGCAATTTCATACTCGCTTGGTGAGTACACAACCCAACAGTTGAGTTGAACGTTATGTACGACATACTGACCGTCCTCGTAGTACACCGCGACATCCGGAATATGCAATCGTTCCTCTATTTGCATGAACAAGCCTCCCGTAATCAAGATAAGAGGCCGATAAACAGGCCTCTTTGTGTGTTCATGAACAATAAATGATTAGCAAGATCCATAACCGGCGCCCACTGAAAATGCGCAGCCACAGCCGCAGCCTGCTGCAACAGCAATCGCTGCAGATTCCAATTTGCGGAAGGTTGGTTTTTTATAATTCGTCATGTTTTCTCACCTCCTCTCATATAACAACGTATAGTAAGCGCTTGCATTATGAATAATCATAATTCACTGAAAGAGGCAGCAGATATCGAAAACAAAAAGCTGAGAATCGAATCTTTGAAGGAATGAGGTGGAGGCTTGTCCCAGCACCCAAGTTATACATTCAAGTCTGGTTAATAAAGAAAGGAGGGTCTAAAAAGGCTGTTCTATGAAGTGAAGTGAATATGAAGTGTGGTTAAATCCAAAGTTGAAAATTCAGGATGGTTTCGGTCTAATTCGTCGAAGAGATTGCAGATGTACTTTCCACTAGTTATAATGCATTTTATTGCACTAAATTGAATTTTTTTCTAGAATACTTCCATTTATTTGCTGTGTCAACTGTTTTTTTGAATATTCTGTGAACGATTCAATCCTGCTGTACAGATCGAGACACTGCAATGTCCTGAAGCGCCTGTTCAAAACGTACTGCAATGCGTTGAACCGCATAACCTTTAACCGATTCTCTGCAGGTCTCAGGTGCAGGAAGCGTCAGATCACCCTGCATAACGCCGTTCAAAATAGACGTCAATTGCCCCAGATTCCCGGGTTCATACAGCCAACCATTGCTGTCATTCACAATCTCTCTTGGTCCGTAATTGCAGCTGCTGGAGATCACCGGAATGCCCCTTGAAAGAGCTTCAATCAGAACGAGCCCGAACGGTTCTGTATCGGAAGCCAGAATTAATGAAGCAGCGCTGTGCACAGCATCCCATGGATTTTGCTGCCAGCCATGCCATACAATATGATGCTGCAGCCCCAATTGACAGGACAGTTCTTGTAAAGGTTCATATTGTTCACCATCACCGATGATGTGTAATTCAAAATATTTCTGCTGTAAAGGAGACAGGGCCTTTAAGATATGATCCACATTTTTTACTTTGGCCAGCCTTCCCACAACCAAAAATACAGGGTGAGCCGATCTGCTCACATACGGAATATCATCAAACTTCACAGGATTATAGACCAGCTTGTTCTGTTTCTCAGGAAAAACACAGTGCAGGTCTCTCAGGTTACCTTGACTGATTGCCAGATGGCCGTCCGCCGCCCGTAAATCTTCGAAGAATTGATAGTAAAAGTCCAAGTTGAAATGAAGCCAGCTAACGACAGGCACCTGCATATTTAATCGTGCGACCGCCAGCGATGAAGCCTTAACGCCAATGGCCCCTGTGGAGACGATGATATCTGCTCTCGGAAGTTCTTTAATGACGTTCGCCAAGGCAGCAGAATACATATTGAACAGAATATGCTTTGGAATGAAATCGCTAATTTTCCTAGACAAAGCGATCGTGTTCATTCCCTTTTCCCAGGCTTGATCTTCGGATTCCCCTCTCAGAATCACCGTTATATCATGCTTAGGCTTAAGCTCATGATAAATTAATGACAGGGCTGTCTCCATTCCACCTCGGCCGCTGAGCACAATATCTACGACTAATAGGATGTTCAATACGGGATGCCTCCTTAAGTGCAGATCGTTTAGTAGAAATATTCATGTGTTTCCCCTACCATTTTCCACCAAATACTAACACTTCTCCGCTTTAAAGTAAATTCATTCTTTGCCCTCTAAAAATGATTTGTTTTACATGTTCGATTCAACATGAATCACATGGCAGATTATTCAAACCTCTGATAAACTATCCTATATACATATCCATTGGAGGGAAAAAATGAAAGAGATTATGTTTATGATATCATTCCTGATGTACACGTTTACGACTTTGATGTTCTACACTGGAGGGGAGAGTAACACGTCATCTCCTGCTGCTGTCTTGGAAACTTCTGCTTCTGCCTGGGAAGAGCAGATTAATGAAATTGCAAACAACCAGCAATCCCCTAAGGAAAAAGCTGCCGCTGTAGAAAAGCTGGCTGAGGGATATACCCCGACTGCTGAAGAACTTGAGGAATTCAAAGTACATATTCTCAATGAGTTTCTTAATCTGAAATATCTCGACGATTATTCAAATGACCAATAATGTTAAGCAGCATGTTTCAAGCCATGGCTCTGGAGCATCATGATAACAGCCTGCTCAGAGATTTTGCTGAAGCTTTCTACCACAATACCAAAAATGTATACACTGGAGCGGCCAAGCCGGGAAGTGAAAGTGTGCTGAAGTATGAAGAGCAGATGTTTGATTCTATCAATGCGGGGAACTAAACCATCACCGAACGTTTTTTCATAAAATGTCTTCATCCCAAAAAGCGGTACAGAATAATGTCTGTACCGCTTTCCTGTTATGTTATTCAAGAGTCGTCCAGCTGTCCAGCGCCCGCAGCCGAACCGCTTCATGCTTATGCTGCCTGTAATTTCTTAGACGATTACGGCAATCCTCATTCCATAATAAAACCTCTCCCGCAATTTTCAGCAGGGTCAGCTCCATATAGGAGGAAGGCATATCCGGCCGTACCTGCAGCAAATCTACAATGCGAAGAAGCTGTTCCGGTTTCCAGTCTCCTTTGCTGACCATCACAGTTTGCTGTACCTGGCGATCCACCGATTCCAGGACATGCCCATGGGCATTTACGATATCTATGACTCTTTGCAGTCGATCTACCGCCTGTTCCGGCTGGCCCCAGTCAACCGCAGCCAAATGCAGTCGAGTTAACGCCAGTTTCAAGGTTTCAAATGGCTGAAGGGCCTCAATTATCAATGCATATAATGGTACAAGCCTGCTTCTTACAGACGGAGTTAACGAAACAAGTCGATCAATCAACTCCAGCAAACGCTGGCGATGCGGCAAATCTCTCTCACTGCCTGCATTCCATTCGCTCTGAACCTGTGCATCTGCCAAATGGCGGATCACATGCACGACCTGATCATTGACTTTCCCGTCCACACAAACCGTGACAAGAGCATGCAGCGCTGCTTTCCAGTGTGTACCATGCTGCAGATCAATCAGTGCTTTTACGGCACAATCCGCTATAGTCTCTGCACTCACATGTCCCCACCGAGCCATAGCATGGAAAGCTTCCATCGATACCATCGGATCATAATGACTCGCTATTTCAGTAATCCATTGTAAGTATCGCAAACGCGCTTCCACCGGAAGTTCATCTGGATATTGATTCAGCAGGCTTCGGGCGATGTCCCTGTCAGAAGAGGATGCCATGACACTCATCATCGCCCAGCTTCGCTCATCATCCAGACACTGTCTGGCAGCGTGACCGATGGCAATAATGACGTCCTTATGCCTGTTCGGCTTCTCGTACTCCCGGACGAGTAGTGTCATGCTCTCACTGCTCTTATACGCTCCCAGCAGTCGAACCGCTTCCTTCCTTACCGTGATCTTCAGCTTCTCACGATCCAGAAGTTTCGAGAGCAGTGAAGTGAGCAGCGCAGGGCTTACCCTGCGTGCACACTTCGGAATGGAATACATCGCGACTCGTGCACGGTCCCCATCCAGATGATCTAAGAGCACCGGAAGCGCCTCTTCCGGTTCCTCCGCTAATGAAAAAGCATGCAGCGCTGCCTCAACAATATGTATTTCCGGCTCCTGCAGCATCTTTTCCAGCAGCGGATTCGAGCGGTAATCCGGCATGCCCGCCAAACTTCGCATCGCATTTGCACGTTCATGAAAACTTCGTTTGCCGTCCTGCGCAGCACGCTCAAGCAGCAAAGCCAGCGCCTGCTGCTGACGCGGAAGCCAGCGGTAAAATCCGTCATAGGCTGGCACGAGATAGATCGTTTTACCCGATAAATGCCTACCTTTAATCACTTTGCCGGAGATAAACGGGTCCAGCCACTCCTGACGTTTCAGGTGCAGATGTTTAAACACTTCATAGAACGAAATAAAGGTCGGATCAAGGTCCAGAAGTTTCCTCACACGTGCATCCCTTGTCTTGTATGGTGCTAACCAGTACCGGACCGCTTGAGCAGCCGACTTCTTACCTTGCACCAATTCCTCCAGCAGTTCATGGAGTTTAGGCAAACGATCAATCGCTTTGCCAAATGCATCTGCCATCCGCAGGACGACATAGTCACTCTCCCGTTTATTTGCTTCAATACCCAAGGCATAGATCTCATCAAACAGCGTCTCTAATGCGGTCTGAGGCAGGCTGTCCCAATCCCTGGCAAACAGCATAAATTGTCCGTCACGCATAGCCATTCTCTTAAGCGTTTGCAGTGCAAATTGGAACAGCCGACATTCCGGGTCCTGTGCATGCTCTCGCAGGATAGCAAAAGCAAGCTTCTCCGCTGCCGTTCTCGTTCCGTACGAAGTGTCTCTGGCGTCAATGACACTGTCCAACAGTATAGTCAGATGATCTATGTGCTCTTCCTGGAACATCGGAACAGGACAGTTCGACAATTCGGACATGACCGTAAAGCGTACCGGGTCCTGATCGTTCTTCACCCTTGTCAGGAAGTGTAATGTCTCCTCCATCCCGCGCCGGGATAGAGCCGTGCTCTGAATAAGACGGGAATATGCCAAAGCGCGCTCATCCGCATTGGATACCTGAACCGACTGCTCCAGCGTTTTTCTTGCTTCGGCAATTAGACGACGTGCTGTCATTTCCAGTGTTCTGCCCCGGTCTTCCCGAATTTCACGCAGCATTAGCATCCGGGCCGCTTCCTTGTCGCGCAGCTGATGCGGCAGCACATCGAGCAGAGCCGTGGGGAACATGCGCGTCTTACGTTCCTGTTCCGGGTATGCCGCATCAAACAGCGCTTCACGGATGGATGGCGCAAGGGTATCAAGTACCTTAGCCACTTGATAAGGTGCCTCTGCAAGCATCGTTACCAGTGCGGTCCACTGGGCTGAGGTGAAGTATCTTCTTTTTTTCAACACGCCCGCCGGAATTCCATGGTTCAGCAGATATGCCCTTGTCTTCTCCCGTGTCAGAAGTTCGAATACACGCTCAGGACTCGTCTGGATCAGAATGCCCAATTGATCTTTAATAACAGGGTGAATCAGCTCTTCCGGGCCATACTGCAGCGCAAAGTCCAATAGAGCGGATGGCCTGAACACACCCAGCTTCTCTACCGCTGTACTCATCATGTACCATACACTGGACTTTCCACTGTCCGCAGTCTTGTTCAGGGCATCCTTCAGATACGCGGAGACCAGATCCGGGTAACGGGTCGTGATGATTCGCCAGTTACGAATGGCATATCCCAGCTTCGGAAGCTGCGCACGGACCGTTTCTTCACCGCATATGTACAGCAGTAGAACCGCTTCTTTTGCACCCCAGCGTTCCAATACAATCGGCAGCAATCGTTCTGCCCAGTCCTGTCTGTTATATTTCACAATGCTTCGCAGCAGCAGATGACGGCAGTGATACGACATGGACACGATCTCGGATTCAATGGCATAACCCGGATCGGTGACCACATCCGCCAGCATCCCGGCTGCCCGGCCTCTAACGCCGGCTTTGGGATGCTTCAGTGCATGTATAACGACCTGCGCATTCTGTACCGCACCAGCGCCAGTCAACGCCAGATGTGCCTCGTAAGCAGTTCCGCCATCCAGCAGCTCGATCAGCAGCGCAGCATAATTTTCAGGAGCCGGATGATTCCGTCCCAGCCGGGCAATCTCTTTCATTCGGTTCGAATAACCAAGCGAGTCCAATTGCTGTAAAACCAGTTGTTTACTCAGCGGAGTATGATTGTTCTTCATGAAGTCTCTCCCCTCACATTGTGGTTCTTACTTGTACTTCCACTTTATTTTCGTTCTTATTTACACTTCTTACCTCTGCTGCTTCTCTCTTATATAACCCTTCCTAACACCTGGAAGTTTCATCGAACATGCGGGAATGTATTATTTCTGCCTAAATTCCTCGTTTCCCTGGTCCCAATACGACTTCCGATCTTCTTTATTGAAAATAACGGGCAGTTCGATCTGTAAGGTAAAGGTGTCCGCTTGCCGAGATACCTTCAATGTTCCGTTATGCTGGTCTATTATTTTCTGACAGCTGACCAGTCCAATCTCGCTGCTATCCTTCGTTTTATCGACAGGTCTAATCTGGTTCCGAGCTGTCATGATTAAGATTTGCTGTCTGATGCATAACTCGATATCAATTGGATGAGAACGATCCGCATATTTCTTTATATTGGAGAAAATATTATCAAACACCCGGCGAATAGCTACGAGATTCATCTCCAGCAAAAAAGGCTGCTCCGCATGTTTGGGTTGGATGTGAACATCGAACTCTTCCATTACGGCGAGCTGCTCATCCAAGAGTTGATCGATCAACTCCCGCCCATCATAGATCTCAAATTCTACTTCCTCCTCCTCTGACGCAGAGGATACGGTGAAGTACTCGAACAGCTTGTCCGATAAAATTTTGATCTGATAAGCCTTCTCCCGACTATTGTGAATATACTGGTGCAAATCCTCTTGTGTCTTGTATTTGCCCAGTTCAATAATGTCCATGTATCCAAGCAGAATCGTGAGCGGTGTGCGCAAATCATGAGATATTGCCGTAATCAACTCCCGATTCGCAGTTCTCACCCTTTCCTCACTGCCAAGTCGCTCCACAAAAGATTTCCGCATCTCATCAATACTCCATGCCAGCGATGACAACTCATCTTTGCCGGATACCGTGATTCGATAATCCAGATTGCCACCTTCCAGTATTTTAATCTCGCGTTCCAGCTTGCCAATATACGATACTTTCCGATTAACGATCAGCAGGAAAATAATAATAAACGCAATCAAAGCAGCGAACACAGTCAAGACCAGCAGCAGGTTATAGTATTGATATTCGTAGAAACCAACCAAATAAATCTGTACCGTCTTATCCGCAAACTGGACCGCCGTTATTGGTGTTCTGGACGGTAATAACTGAGCTAACAGCTCTTCATTAATGGCAGAATTCACCTCGGTGTTGGAAGCATAAATCAACTTATCCTGTTCAAACATAAACAGCTCCAAATACCGTTCCCCACGAATCCATTCCGTCAGCCTATCTTGATCCTGAGCGGACAAATGCTCGCTGCTTACCATCGTTTGAAATCGTTCGAGCGCATCCCGCTGCCTGTTTTCTATAAAAGTCGACTTGTTTAAATAACTGTCGAGCGCTGTCTCGCCAACCACCTGTAACACGATGAATATACCAACGGCAGCGATCAGGGAGAGAATAATCGCAAGCACCAGCTTGAGCTTCAGTTTCTTTCCGATGAGCAGTTTATTCAATTTTGTACCCCTTCCCCCAAACCGTCTTCACATATTTAGGCTGCTGCGGGTCATCCTCCAGCTTGTTTCTCAGATTACGAATGTGAACCATCACCGTGTTATTGCATGTATAAAAATAAGGCTGCTGCCACACGCTCTCATAGATATTTTCGGCTGAAAACACCTTTCTGCGTTTCGATGCCAGCAGCATCAAAATTTGATATTCAATGTCCGTCAGCGAGATTTCCTTATCGCCGATAAAGACAGATTTGGAATCCTGATGAATCGTCAGATCCTTCACCACAATATGCTCGGACTCTTCGACCTTCTCCTTACCCCGATACACATAATATCTGCGAAGCAGTGCTTTGACTCTTGCTACAAGCTCGGTATACGAGAAGGGTTTGGACAGAAAATCATCGCTCCCGGACGAGAATGCTAATTGTTTATCCGAATCCTGTGTTTTGGCAGTAAGGAACAGGATCGGTGCACTTGTTTTTTCGCGAATCTCCAGACACGCCTTGAGTCCCGACTTGTTAGGCATCATCATATCCAGAATGATAAGATCGGTCTCCTCCGTTACTTTATCAATCGCATCTTGGCCGTCTACAGCTTCAATGACCTCGTAATTCTCACTTTCGAGCAAAATCTTCACGATTTCACGAATTTCACTATTATCATCTGCGATCAAAATCTGCTTGTTGTTATTCATACCAAATCCCTCCGTTCATTTCAGTATAGTCTGCGCGTTTCACCAGAGCCAGCGGACCAGGATCGTCTTAAGAATTCTTCAGAACTTCAGTAGGTATCTCTTCATGATTTCGATTTATAATATTAATAGTCAAAGTCATTACACAAAGGAGTCTTCAGCTATGCCGCAAACTTCAAAACGTATCGTGATGAAAGTACTGCTTGGTCTGATCGCTGTCTTGTCCACGGGTCTACTGATCTATTACGCACCAGCTATTATTAAAATCATGTCGTCAATGGACAATTTCAGAGCCTATATTCATTCAACGGGACACTGGGGCCCGATCATGTTTATTTTATTTCAAATTCTACAGATTGTCGTTGCACCTATTCCCGGAGAGGTCGTACAGATTGCCGGGGGGTATATCTACGGTTCTATAATCGGTTCCTTTTATACAACGGTCGGTCTGATCATAGGATCAGCGATTGCCTTCTATTTCACCCGTTTTATCGGTCGTGATTTTATATCGCGCCTGCTGCAGAAGCAAAATGTGAAATGGATGTCGTTCATGCATGATGAGCGGAAATTTACCGCTTTTCTGTTTATCTTTTTCCTTATCCCTGGTCTGCCCAAAGACATGCTTGTATTTGTCGCTGCGCTAACATCGATCAGTTCGTTACGCTTCTTCACCATCCTGTTGGTTGGTCGTCTGCCCTGGATTATCGCATCAGCCGCGGTAGGTTCCAATTTGCATATGCAGCAGTACACGATCGCCATCGTCATTTCGGTTATCGCTGTAGTTGGATTTATATTCGGATATATCTATAAGGACAAATTAATGAATCTATTTTCCAAAGCAGATAAAACGAATAAGATAGATGAGATTATTGAAATTCATGAGACAATCGGGACAAAGGAAGTCAGCACGCCGATCAAAGCCAAAGCCGCACCGGCTATAGTTAAGCCGAGAGACTTGGCGCCCAAAAAAGGATAATGAATATCACGCGAATCTAATTGGAGGAATCATATATGCAAACGATCGAAACTAATCGATTGATTTTACGTAATTTTACCGCATCGGACGCTGCCGGATTGCTCGAGTATACTGCGAATCCACGAGTGAACTGCTTTATGGATCATCAGATGTCGACACTTGAGGAAGCAGCCGCAGAGGTAGAGAAACGAAGCAAGGATGACTCCCATATCGCCGTCTGCCTGAAAGACAGCAGCGAAATCATTGGAGAGCTGTTCGGTATGACAGAAGGCCATGATCCAGATTCGGATTCCGATTCGGATTCCAATTCGAATCCAGACTCAAAATCAGATTCAGATACGTATAGTATCGGCTGGAATTTTAACGGAAGGTTCGAGGGAAAAGGATATGCCAGTGAGAGTGCTCGTGCTTTCATGGAACACCTCTTTATGGAACAGGGAATTCGGCGAATATACGCTTATGTAGAAGACGATAACTTCCGGTCTCAGAAGCTGTGTGAGAAATTAGGCATGCGCCGGGAAGGACTATTTCTGGAATTTATTTCTTTCGTCAAAAATGAGGACGGCACGCCGAAATACGAGAACACGTATCAATATGCGATATTGAAAAAAGAATGGCTGGCGCAGCAGGCTCATGCGAAATAGCCTGATCAAAATCCATTGATTATGAGAATATAATCCTTGAGCAGATCATCTCGGCGTAAGGAAACTTAGTGCCCTGACAACAAAGAAGCGGCAGCTCTATCCGATGTTTCGGGACAGGCTGCCGCTTCTATATGTTTATCTGTCCAGCAACGCGGCAATCACTTTCTCCGCCATAACCCTGCCTTGTGAAATGCAGTCCGGAACACCGATTCCCCGGTAACCTCCGCCACCAACGTATACTCCCGGCATAACATCTTCCAGCAGCTTCTCAACTTCTCCGATTCGTTCCAGATGTCCGACTTGATACTGGGGCATGGAATGCGGTAAACGATTAATCTCTGTGAAGATGGGCTGTGCCGAAATGCCCATCGTTTCCTGTAATTCACGACGGACTTCAGCAATAATATCGTCATCGGCAAGCTGCTGGCTCATTGAATCACGACCATATTTACCTACATATGCCCGCATAAGAACATGACCTTCGGGGGCTGTATGTGCCCACTTGCTCGACGTCCAAGTGCAGGCAGTGATTTTACGTTCCTCCTTGCGCGGTACGACAAAGCCGGACGCTTGAAGGGAAACACCCACATCCTGTTCACGATAAGCGAGTACAACGTTTATTACAGAAGCATAAGGAATCGAACGCAGGTATTCTGCAATCGAATCATGCTCATGTGACAACATATCCGCTGCTGCATAGGCAGGTGCGGCGATCACAACTGCATCCGCTGCAAGTGAAGAGCCGCTGCTTAAATGGATCTTATATCGGCCTCTATGAGTGTTTGGGGTTGTATCCGTTTTGGTCACTTGAATGACTTCCGTCTTCCTGATCAGCCGCACTGTGGACGTTGAAGCCAGTGCCTGCTCAAGTTGGGTGACCACGCTCTCCAGTCCACCGCTTGCACTTAAAAACATGCTTCTCGAAGCCGTGCCCGCTGGTTGTGATACAGATTTCACAGCTGCGCCGGCTGCAGGCTTGGCTGCTTGCTTCGGTACTCGACTTTTTCTCACCCCAAGCATGCCTACAATCAGGCTGCGATGTTTCTGCTCCGTTTCCTGCAGCATCGGAAAGGTTGCCTGCACACTCAGTCCATCTGCATTACCCGCATAGATGCCTGCCAGAAGCGGCTCGGCAATCTGTTCCAATACTTCATCGCCGAGTCGTCTGCGCAGCAGCTGACCCAGTGATTCATCCTGTGGGCTTGACCGTCGCGGCAAAACAAGATCAGCCGCAGCGCGCACTTTACCCCGCAGTGATAACAGTCGGGTAGTTATAAACGGTTTCCATTTCGTGGGTACTCCGAGCATGAAACCATCCGGGATTGGATGCAGCTTGTTCCGATAGGCGATGTAACTGTGAGATACTCCCGGCCGCGTACCGACGATTTCTTCCCCCATGTCAAGCTCATGCATAAGCTCAATGATAGACGTTTTGCGTGCGAGAAAAGAATCGGGTCCCCGTTCGATCACAAATCCATCCCTTTTACCGGTGTGCACATGCCCGCCGAATCGATCTTTTTTTTCCACTATGACAATATCTGCTGTTACATCGTTTGCCCTGCAAAACTGCTCCACATAATAGGCTGCGCTTAATCCGGTAATACCGCCGCCAGCGATGACGACTTGTTTCCTGTGTTGATTCTCCATGTTACACTTCCCGCCATATAAACTTTATCGCAGCGCTGCCGGAATGTAGGCACATGCCGGATCACCAGCCATATAATCTCCTGTAACTGCATACGCTCTTGCTCTGGAGCCTCCGCACATCGTTTTGTACTCGCACACGCCGCATTTACCCTGCAGCTTCGACTTATCTCTAAGTGTCTGCATCACAGGTGAGTTTCTGTATACATCCATCAGTGATTCATCTTTCACATTACCGCACACCACAGGCAGGAAACCGCTGGGATAGACATCACCCGTATGACTGATAAACACAAATCCGTCCCCATCATTAACCCCTTGCGGTGCGCGTCCCAGCAAATCTTTGTGTTTGGAGAGGGCTGAACCTGCATTTTGATCTGCGTTGTCTTCTGAAAATCGCCCCGTATCTGGCCTTAATTCTACTTCCGAATGACGTCCCAAGTTGAATTCCGAGCTCTGCGCTAACCGCTGCTTTATTTGCTGCTCTGCCGCTGCCCGCTGCTGCATCATTACTCTTCTGTAGTGTGGTGCCTCCGTTGATTTCACGCCGTAAGGCATCTCATGAGCAAGCTGCACCATCCATTTCATAACCTGTTCATGCTCTTCCGGCGTGATCATATCCTTCTCCCGGGCTCTGCCTGTCGGAATGAGGAAAAAAAGACTCCACAGCACAACGCCCATCTCCTTCACCTTGCGGCTGATTGCATCCAGATCTTGAAGGTTATATCTGGATACCGTTGTGTTAATCTGAATTGGAATGTTTGCTTCCTGAAGAAACCGGATTCCCCTCATCGTCAGATCATACGAACCTCTCGTTCCGCGAAAATGATCGTGGATCTCGGCTGTTGACCCGTCCAGGCTGAACGCCCAGCGGGATAAACCCACTTTCTTGGCCTGCATAATTGCCGCTTGAGTGACCTTCGGGGTAGCGCTGGGCGTCATGGACACAGGCAGCCCCTTCTCCCGGATCGCATAGTCCGCCAGTTCAAACAGATCAGGCCGCATTAACGGATCTCCGCCGGTAAAGACAAACAGCGGCTGCTCCTCCAAAGCAGCGATGTCATCAATCAGCCGTTTCCCCTGTTCTGTAGTCAGCTGCCTCGGGTCCGCTCGATACTGGGCTTCGGCACGACAATGCAGACATTTCAGTGCACATGCCCGCGTCACCTCCCAGATCACAATGAAGGGATATCTGCTATAATCACGCGGCTTCATCTGCGGTCTTATCTGCTGCTTTTGGGCTTCGAGCTGCGGCATCATCATCCACTTTCCCCCTATCTACATGCCTAAGTGTAGAGCAGATGTCAGGTCAGGAAAGTGAGAAGAATCACAATGCCGACATAACGATCACAAGTTAACGAATGTGTATCGCTGCGGGAATCTACATCAGTTGAACTCATGATGTCCCCCAGCCCACTCCGATGACAGAATAACCTGGAGAGCAGCAGCATTCCTCCGATTTTTGGATTTCCTTTTTCACATTAAAAAAGCGACCTTTCCCAAATGCTGCTTGGAAAAGATCGCTGTATCAAAGGCTTCACGTATTTATTTAGGGTCTACCCGTTTGAGCGGCATTGTTCAATACCTATGGCAATGATGTTTAAGGTTTATGTCTACGCGTGGATGGGAATCAGCTACCCCAGTACTGCTTCGCAATCTGCTGACCCTGATGAATCTTCGCCCACTGCTGCGCTTCGCTCAGTTCGTTCCCCCCATCGCAAGAGGCAAATCCGCACTGATGAGACAGCAGCAATCTGTCCTTGTCGATGATTTTGGATGCTTCGTCCAGCAGGCGCACTACGCGTTCTTCATCGTCGAGTGTGCTCGTTTTGGAAGACAGCAGTCCCAGTACAATTTCCGTATCCGGTCTGTCCTTGAACACTTCCAGCGCTTCGATGGAACCTGCGCGGTCATCATCCCACTCCAGGAAGAAGCGGTCATACTTCAACTGCTTCAGGAACAGATTCGCAATCTTCGCATACGACCCGCCACCCATGTTGCGGGAATCATAGTTGCCGCGGCAGTTATGTGTCCACATTTTCAGACCCAGGCTGTGACCGAAGTCAATGACCGTATTGTTAATATCAATAAACTCCGTGGCGAGACCCTGGACTTCCTCTTGATTAATATGCTCCCCGGTAAACGGCGAGTTCGGATTGTCATCTGCAAACAGCTCCCACAAACAGTCGTCCATCTGCAAAATTGTCCCGCCTGCAGCGGCAAACTCCTGTACAAACTCCTTGTAGGCATTCACCAGACCCGCCTTCAGTTCCTGTGTATTCTGATACACCGCATCTTTACCTCCGATGTTGTCCGACCATGACAGCTCACCGAAAATATGGGACGGTGACGGGATGCAGAGTTTAGTCTGCTGGTCACCCGCTTGATCCTGCAGCTGTTTGAACAGTTGAATGAAATGATGATTCCTGCCGCTCAGTGTGCCCGTAATGCGCAGCCCGATGTCTTTGCGTGTTTCATATTTGGAAGTGCCGTCCACATCCCGGAAAAAGTACCCATGATCCGCGATATAACGCTCCACTCCGCCAAAGCCCCAGACAAAGTCGAGATGCCACATGGATTTGGAGAACTCACCGTCCGTGATGACGGACAGATCATTTTCGATTTCTTTTTGGATCACTTGTTCAATCGCCTTGGTCTCACACTGCTGGTATCCTTCAAAGTTCTCATAGAATGGGTACTGGATATCATCTCGGTGTTCAATCTGTGTCTTATATGTCAACAGCTCTTCCGGCCGCAATAAACTTCCCACGATCTGAAACTTGTCTGTCATGTAAATAACCCCCTCGTTGTATATGATTATCATATCACGCTGAGCAGGGTTAGAAGAGATACCAAAATAATATGACTGGTTATAGCTTCAGGCTATATCAAATATGACATTCAGGTTTGTTTTCAACCTACCTTTAAGAACAGTCCTTAACTCTCTATCAAAATGGTCTCACAGTGATTAAATATCGAAAACCGTTCGAAACATTCCCTCACTACGGTTACAAGTTCTTCGGTTAGCTTGATGTCTTTTTCGTACCAGACATGTTTAACAACCAGCCTTTCGAATTTACGTTCCACGGTAATCTCAGCTCTTCCGATAAACCGATCTCCATACAATAAAGGCAGCACATAATAACCGAATTTCCGTTTGAGAGCAGGCGTGTATATTTCCCATTTGTATTCGAAATCAAACAATTCATGAATTAACTTTCTATCCCACAATAAGTTATCGAGCGGGGCAATCAATTCGCAGCGCTTTTGTAACTCCGGATTTTGCAGTACGTGCTCGATAAGTGGTAAGTCTGCAGCCAGACAATATAATGGCTCCTTCATCTGTTCTACCTCGACAGCAGCGATACACTTCTCCAGCATCAGCTCATGAAAAGCTTTGCTGCGCTGCTCCGTTTTTAGTCCCCATATGTTAAGCCAGGCATCGGATGCACGGTTCCACAGTAAACCAACAGCACCGATTCGGCGCAATACTCTCCACTTGTGATGATCCAATTCGGTCAGCAGCGGCTCGGGTGCATGCAGCACATCAGCCCGTATGTGTTTCTCAGCTATATCATAATATTTACGTGTGCCTTTTTTATGATGGATCACGAGTTCACCTGTCGAATACATCTGTTCCAGCACCGAGCGTGCAGCATTGCTGCCACTACTCCAGTGAATGGCTGAACGCCAAGTGAAATCTCCTTCTAGCTGCAGTGCATTTAATTCATTTGAACTGACCGGACCAACCTCCTGTATGTGGGCTCTTACTTGTCTTGTCATTGTCTCCATTTGGGGATAGCTTTCCGCATGCTGCCTGGCGGCTTGTCTGTAACGTTCGAAATAAGGCCAGTCCTGAGCCGGAATTATAGCGAGATTCTTGTCGGGATAATCGATCAGCAATCGGTCCTGATACAGCAGCTCGCTCAGCATATTCTTGCTGAAGCCGCTGATGCGTGACTGCAGTACTAACTCGGCGTTCTTCCCACAGATATCGATCGGATCATATTGAATGCAGCCAACCTGTCTTATGAAATCCATAACTCCTGATTTACCAATGTATCGGTAACCACCTATTAGCCCATGCTTCAACAATATAAACTGTCTGGCTTGATGTTTGGTTAATCGTATCATCAACGTGTCCACCCTTCATAAGCTCAACCACTGCAATCCCCGAATATGTAAAAACACCAACGAAACAAAACGTACGTTCCTATTTCATTTTAACTTCGCTGCCGTATAAAAACAACAAATAGTACAGCATAACAACTGTATTTTGTTCCAATTCAATCTGCATTACTTTCTCAACTTTGGAGCTTTTGAGCACTACAACCTCTTAATAAAAAAACTCCAATTTTAGTTGGAGTTCCATCACAATGGTTAACATGCAAAATTCAAATTTCACACCGTTCTGCGGCGCAGTTCATAGAAATACTGTACGGCAGAATGCTTCATTTTAATCGACTCGGACATGTTCAGAATGCGTTTCTTGCCTACTCGTCTGTCGATGAGCGCCAAAATGTTGAGCAGGATGTCCTTGCTCTCTAGATTGTCCTCGATGGAAGTCGCTAAAAACGCAGTTGCTGTCGCAGTGAAATTGGATTTGCTTAACGCCGTCTGAGCCGCTAACAGCTCTTTGGCATGAGATGTGCTTTTTCGGCCGCGCACCATGATCTCAAGACGTTCCTCGGGGACAGCCCCTTTGGCTTCTTTGCGTATCGCTTCAATCTCTTCTACACTTACGGGAATGATGATATTGGCGTCATTCTTAATCTCCTGATCGGTCTGATACCACCGGATGGGTGTCGTCGTATCCGCCATATTGAGGATATTTTTCTGATCTACAGTCAGGTAACAGCTCCCTGATTTATCAGGAGAATAGCGATAGCTGGTCGCCCGAAAAGCCACTGTTCCTGCCAATGCGGGACTAAGGAAACTTTCCAGCTGCTGCTTTAATTTGCTCCAGGACATATATAACGACCTCCTTTTTCAATTAATTGTAAACAAGCCTTATCTTTATAAGAAAAACATAGCCTTAACGGCTATGTCCTCTATCTAAACGTATATCCCATTTAGCGCTCCTGCTCATCTGCCCCAACTGAACTGTTCTTGGCGAACTCATCAAGCAGTTCGCGTACTTTAGCGGTTGTTTTAGCGTTCATCAAGTTACCTCTCAGCTCACTTGCACCGCGGAATCCGCGAACATAGATTTTGAAAAAGCGGGCCAGCGGACTGAACGAACGAGGTTCCTGTTCCGCATATTGATCATGCAGATCCAGATGCAGCCGCAGCAGGTGAAGGAACTCCTCCGTGGTATGCTCCCGCGGCTCCTTCTCAAAGGCAAACGGATTCTGGAAAATGCCTCGCCCAATCATAATGCCATCTACACCGTACTGCGCTGCCAGCTTCAGACCCATCTCGCGGTCAAGGATATCCCCGTTGATGGTAAGCAGCGTATTCGGAGCGATCTCATCCCGCAGTTTTTTGATCTCGGGAATCAGCTCCCAGTGGGCATCCACCTTGCTCATTTCTTCTCTCGTGCGCAGGTGAATGGATAGATTCACAATGTCCTGCTGCAAAATATGGGTTAACCAGTCCCGCCATTCATCGATCTCGGTGAAACCAAGTCTTGTTTTGACGCTGACCGGCAGGCCCCCGGCTTTCGCTGCCTGAATGATCTCCGCCGCAAGAGCTGGACGGCAGATCAAGCCGCTTCCTTTGCCGTTCTCCGCCACATTGGCTACAGGACATCCCATATTAATGTCGATGCCGCTGAACCCTTCTTTCGCCATCCCCATGCTCATCTCGCGAAAGAACTCCGGCTTGTCTCCCCAAATATGTGCCACAATTGGCTGTTCATCTTCTGTAAAGGTCAATCGTCCGCGCACACTCTTGCTGCCCTCCGGGTGACAGTAACTTTCTGTATTCGCAAACTCGGTAAAGAACACATCCGGTCTGCCCGCCTCACTGACGACATGCCGGAATACAACATCCGTCACATCTTCCATCGGCGCGAGTATAAAAAATGGACGCGGTAATTCACGCCAAAAATTGGTTTGTGTCATTTCTAAAACCTCTCTATGCATACTAGGAAAATTCTTTATCCTGAAATAGTTCATGATCTGCAGAACGATTATATCACACCCTCGAGAGAAGCATCATATTCTTATAAAATCAAACTATAAAAAAGCGGAACAAGGAGTCATTATTCCTCGTTCCGCTATTCTAGTTTTCATACGTTACAGCTTATATTATCCACCCTAAATTCCAACGATCTCCACTTAGATTAGATCTGACTTCTGCAGTAATCTCTGCATGATCGCCGCAATCTCGGCGCGTGTAATCTTACCCTTAGGTACAAGTAATGACTGGCTGCGCCCCTGCACAAGACCGGACTTCACGCTATCTGCTGCACTGGTTCGTGCCCAGGAGGATACAGCAGTCTCATCTTGGAACATCTGAAGTGCTTCATCCACAGTGGATGAGTTCAAACTGTCTTTTAGCCCAGTAATCTTCATTGCTTTGGCCAAAATGACCATTGCCTGTTCTCTAGTAATGGTTTCGTTAGGGTGGAAGGTACCATCCTCAAAACCGTTAATTAGTCTGTATGCATATGCTGTACGAACAGCACCATTGTACCAATCCTCATTGTGCATATCCATAAATGGGGATGCCCCATTCTCCGGACGAAGTCCTAGACCACGGACAACTACTGCGGTGAACTCTGCACGGGTCACGGCTCGGTCAGGACTAAAGCTGCCATTCCCGACGCCTTCCACAATCATCCGAGATCCCATATCATTCACAGCGTCTTTACTCCAATGATTGGTTACGTCCTCAAATTGCATCGGATGCCATACCACTGCATAAGTACTGTTGGTGAGGCTGTTAATTTCAGCCTCATATCTTCCGTTATTTTGACGTACTTTGGTCGGAACATGACGAACTGATCCGTCTGGCTCCACCACAACACCAGTTGTAATTTTATTCGGATCTATGTCATCTGGAATGGCTATCGTTCTCTCAACATAGGCATCAAAACTTTTGATTTCAAGTGATTGGTCACCGTATACAGCTTTAACTGTAAAGTCGAGCGGCTGAGCAGCAAGTGTCAGCTCATTCTGGGCAGCAGCACGCAATACATTTTCCGATTGAACAGATGTTGGTGCTGCGATTTCGATCTGCACCTTGATTCCCTGCAGATCGTTTGAACCTCCAACTTGACCTGCAATCTCCCCGATACGGATCTGTCCGGCGGGAACGGTGTATGAAGCCTGTTCTGTTTGGAATTCCAGTACAGCTTGATATTCTTCCATTGTCCTGATCATTTCACCAGTAAGTTCACCAACAAAGACGTCAAACGCTTGGCGAATAGGAATCGTAACAACCGCGCGCTGCCCCTCAGCGGCCAATCTATCGTTCAGCTTCTGCTGATCCACCACAATCGTTAACGCGGTTTGTTGATTACGCCGGGATGTTATCGCTTGTCCGGCATTCTCCACCTTCCCATTAACCAGAATATCGACGCCAGTCGTCGCTACTGCTGGTGTTGTTGGCGTTGGTGTGACAGGCGTTACTGCTGTAGTCGATGGAGCTTGTGTGACAGGCGAACTGGTTGGCGGAGCAGAAGTTCCTGCAGGCGTAACCACATTAGAAATAGCCGACTCTTTGCTTTTGCCCACACTGTTAATGGCTTTCACCGTAAACGTGTAGCTTGTCCCGTTACTCAACCCTGTCACTGTAATCGGACTGGCACTGCCTTTAACGATCACATTGCCTGGCAGCACAGTCACCTCGTATCCCGTAATCGGACTTCCACCGTTATGTGCTGGTGCTGTAAATCTCACGGTAGCTTGTCCGCTGTCCGGAGTCGCAGTCACATCTGTTGGCACTTCCGGAACGCTGGAAGTAGGCAGATTCACCGCTTGGATGACTTTGAAAGTCACAGGTGTCATATGATCTGCTGCTAATGTGACCACAGCTGTATATGTTCCTGCTGGTAATCCATCTTTGGCATGCAGGGTGAAATGGGTCTGCTCTCCGGCAGCCAGCTCCGTATCTGGCTGTGTAATAACAAAGGCTTCCGAACCATTCCCGCTAAGGGAAACGGATAAATTGACCAGCTTCCCAGAACCTGTATGCTGAATGAAAACGGTGTTTGTTTCCTGAGTACCCGATGCATACCCGAGCATCATGGATTTCAGTGTGCGATCTTCAATCGGAGCAATGGTATACGTTGGAGCTGCTGTTACCGTAAGAACCATGGTCCCTTTTTTGCTGTTATCTACTGTGGAAGTTGCGAGAATGGTATATTCCCCTGGCTCAGCATCGGCCTCTACCGTAACATAACCTGTATCGCTGACCTTCACCTTATTTGCTGTATCGTTACTGCTCCACGTCACCGTTATATCGGCTCCGCCTACGGTGTCTACCGCTGCCGTCAGCTGTCTGCTCTCTCCCTGCATCAGGCTGTCCGCAGCCGGATTAACGATGACGCTGTTCACGGCGGGTGCATACGTCACCTTGATCATGGACACTGCAGCCTTAGTTGGATCGTACACTGAAGCTGCTGTAATCACATAGTCCCCCGGCACGGCATCGGAAGCGACGCTAACGTTTCCGGTGCTGCTCACCGTCACCTTGCTGCTGGAGTCGTTACTTACCCACATCACAGATGGATCGGCTCCGCCCACCGCATTGACAACAGCGGTAAGCTGTTCGCTACTTCCCTGCATGACGGTAGTACTTTCCGGATTAACAGTGATGCTGTGAATGGCGGGTGCATACGTGACTGTTATGGCTGCCCTGCCCGTTTTGCTGCCGTCTTGAATGGATGCAGCTGTCACCGTATAGTCACCCGGTACAGCATCTGCTGCAGCCGCTACCAAGCCTGTATTACTTACTGTAACTTTACCGGTTTGGTCGCTGCTGTTCCACGTTACATCAGTCGTAGCTCCTCCAACTGCCTCAACAACTGCCTCTAACTGCAGGCTATCTCCCTGCACGATGCTTGCTGGATCAGGCGTAACGTTGACACCGTTTACTGCTGGCGCATACGTCACCGTAATTACCGCTGTCCCCACTTTGCTGCTGTCTACCGTCGAAGCTGCCGTAATGGTGTAGTTTCCCGGTACAGCGTCCGCTGCAGCCGTTACGAAGCCTGTATCACTTACTGCAACTTTGTTATCCACGTCACTACTAGCCCACGTTACTGTTGATGCCGCCCCACCTACAGCGTTTACGGTTGAGACCAGTTGTCTGCTCTCTCCCTGCATCATCGTGTCGGTACCGGGACTAATACTGACACTATTAACGGCTGGTGCATACGTCACCGTAATAACCGCCGATTCTCTCTTGCCCGTATCATAAGAGGAAGATGCTGTAATGATATAGTCGCCCGGCCTGGCGTCAGGTGCCGCACTAACCTTCCCCGATGCATCTACCGTTACTTTATTACTGAGATCACCACTGTACCATCTTACCGTATCTGGTGCTCCACCTACTGCTGTTACCGCTGCTGTTAGCTGCGTACTTTCCCCCTGCATCAGGCTAGCAGTACCCGGACTAACGGTTATACTTTGAACCGCTGGTGCATAGGTCACCGTAACGGTTGCTGCAGCTGTTTTCGTGCTGTCATAAGTGGAAGCAGCCGTGATGATGTAATCGCCCGGTGTCGCATCCCGTGCCACGTTAACTAAGCCTGCAGCATTTACTGTAACTTTGTTCGTAGTGTCACTACTGCTCCAATGGACTGTTGTTGGCGCTTCTCCCACCGCGTTAACCACAGCAAATAGCTGTCTGCTTCCCCCTTGCATAGTACTTGTCCTAACCGGGCTCATCGTCACACTGGTAACACTTGGTGGAGGCGGCGGTGTGAATTGGGCCGCCCTTATATTTACGACTTTTCTGTCATTCTCGTCCCACACCGCATACAGTGCTCCATTCATTGCTGTGATAGCAGGGTTCATGGCGGTTTTAGTTCCAAACGCATTCAAACCACCATTTCTTCCATTCTCGGCTAGCACCCATCCATTTCCGTTATATTTTTTTACACGAATTTTGAAAACGGGAACCCCATTTACCCATTCTCCTGAATTTTCGGACCAAATGGCATATAACTCGTTTTTCATACCCGCTAACTGAACCTCGAAAGCACGCATACCGATATTTACATTAATACCATACTCACCATCTCCATCAATATTGGTCCAAGTCGTTCCGTCAAATTTTTTAACACGAATTTGATCATCAGTACTATATTGACCACCGCGGGCTTCCACCCATGCTGCGTACAAATGGTCATCGAAAACACTTAAAGCTGGAGTTATTGCATTATTCCAACTTACTTTATTCAAGCCAACTCCACCGTCAGCCACAGTCCAGTTGGTACCATCATACTTCTTCACCCGCACTATACTAAAACCATTGGCCGCTCTTTCAGACCACATTGCATATAAGTCGTCGCCAAACACAATCATAGCTGGCCCACCTGCTCCAGTGTCTGGGGTGATGTTTAACCCTTCCGTTCCGCCTCCGTCAAGGCTTGTCCAAGTAGTACCATTGTATTTCTTGGCGCGGATCTTGGCTGCCTCGCCCCATATGGCGTATAACTCGCCTTTATATGAAGTCAACTTGGAACTAATAGCATTGACTGAGGGATTTACATTAATTCCTTCCGCACCCTCTCCTTCGGCATTTTTCCAGCTCGTACCGTCATACTTTTTGACCCGAATTTGGCCAATAGAAGAGGTTTTCATCTCTGTCCAAGATAAATACAAAGCGTTATTAGACACAGCGAGAACCGGAGAAACTACATCTTTGTTGACATCAAAATTCAAACCATATATTGGGTGACCTCCGTCAACACTTACCCAGTTCGAGCCATTAAATTTTTTGACTCGGATTTGACCAATAGTAGGCGTACTTTGAATTGTTTCTCGCCATGCCGCATAAATTTCACCCTTCCATTCCACTATGGCAGGCTTTTCGCCTCTCATAGCTGGATTCACGTTAATCCCAGTTTCTCCATACCCATCAATGATCGACCAGCCCGATGCTGCCGATGTGATACTGCCCCCAACCATCAAGGATGGTATAAAAAGAATAATGGCCATGAACAGGTGTGCCATTCTTCGAAAATGTCTGTTGAGTCTCTTCATTAAGGTTTTTACAGGGTCCATTACGCATCTATCCCTCCGTCTTCTCGTTTACTATGTATGATTCATACACTTCTGCTCAGCATAACGGACTTCACCTTAAAAAAACCTTAAAATTCAACTAAATTCGACACACTTCGACCCATATAACCTCCATAACTCCTGATTGTGACGTGCGGCCCTTACACCTAATCCATTCCATCTCATGTTCACAACAAGCCATACCAACAAAAAAAAGGTTCCATCGCAAATGCGATGGAACCCTTGATATAAAATTCCCCCTTAAGACTGCATATCCGGAATACGAAAAGCAACACTCGTCCCACGACCCGGTTCGCTCATAAGTTCCAGTGAAGTACCATACTCAAATCTCAAACGTTTATTGATATTCCGCAAGCCTACACCTTGTTCTACATTCGATTCATTCGGATCCATGAACAGATGGATTCGCTCAGGTGAAATTCCAACTCCGTCGTCGGTTATAGTAAATAACCAGAAACCATCTGCTCTTGATGCTGTCAATTGTACTGTTCCGCCTTCGATCTGTGCTCCAATACCGTGACGAATTGCATTTTCAACTAACGGCTGCAGGAGCAGTGGGGGCATTTTCAGACGATAAGCCTCCTCAGGTATGTCATATTTGAAACATATTCGATCACCGAATCTTGTTTGCTCAATCTCCACATATGTTTGTATAAGTTGGAATTCTTCATCAAATTCGATGCGATCATCCGTATTGCTGAATCGAAAGCTCCCACGTAAGTAATCCGCCAGCGCGATAATCATGTTCCTTGCACGCTCCACATCCGTATAACTGGAAGAAACAATACTATTAAGAACATTATATAAAAAGTGCGGCTTGATCTGCGATTGAAGGAACGCCACCTCCATATGTATGGCTCTTCCCAACGATTCCTTCATGGCAAGCAAACTTCCAATTCGAGCCTTCAGTTCTTCCAGATCAAATGGTTTAGGCAAATAATCATTAGCTCCCACCTGGAAGGCCGCCACTTTATCCTGCGGCTGCAGTGCTGCTGTCACCATGAGCACAGGCAGTTCCAGCAGCGAATACCGCTTGCGAATTTCCAGACATACTTCATATCCAGACATGCCGGGCATCATCAGATCCAGAATGACCAGATCTATTCTCCCCGGCTGGTTGATCTGTTCCAGCGCCTCGTATCCGTCTTTGACCGCGATAACTCGATAATCGAGCGATTGCAGCGCATCGAGTAAAACTTTCAGATTCACATACTGATCATCAACAATTAGTACCGTACGATTACCTTCGGCATTCATAATCCAAGGTGTTGAAAAGGAATATTCCTTTTTCAAAGGCAGATTGTAAGGTTCCGTTGAACGCTGCAGGGCTGGAGTACTCTTCCTAGTTGAATCTGCCATCGGTAAAGTAAACGTAAATGTAGTGCCCACCCCAACCGTAGATATAACTTCAAGCTCCCCTCCCTGCAGATCGATTAGCTGCTTCGCAATCGGCAGCCCCAGCCCGAAACCGCGCTTCTGTGTTCCCTCCATGGATTTAAAAGGCTCATAAATATGCGGCAGATCCTTCGGATCAATACCTGCCCCTGTATCCCTGACCTCCAATTGAAGCGAACCTCCGCATACTTTTCCAGTGACCACAACGGTACCATGATCTGTGTGTTTGACCGCGTTATCAAGAAAATTACTAATGACTTGGCTTAATCTGATTTCATCAGCATACGCGAAAGGGAAGTTCGCTGGTACCTGATTGATAAGCTGAATATCCTTCTCGGCACAAAGATAGGTGTAAAAACGAATCTGCAGCTCTACAATCGAACGTACGTCTACTGGCGCAGGTGCAATTCTGAATTCTCCCTGTTTCAATTTGGATAAGTCCAGAATGTCATAGACAAGCTGAGACAGTTTCCTTGTAACTTCAATCACTAACTGCAGCTTTTCCCGCTGCTCGGCTGTAGCTGGGTTTGCCGCATCATCAAGCATGGATCGTGATATGTTCATCACGCCGTGCAGAGGGGTCTTGAATTCATGCGAGGTACGCGCAAGAAAATCATCCTTTTGTTTATCTGCCTCAAGCAGCTGCTCGGAAAGTTCCTCAATCCTCTGAAAAGCATTGGAAAATCGGAAAGACATCAGCAGTCCAAGGATGAGAAGCACAAGAAACGGCTCGACTGGTGGCAGTGAATAGATGGGTACTCCGAAATATACGTTCATGTTCTGGTTCAAAATCAAAGCGTTTAATGCCATCGCTGCCACGGCAAGATACCAGCTGCCAGCTACCTTATGCAGAACAGCATGAACAAACACATATGTTGCGTACAGCAGAGCCAACGTGACATACAGTGACGTCACAACACGCATCAGTCCGGTCGTAATCTGCACAGCGAAAACCAAATGCAGGAGGAGCAGACATGCGCCTGTAATTAAACCTCCTTTAGTAAGCCATTTGTGACTATACGGGCGAAATGCCGTATACACATACAGGAAAAAGCCTACGCCTACCCCAACTGTCACTACCATTTGGATTCGGAAATAGAGCCAGAATGGGAGTGCTCCGATCACATCAAATAATACCCTCTCACCGCTGACACTTGTAAAAGCCGCGATAAACAAACACACGAACCCAAATACGACAAGGGAAAGATCATTCCTCCGCTGAGAGAATAAACCTATAAAGTAGAGTCCCATGATCAGAAAGGCGGTCATTACCACCCAGTCATGTGCAGTCGCCAGATCCCGTATTCTAGAAATCTGATCCGCCTTACCAAGCTGAATGGATTCACCTATTCCGCTAGCAACCTTAAATTCATGATTAGCAACCTCGATAAGAACATCATTCCAACCCTGTTTTAATGTGAAGTAACTGACATATGGCTTATTGAGTGCTCGATAGTCTTCCTTCAGGTTGGGGTCTCCACTGGAGCCTACAACTTGGCCATTGACGATAAGCCTGTTAGAGATCAGAATGGCGGCCGTTTTGATCCCATATACGATATTGTCATCATCAATCCGTATCCTCAATCGGTAAGTGGCTTCACCTAACGTATCCATCTGCTTAGCCCAGTTACCTGGTACCTGGATCATTGAAGGTACATAATCTCCCCTACGATCTGAGGCAAGAGAGCGGCTGAAAAGCAGCTGATGGGGATAAAACTCCCATTGTCCGTCCAACCGAACGACACCCTTCTCCTCAAATGCCCAATTCGTCAAATCCATCGTTCCATTGACTGCAGTGGGCATCTTTTGTTTATTGACCGTAAAATATGTCAGCAGTAATCCATAGGTGGTAAAAAGAATCGCTATTGTAATAAGCAGCGCAATGATTTTACGACTCATTGAGCTGTGAACTCTGTCTTTCCTTCGTTTGATGAAAAAGTAACATCGTTTCCTCCTCTAATTCTGATCCAAGCTGTACGCGTACAGCCTGTTCCAACTGCAAACATACACGGTACGCCTCGTTCCGATTACCGAGCTCCAGATGGAGTTTGATCAATGACCGGCCGTCGGTCTCGGAGTCGGGAAATATCGTGAGCAGTCGCTGCAAGCTATCCACTGCAAATGAGAGATTTTCTCGGTTACGGTAATAAACACTCCATTTGCGCAACACACGGACATACAAGGATTTGATCTCCAACTGTTTGGCGATTGCCCAGTCGAAATTGCATCCTTCCATATAATCTCCATTGTACATCTCGTTCATCTGATGGTAATGCTTCTCGTTCATATTTCCTTCGCCCAATATTTGGTTCAGTAATGTCTCGAACAGTGACACATCCGTCGTGATATTGTTCAGCTCAGCGGAAAACCCCTGATTTCCTTTGTGAATATGGATCGGGATGTCTTGATCCGTCAGGCTTTTCCGCAAATAAGAGAGACAGGTATACAAATACGATTTGGCTTTGTCGAGATCATACTCCGGCCACAATGCCTCAATAATGAAGCCAGCATTCACACGTTTGCCCTCATGATGAATGAGGAACGCACACAGTTCTCGTTCTTTTTTTGTTTTCCATATAACTTCTATATCGGGCTTGGGCGGCGAGAAGATATGAAACCCACCAAGAGATCGAACAGACGGAGCCTTATTGGTCTGCTCTGAATCTTTCTGCTTGGATAGACTTTTTGCTATCCGAGTCACTGTATTCTCTAATCTGGCTAATGTAAAAGGCTTTAGCAAGTAATCGGTAGAATCAATCTCGAATGCTTCCAGCGCATATTCCGCATAGGCAGTCGTGAAAATAATGGGCAGCTCCGGCGAGATGCTTCGGATGCGGCGCGCAGCTTCGGTCCCCTTCATACCAGGCATCTGGATATCTAGGAACACGGCATCGACCACTGTTTCGCTTAGAGCATCGATGGCTTGAAAAGGATTGAGATATGTTCCGGCAATTTCGACATCTCCTACCTGCTTAAGCAATATTTCAAGCAAATTCAAAGCATCTGCTTCATCATCAATTAAAATGACACGTATCATTGGCTGTTGACTCCTTTTCAGTTCAAACTAAAGGCTGGCGGCTTCAAGTCAATGTTACATTCGTTATGATTCATATATTTATCGGGCGGGTGCCTCCGTCTCATTAGATTCTTTTTCATTTTCTACGATTACGATCTAAGCTCTTCATACAAACTAGTCTTTGCTGTTCCTCTGAATTACGCACACTATTGTAGAACTGAAGAAGCTGCTCTACAATGAAGCTCGGCAGGCTCTTAACCTGCAAATTAAAATTGGAGGAGGCCTGAAGAGGATGGAAATTTCATTGGATATGATCAAAGACAAGGTTGAATGTCTGCAGGCGTATGATTTTCAGGAATTGGAACGAGCAATTGAGGAACGAATCAATATAAACAAAGCATTAGTATTACGAGTGAAACAGGTTCAGCACCAAGTCACATTTGACCCTATTCGTAATAAAATGCTGTACAGTGCGGCTGTACATTTTGCGGTCGAGTAAGAATTGAACCAGGTATCGCTTACTGAAGCAAACTCAAACAGCGCGCACCGGTGTATATCGGATGCGCGCTGACTGCACAGCTTATTCTGATTGAAAACCCGTAGTTTTAAAATGCTGTTTACTCTGCTGTTATTGCTGATTCGGTTAATAACGGAGAATACATCATCAAGGCATTGTTCTCAGTGATGAATTCATCATTAATCTGTTCACCTTCCTGATTGTAAACCCGCCGATGAAGCACATTTCTCCTGACGTAACCTCCCCAATGCTGCTGCTCAATACGGTGCTGTTTCTCATATATTTCATAAGAGTACTGTACTTTCTCGTTCGCCCGCCATTCTCCCTGCAGTACATGATTCTTTAATTCCAGATGAAGCTGGTAACAGGTTGTCGTTGGATTCGAGATCATCAGATCCAGATAGTTATAAGCACACGTGGCTCCGCTTCCAAACGGCTGTGTACGGTTCGAATCAGGGAATACATCATAACTGTGCCGATGACGTTCAACTACGGCAAGTGGTGTGTGCAGCGTCATCCAGTAAATTAGATTCGAAAGCTGACAGAGTCCTCCGCCAACCCCAGGTTTAAAGCCGCCATAAAATAATATCATCCCCGGAAGATAACCTTTGCGCGCTGTAGTTTTGCCGATCAGCTTCCAATAAGACATCGTTTCACCAGGCTGAAGGAGCAGTCCATTCAGACATTCAATTGCAATTGACAGATTGATTTCTTTGTTATGCTGAAGCCACATATCCACGTCCTTCAACTTTCGAAGGGTAGGTGTTTCATGATGGAATATAACATGCGGAAACTTTTCCTGCGAGAAGGACTTAGCAAATGATGTACCGTCAATTAACCATTTCGCATACCTTCGCCAAGTATAGTATGTTTTTCCCAACATCAACCGCAGCTTGGATCTCGGAATGGGTTTTCTCATGGCATCATCGACCCTTCCTTCGTGTTTTGTTTTTTTTAAATAAATATCATCTATTGTCTTATAGGACGTTCTTCCCTTCACTCTGGTTACGGTCATCTTCCCGATCGCTCTGCTTAAATAACGAAAAGACCCAAATTCAGCAGAACTGGGTCTATCACAAATGATTACTTTTCCAACTTACAGCCTCCCGTAATTCCGAAGCACCGATAACGTAAAGATCGTATGATACGGCTGCCAATGCTTCAAGCCATGCTCATCGCTCCAGCCGCCATCTTCACGCTGCGAAGACACCAGATCATCCAGAAATTCGTTCAGCATATCCTTAGACATCGCCTGAGCGACCCGGGTATCCGGTGAACTGGCAAATTGGAAAAGGGTAAAGTAGTTTTTCTCCGTCGTGTTCTGAGCACATTTTATAATATTGTCGATTGTCGCTTCTATAAAAGGTCTATTCTCAGGCGTATCTTCGAGATTGAGATAGTAGTCATGGGCATGGTATGCCATAAAGAGCCAATCATTGGCCTGAATGTGCCCCAGCGTCAGGTTAGATTTTGCCCAGATCGATGTCGATGCAGCTAAGGAAGCGGAGCAAATCCCCTGTTTGATCAAATTACCTGTAATTGAATCGGGTGCGGACTGCCCGCCACTACTCCACCACGGAGCATGAGGGTACTTATGTAAGGAGTCAGGATTCTTCAAAGAGCCGTCTTCATTTCGATTGCTTTCAACCCAGTCTACCGTACCGATCAACACCTCTGTCAGCGCCAGATTCATATCCCTGCCCATGGTCAGAAGAAACTCCAGCGCGAGCGGATGTGAATCCGGACATTTAATATCATGCTCCAAACCATGTCCCCACCCGCCGTCTGCATTTTTGTAACAGAGCAGGCACTGATACAGTCGTTCAATCGAGCCACCATCAAAAAGATAACTAAATAACGCTTGCTCCCAGAGTAAACCGTTAGCATATACAAAATCCCTTGCCTTATCTAACGATACTGGCATAGTACAGCCTCCATTCTGTCTCATTCTGCATCTTACTTACACCTTCGGTTTCAACTGTTTAATTACAGCCACGATCAATATGATCATGCCTACGCCAAATCCAGATATGGATAACGGAGCGAATAAAAATCGCATCAATTCACCCTGCAGCACAAAGCTAGCAAGCATGACAACCATACAGATTACCGTGAATACACCCACTGTCAGAGTGCCCGTGAAATCATGCAGTGAATGATTTTCCTCACGAGCAATCGTAATTTTATTGTCCTTCAGAATAGGCAGTTCCAACAACTTCGGAATGTAGTCTGTAATCTGCTCTTTGACCTTTGTTATACGCTCTTTGACCACTTGTCCTTTATCCATATGAGCTGCGTAAGATTGACTGGCTGCAGATAAAGAGTACGTATCATCTACAGATGACAGTGTCCCATCCAACGTAATGATGGCTCTGAATGCTCCGGCAATCGTAGGTTTTAACGAAAGCCCCATCTCCGTGATCATGGACATCATTCGTTTCATCATGACACTTGTCGGATCTGGTGAGAAAGATGCTTCAGACAAAAGTCGGCTCAGACGCTGTTCAATCAACTTTTCATCCAGTAAATGCCCATCCTCACAAACTCGTGTCAAACCATGCGCCATCTCTTTCGTATCTCGATTGCTGTATCCCATCAGGAAGCTTAACATCCCACCTCGTTCTTCATCCGTTAAGTAACCCACCGAACCGAAGTCGATCAGCGCAACCTCTCCATCAGCGGTCAGCATCAGATTTCCGGGGTGCGGGTCTGCATGAAAGATACCTATCACTAGAATCTGATCCAAGAATGCGTGCATGATCCTCTCGGAAACATCACTTGTCACCGCTTTCGTGAAGCTGGTTCCTTTGATGTATTCCATGGTTAAGATCTGTTTTGTCGAACACTCCGAATAGATTTCGGGGACACGGATACGAATGTTGTGTTCTTCAAATGCTTTTCGGATCAGATTCGTATTCAAGGCTTCAATATCAAAATCCGTTTCCTCGATCAAATTCTGTTTGAACCCTTCAGCAAGCTGAATTAATCCCAGTCTTTGGATTTTGACAGAACGCTCGGATAGCCATGATACAAACTGGATTAAAATATCCAAATCAACCGTCATTTTCTGCTTCACATCAGGTCTTAAGATTTTGACAACAACCTTCTCTCCCGTCAACTTCAGCTTCGCCAGATGAACTTGTCCAATCGAAGCCGCTGCGATGGGTTCCATGCCAAAGGATTCATAAGTTTCATCCATATTTCCGATTTTGTTGTCGATAATCGCTTTCAGCTCATGTGGGCTTAGCGGTTTCACCTGATCATGTAAACTGGAGAAGGCCTGGATGTAGTTTGCAGGTAACATGTCCTTTTTGGTCGATAACACTTGGGCAAACTTCACAAATACACCACCCATGTTATCCAGTACTTCAGCAATAACATATGGCAGTTTGGCATGATCCTGCTGGATCAAATGAGCCAACCCTTTGCGTGAAATAATCCAGAACATATGCATCATCCGCCGCCACGCGCGAGCTTTATTCAAGATGTACAGGAACGGATTGGCCGCCTGCAATATTTTAAAATTAAACAGGTTAAGAAGCATATAGGCATAACACGCAATGAATATAACAAGCAGCGGATAATAGATAAACATGACTCTAAGAATCTCGGCATCTGGTGGCGCTGTCTTTTGATTAAAGTAGGTAAAAGAAAGGACGAGCGTTACCACCGATGTACTGAATAATATCGCCAAGCTCAGCTTCAACTGGCTGCTTTTGAACGTGCTGATATTCCCGATGATAAAGTAAACCAGAAACGCTGCCACCAAAATACTGCTCAGATAAAATTGTTCCAACACCTGAAGCAGCATGCTCACCACAAGAGCACTGGCGAACGAGATCAGCACTTTATGTTTCCTGTTGAAGAACGATGTCAGCAGCATGAATAGAACGAAACACACAAGCAATGTAACAACAAAGAACATCTTACATCCCACCTGTTATGTAATGGTATTGTGTGAACGCGTAAGTGATTTGAATACAGTGGAAAAGTACCATACATGAATGCGGGTTCACGTCATTCTTGAAATATTTCTTGAAATATTTCTTGAAATAATTCCTGAACACCTGCACAGCTTGTATACCTCTAACCCGTTCTCCCTCAATATAACACACTAAACTTGGACTTGGGATGATGATCAAAGAAAGGGCAAACGATATCTCACTTAAGGCAGCGTCCAGGAGATATTTCTCTTTTCTCCAGCAATTATACACTTCCCCATAAAGGCTAAATGTTTTATTTTGACAAATGTATTATGTTACAGTAAACTGTACACAATACAGTAAACTGTAACATGAACAGTTTAATGTCATAGGAGGTGTATCATGAATAGTTATACAGCTAAACAAGTTGCTGAAATTCTCCAGCAGGATGATCCTCGCATGAATCTGCGAACCGTGAGGTACTACACCCAAATCGGAATGGTACCTCCGCTTGAATTAGTAGGCAACAAAAGAGTTTACACGGATAACCATCTTCATCATTTTCGTGCAATCATCACTCTATCCAGAACAGGTGAGACTCTGTCTTCCATTCAGGAAACCTTAAAGAAACTTTCGATGGATGACATCGAGAAAATTAGCCAGCAAATTACGTTATATGAACCAAGCCGCATTATTGAAAACGAAACACTCAAGATTACAGATGATGTTATTATCACGATTAGTCCTCGAATATCTGCGGAGGTCAAACAAAGAGTCATCGAATCTGTATCGCAAGCACTAAGGGGTGAACATTTGTAATGGTTGATATTCAGTTAGCAAAGTCCAAGATGGAAAACGAAGAAGGCATGAATCATCTATGGATACAGCTCCATCCGGAAGACTTACTCCAAATATCTGAAATCAAAATCCAGCTGCCAAAAGGGATTTATCGCTCCAAGAATCTGAATGGTCTGATTGAAAATGAGCAAGGACACATTATCACGGATGCCTCAGGTCAAGACATGATCATAGAAATTTTTACGCAAGATGCGATTCCATGTGGTGAAATGACCATCGTAGTAAGCTTGCTGACCTCCGAGGCAGCCGTACATCAAGACATCTCGATTCAAGTCGTCCCTGAAGAAGAAATGGATACAGCCGAGATTAATCAGCACGTTGTTGAACGAGTCAAAGCCTTAAGCAATACCTCTCCTACCCAAGATGATGACGAAGATGACAGTAATTTTGTTTACATTCAGCCAAAGATACTGGAACAAAGGATTTCTCGTCTTGAAAAGAATTATCGAATGGACTATGGATACTAAAGGGGGTATCACTATGAATCTGATTCCATACGTTGTCGAACAATCCTCCCGCGGGGAACGCACCTACGATATATACTCCAGGCTGCTGCAGGACCGGATCTTGTTTGTATCTGGAGAAATCACAGACGCGCTTGCGAACAGCGTTATTGCACAGCTGCTCTATTTGGATGCCATGGATTCGGAAAAGGACATTCATATGTACATCAATTCACCGGGCGGTTCCATTACAGCAGGTATGGGCATCTATGATGCCATGCATTTGGTTAAGGCCGATGTATCTACACTATGTGTTGGCATGGCTGCATCTATGGGTGCTTTTTTACTATCTAATGGTGCAAAAGGTAAACGATTCGCGCTTCCACACAGCGAAATTATGATTCATCAACCGCTTGGCGGAGCACAAGGTCAAGCCTCAGATATTGCTATTAGTGCTAAACGCATTATTCGATTACGGGATAACATCAACAATATCCTATCTGGGCAGACTGGTCAGCCCTTGGAGAACATTGAACGAGATACGGACAGAGACAACTTTATGAATGCGCATGAAGCCAGAGATTATGGTTTGATTGACAGGGTACTCGATGCTGCACAGTAAAGAAAGAATGGACAGATGGTAATTCTCCACCACTTTAATTACAGTCGTTACCGCTCTTACAAACGATCAAGAAATTACATAAATGTACGATACGAATAAAGAACTGACCAGCATTGGCAGTTCTTTTCTTATGTTATTCGTTATTAATTACTCTTGATGTTAAGTGAAGGGTTTTAGAACTTTCCACCGAATAATATATGGTAGAAATGTAAGTTTGATTCGACTTAACAACAAGACAAGGAGAACATATCATGCAGGATTTGAAATTTACGAAAAATTATAAAAATAATGACACACTTCGGAACAGTTTTTTTGAACTCGCTGCGAGTACATTTGATATCCATTTTGAAAATTGGTATCGACATGGTTGCTGGGGCGAAGGATACACCCCTTTCTCGTTTGCAGATGGAGATCAGATTGTTGCTAATGCATCCGTGAATATCCTAGAACTGGTCATCCACGGAGAGAAGAAAAATGCAATCCAAATTGGCACGGTGATGACACATCCCGACTACCGCAAGAAAGGACTATCCACGCATTTAATGAACAAAATTCTGGAGGAATACGAGAACAAGTACGATGTCATGTACCTTTTTGCCAATGAATCCGTGCTTGATTTCTACCCTAAGTTTGGGTTCAAACCCTTAGAAGAACACCTGTTTTCAATGGATTTCCACAGTACAGCTAACCCAGTAGAATCCGCGAATCTGAGGAAACTAGATGTAACTGATGCAGAGGATGTTCGTCTTATACAGCAATTCGCATCGCAAAGACTGCCTGTTTCCAAGCGGTTTGCAACCGATCATACTCCTGGCATATTCATGTTTTATTGTTTGAATGTGTTTAGTGATGATATTTATTATTTGGAAAATGAAAAGGTCATTGTCATTTATCAGAAGGAAGACAGTAATATCGACCTCTTCGATGTTGTCAGCTTAAACGAAATCAATATGAAAGATATTTTGAATACGATCTCTGATGAAACTACGGAGAAAGTAACGTTTCATTTCACCCCGGATGAGAACAAAGATATCGATTTAAAAAGCACAATGACCAATGAAGGTCTTTTTGTAAAAAACCATGGTGATCATATCTATCCTGTACGTGTTAAACATCCAGTTACATCTATCGCGTAAAGGTAGATAGGCTGAGCAGCATGAACTGTTATTACACATAGAGTCAGGACTGGAATGGTGAATCGTTGCTGATTCTTAGGAGCAGCATTTTATACACGAATAGGGAGCAGGGATAGTACAATATAGTACAGTTCCAGCTCCTTTTTGATGTGTCTTGAATACCACTGGAATCAGGCGATGTGCCCTCTAGCTCTTTCTAATGTCCCAAGCTTAGTTTCTGTTCTTTCCTGACTCGGACCGATCTGAGCCATAAGCCGAATCCAACGAATAAAACCATTGTAATAATACCAGTTGTCGGACTAAGCCACAATTCCCCTGTTTTGGTTAGTGTAATGATTCCGGTTACCGATAACAGCAAGGTAGGGACCCCATCTTCCACAGCGTGCATGAATACACACGGCCATACTGATTTCGTAAGACGATAAATTTCGACGTACATGATCGACCATGCGACCATCAACACACAACCTATCAAGAGAAAGCTCGTTCTCGTGGTTGTCTCAAAATAAGTATTAGGAAGGAAAACCATATAATAAGGAGCATGCCATAGAGCCCATACAAGGCCAGACACGAGATAAAGCGACCCATCATTAAACTTCAACTCAATCAGTTTGGGAGTTAAATATCCACGCCAAGCAAACTCTTCAAAAATATTCTTTATAAAGCTGCCCGCAGTGGAAACACCGATAAGGGTTAGAAGCGTATTGATCTCAATATCAGAGACATGGGCGCTGTCCAAAAGAAATGCAAGACCAACAACGATGACTGCCATAACAGGATAGATCGCAATAGCTGCAGCATACCATTTCATATTCCCTTTAAAATTGAACCTCACGCCAATATCCTTCCAATCCCGACTTACTATTCGCAGCACGAGCATCGTGAGCATCGGCAATACCAGCCACAACCCCATGCCTAACGAATTTCCTTCCGGTTGTTCCGGCATCTTCATATCTACCCATACACCAATCCAACCGCTTGCCAACACCACCACGATGAATAAAAGCAGACTGAGCTTTCTTCTTCCTGCTGATATGTTAACCCCGATCCCCTCCCATCTATGATTGTTCGATTCTACGCCTCGCTGTGCTGATGACATCTTCAGCTGCACTATTCATGAGCTGAATCATCCGTTCCTCCGTGTAATCCTCTGGCAGCAAATCGTTCGCAGCCATCACACTTATCCCAACCTGAAACGTCTTCATCTTGAGTAGAATGGTCATCAGTTCATCATCCGATAATCCGCTCAGATCAGGGTCCGTTCTCATCATGTGTATGAAATGTCTTGTTTCTTCCTCATTATGCTTCGCTTGATCATTTTTCTGCATAACAATATCCCGAAACAACATAGGATACTCTCTGGCAAAACGAATGCTGGCCACCCCAATATCCTGAAACGGATGCCCGGATTTTTGCTCCAGCAGAATCTGTCTGCTCACTTCAAAGGTTTTCTCATATACACCTTCAAGCAGCTCACCAATTTCCTTGAAATTTACATAGATTGGGGCGATCGAGCCTCCCAGCTTCTCCGCCACCTTGCGGATTGTAATGGAATTAACCCCCTCTACCCTCGCAATTTCGAACGCTGCATCAATAATTTGATCTTTAGTAAACTTCTTTTTGGGTGCCATGTGTGTTGTCTCCTCCTGGAGTGAAAGGTCCAATACAATACATTTCACTTGATATAGATCATATGATATATATTCTACCACTTATGTGTCAACCTATTTTTGAGAAAAATCCCCAATAAAAAGAAGCTTATCTCTCCAAGTATGAATGACTTGAGAAATAAACTTCTGTTGGTGTTAAACCCATTGGCCGAAACGATCCATTATGGATTGGAATCTGCTGTACGTGAGAGAAAGTCTGTACAATATCTGGATAATGGGCACTCGGTCGAATGAGGTTTTCTGGCAGTACATATTGCTCCGGCAAGATCCAGTACTGCCAAATTAGCTTCCCTTGTTCGTTCCATGCCTTCAAAATGACTCCTGATTTTTTGTGCTAACTCTCTGTCCATCCGAGGCCTGGTTTTGGTTGAAGTATAACCAAAGTACCTTGTAAAGAGGCGAATCACATTGGTATCAATGGGGACGACAGGCTGATCAAAAGCATAACAAAGCACGGCATTCGCAATATAATCTCCGACTCCAGGAAGCTTTCTTAACTCGATGTAATTATTCGGCACTTGACCATGATGCTCACTGCAGATAATTTCAGCTGTTCTGATTAATCTTGCTGCACGATACTTCAGCCCGATCGGAGCAATGATTGCCTCTACGGTTTCCATATTTGCATTGGCAAGTTCTCTTATATCACCATACTCACGCAGCATTCGATCATAAACTTCTTCCACTTTGCGTACATGGGTCTGCTGAAGCAAAAACTCTGCAAGTAATATCCGGTAGGGATCTGTGGTATTCCGCCAAGGAAAATCATGCCGCCCGTTCTCTGAATACCACGCCAGCAGTTCTTTCCAAAAAAACGAGTTTTCTGTCATGTTTATCACCATATCTATTTTTTCTTCTTCTCTTATCTCTTAACTCTTGTCTATTCTCTTATCTATTCTTACCCGTGCATCGCACTTCATCCTCACTAAAAAAACGTATTAAAATAAAAGCAGGGTTAGAGAATCTTTGAAAGATTCTCTAACCCTGCTGATTTTTAGCATCTAACGAATACAGATATATATTTTTCTGCAGTACCTTATTTATGTACTTTGCTATTAACGAACATTACGATACGAGAAGACATAAGTAGAGATGGCTATTAACAATACGGCCCAAGCAAATTGCATGCCCAACCCCGACCATTTTTCTAGAAAAGCAGTAGACTCAGGTAACGAAAAAAGGTTCATTACAGCAAGGGTGGGTAAAAATTTTGCTGATTGAGAAATTGAAAAAAACATGTGGCTCAGTCCCAACATCAGAGGGAGCATTATAGCTAGTGGTACGATAAGCGATTTTGTAATTACAGATAGAGCAGAGGTTATTAAGGCCATTTGGACCCAACTAAGTATACTTAGAGGTAAACTTTCAGCCATCATCATTCCATAGGCTGACGACCATTCCATATCAAATTGAATGAACAGCACAAGAGAACAAATAATACTCGCAGCGATCCCTGCAATTACGGTAATTAGTGCATTATTGATAAATTTCACACCTATTAATTTTAGTCTTGATGGTTGTGTGAGAAGTGTTGTTCTTAACGCAGAGTTCGAGTATTCTTGTCCGAAATAGGCTGCACTGGCGACTATAACACCTGGATGACCTAAATAGAGGGCTTGTAAACAAAGTGAGAAAATTTCCTTTTCACCCACGGACGTTGATGTATCCAATGTTAATAGGTAAATGAGCGGAACAGCTGCTGCCCCGAATATACCCAGAATACACCAGCCAAATGAAAAAAATTTAGTCTTTTCACTAAGCATCGCAGCATACATCAATATCTCCCCCCTACATCATTACGAATAAAGGTGTAACAAGAAACGGACAAAGCTGCAATTGCCCATACGAGAAGTACAACAACGCCTTTTAAAGGATCATGCTCAAAAGGATCTGTTGGTGTTGCAAAGAGAAGATTACCGGCTGCCACCGGAAGGTACATTCCCCAATCCCACTTTTGAGCTAGATATAAGCCTAAATTATAAATTTGTGGAACCAAAAAAGCTAAGGGCACTATTGCATTTTTAAAGACCATGCCTAATCCAAATGAAAGGATCGTAAGTAAAATCCAATCCAGGACCGAGTAACCAATAAACTGCCAAGCTGTAGAACTTAAAGAAATTGGAGGTAGTCCCTGTCCCCCTAATGTGAAATGTGTAATGGAGATGGTTAAATATATAGCTGTACTTGAAATAATTACGCCGCAGACTACAACTGCGAGTGCTTTCGCACAGAATATCTTGATCCGACTGCTCTGAACAAGTAAGGTTGTACGCAGTTGATGATGTAAATATTCACTGCCCCCAATCATTCCTCCAAATATCACCATTGGCAGTACGCCAAAAGGAACTAATTCAAACCCAAAGTAATCCAAAGGGGGCAGGGCATTTAATAGACCAGATTGAGTCTCTGGCGTAGCTTCTAAACCGATCTTAAGGTAACCTCTCGCTGTTATGAATGCAAGTAAGGGTTGAACAACGATAGCAGCAGCACAAATAACCCACCACAATTTCATTGAGGTAATCTTGTTTAGCTCAAATCTTACGCTTCTAAAAAAAGAGTCCATCATCATGCCCCGCTCTCAGTAAGAGAAAAAAATACATCTTCCAGTGATTCCAAGTCCTTCATTACATCTTTGATCTCACCAGTAGTTATGATTTCCCCTTGGTTAATAATAACGACATCGTCCGCCACAGCTTCCACTTCGGAAAGAATATGCGAAGACAGCAGCACGGTCTTTCCCATTTCTGATTGCTGACGAATAAATTTTCTAAACCAGCGAATTCCTGTCGGATCGAGCCCGTTGGTTGGTTCATCCAATACAAGAAATTGTGGATCTCCCAAAAGCGCGGCCGCAAGTCCAAGCCGCTGCCCCTCACCTAATGATAAGGTTCCAAGTCTCGCTTTATGTTTATCTGATAAACCAACGATATCCAGTACCTCTGACACACGATCAATAGAAATGTTATTGCTTTGTGCTATAATTCTCAGATGAGTATGTACCTTTCTGGAAGGCGCTCCCCCTACCCCATCAAAAGCAGCTCCTACCACTTTCAATGGCGTATCATATGCTGTATACTTTCGCCCACCAAAAGTTGCTGTTCCTGTTGAATGATCAAGTCCTAATAAAATACGAAGTGTTGAGCTTTTTCCCGCACCATTTGGCCCAAGAAAAGCTGTAATTCTTCCTTCTTTTGCTTCAAAGGACACGTCGTTCAATATTTGCTTTTGTCCATGTTGTTTAGACAACTTTGATATGAGAATACTTTTTTCTTCACTAACCAAATAAAATACCTCCTTAGAGTAAAATTCTTTGCAAAAATCAACGCGCTCTAACAGTAAAGATCAAACCGCTGATGAATGATGACGCGTTCCCAAGATAGAGTTCTACTAGATTCTGCAATGATGATATATAACTTTTAAGGATATTTATCCAATATAAAACTAATATTTACCTCCTATATAACATTATAACATTTCGCCAATTGTGTTAAAACTACCTGACTGGAGACTAAAGATCCCCATATTTCTAATTTCTATTATTCTACGATCTCCTTCAAAACAATTCTCTAATTGCCTGTATATGAAATAAAAACAGCAGCGTTCAAGAATTTTCATAGAATCTTGAATACTGCTGCTTATTTATAGATGTCGCTTCCATTGGTTAATCTTGAATTTGCCTACAGCTCTAAAAAAGCCAGCTACTTTGTATATCGCGATTTGGTGAATCCGTGCGCAGCATAGTCTGGACCGTGAAACAATCGAACAAACGGAGATATTTTTCTTTCTGTCTCCCCCTTGTAAAGCAGAACTACTTTTTCCTTTGCCCGGGATAAAGCGACATACAATATCTTTTTCTCATCGTTGTATATAGCATCTTCATCAGAGATAAAGTTATTTGACCACTTATCGTTTTCTGAGCGTCGAAGCAAGTCATCGATCTTAGACTTTTGAGGATAATGGGAAGAATCAAAATGCAGTATAAAAACAAAATCAAACTCAAGTCCTTTTACTGCAAAAGCATCTGTGAAAAAGACAGGCTTCCGCTGCTGGGAATAATTAAATTTCTTACCGTAACTCTCAACACCAACAACATCAAATTCTCGCTTCAATAACATATGCGTCTTGCAATTTTTTGTTTTCCACATATCTCCGTCATATCTGTGAATAACAGCGATGGAACAGTCCTCTCTTTGTTGACGGAGAGCATGAATTTCTCTGATTAGGTAGCGATTTAGATTATCCGTTGTTTGGTAATATCGAATCTCTGGTTTTGGACCTTCACGCACAAATAGAAGATCATCCTCACGGTCATTCTCCGTATCCAGAAAAGAGATTGATCTTGCCAATTTCATAGTCTGCTTAGTTGATCGGTAATTAATTTTCAGCCTGTGGGTACGTCTTCCTTCGACCTCAATGCCAAGATCCTTAAAAGCAAAGGGTGTCCGTTTATAAATACGTTGTTTTAAATCACCTGACAGCGCTAAACTTTTTTTCGCAAGAAGCACTAAACTTTTTAACTGCATCGGTTGCAAATCTTGGAACTCATCAATGAATATGTGGTCGTATTTTAGTGCGTCAGGAAGCATTTCAATATGCCTTAATAAGATGAGCGCGTAGTCTTCCGGATCATAATTCTTCCCATACGTCTGTTCTCGATACCGATGATAGGCAGTAAACATTTGAAAGACGGTATAGCGCTGTTCTTTAGTTAAACGGGGATTAATCCCCCTCCCTGCACGCTCACAGTCTAAGTAGAGTTCCTCCGTTACATATCCATTTGCTTTCATCCATAGAAACTCTTCCAGCATAAATCCATCAAAATGTGAAGTATACAAACTTCTATCTCTAGGAAGGCAGCTGTACTCTGGGGTTTTAACATATTTCTCCGTAAAACCCTTGCATCGGCGCTGAGCAAGGTCATCTAATTTATCAAGATTGTGCGTAGACATTTGCAGCTCTCCGACTTCTATGAGCCCAGATTCTTTAAGGAGTCTGCTAACCATGAAATGATAAGTATAGAAATGGACCGTATGTACATCTTTTAACTCCCGGAAAATGGGTGACTGCATGCATCGCTTATTGGCATCCTGCATCAGCGTGGGATTAAAGGAGACGTATAAAATACGTGATGGTGCAGGTTCAGCCAGAACTTTAAACATCCTCCCCAGGAGAGTAATACTTTTCCCACTTCCTGCCGAACCGCTAATTAAAAGGTGTTTCTCCTGTGTTTGTACGACAGCAAGCTGCTCTGGACTCAGTTGTATTCCATCCAACAGAGTACCGTTCTTAATGAATTCGTTCCAGTGGTACTCATTCTGAAGCTGCTCATCCTTTTTGCTATGTCTATCGACCCATGCCTCAGCCAGCTGATTCCAAAAGAAAGGAAGCATTAAACTATTCACCCCCCTTATACTTTCGCATGATTATATAAACTGCTGTCCATTTCATCTATAAAACGTGATGGCTTACCGTAGTATGCCATGTAAAGAATCGATTTGGCCCGTGTCATGGAAACATACAGAAGTCTCCGCTCTACAGCCAATTCCTCCTCATCCGGTTCATCATGTCCCTTATCCAAAAAAGGAACGCTGTTCTCACTAACACGTATAATAAACACCGCATCAAACTCAAGTCCTTTCGCTGAGTGAAAAGACATTAATTTCACACCAGCGTTAAGCACGCTGGCCCCTTCCTTCTTGACCTGAACGCAGTCAACTCCCTTATCATTCAACACCCGCTCATATCGGTTGAAGGGAGCCGTCTGTCTACTCAGAAGACCTATGCTCCATTTCGGATATACCTTCCGAAGATGAGCTATTGTGTTGGTCACAAATACTTCCTCTTCCATATAGCCCAAGCATTGTATAATCTCGGCCTTTGGCCCCTGACGGCTTGGCATTTCTGGCGGGACAAATTCATCATCTTTGTTTTTACACAGCGGATCATGCTGCTGAAGACTTGCAGCCAGCCTCATAATTTGTTCAGTGGAGCGCTGCGAATCAGTTAATATTTTGGTTCGGCCGCCAGTAATGTTAATACCAATTTCACGCCACGAAAAAGAAGTCTTATAAATCTTTTGACCTTTATCTGCAGCTATAATGATCCGTTTTCCTGCACAGTTTTTAAGAAGTTGGAGCTGTACTTGCTGCAGATCTTGTGCCTCATCTATAAGGATATTGTCAAACTTTTGAGATTGCGGCACTCCCTGCTGCTTAAGCAAAAGAGCATAATCGTCATAGTCACACAACATCTCTTGTTTAAGTTTATTTTGATACAGTTCGAACAAGTCAAATATTTTATCACGATCACTGCGGTCCACTTTAACTTTAGTTCCTCTACCATTTCGTTCAACTCTCATATAGCTCTCTCGTGTAAGTATTCCCATGCCTTTGATCCACTTTATTTCATCTTGTAGAAATTCTTCAAACCGGGTTTCTCTAAAAAAGCGATGGGTACTATTCATTTTCAGTTCCTGTCTACAGGTAAGAATTAACTTTGTCAATTGTTTTCCAGAGAGGACACGTGGTACCCTACCGTTTCTAGAAAGTGCACCGTAAGCCCATGAATGGAATGTTTTCACTTTAAGTCGGTCTGATTTTAACAGAGATGCAAGCTCTGCTGCATATCGCGCGAGAGTCTGATTATATGTAATGAGAGCAATACTCTGATCTGGATGCTTCGTTATAATTTTATGAGCCTGCTTTAGCAGCACCGTTGTTTTTCCACTGCCCGCTATTCCCCGGATCAACAGCTGATCACCTTCATAATCGACTGCTTCCTGCTGTTTTTTGGTTAAAATAATATCCTGCATAGCTTTCATCTCCGTATTATATAAAGTCGTCATCATCGTCGTAGTCTTGAGAGATAAGAAATAGCACTTCATCTCTTGCATTACGAATTGTATCTGATGTCCCCTTAATCTCGAGCTCCTGCAATACCAATGTCGCAGACTCTGCGGCAGACTGTTCGATTAATTTCTGCTGTTCTGCAGACATTTGTTGGACCCAACGGAAGGCAACCTGCTGCCATAGGTCGTTGTTTATTTTCATTTAAAGGACCTCATTTTGTCGTCGGCTGGATAATACCCTTCAATGCATACAGGCAGGTGAGGACAGAAGCGGCACAGTTCGGACGGATTGGCTCGAAGCTGCATTAATTTTTCATCCTGAATAGGTTTCGCAAGTGTTTCGTCTATGACGTTGGCTTGAAAAGCCTTGTTCGCTGGCTCCAATAAATTTTTGTCATCCACAGGGTAACTCGGCACCAGAAGCTGAAATAATCGCCGACCCCGAACATAGTTCCTGCTCTCATAACGATCATAGCCCTTCGAAAAGGTATTGCGATATTTCTGTGCTTCTTCGGCCAAGTATCTTTTCCTCACTTCAGGCCAGTGTGGAAATATAGCTGATAACTGAGCATTAATCTCCTGAGTAGAAGCATCTGACAGCGCATATGATGCTTTCAACAGGTTTTGGTATAAAATCTGCTGATGAAATTCATTGCGATACGAAGCGAATGGCTGCACCACAAAACTGTAATAAAAACGTCTTGGACACAATGCAAACTCAGCAGCGGCATCAGCCGGGAATGATTTGAGGTGCTGAAACACAGCTTCCAGATTTCCCTTAGCGCAGCCTGCTGGCTCCAAATCCTGAGTCTGGAACAAAGCGCTTCGCTTCTCAGGCGAGAGACCTAATACCATAATGTATACGGATTCCTCCAGCTTTTTACTCTCTTTATTGCGAATCCAGGATAGGCGTACTGGCTGCTTGGCGAAAGCAAGAACGTTATAAAACAGATATCTGGCCGAAGAAGAAGATACGTCTTCACGGATAAAAAGCATCTCCAGCTCCCTACTTTGCAATCCATGTACTGTCTGACGTGTAAGCGGCCAAGGCATACTATTCACTGCATATGGCAAGCTCTCCTCATCCAAATTACAAAGATGAATCTCTCTGTCCATAAATGCGACGGCATCGACGTCCTCAAACTTACTGATCGGTAACGTCATTTCTTCTAATTCATTATTGAATTCACCACCGAGATACAGCGCTACCGCTTGGGCTACATCATCAATGTAATAAGACTCATCATCAATAAAATCTAGTTTCAGTCTTTTTCGGAGCTGTTCCAGCAGTTCTCGCTCTTCCTCGGCCAATGTTTCTGGGTCCGGTCCTGCAGCTAGCAGCTGTGCTATTTGCTCAAAATGCTCGTGAAGCCGAATTTCCTTTCTTCCAAAGAGAAGTTCTGCTTGGGTAAACAGCTTCTCCATAAACTGAAGCAGAAGCACAATATCTGTATGTTTGACCTTAAAAAACGAAAAGCGAAGCATTGGATTTCCCATCATTCTGTGAAACCGACTGCCGGAATTTTCGAATGCATCCGCTGCATTTAATTTCACTTCTTTTAGTAATTCTGCCTGTCTCCGCCATTCTTTTAACGTGCTGCAGGATGAAAAGTAAGGGAGAACATCTTCAAGCATAATTGTGAAATTCCTTGCATTTTTCTCTTCAATCTGCAACCATCCAGACGAAAAACATTCAAACAGCCCCTTTTCATTCAGGACCAGCTCTCTCTTCTGATCATCCCACATTTGATGGAGATGAAATAAATACTGTCCTATAGGATATGCAAGAAAATGTCGATCTGGATAGCTTTCTGGATAATAATCTTTCAAGCGTTTGTTCAAGTTTTCATGCTCGGGTGAATAGTAGGTTTCTCTCTCAGAATGATCTTCATAATGAGATAAAAATGTCTGAAAATCCTCAAACTGAATAACCCGCGGTCCAAAATGTGCATCCGCTGATTTGCGTGTCTCCTCTTCATAGGCTGAAGCAAAAACATCGCCCCAACTCATCTCTGAAACGACTATCGATTGCTGGATTTGCCACTGTTCAACCGGGACCCATTGGGATAGAAAGCGTTCGACCGATCTGAATGAATTTGGATATCGCGTATCGTAGAGATTAAGAAATACTAGGCGAATGCCCGCATTTTGAAATAAAGACATTACACGATACTGAAGCGGTGTAATGAAATAAAAACCATGAAGCACAATTTCTGTGATTTTTTCAGGAAGTCGGCTCACATCAATCAAACATTCACTCAGCGCCTCTCTTAAACGTTTCTCTATATTATGAGCTGAGCCTAGCCTAGAACGGATGCGCTGAAAGTCGGAGTCACTTGACTCCATAAGACCCCATACACTTTGAAAAAGCTGCTCTTCCCGACTCGTCGGCTTGAGTTCAACTGGTGTAGTTCCTATTTCAGCCAGTGTCCGCATCGTCTGAAGTACATCAATTTGATTGTGTCTGAAAGCTCGGCAAAGTTCTCTACCCCATGTATTCTCCTGACCGCGCATCAACTTCGTCAATTTAGTAAACTGTTTCATCTTAACAGCAGGCGAAGACCATGAACCTAAAAGTTTAGAAAACAGCATCCCCGCCGATACAATCGGCGCATGGATATATTCCGCAGGCTTACCCTGGTAATATTTAGTTACTCCCTTTCGTAAGCTGTTCGTTGCGCATAGATGGAGGCTGTTTACAAAAGGAGTAAACGCTGAGGTTTCTGACAAACGGGCTGGATTGGTATACGTTATGACTACGTTTTTCATTATTTTTTATCTCCCTGCATACCTAACAACTTGCTCCAGTTATCCTGGTTGCTGTATTTTTTATTCTGCACTATCCATAGCCGCTCTTCACTGCGAGTCATAGCTACATATAAAAGCCGTGCTTCTTCCCGCTCCACTTCAACGGTTTCTCCAGAATTAAGTTCAGCATAAAACTCGCTTGAGAAAATCTTTTCATTTTCTTTAATATTCCAACCAGCAGTCCAACTTCCGCTGCGACGGTCCAACAGAAGTTCACTACGTCCATATCGAAAAACTTGTTCAGTAAACGGTAGGATCACAGTATGGAATTCTAGTCCTTTGGATTTATGAACAGTAATGATTCGAACCCTATTGCCTTTTTCCTCCTCATCAAGCTCAGGCTCATCTTCCTCTCGATTAACCGCTATATTCATATGAAGCCAAGTATGTAGAGAATATAGTGACAAAAAATCAGTACTAAACTGCTGATGAAGCAGTTCCAGCAAGTGATTAAGGTTTTTCTGATACTGCATTGCGCGCGTTTCCGACTCTTTTTTATTTTCCGGATTCTCAGGCCTCTGAGCTTCCAACAGATTTAACTGTTCCTGCATAAATCGCATCGCTGGATTTGATACATCCAGAATACGCCTTATAACTGAAAGTACTGGTTGAATACGAAGATTTTCCTGTATATTCTTCCAGCCACTAAAAGGCTCTATATGCTCGAGGAACTCCATGAGCTCAGCTTCATTTCCATCAAAGGGGATTAACGAGCTCCAATGAACGTTCGTCTTAGAATACGGCGAATTCAATAAATTGACTAAAGCCGATGGACTTTTCACAAACAGCAGCGCATCAATCAAATAAGCAAAATCCTGTATAGCGGAACTCGTAAAAAATGTACCACCAATTTCCAAATGGGTATTCAGCCCTGCATCATCACACCATGCTTTCAGTCTTCCTGCCTGTGCATTGGTCCGAACCAACACTGCAATTTTATCTTCACCCGAGAGTTTGACCGTTTCTTGCGCCCTTCGTATTAGATCGATCGTGTACTGTCTCTGGTTCTCATCATAGCGTTTATAATTAACCTGATAAATCTCTACAGCAGCTTCAGTGCTCTCCCGCATGCCTACAAGTCGGTCGCTACTGCGGTAAGTTAAGTACTCAGCCCCACCCCATGCTGAAAACAAACGGTCCATATCGTTAAGAATGCTTACAGCCGACCGATAATTTTTCCGCAGGGAAAAAGCGTGCAGCGCTTCACTCTGCTCTGCCATTAATCTTCTCAAATTATCGAATGCCGTGTAATCTGCCCCTCTGAATCGGTAAATACTTTGCTTGATATCTCCAACCACAAAAAGCTTCAACTTTAAGGCCTTAACCAGCCGTGCCGCCAATCTAATCTGAGCATCATCTGTATCTTGAAACTCATCAATAAATAAATAAGAAATCTGCTTAGCAGTATTTATAAATGCTTCTTCCCGCCGGCTTACCAGTTCAACCTGTCTGGTCAAATCGCTGAGTGAGACTGCATTTGCCTCCGTTTTAAGCTGATGAAATTCATCTTCGCAATTTGCAAATAAGTCGATAAATAGATCGTGCAGATCCGCACTGTCCCCTTTTGCTTCTCCCCAGACAATACGCGCAGTTTCCTCACGGGTAAGCCCCTTTCGTTCCATTTCCATCCAAAAGGCATCTGTAATACTGATCATTCTATGTAGAGGAATTTCCTTGAATTTCTCCTTTATCGTATGTTGGTCCAGCCATTGGCTGGCTTTAGCATCAATCTGTCTTTCAATTATTTGTTTTCGCTCCGTGTTAAAGCTGCGAATCTGCATATTTTGTCCATAACCAAGCTCTGAACCTAGTTCACGGATAAGCTCTCTAGCAAACGAATGAATGGTGCTGATACGCATAAAGCACAGTTCCTCCATTAATTTCAAGTAACGTACAGCCCCTGTTGCCTGAAAACGCTGAAAGAAAGCTCTGCGCAGTTTATGGAACATATTTTGTGCTGCCTCACGTGTAAAAGTAATCATGGTCAATGCACTGACGGGGACGGATGTCATATGTATGAGAAATAAAATGCGGTCAATCATTACTGTCGTTTTCCCAGTCCCCGCTCCTGCTTCCACACACAAGTGTGATTCTGGAGGGGCATGCTCTACCGCATACTGTTCTTCATTAAACTCCGGACATTCTCGAGAAATCTGAGAAAATAACAGCTGCTTCTCGGACTGGATACTTCCATCCGTGATAAACAACCCCGAAAGTCGTTGCGACGTCCTCTCCGACACCTTGTAATGCTGAAACAGTCGTGACGATTGAAAGGTAGTCAGTTCTTTAGGAATGCGTACAACTTCTGTATCCGTAAAAAGAAGGATTTTGATGCCCTTTCTTAGCAATTCTACCAATACAGGTGCTTTTTCTTCAGTTTCCGCCTGAGTGTAAACAGCGAGTAGAGAGTGTTTCGGCTCATCATCAGTTGCAAACATAATATAATCTAACCTTTCAAAGTTATTTACCACTGCAGTGTTAGTTCGACAAGAAGTATCTAAAACCTCCATATATTTATGGTATCCCCAAGTTTCTTGAAATTGTTTCTCAGACGCCGGACCTGGTTTGGCTGTGCCTTTCCCCTCTACAGGGATTACTTCCCGACGCAATATATCCGCAAAATCATTCCATTCCTCGATGCTGCTCCTCAGCCAACTGTGAGGTAGACCGAAATTCATCAGGCAATCCAATTGTGGCCCAATATATTTTTGTTCCTCAGGAGTTCTAGACAAAAGATGACTTAACTTTTTTTGATACTCACTAGCTGAAACTTGAGATATTTCGTCCTTTATTGGGACAAGTATGTTAGGGTTTAACAGGCGGTCTCCCTTTTTAAACTCGAACCAACCGGTTTGGCTGTATACCTCCATTACATCTGATACCCAAGCATAACCTTCAATTCTCGCTTTCCACGGTTTTCCTCTATATATGTATGGATCATTTTCAAAAATTTTTCCGGTTGGAAGGTTCACTAGACGAACGATGACATAAACAAGTGTTTTGAAATTTGTAATTTTATGTTTTTCTACAACCAGCCATTTGGAATGCTTCCGAGTCCCTTTGATATCTACCTTGAATGGGAGATGATGAGGGTTCCCATTCAAATAAAGAACAGATAAGTCATTGCCTTCATCGTGGATCAACGGGTCATTCCAAACATTAAGGTCAACTTCAAACTGTATGTCAAAATAGCTGTTCAAAAAGCTGCATAATGCATATTCTGCAGCTTTCCCGAGCACATGATCAGCAATGAAATCATTTTTCTGCCGTATGATATCCCCTCGGCCGAACTGCTTTTGGCTTGCAGCATTCTTTTCATAGAGTTCTTCAGCAAAGGCAAAAGATGCTTCAATTTCTTTCACTGTAACCTCTTGTTCACTGTATGGATGATCCATGCGCTTCCTTCTCTCGAGCAATCTCTTTATTTTGTTGTATTTGGGTTGATCTCTTATGCTGTTAGATTCATTTCTTTATAACATCATTTAATATATCGGATAGATATGATACATATGTAATAAGTGAATCATATTAGTGATAGATTTCTAATTGGATCCAGCCCATTCGTTGGCTTATCTAAAATAATAAGCTTGGGTTGTGGAAGCAGCGCCAGCGCAATACCAAGCCGTTGTTTCTTTCCTAAAGAAAAGTGACCCGAACGTTTTTTTGCCTGTGTTTGTAAGCTTTAAAATATCTAACAATTCATCAATTCGAGTTTTCGGTAAACCTAACGCGAAGGTACGAACTTTTATATTCTCGTATGCTGTCAAATTTTCATATAAAGGTGGATTTTCAATTAAAGCTCCGATATTCTTCAAGTCACTACGACGCCACAAATGACCGTCAAATTCAATCGTTCCGGAACTGGGGCTCAACATTCCTGTAATCAACTTTAAATTAGTGGATTTACCCGCTCTATTAGGTCCTAAGAGACCATAAACAGAGTTCCTTCTAATATTCAGAGAAACATTGTTAACTGCCTTTTGTCCCTTAAAATTTTTACAAAGGTGATTGGTCCTCAGAATCAAAGTCCTTTCCTACTTTTATACGGATAGATTATCAACAAATGTTGAAGATTTCATAAAGATCTCAAAGTTCCCCTAAAGATAAAATTTGCAGTTGATTTTTTGGCATACAGCAGGTTTGATAGAATAGACGAAATATAATGAATTCAGATGACAGTTCAGCATAATTTTAGAATCATCATAATGAAGGGGGAGGCATCCGTGGCATTTATTGCGTTAAACTGTCCCAATTGCAACGGAAAAATTGAATATAAGGAGGGCGAGGTATTAAAGTGTCCCTATTGTGAAACAGAGCTTTTATTGAAGCAAAATCATGTCTACTATGTGGACCAGACCATTAATCATTACCATGGTACGCCCCCAAAAACAGCGCCGAAGCTGAACGTCTCTGTGAGACTGCTGCTCATATTGACGCTGCTCCTGAGCGGTGCCATTGGCACTTATTTATATTACAGCGTCAGCTCCACTCATCCTCAAGCAGAAGCCAATCTGCCTGTACGGAAGATGCCTGAAAGCGAGGTTCTGCTCTCCTTTTTGCGGGATATCTTTGAAAAAGGCTCTGCCCTGCCTACCGAGGAGGAATTGGCTCGTATTCGCTATCTGACCGTAGATTATTCGGATGATCACCAGTGGCAGTTTACCTACAGCTTCTCAGATCCCTTCAGCGATGAACAGGCCAAAAAGATCACTTATACTACTCAGGACAAAAAGCTGAATACCCAGAAGATCGATCAGCGAGATTTTGAAGCGTTTACGGGACTGACAGCACTCGACTTGACGGGAACCTACGAAATTGCCCAGTCGAACCAAACCACGTTTGCCCATATGTCCGGGTTAAAAAGCTATGGTGGTGCTTTTAACGAATCCTTCAGCTCGTTTTCGGACTACTTTGGCGATAAGTCTAAAGTTACGGAACTTTCCACCCAGCTTCGCAGCAATCAGGAATTGGCTCTGCTCCTGGAATTCCCTAATCTGAACTCGCTATCCATTACCTATGCGGATGAGTCGATAACGGACTTTTCCTTGCTGAACAAACTGCCGCTCAAATCCCTGTCGCTCACGTACATCAATGAGCTGGGATGGTTGTCGTCCATGACGGGGCTTACCTCCCTGTCCATCCATTATAGTGAAACTGCAGACCTGCAGCCGCTGTACGCCTTAACACAGCTTCAGGAGCTTCGGCTTTCCTTTTTAACCAACGTAAAGTCCATTGACTTTGTGCAAAACATGCCTGCTTTACAAACACTGGATATTGAAAATTTAAGTTTCTCCAGTCTGGAGCGTCTGACCGGCAAGACCTCCATCACGAAACTGCGACTGGCTTCTTTAAGCAAGCTCAGCTCGGTCAAACCCATCAACAGCCTCTCCTCTCTGCGGGAATTAACGCTGTCCGGTTATTACGAGAAGCAGGAAGCTCTGACACTGCCTAAAGCAGCACGAGTGGAAATTCCGGGCTCCTTTCTCCCCGGGCTGCAGGCACCTGCCGTTACCAGCCTGACGCTTCGTGGCGGAAGTGGGGAATTAGCATTAGCGGCTCTCCAAAAATTTCCGAAGCTGGAGCAGCTGTCTCTCTGGGAAATCAGTGAAATCACTCAACTTGGTTCGCTCGATGGTTTACCGGGTCTGCAAACCCTGAATATTTACGATTCTTCACTGTACCAGGAGAGCGATGCCTTATTTCGTTTGAAGCAGGTAAAATTGCTGCTGTGCTCCGAATGCAGGTTGAACTTTAAACAAAAGGTGGGCGAAACGAATAATGCGCTTGAGCATCTAACCCTAGAGCAGCCGTATTTTAACGTAAATAATGACACTGTCTCTGAGGTTGACCAGATCATGCCCTATTTCGCCAAAATGCCTGCTTTACGGTCCTTCACGCTGCAGGACAGCAACTTGGCTTCTCTGGACTTTATGAATAACTGGCAGGCTGTCGAAATGCTTCATCTCGAGAACAATGCCATTACCAATATAGAGCCCCTAAGCCAGCTGCCGAAGCTGCAAAAGGTATTTCTATCGGGCAATTCCGTGCAAAACAAGTCTGTGCTTGGAACGGGCGTGCAGGTGTATTGATGACCGTCCGAAATGATGGAAATTGCAAAAAAATCCTATAATGAACGATTGATTTTAGAGGGGCACAAGCCCCTCTTTTTGTTACGGGACAATGAACAACTGTATGATCAGGTTCGTCTGCTGCTTACTTTTTCAATCAGATAAGCATCTGTTTACTCCCTACTTCTTACTTTTAATCACCCAATCCCCTGCGTAAAACCACAATTCCTCCCCTTGACTCATTAACTTGACTTCCTGCCAGTCTTGGGGATCATCACTTTCTAATGTTTCAACGATTTTGTATTCCGAAAATGCTGTCCTGGTATCCGGTAATTGGGCAAACATGTAGTCATCTGAACGATGCAGCTGCAGCGTATCTATTTTCTTGAGCCATTGTATGGCAGTATCGATTTCCCGTTTTTTCTCCACAATCTGACTGTGGACCTCGCCCTGTGCTGCTTTAAGCTCCTGAATGAACTGTTCGCGTTTTATTTCAAGCATTTTGATTACACTGTCCATGTCTACCTCCATATAAGAAACTATGAAACCTTGCAGAAAAGTTTTTTATTGTCGGGTTGTTAATCGAACTGAAGCAATAATGATTATGGCACATCTGCACCGCAGTGAAAAGGCCGCTAGGGTTGTACCAACATGACTACAGGTAAAAAATGAGTATAATCGAATGTTACACTTTTTTAATACCCAGCTGTGTTAATATAACTTTATCTAATTGTGAAAAGGTGGGATTTGGCGATTGGAAAGTACTTTGAGTATTGCAAAAGAAGCATTACATCATTACTCCATACCATGTAAATCGATTGACTTTATTGGACAGAGTGCAAATGTTATTTATAAAATCACGGATGTGGATAACAACGAATATAGTCTTCGCCTACATACATCCAAAAGTGAAACCTTTGAACGTTATTGGACAGAACAGGACGTGCTTCGTTCAGAAATGGTTTGGCTCCACTCCCTGGTCTTAGATACAGATTTGGCCCTGCCCTCACCTGTAAAAAATACTCAAGGAGACTTCATTACAAAGGTAAACAACATAAGCTGCACAATGGTAAGATGGGTGGAAGGTGAGCAGAAGTCATTCATTACCACATTAGAAGATGCTCAGTCTATAGGCGAAATGATAGGCAAATTACATAAACAAGCTTCCCGCTGGAAAACTCCAAGCTCATTTGAGCGTCCTGTATTTGATGCATCTCGCATATCACAAGCTCTTGAGAAACTTACAGAGCAATCTCAAGCAGGCCTGCTTGATGTGGATGATACAGCACTTCTTCAGAATGCAGGTCAGCAAGTAATGAAGATGATGAACTCAATCGAGCGAACATGCAGCAATTGGGGAATGATTCACGCCGATCTGATTCCAAGTAATATTGTGTTTCATGGCAAAGAAGCAAGGCCCATTGATTTTGGTGCTTGCGGTTTTGGTTTTTATTTATTTGATCTGGGCTGGACGTTTTCATACATCCATCCCGCGCTCCGAGACCCTTTACTTCAATCCTATTCTACATATTACGCGCTGCCAGATAACTATATCGAGCTGTTAGAAGGTTGGTTCATTGCAGGCCAGTTGGAAACCATGAATTTCTGGCTGGGTCTACCCGACTCCCGGGAATGGCTGCCCGATCACATTCGTAAATTAGCCAGCAGAGAGATTACCGCTTATCTGCAGAAGGAGTCCTTTTTCTTCAATGGAACACCTTACTGGGAATAACCTTTGAACAGTATTACATTCATGTGGGAGAAAACTTTTAGAGTGGTAAACATTAGGTCCAGTTATGTTAATGTTTATAGTAATAACAGCTATAGAGAGGGAGATTGTTTTGAGACAATCATCAACAGAAATAATCATTCGTCATTTCCAAAATGGAGACATGCCGTTACTTGGGGAGTTATATCAATCCGTAACCCAAAAAGAAAATGCAGTATTTTGGTGGGTCGGGGAGGAAGACAATTGGAGTAACGTTTATTGCGCATTTGAGGATGGGAAGATGATTGCCAAGGGGCAAGTGAGCATCGTTAACGTAGTGCCTCCCGGACGTCCAAAAGAGAACAACCATTCCATATACCTCAATCTGAAAACCATTCCCGAAAGAGAAAATGACATTATGCTGCTCGAAAACGTCTATCAGCATCTTCTCATAAGGGCAAATCAATTAAAGGAAACCCTGTCTAAAGAATACGACACTATACTTTGTGTAGGTAACGATTCAACAGAAACAGCAAACAATACGTTTTTTATCCAAAAAGGATACCTTCATCTGAATAGTTTATATCGCATGAAAAAGGACTTGAATGAACCAATTCCTGAGTTGAAACTTCAAGAAGACTTTCAATTCTCGTATTGGAAAATGGAAACCTCTGATGAAGAAAGAGATTATCTCAATATAGAAGCTGAGATTTGGCCTGATACTCCACTTGGTATCGATCGGTTATGTGAATACAAGAATAACGACCGATGGACATCCATGGTCATACGTCAAACTGACGTTATTGTTGGTGGACTGATGGCATGGCAGGAAGCTGACCATGGTGTAATCGAGGACGTTTTTGTCCGCGAACCCTGGAGAAAGCGCGGCCTTGCCAAGTATTTGCTTACACAAGCTTTGAGATATCTCAAAGCTAATCAGCTGCAGTATGTTACCCTCATGGTACTAACTACAAACAAAACCGCTTTATCTGTGTATGAATCGGTAGGGTTCTGCGAAGACAAAGAGGAAATCAGATATTTTACAGAATTGAATTAAGCAGCAAAAAAGAGGGGGCAGCCCCTCTTTACTATTTCTATTCATACAATTCCGATTTAGTTATTCTTCCGCACCAACATCGCCACCGATTCCACATGTGTCGTTCACAGCAAGGGAATGCAATTCCCCCTTTCATTTACGTACGATTTTTTTGCTTGAACATCTTACTTTCGACGGTATTTGTGAAGCCCGTTTTATAAATGAACTTGAGTCTATGCGGTTCAGGCTGTGTGGTATCAGAAATATTTCATTCCCTCCCTTCAACGTAAAAAAGCCGACTGCGCTGAATCTCAGAGCAATCGGCTTTTAAAGGATATCTATCTATATAATAAAGAGAGCATCCGGCGAAGGATGCTCTCTTTACTGTTCAACTGCTAAATCGCTTTATTCAGTACAACCTGGCAAGTGACTTAATATATAATATCTGAAAGAACATACTGAGTTAACTTGCGAAATGCTGAAGGCCCATCTAAATCGTCATTCTCCACACAAGTATTGAGAATATTTCTTACTATGTGCTTTCTCTCATCCGTTAGAGTAATGGATTTCATTGTCCGTAGCTCATAATTAAAACGCATATTTAGTAATTGAGCAAATTCATATTTGTAAAATGTTACAATTATCAAATGGGCTAGATTTGTCCAATCATTTAATAAAGCCTTCAAAATATCATCATAATCATCACCAAACACAGCCTGTATTTCTTTACGATTAAATTGCTTAGCAAAGCAATTTTTCAATACAATGCTTGGATACAAGCTAGCATATCCTAACCCATCATAATACAAACTTCTGACTCCACACTCCAGTGTATTCCATCTTAATAAAGAGTATTGCATAGGTACCATTACATCAATACTTGCTTTAAACATTGCATAGGTATTACTGAAAACAGAGTAATTATCTAGAGTACTAATAATTTGATCAATTCGAGCTTTATTCAATTTTATTAGCTCGGTTCGTTCATTTTCCCTATATATCTCCAAAATATTAGTCAATATACGTTTTGGAGTGTATTTTTCAAACTGCTCATTAGAGTATTTAATTGATAACTTGCAGGGCTTATCACACAAATAAACTTTACTTCTCTCAAGATTACCTAATGAAATTAATTCTTTATTCAGATATTGCTTCTCTATATAATCTTCAAAACTCGCAAGTTCTGTGTCAGATAAATCCTCTATATCAAGTCCATCCTCATCACAGTGATTCTCTAAAACAATATCTACTCTACCATAGATAACATATATCCTATTTTTGAATCCTTGATCATTCAGATCCTGTATAACATCAATAATATAGTCATCTTTTGAATCTAACCGAGTATTATAAATAATTACATCTGGATTGCACTGCTGGATTGCAGCATGTACTCTATTATAAGCAACCTTCTTTTCCTCCCCCTTTGGAATTTGACCTTGGTTAATACCAAGCCCGTCAACAACAGTTAGTTCCTCCCCATTATTAATTTCATTATTCCGGAAGTATAACTTTGCCTTTGAGATAAGAGCATCTATTGAAAAGAAATTATTGTTCTTGCGCTGCTTTTTATCGCCAAAAACATTACTAATTAAATCCTTTGTATCTACTGCATCGAATCTCTTTTTTATAGAAATAGTTTGACCATAATTAATACTAACATCATACTTAACTGAAAATTTATTAATAGCATCATAAACCTGATCATGTATATGCTTGGTAAGTTTTTTAAAATCCTGTGTTTCGCAAATAATATAAGCTATATCATCAATAGTAATTTTAAATACATTCTCTTTAATATCTCGAACGATATCCAGTTTTAATTGATTATCTGTGAGCTTATCTCTATATGAAATGCTCCTCGTGGAGTATTCCCTAATCCCTTTTAATAGTATTGCTTCGAGAACAATGTTCTCATTATCAAAATCCACTAAATTTGAAATATCAAATGTTTTATCCTTATTAATTGTTAGTCTCTCACATGCAGCAGCCATTGCAATATCCCAAATTACTTCGCTACTATCATTTGATTTAACTTCAGATTTTATAGTATCAAGAATTTCTTGTAAGGCTTCAATAACTAGTGATACTATATCCTCTTCCGCTTTATCAAATGTTTTTAATGTGAACTCAACTTCAAATTCCTCCTTATTCAGGATATCTCGATTATTAGGATTCACACAATTGTCAATCGAAAAGTTCGTGCTCTCTTTAATTGTTGTTAATTGGATGAATTTCTTAATGTAACCTCGAGGAATGATAGCATGTAAGTTACCTAGCGTCTTCCCTGCAGATGTACAACCAATATTTAATATAACTAAAGAGTTTTTTGTTTTTCCACTAATCTTTTCAACAGTATTTGAACCAATATATTCCCTCCACTCTTCCTGATGTAATAGTTTTAAAGTGATATGTAAGGCTTTTTGTGAATATCTAGACAAATATGGTAAGTTCTCTGAGACATCTAATAATTTTATAATTTGAATGAAGCTATACTTGGCATTCATAATATCACTAACTTGCCTAATAATTTCTTTCGCTAGTGTTATACTCATTTCATCAAAGGGAGCAATTGTTATTTTCTGTTGCTTTCCGTCTACCGTAACTGAGCATTTATGCGCACCATTATCCAAGATTAAATTAGGCTTATAACTCACAAGAAAACACCTCATTCCTTCATTTTAGAACGAATTTAAGAATATAATTCAATATAAATTCTTAATACTGTTCACTTCAATCATTTTATATCCCAATGATAAAAAAAGTCAATAAATCATTTTTTATTCTTAAAAATTAGATTGAGAAGAGGTTTTTCTTTTATTTAAATTTGATTTGGATTACTCTATTCATAAAAAAGAGCATCCTAAAAAGAACGCTCTCTTAAAAATATAATCTAACTATCTCAGCCTGCTATTACTATCCCCCGACGTATCTACACACTCGACCTCAAAACCAAGGTCCAGCACGACCAAAACCTCAATTATTTCCTTTAGAACTTTATTTCCGAAATCAGGGCCATCCTTCGTAAAAATCGTAAACGGCGTAAAGAGTTGAAAACAAAGGATTTCTACGTATCTTTGTTCAGTATGAATAACCCCCTGCCAAATAACAGCCCTCAAACCCGCATTCCACCGTTGCCCTCATAAATAAAGTCATGCTAAAAAACCGTGTTTTTCTCCTACTATAATCTGAATAATGTCTTGATAGAAAAACAGGGGAAAGGCTTGATGGATCTGGGTTCTTCCCCTTCTCCATTCTTCCTCTCCCCGCTTTTATCACGTCTTTATTCGATTTTTAGCACAGGTTTATTATGGATAGCAGAGGTTTATTTTGGTGTTACACCATCTCTCACCAACATCGCCACCGATTCCACATGGGATGAGTGCTGACGGTAGAATTTAATGCGAATTGAGATGTACCGTATTCACCTTTTAATATACGGGTTTCAATCTACCAAATAAAAGACAACTATATCAATCATCAGTCGTTGCCGTAATCATAATCATAATCAGGCTCTTCTTCAACAAGTTTTGTGAACTCAGGTTCGTCAATTACAATTGTAACCTCTTCATATCCATTTAATTTTAAATCACAATACCAACAATGAACCTCTGTAATATCATAAAAACATTTAAAAACAGAATACCAAGGGCTATCATCACTATCTTCTATATGTTCTTTATCATTAAGTTCCCCATGAGCTATTGCTTCGTTATTACAAGACGGACATGTAATTAATTCCTCATCCTCATCTAAGACATATTTAATCATCGGAGGGGTAGTTGAATATTTTTTTATGTATTCCTGTCGATAAGATTCTACTCTTGACTCCACTATTGTTTTGAGGATTGCCGAATGATCATCTATTATTTGAATTGCTCGAGTAGCTTCATCTTTTCCTATCCACTCTTCTAACCTCTTATTTTGAAATTCAAGTAATATAACACATACTTCCCATAATTGTGGCAAAATAGCTTCTAATCTTATTCCATCAAAAGGTAATAAACCAGAATGCAACTCAGCATTTCTCTTATTAGCAAGTGACATACAAAACTCTCTTTTCTTTTGATCAAACTTTGTAATAGACAAGCTTGTTTGTAATCGATCAAATACTGTTTTTGCCTGTATAGTCTTAAAATCGTCATGCTTTTTATAGCCACACGCTACTAATAAACCTTTTGGATCATTTGGATCTACCACTAATGATGGATGTACATATGCAAGCGTCGCTTTCCCTAATATTTCCAAAGAAAGACTTGCCCAAAGTAAAAACTCAGACATATCGCTTTCATTTCTATTAGAAATTCCCTTGTGAATAAAAACTTTAGATTTATTGTATAGATCTATATACTCAATCCCCATTACTATCTCTCCCTTATTGATATTCTATATAATAACCTATCAAGATCCTCAGATTTACTACTACCTCTACCATGCAGGAATCTCCAATTATCTATAATTAATAGATCACCTAAACTCCATTTTATTTCTTGTATATCATCTTTTTGAATTAATGTATCTATTTCTTTTAACAACTCTTCTCCCTCATCTGTTATAGATCGCATACAATCTCTATCCAATCTAAAAAAGCTCATATTCGGGTTATGTAAGGTAGTTAAGAAGCTGTTTCGCCCATTTATTACTTTATAAATTGTGTTGGCCAGTTTAAACCTAAACTCTTCATCTATATTAATCAACTGGTATGTGTCATACAAATAGGTTGGTCTATCTCCTGCACCTGGATTTTTGCAATACAACATAATATATTTTACTGGTATTTTATAATAGGCGGTATCTGAGTGAAGAGGAAAGCTATTTAACTCGTGAATATTACTAAGTGAATTTTTATGGGCTGCTTCTTTTTTCTTTGGAGAGAGTCTATCAATAATATAGCCCCCTATTCTCGAATCAACAGGTAAACCTATCATATTTGAGATATGAATTAATTCGTCATCTCTAAGATTGGGTTTATTTATTTTTACGAATCCTTCTTTTTCAAGTTGTCTTCTTATATTTACATCCATTTAATTACCTCATATCGGTTATATATTTATTTTATTTGATGAATCACCTCTTGCTGATCTACTATATAAACTCCTCATGATTTATGTCACTCCTGCTTAGTATAAAGTAATCTTAGTTTATTTGGAAATATAAATAAGAGCCAGGTAGACTGTATTGAAAGACAATACAATCTACCTGGCTCTTATTTCCTATTATACTATCGTTATCATTTTTCTAAATCTTACCTGTTAATATATACTAATAAGCACTCCTGATTTATGGACTATATATTATAAGCAATTAGTTCAAGTTTATTCTGTTTTTCTTGCATAATTACATACTGTTTTTTGGCCTCCCCGACCATCTCGCCATTCAGTGTTAATGTATGCAAGCACTCGGTTTATGCATCCAGTAGAGTTTGTTTTTAATATGGCGGTTTGAGTTAGGAAAACGGCTCGATGCCCCCCCCTGCTACACCAAATAGTTATTTTTGGTATAGCAAGGGTGAGCTGTGATAGAAATATGGCGTATAATCGCCGAGGTATCCGTATCATCAGCCTCGCAAATAGCGACAAACTCAGCGGAGCCAAGGTCTGGTATCAAACGCTCCGTAATCACAACAATTATTGTTTGCCCCCCTATCCCTTTCGGGAACCAGGACAGTCACATCCTTTATATAGAAGAAGGAAATCTTTATAAGTTCGGCTATGGCAGGCGATGCCTTACCGAACTTTCAAGGCAAAAACGCCCACCATCAACGGCACTGCCAGGAAGAGTTAGTTCCTCGGTTATTTTTTAGGCGATCATACCTTCAACGCCGATTCTTTTTATTTTCATGTCCGAAATCTCTTAAACGGACTATTCTGTTAGCGGAAACTGCGTGTTTGAAATACATTAGTTTTTCACATCCTTTGAAAGATCTCATATCATATACAAGACAAGTCCAGTTCATAACTGTAACGAAATTATAAAAGGACAAATCCACCATAGTTTGATGGATCTGCCCTTTTTATATTTTCAATAAATTGAAATGTTTAACGCCATCTAAATACTGATTTGTTATGTCATAATGCGTAAAATGGACATGAATTCGCTCCTGCTCTACGTAACTAACCCGCCAATCTGATAATATTCGTGAGATTTTTGAACCCTTTATTTCTTTCGTATAAAAATCTCTGACTATCGCTTTTGAATCTGATTCCAATACCCTGCAAGCTACTTCATTAACACCGACAATCCCTATTCTCAATGAAAAATCATTGAAATAACGCTCAAACATATGATAAGCACATGCAATTTGTGTAGCTATTCGGTAAACATTTTGTTTATTGTGAATATCGAACATTAACAGGGTAATTTGAGGTCTTCGTTGAATGATTTTCATTTGAGCAACATACACATGAGCATTTAACAAGCTATCAATTGAATAGTAATCCAATTTTCGGGACTTTAATGAAGCATACATTCGGCTATCCATCCACATTTCTATTTCATTTCCATTTACAATCTCCGCTAATGCCCTCTCAGGAGTTGAATATACTTTTCCAACACCTTTACCTTCCGATGCCATAGCCCCCTTTCTTAACCCCATCGAACGCTTATGCTTAATCTCTTTCAATCTGTTAATTTCGTAATTGATCTCACTAATGTTTAAAAAGGGATGCAGTGCTGCTGAACTATCTTGGATTTTATACAGAAGTTCAACACCTTGGTTTCTGGCATTTAACATGTTGCTATTGTCCTGATTAACCAAGGCGATCACTTGCTCAAAAGTAACATTTCCGCCTTCTTTGCAAATTCGAGGAATAATCTTATTTAAAATATAACAATTCTTGAATATTGAAACGAGAATACGCTCATTTGAATTCGCCTTTGGAACAGCCGCAACGCATTGACTACTAACCTTCCCTTCTACAAACCGAATTCCGAATTTTTTTAAGGTCAGCATTTGAAGCTGTGTTTTCCTACCATAAGCAAGAAACGCTTCTTTTCGTATGATTTCAGCATTAATCATTTGCTTAATATGTCCGTAGAAAGCTGAATAACTATTTGCTAAGCCAAATTCTTGAGCATATCGATAGAGCTGTTTAATTAGGATGACCTTGTTACCGAAATGGTAGATGATATATAAATATTCACTATACCGTTCACAAATAAACTGTTTATTTGCATTGGAATTACCCATTATTTCACCTCCTATACTCTGGTCGTTTCGTATCGATAATTCATTATTTCCACGAGTGCTTCTTTTGCCCTCATCTCATCTTGTCCGTAGGTATTCGTAACTACTTCAAAAGCAATCTCTGTACCGTTTATGTCGACATACAAGGCATCTGGCATCGATATTAAGCCTCTGTTAAGCATATCCTCGTAAACCCTTGCAACTTCTTCTTTCCCCTGATTTCTCAGATCATTTAATTGCCCCTGAAACTTGTCACGAATCTGACTTTCCGTAGACCACTGATCACGACATTCTACTGAAATACTAAAATATTTTTCTGCAATCGCTATATCATGCTTTGGATTCTGAGCATGATATGGCTTTTCCAATCCCCAGAGTCTACATCCCATTGCACGTCCTAATTTACTCAGTTTGTAGCATTCCTTAACCTCACCAGCATGCTTATAAACTACCTTTTCGTAATGACCATCCCGTATCAAATTCTTGATTCTGGAATCAGCTAAACCGCAATAACGCAAATGCTCATAACTAACATGCCCTGTACGGAATAGGGCGGTAAAAGCTAAACGATCACGCTCAAAAAATTGCGTGATATAAGGCTTGCTTTTTCTCGGCATAACAGTATCCCTCCTTTGAAGTTTTAAGCGGGATATGGGTTCACATTTGCGTCTCGTAAAGAGACGCTTGCCCAGAATGGGCAACTGGTCTTCCCAAGGGGCGAGCGAGTCGCACTTCGTTTCATAGTGAATCCCGTAGGGTGAACGGTCGCCAAAGGCGAATGCAACGAAGTGATAGAGATTCCTACTGAACCGATACTCCCATAGGGAGAAGGTAAAGTTGGAAGTCTCTCGACGAGCGAAGCCCCTCTTCCCGTTTTCTGTATTATAGATTTCTTCCAATGCGATATAACTCGACTTTTAAAAAAGAACAAAAAAAGGCTCCATGCATTAAGCATAGGAGCCACATCCCGTTTTATTTGTATAACTTGTACTGAGGATAATTAATAATAGCGGATTTCAATGCAAAAGATAATTTTTCTTTTCTCTCTTTTGTATTGGATATATACGAATTAATAGATTCTTTTGTTGGAGACCCATAATGTGACAATGTTAGGAATAAACTTTTCGCCGCATCATCAACACACTCAAAAATAAATGGTTCCGAATATCTCGCTTCCAATTTTAATAGCTTAAAGAAATTTTCATGTTCAGGCCCGCCTTTATTGTTTAACGTTATTTTTCCAGTTAAAAAATCGACAAGAAAATCAGCGGAATCACCTATCATTTCATTATACGGTGTAATAATTGGAGCATCAGATACTTTTTCACCTTTTCCTTCGTGAGCTTTATTACAAGCAGTGCACGAGGAAATTAAGTTGTATGGATTCATTGCTAACAATGGAAACTTGGATTTTGGCAAGAAATGCTCAATACTAATATTTGAAATAGCAACAATAGTATCCATATCACAATAAGGACAAACAGCAAGCCTGCTATTCTCTGTTCTAAAATTCTTGTGAAACGAACCACGATTATATTGTTCTCCTGCAAGGATATTCCAAATATTATCATCCACAAAAAAATTACTGTAATAAAAATTTACAAATAACTCTTTAAAATATTCACTTACTTGAGATTGCGGAATTGAATAATTCCCCTTATATACTTCATGATTCTGCTGGCAATACAATTTATAAATATATTCGACATGTTTAGAATCATAACCAATAATTATATCGTAGAACACATCTTCTAATTTTTTACCTGAAATAGTTTTTTGCATAATATAGGAGAACATTTTCTGTTTATTGATAGATAAAGCAAGGAATACAGCAGTTTGATTCCAAATATCTTTTCTTTGTAACGGTAAAATGATTTTCCCTATTTCTATTCCAATAACAGTTTCCTGAATCATGAAAAAGATTGGTTCAATGACATCTAATTCGAATACTTTAAGATAACGTTCATTAATCGTATTATTAACTTTCCACATCGTTGTTAGATCTCCGTTTTTCGAGAAGGATATTAAAGAGTTTAAATTTGGTGTATGATTCCCCTAAATATCCAAGAATTTCTTCTATTTCACCTTCATTTGAATTCAGAACCTCATGCCAAAGCTTATTCTCAACATAATTTAATTTTCTTGAGTTTTCAAAAAACATATTACTTATTTCAACTTCATTTGCTAAAAAAGTGTTTGTATTAGGGTCTGGATTAATGAACTTCTTTTCATGTGCAAAAAGTATATTTTGCGGAAACACCGTATTTATAAATGAGTGACTGTGTGTTGATATCAAAAAATGAACCTTAAATTGACTAAATAACATTTGTAACATCGTTATAATTTGCTTAGTCCATGAAGGATTCAAATGTAATTCGGGTTCTTCAACGATTATTAAAGAGTTATCTTCGACTGAAGATAATAATGAAAGTATTCGAATAAAAAACATTTTTTCACCAGAGCTCATATTACTCAAAAATACATCATTTCCGTTTTTTTTGAATAACAAATCGTTTATATATATTAGTTTTTCTTTTTCATAGAAGAGAAGTTGATCATAATTATCCTCACTTACTTCAATCCATCCATCATTTTTTGGTGAATATTTTTCCATAAAACTATTCAAATTTAAAAAGTTATTCCTTAGCTTTAAATCTTCTTCTGCATAATCATCATCATCAAGATCCATTACAAGTTCATAGTAAGGGTATGAATTAAATCGTGAATAGATACGAATGTTATTTGAAAATCTGAAGTTTAATAAATTCAAAAATTCAACCATGATCTCAGTATTCTTCCGATACATTTCTAAAAATCGATAAATCCCTTTTGATAGCGATGTGAATTTATAATGATTTAATCCATAAATGTCTGATATATCATAATGCTCAACAATTTTATCTCCAATGAAATTTTTCTGTCGGGAAACCGCATACTCTCCATGCATAGAAAAGACAGAGGTTATCACTTTAGAAGGCAAATACTGTCTTATTGATTCGTACGTTACTTTATTTTCATATTTAACTTGACTTTCCTTAATGATATTTCCACGTCGGGGATGCCACTCAAGTAATACTGATTTTGGTAAATAGTTCTCTACCGTGATAAATAAATTATTCTCTTCTTTTTCAAGTATAACGTTCTTAAACTCGTTACATCCTTCGATCTTATACTTTAAACGAAACTCAGACATAATTCGATCATGATACCTTTGAAGATCATTAAACATCTTAACAATTAAACTCATTAAAGTTGTTTTTCCATTTCCATTCTCACCAACCAATATGGTGAAGTTATTATTACTAAAGTAATGAAAATAATGATCTGGATACCCTTCTTCAGGGACAAAAATTACTTCACAATTTTCAAGTAACTTATAATTTTTTATGTATATATATTGCAGTTGCATATAATCACACTCTCACATTCAGATTCATACTTATCTTTTCTTAAATTTTACAATATCTAAATCAATTGATACAGGTTTATTTACCCTACTCATAACATAATCCATGTGCTTCAGTTTAGGTATAAATTGTTATCCCAATACTTTACCACTTTAAATCATAAAACCTCGAACAGGGGTCAAACCGTTTTTCGCCCCCAAGGACTTATTTTTTTTATATGATTTAATCATCGAAGCGAACACAATATTTTTCTTCGAGCTAACGATAGAAAACGGTTCGTACTCATTTGTGGAAGAAATGCGTACTGAATCCTTCCGACTATCGAAATCATAATAATCGGGGGAATGAACATGCAAATAGAACGAATTTTCGACAACAACCATTACGTGACACTTGAAGAAATTTTTCTTGATCTTATTGACGATAAAATTGACAAATTAATCAGGTCCCACTACGATCATAATCAGGTGAATACGGTCACATCTCATGATGAAAGGAAGAATGCCGCATGAGATGTGCAATATATGTTCGAGTTTCGACTGACAAAGAAGAGCAACAGACTTCATTAGAGAATCAAAGAGCTTTGTTTCTGCAATATGTTTCAGAGAAAGGTTGGAGAATATACGATTTTTATGTTGAAATTCAAAGTGGTACAAAGAGCAAAAGACCCGAGTTACAACGACTGATTGCGGATGCAAAAGCGAAAAAATTTGATATGGTTATGGCAAAAGAACTTTCACGGCTTGCCAGAAATGGACGATTGTCACATGAGATTCGTGATACAGTTCTCCAGAATAATATTCATATCATTACATTGGATAACGCTATTAATTCGTTGGAAGGGAACACTGATAACTTTGGTCTTTATGCTTGGTTATATGAACGAGAATCACAAAATACAAGCAATCGTTTAAAATCAATATTCAAAGTCAATGCACAACGAGGAAAGTTTAAAGGATCTATACCGCCATTAGGTTACAGAGCAGAAAATGGTCAATTGTATGTTAGAAACGATCCCACACCAGACATCGTTAGACGAATTTTTAGAAATTACCTTAACGGCAAGGGCTATGATGCGATTGCGAGAGAATTGAATGATGAGGATATCCCCACCCCGTCTCAAATAGCGAAGAAAAATAATTGTAGTAACACCTGGCAGGGCTCCACCGTTCGATTGATCCTGACAAATCAGAATTATGTTGGTGATCTGGTACAAGGCAAATCGACAACTAAAAGCGTAACGTTGGACAGTAGAAACTATTTAGATCCCAAGGATTTCATAATAGTTCCAAATCAACATGAAGCATTAATTACAAGAAGTGAATTTGAAGCCGTTCAACAGCTTGTAGCAAGCCGTTATCGAAAAAGGCCACAGCCAGAAATTCATTTATTTACAAATACTGCTTTCTGTGCTGATTGTGGGCGTGGAATGCATTATAAGAAGAACAGTAAGGGATATGTTTGCGGTAACTATAACAAGCCAGGTAAAAACGGGAGAATAAAGTGTAGTGACCATCTCGTACGTGAAGCAGATTTAAAATTAGCTATTATTGAGGATATTCGAACGCTCGCATCCAATCTCTCAAATGCCACAATTTATAAAAAACTTGAAAATCAGCTACAGAAAATCAATTGGCAAAATGAAAAAAAAATAAGTTCGGTAGAAAGTGAAATTGACAAGTTGAAAACTCGAAAGAGAAAAGCACGAGACAAAAATCTGGATGGTAACATGACAGATGAGGAATATAACGAATACGTTTCTGAAACTAATGTAAGACTGAATGAGTTAATAGAAAAGAAATGCAACATTGAAGAGTCTTTGAAAAACAACAATAATACTTTGGCGTTCACCGAATTAAAACAGCTCCTCGAAGAATTTTTGTCCTTCAGGGAGTTGACTCCAGAGATCTTGCACCGACTAATTAATCGAATTGAAATTAAAGCAGACGGGAGTCCGAGAATCTTTTACAGATTCTCGAACCCTTCTGCTTATTCTTTACTTCTAACTATCAACGCACAGCACTCCACATGCACCGTATGCGGGAACATATCCACTGGCGTTACCTCCACGGTGCGGTAGCCGCCATCCTCCAGCACACGCAGGTCACGGGCCAGGGTGCTTGGATTACAGCTGACATAGACCACGCGTTCCGGCTTCATCTCCAGGATGGTATCCAGCAAACGCAGGTCGCAGCCTTTGCGCGGTGGATCGACGACGATGACGTCGGCTTCGATGCCTTGTTCTTTCCAGCGTGGAATCACGTCCTCGGAGGCGCCGACTTCGAACTTGACGTTGCGCATCTCGTTCAGCAGCGCATTGCTGCGCGCATCCTCAATCGCTTCAGGCACAATCTCTACCCCATACACTTGATCCGCATGCTGTGCGAGGAAAAGAGAGATCGTTCCGATGCCGCAATAGGCATCGATAACCGTTTCTTTGCCGCTCAGTCCAGCGTATTCTACGGTTTTTCCATACAGTACTTCGGTCTGCACCGGATTGACCTGATAGAACGAACGCGGAGAGATCGCAAATTGTACATCCCCGATAAAATCATAAATGACATCACGTCCCCATAGGACACGAGTTTCATCACCGAAAATGACGTTGGTCTGCTTTTTGTTCACGTTCTGACAGATGCTCGCCACTTGTGGGATGGCTTCACGGATACTGCCAATCCACTCGTCTTTGTGAGGAATGTCCCGACCATTCGTCACCAGGACGAGCATCATCTCGCCTGTACGGAACGCCTTCTTCACGACCACATGACGCAGCAGCCCGCGGCCTGTTTCTTCGTTGTATGCACTTATTCCGAAGTGGCTGCCAATTTCCTTTACCTTAGCTACAACTTCGTCATTGTGCTCATGCTGGATAAGGCAGGTTTCCATGTCGATAATCCGGTGACTCCCTTTGGCATAGAAACCACCCACCAAACCACCTTCGGTTACACCAATCGGCACCTGTGCCTTGTTCCGATAACGCCACGGCTCGTCCATGCCCATCGTTGGCAGCACGTGAATTGCATGCTTCGTGTCTTCTTCGTCCATGACACCTTCAAGCCGCAGACGAATCCGATGACTCTCATTGGTTTGTTCATCTGTTCGCTCGTCGAATTGAGATTGTTCCGATGGGTCTGCCTGAGCCTCGTCATTATCCACCAGCACATTCAGCTTCCCGATCCGCTGCAGATTATCGATCACGAGCTGACGTTTCCAAGCAAGCTGCCCGGCGTAGCTCATATGCTGAATCTGACAGCCGCCACATTGATCATAGATCGGACATGGCGCGGAGACGCGGTCCGGACTGGCCTTGACGATCTCGAGCAGCTTGGCGTAACCATACTGCTTCTTCGTTTTCATTACACGCACGCGTACAGTTTCCCCCGGAAGGGCCCCCTGCACAAAAAGTGTGTATCCATTCGCGCGGCCTACACCCTCGCCGTCATGATTCATACCTATAATGTCGATGACGGTTTCCTCATTTTTGCTTACGGGCAGTCCTTCAATGTGTGCAGATTCACGCGCTCGTCCTTTGGAACGCAAACCAGAAATTGATGCACCTTGCGGCTGCAGCTCTCTTCCGGATTGGCGTGTAGATGGACGAGTTGGCGCTGATTGACTTGGCTGACGGGACGATGAAGACTTCCCTTTCCCTTGTGGAGCAGCCGAATTCCGGCGGTTTTTTCCACGACCGCTGCGGTTCGTATTAGACAACGTACATTCACTTCTTTCTTATATAGTACACTGCCTGTAAGGGCAGTGGTTTGTACAGTTTGTTTTTTTTAGACTGTATTTGTTTCATTAAGATTTTACCAAAATTATTACTAATGCTGTTCTGAACGGAATCGAGGCTGCTCATCGTGAATTCCGAGCAAGGAACCTGATTCACGCCAAAAATAACGTTCCAAAATTCTAATGAATCTCAGAGACGTTATTTTAACGTAAAATTTATCGGTGGAACAGCTGCAGATGATGCTTTAGATTCGTAAACGCCGCCGGCAGCGTACCACCCAGTTCACCGTCCAGATTCAACTGCACATAACCTGGTGAAGTGACTTCCATGTGGTCCGTCTGGAAATGAACCACCTTTTTGTCATTCAGATGCTCTCCGCGCAGCGCCAGCGTAACAAGCCGGATCATATCAGCCAAGTTGCATTTGCGCACACCGATTACATCGAACAATCCATCATCAATGGTTGCCCCTGGAGCCAGCTTCTCGAAGCCGCCGACAGAATTCGTATTGGCAATAAGAAACAGCATGAATTCATCATGAATTTCTTCCTGACCATTCGCACGAATGATTAACTCCTGCGGAGACAGGCTTGCCATTTTCTCAATACCCTTCATATAATAGGCCAGCTGCCCAATCATCGTTTTCAAACGACTCGGTACTTCATAGGTCAGTTCAGTTAACGATCCGCCGCCGGCGATGTTGATAAAATACCTGTCATTCGCCTTGCCCAGGTCAAGCGGCCGCGTCTGCTGCTGAATGACCAGATCCACATAATCTTCCCATTGTCTTGGAATCCCGAGCGCACGTGCAAAATCATTTGTCGTCCCCAGCGGGAATACACCCAGCGGAGGGCGGTTCTCCCGCTCGGCCATACCATTAATGACCTCATACAATGTTCCGTCGCCACCAGCAGCAAGAATCATGTCATATCCGCGTTCAATCGCAATTTCCGCTTCCCGGGTCGCATCGCCTTCTCCCGTTGTTGCGTGACACGAAGCCTCGATGCCGCCTTGATCCAAACGCTGCAAAATATCAGCCAGACGTTTCTTCATTTCTTCCCGGCCTGAAGTCGGATTATATATCAATCGAGCTCTTTTCATCTGATACGCCACCTATTCCACATTATCCATGAGTCTGAACGACCTCATCTTCTTACGCTGCATCAGTCCACAAAGGGGCATCATTTAACATCTCTAACAACTTCCGTTAATCCTGCCCAAACATTTCGTTCTATATATTTCTATGCCGGAGGAATTTCGTCTCATTCCAAGGGCGATTGCTTCTATCATATCATCAAATGTAAAGATGTCCTAGCCTAATCCACCCGCCATTTTTGGCATATATCATAACTGTCGAAAGTCCCTTACCCAATAAACATAACCATGACTTCTTGAAACGAATTCCAGCTTCTCGCTTCTGCAAAAATAACCCGCTGATCTTCCATTCTGCCCGCTGGAACAGGAATTAATCTTCTTTCTCACCAAAGGCGTTCCTATATTATGACATAAATATACTGCAAATTTACAAATCTCAATATAAAAATATAAATAAAACCAATATTTTTCCAGTACCATTGAAGTACAGATGTAATCCATACATACCTCTCGCACACCACTACGTTTGCAAAGGAGAATTACAGTATGCGTAAAACCACAAAATTTGTACTCATGCTTATGGTTACCCTGCTGGCCTGCCTACCGCTGGGCACCACCGCAGAAGCTGCCGTCATTAATCATGATCAGGTGGTCGGTTTCCAGGAGGTCACCCCCGTGACAGCCATGCAGATCACAGCCAAACGTTTTCAACCTTTTCTCAAGGTCTATCATGGATGCGTGCCTTTCCCTGCCGTTGATGCACAGGGCAATACCAGTGCAGGTTTGGCTACGTCCGGATCACACAATGGTGGGTGCAGCTCCAACCTGGGCCAAGTCTACTCCCGCTCCGCTTGGCACAATGGGGTGTGGGCGATCATGTACGCATGGTACTTCCCTAAAGACAATCCTTCCCCAGGACTTGGGCATCGTCATGACTGGGAAGGCATTGTGGTATGGGTCGATAATCCGGCTGTCGCCAATCCGAAAGTACTCTCAATCGCCTATTCAGGTCATGGGCAGTTCACCAAAGTGGCACCAAGCAGCAGTAACATGCAGGGTGATCACCCGAAAATCTCATATAACAGCACCTGGCCGCTCAACCATGAGCTTGGTGTAACCAACGTTGTCGGAGGAACACAACCTCTGATCGGTTGGGACGACCTGACTCCAGCAGCACGTAATGCACTGAACACAACAGACTTCGGCAGTGCCAATGTACCTTTTAACGATAACAACTTTGCGAACAACCTCAATAAAGCCTGGTTTAGATAACGGTTAGACGTTTTTTCACTTATCAGGTTCCTGATCTTACTTTTAAGGATTATATTATTCCCACGTTTAACTATAGGCACTTACACCAAAAAACCACGTCCTTGGACGTGGTTTTTCGTGATGCTAAAATTCGGCGATTAATCTTCACCGCTGCCACACTGCTCCAGCAAAAAGTGGATCTGCCGCTCCAGCCACTGCCCAAGAAGCGGATGAGGCAGCAGCGTTTCCCCGCTGTATGCATACACCAGATCCTTAAGCCGGCCTGGGATAACGCGCTGTGTAAAATAACCGGCACTCAAAAACAGCGGCGCCACAATGACACGGCTTCCACGCTCTTCACTCCAGTATTTTGCCTTCTCATATACACTTTCCGGGTTCAGCAGCGCATAGTCCGTATGAGCGACTCCGCTAACCTGCTGCACTCGTTCGGCAAGAGAGGAAATACCTGCTTCCCAGCGCTGACGGAATCCATCATGGACGCTTCCATGTCCCACGAGTAAGATCGTCTCCTTCTCCGGATGCTGTGATAGCGTTCGGACCTTGTCCCATACCATCACCGCAATATCAGGATCATTATCCACCGGATAACCGAAATGAATTCGAGCTTTAACCTCAAACGGTTCAAGATCGGTTTCACGTTCGGGAGCATCTTTGGCTCCGATCGCATATTCAATCTCATCCACATGAGTGCTGCCGGAGGACACAAACAGAGGCACAACCAAAATATCAGTTACCCCTTGGGCTTCCAATCGGTTAATACCATCCTGTATCAAGCGCCCCTCCACCAATTCCAGAAATCCGGCTTCAACAGGTAACGGTTCAGGCAGACGCAGCCGGGAAATCGCGTCATCGACGGATTCCACCCAGGTCTTCTCCTGAGAACCGTGACTAATGATGAGAACACCCGGCTTCTTCATAAACTAGCGCCCCAGGCGTTCCAGCGTCATTTTATAACCGTCATTACCATAATTCAGGCAGCGTTTCACACGCGAAATTGTAGCCGTGCTTGCGCCCGTCTCTGCTTCAATCTGATTATACGTGTTGCCTTTACCAAGCATACGTGCCACTTCCAGCCGCTGGGACATGGATTGAATCTCGTTCACGGTGCAGAGGTCATCAAAAAAGACGTAACACTCTTCAATATCCTTCAGAGTCAGGATAGCCTCAAATAATTGTTCAATGCTTTTATCATTTAGCTTTTTCAGCTGCATTATATCATCATCCCCTAGCGGTTACTGTGTACCTACATTGTACCTACCCTGAGTTGGTATTTCAAGCGTTAACGATTTCACGCACTACAGAACAAAAACACATGTTACCGCTTACAAATAGTACTATTGTCCTCTACAGGTGGACACTTACTGTGAATATCGTGTATTTTCGCCATATAAGGAACACATTTCCGATTATTCGCGTAGGATTTTACACAATATAATTGTTACAAAATTGTGTCCGATTTTCATTTTTCTTCCTCATTAGAGCTTCTAAACATTAACGCAGGACCTGCGCCCAAATCCGCAAATATCCCGTTTTCCGTGACACCCGCCTACGCCGCGTCTCCGCGAATGACATACAGTATATCAAAAGGGAGTTCCACCCTGCTTACTGCTGCTTTATTTGACCAATATTTCTCAAAAAAGAACGTAATTTCTGAATCCATGGTGGAACGCAATTCCAGAATCCAAATAGAAGGAACGTGATCGTTCATGCCACAGCATTATTACCATCGTCAGCCAGGAACACGGCAGCGTCCGGCTCCTCATGGTCAGCGGCAGGCCCGCACATCTGCCTATGTACCGTATGGCAGCGTCCCGCGCTCTTTGAATGAATCCCAGATTCAGCCTATGTATCCCGGCGTTGATCCGCATTACCCGGGCTTCGCCGAAGTCGAAGCATCCGGTCTTGTACCTTACGGGCAGGGTACATCCGGCGGCAGCTTCTACGGAGGCGGCACTCCGGCTGCTCCAGTTGTTCCAGCTCCGGCACCCGCCTCTTCCGGCAGCTCAGGCTTTTCCCTCGCTAATCTGGGTGAATTAAAAGGCATGATTGACCGCTTCGGAGGTATCGACGGGATCATGAATGGCGTTGCCAAAATGCAAAAAGTCGTAGGCGGCATCCAGCAGATGGCACCGATGATGAAACTCGTGATGGGCATTCTGCCTTTTGGAAAAAATAAGAACAGCAGCAGCGAGGCTGACGCCGATTACGAAGAATACTCGAAGCCCCGTCCACGTAAACGCCGTAAAAAAACAACAGGTACACAGCGGAAACGCACCTCATCTCCGGCCCGCCGCAAAACAGCAGCAGCCAAACCGCGTCCCAAAAGACGCAAAAGCTAGCTCCATTCAGGCACTCCCTCTACGAAGGTGGGTGCCTTAACTTGGTTCTAAGACAGTAACCGTCTCTGCCTTTGCTCCGCAATATAAGCCTATTTCAGATCGCATTACTGAAAATAAAAATCATAAATTTAGGAACTTATGTTCTTATATCTAGAAAATGAGGTATACTAGAGAATATACATAAGGAGGCAGACCATGGAACTGTTCAAAGACAAGTACACACCGGCTCTCATTGATCGGACGGGAGATCTGCTGCGTCAATTTTATCCTCAGCTGCAGAGTGGACAATTTCGGGAGTTGGTTTTCGCTGAAGGCTGGGAGGCACTGGAGTTCAAAGCAAGGATTCGCCGTATTACGGAAGCTTTGACCCAGGTGCTGCCGACCGATTACGAAGAAGCATTACATATTATTGAGCAGGCAGCTCCCCAGCTGCGTGGGGTTGAGTATCTTTTTGTGCCGGACTTCGTCGAATTGAACGGACTCGCACCAGATCAATACGAGCTGTCCATGAAGTATCTTGCGGTATTTACACCTTATTCAAGTTCCGAGTTCGCGGTGCGTCCGTTTATTCAGCGATATCCGCTTGAAACGATGAAACGGTTGATGGCATGGACCGAAAGCAGCAGTGAGCATATTCGCAGGCTTGCCAGCGAAGGCAGCCGCCCCCGTTTGCCATGGGGAGCCAAGCTTGGGGAATTTATCGATGATCCGACACCAGTACTCCCGATTCTGCATGCCCTCAGGCAGGACGAGTCCCTCTATGTACGAAAAAGTGTAGCGAATCACCTGAACGATATTTCCAAAGATCATCCTGACCTTGTACTGGATTTAGCCCAGTCTTGGCACGGCAAGCATCCCCATACCGATTGGATTATCCGCCATGCAAGCCGTTCGCTGCTCAAAAAAGGACACCCCGCTGCCCTGAGTCTGTTCGGCTACCACAAGCAGGAGGCCGTTCATATCGAAAACCTGAAGCTTGAACGGGATCAGATTGCTGCAGGTGAGGATCTTTATTTTTCATTCGATGTGGTCAATACAAGCGGCGCTTCGCAAAGGCTGAGGATTGAATATGAGATTGGTTATATGAAAGCTAACGGCAGACAAGCACCTAAACGATTCAAATGCTCTGACAAAATGTATGGTGAAGGCCGCAGTGTGATTAATACAAAACAATCATTCAAATTCATTACGACACGTAAATATTACGCGGGTCTGCATACACTTACAATCGTTCTCAACGGACAGGAGACAGAAACTGTTTCGTTCATACTTGAGGTAGGCTAAAGCTTTGATTCCTGGATGTCATTTAACTCTGTATTAGCTGTGCACAAGTTTACAAGAGCGAATGACTTATGCACATGTGGATAGAAAAACGAAACAAAGAGATGTCCGTCCGCTCAGAGGGACAGTTCATCATAAGCAGACACCAAAGGCCGCCAGGCAGCATTCCTTCGAGCAGATGGATATCGTTTGCCCGAAAGTTCGCCAAGCGGCCTATTATTTCATCAACCATCCCTATCTACTTAAACCAGCCGCGCTTCACAAACCAAGCCACCATGCAGCCGCCCAGTACAAACATCAACAGCAGCACAGCACCATAGCCATATTTCCATTGAAGCTCCGGCATATGAGCGAAGTTCATTCCGTAGATACCCGCAATTAAAGTCAGCGGCATAAATACCGTCGTTATTACGGTCAGCGTCTTCATAATCTGGTTCATCCGATTCGAATTCAGTGATATATAGCTATCGCGCAGGTCCGCCGTCATCTCCCGATCAGCTTCGATCATATCCGTCAGTTTGAGCAGATGATCATAAATATCCGTAAAATAAGCGGTATGTTCCCCCGTTCGCTGTACATGCTGTGAATTAATCACCCGATAGAGGAGATCACGCATCGGAACGACAGTGCGTCTGAGCTTCAGCAGTCGACTGCGCAGGTCAAACACCTGATTCATCAACTCTTCCACAGACTCCTGTCCTCCTCGGTTCTCCAGTTCAGCCAGCTCGTCTTCAATAGCAAACAGCGATGGAAAATAATGATCGACCAGTTTGTCCATCACGGTATACGCCGCCGCGACCGGACCTCTAGCCCAGATGGTACGTTCATGGGCATGTTTCAGCAGTCGGTCCCAGGCTTCATCGATCTCCTCCAGTCTCCCATGATGAAAGGACACCAGAAAGTTCGGCCCCAGGAAAAGATCTACCTCCTCCGCCTCCAGCGTAGTCGGATTCAGCGCATGTAATACAAGGAACTGTAAATTCTCATAATAATCCAGTTTGGGACGCTGCAGGACATGCAGACAATCTTCAATGGCAAGCGGGTGAAAATGAAAATATGTATCCAGCAGCCGGCTTTCTTCCTCTGTTGGCTGGTTGAAATCTGCCCACACCCAGGCATAATCATTCAAATCCAGCTCCTCAAGCGGCATGTTAACGGTGACTTGATGATCCCGTGTAATTGCAAGTGTACGAATCATGGATTAGACCACGTCCTTGTCTCTTGTCGATGTTCTTCCTTTATTATTATACAACGCCGTACGCAGCACATCTTCCTTCATGCAGCGTTACTCCCGATCCTTTCACTTACAGCATACACGCCAGTTCGTATGTAACAATCAGGACCACCCGTCCAACGGGTGGTTTGCTCTTGGGGTATAACCCCCTGTTGCCAAACTGCGCCTAAAGACGCTAGCCTGACAGCAGGGCTGTTCAGGCTCAGTGTAATTTGTCTCTTTCACTTACCAGTAAACTGGTTTTACTTCTTTTTGCTTCGATTACTGCTGAATGGATCTTCGTATTCTTTTACACTCAGCTTATCTACCGCCTGATCATGTGCTTCTTGCTCACGAATATACTTTCTTACGGTTGCTTCATTTAGACCCACTGTGCTCACATAGTACCCTTCGGCCCAAAATTTTCGATTTCCGTATTTATACTTAAGCTGGGCATGTTTTTCGAAGATCATGAGCGAACTTTTTCCCTTTAGATATCCCATAAACGTGGAGACCGCAATTTTTGGAGGGATGGCTACTAACATATGGACATGATCGGGCATCATGTGACCTTCTATGATTTCGACTCCTTTGTACTTGCACAAACGTTTAAAGATTTCGATTAAATCTCTTCTCACTTGATTATAGATTTCTTTCCGTCTATACTTCGGGGTGAACACAATGTGGTACTTACACATCCACTTTGTGTGAGCTAGGCTGTAGCTCTTGGTTGCCATGAATGACCATTCCTTTCTTTTTGAGCCTGAACATCTCAATTGTATTGGAATGGTCATAATGGTCAAACCCTTCATCCCTCCACCCGCATAGCGGGTGGTTTTTTGTTTCGCGCGTTTCACGCACTCAACTGGCTAAAGCCATAACAAAAAAAGCCAACCCGGTTGGCTTCTCTCATTTCCCCTATCCACAGTTCCCTGTATCCACAGGAAGGTTTCTTTTGGTTTATCATTCCACGGATGGCTATCCACATATCCAGCCTGTCCACACCTTCGTGCACAGGCATTTCCTCAACTCATTGTATAATTATCCACATATCCCGATATTCACATCGTTATAAACAGGTTCGCGCCCCATCTCGTTATCCGATCGACGTGCCGAGCATTTCTGTTGATAACCGTCTAAAAAATAATCCAGTACAGCAGACCAGCAAGTGCTCCCGTAATAGGAATCGTAATAAACCACGTAATAATGATGCGTCCAGCCAGTCCCCATTTTACAGCTGAGAATCGTTTCGCTGAACCTACACCCAGAATCGCGGATGTAATTGCGTGTGTCGTACTTACCGGAAGGTGCAGCAGTGTTGCTGAGAAAATAACGGAAGCAGCAGATAAATCGGCCGCAAAACCGTTAATCGGTTCGATTTTGAAAATTTTAGTCCCCATCGTTTTGATGATTTTCCATCCACCAACCGATGTCCCCAGGGCCATTGCTGTCGCTGCAGAAATTTTAACCCACAGCGGTACTTCCAGATGATCCTGTACCTTGGCTGCCACAAGTGCAAAAGTGATAATCCCCATCGCTTTTTGCGCATCGTTGGTACCATGAGTGAATGCCTGCAGAGCAGCCGTAAAAATCTGTACTGTACGAAAGCCTTTATTCACATTGTGTGGACTTCGTTTAGCAAACACATATTTGAGAATCGTCATCACGATATAACCTATTGCAAAAGCAATCAGAGGTGATAACAGCAAACCTGCGACGATATCGATGAATCCAGTCCATTTCACTTTGTCCGAGCCGGCTCCAACGAGCACAGCACCAGCGAGGGCTCCGATCAATGCATGTGAAGAAGATGAAGGAATTCCAAACCACCAGGTGACCAAATTCCAGATAATCGCGGCAATCAAGGTGACGATGACGACCTCGATCCCGTTATCCAACTTGGTGGGGTCCGTCACACTCCCCCCAATCGTCTTTGCAACACCTGTAAACATCATCGCACCGACAAAGTTCATCACAGCCGCCAAAATAATCGCGCGGCGCGGCGTTAGTGCACGTGTAGATACCGATGTTGCAATGGCATTAGCCGTGTCGTGGAACCCGTTGATGAAGTCAAACGCCAGTGCAAGGAAGACGACTATACCTAATACCCAAATCGTTGTTTCCATTATTCTCTGGCTCCTTAAGAATTACGCATGATGATGGATTCAAGAACGTTCGCTACATGCTCGCAAGCATCCGTTGTTGTTTCAAGGCGTTCGTATATTTCTTTACGCTTGATCAATTCAATCGGATCGGACACAGTAGCGAAGAGATTCTTGATACAGTTACGCAATACTTCGTCGCCTTGGTTTTCCAAATCATTCAAACGAATCGTATATTCACGAATCGCCAGCAATTTTTTCTGGGACAGTAAATGAATCGCCTTCTGAATTTCGTAAGCCGATTCGCGCAAAATCTCTGCAAATTGAACGATATATTCGTCCGGTTCAACCAATTGGTACATATAGAAACGGGAAGCCGTTGCTTCGATTCCGTCCAATACGTCATCAAGAGTCGTTGTCAGTTCCATAATATCATCGCGTTCGATCGGCGTGATAAATGTTTTGTTGAGTTCTGTAATGATCGTGTGCACGTAGTCATCACACTGAGACTCGTACTTCTTCATTTCATTAGCAAAAAGAGTTACATCCTGAAGGTTGGAAACATGCTGGGAGAAATAATCTGCCGCCTGAACAACCGTATCTGCCATGCTCTCCAGTGTTTCAAAAAATATGTCCTTCTTCTTCTTAATCTTCATAGCTCTATCCCCTCTTCGAGAAATTGCGCCGATAACCGATGAAACATGAAATGACAACCTTTGATATCTTATCATATTTGTTTCATGGTTTGTACAAAACCTGCGATCCTTTTTTATATTCTTCTCATATAAACCTGAAATGAATCTTAATTATTTGGAATTATGGCAAAATCAGACTCTGATTTTACACTGCGTTTACAAAACTCCTGGAAAACTGTTCCGGAGACCAGCTTTTATTTTCAAAACAAGCATATCTATTCAGATAGAAGTCTTCATTAAGCGACACCTTTTTCACTGTTTTCTTCATTCCTAGAACTGTATTCTGCTGGTGTGAAATCCAACAAATGATTTGCATGCTTTCTCTTATGACTTAGTCAGTGTCACATGATCAGAAAAATTCGGATGGTTCGGTACGATGTTAATAAAGGTTTTACCCGGTATAAGATTGACTTCCTGCCCATCATGAAGGAAACGAATAATATCCCCTTCTTTTTTAACCCACTGCCCGCGAATCATTTTGCCCTTCTGAAACAGCATCGCGTCACCGCCCTCATCAACGTTCACGGACAATCTGCCCACATCGTCGAGCACCTTATGATCAGCTCCGGCTGCAATGATATTCGATGCTCCAAGCTGAATGCCGTTATTTTTGTCCTCATCTGGCTTCCCGTTCACCATTCTCATATATCGTCCGCTAACTTCATCATATTCATACGTAACTTTATAACTATTTAATAAATAATGGATATCCAATTGCTTTACAGTCTCCCCTGCGGCTGCTGATCCTTCTTCATCATACTTGTACACAGGAGACTGAAATTCGTGGCTGAACCCTTTCTTCTCTGCACCTTCTCTTAGCTTGTCCACAGAGGTATACAAATTGTGCGGTGCTTTTCGGTCTTTGGAACGCCAGAAGTAAGGCCCGCCATTCGAAATTTCATCCATATGCTGTTTCCGCTGTTTTTGCAAAATCGAATAGGCTTCCGGGCTGCCTCCGGCATGAACAAGCACCCCGTCATAACTCTCGCCGAGTTCAATAAGATATGGGCGAATGCTGCGTACGGGACCAACTGTCTCTGCTCCGCCTTCACTCTGGAAAATGGCAATGAAACGGGTGATGCCGCCTTCAGCGAGCACTTCAATGATAATGTCCGCTGCGCTCATTCCCGATTGAGGACGTGCTGCTGGCGCATTGTTAATCATCACCGCCAGCGGTCGCTGTGCAGCAGCTTTCTCAACGGCCAGTCCCGTGAAAGGAGCTCTAAAGCCAGAATCAACAGGTTCCTCCACCGCTTTCTCTTCCTGAATCGGAGCCGGCGCTGGCTCGGGTTGGGGGATTTGCGCAGTCTCCTTACTCTGGCAAGCAGCAAGACTCAAGGCAAGAAGGCAGATGGATAATGCCGATACGGTTTTGTTCCAAGAAAACGACTTCAATATAGAACCTCCTGAATGATTTGGCTGAATCGCTCTTTGCGCAGCATGTGATATTCCTCTCATGCAGACAACCATCTCACGTATTTCCTTCCATTTAATCACAACGCTTCCGTTTTGTCTGCGCCCTGTAAACCTTGTCCCAGCTCAAAAATCGATTTTGAATCACGAAATGAGCAGATAAATGTGTCCTAAATGTGAACTCCTCAAACCTTACTTAAAATTTGAACTAGATTGTGATTTTAATCACAAACAAAAACACTGCAGGACTATACAATAAAGACATCAAAGGTGATCACTTAGAAAAACAAAAACAACACACTAGATTCCATAAGAGGAGTGGTTTATATGTTCAGCTTCAACCAATGGCTTAGAGAAAACAAAGTGGCAATGTGGATTTTAACAGTACTTCGGGTGTATATCGGTTATGACTGGATGACTCACGGATGGAGCAAATTGACCGGCGGATTCCAAGCTGGCGGGTTCCTCGCTGGAGCACTTGAAAAAGCAACAGGCGATCATCCAGCCGTGCAGGCTTGGTGGGCAACTTTCCTTGAAAAATTCGCAATTCCGAATGCCGGACTGTTCGACTTCGTCATTCCGCTCGGTGAATTCCTGGTAGGTTTGGGACTCATTCTCGGATGCTTCACAACACTTGCAGCGCTGATGGCAATGGTCATGAACTTCGCGTTCCTCTTCTCGGGAACAGTGAGCACAAACGCTCAACTGGTAGTGATGGAAATCTTCATCGTCGTAGCTGGTGCAAATGCTGGTAAAATCGGTCTGGATCACTGGGTACTGCCTTACCTTCGCGGACTTTTCAAAAAAGACAGAACGATGCAGCCTACAAACACACCAACCATCACACCAACGAAAAAAACGGCTTAATCGCTAAAACATAAGAAATGCGGCCCTGCTTCCTCCCCTTGAAGCAGGGCTTTTTAACGGCCTGATTTCTATCGCCAGCTGCCTCTCACTTGCTCACCTTTGGAATCCCATATTATGATGGAGTTAAAAGTTTATCATCGTAAAGGAGTATTCCTATGCCCATTCAGCGCCGTCTTGAAACTGACGCCGATTTTCAGGAAGCCATGACCTTAAAACATAAAATCCGCGTATTTAAAGATAACCACCAGATCGACTCTGGAGGTGTTATAATCCGATTCGATGAAAAAACCGTTGTTGTGCAGTCCAGTGTAAGCGAACTGGCCTACCACTCACGTGCAGCTTGTGAGCTTTTTGAAATCCGAAAATAGTCTTATGCTGTACTGGAGGCGAAACTTCATATACAGAAGCGTGTGATACCTCTTGGACGCGATATTTCCGAACACAAAAAAGGTTCCTGCAGTCAGCCAGCTGACAGCAGGAACCTTTTGCTTGTTTATATTCAACGATATTGATCTATTCTGTTCTCATCTTCTCCAAGTTATATGCTGTCACCAAACTGCCAGCAATTCAAACTTAATGTGCCGCAGGCATACGATTGAAATAATCGCTTCGCGGTGCGAGACATATCCGCTGTGCCCATGGCATAGAACAACGGGGCAAGATGTTCCATGCCGTATGACGGAACTGCCGTCCGAGCATGAGGGGCTTTTTTTTCATACAGAAACAATTCTCTGGTATTCCACTGCTGCAGACGCTCAGCGAGCCAGTCATCAAATTCTACGGCCCAATCCTGCGGCTCATCATCTTGTGCAAGCATTCTGAGGTTATGCACCGTCCCGCCACTACCGATCATGAGTACATTATCATGCCTGAGCTGTTCCAGCATACGCCCAATATCATACTGCTCTTGCGGGGAACGCAGCGAGTCTACCGATACGGCAATAACCGGAATGTTCGCTTCAGGATACATATGCAGCAGCGGCACCCATACGGCATGATCCAGCCCGCGTCCTCGAACAGGTCGATGTGACAAGTTGCTGCGCGAGAATAACGCACAGATCTCATCCGCAATCTCGGTCTGCCCAGCCGCAGGGTACTGTATGTTATACATCGCCGGAGGGTATCCATAAAAATCATGCAGGGTCTGATGGGATTCATCCATCGTCACCGAAGGCTCGGGAGAATCCCAGTGTGCGGTGAATACAACGATGGCCTTTGGAGCCGGCAGCCTGTCTCCAAGCTTGTTCAAAAATTGAGTGTAGTCACTGCTCTCCAACGCCAGAGTGGGAGAACCATGCGCAATGAATAGTGCAGGTAATGTCATTGCTGCCAACCTCCAGACACGGATAGGATGCTTACCCCTCTATTTTACCCCGAAGAAGCCGCTTTTCCAAGTTAATACCCGTGACTTTTGAATTATGACGTTCGGCTTATCCCTTAGATCATCCAGTGCTGCCAGTTCTCTTCAATCTTCTGACGCTCTCCGAGCCATTCTCTCGTACGTGTAATCAGTTGTTCACGCTCTTTACCGGATGAGAAGGTATGGTTGCCCTGGAAAATGATTTCCTTGTCGCAGCGCCCTTCCTGACGCATCCAGAACACTTTCTGATAGAGAAAGGCATAGTCTACAGGGATGACCTCATCTGAAGTACCGTGTACAACCAGCACATCCCCGTTAAACTTCACCGCTTCCTGAAACGGTTGATGCTCTGCAAGTGACTCGAAAAATTTAGGTGTGAATTTATACCCCAGATAATCGGCAGTCCCTGTTCTTACCCCCTCGTCATACACGTCCCGCCCTGTAATCTTCACAATATCATTGAACGGGTAACCAACAGCCGACCACATGACCAGATTTTTAACCCGTTTGTCTCGTACAGCGGTTAACAGCGCAACCGCTCCGCCCAAGCTGTGTCCAATCAAAGTCACACGTGTAGGGTCGACATCGCTGCAGTTCACAGCATAATCGAGCACAGAACGCGTCTGCTGTACCATAGACTCCAGCCCTTCCGCTCCGTATTCACCGCTGCTCTCTCCGCAGCCGATGTAATCGAAACGCAGCACCAGATAACCGTCTTCCGCTAGTTCACGAGCTGTCTTCACAAATAATCGATCCACGCCAATCCGGCTTCCCACAAAGCCATGGCAGATGACAGCCAAGGGGACGCGCTGCTGGCGTGTCTCCTCTTTGATATCATGTACAACCGGATAGTGAATCGTTGCGGTTAACTCCTCTTCTCCGTGTCGGATGCTGATCTGACGTTCCATACCGATTTCCCCTTTCCATGGTGACCTTGCGATTGGTTTCCTTGTTATATATTCAAATATTGCGCATTAATTGTATTTAATCCGATAAGTTTAGTAAGTATTAAGAAGATATTAGTATATTATCATCCCCACACCTGCAAGTCAACGCGTGAAATGACATCACTATTTCGGGTACCGGTTTTCTTTTTCACTCATTATCCTACAAAAAAAAGAGCCTGGCTGTATTCAGCCCGGCCCCGCATATTTCTGTCCTATTGCCATTCAGTTCCTACATCCATTCTATGTGCATTTTTCATTCGTGAAAACATTTAAAAAGCCTAACGCTGAAACAAGCATCGCTTTTGCTAACCTATCGTAATCATCGTCTTATGGTATGCTGCTTACGATCACGTTCTCACTCGTAGCTCCTGCGAAACATCGAATGGGTCTCGATTCGTCCGCTCCACTCATGCTGCTGACCTTCCCCGTCGTTGTTCCAAAAGCTTCGTCCCTGCAGATTATGATCGTCCAGCTCGTCGCTGAATTCCGCATCCTCCACTGCCTCGTTCATCGGCACCACTTCATCAACGACACCACGTGAGTTGCTGTTGAGCAGCATCTTTCGTGTCAGATCTGATTGCTTATCCATTTTGAACACCCTCCTATCCATCATTTCGGTTTGGAAATGCTACTATTGTGATGGATTAGGCAGCTCTTTATGCATGGTTCACAGAATCGTTGCTTCTTCCGATCGAGCAGTGTATATTCACGCATTCACGGGGGAAAATAAAACCAAAATTACAGGCACTCCTGTCCCGGAAGCCTGTTAACGGAAAGGAAGAAACTCATGGCACATCTACTTGGATGGATTCAGCATCATGGAAAACTGGTGCTCTTATGTACCTGTGTTGTGCTTGCCTGCATCGGGCTTTGGGTGAACCATAAGCAGTTATTTTATAAGGAATGACTTTGCGAAACGAGAGGCCTTCCCGTATACTAAAATACCGTCAGGGTCTTCGTGGAATGGAAGATCAGAACGTGTGAAGACAGGGGGAGCAATCATTGGGGATTTCCTATAAAAAGCTGAAAGAATTACAAAATCGGCAGATTACAGAGATGGGCCGGATGACACCGGATAACGTACAATTGTATGACCGGATCAGCACCATTGCACGGCAGGCACCAGTAGACGAGAGAACACAGGAAGAATGGATTCTCGCTGCGGGAAAAGCCATCGTACAAGCGCAGCAGGATAACAAATCTGCACGTGAACTGTACGGACCTGATCTTGAAAAAGATATTTATGTACAGCTTGGAGTACATGATGCAGATGATTCACATACAGAACCGCAGACGAATGCTGCCAAGCCCAAAGATGCAGGAAGACCAAGCAAGAAATCCAACGCCGTCTCAGAGCAGACAGTCGATCATGCGGATACGACAGAACCTGTGAAACGAACACCTAAATGGTATGTCATGATTGCTTGGACAGCTGTATCCGTTGTGCTGCTCATCCAGGGCTGTGCAGGGCTGTTCTTCGGTTGGACAGATGGAGACACCGAAGCATTTGAACATATCAGTCTGTTCTCTCTCATTATTGCCGCTGTAGGCGGGATTGCGCTCGTAGAGATGCTGCGCCGATTAGCAGAGCGCCCTGATGACCAAGGAGAAGACAAACACGTGATGCCTAAGGTGAACGTTCGTGGCATTGCCATTTACATTGTCATTGTTGTACTGGTACTCTTTGTCGGTTATCCACTTCGGGATAAACTTCCCGTGTTTTACATGGCTCCATGGGTAAGTACAGTTATTGGCGTTGTTGGGCTTGTCTTGATCCGTCCTGTTTTTGGGCAAAAGAAGCAGGCGTAAACCCGATGAATACGGCTTTCCATATTCACTTCTAACCACTACATTTATACCCACCAGGTTGATTTCAATTCAAAAAGATGATCCACGATTATACACGGATCAGCATGATTTTTATTGAGAGAAACATCATATAAAGCCTCTTATTTGCTTAGTGTATTTTTTAAGGGACCGCTCGGTCCCTTTTCTGTTATATGTTTTATTTGTTATTAGGGTTTCTTCCCCTTCGCCAGCAGCTGTTTAGGGCTGATCTTGATTATTGTGAAAAGACACGCTCTGCCTCAGTTGGAGCTGATTGCGGTGCTTCACACCTCTGCCCGGTGTTTCCCCGAATTCACGTTTATACATGCGAATGAAATAATTCACTTCCATGCCTACGTTCTCCGCCGCTTCCTTCACACTAGCCTGAGGATGCTTGTTCAACCACTCCAGTCCTTTTTGCAGACGCCAGCGCTGCATGTATTGATGGCCCGTCACACCGTAATGCTGGTGAAACAAACGATTCAGATGCTGCACAGAGTAGCCTACGGCTTCGGCCACATGTTTCAATAACAGATCATCCTGATAATGTGCCTGCATCAAGGCCACTGCCCGGTTAAGCCCATCCATACCTGCATCCGAATTAACATGTACGCGTGAATCGCCCGTCCTGTACTCCTGAACAGCACCCCCAGGTTCTAATGAGGACTGTCCGGACCTTTTCTCCCTTAAAGGAGAGGAACATACTGTCGATGTCGATGTAATGGCTTGGGTTATATCAAGAACCAGCCTGTATACCAAAGCAGATGTATTCCACATGGATACCCTACCCTGATCCAGTGCTTCCCAGAGTTCCATCATTCGTGACCATATCAGATCGAACTGGGTTATTGTGGAAGGCGTTCTCTGAATTAAACCGGCCGTTTGAAGCACCAACGCTGCCGCATCACCGCCGATGCCGATGTACCCCAACTCTCCGCCATTTTTGGGGTGAGGAATGTATTCATGAGCTGTTTCTGATTCAAGTACAAACAGCTGCCCAGCCTGGATGACTACAGTCCCTTTTCCCGAAATGTTGAAATGTCCCCCACCGCCCCGTGCCAAAAATAACTGATGCACCGGAAAACCCTGGGGTCTATGCAGTCCTTTCTCTTCCTGCGTACCCACGCCGTACAGATACAAAGGCAATCGCGAATCCGGTTCCCCCGCCAAACGAAACGCTAACATTCCATCCTCCCTTTCGGCTCATGAACTGTCTCCTCTATGACTTCTATTATCCATCGTTTGTTACATCCCCAGCAATGACCTAAGGAACCCTTTTAGAAGCTTAATTACTGGAAAAATAAGGACATTGGTCACGTTAGATCATGGGAGTGATGGTTATGGTTAAAACAAAAACTACCTTCCCCGCAGGAAAGGTAGTTGATGAATCATTATACTTTTTTAGAAACTCGGAATCTGACTTAGAACTTCGGAACCTGACAAACAACTATTCGGACAGCACTTTGCTTATGAAGCAGGTGTGTCAGAAGATGGCACATTCGCCGCCGGTGGGTTCGCTGATGATTGAGCAGGCACCTCCACTGTGACTTTAGAAGCATTGGATAAGGCGTTACGAACGGATTGCTGCTGTGCAACAGAGAGAACATAAATTTGATACGTTCCAGAAGTTATTGTCTGTCCACTTGTATCTTTGGAAAGAGTTAATAACGTATCACCTTTCGTTAATTCCTGATATCTATCGGCACTGATACTGTTAGCCTCATCCAGTCCAAAACGGGAACCGTCCTTCACAATGAAAGCTCTGTATTGTGAAATACCCTGCTCATTGTCTGACTGAAGATTAACCTTTATGATTTGCCCTTCACTACTTGCAGTTACTACAGCTGCTTTTACATCGATCGGCTGTGCCTGCTGCTTCGCATTGATTTTGAATACATTAGAGCCACGAGACAGACTGGATTCTCTTGAATTGTTTTCTGACAAAGATAAGACAAAAACTTGGTACGATTTACTAGAATCAATCTTATTCCCGCTAACATCCTTTGTGAATGCAAATGGTTGAACATTCGCACTAGACCCGTTTTTAGGTACAGTCAGATAACTATTAGTAGAAGAGAGAACGGATTTGGCTGCAGCCAAGTTAAAAACTTCCGACTGACTTGAAGGCACGATCATTAAGGCATAGCTGGCGATCCCTGCATCATTTTGAGGTTTCGTGAAATTGATTGAAATGTCGGTTGCCTCTCCGGTTGCTTGTGCTGCTTCAGCAAATGTTACTGCGACATTACTTGCTTCCTGAACAGCAGAAGTCAAATTTAGCTTAACAACACCTGATGGTGACGATAAAGCATTTGACAGAGAACTGTTGTTATTCACAGCCATTACATAAACTCGATATTCCCCGCCGTTAACGATCGTGCTGCCATCTGTTGTTAAGGTTCCAACAGGCAGCCTGAACGAGGTGCTATTCGATTTATTTACAGCAGTATAAAATCTGCTGTCTAAAGAACTTGCGGTAGATAAACTCAATGAACTGTTCGCTTTTACAACAAATACACGGTACTGACTCACGTTCGCTTCATTCGCTGATCGGTTAAATGTCACTTGGATATCATTCGCATTACCGTTATCCGCCACATCAGCTGCAGTTACATTAGTCGGTGCACTTAAAGCTGCATTTTGTGTTAACGTGATTTGGGCCGAGGATGAAGATAGGGCATTCTGGCTCCAATTTCCGTTATTGTTTACCGACAGGACAAACACACGGTAAGGAAGGCCATTGGAGATCAGGTTCCCGAATGTGTCCCGTGTATTAGACTGCAGGTTTACTGTAAGATTGCTTCCCGTTTTATTTACCTGCGTGTAATAGCTTGACGAGTTGGCAGAATTCAGATTGAAGCTTCCTGCATAGCTTGCGGGCACTACAAACACGCGATAGTGAGAAATACTGGATTCATCTGACGCTTTGGTAAACGAGACACGCAGGTCAGATCCGTTCCCATTGTCCGCGATATCGGTAACAGACAGATTGCTCGCCACACCTGCAGTGCTGTTAGAAGTCAGTCTCAACACACTCGAAGAAGCTGACAGCGCATTGGTGTAGTTGTTCTGCTGCGTACCTGCTGCCATGACAAAAATCCGATAATCCTGCAAATTCGTTACGTTGTAACCGCTGGTGTCTCTCATATTCGAAGGCAGGTTAACCGTAATGTTATTACCTGTTTTATTCACCGTGTAATACAAGCTGGACGACAGATTGCTTGCTGTAGTCAGATTAAAGCTGCTTGCCACCGTATTGCGTACAACAAACACACGATAGTTCGCCACCTTCGACTCATCCGATGAACGGTTAAAGCTTACCTGAATGTCGCGTCCATCTCCATAATCCGAAATATCTCTCACTTGTGTAATGACTGGAGCTGATGCTGTGTTTACAGACAGCGTCAGGGAAGATGAAGCCGAGGACAGTTTGCTGTCTGTTGATGTATTCGTGCTTACAGACATGATGTAAACAACATAAGACGTTCCACTTTTGATCAGTTCGCCTGAAGTATCCCGCGATGAAGAGGTAAGCTGACTTTTAACTGTATTGGAGCTGCCTTTATAAATGATCGTGGAGTTGGCGTTAGATACTTTGTTCGCAGTATCCAGGTTAAACGATGATGCATCCTTCGCTTTCACAACAAAAGCGCGGTAGTACGTAATATTCGAAGTTGTGCTCGGCTGCGTGAAGTTGATCTCCATATCTCTACCATCACCATAATCGCTGACATCTGCGGCGCGCAGGTTCGTTACAGCCTGTACGGAAGAACGAACATTATTCAACTTCAAGCTCTGAGAAGACCAGCCTAACGTATTTTTGTAGTTATTGCTGCTGTTGCCTACAGTTAATACATATAAACGGTAGGTTTCATTGCTGTTTAACAGATCGCCATTAACATCACGTGTCTGGGCGTTGAGGGTAAGCTTCGGATTGCTGCCATTAGGTGTAATGGAGGTATAGTTCCCCGAAGGTACAGCTGCCGCTGCCGTTTCGTTAAAGGTGTTCACATTGCGCGTTTTCACCAGCATCACGCGGTAAGCAGATACCGTCTTCTCCGACATTGCACGTGTGAAGCTTACCGTCAGATCACGGCCATCTCCATTGCTGCCGGATACTGATCCATAGATATTCCATGCGGAATACTGTGTGTCGTCAATCGGCGGTTCAGATGCAGTTGTTGTTTTGATATCCACACGCTGATTACGTGAGTTCCAGAACACTTTTTCCCCAAAAGCTTCACTCACAAAACGAATCGGCACCATGGTATTGCCCTTGATTGTACTCGCAGGCACATCGAGTTTGGTCAGCTGTCCGTTGATATACGCAGCTTTGGAACCTAGGGTTAACGAAACCTCTTGGTCACCACGGGTTGCCGTAATCTTTTTGGTTTTGTTACTGTACTGCACATCCGCATCAAGTCCTTCAAAAATGGACCGCAGCGGAACGAGCACACGTCCAGCCTTCATTACTGGAGCCTGCATCGATGGCAGCTCGGTATCGTTAATATAAATGCTGATTCTTGCTGCTGCATCCATCACAGATAGTGGCAGCGCAGACATAAGCATGGCCGATACGGCCAGTGCTGACATCACCTTTTTCACTTGATTGCCTCCCGCTTTCCTCATAACCCTATCCCCAATCTCCCCATATTTAGTTCATCCCTATAGATTAGCTGCGCTGGTCGTTAATTCCTGTATTTTCCTATGCACATCTAAGACGTTCGGATTCATTAAAAAGTTTCCGGTTATCCCAAAAATATTTTCGCAGAAAAATTCACCCTGCATCTACCCTGCAAAGGTTAAAAATAACAGAAAAATTTGTCACTATTCCGCAACCACTTCTTGTACCATTTGCTTTAATCTGTGGTTAATGTATAACCAAACCTGATATACTTTTGTTTTAGCGTTCCTATATGCCAATTTCATACATTCAGGAGGTTCATAACTATGACATTATCTTTGCCATCTTTCAAAAATAAAACGGTACGCACGCTGCTTACAGCGACGGCTATCGCTATGCTTCTTCAAACGGCTGCTGTACCCGCTGCCGGCATTGCTTCCGCCGCGCCTGCTGCAGATACCAAAGTTACCTCAGCTAGTTCAACAGCAATATACAAGTCGTTTCAGACTAAGCTTTACAAAAAGAATGGCCTGCCCGAAGCAGATCGTTATCTGGAGTCCAAGATCAAACAGGTCACCCCATATCATGCCACACTAATGGTAATGCAGCTGGAAAATGCCCGCTACAAAGCGCTTACTGCTATAGAGGACCGTATGCTTGTACCGAATGTTCAGGATCAGATGTTGAAAATCTACAAGTGGAATGACAGCTTCACCCAAATGATGTCCCGCACCAAAGACAGCGCTCTTCGCTCACTGCTGCAGCAGGCCAGAGACAGCGGCTATCGCCTGATTCCAATCGAGGGTTCTCTCTATCCGATCATGAATTATGCTGCGTTTGAAAAATATACCTCTTACGTAAATAAGGATATCAAACAGTACATTCGAATCATGGCCGTGGAAACAAACCATATTTCTACTGAAGATGGAGGGTTGATGATTGGGTATCAGGACATGCTGAATCGTGCCCTGAACCAGGAACAATTCCTGAATGATTATCCCAACTCCAACCGGAAACAGAAGATACAGATGCTGCTGAATGAATATACCTTGTACACTTTTTACGGGCTGGATAATACACCTCTGTTCGATTACGACACCAATATCATGGATGCCAATGCCCAAAAAGGTTACAAAGCTGTCTTACAGCGCAGCTCTTCCAAGGACAGTGCTTTTCTGAAAAAACTGGATGCGTTCATGGATGTTGTGTCCGAATCCAAGTTTGAGAAGACAGAAGCCGTCGAAAAATGGCTGGAAGAGAACGTACCTGTTAATGAGTATTCCAATTATGAGTAGAGAATGATTTTAAAGCTCATTTCATGAACTCGTGCAGCTCCCCGCAGCTGCACAAAACAAAAAAGACGAAGCAGCGTCCACTAGCGAAGCTGCTCTCGTCTTTTTTGCGTACAACCGTATTTGGTAAACTCCTGAGAGCCGTTCCCCAGACAGCAGCCCTCCGTCTATTAATACCTACAGGTCTGAAATTGTTTTGACCATATGATCGTACTCGTGTCCTCCAATGAGAATGACGTCATCTTGAACGTAGCCCTGGCGTTCATACAGCTGCATCGCACGACCGTTGTCCTGTTCCACGATCAGCGCAGCACGTGTGTGACCTAGTTCTTTACCCTGCTGCTCGAAAGCAGCCATCAGTGCACGGCCGATGCCCTGCCCCTGAAAACTCTCGCTTACCGAAAGAGTATCCAGATAATACTCCCCGGGACGGGTTTCTTTTACCAAAGCATATTTCTCATCCTGATTCCGTCCGGGCCGATCTAATATGGGTTGATCCAGACGATCTGCATCATCACCCGCGTACGCCACCAGCATCCCGGCAACCTGTCCATCCTGCTCCATCACCGTGATGTTCTGATAACTGATCCGATTATTTTCCTGTGTCACGTAGTCCCGCAAAATATCCATTGCCCGCTCATGATCCGCTTCACCCGCCAGCGCATATGCAATATCACCAATGGCCTGCACGAGCAGCGGAACAATTTGATCCACATCCTGCTTCGACGCAGGTCTGATCTGTGGTGCTGCTTTCTGATGATTTGGCAGAGTATTTGCTCTCACTATGAAACGCACTCCCCTTCCCTACTTCTCTTTCTTTTTTTCTGCTCTTCTTTTGCCTTTTATTGTGTACGATGCGTCAGATTAACATATTGAACAGATTCAAGTTTTTGTTCAGTTCCGTATATGTGATACCTTTGCGGTTCATCCGTTCGATGAGCGGCTGGTAGTCTTCTTTGTACATCAACTCGATGCCAACCAGGGCAGGGCCGTTTTCCTTATCATGTTTCTTCGTATATTCAAATCTGGCGATATCATCGTTAGGACCAAGCACTTCCTCCAGGAACTCACGCAAAGCTCCTGCACGCTGCGGGAAATTCACCATGAAATAATATTTCAATCCCTCGTAGATCAAGGAACGCTCCTTAATCTCCTGCATCCGGTCAATATCATTGTTACCGCCGCTGATCACACAGACCACTGTCTTGCCTGCGATCTGTTCCCGGTACTGCTCCAGTGCAGCTACAGCCAGCGAACCTGCAGGCTCGACAACGATGGCATTTTCGTTATATAACTCCAGAATCGTTGTGCAGGCTTTGCCTTCAGGAACCTTCACGATATCGTCCAGAATGCTGCTGCAGATGTCATAGGTCAGATCACCAACCCGTTTTACCGCTGCACCATCCACAAATTTATCGATATCGTCCAGCGTAACCACCTGTTTGCGGAACACTGCCTCACTCATAGATGCTGCCCCAAGCGGCTCCACACCGATAATACGTGTCTCTGGGCTGACCGTTTTCATGTACGTTCCTACCCCGGCTGCCAAGCCGCCGCCGCCGATGGTCACAAACATATAGTCTGCATTCTCATCAAGACTTTCCATAATCTCCATCGCAACCGTTCCGTTTCCTGCAATAATCTTCGGCTGATCAAACGGATGGATAAAGGTCATGCCTTTCTCGTCGCATGCACGCATCGCTTCAGCATATGCATCATCATAGGTGTCACCGATCAAAACAACCTCCACATTATCGCCACCAAAACGACGTACCTGCTTCACCTTCTGGTTCGGTGTTGTGCTTGGCATGAAAATTTTACCGTGAATGCCCAGCGCATTACAGCTGAATGCAACCCCCTGTGCATGGTTGCCCGCGCTTGCGCAGACAATGCCCTTCTCCATTTCGGCAGGAGTCAGATTACGTATCATGTTGTAGGCTCCACGAATTTTGAATGAACGCACCACCTGCAGGTCTTCCCGCTTCAGATACACGTTACAGTTATATTTAGCCGACAGTACAGCGTCACGCTGCAGCGGTGTTCTTACAATCACTTCACGCAGCACATGATGTGCGCGCACAATATCTTCCATGCCAACACTGGCATGTCTGGAACCTTCGTTTCCGTTTCCGGCTCCTGTTGTCTCTTGATCGACTGGTTTCATCTGTCTCCACACTCCGCTTATATGGTCTAGCAATGTTATACACTGCTTTTTCTTTTTATTGTATCACTTTTACTCTGTCCCTGCGCCAACCGTGTCTCCATCACTACTCTTCTCTCTAATTTCGTTACTCCGTACCTCTTATCATTCGCAGAATCTCATTAATAATGATCTCAGGATCTGTAAACATCACCAAATGACCCGACCGTGCGGCTTCCACCCATCTTGCATTGGACAGCCTGCTCACGGTCTGTCGATGAGCTTGAACGATTGCTGGTCTGATTTTGCGCTCTCCCCTGCCCGGCAAGGTACCCGAAATGATGCTGACTTCCAGATCTCCCAGCTGCGGAGGCTGTTCCCGCAGCAGCTTCATATCCTGCAGGAAATGCTTCCCCTCGGCAGCCACCGTCTGAGCGGCTTGTACCGTATAATCCTCCCGGAGGTGATCTGCCGCAACATCAGCCGGCTGGGACCGGAATTCCTTAATGCCTAGGAACCGGTACAATCCCAGACGAGCCAGAATGGGTATAAGTGTACCGTTCATCGCAAATCCTACTTTGGCTGTCTTCGAAAAATACAATTCACAGTGTTCATCTGATGGATCTACAAGAAGGATGCCCTTCAGGCGAGACAGGTCGGCAGCCGCCGCTGCGCGAACAATAGGGCCTCCCCAGCTGTGCCCCACCAGAATAAACGGACCCGGTCCCAGCGCCGTCAGCAGGTCATTCAGGTCTTCCGCAATCCTGGCCAAAGTACGGGGAGCAGGATCAACATCACTTCGTCCCGATCCCGCTCTGTCGTATACAACGGTGCGTGCATACTCCGCAGCAGCCGGTACAATCAGACCCCATGATGACCTGGACACTCCCATACCCGACTCAAAAACGACGGTCACTCCCCCTGTCCCTCTACTCATATAATGCAGCTTGCGGCCATCCCGGGTCTGAATATATGAACTTGAACCTAACGTATGTAAGTCATCATTACGACTCATTCCTTCACCATCCCTCTTAACAGATCACACATCCTGAAGCTAACTTCACCATTCCCTAAATGAAAATGATTATCAATAGACAATTATACCTTGTTCCTTCGAAAAAAAGAACACCCGATCCGGCATCGGATCGGGTATCTCTCCCAGCTCTGCAGAGGCTGGACGGACCATATTAAACGTTCTGAGTTCTCGCCAATTTCTCGCGGATCACTCCATTCAACCAGCAGCAAACATCCTTTCGAATTAGGGAGACGGCTTCTTATCCTCGTATGCCATGATCCTTGCTGTTCAGCTGCTCCAACAGCTGATTCATCGCTTCCTTCGGTCATCGCACCGCCGCTAAAGGCCACAAGTGCCCGAAGCGGCATATATTATAAAAACGAAAAACAGCCCGATCTTACCGATCAGGCTGCTTTTGAAATTCTTATATATCGATGTGTCCTCAATCTTATAGACAAGGTCGTGTGAATCGAAGCGTCAACGATAACGCAGCACTTCACGAACATCTCGCATGTCACATCCACAGCACAGTTTAATTTATGGGAAGTACATACAAGTGTCGTACCTATACTACATCTGTGACTTATACCATGCCGCCGCAGCTTCTGCCTCGGACCGTGTCAGCTGATGTCCCTGACGTTCCCAATGCATATGCACATCAGCACCTGCCCCGCTCAGCAGCGAAGCCAATTCCTCCGTTTCACGTTTCGGCACGATTGGATCATTCTCCCCTGCACCGATAAATACCGGCATTCCCTTCAGATCAGGCAGCGTCAGTCCGCGCAGCGGTACCATTGGATGATGCAGGATTGCTCCCTTGAATACATCCGCCTGATGGAACACCAGACTTGCTGCAATGTTGGCCCCATTGGAGTATCCCAGTGCATACACGTTCGTACGGTTAAATCCATACTCCTCCGCGGCAGCATCGATAAAAGAACCCAGCTCTGCCGTCCGAGCAATCAGATCCTCCTCGTCAAATACCCCTTCTGCAAGACGACGGAAGAAACGCGGCATACCATTCTCGGAGACGTTCCCCCGTACTCCAAGGATCGCTGCTCCTGGAGCAATCATCTCTGCCAGTCCAACCAGGTCGTTTTCCGTCCCTCCGGTACCGTGCAGCAGCAGCATAGTCGGTGCATCTGGCTGTGTACCTGCTTTATAGATATGTTTCATTGTGGACGTACTCATTATTTCGTCTCCCCTTTCCATTCACGCACTTGAATTGGCGGCAGCAGTTGTTCGATCTGCGCACGCTGTGGTTCATACCATTCGGGCAGCATCAATTTCTCTCCCATCGTCTCTTGCGGCTCATCCCTTGCAAATCCCGGAGGGTCTGTCGCGATCTCGAACAGAATGCCGCCTGGCTCTCGGAAATATACCGCATTAAAGTACTGACGGTCGATCACCGGTGTTGGGTGATACCCGGTTTGATCCAGATCCTGTTGAATCTGCTCATGCTCCGTATAATCTTTGGCACGCCATGCGATATGATGCACCGTTCCTGCACCGCCGATCCCCCGCTGGATGCCTGTCGATTGAATATCGATGATCTGCCCCAGATCACCCGCTGCACGCAGACGGATCAGGCCATTTTCTTCACCAACCTGCTCCAGGCCAAGCTTGCTGACAAGTACGTCCATCGTTTTCTCAGGGACGTGGCTGTATAACACTGCACCCCCAAATCCTTTGACTGCATGCTCCGGTGTTACCCCGTTAAATGCCCACTGGCTTGGCTGACCACCCTCGCGCTCAACGAGTTCAAGGAGCAGTCCCCCTTTATCGAAGAACCGAATATATTGTTCACCGAATCTGGTTTTATTTTCATATGGAATATCGAAGGAAGCAAGACGTTCTTTCCAGAAGGACAGACTGCCCATCGGTACGGCATACACAGTAACTCCCGTCTGACCCGAACCGATCACACCTCTTCTGGCATGCTGCTGCGGGAAAAAGGTAATGATCGTACCCGGAGCTCCCTGCTCATTGCCGTAATACAAATGATACACATCCGGTGCATCAAAGTTGATCGTTTTTTTCACCAATCTGAGTCCCAGTACACCTGCATAAAAATCTACATTTTTCTGTGCGTCGTCTACAAATGCCGTAATATGATGAATGCCTGACGTTCTGAACATAATCTCCACTCCCTTGGATTTGGTTTATCAATTATAGCTTGGTTGTTGTAGGCTTCTTTTATTTACTTTTATATAAGTTGAACTAGAGATGTTTACACATACACATTGATGAAAGAATCGTTTGTATTTATCTTTAAATTAAGATTCTTTAAATACATACTAATCCATTCTTCAGCATTATGCAAGCATTTATTTTAAAATTAAGATATTATAGCGATGGGTCTTGATTTATCTTGATATTCTCGGGGATAATCGGCAAAATTGGCTTCCTTCAGCCTTTTCAGACACGCCTTAATCAAGATAATAAACAGGTTTCCGCATCGAACACGGAAACCTGTCTTCTAACAAATAATATAGTTCGGGCTGGACACATCGAGCTGCGGCCATTTCCAAGACTATAACGATGTCACAGCAGCTCTTGCGTCTCTCTTACCTAGGTAAGGCAAGCTTTGGCTCCGATTGTTACACCAATTTTAATTTCTTCGGTGGATTTACCAGATCCTTATGCTCGTATTCATCCTTGATATCCCCGACAATCTCCTCGAGGATGTCCTCCATCGTCACCATGCCGATTGTTGCGCCAGCTTCGTTTTTGACTGAAGCGATATGCACACGGCTCTGCTGCATCTGAATGAGCACATCCTTGATCGGAGAACGCTCCGAGAAGCTGGGCATCGGATGCATGAACGTATTCATGCTGAACGTTCTGCCCGCCGCCACACTCGTTAACGTTTGCTTGGTATTGATAAACCCGACAAAATGGTCTGCATCCCCACTTGCAATGACAGGATATCTCGTATACTCATGCTGGTTCAACACCTCAATAATCTGATCCAAAGGCATTTCTTTATTCAGCGTAACAATTTTATTTCGAGGAATCATGATCTCCTGGAGCAAACGCTCGTCAAAGGCAAAAATGTTTTTGAGATAGTCCAGCTCCGTCTGGTTAATCTCGCCGCTCTCAAAACTTTGTGCCATAATCAGCTTTAATTCTTCTTCGGAATGCACCGTATCATGCCCGGCAGGTTTGATGCGAAAAATGCCAAGTAATAAACGTGCTGCACCATTCAGCGCATAAATGAACGGATTCATGATTTTACCGAACCAGTAGAGCGGCGGTGCAAGCAGCAGCGTCATCTTTTCAGCAAATTGGATTGCAAGTGTTTTGGGTGCCAGCTCCCCAATGACGACATGCAGGAACGTGATTACTGCCAGCGCAATACCGTAAGAAAGGACAGTAGACAGCGCAGCAGGCACTTCCAGACTCTCGAATAACGGATGAAGCATCTTCTCAACGGTCGGCTCACCCAATGCTCCCAGTACGAGCGCCGTAATGGTAATTCCAAGTTGACATGCAGACAGATAATAATCCAGATGTTGCGCCACTTTTTTGGCGACCACTGCTTTTTTATTGCCTTCCGAGATCAATTGATCAATACGGGACATCCGCACCTTCAAAATAGCGAATTCGGCTCCTACGAAAAACGCGGTCAAACCGATAAATACAGCTACTAAAAATAAATTCAAGGCTATTATTCCGTCCAATGATTTCCCTCAAGATGAGGGATTCACCTCCATTAAGTTTTGAAATATACATCAGAGCAGCGTTCCAGAGAAACAAACATCTCAAATGGCCCTTCACTTTAAATCAACAATTAAGCCAGATCGCTTGCAGGTTCTTCCGCCTCAGCGCCGCTGACACGCTCAAGCAGCACCTGCTTGATGTGATAGTTCTCGGCATCGACAACGGTCCAAACGTAGTCACCGTGCTCAACCGTATCTCCTTTTTCCACGCCGACACCCTTCTGGTACTGAATCCATCCGGCAACGGTATCCATCTCTTCATTGCCCTCGAATACAATTCCGAACTGACGCTCCAGTTCATCCAGAAGCACCCGGCCGTTGATCAGATACTGGTTTTCTCCGGTTTCCTGAATGTCCGCCACTTCATCTGCATCGAACTCATCCCGAATCTCGCCAACTAATTCCTCGAGAATGTCCTCCATCGTAATGATTCCCGAAGTGCCGCCATACTCATCCACGACGACAGCCATATGAACCCGTTCCTGCTGCATCTTGATCATCGCATCCTGAATGGGAGTTACTTCCGACACAAATGGAATTTCGCGCACGAATTCACTCAATTGATGGGCCCGGGTTGCTACCATGTCCGGCAAAATCTTCTTGACGTTCACCACGCCGATGATGCGGTCTTTATCTCCATCCTCAATGACGGGATATCGGGAATAGTTATGTTCATCCAATATAGGAATAATATCGTCATACGTCATATCCTGATTCAGGGTAACCAGTTCTGTACGCGGAACCATAATGTCTTTGGCATCACGTTCGTCGAATACGAAAACATTTTCCAGATACGAAAGCTTGGTCTTGTTGCTCTCATCACCTTCATAGCTCTGGTTCATAATGATCTTGATCTCGTCCTCGGAATAGGCTTGATCATGTCCGGCAGGCTTCACACCGAATCCACGCAGGATTACACGCGATGCGCCATTGAGCGCCCAGATAAACGGATACATGACTTTACCAAACCAGTAAAGCGGCGGCGAGAGTAACAAGGTCAATTTTTCGGAAAATTGAATCGCCAGCGTTTTGGGTGCCATCTCACCAACAACGACATGCAAAAACGTAACGAGAATAAAAGCTATCGCATAAGAAGCAACTGCCGAGGCAGAGGCAGGCACGTCCAGATAACTGAACACCGGATACAGCAATCTCTCCACCGTTGGTTTACCCAATGCCCCGAGGCCCAGAGCCGTAACCGTAATCCCCAGCTGACAGGCGGACAGATAATAATCCAGATCCGAGACGACTTTCTTAGCAAGCACTGCCTTTTTATTGCCTTCGGCAACCAGTTGATCCACTCTTGATGTACGAATCTTCACAACAGCAAACTCCGACGCAACGAAAAATGCGGTCAGTACAATCAAGATGATAAGTAATGCGATATTTAATATGGTAATTATGTCCAAAGACTTCCCCGATTCTCAGGGATTCACCTCCAAAGATAGTTGCAGCGTGATGCGGTAACATTTATGCCGTTAACCTTTCATACGCTGATTGTTTTTTCTCAAACAAGAGCAAATTTAATATATCAATTTAACGTATCAATCTTATATAAAAATCATTTCATGATCACTTCTGTATAAGTCGCATAATGACCTTGTAAATCTAAAAAAGGAATCCAAGATGAAGTCAATAACGCCCGTGACGTGTAGAAACGACTTCAATCAAAACGGGTTGCCCCTCATGCTGTCCATTGTTCCTTGATCAACTCCACCTAGATTCTCCATTTGGACAATTTACAATATCGCCTACCCAATAGATATCCACCTCCCAACGTATCGATTCCTGTTTCCGAAAAGTATATCATGTTTTGATCCAAACCATCCAGCTGCACGTTATGGTTTGGCACAAGCTTACAGTCTATTGTTCACGGAATAGTCTATATGTATGTTATCTGCTGTCATTTTAACCAGCATGATCCTGCCCGTAGGAGACACACCTCTTATCATCGGTGACCCTCAGCTTTTCTATTTTTCCCGTTTTGGTGTAAACGGTTCTTTCTACTTGCTTCAGTCCATTTGTTATAGAATAGTGCAGTTTACTGAAATACTACCCGTTTCATCTAGGCACCAAACAGCTCTAGATACCCGTTCAGACAGGTCCCTGAAGGGTTTTTAACTGTCGTTTTCGCACATGATATATGTAATACGCAGCAAAAAGCCCGCAGGATGCAAATACCTAAACGGTATCCGATCCTGCGGGCTGTATCCCGTTAAACCAACCGTGGTCCAAACTGTCGTTTCCGACCACCAGCTAACTGAGCTTGCTCTAGCTGTGCTCTAGCTGTGCTTGACCTGACTCAACATACTTTATGTTTGAATATGATGCCATCGCATTACAACTTTACTTTACACTAAAGCTTTGGCCGCAATGTCGGTGCGCTGATGTTTACCCTCGAATTGGATAAGCTCAGCCTGAGCATATGCTTTGGTTCTTGCTTCTGCAATGTCAGCCCCGAGGCCAACAACTCCGAGAATACGTCCGCCGTTCGTCACCCAGTCTCCAGCTTCATTGCGGGCAGTTCCTGCGTGGAACACAACAGCATCTTCGATTTGATCCAGCCCTTCGATCACAACACCTTTGGCATAAGGCCCGGGATATCCGCCTGAAGCAAGTACAACGCATACAGCCGCCTCATCGCTCCATTCAATCTCTATATCAGCCAATTTCCCGTGCACGGCTGCCCAGAAAATGTCGAGCAGATCCGTTTTCAGACGCGGCAGCACGACTTGGGTCTCCGGATCTCCAAAACGTGCGTTGAACTCAATCGTTTTGGGCTTGCCATCCGGGGAGATCATCAAACCAGCGAACAATACCCCACGGAATGGACGTCCCTCCGATACCATTGCTTTCGCTGTTGGTTTGATGATGGTTTCCACCGCTTCTTCAATGATGGAAGCCGGAATATGTGGAAGCGGAGAGTATGTACCCATGCCGCCTGTATTTGGACCCTGATCATTGTCGAAAACAGGTTTGTGATCCTGCGCTGCAGCCATCGGGCGAACCGTCTCGCCATCGACAAAGGCCAGAATCGACATTTCCTGTCCAGCGAGGAATTCCTCAATGATCACTTTAGCTCCAGCTTCACCAAATACTTTATCGACCATAATACTGCGAAGAGCCTGATTAGCCTCCTCACGGGAATATGCCACCGTAACCCCTTTGCCTGCGGCGAGCCCATCCGCTTTAATGACCACCGGGATTGCCTGCTCGTCCAGATACGTCTGAGCCTGCTCGTAGTTATCAAACTTCTCATACGCAGCCGTAGGGATATTGTATTTGTGCAGCAGGTCTTTCATAAATGTTTTGCTGCCTTCGATTTCCGCTGCATTGCGACGTGGACCGAAGACCGGAATGCCTGTCGAGTCAAATGCGTCCACAATGCCGTCAGCGAGCGGATCATCCGGTCCAATAACGACGAGGTCTACTTTTAGTTCAACTGCCAGAGCTTTAAGTTTATCAAATTCATGTACCGCAATCGGGTGACACGCTGCCAGCTGTGCAATTCCCGCATTTCCGGGCGCACAATGAATTTTACCTGCCTTTGGACTCTTCGCGAGTGCCCAGATGATTGCATGTTCGCGGCCGCCGCCGCCGACTACCAAAATATCCATTCGTCTGTTCCCCTCCACACTTTACTGGATTGTGATGTTCCTATACTTCAAACACTTCAGGCGCTCTCTTTCCTGAAAAAAGGAGTGTCCCATACGTCATCAGCATGACAGGTGACACCCCTTTATAAACACTTGCCGCTTTTTGATGAAGAGTATTTTAATGCTTCCGTTCGGACTTTAACTCTTCAATCTGCTTATTACTTGTCCTAGTGTTTAAAATGACGTACGCCTGTAAATACCATGGCGATGCCATATTCATTGGCAACTTTGATAGACTCTTCGTCTTTGATCGAACCGCCTGGCTGAATAACTGCTGTAATGCCAGCTTTGGCTGCCAGTTCCAGTGTATCGCCCATCGGGAAGAAGGCATCCGAAGCGAGAACAGCACCTTTAGCCTGCTCACCAGCCTGCTCAATTGCAATTTTGGCAGCACCCACACGGTTCATCTGCCCTGCACCTACACCTACTGTCATGTCGTTCGCAGCAAGTACGATCGCGTTGGACTTCACGTGTTTAACCACTTTCCAACCGAACAACAGCTGTTTCATCTCTTCTTCGGAAGGTGCACGATCCGTCACCACGTTAAGCTCGCTCGCTTCAATGGAGTGTACGTCCGATTGCTGCACGATCATACCGCCGTCAATCGACGTTACCACGAATTGGCTTTCACGGTTGCGAGCTGCGCTCAGCTCACCTGTTTTGAGCAAACGGATGTTTTTCTTTTTCGTCAGAATATCCAGTGCTTCTTGGGTAAAATCAGGTGCGAGTACGATTTCCAGGAAAATCTCGCTCAGCTTGTTCGCCGTATCGCTGTCGATAATGCGGTTTGCTGCCACAATTCCGCCGAAAATTGATGTTGGGTCAGCAGCATATGCTTTGCTGTAGGCTTCATAGATGCTTTCGCCAATACCTACACCGCAAGGGTTCATATGTTTCACGGCAACCACTGCTGGCTCTTCAAATTCTTTGACAATCTGCAGTGCTGCGTTGGCATCATTGATGTTGTTGTAAGACAGTTCTTTACCGTGCAGCTGCTCGGCTGTCGTCAATGTCCCCTGCGCAGCCAGTGGTTTGCGGTAGAATGCCGCCTGTTGGTGTGGATTTTCGCCGTAACGCAGATCCTGGAGTTTTTCGTAAGTAACCGTCAGACGCTCTGGCAGTGGATCGCCATTAACGTTGGACAGGTAATCGGAGATGAGCGCATCGTAAGCCGCTGTATGGCGGAACACTTTTGCCGCAAGCCGTTTGCGTGTTTCCAGCGTTGTATCCCCGCCGCTGCGAACTTCCTCCAGCACTTGGCTGTAGTCGGCCGCATCAACAACAACGCTAACAAATGCATGGTTTTTAGCCGCAGAACGAAGCATCGTTGGGCCACCGATATCGATGTTCTCAATGGCATCTTCATAGGCTACATCTGGCTTGGCGATGGTTTCCTGGAAAGGATACAGGTTTACGACAACCAGATCGATATAACCGAGACCAAGCTCCTGCATTTGGCGTGTATGCTCTTCGTTATCACGAACAGCGAGCAAACCGCTGTGAACTGCCGGATGCAGTGTTTTGACACGTCCGTCCATAATTTCCGGGAATCCGGTTACGTCCGAAATTCCGATAACAGGTACGCCTTCCTTCGACAGCAGGCTGCTTGTACCTCCTGTCGAAATAATCTCTACACCCATTTGCGACAGCTCGCGGCAAAAGTCCACGATGCCTGTTTTATCCGATACGCTGACCAGCGCTCTTTTGATACTCACAATATGCTCCTCCTTTATTATCCCATAAGCTTCACGTTTCCTGACGAAACACAGCCGATTTATTTCCCGAGAAATATCACAAAATGCGTATCAATATTCGACTTCTGTTATATAAGTTGAACCATGGTGTTTACACGGAACACTCCGATGACAGAACAACCTTGAGAGTAGCGGTTATCACTCAATTTTTTGATCCCTTTTTTCAAGGGAAAAATCCGGTGATAAAGGCACAGCCTATGCTTTCGGAGCAGCTTTCTTACTGAAAGCTTTTAGCTTCACTTTTCCAGGTTTTTTCTGTCCTCTCCGTTAATGTGTAAAAAGAGGCAGCTTATATCAAACCGGTTTGTTCACGGTGACGTGGCGCCCGTTTAACTGGACCAGACCTCGCGCGAACCAGGACACTACTTCAGGGTACAGCTGCTGCTCGGCTGCATGAATGGCTTTGCTGATCGTTTCCGCTGTATCTCCCGGCTGCACTGGAACTGGGTGCTGGGCAATAATCGGCCCCGTATCCATTCCCCCGTCAACAAAATGCACGGTTACACCGGTCACTTTCACACCATACTCCAGCGCTTGTCCAATCGCATCTTTGCCCGCAAAGGCTGGTAGAAGCGATGGGTGAATATTAATCAGTCGACCCGCATAACGATCCACCATCACTGAGGTCAGCAGTCTCATATAACCTGCCAGCACAACCAGATCGATCTGTTTGGATTCCAGCACTTCGATAATCTCTGCTTCGTATGCTTCACGCGAAGCATAATTTTTAGGCGTAAACAGATGGCATTCTACCCCTGCGTCCTGTGCTCGCTGTACAACGCGTGCAGCAGGTTTATCACAGACGAGTAATTCCACCGATGCACCCAAATCGCCATTCCGTGCCGCATCAACCAGAGACTGAAAGTTGCTTCCTGTCCCTGAGGCAAATACAGCAATACGGTAGTTCGTCATTAAACATCCGCTCCCGTGAAGGTTACTCGCGCATCTCCTTCAGTTACACGGCCAATGATGTATGCTTCTTCGCCGGAAGCTTTTAACTGCTCCAGCGCTTTCGCTGCATCCGCTTCGTTCACAACCAAGACAAGTCCGATCCCCATGTTAAACGTCGTAAACATATCACGGTTAGATACATCGCCTTTTTGCTGTAAAAGGTTAAAGATTGGCAGGATCGGCCATGAGCCATAATCGATATCTACATTCACGCTGCTTGGCAGCATACGCGGGATATTTTCAATAAATCCACCGCCCGTGATGTGTGCCATCCCTTTTACGTTGACACTTTCCAGCAAGGACAACAGTGGTTTTACATAAATTTTCGTCGGCTCCAGCAAGGAATCACCCAGTTTGCCACCTAGTTCCGTCACTTCGGAGTGCAGATCCAGGCCGGCTTCTTCAAGCAGCAATCTGCGAACCAGAGAGAAACCGTTGCTATGCACGCCGCTGGAAGCGAGACCGATGACGGTATCTCCAGGTGCGATGGTTGTACCGTTGATGATTTTTGCTTTGTCCACAATTCCTACCGTGAATCCTGCGATATCATACTCGCCTTCACTGTACATGCCCGGCATCTCGGCCGTTTCACCACCGATTAATGCACAGCCGGACTGGTGACACCCTTCTGCGATACCCGCAACGATCGCTTCAATCTTCTCCGGGATGACCTTATCGCAAGCGAGATAGTCCAGGAAGAAAAGCGGCTCTGCTCCTTGTACAACGATGTCATTCACACACATCGCCACTGCATCGATACCGATCGTGTCATGGCGATCCATGGCAAAAGCGATTTTCAGCTTGGTTCCCACGCCATCTGTACCGGAAACCAGTACCGGCTCATCATATTTGTCCTTGTTTAATCCGAACAAAGCGCCGAATCCACCCAGGTCCGTCATCACTTCCGGACGGAAGGTACGCTTCACGTGTTTCTTCATCCGCTCAACCGCTTCGTTCCCTGCCGCGATATCCACGCCAGCCTTTTTATATGCTTCGGACACAACCCTCACACCCTTCGTATCTTGTATAAATTGAGTTATATAAACTTTTGTGTAAATGAAAAGCCCAGCTCATTTATTGCTGCTCATCTCTAACAGATGAATTTGCACCAATTCAAATCCAGCGACACCCATTGTAATGTACTGACTGTACTCTTCTGGTGGAACCATTCGAATGTATTCGTCACCGTTGTACACCGCACCGGCACACTGGAATACTTGCAGTTCTTTTTTCGCCGGAGTCAGCGGGATGTTACCGACAATGCTCCATGTGCCATCTTTCAGCAGCTTGGGTGACGTGAAGATCACGCTGCTCTTACGTTTACCATAAGAATAGACAAGGAATTCGCCGTCTTCCAGACTTACAGTTTCGTCACGCTGAATGCTCATCACGCCGAACGAAAATGCCTTTTTGAAGCGGTCTCTCAGTGCACATATCACCTGACACACGGCAAAACGCCCATCATGCATTGGAATCAGAAAAACATCGCCCTCGTTATAGCTTTTTCTTCCCATAAGCCCTGCCTCCTAACAGCTGCAGCCGAACTTCTCTTCACCGTCGAAGTCAAGCCGAGTCGGATAATCATTATCGAAGCATGCCAGGCATAGTCCGCCCTTATAGTCGTCCTGATTATCTCCCTGAATCGATGCAATCAGTCCCTCCGGGCTGAGGAACGCCAGAGAGTCCGCATTAATCTCGCGGCAGATCTCTTCTACGGACAAGGCAGATGCGATCAGTTCACGGCTGTCCGGCGTATCAATACCGTAAAAGCACGGGTTCTTGAATGGCGGCGAAGTAATCCGCACATGGACTTCCGCCGCTCCTGCATCACGCAGCATATTCACGATCCGGCGGGATGTCGTACCACGAACGATGGAGTCATCGATCATGACCACACGCTTTCCTTCAACGACGCGGCGCACGGCGCTGAGCTTCATCTTCACGCCCTGCTCACGCAGTTCCTGACTTGGCTGGATGAACGTACGTCCGGTGTATTTATTTTTGATCATGCCCATCTCATAAGGAATACCTGTTTGTTCAGCGTATCCAATCGCTGCCGAGATGCTGGAATCTGGTACCCCCGTAACCAAGTCCGCATCGACAAACGATTCAATCGCCATCTGGCTTCCCATCCGTTTGCGAGCGGCATGCTGGTTCGCTCCGTTCATATCACTATCCGGACGCGCAAAATAAATATATTCCATCGCACACAGTGCCTTACGGTGCTTCTGGTTATCGAATCGATCCTCATGGAGCCCATCCGCATCCAGCACAAGCAGTTCCCCCGGCTCAATATCACGGATCAGCTCTGCACCGATCGTTTCGAGTGCACAGGTTTCAGACGCAAATAGATAAGCATCCCCCAGCTTCCCCATTGTCAGTGGACGAAGTCCATGCGGGTCGGAAGCGACCAGCAGCTTGTCATTCGTCATAATCAGAAAGGCATATCCGCCGACGATACGCTGGAATGCGTCTTTTGCCGCCTCTACTAGCCCTTTTGAAGAACGCGCGATCAAGTGAGCAATAACTTCTGTATCACTGGTTGTCTGAAAAATAGAACCACTCTGCTCCAGCTCACGCCGGATGGTTGGTGCATTCACGATGTTGCCGTTCGTGGCAACGGCCAAGTCGCCATCGCGGTATTTAAAAACCAGCGGCTGTGCATTCGTCAGTTTGCTATCTCCACTTGTCGAGTAGCGTACATGACCGATCGAAATATCACCGGTAAGTGTCTGCATCAGGTCTTTGGTGAAGACCTCTTTCACGAGTCCCATACCGCGATGATAGTTAAATTGTGTGCCGTCGCTTACACACATGCCAGCACTTTCTTCCCCGCGATGCTGCAGTGCATGCAGACCGTAGTATGAAAGGGAAGCCGCATCAGGGTGACGATACACCCCGAATACGCCGCATTCTTCCTTTAATTTGTCGAGTCCTTCCTTGCCGGACCCTTCGTTATAATAATCGCCTGTCCACAACGGTTCCGTCATCAGTTCATGAGACATGGAATCGCATCCTCCCAGACCTTAGCCAAACCTCCTACAGGTTCGTTCACGGCTGATGTTCCGTTCAATTCAATGGTCAGGTTACTTCCTTCAACACGTCCGATTACAGCTGTCGGCACTCCGCGTTCACGTACAAAATCCTCCAGTTTGCCTGCTTGCTCCGGCGAAGCCGACAGCAAAATACGAGATTGGCTCTCACTGAACAAAGCGTGATCTGCACGCAGCACAGTCTCTACATTCACCTGTGCGCCCACATTACCACTGATGCAGGACTCTGCCAGTGCAACCGCCAGACCGCCTTCAGACAAGTCATGCGCGGAGCGAACAAGTCCGGATTGGATGGCTTCCAGCACGGTGCTGAGCAATGCCTTCTCCGTGTTCAGGTCAAGCTCAGGCGGACGGCCTTCAGTCACGCCGTGCACGGCGTACTGCAGCTCGCTGCCGCCGAGTTCCGCTTTGGTTTCACCGAGGAGGATGATGACATCACCTTCGGATTTGAAAGCTTGTGTCGTGATATGATCCGTATCATGAACGAGACCTACCATACCGACCACTGGCGTTGGATAGATGGAGCCTTTGGCGTTTTCATTGTACAGACTCACGTTACCGCCGATAACCGGCGTATCCAGCACACGGCAAGCCTCTGCCATACCGTCGACTGCCTTTTCCATCTGCCAGAAAATATCCGGTTTCTCCGGGTTACCGAAGTTCAGGTTGTCCGTAATCGCCAGCGGTTCCGCACCGGAACATACGATATTCCGCGCTGCTTCACTCACCGCAATCCGTCCGCCCACCTCAGGATCAAGGTACACGTAACGGCCGTTACAGTCCGTCGTCATCGCAAGACCTTTGCGCGTGCCACGGATCGTTACCACCGCTGCATCCGAGCCTGGACGCACGGCTGTGCTTGTACGCACCATGTAATCGTATTGATCGTAAACCCATTTTTTGCTCGCAACTGTTGGGGAAGCCAGCACTTGTTTCAATGCACCGCCGAGATCCGACACCTCGTCATAACGAAGCGTGTCGATGGAAGCACTTTGCTCATAATACGCAGGCACCGTGGATGGTTTGTCATATACCGGGCACTCGTCAACGAGCGCTTTTACTGGCATATCGCCAACAACTTCACCGTGGTGAATCAGCTTCAGACGACCATCATCTGTTACTTTACCGACTTTGGCGCAGATGACGCCCCACCGTTCAAAGATTTCCATCGCTTGCGCCTCATCCTTCGGTTCAACAACAAACAGCATCCGCTCCTGAGACTCGGAAAGCATCATCTCGTACGGTGTCATGCCTTCTTCACGCTGCGGCACCTGATCCAGATACAGCTCCAGACCGTTACCTGCTTTACTTGCCATCTCCGCACTGGAACATGTCAGACCCGCTGCACCCATATCCTGAATACCAAGCACGATGCCCGTATCAATCAATTCCAGACAGGACTCCATCACAAGTTTCTCCATGAACGGGTCACCGACCTGAACCGCCGTACGCTGGGACTCGGATTCCTCCGTCAGTTCTACCGATGCAAACGTTGCACCGTGAATACCGTCACGACCTGTTGGTGGGCCAACGTAATACACCGGGTTACCTACACCTTTGGCTACACCGCGCTGGATTTTATCATGATCGATCAGACCGACACACATCGCGTTAACGAGCGGGTTACCCTCATAGCTCTCATCAAACATCACTTCACCTGCAACGGTTGGAATCCCGATACAGTTACCGTATCCCGCAATACCTGCAACCACATGCTCGAACAAATATTTCACGCGCTCGCTCTCCAGCTTACCGAAACGAAGAGAGTTCAGCAGCGCTACCGGTCTTGCACCCATGGAGAAAATATCACGGATAATGCCGCCCACGCCTGTTGCCGCACCTTGATAAGGCTCTACCGCGGAAGGGTGGTTATGGCTTTCAATTTTGAAAACAACGGCCTGGTTGTCGCCGATATCCACGATTCCGGCACCTTCACCTGGTCCCATCAGGACACGAGGACCGCTTGTCGGGAAGCGACGCAGGAGCGGTTTGGAGTTTTTGTATGCGCAGTGCTCAGACCACATCACGCTGAATACACCAATTTCCGTGTAGTTTGGCTTGCGGCCCATGAACTCACAGATCAGCTCATACTCGCTGTCGGACACGCCCATCTGTGCGTAAAGTTTGTGTTCTGCGACTTGTTCTGCTGTTGGCTCCTTAGCGGATAGCTGCTGCGTCATGCCGATCCCTCCATGCTTTCAAAATTGATGTGAACATCCGTTTGCCGTCTTCCGAACCGAACAGTGAATCCACTGCACGCTCTGGATGCGGCATCATGCCGACGACGTTGCCCGCCTCGTTGCAAACCCCTGCGATATCACCCAGGGAACCATTCGGGTTGCTGCCATATGTGAATACAATCTGATTGTTCGCTTGCAAACTTGCCAGTGTTTCTTCGTCACAGTAATAGTTCCCTTCACCGTGAGCAATCGGAATGACAATCTCTTCGCCTGGTGCGTAGTCACGTGTGAAAGGTGTGTCGGCGTTAGCCACTTTCAGCACGGTGTCATGACAGCGGAATTTCAGGGACGTGTTGCGGATCAATGCTCCAGGAAGCAGACCTGCTTCCGTCAGGATCTGGAATCCGTTGCAGATACCCAGTACATATTTGCCCTGCTCTGCAGCCTTAGCCACTTCGTTCATTACGGGTGCGAAACGGGAAATCGCTCCGCAGCGCAGGTAGTCTCCGTACGAGAAACCACCAGGAACCAGAATACAATCATACGCGGACAAGTCCGTCGCCGTATGCCATACATAATCAACCTCTTGTCCAATCGCATCTTCTACCGCTTTGTAACAGTCGATGTCGCAGTTGGAGCCAGGGAACACAAGAACTGCAAATTTCATGAGATTAACCCTCCAATTCGTAGCGGTAATCTTCAACAACGGTGTTGGCGAGCAGCTTCTCACACATCACTTTCAATCGTTTCTCCGCTTCCACACGATCTGTTGTATCCAGATTCAGTTCCATGACTTTACCGATCCGTACACTTTCCACTTCGTTGAATCCCATGGAATGCAGGGCTCCTTGTACAGCTACGCCTTGCGGGTCGAGTACGCTTTGTTTAATAGTGACATATACGGTTGCTTTGATCATGATTCGAAGTTCCTCCTCAGTAATGAACGGGATAAATGCTTTATGCTGTTAAAAAGTAATGCGTTGCCTTGGGACGGTCGCTTCGGTGTGGATGGTTCCTCCGGCCGCTGGTTGTTCCCCGGTTTTTCTGATTCGTTTTGGCCCGCGCTGCGGTCAAAACCCGGGAACAAAGGCGGACGCTTCGCTCCTTCGTGAACCATTCCACCCCTACGCCCCATCCTGCGGCGATATTTTTTAAAGGCCTAAACCCTTTACGCTGCACGACGGGTAGTAAAAGCGGTAGCCTTGGGGTGATCGCTTCGGTGTGGATGGTTCCTCCGGCCGCTGGTTGTTCCCCGGTTTTCTGATTCGTTTTGGCCTGTGCTGCGGTCAAAACCCGGGAACAAAGGCGGACGCTTCGCTCCTTCGTGAACCATTCCACCCCTACGCCCCATCCTGCGGCGATATTTTTTAAAGGCCTAAACCCTTTGCGTTTCAAGGTGGGCAACGGTAAAAACCAGTCATCACGAAAACGTAGCAAGTTTTCGATTTATATGAGTAACATTGATTTTCAGTCTTTCAGTTGCATCTCTTCAGGCTTCATACTTGGTGAAGCCTGCGCCTTAATTGCCTCATCCACCAGTTTGAACACTGGCGGAGGGAAAGATTTGAGCTGGAGAAACGAAGTGCTCGCCTTTGCAACCGGAATTTGTCCTTTTGAAAAAAGGATACGAATCCAAACATTCCGGGGGCAACAGCGATCGAAAGCCAAACTTTCCCGTAGCCCGCACTCAAACGTCTCTTATTCAAACTTTCCCGGAGCTTGCGCTCAAACGCCCTTCACTCAAACTTTCCCGGAGCACACGCTCAAACGTCTTCCACTTATTATTTCGTTAAACGGTTATAAATATCGACATATCGGGAAGTGGTCGCTTCAACAACTTCCTGCGGAAGCGGGTCGGGCTTGCTGTTCTTGTCCCAGTCGGTACCTGCCAGATAGGTACGGACAGGTTCTTTATCCATGCTGTCGATTTCGATGTCGAGAGCATAGTTTTCTTTTGCCCAGAAGCGGGAAGCATCCGGGGTGAAAATCTCATCAATCAGGATCACCTTGCCGTCCACGATGCCAAACTCGAATTTGCAGTCTGCCAGAATGATACCGCGCTGATCGCAGTAATCACGAGCAAACTCATAGAGGCGTAAGCTTTTCTCTTGAAGCTCGATAGCAAGGGCGTCTCCGACAAGCTCTTTCATTCGTTCCATCGAAATGTCCTCGTCATGACCGACGTCATTTTTGGCAGCCGGTGTGAAGATCGGTACTTCGAGCTTGGCGTTTTTGCGCAGGCCTTCCGGCAGTTTGATGCCGTTCACTTCTCCGGTTGTCTCGTACTGTCTCCAGCCGCCTCCAGTAATGTATCCTCGCACTACACATTCGATATCGATACGTTCGGCTTTGCGTGTAACCATGATGCGATTCTTGAGCAATTCTGGTTCTGTGACCAGATCACCCAGCTGCGTCACATCGGTATGCACCACATGGTTATCCATCATGCTTCCTGTCAGTTCAAACCAGAAGCTGCTGAGCTGATTAAGCACATTGCCTTTCTCCGGAACCGCCGGGTCCAGCACATAATCAAACGCCGAGATTCGATCCGTTACCACAATTAGAAAATGCTCACCCAGATCGTACAGCTCGCGTACTTTTCCTTTGTATAACAAAGGTGCTTTAACAAGATCTGCCGCCGTGGACAGTGCCATGGGGTCACCTTCTTTCAGGAGATGTAAGGCTAAGAACGAATCCTGATGCTGCAGACTCCACTCCGATGACAGAACAATCTTCCGATCGCTGTTATCCCCAGATTTTTCCGATCCACTTTTCGAAAGTGAAAATCCGGGGATAAAGGCGAACACTCCACTTCTTCAGCTTATTTCTGTCCTCTGCGTTCCCTGCCAGCCATCATTCGTTTCTCTAGCCTAATAAGGGATATATATTAATCGTTCAAGCCGAGTTTTTTGAAAATCGTGTCCACGTGTTTCAGGTGCCAGGATGGGTTAAATGCATCTGCAATTTCCTCTTCGCTCAGCACGGCTGTAATTTCCGGTGTGGACTTCACGATGTCCTGGAATTGACGCTGTTCTTCCCACGCTTGCATGGCACGCGGTTGAACGGTGTCGTACGCCTGCTCACGGCTGAAGCCTTTGTCAATCAACTTCGTCATAACACGGCCGGAGAATGGTACGCCGAAGGTACGTTCCATGTTGCGTTTCATGTTTTCCGGGAACACGGTCAGGTTTTTCACGATGTTACCGAAACGGTTCAACATGTAGTTCAGCAGCATCGTTGCATCTGGCAGAATGACACGTTCTACGGAAGAATGCGAGATGTCGCGCTCATGCCACAGTGTTACGTTCTCGTATGCAGATACCATGTGTCCACGGATAACACGGGACAGACCGGAGATGTTTTCACTGCCAATCGGGTTGCGCTTATGCGGCATCGCGGAAGACCCTTTTTGACCTTTGGCAAACGCTTCTTCCACTTCACGGAACTCGCTCTTCTGCAGTGCACGTACTTCTGTAGCGAACTTGTCCAGAGAAGTTGCGATCAATGCCAGTGTTGCCATGTACTCGGCGTGGCGGTCACGCTGCAGTGTTTGTGTGGAGATTGGTGCAGGCTTCGTGCCCAGCTTTTTGCAGACAAACTCTTCTACAAATGGATCGATGTTTGCATATGTTCCAACAGCACCGGAGATTTTACCGAACTGTACGCCATCCGCCGCATGGCGGAAACGCTCCAGGTTACGTTTCATCTCTTCATGCCACAACGCCATTTTCAATCCGAATGTTGTCGGCTCGGCATGCACACCATGTGTACGTCCCATCATAGGCGTATGCTGGTACGTCAGTGCTTTTTCACGCAAAATTTCGATGAAATTAATGATGTCCTTTTCCAGAATCTCGTTTGCTTGACGCAATACATAACCCAGTGCCGTATCCACCACGTCCGTGGAAGTCAGACCGTAGTGTACCCATTTCCGCTCTGCACCCAGGCTCTCGGATACTGTACGTGTGAACGCAATAACGTCATGACGTGTTTCCTTTTCAATCTCATAGATACGATCAATGTCAAAAGAAGCGTTCTGGCGAAGCAAAGCTGCGTCTTCCTTCGGAATAACACCAAGCTCGGCCCATGCCTCGCATGCACAAATTTCAACTTCCAGCCACGATTGGAATTTGTTCTCTTCCGTCCAGATGGCTCTCATTTCGGGTCTGCTGTAACGTTCAATCATGAATTTGTATGCCTCCATAGATTAGTTTGTTCGATCCATTGCAATGCTTCTTCTACATCCTGACAGAGCAGGTTCACATGCCCCATCTTCCGTCCTGTCTTCGCTTCGCTCTTGCCATATATATGAAGCTTAGGGATAACACCAAGTTCCATCGCTTCTTCATCAGGCTGCCCTGTTCTAGCGATGATGCCTTCCAGATGCTCACCAAGCACATTGACCATAACAACAGGGCTTAACAACGTTGTATCCCCCAGCGGTAATCCGCAGATGGCACGAATATGCTGCTCAAACTGTGATGTAGCGCAGGCCTCCATCGTATAGTGTCCGGAATTATGCGGCCTTGGGGCCAGCTCGTTCACATAAAGTCTGCCGTCAGCAGCAGCAAATAACTCTACCGCCAGCAGCCCCACGGCCTTCATCGATTCAGCGACAGCTGCGGCCAGCTTCTGTGCTTCAAGCTGGATATCTGCAGCCACTCGCGCAGGTACGATCGACGCATGCAAAATGTTGTTTACGTGAATGTTCTCCGCAGGCGGGAACGTTTTGATTTCTCCATTCGTGCTGCGAGCAACAATAACGGAAATTTCGCACTCAAACTTGATAAATTGCTCCAGCACCAGCTCTGCTCCTGTCGATGCAAGCTCTTGATACGCCTCTTCAGCTTCCGATGCGACCCGGATCACACGCTGCCCTTTGCCGTCATATCCACCTGTCACTGTTTTCAGAACACATGGAACACCGAGTTCGCTCACCGCAGCATTCATCGTATCCAGACTTGTAATCTCGCGGTATGGAGCAACCCTTACACCCGCTGCTTCAATCGCACGTTTCTCACGCAAGCGATGCTGGGTCGTGTATAAAAGAGAACTCCCTTGCGGCACGGATGACTCACGCTCAAGTAAAGCCGCCACTTCTGCATCCACATTCTCGAATTCATACGTGATCACATCGCACTGCCGCGCGAGTTCTCTTGCTGCCTGTACATCATCGTATCCAGCTTCAATCTGCTTCGCAATCTGACCACAAGGTGAATCCGGTGTTGGATCAAGAGTCACGAATCGATACCCCATCGCCGTTCCGGCCAGCGTCATCATTCGTCCGAGCTGTCCGCCGCCAAGAATACCGATTGTAGTATGTCCAGGTAATAAGATAGGTTGTCCCTGCCCTGTTCCATTATCCTGTCTGGTTGCCTTGTTACTCATAGCTCATCACTGCTTTCCAGTACTTCTTGTTTGATCCGTTCTCTGCGGGCTTCGGAGCGGCGCTGCACCTCCGGGTCAAATGCGCCAATGATCTGTGCCGCGAGCAGACCTGCATTTGTCGCGCCCGCTTTGCCAATGGCAACTGTGGCTACTGGGATGCCGCCAGGCATCTGCACAATGGACAGCAGGGAATCGAGGCCGTTCAATGCTTTGGATTGAACCGGAACACCGATGACTGGAAGCATCGTTTTGGATGCCACCATACCTGGAAGATGAGCCGCTCCGCCTGCACCAGCGATAATGACCTTGAATCCGCGGTCCGTCGCCTGTTCTGCATATTCAAACATCAAATCCGGAGTACGATGTGCAGAGACGACCTTTTTTTCATACCCAATCTCCAGCTCGTCCAGCACCTCGCACGCATGTTTCATCGTTTCCCAATCCGACTTGCTGCCCATAATTACAGCGACTTGCACTGACATGAATACATCCCACTCCCATCTGAGCATTTTAAAAACGAAAAAGTCCGCTACCCGCGAAAATATCACATTTTCTCCGGACACCGGACTACAAGAAATACGTATCCCTCATTTGGGCATGCCAAAAGGGGCTTGCTGTCCGCATTCATGCATGCGACTCTCAGCCGTATCTCCTCGTAGTCCGGAAATTTACGGTTTCCGGGTAGATACTTCCGGGCCCTATTCCCGGCGTTATACGAGCAAATATCTATTCAACACATTTCGTTACTATGTTCCATGAACCTACAGCTTTCGTTCCTACTCGACCATATTTTTTGACCTGATCGACACATCTAACATTTTAACAATCCCCTACAGCGAATGTCAACTTAAAGACGAACATTTAACATCTTGACAAAACTAATGTTCGGGAATCGGCATAATAATTTCAATTTAATCCCAAATCCAATTCAAACATCCTATCCTGCTGCTGCAAAATAAAAAAAGCCGGCTCCTCTTCAATCTCTCGAAGACAGCCGGCTTGTTTGTCACGGGAATGGAGTAATCCCCATTTATTTTACGATCAACACAGGAACCTGAGCATGCTGTACCACATTGTGGCTGACACTGCCCAGCACAAATTCACGGATTCCACCCAATCCACGGGAACCAATCACAATAATATCTGAACCGTTCTCTTTGGCATAGTCCAGCAGCACCTCAGCCGCAGCGCCTTGAATCAGATCCACATTTGCCGTAACACCGGCAGTCTGAATCCGTTCTTTGGCTTCATCCGTCGTCTGCACCGCAAGATTGTAATAATCATTGTTGAGTGAAGGCGGCAGCGGTGCCAGACCTTCCCCAATAAATACGCGCGGAAAATCAAAGGCATGAATCACATCCAGTACAGCCCCTGGTGATGCTTTGGCCAGCTCAATTGCACGATCCAGTGCTTTATTCGATGCTTTCGACCCATCATAAGCTACCAAAATTTTGGAAAATAACATGTAAATCCCCGTCCCTTCCTTATATATGTAGAATCCGAAGCAAGCCTCGGTCTGACATCTAGAGCCGTCAACGAGCCTTGAAACATGTACCTCTTTAACCCTTCGTGAATAACAATGAACCATTTATTAAGAAACAATTTACATACCAGATGAAATGGAACAGTCAAAACAGGCTCTCCGCGAAGCAGAATCGTTTTTTCGTCATATAGTTATAACCTACTGCAAAAAGTAACCATACAGCACTGCATTTAGAAACACCAGCAGTGGAATGCCAATTGTAAAGCTGGGGTGTTTCGTTTTATGCCTTTTCCGGTACATTGCAATCCAGACACCCAGCGCACCTCCAATGAACGCCAGCAAAAACAACGTTCGTTCAGGTGTGCGATCACGCCGCTGCTGTGCGCGCCTCTTGTCATCTGACATAACCAGATAGGTAACAATGTTGATAAAAATAAACCATGCGATAAGTCCAGTTTGCATATGCGTTTAGCGGTCCCCCTATCCCGGGACATTTCCCTGACTCCATTATAATCCTAAGGCAGGCAGATGATCAACGCGGATGGAGAACCGCAATACGTTCATATCAAACAAACGCTGAATCAAGCTCAGATTAAACTGAACGAAGGAGCTGCCGTTCTCACTGCTCTTCGTTCCATTACTGAGATTTTAGTTCCATAATCATTCCAATCTACGACTCTTGTTTTGGAATACCGTTCAGACTCGGCACTCGCTTAGCTGCTTTCTCTGGACGCACTGCGATATTCTCTTCTCGAATGCTGTCCTTGTTCTGCTGATTATGGCGTTTTTCCGATTTGTTATGCGGCATCTGAGGCTCACCTCCTCCGCCTTACGTTGCCTGAAAACGAGTCATCTTATACGAAGATGCACCTGTATTTAGTGCTGAACATGCGTCAAAACACCTCGACTGTTCAAGGAAGTGGTATAACGCTCCGTAAAGATTTGCATCATTACCGAATGTACATGCAGTGATCCTCGGGTTCGCTTTATGCAGAGGGTTAATTCGCCTCAGTTCACCAATCGCCCATTCGATTCGTTCCAGCACAACAGGCTGTGCACTGATGCCTCCTCCAATCGCAAACAATTCAGGGTCCAAAATGTACTGCAGATTCATAATTTGAACTGCGATCTGTGTGCAGTAGGTGTCAAATACGCTGTACGCGTCGGGATCATGCTGATTAATTAATTCAAAAACAGCTTCTCCATCCGCAGGGTTATCCAGTCCCTTCATCTCGCCGATTCGTCTGACCATCTCCACTGCCGAGCTTTCCAGCCCGAAATAAGCAGCTTCTTTGGTTACCGGATCAATTCGGCTCATCACATAACTGACTTCGCCAGCGGACAAATTTTTTCCGCGCTGCAGTTTGCCATCCATGATGATTCCACCCGCAATGCCGCTGCCCAGCACCAAAACCACCGAATCCTTGGCATGCTTCACACTGCCGAGCCACAGTTCAGCCAGCGCCGCACATTTACCATCATTCTCAATGGATACATCCATATCATATCGATCCGCCAGAAGTCTGGCTAAATTAATCTCATGTAAAAATGGAAAAGAACCACCATGATATACCATGCCTGTATCCACATCAACCGTCCCCGGGCAGCTCAAGGCTATTCCCTGAATTTGTTCCAGATCCTGTGCGTCGACGATGGTATAGAGCACGTCCTGCAGCTCTTGCAGATTGTTTCGCTGAACACCACGTTTCCCTTTGGACAAAAGCTCCCCGCTTTCGCTCATCACTCCATATTTTACAAAAGTTCCACCAATATCAATGACCAAATACATTTGTCCGCCCCCTGCTTGTAAATCAGTTCGTCGTATCCTAATTGAAATATAGAGCGTTTCCAATTATATTTATGGTATTCATTTGTGATTAATCGTAATTAATCATCACTCATAAGGGGGATGGAATAACTATGTCAATCGTTTCGGAAAACAAGCTTCAATGGATGATGCAGACGCTCTATGATGCTGCTTCCATCCCGGTGTTTTACATTATGAAAGATTGCAGCAGCCATACTTCTTTTAACCATGACCTTATAGAACAAATGCTCTCCATCCCTGTCCTTCAGAAAATCCAAGTCGTCCAGTATCTCATACCACATCACAAACAGGACCATAAACAAGCGGATAATATGATTCTGATGCCAGTGTTAACCGAAGAAGGGCAGGGGCTGCTTGTTCTTTGGCCCAACGCACAGCAATATGTAACGAACAGTCCATTCACAATGGATCCCATTCCTGCACAGACAATAAATTCTGCGTCATTTGATCTGAATCAGCTGCTTAGTACAGCCCTCCTGGCTCATTATCTGCTGCATAATGAAATGCTTGACCGGAATCAGGTGCTGGAGGAGAACGACCATGTCCTAAACGGTCATACGGAAGGTGTACTGGAACTGTCTCTCCTGGAACAAAGAGAGCGGAGCTTGTATCACAAATCGTATCTCTCCGAGAAGAAGGTATTTGATCAGGTTCGTCTGGGAAACAAAAACAAGCTGCAGTTATACTTGAAACAGCATATGGAACTGAACGGTGTTTACGGCACTCTGTCCAAACATGACACGTTGCGGAGCAGAAAGAATCTGATCATCGCAGCGATCACGATGGGAACTCGTGCTGCCATTGAAGGCGGACTATACTCTGAATCAGCCCTGACACTTAGCGACACCTACATCCGACAGATCGAAACGCTGTCTCGAATAGATTCGATACACCCTATGCTGCAGCATATTCTTGGTGATTTCACCGAACGAGTATCCAAAGTCCATCGGGCCCATTTCTCCAGAGATATTCTGTTATGTCAGGAATATATCTTCAATCATTTGTACGATGACCTGAGCTTGTCTGTGCTTTCAAATCATTTGCAAATAAGCCCCTCCTATCTTTCCCGTAAATTCAAGGAAGAGACTGGAGAGGCGCTTCGCATTTTTATTCAGAAGCAGCGGATTGAAGAAGCCAGAACTCTTCTTGTTTTCTCAGACTACCGCCTGAGTGAGATCTACCCGCTGTTAAACTTTAACGATCAGAGTTATTTCATCAAGGTATTTCGGAAGCATACAAGCTTTACACCCAAGGAGTACCGTAACCGCTTTGTCGTTAAGCCATCTTGAGAATACACGTTTTTTAATTTTAAACTAACCTCTTTCCAAAGCCCAACTCTTTGCCAATCTGGCTCGTGAAACAAGCTTAGAATATTGTGCCCATGTAGATTCATTTCATAACATAGAATTCATGCGATTATGATTTCCCCTGTTTCTCCATAGCCGCCTTCAGCAAGTCTCCCAGATTGGAGCCGATCGATTCCTGCTTCGCATACTGCTTGACCAGCTTTTGCTGCTCGCGTTTGTTCACATGCTGCTTGTCCTTGTTGAGCGTCTCTGTGATCCCACAAGGCAGACACTGAACATACAGTCCAGCTTTGCCCTCTTTGATCTCCATCTTTTTGTGACACTGCGCGCAGCGGCGATTCGACAACCGCTTCTCATTGGAACGGCGATAACCACAATCCTCCGTAGGACATACAAGGAACTTGCCGCGTTTCCCCTTTTTCTCCAGCAGCTTTGCATTGCAGTCCGGGCAGTGGCTGTTTGTAACATTATGCGGCTTATACTCGGCTTTACTGCTTTTTACGGTAGATACAAGCTCCTTCGCCATAGAGCGAATACCGTCCAGGAACGGGCCTGGTTTACCCTGTCCACGGGCGATGCGCTCCAGTTCGGCTTCCCAGCGGGCTGTCAGTTCCGGTGTACGCAGCTGCGGTGCAGCAAGCTCAATCAGCTGTTTGCCTTTGCCGGTCGGATGCAGGCTGCTGCCTTGACGATCAATCGTATCCGAGCTGACCAGTTTCTCAATAATATCCGCACGTGTAGCAGGTGTACCGAGTCCATGCTTTTCCATCTGCGACAGCAGAGCTGCCTCTGTATAACGTTTCGGAGGCATGGTCCGTCCACTTTTGATCTGACAGCGATGCAGAGTTACAGACTGTCCTTGCTGCAGGTCCGGCAGCAGTGCACGTTCATGGTCGCCCGCGTCATCTGCGCGATCATCGTCTTCATCGGTGTAATCACCACCATATACTTCGCGCCAGCCGCTGTCTTTGACCGTTGTGCCCTTCACGTGGAAGGAGTCCTTACCTACCTGAACCGCAACAGCAACGGAATCATACTTGGCCGCCGGATAGAACAGACTTATAAAACGGCGAACAATCAGATCATACAGTTTACGTTCCTCCGGGCTCAGCTGATTAAGCAGTACAGTCTGTTCGGTTGGGATGATGGCATGGTGATCCGTAACTTTACTGTCGGCGACAATCCGCTTGGTAATGTTCAGATTTTTGCGCAGCAGAGGACGTGCAAGTGATGCATAAGGACCTACCGCAACACTTTCCAGCCGCTCTTTTAACGTTCCCGTCATATCGGAAGTAAGGTAACGGCTGTCTGTACGCGGATAGGTGACAAGTTTGTGCTGCTCATACAGACGCTGCAGCACGTTTGATGTCTGTTTTGCGGAGAAGCCATGTTTACGGTTCGCATCCCGCTGCAGTTCCGTAAGGTCGTATGCCAGCGGATGCGGCTCGACTTTCTCGCTTTTTTTCACCTGTGAAATCGTGCCTTTACGCCCTTCCACCCGCTGTTTCAACTGCTGCATATCCTGTTTTTCAAACACTCTTGAGTCTCCGCCAGCTGCCCGCCATACTGCCTGAAAATCGCCAAAATCCCCTGTTAACGTCTCATATTCCTGCGAGCGGAATCCGTTAATTTCATTTTCCCGATCCATAATCATGCCCAAGGTTGGAGTCTGTACACGACCTGCTGACAATTGGGCATTGAACCGCACCGTTAGGGCACGTGTTACATTAAGCCCAATCATCCAGTCTGCTTCCGCTCGGCAGCGTGCAGATTCATAGAGACGGTCGAACTGGCTGCCTGGTTTCAATGAGGCAAATCCATCCTTGATCGCTTTATCCGTCTGGGATGAGATCCACAGCCGTTTGAACGGTTTTTTCCACTGAGCCATCTGCATAATCCACCTTGCAAGCAGTTCTCCTTCACGGGCTGCATCGGTTGCAATGATAAGCTCGCCCACATCCTGACGTTTCATGAGCTGCTGCACCGCTTTATACTGGTGGTTTGTCTCTTTGAGCACCTTCAATTTTGTCCGTTCTGGTAAGATCGGCAGGTCTTCGAGATTCCAGGTGGCATACTTCTTGTCGTAATCCTCCGGTTCAGCCAGGCCCACCAAATGTCCCAGCGCCCACGTTACAATGTATTTTGGACCTTCCATATAACTTTTATGTTTATCACGCGCACCCATTACACGGGCAATCTCCCGCGCTACGGATGGTTTCTCTGCGAGTACCAATGTCTTCACTTCGTATCTCATCCTTTCTTTCAAACGCTAATCATCTGCGGCTAACATCTGTCTATTATATCATTTCAACAGGAAGCGTGTTTTTCGATAATACATCTTTACCAAGATTCCAAGTCCATTTCAGGTACATCTCCTTTTGGCGATGCAGTTTACCAACCACTCCATATTCCAAGTTTCTCAGACACAATACGTCATGTATATGTTATGTATTTTTACAATTTTTATATTTTTTCAAATAACCATCGTTTTGTAGTTTAAAGATTCAACGAGTAAATGTGACATAAGATTACACAAAACCAATTTGTATGCGTTTTTTTGGATAAATATTAGGATTGTAAGATTACCTCACATAAATATAAGATGTGCAAAAGCATATACAAAAAATCCTACAACTCACACACACATCATTTTAGACACAGGAAGGGAGCGTGGATGCATGACTTATCATGGATCTATATTAAAAAAAGGCGGGGCCTTATTACTTGCGGGAACAGTGGTTACCGCAGCATGGGGAGGAACTGCTTTACCTACGGCTTTCGCCGCCACATCAGCTGCTCCTTCAAACCAAACCTCCACCGCCCCTGCCCTTGCAGGGAAAGCACCGGTTAACGCCGCATCCTTCGTTCAGGCCATGGAAGAAACCGCTGCCCTTGCAGGTGTACCTTTCACCATGGACCAACTCTCTGGCGCGACAATATCACGCAAAGATGCTGCATTGGCCCTGCATCAGTGGCTCCAGCTGGACGCTGCTCCGCAATCCTTCAAGGATGTACCGGACCGGTCCGAGTATGCCAGTGCCGTCGGCGCTCTGAATGCCGCCGGACTGATGAAAGGTTATACGGATTCTCTTTTCCTGCCGAATGCTGTACTTACAGCGAGCGACGTCTCTATTTTAAAAGACCGCATCTATAACTACATAAAACCGTTTGTGCTTGAAGAAGCCACCATTATGGATATGCAAACTGCCATGACTCAAGGTAAACTGACATCCAAAGAGCTGGTGCAGCAGTATCTGGACCGTATCGCCAAATATGATGATCAGGGCGTCAGCATCAACGCTGTCCTGAATTTGAACCCGGATGCACTCAAGATAGCGGAACAACTCGATGAAGAGCGCGCAGCTCAAGGACCTCGCGGGCAGCTTCACGGGATTCCGATTCTGGTGAAGGATAACTTTGATACCAAAGACATGCCAACAACAGCTGGCTGCATCTGTCTGAAAGACTCCATCCCGGCCCATGATGCAGAGCAGGTAAAAAAGCTAAAAGCAGCAGGTGCTATTATTCTTGGCAAAACCAACCTGCACGAGTTTGCTTTTGGCATTACGACATCCAGCTCACTAGGAGGACAAACGCTCAATCCTTATGCCCTTGATCATTATCCAGGCGGATCGAGCGGCGGAACAGGTGCAGCCATCGCCGCCAACTTTGCTGCGGCAGGCATGGGTACCGACACGGGCGGCTCCATCCGCATACCTTCCAGCTTCAACAGCCTTGTCGGCATTCGCCCAACGATTGGGCTCTCCAGTCGTGAGGGCATCATTCCACTCGCACTTACACAGGACGTTGGCGGACCGATGGCTCGTACCGTAAGCGATGCAGCAATTATGCTGGATGCTACCGTTGGTTATGACAAAAAAGATACAGCCACTGCTTACGCTGTAGGCAAAATTCCATCCAGCTACACGGACTTTCTCGATATAAACGGACTGAAAGGTGCCCGGATCGGTGTAGCCCCAGAGCTTATTCCAAGTACCAAAGCGGAAGAAAAGGCTGTGGCAGACGTTATCAATGCTGCTGTCGAGGAGCTTAAATCCCTCGGCGCAACTGCTGTACCGATCTCTATCCCGAACTTTGCTGAAATTAATAAATATCCGAGTCTCAGCGGCTACGAATTCAAATTCCAGTTGAATGACTATCTGGATTCTCTGGGTGACAAAGCACCATATCACAGCTTGTCCGAGATCATCGCATCCGGTCAGTTTGATAAAACCCAAGAACAAGCCATGAAAGCACGGGATGCAAGAGATACGTTGGAAACATCGGAATATAAGGATATTGTTCTGAAGCGCACTCAAATTACTCGTGATTCCTTACTGAAAGTGATGGCAGATAATCATCTGGATGCAATTATCTATCCAACATCGACACAAGCTGCTGGCGTTATTGGTAAGGGTCAAACCTCTGGTGCCAACAATCGTTTAAGTCCGTTCTCCGGGTTCCCGTCTATCACTGTACCAGCTGGTTTCACAACAGATGGCCTGCCAGTAGGCATGGAATTTCTGGGCCGCGCCTTTGACGAAGGCACCCTGATCAAGCTCGCTTACAGCTACGAACAAGGTACTCACCACCGTCAGGCACCCAAGTTAACACCTTAAAGTGTTAATTCCATTAACTAATCGTTTACTAATTATATGAACTTATTAATACTCATATCATTTGCGGATGCAGCTCCGTTCCAATGAGACAATCTAAATAGCTTTCAAAACAAGTACACCTGTCACGATTGCGCGGCAGGTGTACTTGTTTCATGTTCCGATTTTGATGTATTACACTATCCTGTTTATTCAAACGTCAGCACAATACTGCAGTGCTAAATTTAAACTGAGCGTACAGATTCGTTTCTAGCGATTAATTTGTATCCGGCACGCTCCAGTGAACGATGAGACCGGAGTAAGTCAGTCCGCCCCCAAAACCAAACAATGCAATATGCTGTCCATATCTTAATTTGCCCTCATCCACCGCAATCTGCAGTGCAAGCGGAATGGAAGCCGCAGATGTATTCCCACAGTATTCCATGCTCGTCAGCGTACGCTCTAACGGAACAGGCCCACGCTCACATACCGCTTCAATCATACGCATATTAGCGCTGTGTGGAACAAACCAGTCGATCTGTTCCGGAGACATCTCGGCTCTCTTTATGAGTTGACCAAGCTGTTCTGGGACCATACGAACCGCCCATTTGTATACCTCTCTCCCGTTCTGAACCAGCTTGCCCTCGATATTCAGAGGCAGACCGTTCATCTCTGTAGAAAGACCGCTTTTATATAAATGCATTCCGCCTTCTCCCTGTGTCCCGGAAACGATAGATTTAAAGTCACCTTGACCCACAGCACGCTCCACTAAAAAAGCACCCGCTCCATCTCCGAACAACACGCAGGTTGTACGATCCGTATAATCTGTTATCTTAGATAACGTCTCTGCTCCAATCACCAGTACCTTACGATACATACCACTGGTAACCAGACTGTCTGCCAGCTGCATGCCGTATGTGAAACCTGCACAAGCCGCATTCAGATCAAGTACTCCTGTGTGCGGAATACGCAAATTAGCCTGAAGACGAGATGCCGAACTCGGAAAGGAATACTCGGGAGTACTTGTTGCAAAAAGAATCATATCTACATCGGAGACATTCACTTGGTAACGACGTATCATATCCTCCACAGCTTTTGTGGCCAAATCTGATACAAACTCGTGTTCCGCTGCAATCCGGCGTTCTCTCATCCCTGTTCGCTGCACAATCCAATCGTCACTTGTATCAACCATTTTTTCTAAATCTGCATTACTTAAAATACGCTCCGGCACATACGTCCCCATAGCTGTTATTGCTGCTTTAGATTGATGATTCATAGCAGAGATCACCTCGTTCTTTTTTTACATTATAGCACTAAGTCTTAGTACTTGGTACTAATTTTTAAAATATTGTTTTTTTATTTTTTTTTAAAACCTCCCTCTGCCCCGCGGATCAACATTACTATTACCCTATACGGCTTTATTTTATAGACGAAAAAACAAGGTCCGTCTTGTCATCTGAGTGAAGTTTGTCCGTAAGTTATAGAAATAGCCAAGAACAGCTCAACAAATCTGAGCTGTTCTTGGCTATAAAAAGTGCAGCATAAAATAAAAACCACCACCGAGTTACATCGGCAGTGGTTCTTTGCTTGGCGGCGTCCTACTCTCCCAGGACCCTGCGGTCCAAGTACCATCGGCGCTAGAGGGCTTAACGGTCGTGTTCGGGATGGGTACGTGTGGAACCCCTCCGCCATCGCCACCAAACGCGATTGGATCGAAGCTGTGCTTCTTCCATTCAGTTGAAACTGAAAATCAACCACACCTTAAGGGATGTACCGATTTTCATTTCACTATTCAGAGTGTTGTTCTCTGAAAACTAGATTCGAAACGAAACTTACGCGACTCAAAACCTGCTATTGGATAAGCCCTCGACCGATTAGTACTGGTCAGCTCCATGCATTGCTGCACTTCCACCCCCAGCCTATCTACCTCGTCGTCTTCAAGGGGTCTTACATACTGGGAAATCTCATCTTGAGGGGGGCTTCACGCTTAGATGCTTTCAGCGCTTATCCCGTCCGTACATAGCTACCCAGCGGTGCTCCTGGCGGAACAACTGGTACACCAGCGGTACGTCCATCCCGGTCCTCTCGTACTAAGGACAGCTCCTCTCAAATTTCCTACGCCCACGACAGATAGGGACCGAACTGTCTCACGACGTTCTGAACCCAGCTCGCGTACCGCTTTAATGGGCGAACAGCCCAACCCTTGGGACCTACTTCAGCCCCAGGATGCGATGAGCCGACATCGAGGTGCCAAACCTCCCCGTCGATGTGGACTCTTGGGGGAGATAAGCCTGTTATCCCCAGGGTAGCTTTTATCCGTTGAGCGATGGCCCTTCCATGCGGTACCACCGGATCACTAAGCCCGACTTTCGTCCCTGCTCGACTTGTAGGTCTCGCAGTCAAGCTCCCTTATGCCTTTGCACTCTTCGAATGATTTCCAACCATTCTGAGGGAACCTTTGGGCGCCTCCGTTACTCTTTAGGAGGCGACCGCCCCAGTCAAACTGCCCACCTGACACTGTCCCCGTACCCGCTAAGGGCACCAGGTTAGAACCTAGATACGATCAGGGTGGTATCCCAACGGTGCCTCCACACAAGCTGGCGCTCATGCTTCAAAGGCTCCCACCTATCCTGTACAGATCGTACCCAAATTCAATATCAAGCTGCAGTAAAGCTCCATGGGGTCTTTCCGTCTTGTCGCGGGTAACCTGCATCTTCACAGGTATTAAAATTTCACCGGATCTCTCGTTGAGACAGCGCCCAAGTCGTTACGCCATTCGTGCGGGTCAGAATTTACCTGACAAGGAATTTCGCTACCTTAGGACCGTTATAGTTACGGCCGCCGTTTACTGGGGCTTCGGTTCACAGCTTCGGATTGCTCCTAACCACTCCCCTTAACCTTCCAGCACCGGGCAGGCGTCAGCCCGTATACTTCGCCTTACGGCTTCGCACAGACCTGTGTTTTTGCTAAACAGTCGCTTGGGCCTTTTCACTGCGGCCCCCTCGTGCTATTCACACTACCGGGGCACCCCTTCTCCCGAAGTTACGGGGTCATTTTGCCGAGTTCCTTAACGAGAGTTCTTCCGCGCGCCTTAGAATTCTCTTCTCGCCTACCTGTGTCGGTTTGCGGTACGGGCACCTTCATCTGGCTAGAGGCTTTTCTTGGCAGTGTGAGATCATGACCTTCGCTACTGTAATTTTCACTCCCCATCACAGCTCAGCCTTACGATGTGCGGATTTGCCTACACATCAGCCTTACTGCTTGGACAGACATCCATCCGTCTGCGTCACTACCCTACTGCGTCCCCCCATCGCTCGTAACGATTTACGGTGGTACAGGAATTTCGACCTGTTGTCCTTCGACTACGCCTTTCGGCCTCGCCTTAGGTCCCGACTTACCCTGAGCGGACGAGCCTTCCTCAGGAACCCTTAGGCTTTCGGCGGATCAGATTCTCACTGATCTTTTCGTTACTCATACCGGCATTCTCACTTGTATGCTCTCCAGCGCTCCTTACGGTACACCTTCAACGTACATACAACGCTCCCCTACCCCTGATGCAAAGCATCAAGCCATAGCTTCGGTGGTGTGTTTAGCCCCGTTACATTTTCGGCGCAGAGTCACTCGACCAGTGAGCTATTACGCACTCTTTCAATGATGGCTGCTTCTAAGCCAACATCCTGGTTGTCTGTGCAACTCCACATCCTTTCCCACTTAACACACACTTGGGGACCTTAGCTGATGGTCTGGGCTGTTTCCCTTTTGACAATGGATCTTAGCACTCACTGTCTGACTCCCGGAAGTAAGTCTATGGCATTCGGAGTTTGACTGAGCTTGGTAACCCTTGCGGGCCCCGCACCCAATCAGTGCTCTACCTCCACGACTCTGTTTTCCGAGGCTAGCCCTAAAGCTATTTCGGGGAGAACCAGCTATCTCCGAGTTCGATTGGAATTTCTCCGCTACCCCCACCTCATCCCCGCACTTTTCAACGTGCGTGGGTTCGGGCCTCCAGTGCGTGTTACCGCACCTTCACCCTGGACAGGGGTAGATCACCCGGTTTCGGGTCTACGTCCACGTACTCATTCGCCCTATTCAGACTCGCTTTCGCTGCGGCTCCGGCTCTTCACCTTAACCTTGCACGGGAACGTAACTCGCCGGTTCATTCTACAAAAGGCACGCCATCACCCCTAAAACGGGCTCTGACTTTTTGTAAGCACACGGTTTCAGGTTCTATTTCACTCCCCTTCCGGGGTGCTTTTCACCTTTCCCTCACGGTACTGCTTCACTATCGGTCGCTAGGAAGTATTTAGCCTTGGCAGATGGTCCTGCCGGATTCATACGGGGTTTCACGTGCCCCGCACTACTCGGGATCCGTCTCGGAGAGAATCAACTTTCAATTACAGGGCTTTTACCTTCTTTGGCGGGCCTTTCCAGACCTCTTCGTTTAACTGACTCCTTTGTAACTCCATGTGAGACGTCCCACAACCCCAAAGAGCAAGCTCTTTGGTTTGGGCTTCTCCGCGTTCGCTCGCCGCTACTGACGGAATCACTATTGTTTTCTCTTCCTCAGGGTACTTAGATGTTTCAGTTCCCCTGGTATGCCTCTGCACAACCTATGTATTCAGTTGTGAGTAACTGGATATTACCCCAGCTGGGTTTCCCCATTCGGACATCCCCGGATCAAAGCTTGCTTACAGCTCCCCGAGGCAGTATCGTTGTTCGCCACGTCCTTCATCGGCTCCTAGCGCCTAGGCATCCTCCGTGTGCTCTTAGCAGCTTAACCAAGTCGCTCGTGTTCGAGCTGTCGCTTCCCTTGTTTTGAACTTCGTTCAAAGCCAAAAGTCGCTCCATTTCGATCACTCGCTCCAGCAATCTACCTTATAAAACACTTTCACTTGTTGACACAAGTTCAGCTTGGATGATTGTTGTTCGGTTACTTGAACCGAGCCAGCATTCATCCCTAAAAGGAATGTTCTAATTCGCGTTTGTTTCGTTTCGATATCTAGTTTTCAAAGAACAAATCGGTTTCTTCGGTCCGTTCACCATCGGTGTCCGTCGAACAAACGAGAAGTTTTGAGAGTTTGAGCTCTCAAAACTGAGCAACGAGTGAGTAGTTTGCTCTTCATTTCATCCACACCTGAAGTGATGGACCGAAATGAATCGCTGTTGCAGGTTCAAAGAACCTGCTTATTTGAATGTCTTCATTGCAGAAGACGATTCTCCATAGAAAGGAGGTGATCCAGCCGCACCTTCCGATACGGCTACCTTGTTACGACTTCACCCCAATCATCTATCCCACCTTCGGCGGCTGGCTCCTTGCGGTTACCCCACCGACTTCGGGTGTTATAAACTCTCGTGGTGTGACGGGCGGTGTGTACAAGACCCGGGAACGTATTCACCGCGGCATGCTGATCCGCGATTACTAGCAATTCCGACTTCATGCAGGCGAGTTGCAGCCTGCAATCCGAACTGAGACCGGCTTTTTAGGATTGGTTCCACCTCGCGGCTTCACTGCCCGTTGTACCGGCCATTGTAGTACGTGTGTAGCCCAGGTCATAAGGGGCATGATGATTTGACGTCATCCCCACCTTCCTCCGGTTTGTCACCGGCAGTCACCTTAGAGTGCCCACCCGAAGTGCTGGCAACTAAGATCAAGGGTTGCGCTCGTTGCGGGACTTAACCCAACATCTCACGACACGAGCTGACGACAACCATGCACCACCTGTCTCAACTTTCCCCGAAGGGCACCTAACGCATCTCTGCCTCGTTAGTTGGATGTCAAGACCTGGTAAGGTTCTTCGCGTTGCTTCGAATTAAACCACATACTCCACTGCTTGTGCGGGTCCCCGTCAATTCCTTTGAGTTTCAGTCTTGCGACCGTACTCCCCAGGCGGAATGCTTAATGTGTTAACTTCGGCACCAAGGGTATCGAAACCCCTAACACCTAGCATTCATCGTTTACGGCGTGGACTACCAGGGTATCTAATCCTGTTTGCTCCCCACGCTTTCGCGCCTCAGCGTCAGTTACAGCCCAGAGAGTCGCCTTCGCCACTGGTGTTCCTCCACATCTCTACGCATTTCACCGCTACACGTGGAATTCCACTCTCCTCTTCTGCACTCAAGTCACGCAGTTTCCAGTGCGATCCGGGGTTGAGCCCCGGGATTAAACACCAGACTTACATGACCGCCTGCGCGCGCTTTACGCCCAATAATTCCGGACAACGCTTGCCCCCTACGTATTACCGCGGCTGCTGGCACGTAGTTAGCCGGGGCTTTCTTCTCAGGTACCGTCACCTTGAGAGCAGTTACTCTCCCAAGCGTTCTTCCCTGGCAACAGAGCTTTACGATCCGAAAACCTTCATCACTCACGCGGCATTGCTCCGTCAGGCTTTCGCCCATTGCGGAAGATTCCCTACTGCTGCCTCCCGTAGGAGTCTGGGCCGTGTCTCAGTCCCAGTGTGGCCGATCACCCTCTCAGGTCGGCTACGCATCGTCGCCTTGGTGAGCCGTTACCTCACCAACTAGCTAATGCGCCGCAGGCCCATCCCCAAGTGACAGATTGCTCCGTCTTTCCAGTTTCCTTCAGGCGAAGAAAACAAGTATTCGGTATTAGCTACCGTTTCCGGTAGTTGTCCCAAGCTTGAGGGCAGGTTGCCTACGTGTTACTCACCCGTCCGCCGCTAACCATCCGAGAAGCAAGCTTCTCTTCAAGTCCGCTCGACTTGCATGTATTAGGCATGCCGCCAGCGTTCGTCCTGAGCCAGGATCAAACTCTCCAATAAAGATGAATTTCGCCAGCGTAGTTAAACGCTGTGAAACTCATCGGGGTATTGAAAAGAGCGAATAGCTCATTTTGAATCTGACGAGATTAAAAATCTCATTTTGCTTTCGAAATCATACAGTCCGAAGACGTGTACCGATTCCTCAGCGTTGATCTTGCAAGCAAGATCGTTACTCACTCGTTGTTCAGTTTTCAAAGATCAAACTTGTTTCGCCGCTGAATCTCTTTCGCTTCAGCAACTTTTATATCATATCATTTCCGAACCAACTTTGCAAGCTCTTTTTTCAAGTTTCTTTCGAAGCTTGTTTTTCATTTGCTTGCCGCACCGTGTAAACTGTGTTTTCTTGGCCGGAATTAGAATATACCATGTACGCATTTGTAATGCAAGTATTTTTTTATATCCATTTTCACAGGGCATACGACTAAAAGCAAAGGAGTAATACCTTGGTTTTGTGCATCCATATTCTGTTCATTAATTAAAAGTTTTATACAACAATAATTATATCATCATAAACTTAGCTGTTTTTCTACGCTCCCGCTGCTCTGGAGTTCATCTCTCAAAACTGAATTTCAATCTTTTAAATGTAATCATACGATTATCTGATTCATCCTAACCTTTGATATCATTAATGTGCTCAATCTTAAGGCCTGACGGTCTCCCCACCCATACCACTCACATCAAAAAAGCCTACCTTATGCTTCTTGGCCAACTCACGCATTATGCTATATGCGTCCTCGGAAGCAGACCATGCAAACGCAGCATAGATTACTTCTTTTCCAATGGTACATTCGGTTAATCGGTTATCTGTTCCGGCTTCCTCCATTGCTTCAAAAACTTCATTGCTCACATCCATAGAAGGGAATATCTGAATGAACTCTTCATAGAAGCGCTGAAGGGGCTCTGAAGTCACCTCAATATCCGAGTAGGAATGCTTTTCCGATCACCCGGTTTCCTCTACATACCATTTCATAAATAACTCTCGATCTATTGGCGCCTGAAGCGGTTCAAAAACCATCAAATCATAACTCATTTTAATTTCCTCCTTTATATACTTCGAAGAAATCAGATTTTATTATATATAGTAGATATCCATTGCTGGTAGTCCTTATAAACAGTAACTTCCAGAACTTAATATGTTTAAAATAACACCTGTTATTTCACTCACTTAAGTAATTACTTAAATAAAACAGCAAAAGAAAAAAGCGGATGCTCGATTGGATATCGAAGCTCCGCTTCATTCAAATGCTCATGTTTATTATTTTCTATATCCCTATCTCACCAGTCGCATTATTCGGACCGTGCTTTTAAGCTGGAAAACCCATCCTTACTCCCCACCAATCAATACGTAACGGCAAATGACGATAATGGCCAGTACCCACATCAGCCAGTGCACTTTCACTTTGCGCTCTGTAACGAGATTGCTGAACACAGCCAGAATGACGTAGGATACGATACCTGCGGAAATCCCGTTTGCAATCCCGCCTGTAAATGGCATGAGTACAATCGTAAGAAATGCAGGGAAAGCTTGAAGAAAATCATCCCACTCAATGCTGCGAACCTGACTCATCATAAGCACACCCACAATGATCAATGCCGGTGCTGTTGCAGCGGATGGAACAACCAATGCGAGCGGTGCAATAAACAAAGCCAGAATGAACAGCAGACCTGTTGTTACCGAGGTTAAGCCTGTACGTCCGCCAGCTTCTACACCAGAAGCACTTTCAACATAAGCTGTAATCGTACTTGTACCCAGTGCCGCACCCGCGCTGACGCCGACTGCATCGACGAGCATAGCTTTACCAATCGTTTTCTCACCTTTTGCTTTATCCTTCATGATGCCCATACGTGTCGCCGTACCAACCATCGTACCGAACGTATCAAACAACTCAACGAATGTGAAAATGAAGATGATTTCGAACAAGCCAAGGCTGATAGCGCCTTTCAGATCAAGCTGTCCAACAGCCAGATCACTGAAGTTAGGCAGCCAGCTGGCACTGGACAGGCCGCTCAGATTGGTCACTCCCATTGGAATACCGATCAGCGTTGTAGCTACGATACCGATCAGCAGTGCACCTTTCACACGCATCACCATGAGAACAGCAATCAGCAGCAGCCCAATCAGAGCCAAGAGTGCGTCATGATGTGTAACAAAGTTTCCTAAAGACAGGTTAAAGCTGCTTCCCGGAATCGGCTTGCTCAAATCTGCATCCGGCGCAACATTCACCGTTACCGCCACAAGGTTGGCGAGTTTAAAACCAATAATCGTAATAAAAAGACCAATCCCTACGGTAATTGCCATTTTAATGGACTGTGGAACCGCAACGAGCAGCATCTGCCGAACCCGAGTCACGGTCAAAATAATGAACACGATACCTGAAAGGAATACAGCACCGAGTGCTGCCTGCCAGCTGATCGCGCCGTTCGAACTCAGGACGACGGTCATAAAGTATGCATTCAATCCCATACCCGGAGCGAGTGCGATCGGAACGTTCACGAACAATCCCATAATAATTGTCATTAATCCAGCGCCGACGGCTGTCGCAAAAAATACTGCATTATCAGACATACCTGCCCCAGCTGAACCCAGGAACAATGTGTTTACAAAAAGAATGTAAGCCATTGTCATAAAGGTGGTCAGACCCGCAACAATCTCCGTTCTAACGTTTGTTCCGTTTTCTTTGAGTTTAAAGAAACGATCCATAATTCACTAACTCCTCCTTAGAGATGTTGAAGCTATATTGAAAAACGACAAATGACCCTGAGAAGTATTTTCCCCAGAGTTCAGCTTGACCAGAAGCAGGCACATTGCCTGTGAACCAAGAACAAAAAAAATTCTAATGTGCGCGGGTGATGTTCCACCGCAGTCATGTAGAATTCATGTGCTTAGCCTGCTCCTCTTCGTAGCCAGATCATTAGGGTGATCTCGTAGAGACTCCCGGGCCATATCCCCAGGATTATACGAATTAGTATGCGCTATTTGTTTGCTTTCCATCACCCATTTTAGAAGGACAGCCTTTACTTTGTCAATGAAAAAAACGAATGTTTATGGCACACCCTCTGAATAACGTTCGTATTATTTAACAAATCAAACCAGTTCAGCGATTTACATCCCAGTTACTGGCATGTTTAATAGCAAAGCATAACGACAATATATCCATATTTTCATCACTTTTTTCTGATGGATAAGGGTAAGATTTCATAAATTCAGACAAGAAGATAAGCTGTTTAATGATTTAGGAAATTTAATTACTTAGGCTGTGTTAATTCTAAATGCTGATTTTCTGCCAAAAATATAACCACCCTGTAGAGAGCGGTTAATTAAGCTATATTTCCTATTAGTTGCAGGGTTTTAACGGGTTAAAAGACAAAGCAGCGGTCGGCTTCATCCAAGGAACCTTTTGAAATCAGCTGCAAATAGACTCGCAGGATACCGTAAATTTCATACCCGTCGTCTGCACTACATTTCCTGCAATTTCAGTGAAGCCATCTTCTACTATGGCCGAAATTTCTAGTGTTGATATCAATTTTGTCCAGAACTTAACGGCTTTTAAATTCAATTTGAACATCCCCACCTCGTATCGACCCGAATGAAGTTTGAAGATCTGCATGACTGCATCTTTGGCTATGCTCGTGCCTCTATATTTGGGCAATACGAATAGCTCCTGTACCGAATAGTCCACTCCGTCTGCTGCATAAGGAGGGGAAGTAACCAGAATAAACCCTGCAATCTTTTCATTAAACATGATGAAGTAAGGATATAAGCGTTCATCCCTATAATATGGCGAGATATCTTCCATTTCGAATGTTCCTTCTGTTCCAATATCCTCCCGTGAGTATGCAGAAAGCTCATAGAGATAATAATTAAATAAGTTTTCAAACTGTTCTTTGTTTGTATCCGTTATTTGTTGAATTGTCGCCTTCATCGTCGTAACCCCCGTGAATAATCTCTATTCAGTGCACTCTTCCTGCGTATATCGTATTGTGTATTTTCCGAAAATACACCATGCGGTGCGGACAAACCAGCCCGTCTTTATGTCATTGCACTTTAATTTCATCAATTACTCGGTTTTTTGCTGCTGAAGGAACCGGTCAGAATGTTTTACTCCAAGATATAAGACTACTGATGCATATAGTGGTCATACAGCTGCTCGAAAGTTGTAAAACGTTTGACTTCTCTGCCAACCTGATCATACTCTTCTAGATATTCATCCATTACTTTAAGGAAATTCTCACTCATAACTTGTAAATCCCCTGCATCAAAGTACTGCATGAGATCAAATTTTTTGGTCCCCTTCTCCACAGTCATATAGTCAAGGTACTCTTGTGCACCAAAGGCCGAAAGAAAGGCGTAGGAAGCATCGTTATCTATAACACTATTCAACATTTTATTGCGATAGTTGCTCCACAATTCTTCATATGTTCCCTTCAGATTCTCATAGGTCGGAGCAGGCTTAGCAGTGAAATTATCACACATTGTGCCGTGTAACCTCGCAACACTTTTTAACATATTCAAAGATGCCGTTCGGATCTCTTCAATGCTGGGAGCTTCGATGATTGACATGTATAAGGTTTTGATATCGTCCGGTACATAGCGAAACGAGCATGTCTCCTGCAAATATCGCTTGATTCCTCGCTTGATGCATGTATTATTCATACTGGCTAACGCATTGACCAGATTGTAGAGAACACCGGCGGATGCCTGCCGCACTGCGCCAATATCATCACCCAACATCGTATCGCTGTATGCCTGCTTAGCCAGATCAATCCATTTAATCGCCCGGTTAAGACAATCTTCTCCTATCGGCTTCGCAAGTGCATCCAGAGCTTTTCGCCGGAAGTCATTGAATTTTTCCAAATCTTCAGGGTTTGCATAATAGAGTATCTTGAGTTCGGTTAGACTCGATACGTGGGGACTCTCCAAAGTGGACTGCTCTTGTATTTTTGAATTCCATGGCGTGCAGTAGATATCATAACCAACGTCGTCCAGGATGAAGCAATCGGATATTCCCCAGCCCTTATCTGTATTATTAATGATAACTAGATCAAGATCGCTCTTCTCGTGGAAGTCTCCGGTATTAAATGAACCCGTAAGCCCGATAATTGCGATATCGTCAAGAAAGTCTCTTTTTACGCGTTCGATGACCATATTAATGAGCCGTTCATTTTTGTCCAGTAACTTCTTCTTTATCATTTCGTTCATTCATTATCCCCCTTCCTATGACCCTGTCTTCATTCAACACAACAGCCTTAACTTGAGTCTATCGATTTAAATCTGCAGTTACTATGTATAAATTGATTTAAATCATCTTTGAACAAAATTGAACCGCCAAAACGACGATTTAGCGGATTTTCATTAGTTTTATATCAGGGATTATTTCTCAATTGTTAATCATGTTACTTGAAGACACGAAGCCAAATTTTAAAATCACAATCCATCCTGATACCTTTACATTCACAATAAGTAAGAGTCGATTTATGTCTTTGCTCTGAGAAAGGTCTCTTGGTCCACTATAAAATCCTCAACTAGATTCTTCATTCTGGTCACAAAAAAAACTCCCTTCAATTTGCGAAACAACGCAAATAAAAGGGAGTAACTTGTACAATGTATTGCTGCAGGTGTGACCGTACTGCCAGCGGAGCAAGTGCCACAAACCCTATCTTATCAAGGCTCCAGAACGATTAATATTGTGAATAACTAACGACCTATTCCCACTCAATCGTTGCAGGTGGTTTGGAAGTTACGTCATAGACGATCCGGTTTACGTTATCCACCTCGTTAACGATCCGCACGGAGATTTTCTCGAGTACGTCCCAAGGGATACGTGCCCAGTCTGCTGTCATACCGTCGATCGAAGTCACCGCACGAATACCTACCGTGTAGGAATACGTACGTGCGTCACCCATAACGCCAACACTCTTCATGTTAGGCAGGGCGGTGAAATACTGCCAGATTTCGCGGTCCAGACCGGCCTTAATGATTTCTTCACGCAGGATATAGTCGGAATCACGAACGATTTTCAGTTTTTCTTCCGTCACTTCACCAAGCACACGGATCGCAAGACCCGGACCAGGGAAAGGTTGACGGTGTACGATTTCGTCCGGCAGGCCGCATTCTGTACCTACTTTACGTACTTCATCCTTGAACAGTGTGTTCAAAGGTTCGATCAGTTTGAAATTCATGTCTTCCGGCAGACCGCCCACGTTGTGGTGGGATTTGATCGTCTGTGCCGTAGCTGTACCGCTCTCTACGATGTCCGTGTACAGTGTACCTTGAGCCAGGAATTCGAAATCGTCGAACTGTTTGGACTCTTCATCAAACACATAAATAAACTCGTTACCGATAATTTTACGTTTTTGCTCCGGATCATCCACGCCAGCCAGCTTGGACATGAAACGTTCCTGCGCATCGATTTTGACAACCTTCATATCAAACTTGCCAACAAACGTCTCCATTACGCTCTCTGCTTCACCTTTACGCAGCAGGCCGTGGTCGATAAACATACATGTCAGCTGATCGCCAATCGCTTTGTGCAGCAGGGCTGCCACAACGGAAGAATCCACGCCGCCGCTGAGCGCACACAGCACTTTGCCGTCGCCTACTTTTGCACGAATATCTTTGATGGTGTCATCAATAAAGGTTTCCATCGTCCAATTGCCTTCGCAACCGCAGATTTCGAACAGGAAATTGCGAATCATGTCGTTACCGCGAACGGAGTGACGTACTTCCGGGTGGAACTGAACTGCATACAATTTGCGCTCGTCGTTACTCATTGCAGCGATTGGCGCACTTTCCGTACCTGCATCCAGTTTGAAGCCCGGAGGCAATGTGACAACATGGTCACCGTGACTCATCCATACGGTATGCTCGCCTTCGATGCCTTTTGCAAGTGCGGCACCTGCGGCAAACGCCAGGTCAGCTTTGCCGTACTCACGCTTCTCGGAGCGCTCGACTTTACCTTCAAGCTGCTGTGCCATCAATTGCATTCCGTAACAAATACCGAAGATTGGCAAGCCCAGGTCATAAACGCCCGGATCAACGTGCGGTGCATTCTCGGCGTATACGCTGGATGGACCTCCAGAGAACACGATCCCTTTTGGTGCAAGTTCTGCAATTTTCTCCGCTGGTGTGTTATACGGCAAAAGCTCGCTGTATACGCCAAGATCCCGGATTCTTCTGGCGATTAACTGGTTGTATTGGCCCCCGAAGTCAAGGACAACCACAATTTCATTCTGCTTATTCATTACCGTGCCTCCCTCAATTAATGAAACTAATTATACGCAACGACAAAACCTACCGTCAAGGAAAGACGAAACTCCATTTTCGGGCAGGCAACGAGGAATTGCGACATTGAGCGACATCCGCTGCCATTCCCCGGCCCGGGTTTCGTGATGCACTTTGGTTCAATACGATCTGCACATATGCTCTATCTTTTCTGTCCTTTTAGAATTGGATTAAAGCACCGATTTCATCCATTGGATTCGAAGCATATCTCAGCCGTGGGGTAGAATAGGCAGGCTTTGATAAGGCAGCTTTGTTTAGGAAAGCAGGTACGGGCCATGCTGCAAGAAATATGCCGAGCCGCAGCCGTAATAGCAATGATACGTGTAATTCAAAGTGCTAACGATTCCACAGAACCTTATTTTGAACATTGGAGGCTGTTTGGAGACCTAACGATTTTCAGGAGTCCTATTTGAACTAAAACACCTGAAAGCCGGCGAAAAACGCGGTATTTCAGGTAAATAAGGTTACTAGGGATCGTTAGGTTTTCCAAGTGACCAAAATGGGTCAAATAGCGTCACTGGGGATCGTTAAAGAGGGTAAGTTCCGTTTAGTCCCGTCCACATTGAGGTTGAAAACTGAAAGGAATTACAGCAATTGGGTTAGGCCCCCGAGAGATGACCCAGAATTCCTATTGTAAAAAACAAAAGAAGTCTCCTTCACCCTTGGGCAAACGAGACTTTATGGGAAGCGAGATAGTTCATATTTCTATCCAGCTTCAATAAAGCACGGAGCAGGATGCTCCACCGTGTTTAATACTTTAAGTAGGCGGAGCAGGCTTGTACCTGCATCGGACTTGCTCCTGTTCCTGCGCTGGCGCAGGCATTAGCGCTGGCGTCTTGGGGTACGCCGGGCCAGGCGAAGTGCCCGGCGCAGGAAATCGAGACTGTCCGCGCGCAGCGGACGGTCTGGCCCATACAGCAGCCGCTCCCAATCGGCTGCAAAGCGCGCGATGTCCGCGCCGTCCGTGCCTGCGGCTACGGCGGGTGACGCTGCGTACTCCCGCAGCGTCATGCCCGGCGGCCGCGGGCCGTACTGCCGCGCAAGCGCGTGCCAGACCGGAGCGGCAGCCTGCAGCAGCCGCTCGCGGTCCGGGAAGCTGCTGCGCGGCCACGCCAGCAGCAGCCCAAGCCGCAGCGCGGGGCGAAGCCTCCGCACGCAGGCCCACGCAGCGGCGCACAGCAGCGCCGCTGCCGCAAGTGCTGCCGCGGCTGGCCATGGCGCTGCGGCCAAATTCCGTGCGCGCGCAGCCAGCCACGCGCCTGCACGGGCAAGCCCGCTGCTCATTCCCGGCAGCAGGGCCCCATCGCCAGGCTGTGCCGCGGCGACAACCGCAGCGCTGGCATCTTCAGCCTGCGCAGAGCCAAACCCCGGCGTAGCTTCAAACGGTATCCAGCCTACGCCGGGAAAATATACCTCTACCCAGGAATGGGCATCTCCCTGGGTGACAACAACACGCCCGGGAACCTGGGGGTCTGCCTCTCCCGGGGCGTAACCCTTCACCCAGCGTGCCGGTATGCCTTCGGCACGCAGCAGTACGACCATGGCGGTGGAGAAATGGTTGCAATATCCCGCCCGGGTCACAAACAGAAAATCATCCACAAAATCCGTGCCGCGTGTCGGCATCCGGGTATCCAGCGAGTAGCGGGCATTGGCCTGCAGATAACTGCGTACGGCCTGAACCGCATCGTACCTCGATGCACTCGTACCGACAATTTCGGCAGCCAGATCTCTTACGCGCTGCGGAAGCGTACCCGGGAGCTGCAGATCCTTTCTGCGTATGGAGGCCGGATCAACTGGATTATCTCTGCTCCCGGCAAGATTCTCCTGTGTCTTCACGCCAGTGCTCGTTGTTTCATTCAAACGATTCTTCTTGTGATCCAGACCAGCACTTTTCTGTTCATCCACGCCAAAGCGCTTCTTCTCATCTTCACTAACGCTCTTCTTTTCCATACCAGCACTCTGCCGGAGTTCCTCAGGTGTCACATTCGGTACCATGACATCCACAGTATAGTTCCGAACACGTTCCGTTCGATCCCTTCCTGCAGCAAGCCATAAAGTGCCTGTATCATCACTGGACAGCAGTGACTTTTCATTTTTTCCATTCATTTTGCTGCCATCTTGAAAAGACAAGCTTACCGGCAGCCCTCCTGTAAACAGTGGATTAGGCCCTCGCCACTCCTTCTCCATGGTGATGATCTGACGAACCCGCTGCCAATGCGGATGGTCCTCCCATCCATCGGCACGCAGTAAACCCGAAGCGTCCGCGTAACGAAAGCGCTGCTCCACATCACTCCACGCACTTCCATTGTAATAAGAACGTGTTTCTCCTCTCCAATATGTAGACACTGGAGTGTTTGCCGTGAATACAGGATCATTTCCCTGTACCAGGGGTGCTCCCATAGGCGCATCGACTGTACTGTACCCTGTTACACTGAAGGCGGCCGGCACACTGCGAGAAGGAGTATACCCCGCCCATTTGGCCAATCGTTCGACCGTATCCATAACAGAGATGTGCCCGGCAGGTGACACGAAGGTCATACGGGCAGGAACCACAGACAGCAGTACCAAACTGACAGCAGCTCCTAACGACACAGCTATCCAGGAGAGAAAAACGCTTCTCCGCATTGGACGAGAGCTGTTCTTTCTGCAGCTCATCCTAGTTTGAAGTGTACTTTGGTTTGTACGCTGCTGCGTGCTTTGAATTGTGCCCGGGTCTGTACTTTGATATCCACTTCGGCTTGCGTATACATTTTGATGTGTACTTCTACCTATCCTTTGATGCGCAATTCCATCTGTATGCCGATGTACTCTTCGATGTTTACTTTGAGGTTCATTGGGCTGATCCGGTCCAGATTCTACATGACCTGTTCCTTCATACAGACGCAAAAGGTACAGCATACCCTGAATACACAGCATCCAGCATACTGAACGGACCACCGAGCCATAAGCATCATATTCCGCAAAACTCTCCAGCATAATCAGGTACACTAACGTTCCGACCCCAAACAGAGAGATGCTGCGGCGAAGCATCACCAGATACTGCACCGAAGCAAGCAGCATACTCCAGCCGCACAGCATGAACAACCCTCTGGTTTCTCTGCTCATCACACGAAAGTGCCCTTTGTCGATCCATTCCCCCAGATCAGCATTAAGCAGTGAGGGATAGGATACACCCCACTCGATTGGATGACCGGCTCCGTACATCATACATAATGCAGCATATATAATAGGCACGCGCAGTACGATACTGGCAGCCCAGCCTGTTCGAATCATTCCAGCGGATAAGAGAACGGCCGAATAACACGCCATAACCGCAGCAAAGCGCTCACTGCCCGTTTGACCGGCAGCAGTCACAGGATATATCCATTCCATACACAATACGAGCAGCCCTGCTGTGATCAACCATAGATAAAGCGAAGGCGCAGTTAATGGGCCATCAACCGATAACGGCGGCACCTCTCTTGAACTGCGATTCTTAACCGCCTGATCAGGTGAAACAGAAAATGCCGTGCGAAGCTTTGTTTTACGCTCCCACATCGACAATCCCCGCCTTCCCGCCAAACGAACCCCCGTTTGCAGCAGCCTCCTGACAGACTACCCGTATCCCTTTCGATATAAGGCGCCCCGTCCACTCTTCCGTACGCTTGGTATTTACGGACGGGATGGACGCCGCAGGTGCTCCAGCAGCTGCATTCCCGCCTGTAGCCTTCCGTACCTGATCCAGTGTTTTATCCTGCTTTCCTTCCAGTCGATGCTGCTTTTCTTCAAATGGACCAACGTGAGAATCAGCTGAGGAATATCCGCTGTTCTCTGTATATCCGCCTATTGCTGCAGGAGCATTGGCTAAATGCACAACTGCCTGAAAGTCCAAGGCAGCCGCATACTCAAGCCAGACCACAAGGCGTTCATCCAGCTGTCCCGTAAATACGAGGATACTTGAACCGTAAGGAAGCTGTTCCAGCCTGCTAACATCCAGCTGGACTTCAGACGGTACGATCTCCTTACGTAAACGAGCGTAAGCCAGCCGTTTCAACGCATAGGCTAATCTTTCCTCTGAATCAATATCGGTCCCCTGCACCTCTCCAGCAGCGCCGCTTCGATTTATCTGTACTTCATGCCGTGACACAGCTCCCAAAGGCATGTCCGCTTTACCGGCCAGCTCTTCCCCGCTCAGCCAGAGCTGACAGGGCATCTGTGCATCTGCCGCTTCCCGAACCCAATCAGCAGCGCCAATCACTGCTCGTTCAAACGCTTCATGCGTCTGATCTTCAGCACCATGCTTCTCGTAACCGGAATGTTCCTCGTATACTACAACCGCCAGCGAGGTACGCTGCGGCATTTCAGGAATCAATGTGTGGAGCTTTCCGGTTCGGGCCGTGCTTTTCCAATGAATCTGATTAAAAGAATCTCCCAGCTGATATTCACGAATCTCCGTTCCGGGAGCACCCTCTACATGTCGATGCAAGCCCATACCTTCCCCGCTGTTCGTACACGCTTCCGGCCAAATGGACGACCCGGCATGTCCGGCGGAGGCTGGTACCACCACAATCGGCTGCTCACCTTCAAGCACGGTGTACGCCTTGTTCCATCCAAAAACATCTCCCCAGTACGCTCGCCCCTGCTCCCACGCATGCACTCCCCGGGCAAGACCAGTTATCTCATATTGATAAGACCACTGCCTCTTCATACCCGGAAAAAATAATTTACGATGTACACCTGCAGGGGTGTTGTCGCAGACTACAAGCCACAGCAGCGGAAGCACACAGCGAATCTCCAGCTGCACATGAACACGTATTCGTTCTCCTGCCGCAATCTGATCTTTTCGGATATGTCTGCGTATATGAATGTGACGAGGACCGAAGATTTGAAGCAGTATTCCATAACTCAAGATCAGCATGGAGACAGCCGCCAGAAACAACGCTGATTTTCCGCCATGCCAGAAATAGAGAGAGGCCAGAAGAACAGCAGCCATCACTTGAGGCCAGTTTCCGCGAAACCCTCTCATGCGCGCCGCCCTCTGCCTTGACCGCTCATCTGAACGGGTACAGGCACAGTCGATAACACTTCATGGATCACCTGCTCCTGCACTGCACTTCCGTCTGTCCTGTTCATTGATTTCAGCTGAATCCGGTGGGAGAGGACCGGTACGGCAAGTGATTTCACATCATCCGGTACAGCGTAACTGCGTCCCTGCAAATAGGCATACGCCTGCACAGCTGTCATCCAGGCCAGCGTTCCACGAGGACTGATTCCCAATCTCACCGCATCGTGACTTCTCGTCGCCACGGCAACCGCTACGAGATACTGCTTGATCACGGCATCCACATGCACCCGTCTGACTTCACGCTGCATTGCAGTAACTTCCTCAGCCAGCAGAATAGGACGCATGTTCTCCAGCACATCGTTACTCCGCTCACGAGACAGCAGCTCTACCTCCTGCTCAGGTGCAGGATACCCCAGCGTAATTCGCATCATAAACCGATCCAGCTGCGCTTCAGGCAGGCGGTACGTACCTTCAAATTGCAGCGGATTCTGTGTTGCAAGCAGCAGAAAGGGTCTTGGCAGCGCATAGGTCGTGCCGTCCACCGTCACGCTGCGTTCTTCCATGGCCTCTAATAACGAAGATTGCGTCCGGGGCGATGCACGGTTAATTTCATCGGCAAGCACAATATTGTTCATCAGCGGCCCCGGTCTAAACCTGAACTCTCCTGCAGGCGCATGGTAAATGGATACACCGGTTACATCTGCCGGCATCACATCCGGCGTACACTGAATACGCCCCATTGCACAGCTTAACGAGGAAGCTGCCGTGCGGATAAGCATGGTTTTCCCTGTACCCGGCACATCTTCCAGCAGCACATGTCCTTCACTAAGCATCGCAGTAAGTATATATTGAATTTCCCGCTTCTTGCCGATGATCACCTCGGCTATTCGACTGCTGACCCTGTTCAACAGCTCGACGGCATGTTCATGTTCAATTCGTTTCTTGGTCATCGGACTAACCTCTCCTTCCCTGTCACTTAAATCCTGATTATCGTAATCTATGATTCATTCTTACCAGGAAGTAGAGAGAATAGTCAGATGATCCTCCATTTCTTTTAAATCATGCTGTAGGAATGTTTCAAATTCATCGAAGTCCACGGCGGGTCCACGGTGATTATCCACGCATTGTCCCTTGATTGCACAGCGTACTGCTCTGCCCCAAACTGCTCCATTAATTCACCCGCATCCGCCCAGATCGTACCTCCACTGCTTTCTATAACGCCCCGTACTGTCCTGCCCTCCTGGTTATGTAAACGTTTGGACGTCAATGTTCCCTTGACCGGGTTAATCTGCACAATACGGTCTTTCCACCAGGTTGTTGCTGTACCAGAGGTTTGATCCCAGCTTATGCTGCCTCCCAGTTTGGTCATATAACTGCGCAGTGGAACAAGGATTTTCTGATCTTTGAACCGGTATTCGCCAGGCCTAAGTTCAATCGTTGTGTATCCCAATTGAATCTGAAGTGGTTTGGCTGCGAGCCATTGGTTTGCATTCGTGTCTACATGTTTGGCAATCCAGCCAGCACTCGGGGACGGACGGTTTTTATATTTAACCGCAGGTTTAACCTGAAACTGCACAGGTTTGTCTGATGCCTGCATCAATTCAAAACGGTAGCCCTGCTGTTTGTAATAGTGAATAATGTCTGGCAGTGCCTTCACCGTCTCGGCATGTGCTCCTCCGTCATGCATCAGCACAATGGCAGAAGATGTTCCTGCCGGGACGTTTACAGCATGAGCTTTAATTTCACTGGCGGGCACATTCCGCCGCTTGGAATCGCCGCTGTCCACGTTCCAGTCCATGACAGCGTATCCTCCCTTTTTCAACAGGTCAAAATAAGTCTGGTCAAAATGTCCGTATGTTCCGCCAGGTGCTCTTACAAGTGCAGGGCGAACGCCTGCAATGCGGTTAAGGATATCTTCCGTGCGTTTGATTTGCTGCCAGAACGTTTGAAAATTGCGGTAAAGCTCGTTATATTCATGGTTATATGTATGATTGCCAAGGGTATGCCCTTCACGTATCATGCGTTTGATCATTCCAGGCATGCGCTCAGCGTGTTCTCCCAGCACAAAAAAAGTAGCTGGAACCTCTTCATCGCGCAAAATATCCAGAACTTCCGGTGTATGTTTGCCTGGCCCATCGTCAAAGCTCAGGTAGACTACCTTGTCTGGCTTATCACTTTTCGCTGCCGCTTCAGCTGACATTGCACCTGCTCCAAGCACCCCTGCCAGCAGCAGTATAACAAATGAGCACCACATGGACAGATGCCGCCGCAATCGCCATCTCTCAGCGGAATGATATGAAGTTTGCTGTTCAGCAAGCTGCCCGTTTTGTTTTTGTTCCGTCCATCTTCCCGATTTCTGTGCCATTGGTGAATCAACCTCCACACTCTAGTGAATTTGCTGATAGACTTCAGCAGATTTGTTAGAATTATATGGGGACGGATCACAAAAAAGACGTCATTTGATCTATTATTTTACTGCAATTGTCACAGGCTTCTGCAATGGGGTCATTGATTCTTGATCTGCAATTCGGTAGCATTAGAAAATAATGAATATGAACGGGCATACAGCTGTCGGAACAGCCTGATTCATATGAATCACCAGGAGTGTGAACCTATTGGAAATACTTGAGAAGGTCCAGCAGTTATTCGGCTCTTACGGATACAGCGTATTGTTTTTCGGTCTGCTGCTGGAGTTTATTGCACTTCCCTTCCCAGGAGAAACGACCATGGCATATGCGGGTTACCTGTCCTACAGAGGGCAGCTGGATTTCGGTACGCTTGTGATATTGGCGTTTCTCGGAACGACGATCGGCATGACCATAACGTATTTCATTGGTGCCCGAGCCGGCCTTCCCTTTATCATGCGATATGGAAAATGGTTTTTCCTCAAACCGGACAAGCTGGATAAAACACAGAAGTGGTTTGCCAAGTACGGCAACGCCTTAATTTTCATCGGATACTTTATTCCGGGAGTCCGTCACTTCACGGGTTACTTCTCAGGCATTGCTGCGATTCCATTCCGCAAGTTTGCTCTATATGCCTATTCGGGCGCACTGTTCTGGGTAGTGCTGTTCCTTGGAATTGGTAAGCTGTTCGGACCTGGCTGGAACGCGATTTTCACGCTCGCTCATAAATATACAGCTGTCATTCTGGCAGTCATCGGGCTTGTGCTGCTGATTGCCGTGATCTATCGGTATCGTAAAAGCTGGACAAACCGCAGAGCCCACAAGGCAGTGCCTGTTCCTCAAAGACAAAAGCAAAATGCAGACTGATCGCTGTCTGGTGATCTAGGTTTAAAGTCGTGCGACTGCACGGCTTTTTTTTGCGTTCGCTTCTATTCGTTATGAAATAAAACGTAAATTATCTTTTTTTCATAAATTGAAAAACTCCCGGTCATACTACTTGCAAATAAAGGGATGTATAGATAGGGGGGACAGCATGGCTTCAGAAACACAGACACCGCAGGAATCACAGTCAATTCATCCCAACCTGCATGAGAATATTACGTACTGCAAGGACGCCATGGGTAACAGTAATGACCTGATGATCCGTCCGCTGCAGACCCTGCATAAATGGCCATCTGTTTTGCTGTATATTGACGGACTGATTGACGTCCAGATTCTGAATAATGCCATCCTGCAGTCTCTGCTGCAGGAACGAAGTTTGCCTGACTTTTCTGCAGACGACGAACATCTGTCCTACCTGCAGAATGATGTTCTTACTGCCGGTGAAGTACTCTGGGTCAACGATATGGATGATGTAATGAATTCCATGCTGGCAGGGGATATCATTCTGCTGCTGGAGGGATCCTCTCGCGGATTGAAAATCGGCGCGGCAGGCTGGGAGGATCGTCCCGTTGGTGAGCCTGTCTCCCAAACGGTTGTACGGGGTCCCATGGAAGGTTTCACAGAAAATATGCGGACAAATACCGCATTAATCCGCAAACGAATTCGTGATCCCCATCTGTGGATTGAAGAGCGTGAGATTGGACGAGTCACCAAAACCCGCGTAGCTGTCGTATATCTGGAGCACATTGTAAACGAGGACGTCGTTCAGGAACTTCGCAGGAGACTGGATGAGATCGATATCGACAGTATTCTGGAGAGCGGGTACATCGAGGAACTTGTGCAGGACAAAACAAAAACGATCTTTCCGACCGTATATAACAGTGAACGTCCAGATACCATTTCGGCTGCCTTACTGGAAGGTCGCGTAGCCATTATCGTCGATGGCACCCCCTTTGTTCTGCTTGTTCCCGCTCTGTTCGTTCATTTTTTCCAGTCTCCCGAGGACTATTATCAGCGAGCAGATATCAGCACACTGATTCGTATGATTCGATATCTGTCCTTCTTTATCGCCATGCTGGCACCGGCCTTCTATATCGCTATTTCAACATTTCATCAGGAAATGCTGCCAACCAACCTGCTGATCAGCCTGGCTGCTCAGCGGGAAGGTGTACCCTTTCCTGCTTTTATTGAGGCCCTCCTCATGGAATTGACCTATGAAATTTTGCGCGAAGCCGGTATCCGGATTCCCAAAACAGTCGGGCAGGCTGTATCCATCGTAGGTACGCTGGTCATTGGGCAAGCAGCGGTAGACGCAGGTGTCGTATCTGCCGCTATGGTTATTATCGTATCGATTACGGCAATATCCAGTTACGTAATCCCGGAGAACGGCCTTTCAATTTCCGTGCGAATTCTTCGCTTTGTATTAATGATATTGGCCGCAGCCTTCGGTTTCTACGGTATTCTGATCGTGCTGCTGATTACGGTAACTCATCTATGCAGCCTTCGCTCATTCGGTATTTCGTATATGACTCCGTTTGCACCATATATCCAGAAAGACCTCAAAGATACGATCTTCCGCGTACCTTGGTCCCGGATGAAAACAAGGCCATTATCCACAGGAACACCTAATGTAAAGAGACAAAAACCCGGAAAAATGAAACGTTAACTTAGTCAGGAGATCATCATATGAGAAGAGGTTTATGCCTGCTGTTATCCCTTGCCATGCTGCTTCCCCTGCTGACCGGCTGCTGGGATCGCCATGAACTTAATGAACTTGGCATCATGCTCGGCCTTGGGGTCGATAAGGAAGGGGACCAGATTCGGGTAAGTGCCCAGATTGTCGTACCGAATGAAATATCAGCCAAAGCTGTGGGCGGGAAAGGTACACCTGTGACCCAGTATCAGGCAACGGGAAAGTCACTGTTCGAGGCCATTCAAAGTCTCACCCAAACCAGCCCGCGGAGAATATTTATGTCTCATATTCGGGTTCTCATATTCGGAGAGGATTTTGCCCGCAATGAGGGGATCTACGACGTGATGGAGGCACTTATGAGAGAACCCTCGGTTCGGCCAGATTATTACGTTATGGTAGCGCGTAAAACGACAGCTGCTGAAGTACTTAACCTGCTTACGCCTCTGGATAACATTCCGGCTGATAAATTGTTCAATTCTTTGGATGTCTCAGCCAAAACGTGGTCCCCCACAACGACGGTAACAGGGGATCAACTTATGGACTTTATGCTTACACCTGGTATCAATCCGGTTATTACCGGTGTTGAAATTATAGGGAATCAGAACAAAAAGAGCAGTCTGGAGAACATATCCACCATCCGTACAGGTGCGAAACTGAATACAACAGGCCTGAGTGTATTTAAAGGTGACAAGCTGATTGGCTGGCTGAATGAAGATGAGTCTAAGGGATACAATTACATCCGGGGGAATGTGAAATCTACGATGGGTCATGTGGACTGCCCAAGTGGAGAAGGAGTCGTTACGATGAAAACCCTTCGGGCTTCAACGGATCGTAAAGCCAAAGTTGTCAACGGAGAACCTCAAGTGAAGATCAAACTTCATATTGTATCTTCTGTTGCATCAGTTGACTGCAGTATGCAGATTGGTTCCATGACAGCCATTCGTGAGTTGGAAAAGGTGTCCGAAGATCGTCTCAAGGAGCTTATGCAGAAATCCGTTAATGCGGTACGCCGCAAGTATCATGTAGACATCTTCGGCTTTGGCCAGGAGATTTACCAGAATGATCCTAAATTCTTCAAAAAAGTAGAGAATGATTGGGATAAATACTTTGAAAATCTTGACGTAGTTTATGAAACAAAAGCCCAAATCAGGCGTGTGGGCGCCCTCGACAACTCTTTCAAAAATCAAATAAAGGATTGAGGATATGCTGCTCTCTATCACAGCTGTTGTAATCGGATGTTTGATTGGATTAATCGATCTGCCCAAGCTCATTCGGGGCAAGCAGTGGAAAGAAACCGCTGTGTACAGCGGTATGCTGCTCACAGCTACAGTGTTCAGTGTGATTGCTGTTAATTTGTGGGAATTCCCCAGCCCCTTGTACATCATCATCTGGATCTATGAACCCGTTAATCAATTACTGGCTTACCTCACTGGAACTTAGCCAAAGGAGTGAAATCGATGCTCGAAAAGGGACGCCTGGGTACCCGCGCACTGGCAGCCTTGACCTTTATGATGGTCGTAGGCGATATGATGCTGATCTATCCTTCAGTCATCACGTCGTATGCCAAACAGAATTCCTGGATTTGTGCCCTGATCGGTGTTCCAATCAGCATGCTTCTTATGGCGATGTTCCTCAAACTGGGTAAAGCATACCCGGATCAGAACCTGGTCTCCATAGCTCGGAGCATCCTTGGGTTCTGGCCCGGAACGCTGGTGGCTGTATTTTACTTGTACTTTTTTGTTATGGGTGCATCTACCCATACCCGGGAAGTAGGTGATTTTATGGTCTCACAAATCTTCCCTTATACCCCCATTCGTGTGCTTATCCTTTTATTTGTCATTGCTGTTTGCTGGAGCGTACACAACGGAATTGAAACCATCGGAAGAACTAGTGAGCTGTTGCTGCCGATTATTGTCATATTCATCCTTACCCTTTCCTTCTGTCTACTGCCCGAAGTAGATGCCCGCAACCTGAAACCAGTTCAAGACACCGACATTGTTACTTTGGCTCAGGGTATTTTGGTAAGTATCATCTATCCTGTGGGCGAAGCTATTCCCATCCTCATGCTGCTTCCCTATACCGTCAGCCAGCTCCACCGGAATCGGGATGTTATTATCGCTGCCGGCCTGGGCAATCTGATGCTTGCCATGCTGGTTATCATTTCTCTGCTTGTACTGGGTGCCTTTTTGTCACAGCACAGCATCTATGCCTCTTTTATACTGGCTCAGAAAATTAATGTCGCCGACTTTTTTCAGAGAATTGAGGCGTTTATGGCATCTGCCTGGCTCATCTCAACATACTTCAAAGCTGTAATCTATATGTATGCTTTCACGATAGGCATTGCTGAACTGTTTAAGCTGCAGCAGTATCGTTCTTTAATTCTGCCTACCTCCATGCTTGTATTCGGTTTATCTAACGTCATTGCTCCTGGTGTGATCTTCATCGTTATTACCGTGGTCCCCTACTGGGTCGATTGGGACACAACGATAGGTATTATATTGCCTGGTATGCTGCTGCTCATCCACTTAACCAAGACCCGTTTTAGCAAAGCCTGACTTGAATTGAAAGGAGTGCACGCCATGCTGGTTCAGGAGCGATTGACGATTCGCCAGTTCACAGTCCTGGCACTCATGACAATGATTGGGGACATGATTTTGATCTATCCCACGATGGTCACTTATTCAGGTAATCAAGATGCCTGGATCTGTTCCATCATATCTCAGCCGATCGGATTATGTATATTGTGGTTGCTCTATAAGCTGCATCAAACATATCCGACCCTATCATTAATTGAAATCTGTCCCAAAATACTCGGGGTATGGATCGGTTCTATTCTGTCCGTAGGTTATTTGTTCTATTTTATGATGGGAGCTTCCATATGTATTCGAGAAGTCGGGGATTTTATGACGACGCAAATTTATCTATATACCCCAATAAGAGCTATACTTCTGCTTTTTGTTGCAGCACTCACCTGGGGAATGGTGAAAGGCCTGGGGTCTATCGGAAAAAGCGCTGAAGTTTGGGTCCCTTTTGTTATTGTCGGACTGCTCATCCTCATTATATTTTTGCTCCCAAAGGCAGAGCTCTCCCGGATAAAACCCTATTTAAGCACACCCTTTTTCCCTATGGTATCAGGCAGTATCCGCGGTGCTACAGCCTCGTATGGAGAGCTTATTATTCTGTCAATGATTCTCCCATACATTAAACATGATTCGCATGTTCGCCGGGATATGATGCTTTCTACCCTGTTTGGAGGTGCGCTGCTAACCTCTCTTCTGTTTATTGCCCTGCTTGTGATGGGCCCTATGCTCACACAGCACAATATTTATATATCTTATGTTTTGGCACAGAAAATCAATGTCGGAAACTTTTTTCAACGGATCGAAGCCCTAACGGCTACGGCGTGGCTGGTGTCCACGTACTTCAAAACCATCATATATATCTTCGGGTTCGTACTGGGTACTGCTCAATTATTTCGATTAAAAAGTTATAAACCTCTGGTTTTGCCATCGATGATGCTGTTCTTTGCAATGTCTGTCGTCCTTGCTCCAAATATTGTTTTCTATACCACAACCATTATCTATGCTTGGTTTGATTGGGATTTTACGATATGCCTGATTATTCCGTCACTGCTTATCTTGATCCATCGGGTCAAACAAGGCTTCAAGAAGCGCCGCGGCAGATCGGCCGCTGAAGCAGAATAAACAGGCTGCATCCGGAACTTTTCAGTCCATGGATACAGCCTGTTTTTAATTTTATTCAAAATGTGGACGTCCTACAGAGCCTTGACTGTCTCCAGCGCCTCTTCAATATGCCCCTTCACTCGTACCTTCGCCCACTGCTTGATCAGCCTGCCCTCTTCATCCAGCAGGAAGGTTGAACGCACGATTCCCATGTACTCTTTGCCGTACATTTTCTTCAGCTGCCACACACCGAACTGCTCCGCAACAGCATGCTCCTCATCCGATAACAGGATAAAGGGCAGTCCGTATTTGGCAATAAATTTGTCATGCTGTTTCATCTGGTCGGTACTGATCCCCAGAATAACGGTATTCAGCCCCTGAAACTCCTCATGCCGATCACGGAAATCACAGGCTTGCTGGGTACAGGAAGAGGTCATATCTTTCGGATAAAAGTAAATCAAGACACGTTTACCCCGATAATCAGACAGCTTCACCGACTCACCCGAGCTGGATGGCAGCTCGAAATCCGGGACTTGTACACCTTCTGTTAAAGTCATCTTCATGTCCTCCTTGTAATTCACGTTAAATACATGTTACCCCATCCTTGGACTCCCTTACGAACTTCTTGAAAATGGACGCTATACACTCGTGCTGGAGTCCCGGTTATGATCCCGCTCCCCGGTACCTCTTTACACCAAAGTTCCACAAGGTAAGTCCAATGGCTGCAAACACCAGTCCCATGACCGGAGTGAGCAAAGCCATACGATGCATTTCAGCTCGATCAAGGAATAGTGCTGCAGGATAGATGCCGACAAAGGCAAACGGGATGATCCAAGTGAGCAGCACCTGAATCGCTCTGTTATAGATCGTTACCGGATAACGTCCATACCCTTGAATATTGTACATTAGCGGTAGTATGCCTGTCGGCGCATCCGAGTAAAAGGACAATGATGTCAAGGTGGTATAGATGCCCGCATAGATTAGAACTGAACTAATCGCCAGAATAATCAAGGCAGGGATATGCCACCATTCCAGCACCAGACCCATCTCTGCTCCGCTGCTGATCATGATGATCAACCCGATGAATGAGCCTACGAGAGAGGGCGGATCAACATTTTCAAGCAGGATCTGGAACAGATTATGTGCCGGTCGTGTCAGAATACGGTCCATTTCGCCTTTGACAATATACCGTTCGCTGAACCCCCACAGATTGATAAAACAGCTAAAGATGCCGTATGGCACCATAAAGTACCCGTATACAAACAAAACTTCCGCCTCACTCCAGCCGCCGAGGTTATCCGTATGCCGGAACACCACAAAGATAAAGATCAGATTCGTTGCCTGAAACAGCAGATCCGAGATAATCTCCACCCAGAAGTCGGCGCGGTACGTCAGACGTGTCTTCATATAATTTTTCAAATATTCCCAGATCAGACCGATATAGTACATTCGCTTATCCCCCTTGCACGAACAGACGCTTGCGCGCCTGCCGCCAGATCAGCACCATCGGCAGCAGCAGCAGCATGAACCACAGTACCTGAATGCCGAGTACATTCCAGATGCCTGTACCCTCTACTCTGCCCGTGAAGACCGAGCCGGGAAGATACGTAATCGCCTGAAAAGGCAGTACCTTCATGATGGCGGACAACCAGCCCGGATACAGACTGATTGGAATAATCAAGCCTGAGAACAAATCAACTACGACACGTTTCATGCGCATCATACCTTCGTTGTTCTCCACAAAAAATGCCGCCAGTCCCGTAATGACATTAATCTGGGAATTAATAACGAAACTGAAGAACAGCATGACGAGAAAACCGATCCAAGCCGATGGCGCTGTGGGAAGTTCCACCGGGAACAGCAGAATGGCAATCAGCATGCCCGGAATCATGAGCAGCAGGAAGCGGAAAATACCTTCGCCAAGCCCCTGCATCATTTTGACCATCACATAGTTAATCGGCCTTATGAACTGAATCGCAATGGAGCCATCCCGAATATCAGCAGCGATCTCCCGATCCAGGTTGTTAAAATAAAACGCGCGCGCCATCCACGAGACCGCAACATACGTTGTCATCTGCGCTGCCGTAAAACCGCCAATCTCTCCGCTGCCTCCGTAAATAGCTTGCCACGTAAAGTAATACACGCCGATATTCAGCGTATATATCAAAATGCCGGAATAATAATTAACTCGATATGCGAGCATCGTCAGAAAACGAATGCGCATGAAATCGATAAACGCACTATTCATTCAGGAAGCACCTGCCGCTTCATTTCCTGCTGACACGATCTCCGGACGCTCCGCAGAACCAGACTGATAGATGCTCCGGACAATCTCATCCGTATTGGTTTCAATAATCTGGATATCCGTAATATCCGCCTGTCCCACAACACGACCGAGCACATCCGACACGTTCAGTTCCAGCGGAATCCACACGGAAGCGGACAGCTCATTCTCTACGGTCCAGCGCACAGGCATCGCAGCCGTCCATTCCTGCATCTGGGTTATCGTGTGACCTGTACCAAACTTAAAGCGAACCTCCCGCTCCGTGCCCCACTGGGACTTGAGGTGATCCAGACCCCCATCATAGATAATACTGCCTGCATCCAGCATAATGACGCGCGAGCACAGGGCTTCGATATCCTGCAGATCATGGGTTGTAAGCAGAATGGTTGTGCCATGCTCCTCATTCATGTCTTTCAAAAACTCGCGAATCTCCGACTTCACCACGATATCCAGACCAATCGTCGGCTCATCCAAAAAGACGATGCTTGGATTGTGCAGCAGCGCCGCCACCAGTTCACATCGCATCCGCTGACCAAGACTGAGCTTGCGTACCGGACGACTCAACAATTCCTGCAGCTGCAGACGCTCGACCAGCTCGTCCAGTCGTTTACGGAAGTCCTGTTCCCCTACGCGGTACACTTTGCGAAGCAGATGAAAGGATTCAATAACGCCGATATCCCACCACAGCTGGCTTCGCTGACCAAATACTACGCCAATATTTTTGACAAACTTCTCACGTTCCTGATACGGAACATACCCGCCAACGGATATATGTCCGGATGTAGGCACCAAAATGCCGGTCAACATCTTGATCGTTGTTGATTTGCCGGCACCATTCTCCCCAATGTATCCGCATATTTCGCCCTGAGGAATCTGAAACGAAATATCGTTAACTGCCAATACTTCTTGGTATTGACGTGCAAACAGATCCTGGAATGCGCCCTTCAGGCCGCCACGGCTTTTCTGGACATTAAACGTCTTGCGCAAATCTTTGACATCAATCGCCAGCATGTTTATACCTCACTTGGATTATGTTGAAATTGCTTGTAGCCCAAAAAGAAATTATAATAGGAACAGTCAAAATTCAGCAAGCTTTAAAAAAAGTTCGAAGCGGCCTCCTCTTTCTTGAATTCTGCAGGGGAAGCGAACGGAAAGCTTTGACTTGAATACAGCTCTAACGCAACTTTACATGTACTGAAATCGTTTATTTTTTATCTCAAATACAAAGGAGCGCTAGCATGACCAGAAAGACGAAGAGGACCCTATGGATTTCTCTTGCCGCCTTCGTGTTAATTGTTGGAGGGGCAGCGGCCTATTATTTTGGTTCTATTCTTAATCAGTTGGATGGTTTGCAGAAAAAAGGCGAGGACTCGCCATTTGCCAATATTGAAAATGTGCAGAAAGTAAACACACCTGACCCTCCGAAATGGGAAGGTACCGAGACTGTGAACATTTTGGTTATGGGTGTCGATGCCCGCGGTCTGAAGAAGGGTGAAGTTCCTCGTTCAGACAGCATGATGGTAGTGTCACTTGATCCGCTTACTAAAAAAATTAATCTCTTCTCCATCCTGCGTGATACTTACGTGACTATTGACGGTTACGGTAAAGACCGGATTAACACAGCAATCACCCACGGCCCGAACGCAGCCATGGAAGCAGCCAGCGATCTGCTGGGTATCCCTGTTCAGTATTATGTGTATACCGATTTCCAGGGATTCATCAAACTGGTGGATGCCGTTGGCGGTGTGGACTTTGATGTGGAGAAGGACATGCATTATACAAGTAAAGCCGACAATAACGAATATGATATCGATCTGAAAAAAGGTTACCAGCATCTCGACGGGAAAACAGCTTTGATGTATGTGCGTTTCCGTCACGACGCCATGTCTGACTTCGCACGCTCTGAACGGCAGCGCGAGCTGCTCAAAGCTGTGACGGCGAAGATGCAGTCTACAACTACGATCGCCAAACTGCCTTCCATTCTGGAAGAAGTCAGCCCGTATGTGGATACCAATCTTACCCTCTCCGATATGTGGAAGCTGGGAGGACTTGGCTATCAAAGCAGCATGAATGGCAGTGAGCAGATTCCGCCGATGAATCTGTTAAAAGAAGAACGTACTCCAGGCGGGGCACAAGTCTTGTCCGTCACGAGTGAAGAAAAGCTGAAACAGCATATTCAGGACATTATTCACCCGCCAGCCAAGACAGAGGATGAAAAAGCCAAGGAAGACAAAACGGCCAGTGCCGATGAGAAAAACACGCAGCAGCCTTCGCAGTAACTTCCAGCTGAAAGTTACTCACAGCGCCTATGACTGCACCGTTTATAACATATTGATGATTGATCCATTCTTGAAAGGGCAGCCCCGATGCTGCCCTTTCGCTATGCCTGAGCGAAAAAGTATGCGAAAATAATCATATCCTTCCATGGTGATGATCGTATACACTTTGGAACTACGAAAGGAAAGGAAGTTATCAAAATGAATTCACGTACAAACTCTGAGTTGTTATATACGGAAGCCCTGGAGCATATTGTGGGCGGAGTCAACAGCCCATCCCGCTCGTTCAAAGCGGTAGGCGGCGGTGCACCCGTTTTTATGAAAAAAGCGCAGGGTGCACACTTTTGGGATGTGGATGACAACAAATATATCGACTATCTTGCTGCTTACGGTCCGATTGTGACTGGACATGCCCACCCTCATATTACAAAGGCCATTGCGGAAGCTGCTGCGAATGGTGTTTTGTACGGCACACCGACCGAACTTGAAATCAAGCTTGCGAAAATGCTAAAAGAAGCGATTCCTTCCATGGACAAGGTTCGCTTTGTTAACTCGGGTACAGAAGCCGTGATGACTACCATCCGGGTGGCTCGTGCATATACGAAACGAAATAAAATCGTGAAATTTGCCGGTTGTTATCATGGTCACTCTGATCTGGTATTGGTGGCGGCTGGTTCCGGTCCATCGACTCTCGGCATCCCTGATAGTGCCGGTATCCCGACCAGCATCGCTCACGAAGTCATTACTGTTCCTTATAACGATCTGGATTCTCTGAAGGAAGCACTCGAGCGCTGGGGTGACGATGTAGCTGCTGTTATGGTAGAGCCGATTGTCGGTAACTTCGGCATGGTTATGCCAGAGCCTGGCTTCCTGGAAGGCCTCTGTGCGATGACACGTGCGAACGGCTCTCTTGTCATTTATGACGAGGTGATCACCGCTTTCCGCTTCCACTACGGCTCCACCCAGACGTATGCGGGATTGGACAACCATGCGGAGATCGAGCCGGATCTTACAGCGCTCGGTAAAATTATCGGGGGCGGCCTGCCGATCGGTGCCTACGGCGGCCGTAAACATGTGATGGAGCAGGTTGCTCCGCTTGGCCCGGCATACCAAGCCGGAACGATGGCAGGCAATCCCGCATCCATCTCGGCGGGTATCGCTTGTCTTGAAGTGCTGCAGGGTGCTGGCGTATACGAAGAGATGGAACGTCTCGCCATCGATCTGACCGCTGGCCTTCAAGCATCTGCTGATCGCCATGGCATTGATCTGACGATCAACCGGATTCGCGGGGCATTCTCTACGCATTTCTGCAGCCATCCGGTAACCAACTATGATCACGCTCAAGATACCGATGGCGAACGCTTTGCATCCTTCTTCCGCCACATGCTGAATCGCGGCATCAATCTCGCTCCATCAAAGTATGAAGCCTGGTTCCTCACCACGGCTCATACGGATGAAGATATCGCTGCTACACTGGAAGCTGCAGATGCCTCATTCAAAGCGATGGCCCAGGAGTAAGCACAGATGCTATCTGGCGGCATCTAGAAAACCAGAGAGTCCAGCCCTTAGGGCCGGGCTCTTTGTGCTGAAAAGGGCTGACTGGTTCACGATGAGAGCTGCGCAGCATCTGAACTAACTTGTTGTGGATCTGATCTGCAATTTCATAATCTCCTCCCGAATGATCTGCATTGCATCTGCAATACGCTGTTTTGGAACGTTGGATATATTCAACCGCAGCATCTGGTCCGTATAAGTTCGGTAAGTTCCTTCGGGATAATACCGTTCTGTTGTATCTGCAATAATTCCGCGGTTCTGCAGACGGGAGAGCAGCATACGGACAGGCATATCTCCTGGTAAAGGCAGCACTGTATGCTCTGCTCCAGTTCGCGGCGCAGAGCGGAATGGTCCAAACTCGGGATGAGCTGCCAACTGCTCCTTTACAACATCCATACGCGTGGCATAACGGCTGCGGATCGTTTTGCGATGATGGGCAAACATGCCGCTATGAATGTAAACCTCCAGTGCAGCTTGAGATAGAACGGAAGTGTCGATATCAAGCATTTTTTTATACGTCCCAAAGCCGGGCACCAGCGCAGTTGGCAGAACGGCCACGCCTATACGCAGTCCGGGGAACAGAATTTTAGAATAACTTTTCAGATAAATAACCCGGTCATACATATCATAGGCCCACAAGGGATCTTGTCTTGTACTGTCCTCCAAATCAGCCAGGTAATCGTCTTCCACTAGGTATACGCCGTATCGATGTGCTAGTCGGAGAAGTCTCTTCTTCTCCGCTGCCGTCAGTGATGTTCCGATGGGGTTATGAAACCGCGGCATGACGTAAAAAAACTTGATATCTCCCTCCGCAAATTGACGTTCAAGCGAGTCCCAGTCCAGTCCTTCCTCCACCGTTCTTCGTACACCTGCAATCGGCACGTTCAGGCTCTTCAGCAGGATTGGCATGTTGTGATACGTTGGCAGCTCCACCATCACTTTAGTTCTCCCGCCCGGAAAAGGCATTAAAACAAGTGTCGCCAGTGCCTGCTGCACCCCCGATGTGATGAAAAACTGCTCCGTCCCCGCAAATACCTGATAATCGGTAAACTGTTTCTTTAAGAGCTCAATCAGCGAAGGCAGTCCCTGATCTGTCCCATATAAAAATAGTTCATCCTGTTTCTCTCTCATTGCCAGATCTACACAGTGCCGAAAATCGGCATACGGAAACACTCTCGGGTCCGGAGCGGCCGATGCAAAATCAAGAGGTTCCTGCCAGTCTACATCCTGTGCTTCTACACCATTCTGTACGGCATAATAGCCGGATTGAGGGATCGCATATACCAGATGTCTGTGCTCAAGCCATTCGTAAGCTCGAATCGCTGTACTCACACTGCATTGATACTGTGCTGCGACGGTGCGGACGGCGGGAAGTCTGATTCCTTTTTCCTCCCAATATCGGCCCTCCCGGCTCACCATCTGTTCCTGTATCCACTGCTGCAAATCTTGAGCGATCATCTCATATTTTTTCACTGTGTCTCCTCCTCTTCTAGAACTGTACCGATACAATACTGTATTTTCTCTATTGTAGCATGGGGTACGCCGAAGTATATTAAATAAGGCTCATATGTCCCATTGCTTGACAGCTAAGGGTGAGAATTAGGCAGATCAAAGATTATTAAGTTCCGCAGATATTGGACTGGGAGAGATTCATTACATCCATTCGTTTCGGTTTTGCTGACTTATAATTCAAGCCGACTTCGTTCGCTTACGTATAGAGCCTGTATTTTGCCAATTGAGTTTAGAGTCTGTATCGCATTACTGGAGGGAAAACGAATGAATACTGCACGAAGCCGAACCTATGCTTATATCGCAGCTGTTGTTTACGCCGCTATTATCGGGTTATCTTTTTTATTTGTGAAAATGACGGTCACCATCGCTCATCCCATAGATGTGCTTGCCCATCGCTTCGCCCTGTCGCTTATTGTGGTCAGCATTCCTGTGCTGTTTGGCTGGATCAAGATCCGTCTTCGACTGGCCGACCTGTGGAGAATTGTCCCGCTTGGACTGCTCTCACCCGTTCTGTTCTTTGCCTTTCAAGCCTTTGGACTGGTGACTTCCAATTCTTCGGAAGCGGGCATCATTCAGGCGATGGTACCTGTGTTCACCCTCGTCTTGGCTTCTGTCTTTCTGAAGGAACGGACATCTATTGTACAAAAGATGTCTCTGCTCCTGTCTGTCGCTGGCGTGATCTTTATCTTTGCCATGAAAGGCAGCGGCATGTCGATGAGCAATCTGCAGGGCATTGTACTGCTGCTGCTCTCGGCGATCAGTTTTGCAGGATACGGGGTACTGGCAAGACCGCTCACTCGGAAATATAAACCTCTGGAGCTGACTTGGGTTACCTTGATGGTAGGCTGCGTGGTATTTAATATCGCTGCATTCGTTCGCCATGCATACACCGGATCGATGGCCGAATACATCCAGCCGCTCGGCGATCTATCTTACCTGGGTGCGCTCGCTTATCTGGCGATTCTGTCTACCATGGTATCTACCCTGCTGTCCAGCTACGCCCTGACTCATCTGGAAGCTTCACGTGTCAGTGTATTCAGTAATTTGTCTACTCTCATCTCCATCGCAGGTGGGGCCTTACTTCTGCATGAGCCTGTATTCGGATACCACTACATTGGAGCTGTGCTGATTATCATCGGTGTACTTGGAACCAACATGAGCAATCGCAAACATGGGCTGGTCAGTCATTTAAAAGCATGATACAATGTGAAAAATTGTAAACGAACGTTATCAACGATGATGAAGAGAAGTACGCATGTCACGTTACTCCAGAGAGCCGGCGGATGGTGCGAGCCGGTGTGTCGGACATGCGGAAATGGGCTTCGGAGTTCCGAGTTGAACCAAGTTTTAGCCCGTTTAAGCCGGGAAAGGACTTTCAGTAGGCAAGGCGGCATGTCCTGCCGTTATCCATGGACAGGATATCGATCTAGATCATGTACGAAGTACGATCTGAGTTAGGCTAGCCTGACTTTATTTCACTTGACTGCAATGATTCAACTGCTGCATCCGTATCCCGTAAGTGAGCCGCGTACCAGCGGCTAATGAAGGTGGCACCGCGAGCACAGCCTCGTCCTTCTGTTCCATTTCCTTAGGGAATTGGAACGGAGGACGAGGCCTTTTTCATTTTTCAGGCGATTCTGGCAGCAGAGTATCCGCGTACATTAACTTTATTTTAAAACGAAATAAATCGCAGGCTGAAAGGAGGTGATGGTCGTGGAAGATGGCTGGTGGCGACAGCTCAAGCTCAACATCAACAACATTCATAACATGAACACCAAAACAACTATTCAAAGGAGAATGAATCATGCATACAACCCAAGAACGGATTTTGACCGGAGATCGAACAACTGGACAGCTTCACCTCGGCCATTACGTCGGCAGCCTGCGCAGCCGGGTGGAATTACAGGAAACGTACAAGTCTTATATTTTACTGGCAGATGTTCAGGCACTGACAACCCACTATGATCAGCCTGAACTGATTGCAAACAGTGTACATCAAGTGACCCTGGACTATTTGTCAGTAGGCATAGATCCAAACCAAGCCACCCTCTTCATCCAGTCCATGATTCCCGAAATTGCGGAGCTGACTGTGCTCTTCTCCATGTTTGTCACCGTAAACACACTCCGGCACAATCCAACCATTAAAACGGAAGCGCGAGACCGGGGATACATGGACCTGTATTATGGCTTTTTGGGATATCCGGTCAGTCAGGCTGCCGATATTGCTTTCTGTAAAGCAACACTTATCCCCGCAGGCGAAGATCAGATCCCCCATGTCGAGATGGCACGAAAGCTGGTTCGACGATTTAATGAGCTGTATGCACCTGTTTTCCCGGAACCGCGGATATTGACCGGAGAACGTTTGGGAGGTTTGGACGGTATCGGAAAAATGAGTAAAAGCATGGGCAATGCCATCTCCTTAAACGCAGCACCGGACGATGTCACAGCAAAACTGACCAAAGCCAAAACCGACCCAGCTCGCGTTCACCGTTCTGATCCAGGCCACCCGGATATCTGTCCCGTGTACGCTTATCATCAGTTGTTTCGAGAAAGCCATGCAGATGACATTTATGCTGCCTGCAGTCAGGGAAGAATAGGCTGTACGGAGTGCAAACGATTCGCTGCCGGTGCCATCAACGAGTTACTTGCTCCTTTTCGGGAACGACGCAGTTATTACGAACAGCGGGGAAATGAAGTCGAGGAAATGCTAATGGAGGGCACACGTCAAGCCAGGAATATCGCTAAAGAAACGATGCTTGAAGTACGCGAAGCGATGGGTATTCGTTATTTCGATCTCTGATAAGCATGAAGGGCAGGCCGCTATAACTATCTAGGCTCAGGTGAAAAAGGAAAGGTTCGGAGAGCCGAGTGTGATTCCCTCTCCGGTATGAAGTTCCACAAACACGTTAACACTGCTGAGGACAGTCTATCCAGAAAAGGAGATCCTCAGCATGAAGCGTACGCAGCCTTCTTTTTTGCAAGCCATGATGTTAATCATGTTGTCCGTTGGTCTGATCAGCCATGTATTAATTATACCTGCACTTCTCAGCGCGGCTAAAAGGGATTCCTGGATCTCCGTTCTATTATCCGCAGGGCCGTTCGTCATCTTTGTTCTGATGCTTGCCTATGTGTCTAAGTTCCTGCAGCATCAAACTTTACATGATTGGCTGTCTTCCCATCTTGGCAGACCCGTAGGCCTACTCCTGCGGGTGGGGAACAGTCTCTTTTTTCTATCTGTCATCTACTTTACGCTGCGGGACACAACAACCTGGGCCAAGACTAACTATCTGACGGAAACACCTGTCATGGCAACCACGATTGCACTCATGGCCTTATGTGGGTATGCTGCCTATAAAGGCATGCGCTCCCTTGCCTTCACAGCGGGACTGATTCTGCCGCTCGTCGTGCTGCTCGGTTTCTACGTAGCGATTGTCAATTCCCAGTATAAAGATTACAGCCGTCTTTTGCCTGTGTTGGAGCATGGATGGTCACCTGTATTTCACGGGATGGTGTACAGTCTCGCAGGCATGTTTGAGCTGCTCTTCCTCTGGTACATTCAGCCTCACCTCAGCAAACGCATAAAGTTATGGCAGTATCTGATGCTTGCTTTCATCATAATTGGTTTAACGACAGGACCGCTAATTGGGGCTATTGTAGAATTCGATCCTTACGAAGCCGCTAAAATGAGATATCCTGCCTTTGAGGAATGGCGTATCGCTTCCCTCGGCAAATATATTGCCCAGACTGATTTTTTTTCTATCTATCAATGGCTTGCCGGTTCATTTACCCGCATCAGTCTGGCTATGTATATTGTGGTAGAAATTTGGAATATTAAAAAAACCTCCAGAAGGATGATCTCCTGCGCCTCGTTAGCTGTATTTTTTATTCTATCCATGCTCTATCCTCTGGACGACATTACCTTTTCGAAGATTCTGGTCGATTACATCTTTCCATTCAATCTCGTGTATCTGAGTGGATTTGCGGTTCTGGCTGCGGCCGTTGCCCTTATCCATTCACGTCATCAGAGGAGGAAACAACACCATGGAGAAACACCGGATTGACAAGGCATCCTATGAGACCCTGCTTGTCTCCCTAAGAAAAAATTTTGAATCCTGTGCAGATGTGGTCATTCAGACGTTTTCTGCCCAAGATGAGACCGTTCGTTCTGTCATGCTGCTCTACTGTGACGGGCTGGTAGATAACAAACAGATCAATCAATTTATCATCCCGCGTCTGGAACAGCATACATTGATCATGGAAGAGGCTGTGCCCAAGGAGCTTGGCCTAACCCTGAAGCCTATAGATGACATTGCTGATCTCCAAAACATAAACATGCTCCTGTTTAGCGGGCAGCTGCTTCTTATTTTTGAAAATGGTGTACAGGCCTGCAGTCTGGATATTGCCAATATTCCGGGGCGTGCACCAGAAGAGTCAGCCATCGAGACGTCCGTAAAAGGACCACGCGACGGATTCACCGAAGAGCTGTCCACGAACATCGCCTTGGTTCGCAAACGATTGAAAACGTCATCCATGTGTTATGAGAAAATCATAAAAGGGGATCGCACACAGACAACGATCGGCCTCTTATATGTCAGAGATATTATTAACCCCGAAATTCTAGAGACTGCTCGCAGCAATCTGAATCAGATTAACGTTGACGGCATCATGGGCACGTCCATTATGGAACGTGCCGTTATGGGAGGCGTGCGAAGCATCTTCCCGCTCACGGATAATTCTGAACGTCCAGACTACGTCGCGGATTCCTTAATCAATGGACGCTTCGCTGTACTTACGGACGGATCACCCATAGCCGTCATTGCACCGACAACGCTGTTTAACCAGTTGAAATCACCCGAAGATGAGAGCACTCCCTTTTTCATCGTGACCTTTGAACGGATACTACGGATTGCCGGGCTGCTCATTGCCTGTTTCTTTCCCGCCTTCTACATCGGTTTGACCAGCTTTAATCTGGAACAGATTCCGCTTCCGCTGCTTGCAACCATTGCTGGAACGCGGATGGGATTACCTATGCCGGTTACCCTTGAAGCTTTCCTCATGATCTTTATGTTTGAACTGTTCAATGAAGCTGGACGCAGGCTGCCTCGTGCATTGGGACAGACCGTCAGTGTGGTTGGCGGCTTAATCATCGGAGATGCAGCCATTCGAGCCGGAATTACATCTCCCACAATTATTGTCACCGTAGCGATCTCCGTCATCTCCAGCTACATTCTGGTGAACACGGTTCTTGGAGGGGCCACATCGCAAATCCGTATCGGGATGCTGATCGCTTCTTCGATCTTGGGATTATTCGGCTTTATGGTTGCTCTGTTTGCCTTGTTAGTTCATCTCGTATCCTTGGAGTGTTACGGCGTATCCTACCTCTCCCCTGTATCACCATACATTCCGGGAGATTTCACACAGGCCGTATCGATGCCTCCTTCCATGACACGCACCAAACGGCCAGCTGTATTACGCACGCAGGACTCTACCCGTCATAAGGAAAAACCTTAATGAGATGGGCTTGCGTAAGCAGCATCGTGGCGGTTTGTGTCATGCTGCTGACAGGATGCTGGGATTCCAAGGAAGTGCAGAGCATTAACTTTATTACAGCCATCGGCATCGATTATGCGGATAATCAATATACGACATACGCCCAGTTAATTGATTTTTCCAGCATTGCAAAACAGGAAGGTCCGACACCAAGAGAAGGCAGTCAAATATGGATCGGAAAAGGCACGGGCACAACGTTAAGTATGGCGATCAACAATCTGTATCAGACCTCGCAGCAGCAAACGCTGTGGACTCATGTGAAAGCAATTGTGCTGTCCAAAAATGCATTGGAAGGGCGACTAGAGGATATTTTCAACACGTTGCTTCATTCCGGACAGCTGCGATACACACCATGGATCTATGCGACGGAACAAGATATGTCCACTTTACTCTCTCCCTCCGCGATTCTGAACCAGTCGGCTCAAACGATTGAGTTGTTTGAACCGATGCGACTGTATAGACAGCATTCCGGGTATGAGCCCATACGCCTGCATCAGCTGCTTGATAGTTTGAGAGAACCCGCATCCGTCGTGCTGCTGCCTTCTGTTTCCACTAAAAATCAGACGTGGCATAACGGTGAAGAGACCCCGCCGCTGATCCGAATGGATGGATTTTACGTGGTGAGCAATGGAAAAAGTCAGGGGAAAGTCTCTGGTGCCGAAGCAGACGGCGCCCGTTACGTAAATTATGATCATGTGTACCAATATCCGCTGTACGTCTATGGGAAGCATGGCAGTACTCCTGATCTTACATTGACTCTTCACAAACCCAAAACGCGTATAAAGGCAAAAAAAAGTGCTAACGGTATCTCCTTTGATCTGTTCACTTCTGTGAAGGCTGCAATTGCCGAGGATCACGGCTCTTATCCTTCTCCTCGTTTAATGGAGCAGGAGGCAAGCCGCCAGATCGAGGCTCAAATTCGTAAGTCGTTTGCCACAACCAAAGCACGCAAAGTAGATTCATTGGGTCTTGTCGAACATCTCTACCGGCATCATCCCGATTGGTGGAGAGTTGAGGCTGCCCGGCGGGCAGAACCCCTTGCACGTATTCATCTCGGCAAAGTTGAAGTAAACGTGAAGATTCTGAATGCCAGTACGTATAAATATGGGGAGTAATTGGATGAGCAAAGACCTGTAATCTGCATCGAAACCGTCGCAGATTACAGGTCTTTCTGTGTTTGGTGAGTGCTTGTTAGCGTGGCTGGATTGGTAAGACAACGTATAATGTTCATTTGTCAGTTCTCTTCGTTTATGCCACAGGGTACGCCATGACACTCATTAGAGCCAGTTCCGGCTGGGTTGTGTCCAGACGGCTATACTGGACAATGACTGGCACATTACTTGATATCGTAATGGCATACGGTACGCCAGGAGGAATAACTTCGCCTTCAGAACGCAGCGATGCGGTACGGATATGCTTTGTTCTTCGGGCCGGAACTTCGGCTCTGATCTGTTCGAGCGGTTCGCGGTCTTCAAAGTAAATCGTGATGTCCAGTGCCGCATCTGTACCGCCTGTATTTAATACGCAAATACTCTCGTGACTCTCCAGTGCACCTGAGCTATCCGGGGGAATATAGCCATCCGGAATAACCCAATAGGTATGACCGTGGGAGTTCGGATTTTTTTGAACGTTGGCGTGATTTGTCATGGAATGCTCCTCCTTTATTTGTACTGCGAAGGTGATTTGAGTTAAAGCCTGTAGGGAGCGCGGGCGGACTCTCGGTGGGCAGATCGGCTTCGGGCCGCTGTTGGTCCGGGATTTCTTTTATTCCCCTCTATGGGGGAAATCCCGGACCAAACGCGGGCGCTTCGCTCCCTTTTCCCGATTCCTCCCTCCTCGCTGCTTCGCTCACCCTAAACTGCTTTTAAAAGGCATGGCCTTCGCTTCGTTGGGCCACTTTTTTTCGCTCCCTGCTTCGCTCGACTCGCGTTTCACTTAAAGTCTGTAGGGAGCGCGGGCGGACTCTCGGTGGGCGGATCGGCTTCGGGCCGCTGTTGGTCCGAGATTTCTTTTATCTCCCTCCATGGGGGAAATCCCGTACCAAACGCGGACGCTTCGCTCCCTTTTCCCGATTCCGCCCTCCTCGCTGCTTCGCTCACCCTCAACTGCTTTTAAAAGGCATGGCCTTCGCTTCGTTGGGCCACTTTTTTCGCTCCCTGCTTCGCTGAACTCGCGTTTCACTTAAAGTCTGTAGGGAGCGCGGGCGGACTCTCGGTGGGCAGATCGGCTTCGGGCCGCTGTTGGTCCGGGATTTCTTTTATTCCCCTCTATGGGGGAAATCCCGGACCAAACGCGGACGCTTCGCTCCCTTTTACCGATTCCGCCCTCCTCGCTGCTTCGCTCACCCTCAACTGCTTTTAAAAGGCATGGCCTTCGCTTCGTTGGGCCACTTTCGCGTTTCATTTTTAACAGCTGCAGTTCAACTTAACTCTCAGACGCACAGGACTTAAAATCCTGTGGTATTAAATCTCAGTAACTTGTAAATTAGATCCTTACCACAACAATTTGTTCCTTATTCACTGCATTCGCTCTTATCTGAGGTACATCTGCAGCGGCTGCAAACGCAGCTCACGGATAGCTTCGGCCACCTGCTCTGCCAGCCGGCGTGCGCCTCGCTCCTGAAAATGTGTGTTATCTTCCACACCCGTTGGGAAGTTGATATATTCGCCGGGCAGTACCCACATAAAATCATCCTTGGTGCCTTCTTCACCCGTCTGCTCAAACATCAGACGGCTGCGTTCAGCCAAATCGATTAGCGGCACCTCTTCATCTGCCGCAAGTTCACGCACGGCGGTAATATAATCGCCGTGTGTATCGGTCAATGTACCTTCATCCGCGAAATAGCGCCGATGCACAGGTGTAATCAGCACCGGGCGAGCTTTAGCCTCGCGTGCGGCATCGATGTATTTTTTCAAATACTGCTTATAGGTGGTGAAAGGATCTGTTCCCCGTTCAGGGTCAGGCTTCTCATCGTTATGTCCGAATTGAATCCATAGAAAATCATCAGGTTTGATTCGCTGCATGATGGCATCCAAGCGACCTTCATGAATGAAACTCCGAGAGCTTCTGCCTGACTGTGCATGGTTATCCACGGCCACGTCATGTTTGAACTGTGCGGGCAGCAGCTGTCCCCAGCCGCAATACGGGTATCCGCTCTCTGGCTGATCCGTTACCGTTGAATCTCCCGCGAGAAACACGGTCATGGTCTGATTCGCCAGCGTAATCTCCAGTGCATTTATACGAGGTGCAGCCCCCGAAAATGTAAGCCGAAGACGCCCTCCTCGAACAACAACTGCAAACCTCATTTCAGCACATTGTCCGGCCACCGTGCGAATTGTAGGCAGCATCAGCCGGCCTTCTCCGGCTTTGACACAAGTAACCGTATCCGCAAGAAGATCTCCTGCGATCAGCAGCACCTGGTACGTCCCGTCCGGCACATCGACGATAAATGAAGCCTTGAGCGGGATGCAGAAGCTGGAACGCAGGCGGGCAGACATTGCTGCCTGCCCCTGCGGAGGATAAACCCTTTTTGAAGAAAACCCTTCCGTTTCCTGCTCATCATAACGCTGCTTCTCATATACCAGTGAACCCGGTTCAAATCCATATCCACTGCTCTCGTCGTATATCGTTGTGGACGACACAGCCGCATAGCCATCTGCTTTTCCTACATTCGTATGGATGCCTTCTTTGCCAGCTTCCTTATCGGATTTTCTCACAGCTGCAGTGGATACCGATGAGATTTCGAATCTATGATCAGCTTGAGCAATCGGACCAAAACTAAACTTCCACGAGGAACTCTTTTGTTCGGCTTGTTCTATCTGTTCTACTTGTTCTCCATGTTCTGCGTTTTCCAAGTCTGCTGCATCCACTAATTTTTCTCCTCCATGTATTATTGGTTTGATGCGCTGGCCTCGTTAACCCTTCAAACCGCTCGTGCTCATGCCCTGTACAATCTGTTTCTGGAAGATAAAAAATACGGCTACAACCGGAATCAGACTGACGATCGACATTGCAAACATCGCGCCCCAGTTGGAGGCGGATTCACTGTCCAGGAACATTTTGAGTGCCATCGATACGGTGTATTTGTCAGGCGAGTTCAGGTACAGCACCGGTCCTAGCAGGTCCTCCCATCTCCAGTAAAAGGAGAAGATTGCCGCTGTCGCCAGCGAAGATTTGATCAACGGCATGATGATTTGCACATAAAGTCTGAATTTGTTACAGCCATCAATCGTCGCTGCCTCATCCAATTCTTTCGGAATGGTACGAATAAACTGCACCATCAGGAAGATAAAAAACGGCATCCCGAAGAAGGTCGGAACAACAATCGGCAGAATCGTGTTCAGCCAGCCCAGTTTGGTAAAAATGATATACTGCGGAACCAATACGACGTCATGCGGCAGCATGAGCGTAAGCATCATCAGAGAGAACCAGAAGGTGCGGCCTTTGAAGTTCAGTCTGGCAAAACCGAACGCGATCAGGGAAGATGACAGCACTGCCCCGATCGTGGAAATGACTACAATGATCAGTGAATTGGCGATGTAATCCATGAATGGCCGTCCCGCCGTCCCTTTCCAGCCATCCACATAGTTGGACCAGATCCATTCCGTAGGAAACAGGCTTTCTGCTGTTACAAAAATCGTCCGGCTTTCCTTAAATGAACTGAACAGCATCCACAGCACCGGGTACAGCATCAGGAGGGCAAGCGCAGCAACGAACAGATGGTAGATTGGCCATTTGACATTTCTCCACACCATGATCATTTCCCTCCTTCAGATTCGTAGAATACCCATAACTTGGATGTCAGGAACACAGCTGCCGTAAGCACACCAATCATGATTAACATGACCCAGGCCATCGCGGAAGCATAACCCATGTTGTTAAACATAAACGCCTGACGGAACAGATAGAGCGAGTACAGCATCGTACCGTCCATTGGACCGCCCTCGCCTTTTGAAATGATGTAAGCAGGCACAAAGGTCATAAATGCACCGATCGTCTGCATAATCAGATTGAACAGTACAATTGGACTGAGCAGCGGCAGCGTAATGCTGAAAAATTTGCGAACCGGATTCGCGCCGTCCACACCTGCAGCCTCATACATCTCAGGGGAAATATTTTTGAGTCCTGCCAGAAAGATCAGCATCGAAGAACCAAACTGCCACACCGACAACGAGATCAGCATGACTAGTGCCGCGTCCGGGTCGCCAAACCAGCTGATCGGCCCAATACCGATAGCTGTCATCGCACTGTTGATGACCCCTTCATTGCTGAACAGGTTACGCCACATAATAGATACGGCCACACTACCGCCGATGATGGAAGGCAGATAGTACAGTGTACGGTACGTTCCCACCATGCGAGAGCCCGTATTCAGAATCATCGCGACAAAGAGGGCAAAGATCAGCCTTAACGGCACCCCGATGAACACATATAAAAAGGTAACCTTGACCGAATTCCAATATTTCGGATCATCAAAAAACATCTTGGTATAATTGTCCAGCCCGATCCACCTTGGAGAGGTGAACAGGTTATAACTCGTAAACGACATATATAAGGAAACAAACATCGGAATGAGCGTAAATCCGAGGAACCCGATGATAAACGGGCTGATAAACGCATATCCTGTCAAGTTTCGGCGCAATGATGAATACTGCCTCAAGTGAAACGTACCTCCTTCATGGATCAGCCTGCTGCTGCACTTTTATGTCACAGACGGGACGGGGAAAGGCCCTCGCCGTTCAGCGAGCAGCCCCGTTCCCGTCCATCCCTGCATGCGGGACGAGCAAGCTATCTTTCAACTGTTATTTATTGTTTGCTAGCACGGCCTCTGCATTTTTGCGGAAAGTCTGTGCCGCCTGTTCGGCAGTAATCTTGCCAAAATTCAGCTCTTCCACCACATCTGCCAGGGAGGAAATCACTTCAGGTGATCCAACCGGTGGTGGTGGGCTCATTGGCGAAGCTTTCGGTTCCATCGATGCCACGAATTCAAATACCTGCTTCGTCGCGTCACTCAGTTCAGGAGCAATGGCCTCTTTGATTTTCCCAGAAATCGGCACACCGCGCTCCCCTTTGATCAGTTTGTTCGCCTCTTCGTCATTCACCCAGAAATCAATGAACTTTGCCGCTTCTTCTTTCACTTTGGAGTTGGACGTTACACCCCAATACATACTTGGCTGCATATAAAGTCCTTTTTCCATGTCTGGTCCCGGCATTGGCGCAATCGCGAGTGGACGATTAGCTACCTGCTGCAGAGCTACAAACTGGTTAGACCACTGCCATACCCCGATGCCTTTTTCCTTGACCAGATCCGACTCTTCGATGATGCCTTTCGTCTGGTTAGCCACATCCGGTGAAGGAGCTGCCTTCTGCTCAATCATCCGCTGCATCAATCCGAAGAATTCTACGAATAGAGCATCGTCATCATAACCAAGCCCGGTTCCTTCTGGGTTGTAGAGTGATTTGCCTTTGGTACGCAGGAAATAGTGGAAGAAGATATCCGGCGCTACGCCGCCATCCAGATACAGCCCCTTCTCCGCTGCCTGCTTGCCAAGCGCTTCGTAGGATTCCCATGTCAGATTTTCCGGCATGGTATCTACGCCAGCTTTCTTGAGCAGTGCCGGATCATATTGAAAACCAAGTACGTTCACCCCGGCAGGTACACCGTACTGTTTGCCGTTAATTACACCTGTGCTGATGACATTCTCAGCTACATCATCCACCTTGATCTGGCTGCCCAGATACGGTGCGAGATCCTCAAGCTGACCGTTCTGTGCATATTGACTGATGTAGGAAATATCCATCTGAATAATGTCAGGCAGCTGGTTGGCTGCGGCTTGCGGAGCAAGCTTTTTCCAGTAGTCGTCAAAAGAAGCATATTCCACATCAATTTTGACGTTTGGATTTTTCGTTTTATACAGGTCGATGACCTTCTGTGTATATTCATGCCTTGTATCCGAGCCCCACCAGGCGATACGCAGGTTTACCGAATCATCCTTGCTCCCGGATCCCTGCTCGCTGCCTCCACCTGAGCTGCACGCTGCTGTAAACACAAGTAACGCAGCCATCACCAGGAATATTGCCTTTTTCACCATGTCAATCTCCCCTTTTTATGCTGATATGGTATTGTGAACGGGTTATCTCCATCTTGTTATCGATACACTGATAACGCTTTCACAAACTTGATAATGCCATTTTCGCAAAAGTACGATCCAAGTTGAATACACAAAACCGTCTTGTTGGTTCAAAAAACAGAGGAGGACATTCCCTGACGCTGCAAGCGCCGGTTGTCCTCCTCCTGAAAATATGGATCTGCGCAGCTCCACCACTGCCAATTCACTGTTAGATGCCGAATCTGCGGAATTCGGTAGGTGTCATTCCGGTCCATTTTTTGAACACCTGACTGAAATATTGCGAATTGCCTCCAAATCCGAACAGCTCCGCCAGCTCAAAAACCTTCACATCCCCGCCTCTGCGGATATGTTCACAAGCCCGTTCGATGCGCAGACGATTAACGTAATTGGAGAAATTTTCGCCAGTAACTTTTTTGAAAATTTTACCGAGGTAATCGGGATTCATATATAACATCTGATGAGCCACTCCACTTAAGGAAAGATCAGCCTCACCATAATGACGGTCTACGATGTCCATCATCTTCTCCACTGCCGAAGATTGGCGGATGATGTAATTTTTATAATAACCCGCGGTTAACCGGGTGGCACTGTCTGCGACAAATGCTTTTAAACCGGGCAGTGTATCCATATGTGTCAGTTCTGCCATCCGCTGCGTGAAATCCGCAGCCTCTTCAGGTGGGCAGACTTGAATCATCGCCGAGTACAGCTGCACGACATACGCGCGTGTAACCTCAATATCCAGCTTCTGTTCGGCCAGCTGCTCGAACAGACGGTGCACTTCAGCGGCAGCCTCCTCCGCATTCCCGGATTTAATCAGCTGGCACAGCTGTTCGGCATCCCGCTCCACATACACACCGTCGCACTCCCCTGCCAGTACTACATCCTCTTTGGTAATGAGCTTACCTTCCCCGATGAAAAAACGATGATTCAAGTACTGCATCACCTCGCGGAACAACCGACGGGACTGAGCCATCTGGTCGGCTTCACTAAGTGCGGCGGTGACCTCCAGCTTATATAGACGGGTAAAAGCCTGGCGGACTGCTTCAATTCGCTCCTGCAGTACCTGCAGCTCTACTGGTTCTGCCAGGACAATCAGGAGCTTGCCTTCAATGGTTGTGCTTAACAAAACGTCAGGAAGCATGTCAGCCGCTATATTTTTAATCGCAAACAAATGACTGTAATCATGCTCCTCCACAATACGAACCAGCAGTAACCGAACGCTTTTCTGCTGCAGCTCCAGATTGAATAGGTCCTGATAATATTCCAGATCCATCGGCCCATATGTACGATTGGTCATATACTCCAGCAAAAACTGTTCTTTCACATGGGGAAGTACTCGCTGCAGCCGCTGCTTCATTTCCCCTGCAGCATGCTCTTTCACCTGTGCATCCTGACGCTCCTGCAGCAGCTCGATCAAGGCATCGTGGATCTGATTTTCATTACAGGGCTTAAGCAGATAATGCTTCACCCCATACTGCATCGCCTTGCGAGCATATTCAAATTCCTTATAGCCGGACAGCATAATAAATCGCACAGCGGGATAGGCCTCAGATGCTTTCTCGATCAGACCCAGCCCATCCAGACCCGGCATGGAGATATCGGTAATGATAATATCCGGTTTGGAGCTTTCGATCTTCCCCAGCGCCTCGACACCGTTTCTGGCCGTCTCCACAAGCTCTGTCCCTGCAGCCGCCCAGTCAACGACCTGAGAAATCCCCTCCAGTATGACACGTTCATCATCTACGAGCATCACTTTGTACATCGTCATCGTCCTCTCTGATCCAAGGTATGCTGATCGATACTACAGTTCCTGATCCGGGCTTGCTGCTTATGCTCATGATGCCTTCGTCACCAAAGGTCAGCCTGAGACGTTCCTGGATGTTCGTAAGGCCTATGCCCTGTCCTCTGGTCTGAATCTGTCCTTCCTGCAAACGTTCCATAAATTCGGAAGTCATGCCCGGCCCGTTATCCTCTACCTCAATCCGGATATACTCTCCTTCTGCTCTGGCACGAATTCGAATCTGGCATGGCTCGATACTCGGTTCAAGTGCATAATGAATGGCATTCTCTACAAGCGGCTGCAGCGTTAACTTCGGAATTCTGGCTGTTCCAGCCTCAGGTGCGATATGCATGTCAAAATCAAGTCTTTCTTCAAACCGGGTACGCTGAATGGTAACGTAGCTGCGCACGATATCCAGCTCACGTTCCAGTGTAATCCACTTTTCGGACATATTGACCGAGCTTCGCAGCAGAAAGCCCAGCGCCTCGACCATCTCCGAAATTTGATGCTGCTTCTGTACTTTGGCAAGCCAGTTGATGGATTCAAGGGTATTGTACAAAAAATGCGGATTAATCTGCGCTTGAAGCGCTTTCAATTCCGTCTCGCGAATAACGAGCTGCTTTGCATAATTTTCATCAATCAGCTCTCGAATCCGCTGCAGCATCATCTTGAAGGTTCGATGCAGCAGTCCCACTTCGTTCTGCGGAGATACGGGAACGCTGCCAAGAGCGGCTTCTTCCAGTTTATCCAGGTCTCCCTTTTCAATATTACGCATTTTCTTAATCAAACGGGCGATCGGATGGGTGATACTGCGCGAGAATTTGGCTCCGAACATTAGAGCGACCAGGAAAATCATAATAAAAATGGCCATGACGAGCTGTTTGACAAACTGAATCTGCTTGAACATCTGATCGAATGGCGTGGTGTATAAGTAATTCCAGCTGGTATACGAGGAGTTAGCTCTCGCAACAAAAAATTTGCCCTGTTCTAACGTGGCGATTCCGTAAGGCTGCGTCCGCTTCAGCTCTTCTGCTATTTCGGACCTGCTGACCGTGGATTCGGTCGGATAGATGACCTCTGTCCCGTCAATAATCAGCAGCTGGGAGTCCTCAGCCGGTTCCTGCATCTGATCCTGTACGATGCGGTCCAGCCGCACACGGATAATCAGGGTGCCCAGCTTCTCCAGCGTAAATGCACCGCCAGTGAAAGACTTTACCTGTCTGACTGACATTAATCTGGCCTGCTGATCTCCACTCGCCTGCCAAACATTGGATCCGGCATACTGCTCTCCCAGCGAGATCAATTCCTTTTGCTTCTCCGCAGAGATGCCTTCCCGGTTACCTGCAGCCATCACATTGTTATCGTTGTCGATAAAAATCATGGAGTACACGTATTTCTCGGAACCCGCGTAGGCCACGAGGCGATTGGTAATTTTTTTGCGCAGACCGTTACGCTCATACCCCGTTTCGGACTTCTCCAGCTGCAGCAAATATTGCTGCAGGGGCTCATCCGACATCACTTTGAAAGATAAATTGGATAACTCGCGCAGCTTGTTTTCAATGCCGACGGAAGACATGTTGAGCACCTGTGATGACTTCTCATAGATCTGGCGGTCATAGATATTCAATACGTACTGCATGACAGATACATAGAAAGCAAAACTGATTAACATCAAAAAGCCAATCAGCAGCATCGTTTTGTGATGGATAGGCATTGTATTGAAAGCGTTTTTAATTTTACGCACTCAGGAGCGCTCCTTTGCTTGGCGAAGGGTGCGTTCGCCCAAAATGCTTCTGATTTTCTGTAAGTTATTTTGATATTTACACATTAATAGACAGATGACAAGTCATATTTAAATCTCGCATACCTTTCCCAGCATAGACTCCAATTTTCATGCAATTTCTCACCCATGTTCTATTGTGTAAAAACATATAAAACATTGTGATAAATATTTTCTTACCAGTAAGAGATAGACTCGACTCTATTCTATTCATTTAAAGTTTAATGGAAATACATTTAATCGTTCATAGACTTTACATCTTTTTTTAGTAGAAGGTGTTTTATTTTTACATTTTTTCTGTTATATATATATCTAGAGACATAAAGTAATTATATGAAGAAAAGGAATTATTTATTTAAACTTTTATCTTTGTCAAATCCAAGCTTATTATTCCTTAATAATAAGGAGGTGATTATTGTCGAGTGGGTCTATTTAGTATTGGCAATTATATTTGAAGTAGCCGGCACCACAAGTATGAAACTTTCCAATGGTTTCACCAAACTTATCCCCAGCATACTTTTGATTGTATTTTACTTAGGAAGTTTGTCCTTTCTTACATTAACTCTAAAAAAAATCGATGTTTCCGTTGCTTATGCAGTATGGTCAGGAATGGGAATCGTCTTTATCTCTTGCATTGGTCTTTTATATTTTAACGAACGCTTCTCTCTTGTGAAGTTTATTGCAATTGTTTTAATTATTGTTGGTGTAGTTACATTAAATCTTACCAAAGATCAGCAAACTAATAGCCAAGAAGAGGCTAAGTATAGTAGTGAAATTAATTGATATTGGAGAGATTACATTGGATATATTCCATAAATGTATGAACTGGGAAGTAGTAAAGAATATGCGTGCTAATGACTCTTATCCGTATTTTAAACCTATTCAAGAAAAGATGGGTACAACAGCCATTGTTGATAATCAACATATGATTATGCTTGGGTCAAATGACTATATAGGATTATCAAGCGATGTAAGACTTACTCAAGCAGCTGCTGAAGCAATGAAAGATTACGGCACATCATCATGCGGCTCCAGATTCTTAAATGGAACCCTTCCACTGCATTTAGAATTAGAAACTGAGTTAGCAGCATTTTTAAATCGTGATCGAGCTATTGTATTTTCAACAGGATACCAAACAAACCTCGGGGTCATCTCAGCAATCATGGGACGTAACGATATTGCTATCGTTGATCGACAAGTGCATGCCTCAATTGTTGATGGACTCCGCCTCTCCTCTTGTAAAACATTACGATTCAAACATAATGATATGAATGATCTTGAAACGAAACTAAAGGCTGCTCCAAAAGATACAGGTAAACTAATAATAGTTGACGGTGTATTTAGTATGGAGGGGGATATCTCCAATCTTAAAACCATTGTTGCGCTTAAGGAGCAATACGGTGCCAGATTACTTGTAGATGATGCCCATGGAGTCGGAGTTCTTGGTATCAACGGAAGGGGAACAGGAGAGTATCTGGATGTGGAATCCAAGATAGATCTTATAACGGGAACATTCAGCAAGTCTTTTGGTAGTCTGGGAGGTTTTGTGGCTGGTGATGAAGAGATTGTTGATTATATTCTTCACAAGGGAAGAAGCATGATTTTTAGTGCGAGTATGACACCTGCGAGTACTGCTGCATGTCTTAAAGCACTTGAGATTATTAGAAACGAACCTGAACGTCGAGATCGACTTCACAGACATACCAAAAAGATGGTTGAAGGTTTACGAGATTTAGGATTCAATACCGGGAATAGCCAGACGCCCATTATTCCCATACATGTAGGCAGTGCGATGAAAACCTTTATTTTTTGGAAAGCCTTAATGGATGCAGGTATTTATACAAACCCGGTAATTTCTCCAGCAGTCCAAGAAGGCGGAGAAATGATTCGTATTTCTTTAATGGCGACACATACCTCTGAGCAGCTTGATGAATCTTTACATATTTTCGAGGATATAGGGCGGGAATTAAAACTAAGCAGTGGAAAGGAAAGTATTCCTCTACTAAATAGCTAAAAGTAACTTATAAGGAGAATTATATCCTATGCTTAATAAACTCGAATTGCTCTTTCGTATGGTTTGGTACAAAATGACCAACAAACACGCAAATAACACAAAAGATTATGATAAAGCAAGCGGAGATTACGATTCTTTTTTCTCTAAAATTATGGGAGAGCATTCAATTCATTTACTAGATAAAATAAACATTACTCCTGGTCAAGATATTCTAGAACTAGCTTGTGGTACCGGTTATATCACTAACGAAATCGCTCAGAGGCTCCAAGGTAAGGGATCAATTACTACAGTGGACCTTTCCAATGGCATGCTTGAGGTTGCTCGCTCGAAATTATTAAACTACCCTTCTCTAAAAGTTAATCTGCAGCTGAATGATATGATGACCTTCCTTAAACAGACACCCAGTTCCAGCTTTGATACTGTAGTCTGTGGTTGGGCCATCTGTTATACCAATCCTGTACTTTTTATGAGAGAAGTAAAGCGTGTATTAAAACCAGAAGGAAAGGTAGGAATAATAGAGACACGAGTTGATTCTGAGAAGGTACTTATGGATGCATTCGAGAAAGTTTTAAGTTTAAACCCTTCTTACCTGCAGCGCTATATTAAGGTAGAACTACCGCAGAATCCTACAGTATTAAACAAATGGTTTTTACGAGGAAATTTACAGACGTTACATTCATGGGAAGGAGAGCAGCCTATACCGTGCCAATCATCGGACGATGCTATGGAGTGGGTCTTACGTTCAGGTGCAGCAGCAGGTTTTTTAGATGTCATCGATCGAGAGAAAGAAGATGAAATTTTGGATCAAATTAAGAAACAGCTCGATCACGTGCTGCATTTAGAGAAAAAGCTCGATTTGTCCCATACCTTTGTTGCAGGCATTGCTCGAAAGGAAATCTCTTAAATGAATAAGAAGATTTTATATCTGGATAATATAAAGTCTTTTATGGCAGTGCTGGTAATTGTATTTCATACAAACAGTGCTTACGGGGCTGAAGGTGGCTGGTATTATGTTGAACTATCCAACGATGAACTATCCAAAACGATTCTTACCTTTGTTAATGCTGTATGCCAGACATTTTTCATGGGTCTATTCTTTTTTATATCAGCTTATTTTACACCACCTTCATTTGATAAAAAAGGATTCTATCCTTATATAAAAGGAAGAGTCTTCAAGTTACTTATTCCCGCTTTATTCTATTACTTTATTCTTAATCCTTTTTGTATATTTTTGGTAGAACCTCAGTCACATCTTTCCTTATCTTCTTTTGGGTTTTACAACATGTGGTTCATTATGGCTCTGTTTTATTTTTCCTCAATCTATGGCTTGGTACGAAAATGGTTTGGAGGCTTTACTGTAAAAATAAACTTCCCATCCAAAATAGGCATATTGTATTTCATCCTATTAATAGGATCTTTGAATTTTGTAACAAGATTAATCTTTCCTACCAATATGTTATATATACATGATTTTTCCTTGGGATACTTTCCACAGTATATTATGTTATTTTGGCTCGGCACCGTTGCTTACAGGAATAACTGGCTAGATCAGATAGACTCGCTTCTCACGAGCTTTTATTTCCGCATCTCTTTAATAACTATTGTGACTTTGCCTGCAGCATTTTTACTCATTGATTTGTACGGAGGAAGTCTCGATTCCTTTTATGGAGGATTCACCTTTGAATCTCTTTATTATTCTTTTTGGGAGCCGTTTACATCTATTGGGATTATTCTAAAAATAATCACTGTCTTTAAGACAAAGTTCAATTTTACTAATTCATTTTTATCCAGATTCAACCGTTCAAGCTATGCAATTTATATTTTTCAAGCTCCTATAATTGTATCTTTACAACTAGCTCTACAAACCATTGATGTGAATATTATAATCAAGGTTATGCTGGTGAGTAGTGTCACATTAATAATTTCGTTTTATTTAAGCCGTTTTCTCTTAAAAAATAAAATGTTGAATCAAATGATATGATGATTGGGAAGGAGTAACATGAAAATTTTAAAACCCTTTTTTTTGGTCACCGATATAGGTTTTATCGTCTACTGGATTATCATATATTTCCAAATCATACCTGACTCTTGGGCTTTTAAAGACTATACTAATCCCATTATGATCAACTGGAACTGGTCCTTTTTTCCTTTGGATATTCTTATCTCAATTACAGGTTTGAGCAGTCTTTATTTATATCAACGAAGCAACCCTTTATGGAGACCATGGTCACTCATATCTCTAGTCCTAACCTTTTGCTCCGGGCTGCAGGCAATTGCCTTCTGGGCATATGCTGGCGATTTCGATATTTATTGGTGGGGATTTAATTTGTATTTAATGATATATCCACTGTTTTTCTTAAAGACTGTCATGAAACCTCAAAAAAATGCAATATAAAAACTGACTCCACACTTTTGTTCACAGCTAACTCCTTGTAGTCATAGCTAAACGGTGAAGAAGTTACTTATTATTTCAGGTAGAACCAAAGTGCATAATTATAGCAAATAGCCTTAGTCCTAATTCTTCAGGACTAAGGCTATTTGATTTAGTTGGAAGCGCCCGTTAACTATTTTATTCATTTAAACGCTAATGAAATCATAGTTTCTACGGATTTACAAATACCGTTTTGAGCTTCGCGATGTACTGCACGTCAAAACCAAGACCTTCAGCCACCATAGCTACTGGTACATAGGTTTTGGATTCCTTACCTACTTTGTTCAGGAAAGCCGGGGTGTCCACAGCAACGGATGTGCCATTCACTTTTAAGGCATTAGCTCCGATCTTCACAGCTACTTTGCGGTCACCGTAAGTAATGGTTGCGGTTGCGGTTTTATTATCCCACACTGTTTTGGCTCCTACGGCGTTCACAATGTCCTGAATTGCCACAAAGTTTTTGCCGTTGCGGATAATCGGTTTATATGGAGTGTTGAGTGTTTTGCCGCTGACAATGATGTTCATCGGTTGACCTGCATCTGGTGCAGCCAGTTTGGTGTAGTCGCCCCAGATTGTTTTGGCAAACTCTTCAGCAATGGCAGCATATCCGAATTGATTCGGGTGAAAATCACGGTCTTTGATCATATGTGTCATCGTGCCTTCACCGCCAACAAAATCTTTGGCTACATGAGCTACTTTCACATCTGTACCCTGAGCTGCGAACTGAGCGGCAATGCCGTCAATCGTTTGTGTAAAGCCCTGGGAAGCCTGCATCAGCTTGGCATACAGCTCTTTGCCAGCGACTTCCGGCATCGGCTGGTACTGATCTGCAATGACGATCCGGGCCGATGGATTAACTGCATGAATATTATTAATGATCGCAGTAACATTGGTTGTATACGTGGCCAGCAGCTCTTTCACTTTCTCCTGCAGCTCCTGATCGCTCAAGGTGTTCGCTGTACCAAGCAGCTCGGATACGTCATTGCCACCAATCGTCATCGCTACGAGATTGGCCTGTGCAATGCTTTCACGGATGGAAGCCGTGTTTGCACCAATCTGACCGGCTCTCGGATCAGGCAGGTTAGGCTGAATTGCATCCGCAGTAAGCGTCTCTCCTTCGTTAACGGCATCAGTAAAGTTCTTCAGACCGCTGGTCTTAAGTCCGGCGATACCGAAGTTATCTACCTGTGTACGCCCATGCAGCAGACCTTGTTCCTGCAAACGCTCAACATAACCATATGGGGCAGTGGTCATCTTAGGCTCATACCCTACAGTAATGGAGTCACCCAGTGTAACGATGCGGAACTCTTTCGTCACTGCCGCTGCATCTTTCTTCGGTGCAGTCTTCGATGTTTCGTCCGAAGCCACAGGTAATACGCTCGTTTTGGCATCAGCAGCATGTGCAGGCAATGCGGACGATGTGAACAGCAGCATACCCGCCAGCATACTGGCTGAGAGACCTGCAGCTGTGTTTTTCCATATCCGTTTACGTTTCATTCTAGTGAACACTCCTTTGGTTGCATCTATATTTCACACAATTATATAGTAAGTCAGTCATTCTGATGACATATGCTTGTGTAAAACTATTCTATCATCTTGGAGCAGGTCCTGTCCTCTTTCCTATAAATGGGCATAAAATAACAGACTCCCCATCGTTGGGAAGTCCGTTAATCATACAATTCATCTCTATTGAGTGCCTTAGGGTCCAGGGTTTATGAATGATCATACGTTTTGTTTTGTGCGGGCTCATTTACTCTTGTCCCTGCCCTGAGTCTGCACCTTGGCCTGTAACTTGGTCTGGATCTGACAATGGTTTGCCATTCGCCTTTGTTTTCGACCCGGCAGCACGTTCCAGATAGCGATCATAGCGGTCATCCAGTTCCCGAGCCATAGTGCGAAACTTTAATGTTTCCTCCACGATCGGGTCTCGTTCCGTCTGAATGCGCACCTCGTATTTGGGAGGAATGAGCTGACGTTCCTGCTCTTCAGCATCGACGGATGCTTCCATGTCTCCTTCCGTCAGCATGTCGCTAAGCCGTTGTTCAAGTTCTTTGGACTCATCCATTGTTATTCGCTCCTTCACTAAAGTGTGTCTACTTATTCCAAACCTGTAGCCTTGGCTTCCTTCAACACATTGGTCAATGCATCATGAACCTTGCCGTTGCTGGCAGCGATATGGTTTACCGCCAGTGTATATGGTGTTCCAACGGTATCCGTGACCTTACCACCGGATTCCGCTACCAGCAGTGCTCCTGCGGCAATATCCCACGGCTTGAGGCCAACTTCCGTATAGGCACTCAGCCGTCCTGCGGCAACGTAAGCCAGATGAATTGCAGCGGAGCCGCCTGCACGCAGGTTGCGAACCTGCGGAGCAAGGGCCTGAACAGCAGCCATATTCAGCGGCAGCGCAAACGTGGTATCTGCCGGGAAGCCTACCGCCACAAGGCTCTGTGCAAGTGTTTCTTCACCCGATACCGTCATCCGGTTTCCGTGCACGTAGGCTCCTTTCCCTTTTTCAGCAACAAATAATTCGTCCCGGGAAGGGTCATAGATGACACCCACGATAACTTCGCCCTTATGTGCCAGCGCAATGGAAACCGAATAGAATGGGAATCCGTGCACAAAGTTCGTCGTGCCATCCACCGGATCCACAATCCAGAGGTACTCCTCCTCTGCTGCCTCTTTCAGCGCTCTTGCTGAAGCTTCAGGTCCTGGTTCGACTCCTTCCTCACCCAGAACAGCGTGATCTGGAAAATGGGTTAGAATCAGGCGGCGAATCATCTGCTCCGCGCCTTTATCGACTTCGGTTACCAAATCCTGCGGAGAATATTTGGTTCCTAGTTCACTTACCGTACCCAGACGGCTCTTGATCCACTCGCCCGCCTTGGATGCGGCATTAATGGCAACGGCAGTATAGCTTTTGCTTGTCACGACATAAGGTACCTTTTCCTTTTCACTCAAAGCGTTCACTCTACTTTCTATATCAATCTACGAAAAAGTTAAAATACTTGTTAGAAGTATACGTCCGAGCGTGTGTAAAGTTTCTTACCGCCCAAGCCCCTTTTGGCTTCAGGGATGGATGCGAACGGTGGACTCATCTACCCACTCCACACCCTCATTCTGATAGAAAGCCAGTTTCTGCATCAGCTGCACCAGAGCCTCATCCTTACGTTTCGCCTCAATCATTACATCAAGGGCTGGGGTATCTGCCGCAATATGACGCAGAAAATCAAGCAGCGGCTCAACCTCGACTCCATCCGCATGGCCACGAAGGTCCTTCTCGCTCTTCGGGCTGGAGACATGAATTTTCGGTACCAGCGGCTTATCCGCTGGCGCATCGGCCTGTGCGAGCGGTGACTGCCAAGTCTTTAAAATATCCGGCCACAGCTCCCATGGCTGCTCGCCTTCATTGTTCACCCACTGATGATGGATATCAAGTACCATAGGCAGGCCGAGGTTCTGACATACTGCCAGCGTTTCGGGCGAATTGAAGGTTTTATCATCATTTTCAAGCGTCAATCGCTCCTGGATGTCAAGGTCCAGTTCTGAAAAATTCTCCTCAAAACGCCGTGCTGCCGAAGGCTTGTCCCCGTATGCACCACCAATATGAATATTGTTCTTGGCTGTAGCATTGAGGCCCATGGCATTCAGCATCCGGACATGATGACGCAGATCCTTCATTGAGCTGCGCAGCACCTCTTCACGAGGCGTACTCAGCACGGTAAAATGATCCGGATGAAAGGAGACGCGCATCTCGTTTTCCTTCACAAAATGACCGATAGCTTCAAAATCCGGCTTCAGTGCCGGGAACGGGTCCCAGTCACTTAAGTCCTCATGGGTTGCAAGTGGAATCAATTTCGAAGAAAAGCGATATACATGAATATGGCTGCCTTTATTATGCCTGAGCAAACGTAATGTATTGTGCAGGTTCTCGGCTGCAATGCGTTCCAGCTTGCGAAGAGCCGCTTCCCTGTCGTCGATTTTTTTAAAACTGGCCATCGTCATGGTCCGTGAAGGCGAAGCATTCTCCACGAGCACCGACATCGCCACGTAACCGAAACGTACAAGCATCATTTTCTTCCTCTCTGTTTAGGGCGGACAGACCGCACGGCTGCAGCAGCCGCGAAGATAAGCCGACACGGTATATAACCAAGTTTTACCCTAAACAAGGGACCATAATCGCATGCTTGCAAATCCTCCAGGCGCTCTTTGCAAGAAGTCATGCCTTTAGGTTAAACCCCAGTGATAGGCCCATCAATGGGCTCTATTCCTGAGCCTGCTCACCAAAGAACATCTCGTCGGCCAGTGCCGTCTGGATTCGTGATTCTTCCTCCGTCAGCTTACGAATAAGCTGCATCTCCACTTCCGTCACTTCCTGGTTCTGAAAATTGATCTCTGCAATGGAAGCCACGATCTTCACAATCGCCACGGCTGTATTATCCGGGGTGTAAGCAATGACCTTTTGCCCGGTTGGGAACACCCGGAAGCCTTGTTTGACCATTTTGCCGCGACCGTATTCCAGCAGTTCGAAAAGCTCCTGCTCGCTTTTGAATTTGCATACTGAATTAAACTCTGTCTGAAATCCCATGCACATTCCTCCTGATTTCCTGATTCGGTTCGTCTCAGGCTACGCCTGAACGCCGTTTTCGTAATTCAGTGCCTGCTTGCGGTTATACCGCTCCAGTCCCAGTTCGATCATACGATCCAGCAATTCGGCATACGATACACCTGTCTCGCGCCATAAAAGTGGGTACATACTGTAAGGCGTAAAGCCTGGCATAGTGTTCACTTCATTAATGAGCAGCGCTCCATCCGACTTGCGAACGAAGAAATCCACACGTGAAATGCCGTTACCTTCAATCGCACGGAATGCCTGCAGGGCTGCTTCACGGATGCGGTCAGCTGCCTCTGTGTCCAGCGGTGCAGGAATCAACATCTGAGACTGTCCGTCAATGTATTTGGCAGCATAATCATAATATTCGCCGGAGGATACAATCTCGCCGGGAACCGATGCCATCGGTTCATCATTGCCGAGAACACTAACCTCGACTTCACGAGCTTCTACAAACTCCTCAACCACAACTTTGGTGTCATACCGTAGTGCAAACTCAATGGCTGTTTTCAGTTCATCGCGGTTACGCGCTTTGGAGATCCCTACACTAGAGCCAAGGTTGGCCGGTTTGATAAAACACGGATAACCAAGCTGGTCCTCGACCTGGACGATCATATCGTGCTGAGCCTGCTTCCATTGTGTCGCGTTAAAATACGTAAAGGCACACTGGTCAATACCAGCCTGAGCGAACAGCTTTTTCATCACCACTTTGTCCATGCCGCCTGCCGAAGCCAGCACACCTGCACCCACATACGGCATATCTGCCATCTCAAACATGCCCTGGATGGTACCATCCTCTCCAAACGTGCCGTGGAGCAGCGGGAACATGATGTCCAGCGCTTCCGCCCCGCCCGATAAACGTGCAAACAATGCATTCAGTGCGTCCTGTGTGCCGCCCGCCGAGCTTTCCAGCTTCAAGTCTTCGATGCGTGCAAAAGGTGCATGCATCACCGCTCCTTTTTTCCACGTCCCCTGTTTGGAGATATAAAAAGGAACCAGTTCATACTTTTCATAATCAAATGCATTTGTTACAGCAAACGCCGTTTGCAGCGACACTTCGTGTTCGCCCGATTTTCCGCCGTATACGACGCCTACTTTTAATTTATTCTTACTCATGCGTAACCTCCGATTATATCTGTACGTGATGCTGTCTGCGCAGCCATCTCAAATCCCTGCCCGGCTGCTTCCGGTTTCTATTCTTATTTTACACGGAACGGGCTGTCTGCGTCACCGCAGCCCGCAAATCTTTACCTTTTAAAACTCATCTGCAATATGAAAAAGCCGGTATACCGTCTGCTCCGTCCAGGCATAGGAATCCCGGTAGTCCCAAAAACGGTGACGGCTGCTGACCGTATGTGCGTTCACAAGCGGCATGCCTCCCGCATCAAAAGCGGTGACCACCGTGCTGTGCTGGAACCTTCCGTCGCCGTCCCAGTCATAGAAAATAACATCGCCAAGCATAAGCTGCTCAGGGCGATCCACCTCGGTGGCTGTCAGCCCCCAGCTGCTGCCGGACAGATATCTTGCCAGGCTGTTGGATACAGCCCAGCTGTAACTCCACATTTCCGAGCCGTTCACATACCCTTTGTACCACCAGCCCGCTTCTCTTCTACCAGTATAGTGGATGGGTGCTTCCCCTGCAAAGAGACATTGGGACACATAATTGGTGCAGTCCACATCGAATTCTTCAAAAGCCGGATTGCCCGCATTCCACCACCGATCAGCGTAGGCAACAGCCAGATCCCGACGGTAGATTTGTCTTTTGGCTCTTCGTCCCTGGCCCAATACTTCCCGGTTCAACAGCGGTCGGTTCCCCGCCTGTACAAAATCAGCCTGCTGATACGGACGTCTTTCCCCGGCTGGACGCCGTTCGGGCACTTCACGCTCCACACGCGCAATACTCCACCGCTCATTTTCGCGTAAAAAGGTTAACCTTTCCCGCTCAATTCGATCCTCGCGATGAGTAATCCCGCTCTTTTCATAGAACAATCTGCTGTAGAGCTGCACTTCAATTACCGCTTCTTCCGATCCATCAATGAGAGTACGCACAAGCTTGGCACTGGTCTCGCTGCGAAGAGGTACGGCGCGCCGTCTGCGGTACCATTCATCCAGCCTTGCCATGCGCTCTCCCCGTTCCACCACAAATTCGGGATCGGTTACGATTCGTTCACTCGCCTGTGGACGGTAATCGATCTCACAGCGATTGTACTGGTTGACGTACGTATACAAGGCGCTCTTCCATTCGCGTTCCAAGCTTATGTCCCCCTTTGACATGAGTTAGTCTCTATCCAACTGCTCATTCCATGGCTTGATCTCCTACTATGCATATGAAGGAAAAATCCGTTGTATGTACACAGTTTCGGATAAAGCCCCTGTAAAAACATTCAGGAAAGCTCGAAATCATGCTTGCTCCCATCAGATTTTAGTAAACGCCTTCATTCGTTCAAAAGCGTGCTTGCACAGGCAAAAAGCCCTTTACGTACGAAGGTGAAAACGGTATACTTAGAACTAAAGTTATGATTTTGAAATTATGTTTCATCTAGTGAAACTACTGAACAAGAACACGGAACGGTGAAGGCCTGTTCTTTATTTAGAAATGAACGTTTTCTTCATCTCACCGACACATTTTAAGGAGGTACATGTATGTCAGCAAAGAACCATTTCTCCGCCGCTCGTACGCTTGAGGTTGGAGGCAAATCTTACCGCTACTACAGTCTCGAGGCACTTCAGGAAGGCGGCCACGGCGACCTTTCCAAACTTCCCTTCTCAATTAAAGTGCTGCTTGAAGCAGCGGTTCGTCAATTCGACGGACGTGCTATTACCGAAGATCACGTAAAACAACTGACCGGCTGGGCAGAAGGCCGTGATAATAATAAGGAAATTCCGTTTATCCCTGCGCGGATCGTATTGCAGGATTTCACGGGTGTACCGGTTGTTGTTGACCTCGCGGCAATGCGCGATACGGTGAAAAAGGCAGGCGGCGATCCAAAACAGATCAACCCGCTCGTTCCCGTTGATCTGGTTATTGACCACTCCGTTATGGTCGATGCATTCGGAACCAGTGATGCACTGGATTACAACATCAAGGTTGAGTTCGAGCGTAATGAAGAGCGTTACCGCTTCCTGCGCTGGGCACAAACAGCATTCAATAACTTCCGTGCTGTTCCACCATCCACGGGGATTGTTCACCAGGTTAACCTGGAGTACCTCGCTTCCGTGGCAGCTACCAAAACGGTTGATGGCGAAACGGTTGTATTCCCGGATTCACTCGTAGGTACGGACTCTCATACTACAATGATCAACGGTCTCGGCGTTGTCGGCTGGGGTGTAGGTGGTATCGAGGCCGAAGCAGGTATGCTGGGTCAGCCGCTTTATTTTGTAACACCAGACGTTATCGGTTTCAAACTGACAGGCAGCCTGAGCGAAGGCGCAACAGCAACAGACCTTGCCCTGACAGTTACTCAAATGCTTCGTAAAAAAGGCGTTGTCGGCAAATTCGTTGAGTTCTACGGACCGGGCCTTGCCAACATTGGCCTTGCTGACCGTGCAACAGTTGCCAACATGGCACCGGAATACGGCGCAACCATCGGGTTCTTCCCTGTAGACAGCGAGACGCTGAACTACCTGCGCAGCACTGGACGTTCCGATGAACAAGTAGAGCTGGTTGAAGCGTATTACAAAGCTCAAGGGATGTTCCGCACAGCGAACACGGTTGATCCGGAATTCACAGATGTCATTGAACTTGATCTCGGCTCCGTTGTACCAAGCCTTGCAGGACCTAAACGTCCACAAGACCGTATCGAGCTGACACAAATGAAAGAAAGCTTCAACAGCATCATCCGTACCCCTGTCGACAAAGGCGGTTATGGACTGAGCGATGAGAAGATTGAACAAAAAGTGCCAGTGAAGCACCCTGACGGTTCCACAAGTGAATTGAAAGCAGGCGCTGTTGTGATCGCGGCGATCACAAGCTGCACAAATACATCCAACCCTAGCGTTATGGTCGGTGCAGGTTTGCTCGCGAAAAAAGCAGTTGAACTCGGTCTGACCAAACCAGGATACGTGAAAAGCAGCTTGACTCCAGGTTCCCTTGTCGTTACAGAGTATCTGGAAAAAGCAGGTCTGATCCCTTATCTTGATCAGCTCGGATTCAACGTTGCTGGATACGGCTGTGCAACATGTATCGGTAACTCCGGTCCACTGCCGGATGAAGTAAGCGAAGCGATTGCCGAGAACGATATGACTGTAGCAGCTGTATTGTCCGGTAACCGTAACTTTGAAGGCCGTGTACACGCACAAGTGAAAGCCAACTATTTGGCTTCTCCGCCACTCGTTGTTGCTTACGCACTGGCAGGTACAGTTGATATTGACTTCGAAACCGATCCTATCGGTCACGATCAGAATGATCAACCTGTATTCCTGAAAGACATCTGGCCTAGCTCCGAAGAGATCAAGGATGCGATTGCCAGCTCCCTGAATGCTCAGATGTTCCGCAACAAATATGAGAATGTATTTACTGCCAATGAACGCTGGAACAACATCGCTGTACCGGAAGGCGAACTGTATGAGTGGGACCCGAACTCCACATACATCCAGAACCCGCCGTTCTTCCAGGAGCTTGGCGATAAACTGAACGATATTGCTGACATCCGCTCTGCACGCGTAATGGCGCTGCTGGGTGATTCCGTAACAACGGATCACATCTCACCAGCGGGTAACATTGCTCCGTCCAGTCCAGCAGGACTGTACCTGAAAGAGCATGGCGTAGAGCGCAAAGACTTCAACTCCTACGGTTCACGTCGTGGTAACCATGAAGTGATGATGCGTGGTACGTTCGCCAACATCCGTATTCGTAACCAGGTAGCTCCAGGCACTGAAGGCGGTATTACAAAATACCTGCCTACAGATGAAGAAATGTCCATCTACGATGCTTCCATGAAGTATCAGGATGAAGGACAGAACCTGATCGTTATCGCAGGTAAAGAGTACGGTACAGGAAGCTCCCGTGACTGGGCAGCCAAAGGAACATTCCTGCTCGGCGTCAAAGCCGTTATCGCAGAAAGCTTCGAGCGTATCCACCGCAGTAACCTGGTGGGCATGGGCGTTATGCCGCTGCAATTCCAAGAAGGTCATGGCTGGTCCAGCCTGGGTCTGAACGGACGCGAGACATTTGACATCACAGGTCTGAGCAATGATGTGAAACCAGGCCAAGAATTGAAAGTAACTGTAACTCGCGAAGACGGTACGCAGTTCGACTTCCCTGTCATCGCTCGTCTGGACAGTATGGTTGATGTGGATTACTACCACAACGGCGGTATCCTGCAAACCGTACTGCGTCAAATGATGAAAAAAGCTTAATACGCTTGATCTTTCATGGGATAAAGTGATATAACGAAGCCCCGCTTCATGTGCAGCCTGCACGATGAAGCGGGGCTTTTTTTCGATTTTTGGTTATTGTGTTGTGAATTCAGGTTTGGTTGGGTTGGGGCCCCTATCTACTCAAAAATCGATCCTAATCCCCACTTCTGAATCATCCGGTGGTGCAGGGATGCGATAGATACCCCTGCATTTTAATTTTTCTACGTTGATCCAATCCATAAAGTCGTCCCCCCCGTAACTACGGATAAAAATCCCATATTCCAATTCATCATCAAAATTAATGTATTCCGTATATTGAGTGAAGGGATGTTTACCTTCAATGCTTTGCAGAAAATCAGAGAATTCATTTCTCCACTCTTGGATCTGCCCTACATACTGGTCAGGCACATAGTAATAAAAACCATCGGGCGTGTAGTACGAAATTTTCATAATCAACCCATCTGCCTCCTAGATTTTCAGAATAGCCATGCCTTCCTTCAGCTGCTCAGAAACAGCCGTATAGTATTCAATTCCATCAGCAAGCTCGCGTTCCGTTTTATGTACCAGGTAATAAGAATACTTCTGCATCAGTTCATGCTCGTTCAACTCAATTGGCAGGTGAATGATCTCATAATGGTCTCCATGCTCTGAACGTTCTGAATTAGCATAGAAGCGATAACCTCGTTCGGATTGTCCAATATTCATAACGGTTTGGATAACCAGCAGCTCGCTCCGCGTGAAGCTGCGAATTAGTGCGGATCTTTCCTTTTCCAATGCCAGCACATCCTGTTCAGCTTCGGGCCTGCGCTTCGCCTCCACGATCTCATTTTCTATAGTTACGAGTGCTCTCATACTTCCAGCAAGTTGTTTAGCTAATAGATACAATGCAGCTCCTCCTTCAGGTATGGTGAACAGAGAATCTATAGGTAATACATGTCATCTTCCTCACTCGATTCCATCAGCTGTATTCCCATTTTACATGGGGAAAACTCGCTGGATAAGATCTCTCATGAAAATGAAAAAAACTCCCTATCACGCATACATTATCCGCTGTGCGCTCAAAGGAGATTCCCCTAATGTCCATATGATGTGAAGATTGATCAAACAGCTGCATCGTTCCCATCACGAGAAACAAACATGACATCACAATCAAAGCCGTCCCGATCCATCCTGCCGCAGCTCGGCGATTCCTGACCTGCCTGCATCACCTGCTGTCTTCTGAGGATATACCAGAAACATGAGTCCTGTGCCGATAAACAGCACAGCCATAATAATCATATTGCCATTCCTCCTTGGAAAGAAAATAGATTCGGATTAATCTCATTCCTACAGTAATTCTCAGACCGGCTTCTTACGCTCTCAGCATAGTGATTCGCTCTGTTATTCCTCTAACGGTTCATCTACTTAGTTATTCGCTGCCAGTCGCGCCCTTCCTCCCTTAAACAGCAGATTGAGGATGAGCAGCAGCATATACACCACATACCCCATTATTCCGCCAAGCGTGTTCAGCATCAGATCATCTACATCAAAGATACCTATTCCGGTCAGCAGCTGTGTAACTTCATAACCCAAACTAAGCAGGAATGACAGGACAAGTACATGAATTCCGGTGAAAAAGGAATGACGTGTCAGACCCGCTATAAACATGCCGAGCGGCACAAACGCGGCTATATTACCAGTCAGATGAATGGCCGTTCCTGGGCGGTACAGCGACAGACTGTGCCAGTCACGTTTGATCTCCTGAAACGGAGTCAGATTAACGGTACGTGTATGAATCAGGTCCGGCTGGCGCAGGAGCGCAGTCAGTCTGTCCCATATCAGCTCCGTATCCACCGGACCTCCTTTGAATAAAATCAGTTTGGTCAGCAAGTAGAGGTATATCAGGCATAGAATAATCCCAATGATTCGGAGCGGATTTGATTTATTCTTATGCTTATACTTATGATCAAGTTTCCCATCCGATTGCGGCTTGTTCTGTCTCATGCTGTCCCTCCCCCTACGCTGATCATTGCCGCTGCAGCTCAACGTTCATGATCAAGATGGTTCCTTAACGGTAACAATGACTCCTTCCATGTTGTCCCCGGATATATCATAAGACTCATGCTCTGGCACATATACCTTGTTATCCTCTGATACCCGGTAATAATGGATGCGGAACGTCTCGCCGTCAAGATCAACGGTCACGTCTCTCTTTTCTTTTAACATCTCCAGATACTCTTCCAAAACCATCTGATTCTCGTACATAATCGCACTATGCGGCATGCCGACATATCTAAAATGCCAAGGTTCATACTGGATGCCTGTCACGTTCACTTTATCTTTGGGATATCGCAAAATAAAACCGTATTTCCATGCGTTTTTCTCCAGCCATGCTCCCTCAGGAGCCTCACTCATTGGGGCCAGACTTGAGCCTATATCCAGGGATAACCCCAGATTGTGCTCACTGTAACCCGCAGGCAGTGCGTAATCTGAACCCTTTTGCCGATACAGCTCTTCCTGTTTCTCGAAATCTCTATACCCGCTGCTCATCAGAAAATATCGCACTTCCTCCTGGGCGGCCGCCTCAACCATCTTCTGGAATCTCTCGGCCACTTCACGAGATAACATTATTTTTGTATCCAGCACGCCGTACCCGCTGAGCAGGTCCCGCTCCTTTGCCACATATACAATATCGGAACGAACACCCTCCGGCTTAATCGGATGCTCTGAATTAACCAAGACGAGATTACCTTTATGTATGTGCTTTTTCATCTCTATGTTCGCAGCTGTCCGGTATCCTTCATATTTCTTGTCTGCGTCCAAAACAATAATCGACATCTCCTTATTTCCTCCCAAGGCTGCCGGCGATTGCGTTAGGATATACCCAACCACAATGATGCATATCAAAAAGCCCCACTTTTTCATCACTGCTCCTCCTTCCTCTTCTCATTCAAGGATAGACGAAACAATTTAAAGAAAAAGCAGGGCAATTCTAAAGTTTTTCTTAATTTTCAGGAGCAACCTGTTGAAAAGCAGGCAGGCGAACCTCAAACATGGTACGTACCACATCACTTACTGCCGATATTATGCCATCATGCTGCTCTACAATGTTGCGGGCGATAAACAGACCAAGACCTGTACCTCCCTCTTGAGCAGAACGTGCACGGTCCCCCGTGTAATACATGTCAAAGATCCGCGGAAGATCGTCCGGATGAATATACCCGCCATAATTGGTAATCTGAATGACAATCTGACCTGAATCCTGATACCCGTTAATGTCTACATACATGCCGTCTTTGCCATGCCGCGCGGCATTAATCAGCAAATTCTCGAACACACGGGCAAGCAGCTCACCATCCCCGGATACGGTCAGATCGTCAGCGATGATTAAACGGGTGACCAGATGATTTTTTTCAAAAACAGGATAGAGCTCCTCGTTCATCTGCTTCAACAGCTCGCTCAGATCCAGCCGCGTTCTGCGCACAGGCAGCATACCGTAATTCATTCGTGTGATCTCGAACAGATCATCAATCAGTTTTTCCAGCCGCTGCGATTTGGTAAATGCAATCGCGATGAAATGCCGGGCCTGCTCCTCGGTTAACTGCTCGTCCTTCATCAGCAAATCCAGATAACCCAGTACGGAGGTCAGGGGTGTACGCAGATCATGGGCAAGGTTTACGATGAGCTGGTCTTTGCTGTTTTCGGCAAAATCCCCCCGTTTCACCGCTTCCCGCAGCTTCTGGCTCGCCATATTAACACTTTCCGCAATCGTACCCAATTCGTCTTTGGCCACAATCTGCACCTGATGATCAAAATCCCCGTTAGCCAAGTGATTAATGCCTGCGGAAATCTCTTTGAAATACGTAACGTAACGTCTGGTAAACAAGTAGAAAAATAAAATCGCAAGCGGGATGAAGAGCAGCATAAAGACATATAAATCGCCAATACTTCTCATGATATTCCGATATTCCGCCAGCGGGTCTTCCCGTCTCACCCCTGCGTAGTACATCTGAAGCAGCTTATAGACGATAAACGTGACGACACCGGAAGCCAGCATGCTCAGACCAAGCATCATAATCATCGTTGTGCGAAAACTTCTCCGTTTAGTCATTGAACGTGTACCCCACACCCCAGATGGTTTTGATGAACTTGTTCTTGTTCACATCTTCTCCGAGTTTCCTGCGCAGCGTGCGAATATGTACCATGACGGTATTGCCGCTCTCAAAATACGCCTCGCCCCATACCTTTTCAAAAATGCTTTCTGCACTGAAGACCTGTTTAGGGTTACTGGCAAGCAGCACTAAAATGTCAAATTCCTTCGGTGTTAAATCCAGCGGTTTACCGTAAAGTGTTACGCTGTGCTGGTCGGGGACAATAACAAGTCCGCCTTTTTCCAAAACCGAGCGCTGCGCCGCAGCTGTGGACTGACTGAACTGCAAAGCACGCCTTAGTTGAGAGTTGACGCGAGCCACAAGCTCCATCGGATTGAATGGCTTGGTCATATAATCATCGGCACCCATCACGAGCCCTGTAATTTTATCCATATCTGACGTTTTCGCACTCAGAAATATGATCGGAAAATGATGCTGCTCCCGGATTTTACGGGTCACCTCATACCCGTCCATACCCGGCATCATAATGTCCAGTACAGCCAGATCAATGGCTTGTGTCTGAACGGCCTGCAGTGCCGACTGTCCGTCAGATGCCTTAAGGGTATGATAACCTTCTTTTTGTAAATGCAGAGCAACCAGATCCGCGATCTCCACTTCATCGTCCGCAATCAGAATCGTAATTTGCTTCATTGCTTATTTCACTCCTATATGGGATGCTGGGCAGTATAACACCTATGAATCTAACAGATAACTCCCAGATAAACAATTGAAAGCAATGTTATATAAGTTTGACTTTTCTTTTACACTTTAACGGAGAGGACAGAAAAAACCTGAAAAAGCGAAGCGTTCGCCTTTATCACCGGATTTTCCCCTTTTAAAAAGGGAATCCAAAAATCTGGGGATAACAGCGATTGGAAGGTTATTCTGTCATTGGAGTTATCAGTGTAAATGCTGTCCAATTCTATAAAGACCCATAAATGAAAGGAAACCAAACTATGAAACTGGAACGTTTGTTAGCGATCGTGGTACTGCTTATTAACCGCCGGCGATTACAGGCGAAAGACCTCGCGGACATGTTCGAAGTGTCCATCCGCACAATCTATCGTGATATCGACACATTAGGTCAAGCTGGAATTCCAGTGGTGACATATCAGGGAGCAAGCGGCGGGATCGGGCTGGCGGAAGGCTATCGCCTGGATCGCAATCTGTTAACGGATAAAGACCTCGCTTCCATCGTCACCGCACTGCGCAGCATCTCGACTTCCCATGATAATACAGCCCGTGATCTGCTGGTGGAAAAGCTGAGCAGTATCGTCCCTGAAGCAAGAAATGAAGATTTTCAGGCCAGCACCCATCGCTTCATCGTTGATTATTCAACATGGACGCACCCAGAAGCCCTGCAAAACAAATTGAAAGTAATTGATCAGGGTATTGATGAGCTGCAGAGCATTTGTTTTGTTTACTGCAGTGCCGAGGGTACACAGACCTGCCGCACGGTTGATCCGCATACCCTTGTGCTGAAAAGACACGCCTGGTATCTGTATGCCTTTTGCCATGAACGAAAAGAATTTCGCATGTTCAAGCTGGTCCGTATGAAGGAGGTTGCCCTTGCCGCCCAGAACTTTGAACGGAAGTCTATTAACCTCCGAGAGAGACCGTGGCAGCAGGAATGGAGCCGTCCCGTTAATCAGATTGGCATCACCCTGAAATTCCATGAACGTGCCCGGCACCTCGCAGAAGAGTGGTTTGGCATCGAAAATGTACTGCCTGATGGAAATGGATACTATGTCAGCCAGATCGCTTTTCCAGAAGACAACTGGCTGTACGGCTTCATTCTGGGCTTCGGTGCAGATGTGGAGGTGCTGGAACCGCTGCACATTCGGGATAAAGTGTGTCAGATTGCCGAGCAAATCATTCAAAATTATAAAACCTCATCGTAAACCTGACAGACAGCTGTCCAGTTCCTCCCCGTATACTTCAAATATGTTCAGGTTGAAGTTCTACACATACCTTAGGAGGAATGAATGATGAACGTTACTGTATGTCAAAGCTGCGGGATGCCGCTCACCAGCACAGATCAATTCGGCACGGAGTTGAACGGCGGCACAACCCGTGAGTACTGCATTTATTGTTACAAAGATGGCCGGTTTGAGCAGCCGGGTATGTCGCTGGAAAATATGATTGAAATGTGCACTGCCATTCTCAAAAAGGAAGGTATGGATGAGGAATCCGCCCGCTCCATGCTGCGCAACCAACTGCCTTATCTGAAACGCTGGAAGCCTGCAGGTCAATCGCAGAGCGCTTCTGGCACCGGGCTTGGCGGAGAGCCAGTTCGTTATGTAACCCTTCCTGGCAAACGCCTTACCGGGCTGGCATCACGTACGACCAACGCAGTCGAAATGAGCGGCCAAGGCAGCATCGGTGAGCTGTGGGGTCGTTATTTTGCCTCAGAGCACCTCCCCTCTTCCGAAGCTGCGCGTTACGGCTGTTATACGGACTACACGGACGGCATTGCCGGAGAATATACCATCCTGGTCGGACATGAAGTCGGCGCAACAGATGTATTACCCGAAGGATTCGATGAGGTACAGCTGCCTCCTGCCACCTATGCCGTGTTTACTTCGAGAACCGGACCGATGGTTGAAGTGGTTAGTGAAGTGTGGGAAACCGTATGGGCGTGGGGCCAGCAGAGTGACCGGACATTTACAGGTGATTTTGAATATTACGATGAACGCAGTCTGAACCCGGAACAGATGCAGGTAGATGTATATATTGCGGTAAAAGAACGTAAGTGACGTTTCACTTCAAGGAATATTTAAAAACGGAGTCTTTAATGAAAGAAAGATATAAGGAAATCCGCGACTGCCAAGCAATCTTGGCAGCTTTTTTCCATTTTTCGAGCAGCATACCCGACCATAGTACCAAGTTAGTTAGCAGGAACCCTACCTAATCACTTGGACATATGCCTTAGAGACAGGTACCATTGACTTCCTTAAAATTAGGACCATTCGCATAACAACCGATCCCCTGCTCCCATCTCCCCAGTAAGAAATCAGGTTCTTTATTCCTGAATTTCCCTAAAACCGTTTACATCTCCAGAATACCGGGTAAAATCACTACATCCGAGTCGGAATTGCAGAGAAATCCTCGCTCTTTCGCCTAACAAGTCATATGTACCTATATGCGAACAGGAGACTCATTTAATTTTGGCCGACACAGCTCCAAGTTGAAATACATATTATATGTACGATATTAAGAACCCATTACACAACCGATGCATGTCTATCATGCATGTAAGGAGGAACCAAGATGATCCGCATGCCTATTCAGCAAATGATCCCGTATCACCACCAATATCCGCGCAACACGGCGACTGCTGCTCCGAAAAAGGAAAATGAGAACACTCAAGGCCTATCCTTCCATGAAATCCTGCAGCAAAAAATGGCGAAAAAGAACGTATCCATGAACATGAGATAAGTCTTTACATCTTCGCGGCAGATCCCTATACTACGGGGTAAAGGGGATTGCCTATGAACACTGCTGCCTGCTTTCATGCACATCACTCCAATATCAGATTGATTGAACAAGCGTTGGCTTCCTATAATATCGAATTGGTCCACTATGTCGACCCCGGCTTGGACCGGCTCAAACATGATGAGGATTTCAGCAGCACTCTTGTTCAGGAAAAAGTAAATCAGACACTGCAGTGGATGAGGCGCTGTCACGCTGATGCCATTCTTGTGACATGCACCTTGTTTACAGCAGTGCTGGAACAGCAGAAGCAACCGTTACCGATTCCGGTAACGGGTATTGATGATTCACTGCTTGCCATGATGCGCACACATCCGAAGCGATATTTGCTGGCGTTCACCAACCCGGCTACAGTGGAACCAACCATGGCCCGGTATCGTGAACATCTGGATCAGCATCTGGCAGGAGAGGACAAGCCGGAGCTTGAATCCGTGCTGCTCCCTGGACTGTTTGACATGATTATGCGCGGTGAACAGGAAAGCTACCTGGCAGCTTTAAAAGATGCACTGCACCAGCTTGCTGTAGAACGCAAGAACAGCTGCCTTATTGCCGCTCAACTTTCAATGGCTCCCGCGGCGGAGCAGGCCTCCCTCGATTCAGGCATTACCATCTACACACCACTTACAGGTTTAGGCGCAAGCCTGGAGCGAGACATTGGCATTACACCAAGAAGTTGAATGCAGGGGATTAGATGACCACTGCTAAACGCATGTACCATTTCTATTTTGGAGAGGAGAACATGATGAAGCACCTCACTGTAGAACCAGGTCAATCCATCGGTGATATCCGGCTGGGGATGACACAGAACGAAGTTGAGCAGACAGACGCGTTCAGCCTTGATCCCAAAGTTGAGTATGATGCCCAAGGCAAAGCTCAATTTATTGAATTTTATGAGAGCGATGAATTCAAATGTATGCTCGGTAAACTCGATCTTCTGGGCACCGAAGCTGACGTTCTCATTCCACAGTTGGATGAAATATCGCCGTATGACCGGGAAGATCCTGAACTCGGATGCAGCTTCCAGTTCGATCAGATCGGCTTGATTCTGTGGCGTCCGGTTCCGATGACCCGGCAGGATATGCAGGAGAAGTGGTTTCTGGAGATGCCGCCCGAAAATCAGCAGGACGAAATGAAACACCTCTGCTTCTCTACGGCTGCTGTCTATGCCAAAGGGTATTATGACTAGTTACGTCATGTTGGAAGTTGACTGCCTCAAGTGAACAATCCAGCATCACTGCTCACTGCTCTCATACTCCGATACATAAAAAAGTGACCCAAGTTCAGGCTCGACAAGCCTGTTGGGTCACTTTTATTCGTTTGAACCATTCTATGCTCTATTCAGCTGGCCATCTACGACCTACCTTAACAGTCACGGTCTACGTCAGTAGATTAGTCATAATCTATAAACGTGCCCGATACTCCTCAGCCTTCGCCTGCATCCCAGCGGCGACTGCCTCTTCTTCCTTCAAGCCGCGATCTGCGGCAAAAGCACGGATATCCTGCGTGATGCGCATGCTGCAGAACTTCGGCCCACACATGGAGCAGAAATGTGCCTCCTTGGCCCCTTCTGCAGGCAGTGTCTCGTCATGGTAGGACAGTGCCCGTTCCGGGTCCAGAGACAGGTTAAACTGATCCCGCCAGCGGAATTCGAAACGTGCTTTCGAAAGTGCATCATCCCGGCGCTGGGCACGTGGATGCCCTTTGGCCAAATCAGCGGCATGAGCAGCTATTTTATAAGCGATTACCCCTTCGCGCACGTCATCCTTATTTGGGAGCCCGAGATGCTCCTTCGGCGTAACATAGCAGAGCATGGACGTACCAAACCAACCAATCATCGCTGCCCCGATTGCAGACGTAATGTGATCATAGCCCGGAGCAATGTCAGTAGTCAGCGGCCCGAGTGTATAGAAAGGAGCTTCCTGGCAGATTTCCATCTGCAAATCTACATTCTCCTTGATCTTGTGCATCGGCACATGGCCCGGCCCTTCGATCATGACCTGAACATCATGCTTCCACGCGATCTGCGTCAATTCCCCGAGCGTTGCCAGTTCCGCCATCTGTGCCTCGTCATTGGCATCGTAGATGCTCCCTGGGCGCAGTCCATCCCCGAGGGAGAACGCCACATCATACCTTTTCATAATCTCGCAAATTTCTTCAAAATGAGTGTACAAAAAATTCTCCTGATGATGTGCCAGACACCACGCCGCCATAATCGACCCGCCACGCGATACAATACCCGTCATGCGTTTCGCCGTCATTGGAATATAACGCAGCAGCACGCCGGCATGAATCGTAAAATAATCCACACCCTGCTCCGCCTGTTCAATCAGCGTATCCCGATACAGTTCCCAAGTGAGGGCTTCCGCCTCGCCATTCACCTTCTCCAGCGCCTGATAGAGCGGCACCGTACCAATCGGCACCGGAGAGTTGCGAATGATCCATTCCCGGGTGGTATGAATGTCTTTCCCAGTGGAGAGATCCATCACCGTATCCGATCCCCACCGTACAGCCCAGGTCATCTTCTCCACCTCCTCCTCGATCGAGGAAGATACAGCAGAATTACCGATATTGGCATTGATCTTGACATGAAAATGACGACCAATCAGCATCGGCTCACTCTCCGGGTGATTGATGTTGGAGGGCAGAATCGCCCGGCCGCTCGCCAGCTCCTGCCGTACAAATTCCGGCTCCACCCCTTCACGAATAGCTGCGTATTCCATCTCTGGCGTAATCAGACCCTGCCGCGCATAGTGCATCTGTGTAACGCAGCGCCCACCCAGAGCACGCAGCGGCTGTCCGCGAAAGCCTGGGTATTCCTCCGCTCCAGCTCTCCGTCCTCCAGGCTTCAATCCGTTATCCTCCGGTTTAACGGCGCGGCCCTCGTATGCTTCTACATCACCGCGCTCCATGATCCAGTGATTTCGGAGCGCAGGCAGTCCCTTCCGAATGTCCATCTGGAATTCGGGATCGGTCATCGGGCCGCTCGTATCGTAGACACGCAGCGGCTCATTATGCTCCACCCCTTGGGGAGTATTCGTGTCATGCAGGGCAATTTCACGCTCCGGTACAGCTATGTCCGGTCGTGAGCCCTGAATGTACACTTTGCGGCTGCCCGGGAAGGGCTGAACCCCGCCAGCCGCTCCGGTTTTCTTTTCCACCGGATGGCCATCGTTCCCCAATTCCTCTATTCCAATCTGCTTGCCCGTTTGGTTATGTGTACTCATGTCTCCTGTTTCCTCCTCTGTGATCTTCTTTTGTGCATTCTCTCACTAATGCGTCAGCTCCAACGACCACACCTGACAGAAAACATCCAAAGCACAGAAGCACAGCAGGAGTGATCCTGCTCAAGCAGCCCGATAGATCCAAGAGACAGATTTTTATGTACAGCAGCACGAGAACCGAGATTACTATACTGATCCGTTCAGCGTAATTTCATGGTTCCGTTGTTATTTTCCATCATCAACATGCCCTGAACGGCTGCCCCAGAACTCCAAAGGTACCGCGATGGTAAAGCACAACAACGAATGACTCTCTGCTTGCCGCCGTATATAAAAAAGCCGGTTCCGAAGGAACCGACTTATGTCCATCACCCTGCACGCAGCATGGACAAACCGCTGCAATGCAGCATTTGTCCATAGACAACGTCCATGGTGTATGTGATCATATGGCCGATTACTTCCCTACGCTGGTATGATCCAGATCAGGTGCAAAGGGTCCGGGATCTCATGCGATCCCGTCTCAGTCCGGACAATTCGGACTCCCCCAGTAACGTAAACGTATTGCGGCAACCAGGCCGCGTTCAAATCAAAAGATGACATTCATCTGGCCCCGCTGGGCCGTCCATTACAGAGTAGCTTAAACTGGATATAAATACAACCTTTATATTCCAGAGGGACCGGCTCATCTGTGTGACATTCAGGCGAAGGTGGCTGAAAAAGCTCCCTTTAGCCCGCTTTGCCCCTCTATAAAACATATCGATACCGCATCACATACCAATATCAGCAGACACTTATGACAACATAAGTCCCATTTGCGCAGCTGCTTCTTTCAATACCGGCGCATACTCATGCAGTGTTTCCTGTGAGAGCCTGCTGACCGGTCCGGACACGGAAAGTGCTGCCGCAATATTACCCTTGCGATCCATAATCGGTACAGACACAGCTGCAGCTCCTGGCTCACGTTCCTCATAACTGGTGGCATAACCGCTCACCCGAATATCCTCCATCTGCGCCAAATACACTGCTGGATCGATAAACACCGGCCATTCCGGGCCGTTCATCAGTTCCTCCCGGTCCTCTTCGGCGGCAAAAGCCATCAGCACTTTGCTGGATGCCCCCACCGAAAGCGGCAGTCTCGCACCAACGGGTGCAACACGCCGAATGGCCTGATCACTCTGCACCGCCTGAATACGAATCCGCTCACTGCCGTCACGAAGGTAAAGACTCACAGTTTCACCCAGACGATCTCGGAGCCGCTCCATCGCAGGCAGCAGCAAAATGGCTGGATCATCGCTGCGCGACATATGCGCCGACAATTCCCAGATGCGAATGCCTAGCCGGTATTTCTCGGTAGCCGCATCGCGTATCACAAAGCCCTTATCCTCCAGCGTAGCCATCAACCGATGCACCGTACTTTTGTGCAGACCAATCTGGCTGGCAATTTCGGTGAGTCCAAGATCGCTCCGCGTGGTAAAACATAATAATATATCCAGCGCCCGTTCGACAGCACGGACGGTTAACTTGCGGTCTTCCATGGCATAATGCCCTCCTCATGTTTCATCACATGAAACTTGGTTACATAAATTATATGAGAAACGGTCTCATCTGTAAACCAAAAATAGCTGCGAGGCAGGGGAAAAATATATATTTATGATCATTTTATAAGGCTTTAATCTCCTGTAAATTACACGCTATGGAAATGTTATCTATACATCTAAAGAACTATATAACAATTGCGTAACAAATGCCGTCAATCAATTGACTTTGATGATATCGGAACATACGATAAAGACAGGAACCCTTTCACTTATGATCACTAAAATGTGACTTTAGGATCAGGATGTCATAATAGTATGTACGAGATAAACGATATGAAATGTTATTCTTTTAACATCGCCGTTAACTTCAGCGGAATGAATCTTTAACCGAATTTTAAAGGAGGGGCGTGCATGTATCCGACATCCCAGAGCGAAGCCCCGCTGCATACCAAAGTGTCCGATCTGCCCTCTTCATTGTCACCGAGGCTGATCCGGTTCAAACATATTGTCGTAGCGCTGCTGCTCTCCGTTGTTTTTTTCCTGTTGTTTTGTTTTATTGCCTTACATGGTTATATCGCTTGGGTGCTGTCGAATCCTACAGTTGCTCCGGTCTTTTCGAATCCGATGCAGGCTAAAAATATGAAATACGAAGACATTACCTTCCCCGCAGCGGACGGCAGCCGAACAATGCAGGGCTGGTATATTCCCGCTGCCACTGATACGGGCAAAACCATTATTTTCAGCCATGGTTATGGAGCGAACCGAGAGGAAACATGGGTACCTATGTACGATCTCGCCCACTATGCACATCAGCTCGGTTTTAATGTGGTCATGTTTGATTACGGCTTTGCATCTCAGGTCAACAGAGCCGTAGCTACCGGCGGCAAAGCCGAGTCCCAGCAGCTGCTCGGAGCGATTCAGTTTGCCAAGCAGCGCGGCGCACAGGAACTGGTTGTCTGGGGTTTCTCTATGGGAGCCGGAACCGCCCTGCAGACTGGGCTGCTGACCGATGAAGTGAATGCCATGATTCTGGACAGCACTTTCCTGCTGGAGCCGGATACACTCTACCACAACATTCACAATCAGATTAATCTGCCGCGTCAGCCTACACTGGAGATTATGAAGCTGCTCTTCCCGGTGTTGAACGGTACCGGTCTGCAGCAGATTCCGTACCAGGAAGTTAAAAAGAAAGACTATCCGTTCCCGATCTTTTTCATCCATGGTACAAAAGACGAGAAGGCCCCTTACCCGATTGCGGAGCAGCTTGCCGCCAATCAGACCAATCCATTTTCCGAAGAATGGATCGTGCAGGACGCGCATCACGAACTGATTTTCAGGGAGCATCCAAAGGAATATCTGCGCCGTGTCTCCACGTTCCTTAGTCATGTAACGAAGACAAGCAGTGAGGATGTGCAGCAAAACGAGCAGTAATCAACAAATTATCATTATATTCACCATTAGTTATCTACAGAGCCCTTCAGGGGCTCTTTTTTATGTGCACATAGGACAAAGCGCCCGGGGAATACACTGTTTAGACAGAGCAAATGTAAATGAACGTAGACTGTATTCAATGAATGATTGGAGGGTCAATGAATATGAACTGTGATGGATACGGCCGCCTGCTGCCTCTGCGGACGCTGGAAGAAATCCGCTTCTGGAAGGAACAGGAGAAAGAACATACCATCATTATTCGGGCGTTGGTTCCAGATCTGGAGGCCGCATACGTCAGGCTGCTAGAAGAATGGGAAGCCGCTTTTGCAAACAGTGAGCGGGCAGCCAATCAGCTGTTAAAGCAGCTGCTGCCCGCAACCCAGCCTCCTGCTCCCTATATGATCCGGTGTATTGATCAACTTGTCTCGGCAGCACAGCATCAGTCCAGGGAGTTTATTAAACAGCTGTACGTCATGCTGGAGCAAAGTGCGGCTGTGCATGCGGTTCCGCTTGCTGAGACCTTCATTCTGCATGTCATCCGCGAGTCCGAATATTTTCTGGGAGTTCTCGAAACGTTGAGTCAGCCCGGCATTTTTAGGGAAACAGAACCCGCATCATCGATACTACTGGAAAATGCCCTGCACGGCGCAGCCTCCCAAGACCTCCAGAACGTCCGCAATGATGAAACATCGGAATCACAGGCCCCTTCTTCCGGGAATGCAAATGCTGCTCCCACTGCCTCAGCCCTGGTGCAGGCTGCATCACTCCAGCCTTCATCCGGCGGTACTGCGCCAGCTGAGTCTGCACTTACCTCTGCCCCGGTAAAAGAAAAGCCGGTTCCCATTGGCGGGCACACACTGCCTCCTCTACCCTACCCATACAATGCGCTGGAGCCGCATATTGACGAACTGACGATGCGCATCCATCATGACAAACACCATCAGTCTTATGTAGACGGGTTAAATGTGGCGGAGAAGAAGCTGGCGGAATCCCGGAAAAAGAACAACTTTGAACTCGTCAAACATTGGGAGCGCGAACTTGCTTTTAACGGAGCGGGACATTATCTGCATACCATCTTTTGGACGATTATGAACCCTGCAGGCGGCGGCAAACCTGCAGGCATGCTCGCAGAACAGATCAAACGTGATTTTGGCAGCTATGAGGCATTCAAAAATCAATTTACCGAAGCCGCCAACAAGGTCGAGGGCAGCGGCTGGGCAATGCTCGTTTGGAGCCCGAGAGCACATCGTTTGGAAATTTTGCAGGCTGAAAAACACCAGAATCTGTCCCAATCGGACATCGTTCCACTTCTGCCTCTGGATGTATGGGAGCACGCTTATTATCTCAAACATCAGAACGAGCGTAAAAAGTACATTGAAGATTGGTGGAATGTCGTCTACTGGCCTGCTGTTGCTGAACGTTACGAAACCGCACGCAAGCTGCTGTGGCCGCCTTATTAAAGTGATGCAGCTGTAAGTAAAAAAGCAAGGATTGGTAGTAGGTGTGTTAGCGAATCATCATAGTCACACAAGTAAGACCCGAGTAAGCTGCCTGATACGTCACTTGAAAATGAGAGCTGCTCAAAACACAAAAGAGATATCTCCAGTCAAAGACTGAAAGATATCTCTTTAAATAGGTTTGCGTAAAGAACGAAGATCATTCGTTTGTGCTCGTGCGCTTGATCGTATTTCAGCTTATGCTTCTACTCTCTTTCGCAGCAGAGCCGTGTTTTAATTGTTATTCTTTAATGGATGCTGCCTGAACAGCTTCATAAGCCCAGTGAGTATCAGGAACGTCCGACCATAATTTCGAGCTCGTGGACGCAGGCTGCAGGTCCATCAATTTATTGATCAGAGTTACAGCCTCAGCACGCGTTACCTGCTGTTCAGGACGGAAGGTACCGTCGGTGTATCCTGTAAGAACTCCGGCTGCATTCAGCCGGGCGATGGCTTTCCGTGCCCAGTGCTGCCCCACATCCGTGAATGCAGCTGCAGCTTCGGATCCGGATGCCTGCTCATCTTTCAGCAAATGCTGTAATACGCTCGCAATCTCTGCTCGCGTCATGGCTTGTTCCGGTCTGAAGCTGCCGTCAGTGTAACCTCTGACGTAACCAGCGTTGGCAGCGGCAGATATATTATCATATGCCCAGTGACCCGCTTTAACATCCGTAAACGCTGTTTCGCTCTCGACTGATGATGCATCCAGTACACGCGTAATGAGTGCAGTCATCTCTGCACGTGTTACGAACCGCTCCGGTTGAAAACGACCATCGGCATACCCGCGAATATAAGGTTTTGCATCCGATGTATGGTCTTTCCAATCTTTCACTTGGACAACGGAAAACGTACTGAATTGGTCTACGCTAATCTCGATGCCCTGCTGGCCGTTATCCTTGTTCACCGCCACAAGCTTGCCATGTACCAGCTCCTTGGTTCCGCTGCTGTGTTCAATATAGACACCCAGATCGGCAGGATTCACACCTGCAAGCTGTTTGCTGTCAACGGGCAGTACAAGCGTTACAGGACGGCTCTGCAGATTGGTTTCAATTGTCATGGGACGTCCCAGCAGCTGCATGTTTTTGGTGCCAGCCAATTGAGCAATGGTATCGTTAGCCCGTAATCTTTGTTCAATCTCCTGACGTGTCTCCTGCTTTTTCACCGGCACCAGACGGAAATATACATCATCCGATCTGTCCTTCAATGAGGCAGCCGGAATCGTAATTTTTACGTTAGGGTTGGAGATCACCAGATCGATTCCATGCTCTGTAAACAACCGGGCCGATTGCTGCGCCAGTTTCACATCCCACCGGGAGACTTCATCCCTGCCATCGGGAATAAGAACAACTGCTGTACGCGAGCCCGTTTTCTTCAACTGATCAATAATAGATTGCGCCTTACCCGGAAACAGCCCAAGCTCGTCTTTTACCGTACCGTCTGTTTCACGGGTTCGGCTGATCTCCAGCGAGTCAATGGTCGAAGCCTGCTCGCCATTTTCCACATCCACTTTAATGCTTTCCTTCTGCGGAGCGGTAGATGCAGCTGTTGAAGATGTGGATGGAGAAGGTGTTGGTGTTGGTGTCACGATCACTTCACCACCGCCGCTGCTTGGGGCTTGAGGAGTCACGGATGTCGAGACTTTAAATTCTGATAAAATGGCATGTTTGGAAGACCGAACAGCAAACACATAAGGCAGGCCGCTCGTTAGATTGGAAACGGTATAATGCAGCACATTTACCGGTCCTGCGATTTGAGTCCAGCTTGCCGGGTCTTGCGGCGCATCGCTGCCCTGATACATATATACGATGTACCCATCTGCCTCAGGGACGCCAGTCCAATTCAACTGCACTTTTCCATTGGCTGCCTGTGGAGTAAGCGTGGCAGGTGCCTCCGGCAAACCAGGTGTGACTGCATTAGAGACGACATAATCAGAAACTGCATGTTCCATTTCTGAGTGATACGTCGATGTGACCGCAAAAATATAGGTTCTTCCATCTACCAAGTCCGGAACTTCGTTTTCTGCGGAAAGGGTACTCGTTATGTCAATCCAGTCGCCGGGATTGGTTGGAGCCGCAGCACCTTCATACTTATAGACGGTGTATGTCCGGTTATCTTCTGTTGTCCAGCTCAATTTCACCCTGCCATCAATCAGCTTGGCATTAACCTGATCAGGAGTTATTAAAGTTACAAACCCTACAGCCTCAATAAGCTGAAGAAGGGAGTCTTCCCCCTCCTCCAGTGTAATAAGTGAATATTCAGAGCCGGGATTTAGATTGTTGAGAACAATAGTCTTTTCTTCACCAGGCTCTATTTCGAAATACGTGTGATTTGCTAACGCATTCGCTTTGCTGCCTTCGGGATCGGAAATGTCCGGGAGAATACTGGCTTGCAGATCATAATACACTGTGGCTTTATAATCTGATTTTAGAGTAATTTTAGCCGAATGGGGTGAGAGCAGGTAAGGTGACAGCACTCGAATGCCTGCATCCGCTCTAGCCACCTGTGCCCCCCATGCAGCAAATGGTAAAGCCAGCATCATGATCATTGCAATAAACATCTTCGTTAATCTCTGGAGCGCCCTACACCCGAATGCAGCTTCCGTGCTATCCTTCATATTGTTGATCTCCTTCTCAATGAGATTGGTTTGCATCTATGATGGAATCTTAGCAAAATATTCTGAACATTTTCTGAACAAAAACCGACATTATTCACGTTTTTTTCGATGTTATCTGCTTTCCATTGCTAAATTAGCAGCAAAAAAAGCAGATCTCTTCGTAGAGATCCGCCTCAAATATTAATCCATATTACACTTCATACATAACATCGCTGTATTATGAAGCACAGCCCTCGCACGCCACATAGTTGTCGCCAACCTGCTTGCTGATGGCGATCAGGTCGCCCAGCTTGATATCGGACTCCTCTGTGAACTCCAGGTCAGCAATACGCGCCACAATAAGGGCAGCAGCTTCTTCCTTGCTGGCTGCCATCTGGCTGAACTCTGATTTTTCACCTGTCGAAACGACCTCATACAGGTATGTATATCTCAATGTTTCCACTCTATCCTCTCCTTCCGAAATCACATCATACCATCTCTGTTACCCAATTCCAAGCCTGCTGAAAAAGAACTTAATCATAACGCTGTTTCATCTGCTCTGCCGTCAGCAGCACTTCATCCGCGCCAACAGAAAGCACCCGCTCTGTCTGTGAATGAGGATATCTCCTGCGCAGCGTACGCACCAGCGATGCTGTATACGCCGCACTGGATGGCACGCCTGCCAGCTCCTGCAAACTTGCCATGGTACCCGGCTTTACCTCAGGATATCCTTCGGTTGCTTCGCCCGAAGCTTCTTCATAAAAACTGCGTACTGCAGCAGCCAATTCATCTCCCCGGCCTTCTACAATGATAAAGGCTGTAATAATATAAGCTTTGGCCTGCCGCCTCTGGGCAATACCGCAAAATTTCAATCCGCTAACACTGACGTCATAATCTCCAGGGCAAAAGGCTCCCTGCACTTCCCCGGTCTGCGCCTGGGCCGACCAAGGTGTCAAAGACTCGGCTATAATCGAGGCCATCTCGCGAAAATCATCATGGATGTTAATCGCATGCCCCGGATTAGGCAGGATTAGTGATACATTCACTACTCCCGGGTTCAACGGAACCGCAGCACCGCCAGATGGCCGTACACATACGGCTGTCCCCTCACCTCTGATGCGTTCCATTGCTTCGACAGCCTGCGGCAGTCTTCGGTCACGCAGCCCGGCCACAAAGGCATCCGGATGCCTCCAAATATGGGCGACAGGCAGGTCTCCTGCTCCTACACGTCTGCACATGACTTCTTCCCATGCAAATGCATCCAGCACACTGCTGCCGCGGCGCATAAGCGGTGTCTCCCAAATCTGCAGACGCAGCGAGGAAGGCTTTTCGACAAACATCCCTTTTGCAGCCATATTCAAATCACTCTTCTCCGGCTCAGGCAGTTGATCGGCTTGAGATGGTATGCTCATCTTCCGTAACCTCCGACTAATGAATTCATATGTACTTCAACTCACAATGGATAAAACATATATAAATAAGCCGGTTCCCCAAGGAACTCGGCTTATTGTTCATTTACTCTTTCACCAAAGACAGAAACTCGGCACGCTGTGCAGGGTTATCACGGAAAGATCCGCGTACTGCAGACGTTACCGTCTTGCTTCCCGGTTTCTTCACACCGCGGGAGCACATGCACAAGTGCTCGCCTTCAACGACCACCATCACACCATGCGGTGCTACCGCTTCCGTCAGGATGTCGGCGATCTGTGACGTAATGCGTTCCTGTACCTGAAGACGGCGTGTTACAGCTTCGACCAGACGTGCCATTTTGCTCAAACCCACAATTTTCCCGCTTGGTACGTACCCAATATGTACTTTACCAAAGAACGGTGCCATATGGTGCTCGCACTGGCTGTAGTACACAATATCTTTCACGATCACCAGTTCTTCGTGATTCTCGTCAAAAGTGACACCCAGTACGTCACGGGGGTCCACTTCATACCCGCCAAAAATTTCTTCATACATCCGTGTTACACGTGCAGGCGTTTCCAGAAGCCCCTCACGTGTGCTGTCTTCTCCGATCAATTTGAGAATCTGTTCAACATGATACTCGATCTTATCCCGATTGTCGGATACTTTGGAATTCAAATAATCTTTAACGCCAGCCACTGCCAAGCGCCTCCTTTCGAACCACATACTGCAAGCGGTTTAATCTTTCCCAGCTATTATTTTCGGCGGCCCGAGTTTTTACGCGCAGGATGCTGACTCGGCTGAGGCATTTTTGCGCCCGGCTGTTGGTTCTTCATCATCTGCTGGGCACGCTGCATTTGCTTGCCGTTCAGGTTGTACCCCATTTGCTTTGCCATTTTCTGCAGCATGTCAGGGTCACTTTGCATTTTCTCAAGCTGTTTACGCAGGTAGAACACCCCGATGAAAAATCCACCGACCAGACCCACAATCAATGTAATAATCGGTATTACAATCTCCATCTCTTAGACACCTCTGTATGCAATCTAAAAAACCTGATGATCTGTGCCAGTACACACCATAATTTATGAAAAATCATCCTTATGATGAACACATGTCACCGACCGGATTTCCTGAGAGTTATCATAGCATTTCCACACGCCGTGAGCAAACGCATTTTCCAGTTAAATGGGCTTATGTGAGCACACCTTCGATAAAGACCGTAGTCTGTTTGGCCAGGTCAATTTCAATAACGTCCAGCGAATAACGGGTGCTGCCTCGCGCTACCCGGATGACCGGTCTGCCCGGTAACCCTCGATGCTGACGGACAATAACGCCGGTTTCTTTGGTGGACAGCCGGACAGCAGTCCCATTGGGATATACAGATACGCTTTTGTTGAACTCAATCAGGATCTCCCGATCCAGCTTCGTTTCTGACAATGCCATCATTTTCTCACACGCTTCATGCGGAAGCAGGGGGCTGCCCGACAATCCATTAATCAGATTATCATAGATGTTTGCTGCACTGACAATTTTGGCAAACAGATGAATATCCTTGCCCTTGATACCTCTGGGTATTCCGCTGCCATCGACATGTTCATGATGCTGCAGCGCGGTATGGGCAACAAGTAGACTGAACTCCCGCTTGTTCTTGATCACTTCGAACCCGCGCCACGTATGGTGCAGCGAAGAAGTGGATGTGCCGCTGCCGCCGGGCGGCTCGCCTACTTTTCCAATATCATGCAGCAGTGCACCTACGGCCAGATCTTTGAGTTGATTGTAGTTGAGTCCCATATTCAGGCCGATAACCGAGGACAACAAACATACGTTCATCGCGTGAACATACTGCGCATTGTCCTTCGTACGGATATCTGTTAACTGTACAAGCAGCTCGCGCCCGTTCAGCACATCATTCAGCAGTTTGTCGATACTGAGTGCAACTTTCTTCGGACTCCAGTCTTTCCCGGATCTTACCGCTTCAAGTGTCACACTCATCTCATTGATAATCGCCCGTTTCGTGGCTTCGTCCAGAATATCTTCTGTATCCACATCTTTATACGCTTCATCCTGGATGTACAGCGTGGTTACCCCGATACGCTTCAGCGTATTGACCATAAACACGGTAAGCTGGACTCCGGCAGATAACAGCACTGTTCCGTTACTGGAATATACCGTTTTGCCCAGAATCTCCCCCGCCTCCACGCTCTCCACGTTTACATACTTCATGAACGTCCCCCGCTCTTACGATTGCTGCTCCAATGTGAGCAATTGCTCTTTGGTTTGCAGACCGCCTGCGTAACCCACCAGGGTGCCATCTTTACCGCTCATGCGATGACAGGGAATAATAATCGGGATCGGATTCTTGCTAATGGCATCCAAAACTGCGCGTACAGCCTTGGGCCGGCCGATCTTTTCCGCAACCTGTTCGTGGGTTAAGGCTTCTCCATAAGATATATCGGACAGAACCTGCCAAACTTGTAGCTGGAATGCTGTTCCATACCGTTCAAGCTGGAGGTCGAACGTCTTTCTCTCTCCTGCAAAATACTGCCGCAGCTGCTCAGCAGCCTCACTAAGCTTCTCTTCATTTCTCTCATACCGGTACTCCCCAATCCACGTACGAGCCCACTGCTGCAGGTGGGCTTCCCGTACATGAAAAGCACCAAAATCAATATGGCACAACCCCTCATCGACTGCACATAAGGTAAGCGTGCCAATCGGTGTCAGCAGTTCATCATAATATACAGGCTTGCCGTGAATCCCCGTGACTGCAGAAGGTTTCCACGCAGCTGCTTCCGGCTTGGCAGGAGCAGCCGGCTGTTCACTTGAATTTTCATGATCACCTTCATTTTTACTCATACTGCCAGCCCACGCGGCATCCAGTCCAAATTCAGTGTCTCTTACATGAGACAAAATTTTGGCTGCCTCTGGATGTTCTGGCTTCTTTACTTGCGGCAGCTCCTCTTGCTGCGTAATCTTCATTTCATCGGTTTGCTGCTTCGTATTCCGCTGCTCAGCCTGTGACTGATCGGGTATGGTCTCGGAAGATACCAATCTCTCCTTGGCCTTCTGCAGCATACTCAGCACGTTCCCATCTTGTTCGATCGCGGCAGCTTCCCCAATAGCTCTCATGGCTTCTTCCCCTCCAATTCTGCTCAGCGCCCAGGCGGCGGTTCCCCGCAGCTCCGGACGCGGATCACGCTTTAGTACCTGTGTTAGTTTAGGTACAGCGCTTTTGTCTTTGAAATTGCCCAGTGCAATGACCGCATTGCGCTGAATCGGTTTTTTGCCCCGCCATGCGGCGGAACTTTGCCCGAAACGCTCTTTGAATTCACGGTTACCGATATCCAGCAGCGGCAGCAGCAGCGGCTTTACAACCTCCGGATCGGGATGAAACTCGGGATGATGATCCCAGTTCTTGCCCCGATTCTTCGGACATACAATCTGACATGTATCACACCCGTATAGACGGTTGCCTATTTTGAGCATAAACTCTTCATCCAGAAACCCTTTGGTTTGGGTTAAAAAAGAAATACAGCGCTGTGCATTTAATTGGCCTGGGCCAACCAGCGCACCTGTAGGACAGGCATCGATACATTTCGTACATTCACCGCAATCTTCGGTTACGGGCGTATCAGGCGGAAATGGAATATTCGTCACCAGCTCGCCCAGAAAAATCCAAGAACCAAACTTCGGCGAGATAATAGCACAGTTTTTGGCACTAAAGCCGATTCCGGCACGCTGCGAGACTGCCCGATCCACAAGCGCCCCCGTATCCACCATGCTTTCAATCATTGCTTCGGGTACGCGTTCACGAATAAAATCCACCAGCTTATCCATTGCTTTGCGAAGCACCTGGTGATAATCCTGCCCCCAAGCCGAACGAGCGAAAATGCCGCGGTACGCGCCAGGTTCCGACTTCGGCGGGTTTACCATTTTGGACGGGTAAGCTACAGCTATGGCGATCAGGGAAGCAGGTTCGCCGTCCTGCAGGGCGGGATGCACCCTTTTTTCGATATCCGGCTCTTCAAACCCCGACGCATATCCCTTATCCCGAGACTGTTCCAGCAGTGATTTAAGGGACACAAAAGGGTCCGCCGCGGCGAATCCAATATCATCTATACCCAGTTCCGGGCCTGCTGCCTTGATTTCCTGCTTTAACGTCTCCCATACGGAGGCGCCTTGTACTGCCCCGGTCCGTACGCTCGTCATTTCCTTCTCCCTCTCTTCTGTCAGACACGTAATCTGTAAACAATGAACGCCCGACTCACTTAAGAGATCAGGCGCTTAGCTATACGGTATATGACTTGCATAAAATTGAATTTACAGCCTACGTGCCTGTATGGTTAAACGCATCATGCGCTCTGAAGTTGTTGCGATCCAACATTTTACAGCTTTTTCATCTCCGAGAACGGCCAGAAAATAAACTCGGCTTTGCCCACGATCTCACTGGAAGTTATACTTCCAAACACACGGCTGTCCTTGCTTTTACCTTCATGACGGTTATCACCCATCACAAAAAAATGGTCTGGCTCAAGCGTTATCGGCCCGAAATCAGGGTCCTGTACCTCAATGTCGGTATAACTCTCTGTCTGCTGCACGCCATTAACATATAAATGATGGTCCTTGACCTCAATTGTATCTCCCGGCAGTCCAACAATCCGTTTCACCAGATAATCCTTCTTCCCCACATCTTCACTCGGGTCACGCAGCACAATGACATCCGATCGAGCTGGCTCGCCAAAATGATAAACCATCTTGTTCACAAACAAACGATCAGACTCCACCAGGGTTGGCTGCATGGACTGCCCTTTGACCATCGACAGATTAAAGACAAACAGGTTGAGCAGCATCATGATTACAAAAGCAACCACAATGGTCTTCACCCAATCCCACAGTTCGGTTGTCCAGGACTTGCCTGCTTGCTCAGGCGCAGACTTCTGATTTTGCTCTTCAACAGTCGAATCCACGGAAGGCATATTAGAATTCAAAGGGACACCTCATTTATCGGTTTGTAGATTAAACGTACAACCAGGAATTTTACTCCCTTTTAGTCTACTCTATTTGGAAGTGTGAAACAATTGGAGATGCCCACCAGTATAAAGGATAAGGACGAGTGCACTCGTTTCTAAACCCATATCTCGGAAAAAGAAAAGAAGGACGCATATCAAGCGCTGCCTCCTCATAAAAATAGAAAGGCATATCGATCACGCCAAGTTGCGTGAACAGATATGCCTAATATGAAATGAAAAGCTTATATTTCTTTGTCTAACTACACCGAATTCACCTGCACCGCTTAAGCCTTGGACAAAATACTAAGTTTCTGAAAAGCACTCAGAATCTTACTCGCACCATACCCCATTGCTTCGTACAAAGGCATGGCTGCTTTGTTGTGCTCATCACCGGCCACCCATATCTGGCTGACTTTGCGCTGCTGGAATCGCTGTTCCATAGCCTCGACAAGTGTTTTGCCGACACCGCGGCGACGATAGTCTGGATGAACCGCAATACGATAGATGCATCCCTGGTTTTGATCAATCGTACCGATCAAGGCGCCAACGAGGTCTCCCTCTTCTTCCGCAACCATGATCAGGTCAGAATCCCATGACAATTGACGGGCAAACGGGCCCATCGTGTTCTCATAACACTCTTCCGATAGTGCAACCTGGAGAAGCTCCGTCATCTGGCTTGCATCACTCAACTGAAAGGAACGAACGTGCATGTCTTAAATCTCCCTTTTCGTTAGCTTAGATGAGGTTTTACAAAAAAGGGGGTCCCCTTTTACCAAAAACCCGATGTTCATATAATGACAAAAAACGAGAAAATACCGCTTCTTCGTCAATTAAACCACACTTTACTCCATAAAACACGCATTTTCTTCTGAAAGCGCTTTATTGTAAACGTTTACATTGTTTTTGTTTACATTTTGCCGATTATATCTATCAATATCTCATAATATTATTCAAATCGGGTAAAATATGTTTGTAATCTCAGGCCCGGCTTTCGATTAACAGTTCAGGGGACTTAATAAACAAAAATGTTGATTAATTATCCCGAATGCGGTTTAATAATAGAGGCAGGGGTATTATTACATATGTACCTTAACAACAAATTACAAATTCTCAGGAGGTATTTCACTATGGCTTTTCAATTACCAGCACTTCCTTACGCTAACGATGCACTGGAACCACATATCGATGCACAAACGATGGAAATCCACCACGATCGCCATCACAACACTTATGTAACTAACTTGAACGCAGCTCTGGAAAGCGCTCCTGAACTGCAAAACAAAAGCTTGGAAGATCTGATCGCTAACCTCGACAGCGTACCGGAAAACATTCGTACAGCGGTTCGCAACAACGGCGGTGGACATGCTAACCACAGCTTGTTCTGGGAAATCATCGGACCAAACGGCGGCGGCGCACCTACAGGTGAGATCGCAGCAGCAATCGACAGCGAACTGGGCGGCTTTGACAAGTTCAAAGAAGACTTTGCAAAAGCAGCTACAACTCGTTTCGGTTCCGGCTGGGCATGGCTCGTTGTAGGCAAAGATGGCAAATTGTCCATCACCAGCACACCTAACCAAGACAGCCCGCTCTTCGAAGGCCTGACTCCGGTTCTGGGTCTGGATGTGTGGGAGCACGCGTACTACCTGAAATATCAAAACAAACGTCCTGATTACATCTCTGCATTCTGGAACGTAATCAACTGGGATGAAGTTAACAAACGTTACGCTGCAGCGAAATAAGACTGCGGTTAGAATAAAAAGCCTGAATCGATCCTTGTGACCGATTCAGGCTTTTTTTAATGTGCGCGGCGTATCGGCATGTGGATACGCCGGAACATTAATGCGGGTACAGGGCGGCGTAACCTACACAGCGGGATGGGCTGACAGCGCTAAGCCATCAGGCAGCATGGGCCGGGGGCTCACTGCGGGGAGCCACGGGGATACTGCGGCGGGTGCCGGGACACACCACGGCAGGCGCCCTGGAGAATGTTAGACGTCATCGAGTCATGATGCACCAGAAAGTGCTCGCCAATGCAGCAGCTGTCAATGCTTATCAATCTAAGCTAACGATCTCCAGAAACGCTATTTGCCCATTTTCCAGTCCATTAGAATTCTAACGATCTCCAGAGACGCTATTCACCTATTTCCTCAGTAAAACTGCACCTTATGAGTAAATCGCATCCAAATAGCGTCTCTCAGAATCGTTAAAATTTTTCAGGCCCCTTTTTTCACAATATAAGGTGTCTGGAGATCGTTAGAGCTGGCCCATACCTCAAGCAGCGCACCGTCTCCAACTTTATTAAACTCTTGTACATTCTGCCTTGCTCACTTACTTCGCAGGTTACTCGCACACCTCTGGCTTATACGCATACGCTATCGGCTGCTTGCACACTTTGACTCGCACGCAGACACTAGCGCTGCTCCTCCACCACGGCTCAAGCACATACTCAGTTAGTACTAGCACTCATAGCTGACCTGCATTCTACAGCTCACTCACACACTCTAATGCTTACTTCCGCAACGTGGCTGCAGTTTGCTCTATTGAATGCTCGTACCGCTATATTACGAGCATAATCTTTGGTTACTTGAACACCTTGCTCCCATACGTCCTACAGCTCGCTGCATACTTTGTTGGTTACTCTACCCCGCCGCTAAATATGAAAACTATTGTCCATGCGTTCAGGCGTAACTCAAGCACTCCTTTTTTCTAAACACTTGAATGGTCTTTATTTACTCTGTTACATCATAGGCTCCTGCGAAATAGTTACGAAGCAGCTTCAGGAAGACGTTAGGAAAAGCCAGCTTCTCCATATCTTCCAATCCGATCCACTGGTAAGTGAGCCCATCACTTTTGCCTGTCAGGGCTTCCTGTGCCGCTCTAGCAGTGATGGATACTGGAAGCAGCTCACTATGTTCACCAAGCAAGCCTGATTGACCTGCCGCACTGGTCAAGCCCAGCTCTGACACATCAGCTTTAGCCGATGTGAATTTTACGGATGCATCCTCAGCATCTGTATTAACAGGATCAGCGGATGCAGATGACATGGCAGCTGGAGCCGATCCCGCCAGTGATGCCGCTTGCGCATCGTAGGCGGCTCTGGCTTCCGCAGCGATCAGCGGAAGCTCACTGCTCTGGTCCTGCTCGGTACACTTGTACACCTGCAGGTTCCAAACAATATGGCTGAACACATGCTCCGCATGGGTGGCCAGCCCTTCCGGGCGGGCAGCGAAGCCTTCCGCCCACAGACTGCCGGCCAGCAGAGCCATGGCCGGCTCATCCGCCAGCGGCACTGCCGCCTTCCCCGCTGCGGCAGGCGCCGCCAGCACATGGGGCAGCTCCCACATCCGGGCCAGCAGGCCAGTCTGTGGACGCTGACGTACAAGCACACGGCCGCGATGCACGCCGCGGCCTTCTACCAGGGCAACCAGCCGCTGCTCAGGGCGCGGCGGCTTGGCTTTGGTCTTGACCGGCAGCGTAAGCTCTCTTCCGGCAATTCTGCCGGAACACTGCTCCATCACCGGGCAAGTCAAGCAGTGCGGCGCTTTGGGTGTGCACACCAGCGCACCAAGTTCCATCAGCGCCTGATTGAAATCACGCGCTCGCCCTTCCGGAATGAGCTCTCCCGCGAGCTCTTCCATCAAAACCCGCGTGCTGCCCTTCATAATATCCTCATCGATGAGGAAGTATCGGGACAGCACCCGCATGACATTGCCGTCCACCGCAGGCTGCGGCTGGTTGAAGGCAATGCTGAGAATGGCCCCGGCTGTATACGGGCCGACCCCTTTTAATGCAAAGACGCTCTGCTTGTCCTGCGGCATCTCTCCACCATGCAGCTCCATCACCTGTCTTGCCGCCGCCTGAAGATTACGTGCCCTTGAATAATATCCGAGTCCTTCCCAATTCTTCAGCACCTCTTCCTCCGGTGCCTCCGCAAGAGCCTGCACGGTCGGAAAATTGCCGATAAATCGATTAAAATACGGAATGACCGTATCTACCCGTGTCTGCTGCAGCATGATCTCCGATACCCACGTAAAATACGGATTATTGTGGCGACGCCACGGTAAATCCCGACGATTAACCATGTACCAATCCAGCAGATTCACGCTGAAATGTCGTTTCTGTTCTTGTAAACCCATATGCCCTTCCTTTCCTTTTCCCCGCTACTTCCACTCTTCCTTTTCTCTGTCGATCTCATATACCTGCTCCACAATGGCAAATGCCGCTGCCAGCTCTGTCTGATGTGTAATGCTCAGATGAATCTCATACTGTTTATCGTACGGCAGTTGCAACCGCTCCCAAGCCCGACTGGACAGTGAGGCAACCGGCCGTCCTGACGGATCAGGCAGTACTTCGATATCAGTGAATCCCATCACAGCGCCAATCCCGCAGCCAAAAGCCTTGGACACTGCCTCTTTGGCCGCAAACCGACCCGATACGAACTCTGCCATCCGCTTCCCGCGCCTGGCCGCGATTTCCCGTTCAGCCGGAGTCATAATACGTTTCATCAATGCTTCTGCCTGACGGCCGGACAGCAGCCTGTGCATACGTCGAATCTCTAAAACATCGTTACCGATGCCATATATCATAACGATTCACCTGCTTAATCTTTTAGACTGTAAAAGATAATTCGTAGTTCAATTCATGTGCAGTTTCCCGAACACGTATTCTATTGTAGCAGGAGGCGTGCATGGATGCGAGTATCTGTTATCCGCATTTCCACTTTTGCTAAAATTTTCAGCAGTTCAATATAATAATCTTCATCCTATTGTTTAACGACTGTGGACTTGGAACTCACGCGGCATCGTATAAATTGAAATTGTCAAAAGTACAAACGTACGGAGTTGTGGTATCCATAAAACGGGCGAGATGTGGATGTAAAACAACAAAAAGAGCCGCTGCTTAAGGCAGAGACTCTCTTTTGTAAGCAGCGATTCATTTGCAAAATAAACCCTGCTGCTCGAATTATATTTCCCAATTCCCAACCTTAGATACCGGGAATCGCATTGCGTTTGTGATGTGTACGTGTATAAAAAGCTTCCAGACGCTCCTGCGCGGCAGGGTCAATCTGCTTACCTTCAAGGTAATCGCTGTTCGCTTCATATGAAATGCCCAGCTCGTCCTCGTCGGTTTGTCCTTCCCATAGTCCTGCTGAAGGAGCTTTGTCCAGAATGGATTGCGGCACTTTCAGGTACGCAGCCAGCTGACGTACTTGGCGTTTGTTGAGCGTGCTCAGCGGTGTGATATCCACGGCTCCATCGCCCCATTTGGTGTAGAAACCTGTGATCGCCTCGGATGCATGATCCGTACCTACAACCAGCAGATTCTCTTCAAATGAGAGAGCGTACTGCATCACCATACGTGTTCTTGCTTTCACATTCCCCTTGCCTTGATGAGTCATATGGCGCGGACTTCCAAGAGATTTGAATCCCTGCTCCACTTCAAGCGCAATCTCATTCACAGCATCTTCGATATTGGTTTCCACAACATGTTTCAGGTCGTACGCTTTCGCTACCGCATAGCTGTCCTGGATATCCGCCTGCTCTCCATAAGGCTGGAACACACCCAGCGTTTTGTATTCCTGATTGTTCTCTGCGGTAAGCTCGTCTGTGGCTTGTTTGCAAAGCGCTGCCGCTACTGCACTGTCAATCCCCCCGCTGATCGCAATCAGCAGTCCCTTGGTACCGGAATTTTTCACATATGTCTTCAGGAAATCCACACGCTTACGTACTTCCTCGGCTTCATTAATGCTCGGTTTAACCTTCAATTCGGCGATGATCTGTTGCTGCAAACTCATCGTTCATACACCCCGTTTCTACAGTAATGGAAGTTTTGTTGAATAGAAGTTTGGTTATGGGTCAGCTTGAAAGGTTCGAATGGTTCAATAACCTGATCTGTCCAAAATGAAACGCCCCGGCATCGGGCATCCGAAGTGCGGGGCGTTCTATGGAGCGGATTAACGGCAGTAACGGTCAAATGCACTGGTCAAATCAGCCGCGATTTCCTCTGCTGAACGATCTTCCACTTGGTGACGCTCAATAAAGTGAACGAGTTCTCCGTCTTTCATCAATGCGATGGACGGTGAGGATGGTGGATATGGCGCAAAGAATTCACGTGCTTTCGCCGTTGCTTCCTTGTCTTGACCTGCAAATACAGTATAGAGGTGATCCGGTGTAATATCGTTCTGAAGTGCCTGAGCAACCCCTGGACGACATTGACCTGCTGCACATCCACATACAGAGTTAATTACAACCAGTGCTGTTCCTTTGGCATCCGGCAGACTCGCTTCAACCTCTTCCGGTGTGCGCAGCTCCTGGATTCCCAGACGAGTCAGCTCATCCCGCATCGGCTGAACCATATCTTTCATGTATTGATCAAATGACATCGACATTCAGTTTCACTCCTTATAATGGTTGTTCTATGATCTCGTTTGAAAAGTTAGAGGACAATAGCCATGCACAGACAGATGCGTCCATATCGAAAAAAATGGATACACTGTGCTATTCCTATTATACATCCCCAAGCAATGAAAGCAAGGTTCAGACAACACCTGCGGAACAGCTTTCCCTTACTTATTATGACTCAGGGTCTGGCAAAATATGCTGACTCTCTAGCGCTGGAAGGCAACTTTGAACGTAGTTCCCTGTCCTTCCTCCGATTCAACCGTAATTGTGCCGTTGTGCCGCTCAACAATGCTTAGACACATGGATAATCCAAGTCCGGTACCTTTTGCTTTGGTTGTATAAAATGGTTCGAACAGCTTCTCCTGCTTCACCGGCGGAATACCAGGACCTGTATCGTGTACACACAGCTCAACCTTGTCATCCACCATTCGTGTTTCCAAGGTAAGCACACCTTTTTCAGTCATGGCTTCCATTCCGTTCCGGGCAAGATTAAGTACGACCTGTTTGATTTCTTTGGAATTCAGATGCAGTTTCGGCACATTATGAGCCAGCATCAGCTCGATGCTCTGTCCCCGAAGATTGGCATCTGCCCAGAGCAGCGGACTGAGTTCATGAATGATGTCGTGCAGCTGCGATTCTTCTTTCTCCGCTATCCGATTCTGAGCCAGAGACAGAAAGTCGTTAATGATGCTGTTGGCTCTGTCCAACTCCTCCATTACGATCCGGTAATAATGATCAAGAGATTCCGGGCTCTTTTCCTGCATTAACTGGAGAAATCCCCGCACCACAGCCATCGGATTACGCACCTCATGTGTAATGCTCGCCGCCATCTGCCCCACCAGGCTGAGACGATCTACATTATCCAGTTCGCTGCGCAGCATCTCAAGTTCGGTCACATCCTGAATGATGATCATCGCTCCCGAGACTTCCTTAGAGCCATTCGCCGTATAAGCATAGATCGGTACCGTCCGGGACAGAAATACATGTGAGCCGTACCGGACCGTCAGTACATTCACTTCACCATGTACCACGGCTTGATGAATGCTGTGATCCATCTTGTCAGCCTGCTCCTGCTCTACAAATTGACTGGCATGCTGCCCGATCAGATTCTGAGCTGAAGTGCAGGGCAGCTGTTCCTTCGCTGTCTGTTTCATCAGTTCATTAACAAAAACCACTTTGCCTTCAATATCCACCGTAGCTATTGAAAGAGGAACCGCATTCAAAATCTGGTGCAGTTTCTCCGTTTCGGTCAAGTAGTATTGATGCACTTCGGAAAGCTGCCGCTCCATTCCGCGATAACGTTTCATCCGTTCCAGCCACAGCTGACTCATACTGCCTGCAGCCAGTGCACCTGCCACATATCCGAATGAGGACAAAATGAGGTAAACTTTCGAATACGCTGTATCCGGATAGACGGAGATGACCCATAACAGACTCGATACAGCCAATTCGGCGGTAACCAGAGCAATGACCATACCCATTTTGCGAGAACATGCATTGTGCTTGAATCGTTTGGCAGACAACCATACAATAGGATAGAGAAGAATACCGGTGTGAAGAAAAAATCCGTACAGATCATAGGAATGTGCTAAGAGAAAATAGAAGAGAATATGTAGAACAGACAAGGCTGCACCTATGTGGACTTTACAATATAGAATCGCCAGTGTAACCGGGATAATACTCATGGATATAGGAACGGTCTCGGTACCTTCAGATAACGCAAAAAGCAGACACAGCAGCATACTGAACACACTCGCTGCCGCAAAACTGATACTCACTTTATCTGCATGATCTATTCGCTTGACCTGTTGTTTGGAGAGACCCAGATAAAATAAGGGAATCAGGAATACTGCCGATCCGGCCAGCAGTACTTGTAAAAGAATGTCCTTTAACGCAACCACAACGTCATCTCCTCCTCTGCCCGCACATTCCCTCATTAATTCTGATTAAAACATAGGCGACAGTTTATTACAATATATCGCTTAAGGCTGCAAAATAGAACACTTTATAAGCCTGTCTGATTTCAGAAAAAGGCAGAAGTAGACATTGTCTATAAAAAACAGACAAAATCAATCAAAAAGAAGGTAATCATGAATGTATGACGTTATTGTAATAGGCGGCGGTTCCGCAGGTCTGATGGCTTGTGTGGCAGCTGCTGAGCACGGAGCATCTGTGCTGCTGCTGGATAAAGGAGATCAATTAGGCCGCAAACTGGGCATCTCCGGCGGAGGACGCTGCAATGTAACCAATGCCAAAGAAACAGATGAGCTTATTCGCCACATTCCGGGTAATGGACGCTTTTTATACAGCTCGTTTCAAAATCTGGACAACCAGGGTATCATGCGTTTTTTTGAAAATCTCGGTATTGCCTTGAAAGAAGAAGATAACGGCCGAATGTTCCCGGTCACAGACAAAGCCAAAACGGTTGTTGATGCGCTAGTGGGTAAAATCGTCTCCCTTGGCGTAGAGATCCGTACGAAAGAACCCGTCAAAGAACTTCTTCAGAACGGTCAGCATGTGCAGGGGGTTAAACTGGCCTCTGGCAAAATTATTCACAGCCGCTCTGTGATCATCGCAACGGGCGGCAAATCCGTGCCGCAAACCGGTTCGACCGGGGACGGATATCCTTGGGCTGAAGCAGCGGGTCACACCATTACTGAGTTATATCCAACCGAGGTGCCGATTGTTTCCGGGGAGAGCTGGATTCAGTCCAGAGAGCTGCAGGGCTTGTCTCTGCGTGACATCGCTCTATCCGTACTGGATGCCAAAGGCAAAACGGTCATTTCCCATCGTGGAGATATGATTTTCACCCATTTTGGTGTATCCGGTCCGGCTGCCCTTCGCTGCAGTCAATTTATTCGCAAGGTTCAGATGAAGTCGGGGAGCACGCAGGTCACGCTGAGCATCGATCTCTTCCCTGACCTTACCCCGGCTGCGCTGGAAGCACAGGTTAAGCAAGGACTGGAACAGGAGTCACGTAAGGCTGTCAAAAACATTTTGAAAACATGGGTGCCTGAGCGACTGATTCCCCTCTTGATGAAACGTGCCGAGATTGGGGACGACCTCACATTCCATCATTTTCCGAAAGGTATGTTAAGTCATCTGTGTGAACTTATGAAGTCCTTCACTTTTCGTGCAGACGGCACGCGATCCCTTAAAGAAGCCTTTGTTACCGGGGGCGGAGTTCACTTAAAGGAGATATACCCTAAAACAATGGAATCCAAGCTGCTGCCTGGACTATTCTTTTGCGGTGAGGTGCTCGACATTCACGGTTACACCGGCGGTTATAACATTACAGCTGCCTTCTCCACTGGATACACCGCTGGCATGCACGCAGCGGAGTACAGACATGTTAACGCGTAGGTAATTTGGTGTTTGGTGTTCGGTGTTTGGTGTTTGGTGTTTGTGTTCGGTGTTCGGTGTTCTGCTTTTTATTTTTGGCGACCATGGTCGGGGGTAAGCGCCTGTTCCATGCGATGTTGACGTACGGGATCAAGGGCCAGTGCATGGAGTAAGCGAAGTGTGTCTAGGTACAGATTGTTATGGTGAAACGTTGCTTACCATTTGTCAGGTATCGGTGTTATGTGCACGCTGCAGACGCGGCCTTAATGTGCTCATCAATACGTTGGCTAGTGTCGGTTGTTGTAGTCGGTTTCGGTGTGATGCTGATAGTTGGCGAGCCGCTTTAAACATGGTTCAAGCGCTAACGATCACCACAAACCTTATTTCGTGAAAATTGACCCTTTATAAAATCTAACGATCACTAGGAACGCTATTTGGCAAAAAACAGGCCTTTCCAGCTTGAAATGAGCTATTTCTACTAAAATAACGTCTCTGGAGATCGTTAGATTCTCAAACATCCTTAAATGGAGTAAATAGCGTTTCCTGTGATCGTTAGAATACGATCAGGTACAACACTGGCCGATGGGCCACTTACATGAAATGCACCATACGCTTGCGCGAAAAAAGACACCCCATATGTCATGATCCATGACCGGGGTGCCCTTTGCTTTGTTTTAACTTTTCTTTACAGCTCTAATTGGTGTTCCAGATACATCTTGCCGTCTAATGCAGCATCGTTGGGGACTAGTATGGTGTGCAGAACTGAAATTGGTCCTGTTACTAGTACTTTTCTTCGTACTGTTCTCAGTAATGTTCTTCGTACTTTTATTCGTATTGATCTTAGTACTGTTTTTGGTACTGTTGTTAGGACTGGTGTTGTCACGTTATTAGAGTTGTTGATGACATCAAGCACTGCTGTTGCGGCCACTCTAATTCTAACCTTTGGTACCGTGCCTCTCTTTTCCCGATCTCCTCTGTTTCGTGTTCTATCCTCAAGCTTTAACACTGCCGGAAAATCCATCCGCCGAATCATCATAAACGGGATCATCACTATAATTATGTTCGCCTTGGTCTACACCTTGATCAACATTCTGACCGCCATTCACCGCCTGTTTCCCACCGCGTACATAATTCTCATCCCAATCCTCGTTCACCAGATGCGCTGGAATAGATACACTTTGAAACTGATCCAGTTCATCCACCGAAGAGGCAAACACAGCACTCCCTCCATGGGATTGCACAATCTCAACAGCCGATTGCGGGTCTTGGCGATCCGTTGGGATATATAATTCAAGCGGTGCAGATTGATATGGCTTATAGCCTAATTCCTCCAAGGTTGCTTTTGCCGCAAGCAGTGCCGAAGGATCGGAAAAATGCACTTGAAGCTCACTATTATCCATCACGCTAAACTTCTCCTCACTATAGATATTTCATCCTCAGTCCGTGAAACCTGTTGAAATCCAAGACATCCCTGAGTCAGGATTTCTTGAACATTCATGTGATTCACAAAACCTTTTCTCTATAGCATGGGCAGTAAGCATATGTGATATGCGTTCCCGGCAGCAAATTCCTTACAAGCGCATTTATGCAAATCATGCACGGGTCTGTCTGATCCAGCCTGCAGCGGACACTACAACATAACCAAATGCCGCCGTGCATGCAGCCGTCAGAAAACCGGCAAGCCAGCCCAGCCAAAACAATCCCATCACATAGCCCATCAGTACGGCGAGTGGGAGCAGTAACATACGCACCATAATAGAGCCTGCTTTATGCAGCGCATCAGAATCATACGTGACAAGCTGAACATACTCCGACGCAGCGAGTACATCCCAACCACGGTACAGCATCACGGTCAGCATAATCACCAGTAAACCGCACACGATGACATTAACCGGAAACGGCGGCAGGGCTACCGCGGCAATGGACAAACTACCCAACTGTAAAAATAACTTCAGCGTCTCGGAATTGCGAAAAAATGCTTTGAAAGCAATCTCTGCCGTCCGATTCGGAATGGAGCGTTTACGAAATAGTTTGCGAGGTTTGCGAAAAATGATCGTACGTGTCTGCGGAGCCTTGGGTTTGCTCACAGCCTGACTTAACATCAGGGCAGTCAGCCTGAGCCTGCTTCGCAAGTCCTCCCGTACATCTCCTTCAAATGTACCTCTCATACGTAAACTCATCTGGATCAACATCATGAGCAGCAGCAGCACGGCAGCAATACTCAGCATGATTTTCCACGTATCCGGACCTTCAAGCATCCACGTCGATGTGCGTACAGTCGTCCATGCCATGGCGATCACAAGTAAGATCATTAAAAGCCCGCGCCGCCACCCTGTGTATCGAACTTTGAGCATACGTATAGCAATGACTTGAGATGACGCTGCGGTTCCCAACCAGATACATGTCAGCACGATCTGTAATAAGGACATCTCATACACACGTACGAGCAGCGGTGCAGCAAGCGCGATAATAAGCATCATTTTTCCAAGTTGTAACACCGTCACCCGCCAAAGCCCTCGCATCATCAGTGTTCGCATCCATGCCGTTCTGGATTTCAGAAACAATACATCCGCTTCTTCCACAAAAAGCAGAACTCCACCCGTCAGGATAATTAGTTCAATAATGCCTGTCAGTAAAGGTAATGGCAGGCTGGCTGTCCAGGCTGGCAGTGTTTTCGTCCACAAACTCGTGTACCAGCCGATAAAATACAGCAGACCCGGAATCAGCAGATACAGCCATACCGTCCAGTCTACGACCAGCTTGAAGTTGTGCCACTGCTCCCGAAGATGCTCTTTCTGTCTTCTCTGATATAGAAGATGCGGGGTATAACGTTTGGGCTCCACCATCAATTCGCTCCTTTCTTCAATCGGATGTTAACGTATCGAAACAATCAAACAAAGTCGCTTCCGGCATTCCCGCAGCTGCCTGAATTTCATCCAATGTTCCTTCCGCAGCCGAACGGCCAGAAGCAATCAGAACGAAGCGGTCACAGATCCGTTCCGCCGTATCCAGCACGTGTGTAGACATCAACACGCCTGCCCCGCGGCGGCGCTCATCATCAAGTAATTTGAGAAAATCCTTTGTTGCACGCGGGTCTAAACCGATAAATGGCTCGTCCACAATATAGATATCCGGTGAGGAAAGAAATCCGATCATGAGCATCATTTTCTGACGCATGCCCTTGGAGAAACTCGCTGGAAGATCATTGCGGACATGATCCATACCAAAACGGACTAACAATTCCTCCGCTCTCGCCACAAATACCTCTTCTTCTATTTCATACGCCGCTGCAGCCAGATCAAGATGTTCCCACAAGGTCATGTACTCGTAAAAAACAGGCTGTTCGGGAATGTAGGCATATCGCCCTTCCCCGCCAATGGCTACATCATAATCGGCATGCTCCAGCAGGCCAAGCAATGTCTTGATGGTTGTACTTTTACCCGCACCATTGGGCCCGATAATCCCGACCAACTCTCCCGGTGCCACATGCATCCGAATATTCCGGATCGTAGACTGCCCCGGTGCGTAACCTGCTTCGCGAATATGTACGTTCAGGATGGAATTAGGTAAAGCTGTTTCTTCCTGCGATGCATGCTGCATGGCTTAACACTCCTGTTCTTATCCTTTTTATACGTGTTGAACTATTTATATTGTAAATGAGTTTTGTGAATCATGTTTGATCAAATTGAGCAAAAAGTGGGCAAACAAAAACAATAAATCATCAAAACCCGATGATTTATTGCTCATACATTCTTTGATCCCTATTATGTTTTCTCCTCAGACCAACAGTGAGTTTGAATCATCGAAGTAAGATCTTCAAATGAATATTTGTGGTTGACCATATCAACCGTAAAATCCTCAGCTAAGGCCTGTTCCATTTTAAAGTAAATATGATTGTAACGTAAAAACATGACTAATGCAGTAAAGGCTGTTCGTTTATTCGCATTATGAAAAGGATGGTTTTGACCTAACGACTGAAAAATTGCAGCCGCCTTCTCATAGACTGTCGGATACGCTTCGTCACCAAAAGCAGATGATTGCGGTCTAAGAACAGCAGATTCAAGCAGATTAGAATCTTTTACACCAATCTGCTCTCCCGGGCTATACCGTTTTATCATCGCAACATGGATCGCAATTACTTCTTGAATATTTAAATAACGAATGAGACTCATCTGTCTTTAAGACCTTTCAGAGTTTGATCATACTCATCCATAACAGAAGCTAACGTATCCATAAAATCATTACTTATTCCGTTAGGCAGATTTACCTTGACCGACTTTTTAATAATAATTTCTCCGCTCGTTTGGTCGACCTCTACCTGAACCATATCTCCTTGTTCAAGTCCAATTTGCTTGAATGCTTCTGTCATCGTTATTCCAAGGCTGTTTCCAAACTTCGTTACTTTTCGTTCCATCTCTCTCACCCTACTCACTTAGATTCCTCCTATAATTATACTATTCAACTGTTATAACAATTATACCATGATTCACCCATTGTATTTGTTTAAATATAAAAAAAGAAGCAGGGGCTCCGGAGCCCCTGCTTCTTCATATTACAGTGAAAAACTCATATTATCGATTGCTCTCCACCATGGTCATCGTTTCGCTTTCTGCATCCGCATTAGCGTTCAGACCCAGATCGAGCATGCCGCTACTTTCGCTGGCATAGCTGCTGCTTGCGGTACGCTCACGGTCATTCACGTTACTGTTGCGTTCGGATTGAGCCATTGTTTTACTCTCTCCTTCCGCTTTCGCGTTCAGACCCAGATCGAGCTTACCGCGGCTTTCGCTGGCATAGCTGCTGCTTGCAGTACGATCACGGTCGTTCACGTTACTGCTGCGTTCGGATTGAGCCACTGCTGCACTCTCGCCTTCCGCTTTCGCGTTCAGACCGAGATCGAGCATGCCGCGGCTTTCGCTGGCATAGCTGCTGCTTGCAGTACGATCACGGTCGTTCACGTTACTGCTGCGTTCGGATTGAGCCACTGCTGCACTCTCCCCTTCCGCTTTCGCGTTCAGACCCAGACCCAGCATGCCGCGGCTTTCGCTGGCGTAGCTGCTGCTTGCAGTACGATCACGGTCGTTCACGCTACTGCTGCGTTCGGATTGAGCAATGCTTGCACTCTCCCCTTCCGCTTTCGCGTTCAGACCCAGACCCAGCATGCCGCGACTTTCGCCGGCATAGCTGCTGCTTGCGGTACGCTCACGGTCATTCACGTTACTGTTGCGTTCGGATTGAGCCATTGTTTTACTCTCTCCTTCCGCTTTCGCGTTCAGACCCAGATCGAGCTTACCGCGGCTTTCGCTGGCATAGCTGCTGCTTGCAGTACGATCACGGTCGTTCACGTTACTGCTGCGTTCGGATTGAGCCACTGCTGCACTCTCGCCTTCCGCTTTCGCGTTCAGACCCAGATCGAGCTTACCGCGGCTTTCGCTGGCATAGCTGCTGCTTGCAGTACGATCACGGTCGTTCACGTTACTGCTGCGTTCGGATTGAGCCACTGCTGCACTCTCGCCTTCCGCTTTCGCGTTCAGACCCAGATCGAGCTTACCGCGGCTTTCGCTGGCATAGCTGCTGCTTGCAGTACGATCACGGTCGTTCACGTTACTGCTGCGTTCGGATTGAGCCACTGCTGCACTCTCTCCTTCCGCTTTCGCGTTCAGACCCAGATCGAGCTTGCCGCGGCTTTCGCCGGCATAGCTGCTGCTTGCAGTACGATCACGGTCGTTCACGTTACTGCTGCGTTCGGATTGAGCAATGCTTGCACTCTCCCCTTCCGCTTTCGCGTTCAGACCCAGACCCAGCATGCCGCGACTTTCACTTGCATAGCTGCTGTTCGTGTTACTGCTGCGTACCTGACCGTCTCGTGAATACTCGTTCATCGCTGCTGCTTCTCCCGACACGCTGGCATTCAGGCCTAGACCTAATTTGCCAGTGCTGCTCTGCTGAGTTGTAACATCAGAAGAATGGTTATTGTAACGGTTCATGTTCTCTGCGGATACACCGGCGTTTAAGCCTAGATCCAGATTTAATGCTCCGCTTGCACTGGAGGAACCCCCATAGCTCTCATTATTCCCGTAACCAGCGTCACGTTGTCCTGATAGCAACGATCCCAGTTCCAGACGCAGACCTGCATTCAAATCCAAATTACCGCTGCTGTTGCTGTTATAGCTATCTGCATAGGTTGCCTGCGAAGCTCCCAGCAATCCAGCTGCCAGCGTACCCGACAATACCGACAATTTTACCCAACGATTCACTTTTTTCATGATTATATACACTCCTTCTCAATTTTGGTTGAATGAACACCTTTGTTTTTTATGAGAAAGAGGTATATTTTGGCGGCTGACCTGGTGGTGCTTGTGACCACTGGCTGAAACCATCCAAACGTTCCATGTCAAAAGCAAAACCATAACCCGGCATCACCGGGCTAGTTAACGCCAAAGGCAGTGCTGCAGCTGGAATGGATGCTCCGCCCCCCGCCACACCGGACGAACCGGAGCTTGTACCTGTAGAGGTACTCGTTGCAGAAGGAGCTATTGCCATAACAGACCAGTTGGCCGGTCGTTCAGTCCGTGGTTGCCATGGTGCAGAGGCTTCATCCTGCTTTTCAGGTATTACCTGATCTATTTTCAGATTCCCCTGATTCTGGTCCTCGGCTGTTGATCTGCCAAAGATTGTGTCCATTTGCAACCACTCATTATCCAGTAAAGATACGTTTGCATTCGTCTCCTCAGCACGCTGGTTCAGACGATCCTGTTCCACAGGCACAGCCTGAGAAACGGTAGGTTCGTTGATTGAGTCCGGATTGATCTCAAGATCAATCACCTGACTTGTAACCTGTATTTCATCTTGTGCCGTGTTCTGTCCACTCACCTTGCCCTGAGACGAAGGTGAATCCGTTGCTGTACTAGAAAATTGTTTCTCAATTCTAGGTGTTTGCACAACATCAGGCTGATCCGAAATGTTCGCAGGCTTCCTTTGTTCTACAACCGGATGCTGCACCTCTGCCTTTCCAGGGTCAGGGTCAAGTTCAAGCTTGGCATCAGCGACAGGCACTTCTGCCTTCACCTTTGGAAGCTGTACCTTGCCTTCGCTCAAGTTCACACCCGATATCGAGACATCTACCGATGTGACTTCAGGAATATCAACTGTCACGGAAGGCAGTTCAACCTTGCCTTGCCGCAGGTCTGTTTGCACAGCAGACGTCTCTGCTTTGATGACCTCAGGAACCTCGGCAGTAATGCCTGGCAGGGAAGCTGTTCCTTCGTTAAGATTTACCTGGCTGCTGGATACATCTGCTCGAATGACAGGCGTGTCTGCCTGCACTGAAGGAAGATCCACCGTCCCCTGCTTCGCATCGATGCCTATCTTCGATGTTCCTGCCGATCCAAGCGGTGTATCTACTTCCAGCTCAGATACACTCAGCTTGCCGGTAGATGCATTCGCTTGGATCGAAGGAACTTCTACATCCAGCAGTGGGGTGGACACGGATATTGATGGGGTCAGATCAAGACCACCATCTGCATCACGTGAAAACAAGTTTAGCGACAATCCACTGGACGGTTTACTCGAACCCGCCTGATTCTGAACATCATCTGCATACACATGCGATGAACCGATGCCCATAACCAACGTTCCCGCCAGAATGGCTAACGGGATGCTTGCCAGACGAGTAATTGTTCTGGGTAATTTTACTTTTAAGTTCAAGCTGCTTCACCCCCTTTCCGCACTAGCCTTGGTGGGAAAAGGCATATGAGTTTCCCCCTTAGGATTAATTAGAATACAGGGATTTCTGCCTGTTCCTCATTAAACATGAAGGCATCTACTCAAACGATTTTTCAATAAAAAAAATTTAAATTTAAATTAATTTCCGCCTTCATGCTGGGCGATTACCTCTCAAAAATCAACTTACGACACCTCTCTGGTTGACACAGATTTTGCCGGAAGAACTGCTTCCACATCTCCACTCTTCGCTCTTGCCTTCAACAAATACAATAGACCCAGCAGTGTCAACAGAATGCCTGAACTTACAAACGCAGGTACAACACCAAACGAAGTCACTAATAACCCGCCTGCCACAGGGCCGAGAATGTTACTCGTTGTCATCACACTGCCTACGGTACCAAATACCCTGCCTGTCATTGGCTCAGGGGTCTGTTCCTGCAGCAGAATCTGAAAAGGCACGACTGCAAACCCGATGCCCACACCCGCCAAGGCAAACAACGAAATAAGAAGCAGCTGTGCGCCCATTCCTGCTGAAGGCCATACGACAACAACTAACCCAGCCGTCCCGATCACGAGGCCTGTTACAGCGGTACCCAGCCCCATTTTTAACCCGTGGCTCGCTGTTTTCCATTTCCGGACACTCATCGCCGCTATTAACGTTCCGACACCGCTTGCCGCAACACACCATCCAAGCAGATCACCCGAAATGCCGGGAAGCTGCCTGAACAACACAACCGTTTGTGAATCGGCAAATTGCAGAAACAAAATCGCAGCTGCCAGCAAAAGAAGTGACGTCCCTACGCGAGGAAGGGAAGCAAGCATACGGATGCCCTCCATTGTTTCTTTCCAAAAGGATGGTTTTACTTGAGTCGATCCTGCTGTCTCTTCCTTTACTCCTGTTACGTCAGAATCTGTCCGTTGGATCACCCGATAACCGGGAATCCACAATAAAATAATGCCAGAGATCAGAAATGATGCCGCATCCAGCACAAAACACCACGTGATTCCAAATCCGGCTGCAAGTAATCCGCCCAGTGCCGGGCCGATAATTTTGGACATCTGTTCGATTACAGAGCTGATGGACACAGCTTGAGCAAGCTGATGATGCGGCACGATCTCCTTCAGTTTGCCGTTCTTGGCAGGAGAGAACACCACATCAAACAGAGATTTTAGAATGAGCAGCACGTAGATATGCCAAATCTGATTGGCAAAAATGAACGCACCCACGATGATCATTCGGGCACCATCGGCTGTAATCATCAACCATTTCCGGTTCAACCGATCTGCCAGTGCACCGGCAAAAGGTCCGGTAATCAGGACAGGCAGCGCAGCTGACAGCATCACAAAAGTGATCTCCAAAGGCGCTGCATTCCAGCGAAGACCTACCAGTGTCAGAATAGCCAGCAGATGAAGCCAGTCTCCCAGATTAGATACAGCCTGAGATACCATTAATGTGACGAAAGAGCGATTCTGTTTCAGTGTCCTCTGCCCTTCCAATGCGTATGTCGTAGTCATTCCGTTTCTCCCCCATCAATTCCGAATAATCACTATGAAAATGATTATATAGAAGAGGGCCCTTCTGAACCTCCTGCCAGAGACGGAGATCAGAGTATCCTGCAGAATGATTTTTCTAACGATCCGGGCTTTGATCGATACAGCTCCTCCAATTGCGGATATGTATGTTAAATCATGATAATGATCAAATTTTAAATGCTAAAAATGCAAATCTTGTGACATATCGCATGTTTTTCACCAAAATAGAGGTCTACAATGTACATATAACGAGACGATTCACTGATTCGTCAATCGATATAATGATCCAACTCATATAAGTTGATCTGATCTTTTACAAAACGCATTGTATAAGTTTAACTTCATTTGCCCAGGACCGAAGGGGAGAGAATACATCTGGAAAAGCGCAGCTAAAAGCATTCTCAAAGAAAGCTGCATCGAAAGCATAAAATCTCGCCTTATACTCTCATTGGAGTGCAGGAGTAAGTCAGCCTTAGTTCAAACTTATACAGCAAAGAGAACCTTCATATCATGTCAACTTATATAAATATCACTGAAAGGCGGGATCAGCATGCTGGAATTACAAGAAATCGGGACCGAACGTTCACTTCATCTGTACCGCACCTTGGCCCATACGTTCAAAAGTGTGAATGAACACGCTGTATCTGGAAGTAAAGTACATGGATTTAATCCGACTGCGTACGGAGTGCTCGAAGTGTTATATATGAAAGGTGCACAGCCGATTCAACAGGTAGGCGCGCAGCTGCTGTTGCAGAGCGGGAATGTCACCTATGTCATTGACAAGCTGGAGCAAAAAGGACTGCTGCGCCGCAAACATTGTCCGCAGGATAGACGCATCATTTTTGTCGAACTGACGGAGGAAGGTCAGCGTACGATGGATGATATCTATCCGGGTTATGCAGTCAAGATTGATCGGGCGGTCAGTGGTCTGAGCGAAGAGGATAAGGAACTTTTATCCGAGCTGCTGTGCAGGCTGGCTCACGGTGCAGAAAGTCTTTCAGCGAGCAGCTAGGGGCGGCATAAGCATCGCACAACCACATCAGCAGCAGGATAATGATAATGCAGACTCGCTAGAAAGCTTTTGAAAGTAAACAGAAATAAATAAAAAACCGGATGGGCCTATCCAAGGCTCATTCGGTTTTTGCTTGTATATTGTTTTTTAGCCCGTGGGACCCTGCCCGCAAAACATACTGCCAGCCTAGAAAGATCAGGGTGATGACAAACATCTGGCGAATAGCCCCCATGTAAAGAAACGTATTTTCCCGAAACACAAAGATAGAGAACAGAAGACCGCTTAATCCTGCTAGTAGAACATAACCAATCATTATAGAAACAACCTGCATCGCAACTCCTTTGAATCGTCGCGCTAAGGACATAGACACCGCATCCGTCAAGAGTGACAGTGGAAGAATAAGAAAAGTGACAATCGCTAGACTAATTAGTGCAGTAATAAGCAGTGAATACCAAAACGGATAATAATACGTATGATCCATTCGCTCAGCTGCAGGCACGTATTCCATGAGGACAACGATTAGAGCCATTGAAATACAGGCCAGCAATGCTGAAAAGATTCGAACAGGAGCGGAAACAGGTCGTAGGACAACTAGCTTTGGTTTACTCAAATCAGTTCATCCTCCTTTTTCCAGTCCATCATACCAAACCTGTTGTAATATAAAAAGCAGCTGATGTTCAGCTGCTTTTTAGGATATAACGAAAATATGCATCGATCCGGCGAATGCCATTACTTACCGTGCACTTCCAATCCTTCACCCGGCATGTTAGTTACTTCTGCATAGCTTCCACCTGAGGAGGTGCATCTCCATCTTCAGGAACAATCAGTCGTTTGCGCAGGGCCAGTGTGGTGACCCACGAAATGATCGCAATAACAAACATAATGACAAACAAGGAGTGCAGGCTGCCCTCAAGCACGCTGCGCAGCAGCGCCCACTTCTCATCCGACAACGCTGCATCTGTATGCGGCGCCAGCAGCTCGTTCAAATCCTGTTCCGAAATCCCCGCTGCCGCCAGATTCTGTTCACTCGATAGAGCCGAGATACGGAAATTTAACCACGTACCAAAAGCCGCCGCCCCAATGGTCTGCCCGAGTGTACGCATGAACGTATGCAGTGCCGTTGAAGAACCGCGCTCCTTATATCCCACAGAGGACTGTGCAATAATGGTGAAGATTGTAAATGCAAAGCCGAACCCCAGACCATATATAAAGGTCAGAATAAACAGCACGACCTGCGGGGATGTCCCGCCCACCAGGAACAGCCCACCCGAACCGACGGCAATGCCCGTAAGTCCGATTAATGTGGTCAACCGTGATCCAATCTTCAGCAGCAGGCGGCCTGCCAGTACGCTGCCGATCAGCCAACCGACGGACATGGGTGCGAGCAGCAGCCCGGACTCAGTTGCATTGCCTCCGCGAACTCCCTGCACCCACAGCGGCAGATAACTGGTTAAGCCGATCATTAATGTGCTGGTCAGCAGGCCTGCGATATTCGCCACCCGGATGTCCCGAATACGGAACAGATGGAGTGGAACCATCGGGGCCTGAGCTCTTTTTTCCACCACAAAAAACAAAATAATAAACAGAACGGCAGTGATACTCAGTCCCACAATTAATGGAGAACTCCAAGCATAGTACTGCCCGCCCGCCGACAAAACAAAGAGCAGTGCGGTGATGCCTACGGTGAAAGTCAGCGCCCCGAAATAATCGATTTTGGCCGTACGTGGCGAGATATCCTCTTTCAGATACCGGAATACAAACCACATCGCAAGCAGGCCAAACGGCACATTAAACCCGAAAATCCACTGCCAACCAAGGTTGTCCACAAAATAACCGCCAAGCAGCGGACCCACAAGAGATGAAATGCCCCATACCGAGCTGATCCAGCCCTGAATTTTGCCGCGTTCCTCAATGCGGTAGATATCCCCGATAATCGTAAAGGTCACCGGCACTACAGCTCCCGCACCAATCCCCTGAATGGCACGATAGATGATCAACTGCTCCATATTCTGGGAAAGACAGCACAAGAGTGAACCGAGCAGAAATAAGGCACAGCCGATGAGGAAAACAGGTTTACGTCCATACAGGTCACTGATTTTGCCAAAAATCGGGGTACTGACTGCCATCGTGAGCAGATACGCCGTAAAAATCCAGCTGAGCAGCTGCACGCTTCCCAATTCGCTGACAATCGTTGGACCCGCCGGGCCAATTACGGTGCCTTCAATCGCAGACAAGAACGTGGCCAGCAGCAAACCAGCCAAAATGAAACTGCGCTTTAAACCTCCTGATGATGTATTCACACAAACCCTTCTCTCTTTTTTCTCTTTAATCATAAGAAGAATATTATTTACATGCCACTACGAGCCAGAACAATCTTTCGATCGTTGTTACCCCCGGATTTTTTGAATTTCATTATTTAAGAGGGGGAAATCCGGTGGTAAGACTATGCTTCCGATGCAGCTTTCTTGCCGAAAGCTTTCAGACGAACGCTTCGCTTCTCCAGCTTTGTTCTGTCTCTCCGTTAATATGTAAATAAAAACTCTTATTAATAAAATCGCATCTTATTCCTTCTCTTACTGCGAAGAAACTCATCATATAATAGCGAATACATGACCATGTCCTTGTATCCGGTGGACGTGTGCTGCACTTGACGCAGCAAACCTTCACGTGTGAAGCCTTGACTTGTCAGGAAAGACCCCGAAGCTGCATTACGCGGGTCAACAAGTGCTTCAATCCGGTTCAGTCCCATCGTCTCGTAACCGAAGGGCAGCAGCGCCGTAAATGCCTCGGACATATAACCGTAACGCCAGTAGTCACGACCCAGCTCATACCCGATCTCCCCACGGAATGCCCCTTCCAGCTGCCAGGTGTTGAAGCCGCAGCTGCCGATAAGTTTGCCTGAATCCTTCAGTTCGATCCCCCACCGGATGGCATCCTCTTCCCCTGCCATATGGTTCAGCAGCCCGATCATATCAGCCGCCTCGCTTGTCCCGATCATCGGTGCGAGATTCATATACCTCGTAACCTCCCGGTCTGACCAGTGAACGAACATCTGGGTAGCATCCCTGCGGCGCATTTTACGCAAACGAAGACGTGTTGTCTCGAGCTCGGGAATTCTTCCTTTACATTTATACATCATCTGACACTCCGATCCGATCCTTTGTTGCAGACCATAAGATTCATTAGCCATCTAACCATAACCTGCACCAATTGGCAACTGTTCACTCTTCGGATCATATCAAAAAACCGGGCGCACCTGCTCCCGGTCTTGATGTACATATGAATCCATCAGCACAGGATATCCTGTCTTATGGCAAGGGTCCTACACATTTGCTTTACTTTGCTTCAAGCCGATCTGTTTCAGACTTATGCTGGAGAGGCTTTCTTACTGCCAGCGAGCAGTTCCTCGCTCACCCGTCCAAGCACAGCAACAATCTCTTTATATTCTTCAATGCCTGTCCCGGTCAGGCTCCACTGGTCTCCGTGGGCAGTCAGGAAGTTCTCCTGTGTGAGGTGTTCAAGCTCCTGCTTGATCTCACGTTCACCAACACGATATCCACGCTCTTCTAACAGAGGCAGCGCATCGCTTACGGTTAGATCCTCATTTTGGGCAAAATATAGAAGATGAATTCGTACAAACAGGTTCTGTACTTCTGCATGCATAAGCTAAGCTCCTTCCCGGGTTGTAGCCCTACTTGGTTGCTAAGTAATTACCCCGTGAAAGAAGCGGAGAAACAGGAGCAGAATCCAGCTGCTGTAATCTCTTTCCAGAATCATTCCGCTTGACTAACCGCATCCGCTGCACTATCTTGAAAATAAGTACCATTTTTGCTCGGGAGGGTGATTCACCATGTTTCAAGCTGTTTCCTATGAAGGAACACGAAGCGAGCAGCACACCGCCGTCCTGGGACAGTTAAGTGCTCTGATCCGCGATGAACCTAGTGCGATTGCCAATCTGGCTAACGCTGCTGCGCTGCTCAACGTATTTCTAACCGACACCAACTGGGTCGGATTCTATCTCTATGACGGAAAAGAACTGGTCCTCGGACCGTTCCAGGGATTGCCTGCCTGCATTCGTATTCCACTTGGACGCGGGGTATGCGGGACATCTGCTGCAGAGAGACGCACACTCGTTGTGGATGATGTGCATGCTTTCCCGGGCCATATCGCCTGTGATGCCGCATCCAATAGTGAGATCGTTGTTCCAATTATTAAAGATGGACAATTATACGGTGTGCTGGATATCGACAGCCCGATTAAAAACCGTTTTGACGATGAAGACCGTGTCTTCCTGGAAAAAGCGGTCAGTTTGCTCACGGAGCAGCTGTAGGCCATTTAATTGACTTTCAACTGAACGGTACAAGAGGACTCATCTCCTCTCACCACGATGATGGTGATATCGATAAGTGTGAGCAAAAAGCGCAGACCTCGCCGAGGTCTGCGCTTTTTGCTGCTATGTTCATACCGATGTTCTTGCCCGCCCAAGTTACTTTATGCATCTAGGATAGATCCTGTGCTGCTTTGATGATCATTCCTTCCCGTAGAAACTCAGCCAGCCTTGGGTGATAGCCGTCATACATGTTACGAAAATCGCGATGCTCCACGTACAGATTGGCTAAATCCCGGTAAATCTCAGCTGTTGGTGTGTAATATCCTTTGATCCATTCAAGATGTCTGCCGATAATCTGCTGCACATCCGGGCTGCCCGGCTCAAGGCCAAGTTCCAGTGCCTGTTTCAAATCCAGATGAATTCGATCAATCTTCGCCTGCGATTCCAAAAAATCTTCTTTGGATTTCAGCTCCATTTCCTTCGCTTGCAGATCTTGTGTCGGGAAGGCGTCAGCAGCATCAGAAGAGTGCTGTGTTTCACCTGCTTGCAGCAGCGGGACATGACGCGTGTTATGCGCAAAACCATAGTACAGTTCATGCTCCTCCATCGTCTGCTCTCCTTGGAGATAAGAAACCGTTCGATCCAGTGTCTGAATTAAACCGTGCAGTCGCAGCGCTTCCTCCAGAATTTGAATCCGATGCTGCTGCATCACACGTACAATTTCTGCAGGATCTTCTTTCAGCATAGAACCAATTTCTTTTTCCGGCACACCTGCTTCTTTACAAAACATGATTTGCTGAAGCTTCAGCAGCTCTTTTTTTTCATAGTAAATATCTTCGTCCAGTCCACGAAAGGCAGGGGACAGCAGCCCCAGCTCCGCATAATAGCTTAACTCACTCAAACTTACACCTGACATACCAGATACATCGGTCATGGAATACGCCATGATATCACCTCCTGCCTCTTCTGTTTGCTCTGTGTGTTCACTCGCCGGTTGATTACTGCGTTATATTTAAAAGATTGAAATGTAAAACGTTAATCCTGCTTAATGCCAAAAGCATTCATGATCCTTGAAACATCGTTGAAACGCATTCATTATTTTTCACAAAGCGTTAGACATCCATATTCCAAGGAGACCAACGGGTTCATACCGTTGTTCGCAGTATGTACCTAATTAATACCCCCCTCACTCTATGTGAACCCGTAGTCAGTAAATAATTTTATGTATTTTTTGAGACCAATTTCTTGGTTTTGAAACCCAAAAAATCCTGCACCCCTGAGGTGGATGCAGGATTTCCAATCATTTTATACTACAGGCTGTAACCCTCAATAAACCCGATTAATTTTTGTTAAACATGACAAACTTTAATTCCGTCATTTCTTCCGCCGCATACTTGACACCTTCACGTCCGATCCCGCTTTGCTTCACTCCACCATACGGCATATGATCTACCCGGAATGTTGGGATATCATTGATCATCACGCCACCCGCTTCAATCTCATCCACGGCTCGAAGCGCCGTTTGAATGTCATTGGTGAACACTCCTGCCTGAAGCCCATACATGGAGTCGTTGACATGCTTGGTGCCTTCTTCTACGGAATTGACCGTGTTAATGACAACAATTGGTGCAAACACTTCCTGACACGATACCTTAGCTTCACGCGGCACATTGACAAGTACCGTTGGACGCAGCACGCCTGCTTCAGCTTTACCACCCACTGCAACCGATGCACCTGCCTGCTTCGCTTCTTCAATCCATTCCAGTGTGCGCTTCACATCCTTGGAGGTAATCAGTGCTGAGACCATCGTATCCTCATTCAGCGGATCACCGATCACAACCTGTTCGGCCGCTGCAGCGAAACGTTGGATAAAATTCTCGGCAATGGCCTCGTGCACATAGATACGCTGTAATGAAATACATACCTGACCCTGATATGTGAACGCACCCGTGACGCAGCGCGGAATCACCTTGTCCAGATCGGCATCTTTGTCTATAATTACAGCGGCATTGGAGCCAAGCTCCAGCGTAACACGTTTCAATCCGGCTTTGCTGCGGATACCCGTTCCTACGGCTGGACTGCCTGTAAAGGTGATATAAGCCACATCGGGATGCTGCACGAGCACGTCACCGATTGTTTTGCCATCGCCACTCACCACGTTCAATGCTCCATCAGGCAGCCCTGCTTCGTGAAACAGGTTCGCTATGAAGTAGGCAGACAGCGGTGTCTGCTCCGCAGGTTTGAGCACGATCGTATTTCCTGCTGCCAGCGCGGGCCCCACTTTATGTGCAGCCAAGTTCATTGGAAAATTAAACGGCGTGATCGCCCCGATGACCCCTATCGGCTGTCGCATAGTATAACCGATGCGGCCTTCGCCGCCTCTCGCCGCGTCCATCGGAACCGTCTCTCCGGTTAAACGTTTCGCTTCTTCGGCGGCAAAACGGTATGTCTCAATTGTACGGTCGATCTCGGCTCTCGCCGCAGTGATCGGCTTCGCTGCTTCCAATGCAACGATGCGGGCCGCCTCTTCTCTGCGTTCTTCCAGCATGGCGGACAGCTTGTACAGCAGGTCTGCACGCTGATGTGCAGGCATCTGACGCATGGCTTGGCGTGCCTGCACTGCCGCAGCTACAGCCGCCTCCGTCTCCTCTGCTGAGGCGGAAGCCACTTCTGCCAGTGTTTCTCCGGAATACGGCGCCTGGAGTGTCGTATACCGCACTGATTCGGTGTGCTTGCCGCCAATAAACAGATGTTGTTTTTTCATAAACTGCATCCTCCATTCATTCGATTCCTTATCAAAGGCATATAATGCAACTTATAGCTCAAATAACTCACATGCAGCGCATAATTCATATTCAGTTGTAACTGACAAGCATCACAGTTCATTCAAGTTAATAACGCATAGAACAAAAGCCGCGATGCACGAATCGTTTAGAACACCCCGCACAAAGCTTAACTCAAAAACAACGAACCTGCCTGCACAGCAAGCTGTAATCTCAAGTAGATAACACAGCCTCTGAGGCAGACCTGAGAAGGTTATACTTTAGTTATACACTATTTCTGCATGATCCACCCAGTAAACGAGATTGAAAGACAGGGTTAGTACCCTCGCTCTCAATTCTAACGATCTCCAGAAACCTTATTTCATGTCCTAACATGATAATCAACCTTTTTCCACACCCAAAAGGCAATATAGCGTTTCTACGAATCGTTAGAATTTCAAAATGGCATTTTCCAGCAGAATAGGGTTTCCTGAGATCGTTAGAATTTACAGCGTGAATCACTCACCAGACATTCCGTTCACTTCACCGTCAGAACTGGACAATCTGCGTGCTTCAGCACACCATGACTGACGCTGCCGACCAGGATCTCAGCCAGCATCCTTTTACCTCCGGTGCCCATCACAATCAGATCGCATTTTTGTTCACGTGCCGTGCGGCAAATTTCGGTCACAGGATCACCTGCAACCAGACGTGTCTCATATGACACGGCCCGATTAGCCAAAAGTTTCTTCACTGGCTCAATAATATGCTTTCCTTCCTCGGCGATGCGTTCTTCCAAATCCACCCCAAGGGCAGGCTCGTTAATCGAAATGGAAGGATTCACATGCAAAATGGTCAAATGAACTGAATTCTTCATCTGTTCAGCCAGCATGAGAGCCTGTTCCAGTGCTTTATTCCCATGATTCGATCCATCCACAGCTGCCAATATTCGTTCCAGCATTTCAATTCCTCCAGTCTGATGATTAACCCGAAATGTTAGTTAGTTAATAAGCTGATCTCGGCATATTTCATTAATGAGCAATTGAAGCATCGATATCCCGCAGGTGACGACGACGCATCAGCAGTACACCGACGCCGATCAGGACCATCAAAGCACCGAAATAAAACGGCGTTTCGGGCAGAAACCATTCGGACAATTTTCCTGCAAGCCAAGGCGCAAGTGCTCCACCCATAAACCGTACAAAGCTGTATGCTGCAGATGCGACCGAACGCTCGACAGGTGCTGCCTCCATAACAGCCGTGGTGATCAACGTATTGTTAATACCCAGGAAAATACCGGCGACAATTACCGCAACGATAACCGTCATTGATGAACCCATTACCGTACCAACAGCCATTACCAGCAGGTCGGCCGCAAACAGTGTGAGCATCACACTCATGGATGGCACTGAGCCAAATCGCCGCTGCAGCTTCGGTGCCACAAAAACGGACGTAATCGCCAGCATTAATCCCCAACCGAAAAAGACATAACCTAGACCGTGCTCATCTAGTTTCATCACATATGGTGAATAAGCCATCAAGGTAAAGAAACCAAAATTGTACAGAAAAGCGGTAATCGCCAACGTTTTAAGTGAAGGGTAACCGAGTGCTTTGAACGGATCGGACAGTGTACTGCGCGTTTTCGGTTTGGCCATTTTGGGCAGCATAAACATGATACTGATAAAAGCAACCGCCATCAGGGCAGCTACCCCGTAGAACGGACCGCGCCAGGAGATCGAACCCAGCTCACCGCCAAGCAGCGGACCAACGGCAATCCCGAGACCGAGTGCTGCTTCGTATAAAATAATAGCCTTGGCTGTCCCTGATGTGGACAACCCAACAATGGCTGACAAGGCGGTGGCAATGAACAAGGCGTTCCCAAGTCCCCAGCCTCCGCGATAACCGACCAGCGCTCCGACCGTGTCGGATGTACCGCCCAGGAAAGAGAATACAATAATCAGCAGGATGCCGCTGAGCAGTGTCCATTTCACGCCAATACGGCTGGATACAACACCGGTGATCAGCATAGCAATTCCCGTTACTGCGTTATAGCTTGTAAACAGGAGGGACACCTGGCTTTTGGATGCGTGAAGCTGATCAGCAATAGCTGGCAGGATCGGATCGACGAGACCCAGTCCCATAAATGAGATGATACAGGCGAAGGCCACGGCCCACACTGCTCGCGGCTGGGACAGCAGGCCTCCACGGGATGACGGTAACTCGTCAGGTAATGATGGTTCTCTTTTCATAAATCATTCCTCCGATATGAATTAATTATGGTATTGAAACGAAACATAATGAAAATTTTCGCAATGCATCTATTCCATTTTCAAAATTCGAGACAAAAAAACAGCACAAGCACACCGGAGTCACCAGTGTTTGTACTAAAGCATGCTGCAATTCATCTGATCCTGATTTAATCCGTAATCAGTGCAATCCGGATCATGCAGACATACTTGCTATCCATCCGTTTCCGTTCCTTTTTCTCTGCATTGATCTCATGCTGGTTAATCGTCCTTGGTCTTCGTCTGCTTGCCAGCACGGATCTGCAGCGTCTGTATACCTGTTCTAACCCGTTCGCGCAGCTCTTCCAGCTCATGCTGTACGGCGTGAATGCTTTGCAGTTTCTGCTCCAGCAGCTGCAGCTGACCATCGAGTGTTGTTTCCATGCGGCTGAGCTTTTCGATACGTTTCTCCACCTCAGTTGTCTGCTGGTAGTCAAATCGCTGTTCGTTCAGCGTATCGGCCGTGGCGACATAAGCATGAAGCTCCTGTAACGAGAAGCCAAGCACTTCTTTGGCACGAACAACTTTTTTCAAATAGTCGATGTCCTCTTGTGTATACAGCCGCGTTCCACCATCTGTCCGCCGAGGTGAAGGCATAACTCCAATCTCTTCATAGTATCGAATGGTTCGTTTCGTAAGTCCGCAGGCTTTGGCAGCATCATCAATTTTGAATAAACCCATCTGCTTCACCTCTTTTCATATGTCATCATTATTATGTATATAATTATATATCTTTATAACGTTAACGTCAACGTAAGATTTATAAGGCAGAGACAAGGAAAGACACAAACATGATCTGAAATACAATTGGAAACGAAAACAAAAAAGACCCGCTTGCACGGATCTTGGTGTATTACATAATCCTTATTCAGGTTTCAATACGCATACCGATACCATTCTGCTCCATGTTCCCATACATCGGCAGCTTTTCATCAGGCTCTCTATTTTTTCTTGCGCTCCCTGTGCTTCCTGCGCATGCTTCTCACTTTCACCGCTAGGACTACCTGGTTTGCCTGACCTTCTTTACTGCTTGTCCTGCTCCTGCTGCGCTCGCTGCATTTGTTTCAAACGTCCTTCTACCCGGGTAAACAGCCTGATCGTATAAAAACCCACTGCAATCAGACTTAATACCAACGCGCGCACATCCGTAAGCCAGAAACCGATGACACCAAAAACCGTTATAATAAACCCGAACTGCATCATCAATGCCGAACTGTACCGCTGCGCTTCCTCCCACAAGGTGGAATTGCTCATTGCCCGTGGTGTCCGATAACCGTATATTCCGTTAATTTGTTTTGGCGGCTTCTTATACACCATCAATCCCAAAATGAAATAACATACTCCGCATATAATGCCCAATAATGCTCCTGCCAAAATGCTCGCACTCCTTCTCTTCTCGTTAGCTTTCAGACCGATATCATTCATACAAATATCCATAAAAATAGTAAAACAGCTCTACGTATATACGCAGAGCCGTGCTGTACGTTTCATCAATCTAAACGTCCTTGATCCGAAGCACCCGCATCGCATTCAACACCGCGAGCACCGTAACGCCCACATCGGAGAAGACAGCTTCCCACATGGTGGCGATCCCGAATACACCGAGCAGCAGGAAGACGGCTTTGACACCCAGCGCAAATCCGATATTCTGCCAGACGATCCGGCGTGTACGCTTGGCGATCTGAATTGCACTGGCAATTCTGGACGGTTCATCCGTCATGATGACTACGTCCGCTGCTTCAATTGCCGCGTCTGATCCAAGTCCGCCCATCGCAACTCCGACATCGGCCCGTGCCAATACGGGTGTATCATTAATGCCGTCCCCAACAAAGATCATTTTTTCCTTCGGAAATTTGGCTGCTTCCAGCTGCTCCAGCCGTTCGACTTTGTCCTGCGGCAGCAGTTCCGCATACACCTCATCTACGCCAAGCTGACGTGCTACTGCTTCGCCTACCGCTTTGGCATCACCTGTCAGCATCACTGTTTTGCGGATGCCCAGCTGTTTGAGTTCCTGAATGGCAGATGCTGCGTCCTCCTTCACTTCATCGGCAATGATCAGGTGACCGATATATTGTCCGGCTTCCGCAACATGCACGACCGTTCCGACGGTTTGCGGCTTTGTATACATGACGCCTGCCTGCTCCATCAGCTTCGCGTTGCCAGCAAGCACTTCCTGACCATTCACATTCACTTTAATCCCGTGACCTGCTGCCTCGTCATATCCATCCACACCTTGAGACGGAATATCTTTCCCCCAGGCTGCACGAATAGATTCAGCAATCGGATGATTGGAGTTCGCCTCAGCAATCGCTGCCAGCCTCATCAATTCTTCTTCCGTACGTCCGCCTTCGGGTTGAACAGATGTGACCTTGAAAACACCTTTGGTTAGTGTGCCCGTTTTGTCGAACACCACCACTTTAACATCATTTAAAGCTTCCAGGTAATTACTGCCTTTAACCAGAATGCCGTTCCGTGAAGCTGCGCCAATACCACCGAAGAAACCAAGCGGAATCGACACGACGAGTGCACAAGGACATGAGATAACTAGAAAGACGAGTGCACGATAGATCCAGTCGGCAAATGCTGCACCGCTAAAAAGAAGCGGAGGAACAAAGGCAATCAGAGCAGCGAGAATGACCACAATCGGTGTATAATACCGGGCAAATTTGCTGATGAAATGTTCTGTTTTTGCCTTCCGGCTGCTGGCATTCTGCACCAGGTCGAGAATTTTGGATACCGTTGATTCACCAAACGTTTTGGTAACCTCAATCGTTAACATGCCGTTTTTGTTCACGAAACCGCTGAGCACATCACTTCCAGGTTCCAGCTGTCTCGGCACGGACTCCCCTGTCAGCGCTGATGTGTCCACCATAGATCGGCCTGCCTTCACAATCCCGTCCAGCGGGACTCGTTCACCCGCTTTAACCATGATACGGTCGCCTATGCGGACCTCTTCTGGTGATACACGCCGAGTCTCGTCACCCGTACCCGTAAGAATATTCGCATAATCCGGGCGAATATCCATCAGGGACTGGATCGACTTGCGTGAGCGGTTAACCGCCATGCCCTGGAACAGCTCTCCGAGCTGATAGAACAGCATGACCGCAACTCCTTCGGGGTACTCCCCGATGGCAAAGGCACCGAGTGTAGCAACCGTCATCAGGAAGTATTCATCAAATACCTGTCCGCGAATGATGTTTTTGACCGCCTGAAGCACGATATCTCCACCTGCGATAAGATATGCCGCCACATAAAGGGCAAGCTGCGCCCAATCACCCAGTGGTGCCCAGACGGCTGCAGCAAGCAGCACAGAGCCAGCAGCCAGTCTGGCAAGCAGCACCTTCGTCTGCCCCGCACCATGTTCATGGGAATGGCCGGCATGAGCGTGACCGCTCTCCTCATGACTGTGCGCGTGGCTGTGGTTATGACCATGATCGTGTCCATGTTCATGAGTGTGTTCGTGACTATGTTCTTGAGCTTGGCTCTGATCATTGTGCCGATGTATGCCCGTGCTGTTCGTCACGGCTTCTTGTGCACCGCCCTTATCCGAGATACGGATATGCGGTTCCAGGCGGAGCACCTTACGTTTGGCTTCTTCCACCACCTGCTCATCCATATCGGATGTGGTGTACATAGATAACGTCTTGGTCACAAAATTAACGGAGCATTCATTAATGCCTTTAATTTTGCTCACACCATTTTCAATTTTCAGTGCACAGTTTGCACAATCCAGTCCATCCAGCAGCAGTTCCCTTTTCACCTGTTCCTGTCCGGTTCCCATGTGAATTCTCCCCTTTGCAGTCCGTCAAAAGTTGAACTAAAAGTGCTTATCCTTCCGAAAAGCTTTCAGCTCCGCTTTATCATTTTTTTCGTCTTCTCCACTTTGTGTGACAAATAATTTAACTCTTTAATATAAAGTTTATGTTTGATACAATACATGAGCAATCATTCATATATTCAATTAACCCTATTATATGCACCCCCAAACGGGAGTGTCAACATGAGTTGTTGATTTTGGATACAGAATATGCTAATAGTAATCATTTCGCTTTAGGCGTTTTTTGGATATAATAGAGCTATCAGTTGTTAAACATAGGCGGTGATAGGAATGGAACAACCGGTTAAAGCTCCACATGATTGCGATGATGCCTGCTCAGGTACGGAAGCCGATGTGCAAACCATTCGCACCTCACTCATAGATCGGGATACTTCTTCCGAGATGGCGGATTGGTTCAAAGCATTTAGTGATCCAACACGTCTACGTATTATTGATGCACTGTTACAGAAAGAATTATGTGTGCACGATCTGACCGTGCTGCTGGATATGGGCCAGTCAGCCATCTCCCATCAGCTGCGGTCACTCCGCAACATGAGGATTGTGAAGCGGCGTAAGGAAGGCAAGACGGTATACTATTCCCTGGATGATGCTCACATTGAGCAAATTTTCCTGCAAACGCTCCAGCATATCAAACACGGCTAGGCATCATGCCTGCCGGTTTAAACCAACAGAACCCCCGCCTCTTGGCGTTATGCCAATGGGCGGGGGTTCTTGTTGTGTAAGGGAACTGTTTTAAGCAGCATGCTTATCTTGGCTTTCTGATCTAGCTTACCAACCTTACTCACCTTACTCACTTCAATAATTTATTTTTGTTTGGATCATACAGACCCGACCTGTCCTTGAACAGATTGAAAATATGAGACACGATCACTTTGAGTACTGCGTACCCCGGAACTGCCAGCAGGATACCCACCACCCCGAACAAATTGCCTGAAGTCAGAATGACAAAGATGATCGTAATTGGATGAATTTTAAGCGTTTTGCCCATGATCTGTGGGGAGATGAACTTGCCTTCGATCAGCTGTACAATCGTCCATACCGCAATCATCTTCAGCAGCATCACGGGCGAAGTTACCAGAGCCACGATCAGTGCAGGCGTGATGGCAATCGCAGGTCCCAGATACGGAACCACACTTGTAAAGGAAGCGATAATCGCAAGAATCAAAGCATAATCCAGACCGATGATCATATACCCGATGTAGAGCAGCACACCGATACAGAAGCTGACGATAATCTGTCCACGGATGAATGAGCTGATCTGGTGGTTGATATCATGCAGGACATGCATTGCACCGGTACGGCTTTTGATTGGTAGAAAAGACAAGATTTTCTCCGGCAGTTTCTTGCCGTCTTTGAGCAGATAGAACAGGATGAACGGAACGGTTACAATGGATAACACCGTCTCGGTAAACGCACCGAGGAATCCGCCAAGCTTCGTCCACGTGGAGTTGAGAATCTCGGTTGCTTTCTGGGAGATCGTGCCCCACCAGTCCTGCCAGTTCATGTTGATGGTCTCCTGTACCTGACTGAACAGCTGACTGCCTGTCAATTCCTCGAATTGATCCCTTACGGTTTCACTATAGGTAGGGAAATTGGCGATGAGTCCCATGATCTGGTTACGCAGCACAGGAATAACAGCCAGCACCACAACGGTCAGCACCCCGCCAATGGCGAGATAGAGAATGAGAATGCCCCAGCCTCGCTTGATTTTCCATCGTTCCATCACGTCCACAAGTGGATTGAGCAGGTAATAAAGTATGCCAGACAGAATGATTGGTAGTACAATCGTTTTGATCAACACCGCCAGCGGGTGGAATACAAACGATACTTTGGTCAGAACCATTATGTTCAGTCCAACCAGCAGTAGAATTAATAGAAACAGTACAAATTTATTATTCAGAAAAAAACGTTTGAATCGATCCGGCCAAACACGGGTTTGGTTCTCGGACTGCTGCTCAGGCTGCTCCATAGGCTTGTCGTCCTCTCTTATGTATCTTACTTCCGTATTTATCGGTTACGATGGGTAATACAGTAAGCTGCATCCCGCCTTTTCTGCCTGACGGGTACAATTCACTTGTACAAGCCAACATATGTACAATACTTCAGATTTATACGTATGGGCCGTTTGCCCGTTTCAAATTCGGCAAGTAAACTCATTTTACCCCAAAACGACTCCCCTGCCCCACAACAATCTATTGAAAATTTTCCCACGCAAAAAACGGCCCGCCTCCCTCGGAGACGAACCGTTGATCTGCAATCCGATGCTGCTCACATGCGGCTCCAGGCCAATCTATTATATGTTTCTCGCCAACTGCGCGATCAACTCGTATGAGTGCAGGCGTGCTGGATGGTCATAAATCATCGACGTAATGATCAGTTCATCCGCCTGTGTCTGGCGGATAAAGGATTCAAGCTGTCCGCGCACCTTCTCCGGCGAACCGTTTACCGCTGCTTTCAGCGTCTGGGCTACAGCAGCTTGTTCACGATCCGTCCACTTGCCGTCCATCACTGCTGGCGGCTGCACAAGTCCGGTTGTACCGCGGATAATGTTCAGGAACTGCTGCTGCATCGTTGTTCCAAGCCATGCGGCTTCTTCATCGGTATCAGCTACCACGGCGTTAACACCCACGATTACATATGGCTCCTTTAAGTTCTCGGACGGCTGGAAGCTGCTGCGGTAGGTATCCAGAGCAATCCGCGTATAGTCTGGCGAGAAATGGCTGGCAAAAGCAAACGGCAATCCCAGCTGGCCCGCCAGACGTGCACTGAAATCACTGGAACCCAGCAGATAAAGCGGGATGTTCAGTCCTTCGCCGGGTACAGCCCGCACTGGTGCATGATAAGACGTTGCCGAGGCATCAAAGTAAGCCCGCAGTTCGGCAAGCAGCTCAGGAAAATCTTCTCCGCTGTTCAGATCTTTGCGCAGTGCCAGTGATGTACGGCGGTCACTACCAGGTGCACGTCCCAATCCTAAGTCAATCCGACCTGGATACAACGATTCAAGCGTGCCAAACTGCTCCGCAATCACAAGCGGGGCATGGTTAGGCAGCATAATGCCGCCCGAACCGACACGAATTGTTTTCGTCCCGCCTGCAAGATGACCGATCACGACTGAAGTTGCAGATGAGGCAATGCCCGGCATGTTGTGATGTTCGGCAACCCAGTAGCGATGATATCCCCAGCGCTCGGCATGCTGCGCCAGCTCCAGACTGTTGCGAAGTGCATCTGCGGGTGTTGATCCTACAACTACTGGGGCAAGATCAAGCACGGAAAGTTTGACGTCGGTAATATGTTCTTTATGTTGATGTTCTTTATGTTCGATATTCATTAACGTTCATACTCCTCTGTAATTATATTTTTGCATATCCAGATATATAGATATATATGAACAAAAGTGTACTTTGTCGCTTCCCGGATATACCATGTGCTCCAAAGATCATTTCTCTTTAACCTGGCCGTTCACATCCGGACGGAATTTCTGCTTGCTGCATGTCGCATCCTGACTTCCGATCCGGCATCCGGCTTATAACTCGTGCTGCACGTACTCGGCAAATGCCTGTATCGTCTCTTCGTTGCGGCGATAGTACGTCCATTGTCCTCTACGCTCCGACAGCAGCAGCCCTGCCTTAAGCATCGTCAACAAATAGCTTGAAATTACGGACTGAGCCAGTCCTGCCTTTAGTTGAATTGTGCCTACACAGATCCCACTCTTTCCGCCATCCGGATGCTGGGACAGCTCAAGCGGTGAGAAATGCTGCTCCGGGTTTTTTAGCCACAGCAGAATCTGTCTGCGTGTCTCATTGGATAATGCTTTGAAAATGAGTATAGGTTCCATGGGTCGATTATACCCCCTTTTTACCCTTTTGCCAAACGCCAGAAATAAACAAACCGACTCAGGAAAGAGTCGGCCTCTCATTTTTCATCCGTTTGATCTGGGTCGAGGTTCGCCAATCTATAAAGAAATCACCCAATTATTTGATCCAATGTGTAATTTGCTCAACAGACTGGCGAGATTTCTCACGAGGCGGCTCTGCTGCACGGTAACCAAAGGCTGCCATAACGGACACATCCCATGCACCGTCTTCAAGCAGTCCTGCCTCTTCCAGAATACGATGTACCTCTGCATAGTTGTAACCCTCAATCGGGCATGAATCGATGCCAATCTGAGCCGCTGCAGTCATCATATTGCCGAGTGCAATGTACGTCTGTTTAGACGCCCAGTCAAATAACGTTTTTGCATTTTCAAGCAGACCTTGATTGTTCTGGAATTTGCCATAAGCTTCACTTGTCAGCTTGAATACGTCGTCCGGCATACCCTGAATCTCTTTCAGCATATACTCTGCATGTGGAGAATTATAGCTTGCATCCGTACGAGCCAAGATCACGATAAAGTGACTGGCTGTAGCCAGCTGCCGCTGCGCACCGGAAGATACCTCGGACAGACGCTGACGGAACTCCGGGTTTTGTACAATCAGAAACTTCCATGGCTCAAATCCGATGGAGCTTGGGGATAAGCGGCCCGTTTCAAGTATGAACGAGAAGTCTTCTTCACTAATTTTGCGTGACGCATCAAACAGCTTGGTGGCATGCCGAAATTGAAATGCCTGCAGAATTTCTTCTTTTTTCTTCGTTTGCACTGTAACGTCCATATTACTCCACGTCCTTTTCTCTATATGTTTTACATAAATCCAGTATTATTTCTCTGTTTATATGATGATTGAAGGCTTAGGTATCAGTTTAGACGTTATGTTCCGAATTGAAAAGTACGTACCTGATTGTTTCTTAGTTCCTAAAAGTAAGTTATATGACTTGTTACATTTTAGCATTAACCTGTAATTCCGTGCACTTCAGCTTATTCATGAATTACTTTATTACATTTGAGCACCAAAATCACTTTACTCTTCCCCTCTCGTTACCATGGTGATGCGTCCATCTTCTTTATATTCGACCTTAAACATGTCGCGGGCAGACTCCAATTCAAAAGTTACAATGCCCAATGCATCGGCTTTCCGATGAAGCTTGTAAGCATCCAAATCAATGTTAAATATGCTCTTAATGATTGGCCCTGCTTTTTCTCTAAGTACAGCTTCATCTATATTGTATAATTTCTCTTGATAAGCCTCCATTTCTTTTGGGTCATCGATTACTGGCTCATAATTATTAGCGTCTCGGACGGTGTACCCCAGGCCTCCTTTTCCTTCGGTCATTTGAACAAAGTAATTATGGGCAAATCGAAAAAAGAAAATCTCTCCTCCCAGCTTAATATCCTTGGTTCGATGTATGCTCTCCAAATTTAAATCCGTTTTCCCTGATAAAGCAGCCACCGATTTCCGAGCATCTTCCAAAGCGGTCTGAGATACCTCATCTGAAGTAATTTCCCCTGATAACGATACGACCTTATCCTGCTCCCATTCAATATACCCAAAACTGTTGTCGTTCTTTAATGCAAGTGTAGTGCGTGTTTTCGGCACAGTCTCTCCTTGCTCCATGCTTACCTTCCGCCAAACGAGTACTGGTTTAAGCGAAGGAGCACTGCGAATGCTCTCCAAAAGTGACGGGATCTGGCGCAGGTACCGATGCTCCAACTGTTCTGGCTGCATCTCGGCTTTCATCTGAACTTCACGAAGATCACCCGTTTTGGCATCAAGCCAAATTTGGGCATAATCTTCTTCTTTCTCCTGACCGGCTTCAATGTATATTCTGCCAGACACGGATAGATGCTGCACTTTGGTAATGCGCAGCTGTTTGCCCAGATCGTCTCTCATCGTGATCGCAACATTCTTTTTCATCTGATTCGTAAGGATATCCACATTCAGATGATCGGCAAATAACAAAGCGGAAGCCGGATTGATCTGTGCAACCAACGGTTTGGCGAGCCGCCCGTCGTCCCAGCTCCACATAAACATCCCGCCTGCTATAACCAATGCACTCAACCCTGCAGCGAGAATGCCGATACGTCTTTTTCTAAGACGTTGATGTCTTGATGTAACTTTCGCTGTATCTTTAACTGCATATGTGACTGTACCTCCATCTCCGCTGAACGTATCGGAGCGTGAGCCAGAGCGTTTCAATGCGGGTTCTGAAGGGCTCATTTCGCGCATTTCCTGTCCCTTGCTGCCTGCCGTCTTCATCCATTCTACCTGCTGCAGCACCTTACTCTTATGCTGTTCGGTAAAAGGCGACACTGCAAACGGCCCTTTACGAATTTCTTTTTCCCACTGCTCATCCTCATGCTTCATTGCCTTCTCTCCTCCCACTGGCTTCGTACCTTATTCTTAGCCCGGGATAACCGCGATTTCACAGTTCCTTGGCTGATTCGTAACATGTCTGCGATCTCCACCGTTGTAAGTTCATACCTCAGATGCAGTAAAAGAATCTCCCGAAACTTCTTCGGCAGCGCCAGAACGATATCCCAGATTTCGTGCATATGTGCTCTTCCCATTACTACCATCTCGGCAGATGGATGAAAAGATCGCTCCGACCTCATCTCATTTGACCCTGAGCGGTCCTGATCTGACACCAAAGGTAATGCCTCTCCCCATAAACTGCTTCGAAAAAATCTCGATTTTCGGTATGTAAACGTTGTGTTTCTTGTAATCGTCAACAGCCATGTTTTGATTGTGCAATCTCCTCGGAAATGAGCAATTCCCGTATATGCCCGAACAAAAACCTCCTGTGACAAATCATCCGCCTGCTCCGCATTTCTAGTTAAAAAATAAGCATAATTCCACACATCATTACCGTAATCATCCATTAGGCTGGCAAGTGTGTCATTGTCGATAGTCTGGGCCTCTGCCAGAAACGAATAGTCCAATTGATGTTCACCTCACTTAATAGGACTTATCCCGATGTCATTTGGTTCCCTAATTCGCACAGTATTTCTTATATTTTAGCAAAATAAAAAATCAGCATGTTCATGTGCTGAACAAGCCGATTCTCCAACCCTTGCATGATGTATATATAGTCTATTACTTATCCTTTGATTGCGGCGATCATCAGAAACATCGGTCTTCGATTCTCATCTGACATACCTGGAACCTGCTCTATCATCTCCAGCGAGGGTCTCGATTCTGCCATCTGCTCAATAACGAATCCTGCACGAATTAATTCATTCAGATATGCTGCCATTGTCCGGTGGTATTTGACGACGTCATGGTTCAAAAAGTTGGCAATTCGCTGTCCCTCCTCGTGGTAATGATCCACAGGCCAATGCAGTTTCTCGCCTTGCGCGCCATAATGCCAGTCCTGCTCTGCACGAGCAGTGAAAATCGGATGTTCAACAGATAAGACGAACGTTCCACCCGAGACCAGACAATGATGAATTTTACGATACACATCATGTAAATGCTCAATGTAATGCAGCGCAAGGGAACTAACTACGACATCAAACTGGTTTTGTTCAAAATGGATATCTTCTACAGCCATCTGCCGATACTCAATCTGTGGATCAGTCGTCAGTTCTCGTGCACGCTGCAGCATTTTTTCCGATAGATCAATACCGATGACTGAATTCGCTTGTTGTTCGCGTGCATATCGGCAATGCCAACCAAAACCGCATCCCAAATCAAGCACTCGCTTATCCTTCAGATCAGGTAATAAGGTTTGCAGCTCATGCCATTCACCAGCTGCATCCAGCCCCCTAACGGAACGTTCCATCTTGCTGTAATTCTGAAAGAACGCATCTTCATCATACTTGTTTTGCTTCATTTGATTCTTCCCCCCCTGGCTAGCCCTTTCTCATACTCTATCAAATAAACAATGTGAATTTCAGAAAATTTGCCATTTGAATTGTTCTCATGTTATTATACAGAACGAACGTTCAGTATAAAATGTGGCTTTAAACTTTTAAACTTACTACCGGAGGTCATTATGAGTACGAATTGGACGCATCCGCTTGAGAGGCAAACCGTAGGTAGAGCTTTTATCAGCTATCTGGTGCCCTCTGTCCTGGGGATGCTGGTCATCGCGTTTAACTTTATTATCGACGGCATTATGGTCGGGCACAAACTTGGGTCAACCGCTATGGCAGGGATCGGTATTGCTTCTCCTGTCTACACCCTATTCGTAGCCATGTCTCTGTGGATCGGCATGGGCGGAGCTGCGTTATATTCTAATCATATGGGCAGAAAAGAAAACAAAAAGGCCAAAGAAGTGTTCACCAAATCCATTATTCTCATTCTGTTGATTACAATGGCTATCGGGTACACTGCCTATATGTTCAAAGACAAGCTCGTGTACGCGCTTGGAGCGAACGCCGATACGTTTTCTTCTGCATCCGACTATATGAATGTCATGTTACTGTTCGGGTTTGTCTTTACGATTGAAAATGCATTATCCGTGTTTGTTCGCAACGATGGGAATCCAAACACCTCGATGTATGCTCAGATTACCTTTGCTGCGGCCAATATTGTAATCAACTATATTACGTTATATGTGCTGGAGTGGGGAGTAAGTGGGGTTGCACTTGGCACGATTGTATCAGCGGCACTGGCGCTGCTTGTGCTGTTCAGTCACTTTTTCAAAAAAACAAACAATCTTACGTTTACAAGGTTCACATGGAGCTCCAAGCTGCTCGGCATGATTGCCCTTATTGGTTTTCCCAGCTTCTTGGCCGAACTTGGCATGTCTGTCTTTTCGGTATCACACAATATCTCCATGGAGAGAATTGGAGGTACCAATGGTGTCGCTTCGTTTACGGTTCTAAATTACATCCATGGGGTTGTCTTGTTAGCTTTCCTTGGTCTTGCTTCGGCTGCGCAGCCTCTGATCAGTTATTATCATGGGGCACAGCGAATGGAGCGAATCCAGGAAACGATGCGCATTGCCGTTAAAACAGCCTTCATTAGCGGTGTAGTTTTACTTCTCGTTGTTCAAGTCGGGGCGCCTTATTTTGTACAAATCTTTGGTAACTTCAGCAGCACTGTTACCGATAGCGCTGTCTATGGCTTGCGGATCTTCACCATTGCCTATGTTTTCATGGGAGTAAACTTTGTGATGAGTACGTATTTTCAATCCATTGGTAATGCCAAAATGGCTATCTGGATCACAGCCGCACGCGAGATGATTATCATGATTGCTTTACTTATCATCCTACCATCATTCATGGGCGGTACTGGAGTATGGCTGTCCGTACCTTTATCTGAGATGTTCGTTCTTATAACCATAGCAATCTATAATCGAAAGCGGTCCCGAATGGAGGAGAACAGCCTCTTACAAACACACTAATTATTATAGGATTTGAAAAAAACCAGCATTACTTATTTGCCGAACATCATGACTCAAAACCCTGCACCTAACCCCTGAGAGAATCTTAATAGATTCATTAGGGGGTTAGGCGATTTGTAAAGATTCATGGTTGTACGTATCCGTAATTGTACATATCAATGAGCAGCACAAAAAAACACACCTGATATGATCAAGTGTGTTTTTGATTCTGCTTGGCGGCGTCCTACTCTCCCAGGACCCTGCGGTCCAAGTACCATCGGCGCTAGAGGGCTTAACGGTCGTGTTCGGGATGGGTACGTGTGGAACCCCTCCGCCATCGCCACCAAACGCGATTCGATTGAAGCTGTGCTTCTTCCATTCAGTTGAAACTGAAAATCAACCACACCTTAAATGATGTACCGATTTTCATGTCATTCAGAGTGTTGTTCTCTGAAAACTAGATTCGAAACGAAACTTACGCGACTCAAAACCTGCTATTGGATAAGCCCTCGACCGATTAGTACTGGTCAGCTCCATGCATTGCTGCACTTCCACCCCCAGCCTATCTACCTCGTCGTCTTCAAGGGGTCTTACATACTGGGAAATCTCATCTTGAGGGGGGCTTCACGCTTAGATGCTTTCAGCGCTTATCCCGTCCGTACATAGCTACCCAGCGGTGCTCCTGGCGGAACAACTGGTACACCAGCGGTACGTCCATCCCGGTCCTCTCGTACTAAGGACAGCTCCTCTCAAATTTCCTACGCCCACGACAGATAGGGACCGAACTGTCTCACGACGTTCTGAACCCAGCTCGCGTACCGCTTTAATGGGCGAACAGCCCAACCCTTGGGACCTACTTCAGCCCCAGGATGCGATGAGCCGACATCGAGGTGCCAAACCTCCCCGTCGATGTGGACTCTTGGGGGAGATAAGCCTGTTATCCCCAGGGTAGCTTTTATCCGTTGAGCGATGGCCCTTCCATGCGGTACCACCGGATCACTAAGCCCGACTTTCGTCCCTGCTCGACTTGTAGGTCTCGCAGTCAAGCTCCCTTATGCCTTTGCACTCTTCGAATGATTTCCAACCATTCTGAGGGAACCTTTGGGCGCCTCCGTTACTCTTTAGGAGGCGACCGCCCCAGTCAAACTGCCCACCTGACACTGTCCCCGTACCCGCTAAGGGCACCAGGTTAGAACCTAGATACGATCAGGGTGGTATCCCAACGGTGCCTCCACACAAGCTGGCGCTCATGCTTCAAAGGCTCCCACCTATCCTGTACAGATCGTACCCAAATTCAATATCAAGCTGCAGTAAAGCTCCATGGGGTCTTTCCGTCTTGTCGCGGGTAACCTGCATCTTCACAGGTATTAAAATTTCACCGGATCTCTCGTTGAGACAGCGCCCAAGTCGTTACGCCATTCGTGCGGGTCAGAATTTACCTGACAAGGAATTTCGCTACCTTAGGACCGTTATAGTTACGGCCGCCGTTTACTGGGGCTTCGGTTCACAGCTTCGGATTGCTCCTAACCACTCCCCTTAACCTTCCAGCACCGGGCAGGCGTCAGCCCGTATACTTCGCCTTACGGCTTCGCACAGACCTGTGTTTTTGCTAAACAGTCGCTTGGGCCTTTTCACTGCGGCCCCCTCGTGCTATTCACACTACCGGGGCACCCCTTCTCCCGAAGTTACGGGGTCATTTTGCCGAGTTCCTTAACGAGAGTTCTTCCGCGCGCCTTAGAATTCTCTTCTCGCCTACCTGTGTCGGTTTGCGGTACGGGCACCTTCATCTGGCTAGAGGCTTTTCTTGGCAGTGTGAGATCATGACCTTCGCTACTGTAATTTTCACTCCCCATCACAGCTCAGCCTTCCGATGTGCGGATTTGCCTACACATCAGCCTTACTGCTTGGACAGGCATCCATCAGCCTGCGTCACTACCCTACTGCGTCCCCCCATCGCTCGTAACGATTTACGGTGGTACAGGAATTTCGACCTGTTGTCCTTCGACTACGCCTTTCGGCCTCGCCTTAGGTCCCGACTTACCCTGAGCGGACGAGCCTTCCTCAGGAACCCTTAGGCTTTCGGCGGATCAGATTCTCACTGATCTTTTCGTTACTCATACCGGCATTCTCACTTGTATAATGTCCAGCGCTCCTTACGGTACACCTTCAACCCTTATACAACGCTCCCCTACCCCTGATGCAAGCATCAAGCCATAGCTTCGGTGGTGTGTTTAGCCCCGTTACATTTTCGGCGCAGAGTCACTCGACCAGTGAGCTATTACGCACTCTTTCAATGATGGCTGCTTCTAAGCCAACATCCTGGTTGTCTGTGCAACTCCACATCCTTTCCCACTTAACACACACTTGGGGACCTTAGCTGATGGTCTGGGCTGTTTCCCTTTTGACAATGGATCTTAGCACTCACTGTCTGACTCCCGGAAGTAAGTCTATGGCATTCGGAGTTTGACTGAGCTTGGTAACCCTTGCGGGCCCCGCACCCAATCAGTGCTCTACCTCCACGACTCTGTTTTCCGAGGCTAGCCCTAAAGCTATTTCGGGGAGAACCAGCTATCTCCGAGTTCGATTGGAATTTCTCCGCTACCCCCACCTCATCCCCGCACTTTTCAACGTGCGTGGGTTCGGGCCTCCAGTGCGTGTTACCGCACCTTCACCCTGGACAGGGGTAGATCACCCGGTTTCGGGTCTACGTCCACGTACTCATTCGCCCTATTCAGACTCGCTTTCGCTGCGGCTCCGGCTCTTCACCTTAACCTTGCACGGGAACGTAACTCGCCGGTTCATTCTACAAAAGGCACGCCATCACCCTGTTGACGAACAAGTTCGCAACATAGGGCTCTGACTTTTTGTAAGCACACGGTTTCAGGTTCTATTTCACTCCCCTTCCGGGGTGCTTTTCACCTTTCCCTCACGGTACTGCTTCACTATCGGTCGCTAGGAAGTATTTAGCCTTGGCAGATGGTCCTGCCGGATTCATACGGGGTTTCACGTGCCCCGCACTACTCGGGATCCGTCTCGGAGGGAACAGACTTTCAATTACAGGGCTTTTACCTTCTTTGGCGGGCCTTTCCAGACCTCTTCGCTTAACCGGTTCCTTTGTAACTCCATGTGAGACGTCCCACAACCCCAAAGAGCAAGCTCTCTGGTTTGGGCTTCTCCGCGTTCGCTCGCCGCTACTGACGGAATCACTATTGTTTTCTCTTCCTCAGGGTACTTAGATGTTTCAGTTCCCCTGGTATGCCTCTGCACAACCTATGTATTCAGTTGTGAGTAACTGGATATTACCCCAGCTGGGTTTCCCCATTCGGACATCCCCGGATCAAAGCTTGCTTACAGCTCCCCGAGGCAGTATCGTTGTTCGCCACGTCCTTCATCGGCTCCTAGCGCCTAGGCATCCTCCGTGTGCTCTTAGCAGCTTAACCAGATTGCTCCGGTTTCGTTTGCTCGCTTCCCTTGTTTTGCTTACGCAAAGCCAAAAGTCGCTCCCACCCGATACCATCGCAATTGCATTTAACTACCGTTTTTATTGAAACTTGTTTAACACAAGTTCAGCTAAAAAGGAATGTTCTAATTCGCGTTTGTTTCGTTTCGATATCTAGTTTTCAAAGAACAAATCGGTTTCTTCGGTCCGTTCACCATCGGTGTCCGTCGAAAAAACGAGATGATTGAGAGTTTGAGCTCTCAAAACTGAGCAACGAGTGAGTAGTTTGCTCTTCATTTCATCCACACCTGAAGTGATGGACCGAAATGAATCGCTGTTGCAGGTTCAAAGAACCTGCTTATTTGAATGTCTTCATTGCAGAAGACGATTCTCCATAGAAAGGAGGTGATCCAGCCGCACCTTCCGATACGGCTACCTTGTTACGACTTCACCCCAATCATCTATCCCACCTTCGGCGGCTGGCTCCTTGCGGTTACCCCACCGACTTCGGGTGTTATAAACTCTCGTGGTGTGACGGGCGGTGTGTACAAGACCCGGGAACGTATTCACCGCGGCATGCTGATCCGCGATTACTAGCAATTCCGACTTCATGCAGGCGAGTTGCAGCCTGCAATCCGAACTGAGACCGGCTTTTTAGGATTGGTTCCACCTCGCGGCTTCACTGCCCGTTGTACCGGCCATTGTAGTACGTGTGTAGCCCAGGTCATAAGGGGCATGATGATTTGACGTCATCCCCACCTTCCTCCGGTTTGTCACCGGCAGTCACCTTAGAGTGCCCACCCGAAGTGCTGGCAACTAAGATCAAGGGTTGCGCTCGTTGCGGGACTTAACCCAACATCTCACGACACGAGCTGACGACAACCATGCACCACCTGTCTCAACTTTCCCCGAAGGGCACCTAACGCATCTCTGCCTCGTTAGTTGGATGTCAAGACCTGGTAAGGTTCTTCGCGTTGCTTCGAATTAAACCACATACTCCACTGCTTGTGCGGGTCCCCGTCAATTCCTTTGAGTTTCAGTCTTGCGACCGTACTCCCCAGGCGGAATGCTTAATGTGTTAACTTCGGCACCAAGGGTATCGAAACCCCTAACACCTAGCATTCATCGTTTACGGCGTGGACTACCAGGGTATCTAATCCTGTTTGCTCCCCACGCTTTCGCGCCTCAGCGTCAGTTACAGCCCAGAGAGTCGCCTTCGCCACTGGTGTTCCTCCACATCTCTACGCATTTCACCGCTACACGTGGAATTCCACTCTCCTCTTCTGCACTCAAGTCACGCAGTTTCCAGTGCGATCCGGGGTTGAGCCCCGGGATTAAACACCAGACTTACATGACCGCCTGCGCGCGCTTTACGCCCAATAATTCCGGACAACGCTTGCCCCCTACGTATTACCGCGGCTGCTGGCACGTAGTTAGCCGGGGCTTTCTTCTCAGGTACCGTCACCTTGAGAGCAGTTACTCTCCCAAGCGTTCTTCCCTGGCAACAGAGCTTTACGATCCGAAAACCTTCATCACTCACGCGGCATTGCTCCGTCAGGCTTTCGCCCATTGCGGAAGATTCCCTACTGCTGCCTCCCGTAGGAGTCTGGGCCGTGTCTCAGTCCCAGTGTGGCCGATCACCCTCTCAGGTCGGCTACGCATCGTCGCCTTGGTGAGCCGTTACCCCACCAACTAGCTAATGCGCCGCAGGCCCATCCCCAAGTGACAGATTGCTCCGTCTTTCCAGTTCTCTTCAGGCGAAGAAAACAAGTATTCGGTATTAGCTACCGTTTCCGGTAGTTGTCCCAAGCTTGAGGGCAGGTTGCCTACGTGTTACTCACCCGTCCGCCGCTAACCATCCGAGAAGCAAGCTTCTCTTCAAGTCCGCTCGACTTGCATGTATTAGGCATGCCGCCAGCGTTCGTCCTGAGCCAGGATCAAACTCTCCAATAAAGATGAATTTCGTCAGCGTGGTTAAACACTGTGATACTCATCGGGGTATTGAAAAGAGCGATAAGCTCATTTTGAATCTGACGAGATTAAAAATCTCATTTTGATCTTGCAAGCAAGATCATTACTCACTCGTTGTTCAGTTTTCAAAGATCAAACTTGTTTCGCCGCTGAGTTTATTTCGTTTCAGCAACTCTTATATCTTATCACGTCCGAACCAACTTTGCAAGCTCTTTTTCCCAAGTTTCTTTCGAAGCTTGTTTTCTCAATTGCTTGCCTCACCGTGTATACTGTGTTTTCTTGGCCGGAATTAGAGTATATAACGTATCACCCCCACTTGTAAAGCATTATTTTAGAAATGATATGTATTCGTATTTGACCATGAAAATCAAACAGCCACAACCCTTCACGAATAAGTTAATCTTCATGTCCTCTGTAGTTAACTGATTTCAATTCAGCTGACTTTCTTCTATATATAAGGAAATCAAACTCTTATATAGAAGAAAGAGACCCTTTCAGGCTCGAAAACGCCGAAAGGGTCTGCTGCATTATTCTATAATAAGTGCATCTTTTGTTTTTCATCAAAACTGCATCAAAAGTACATCGTTAGATATCCCACTCGCTGTTTGTCTTATTTACGGTCAACCGTATATCCTTTATCTTCAAGCAGCTTCACAATCCCATGCTCTCCCAGGTAGTGCGCTGCACCAACCACAATAAAGTACTCTTCACCTTTGCCGTTTTTCAGGTAGCCATCAATCTTGTCGGCCATACCAATATTACGATCAGTTAGCATCGCTTTATTGTACTCTTCGTCAGTAGAGAAACTTTTTGTCAGCTCCAGCAGCTGCTCGTCATTACCCGTTTTCCACATCTCGGCCATTTGACTTGCACTATTGTCCAGGGCATCAAAATTCTCGATTGTAGATTTAAGTGTTTTCTCCTGTAATTCTTTCGAGAAATTATCGAACATTCCCAACTGAGACTGGTAGGATTCCAGTTCAATGACCGGGATCTTCCGTTCAACAGCTTTTTGGATAAAATACAAATCTACACCGGACGATGCTTCGAGTCCAGCTGTCGATGTTTTCAGGGTCGCCAATGTGCTTTCCACCACCCAAGGCTTATACGCATCCAGTGCATTAGGCTCCAGACCCGCTTTCTTCAAAATATCCCCGAGCTTGCTGTAGGTCTCACTCGATATATGATCCTTAAGAGTTGTACCATCCTGGTATGAGCCCAAGCTCAACACCAACTTCTGCTGTTCTTCATCGGCTGCTTTACTGACATCCACTTCTACACTAAGATAGTCTGCTTCGGCAAAAGCTTCTTCAAACTCCGGACGCAGCGGGTAAAAGCTCTTGTCCGCCACATGCATTGACCCTACCAGATACACGGTGTTACCGTTATGCTGTACTTCCCACATGAAGCCGCGTCCACCCGTTTGAACGGCTTCCGTTGATCCGCCTTTGGATACCAGCAGCACTGTACGTGCAGCCTTATCCCAGCGCACCTCATATCCTGCCGCATCACCTACAATACGGATTGGCGCGTAAGTGACGCCGTTAATGCGAACAAGCTTACTTTTCAGCGTAATGGTTCTGCCATTCACAACAGCCGTAATACTGTCATCGGTCGTACTTGTTAGTTTGGCATCGAGTGCATCGAGCGTCGTACGCAGCGGAACGAGAGTCGTTCCTTTTTCAACTATCGGTGCACCTGCAGTGTATTTAACCGCCTGATTATCCACCTTAACAGCTGTGTCTGGAGGTGCCGCCATTGCCGGTACTGCCGAGGCAAGTAAGCCTGCCGATAAGGTAAGAGATAAAAGTACGCGTTTCCATTGCTTCATATAGTATGTATTCTCCCTTGTTGTATAAATTCCGAACCCTTAGCTTGTGAGAAAGATAAACGCTTAACTCTCTTTAATACGGACTGAGTTGGATATTGTTCCAGAAATTCGTGAATTAAATTTAATAAAAAAGAACCCCGACTTTTGCCAGGGCTGATAAAGAATATATTATGTATCCTTTCACGAACGATTCGTTTTTTGATAAGCATGCATTGCCGTTTGAAATTGATCTAACGCTTCTTGATATTTCAGACGATCTTTGTCATTAGCGGCCAGCTGCTTACGCATTATTAAATCATCCTGCAATTGCTGGACCAGTTCTTTAATTTGATCATTCGGATTCGATTTGGCTGGTTTGGGCAAGGCCTCCGTCCCGGTCTGCACAGTCAGTTCTCCTTTACTATCCACCTGACCGATTGAAACTTGGCTTAATGTCAGACCTAGTTTACGCAGTTCTTTTTTGACCCAATCCTCAGTCACTCCAGCAGCCTTTAACGTTTCAGGTAGAATGCGGCCATCCATAATGATCGTTCGCGGTTCCTTTTCCGAAGAAAGACGATACCCCAGCATGTCTGCAGTGAGCGGTTGATATTCCTTTTTTAATAATACACTGATATCTCCACTCTGTTCCATTACCGCAAATTCCACATCAGCCACCCGAAAAACATCTTTTTTACGAAGCTGTTCCAGAAACTCATCAATCGTCAGCCGTTCCTTCTTCAGATTTTTTTGAATCACAGCTCCGTTTTCAACAAGTATGGTTGATTTCCCATCCACAACATCGCGGAACTTTTTACTTTTCATCGTTAAATACTCCGCTCCTGCGGAGACCGAAACCCACACCAACACAGCAAGAAAACCCAAATACCAGCTTGTGTCTGTATCCAAAGAGATGTATCCTACCAGATTCCCCAAAGTGATACCCGTTATATATTCAAACAAGGATAGTTCAGAGATCTGCCGTTTGCCTAAAATTTTGGTGATGAGAAACAGCATGGTTACCGCAGAGAACGTTCGTATAATAACCTCTAACCAATCAGGCACGTCGCATGTTCCTTTCCTGTGAAGTCTTGTGTTCAGATGATGAACTTCATTATTGAAGGTTATACTTACCATGCGCGTCAGATTGTATGCATGCAGCATTCATTCAAAAGTCCGCTGTTTTTTATCTTACTTGTCCAAGATGATAGTATATTCAAAGAGGATGCTTTCTGAAACAATCACAACTCATGTATTTTTCTTACCGCAAACCACAGCTCAACGAAATTAAACCCGTCTTTAGCTCCTGTAATTTCAAATTCCAACCCATCGACCTGTTCGTATCCAGCAGTAGGAAGCCATTCGGAGAAGAACCGTTTATATAATGTATCAATTGTTTCATCAAATTTGTCCCATGTGAACGGATCAGAGGAAAAAATTGCCCATGTTTGAGCTGGTATGGTTAACCTTGTGTAGCCCTCAGTTTTACTCGAATCCCCCTTGAATGCGGACAGCATATAAGGAAAATGATCCTCATCTGTTTTTTTGTAGCTGCAAACAGCATGTATTTTATGATAGTTCTGATTTAAAAAGGTTGGTAGGTCTCCAGCATTGTCCGCCAGTTTTTCAACCTCGCCGTTAGCATGGCATTGCTTCCATAACTCTGCTGGAGTATCCGCTCCGTTTAATTGGAATACTTTTTCAATACCGAATACTTGAAAGGATTCTTTTGTCTCAATACGATAGTTCATAGCCTTTTCCCCTTTAATTGAAATAAGGAAGGAAAGCCGAGGAAAGGCTTTGAGGGAGGTCCCTTCTTCCCGGGCCATTGCCGGATTAACACCATGTAATAATTGAAAAGCCCTTGCGAATGAAACTGGAGATTCATAACCATACTTTATCGCAATATCAACTACTCTCAGATCACTATGCTGCAATTCAATTGCAGCGAGAGTAAGCCTTCTTCTCCTTATATATTCCGCAAGAGACACATCTGTAATGAATGAGAACATTCTCTGGAACTGATGTGAAGAACAACAAGCACATTTAGCAGCTTCCTTCAATTCGATCTTTCCAGTTAGATTTAATTCAATGTAATCCAATGCTCGATTCATCCTCATCAGCCAATCCATCTGATCCCTCCTCTTAACAGAAGTATAGTTTCGCTACATTTTCGTATCGCAACAATTTGTGCACAATTAAGTTTCCTTGGAGAATTCAAGTTGATTCTAAAAATTAATTATATAGCACAAAGATATACTTATTACAGGTGATCCTGAACGTTAAGATAATCTTTTATACTAGGGCGTGCCTCGAAACCCGCTGAAGTGCATCTTTCACTCCCTTATCGCACCCTGTGGCGTCAGTTTCCCTTGACGCGCCCCGGCACGCCTGCGGTAAACATCCTGGCTGGGAATGAAAATTCGACAAGATCTGCTTCCTTCTTCCTTTTCTGACACCCCCTAATCTGCACGTTAATTAAACAAAAGCAGCTGATCACTTTGACCGGCTGCTTTCTTAGTTCTAATAAACGAATATTGGATAATCTTTGTTTATTACTAAACCTTTGGATAAGGAATAACCTCTCTAATTACTCACTTTTTCAGAAACCGTGCTGAAGCGAAAGACCAGCTTTTCTCCATCTTCAGGATGATGACCGAATTCTTCGGAGTATTTCCCGTTGGTACATGTGTTAAGTGTTCTACGCCAGAAACGTTTCGCATGTTCGTTTCGTTCAGTTGGATTTGTCTGCAATTCCCATTGCCCTGGCATCTTTCCAAAAATCTGCCTCACCGCTTCTTCTCCAACACCCTTTCCTCGATAATTACGTAATAGGAAGAACTCATTCATGTAATAATCGATATAGTGAGGACATGGTATGAAAGGGGAAGTAGCTACAAAAGCAAGCCCCGCAGGTATATCATCCACTGTGATAAGATAAGGGAATAATATGTTCGGGTGTTCCCACCAAATATCAAACACGCGATTCTGTTCAATCAAAGTTCGGGTATCATCATTTTCAAACACCCCATAACGATTGGTCTTGCGTTCCCACACTTCAGACAAATCATGCAGATAAAGAGGATAAATATTATTGATAATGTACTTCTCTTCCATACTGCATAGTCTAACGGTAACATTTAACTTATTTACTTCATGATTAACGCATTCCATTCTGCAACTCCTCCGATTTTGATACTCTCAGTCAACAATATCACTGATACCATAATTCTTCCCCAGCATCAGTATAAAGTGACTGCCGCATCCTTTATAGGCCGAGTATTTATATATTCATTTTTTACATAACAAAAGGCCCGTGTTGGTTTTATCCAACATGAGCCTTTTGTTATGCCTGCGTTTTATAAACAATCTTCTTAATCTGTCATGGGATTGACAGTAGGAATTCGCGAGTTGATCCACATTCAATCAGTGAGTGTTCTTCTTGTTGACATTTACTGCTTAACTTATTTCTTGCTGCCGGCCATCCATAACCCAACTACAGTAAAAACTGCTCCAGCTCCCGTCATCGCTCCTTGAACTGCGTCCTTCAGTCCAGATCCTTCTCCACCTATGACTGATGCTAAAAGCAAAACTACTATACCTGCGCTCATTAACTTATATGAATTTGTATTTAATTGATTAATCATATTGAGTACCTCCCATAGTATGTTTTTTTATTATTATTTTTTTTGAGGTGTATTGTTTTAAATCTTGTACGCCTTCATCGCTTTGAACAGCTCTTTGAAGGTTGGGCGTTTGCCATACATCAGAACACCGGTACGATAAATCTTGGCTGCAAGCCAGCCGAAGACCAGGATAGATACAGCCAGAATGGCAAGAGACGTTAGAATCTCCCAGGTTGGTGCAGCTCCTGCGCCGATTCGCACTAAGATAGCCGTTGGCGAAGTGAACGGAATGAAGCTTGCGACTTTGAGCAATAAAATATTCGGTGCAGAGATGCTGAAGAGTGCGATATAGAATGATACCAGCGACAGCATGGTGATGGGCAGAACCGCCTGCCCCAGTTCTTCCGTGCGGCTCACCATGGAACCAACGGCTGCGAACAGCACCGCATACAGGAAGTAACCTAAAATGTAGAAAATCAGTCCATATACAATCACTGCGATATTGATGTCGTTCACACTCAAATTGAAGTCACTCAGTACCGCCCTATTGTGCGGCAGCATGATGTTACCGGCGATTACAGCACCGAAGATCCCGATCTGAAGCATGCCCACCATAAAGATTCCGATAATTTTACCAAACATTTGACTGAGTGGTGATACACTCGTAATCAAGATTTCCATAATCCGTGAGCTTTTCTCTGCCGTGATCTCGGAAGCAATCATATTGCCTGTCATCATCGTGGATGTGAACAGCAGGATGATTAACAAGTACACGACGATATAGTTAATCGGGCTCATTGATTTTTCCGAACCAGCTCCAGCCTCACCATCATCGGTGCTTAAGCTTTGTGCGGTCAGCTTTACAGGGGTTGTAATCAACGCCTTTTGTTCAGGCGTCAGTACATCCTTAACAACGACATCCAGCTTTACACTTTGCAGAGCAGATTCAATAGATGTTATGACCTGAGGCGAAATGTCGTCTGTAGAATATAAAACAGGCTGTGGAAACTCCTGTCCTGCAGCAGTTTCAAGCTTCAAATAACCGTCGATCAGACCTGCCTTCGCATCTGCCTGTAATGCAGCTTCATCCTTATCCCCACTCATGATGAACCGATAAGCCTCATTACCCTGAGCCGCCGAGAAACCTTCCAGCTTCTGTGCCACATCCTGCTGCTCCGTTGTCAGAAGCCCGATGTTGACAGGGTTACTGCCCGAAGCTCCACCACCCGTACCACCATTAAATAGAGTAATGAAATATGGAACATTGAGTCCGATCGAAATTAAAAGTGCAAGTACAATGGTCGTGACCATAAATGACTTCGTTTTTACTTTGTTTTTGAACGTGAAACCTGTAATTGTGCCCATTTTATTCATTCGACTCACCTACCTCACGAATAAAGATTTGGTTAAGCGTTGGTTCCTTGATCTCAAAATGCTCCACGGTGGTCTGTGCCATCGCCGTTTTCAGAATCTCCTGAGCTGCCTCAGCCTCACTGACATGGATCTGATATCCACGCTCGTTTTGCTCCACTCGTTTTACACCCGGAAGCTGCTCAAGCCCCTCTACCTGACCAATAGTGCTCAGATATACCTGTTCACGAGGATAACGGCTCTTGATCTCCTTGATCTCACCCTGCACTACCGTATTAGAACGATGAAGTATCGTGATCTGACGGCACAGCTCCTCAACATGTTCCATGCGGTGTGTAGAGAACAGGATAGCTGTTCCTTCATCACGCAATTCCTTAACTGTGGATTTGAGCAGCTCTACGTTAACCGGATCAAGTCCGCTAAACGCTTCATCCAGAATAAGAATCTGGGGTCTGTGTACCACTGCGGCAATAAAGCCCATCTTCTGCTGATTACCTTTGGATAATTCCTCAATTTTTTTATCGTAATACTCCGGCACTTCAAACCGCTTCAGCCAGTACTTCAGACTCTCATCCGCATCCTTGGCACTCATTCCACGAAGGCGTGCCAGATAATTGATCTGTTCACTCACTTTAACCTTTGGATACAACCCGCGTTCTTCGGGCAAGTAGCCCATAATCTGCTGCAGCTCCGTGTTGTAAGGCTTACCGTTGTACAAAATGTTACCGCCATCCGGGTGAATCAGGCCCAGCACCATACGCATCGTTGTTGTTTTACCTGCACCGTTGGCACCAAGCAGGCCGTAAATCTCGCCCTCTTTTACATTAAGTGTTACTCCATTAACAGCTGTTTTGTCTGCGTACTGTTTGACGACTTGCTTTAATTCCAATCGGTTCATTCAGAATCGTCTCCCTTCGGTTATCTCCACTGTACGGGTGCATACCCGGCAACCCAATATTCCAGCACTTCTCCCAGTTCCAAATTGCGAATTTGGAGCACCCGATGATTGGATAACTCCAACCGTTCCTGTGCCTCACTCACCCGGGTGGTTATGACACGGATCAGGCCATTTTCTTCTTGAAAAGATTCCACCACACCGGGAATACTCTCAGGTCGCAGGTCCCCCTCATACCAAATTTCTTTCCACTGCTCAAGCACGAGGTCCTTCTCTGCCATGCCCAGAACCTGCCCTTTGTGCATCAATACGATGTAATCTGCCAGCCGTTTCACTTCATCCGCAATATGAGTGGCAATCAGAATGGTCGTGTCTCCACTTTTCATATAATCCCGGAATTGTTCAACCATCACCTTCCAAGCAAATGGATCAAGTCCCGACGAAGGTTCATCCAGCAGCAGCAGTTTGGGACGAGCAGCCAGCGCTGCAGCGATTTCGAATTTCCGCCGCTCCCCCTTAGACATCTTGGTCAGCTTCACATCACTTGGCACATCCATATCTGCGATAAGCTGCTTAAACAGCTTCATGTCCCACTTGGGATACCAATGCGATCGAAAATCTGCTGCCTCCTGCGGTGTCATCCGGTTCTCTTCAATACCGCTGTTGTCTGCCACAAAGTTAATCTGCTGCCTCAGCTCAATCGGAAGTGTTCCCGAATGCTGCTTCTGTCCGAACCATATGATCTCTCCGCTATCCGGCAGTACAATCTGCTGCAGCATATTAAGCAGTGTACTTTTGCCAGAACCGTTATGTCCCAGAATTGCTACAACATATCCTTCCGGAATAGTTAGATCAATGGGGCCAATCACTCTGCGTTTACGCATCTTGGATACACCGTTTAACTGAATGGCTATGGGCTCCACCATGCTTCTGCCTCCTTACTATGAATAATTCGCTCTTAGGGCCTGCTGGAACAGAGCCTCCATCTCCTCTTCTGTACATCCCACAGCTTTACCCGACTGCACCGCGACCTGCATCGCTTCCTCCGCAGCCTTCAGCCTGTAATTTTCCCGATCTCCGGCCTCAACCTGAGCCACAAATGTACCAGTCCCCTGCTTCGTACGAAGCAGACCTTCATTCTCCAGGTCCTGATAGACCCGCCTAACCGTAATTACACTGCAGTTCAGTGCCCCGGCAAATTCACGAATGGACGGCAAATGTGTCCCCTCCTCCAGTTGACCCGTTATAATTAACGACCGTAATTGATTCTCAATCTGGTGATACAAAGGTTCAGCGCTATTCTCATTTATTTGAATGGGTATCTTCACATCTTGCACCTCGCCCTCCGGTACACTTCATTCAGTTGTCTGAACGTGCCGGTTTCATCCTTTATTCTTTTTATCAAAATCCTCTCAGCCGCCTATCAGCTCAAATCTCTCAAGGCAAGCTTCTTCAGCGTTAATCGGCTGAATCCCCACAATACTGCCAAACCTGCAGCTGCCGCAACCCACAACACCGGGGAGATTAACCCCCATGATTTACTGTAATGAATAACATACCAGAATCCATAATTACCCGAGAGGCGGATCAGAACAGATATCACAACGGCTATCGGTAAGAACATAAAGCTGAGCAGTAAATATTTTTTACCACTGAAGAGAAACTCTCCGTAAATATATAATCCCGTAATCAGAAGTCCATATCCTGTGCAGCTCAGTGCGAAAGCCAAATATTGATCCCATGTGAAGCCAACCGTATGCAGTTTGACAGCATATAATGATCCGTAGAAAAATAATCCATTATACGCAAACGCAATTAAAGCTTGCTGCAATCTTGACCACATTACCGTTTCATTCGAGATGGGAAGCCTTCGATAGTAGGCCAGCATCTGTGTGTAGGAATCCTCCTGTATGTAGCGGAAGGAACGTCTGCTGAATAGGAATCCCTGAAACGGAAGCATGATTAGAAAGAATGCATCCACCACCGGATTAATCACGCTGCTCTCCTGCTGCCCAATCAACAGCACCCCACTCATACTGCCGGTATAAATCATGAACATGGCAGACCACAACCACTGGAGCTTATCCTTTCTAAACTCGTTGCGGGTCAACCACCACGCTTGCTTCCATGCATCCATATTCATGCCTGCCTTTCCACTGTCTTTCATCCTGTTTATTTCATATTGTGCTGTACTGTGCTTATGTTCCAGTTCACTGTGTCTACTGTATATATCAATATACACAGTATACAGACCTGGGACTTGTCCCGTCAACCCCTTTTTTCCTGAATCAGGAATTCGGGATAGGAAACGCCTCTGTTCTGCGATAAAATAAACACAGCAATTCCAGATGAAAGGAGCGGTCCTTATGGGATGGCTTATTGAGCCCGTATTGGTTTTCATATTTATCCTTGCGATGATCTGGCTCATTATTCGAAGTGAACCGAATCGGGAGAAGCGCAAAAGAGATGTAAGACGCTCTAGGCAAAACCACCATCAATCAGATTCCGCTGCCTCTTCTTCCATGATGGCTTCTGACTTCTCAACAGATTCTCATTCCAGGCACAATCACGACCACCGACTTCACCACGATCATGATCACAGACATCATGATATGGATTCTTCGGGGTCACATCATCATTCAGGCAGTGACCACGGAAGCAGTGACAGCGGCGGGGATAGTGGTGGTGGCGGAGATAGTGGAGGCGGTGGGGATTAACAGCACCAGTCCCATAAGAAAAGAGCTGTACCCGATACTGTGAATAATCACAGAAGGGTGCAGCTCTTTCGCTTTTTCATTATCTTTTTCCGTTCCGGTCACCTGATTGCAGAAGAGGCCAAATCTTTACACGAGTCGGTAGCCGGCTGGCAGCCTGCGGTTTCTACGGATGGCACGAATTTCAGCCAAAGTGAGACGCTCGTTGGTGGAGATCAACGATTCCACGTCATTACCGCGAATCAAGTCATCCAAATCTCTCAGATTGGTGTTTCCGCGATAGACCCGGAATCCACCTTGAAAGTTAGGACGTGTAAACAGCACAAGAGTTGCATTGGAACTCGTTGAGAAGAAGCGGAGACTCTCTACCCCGTCCAAAATATTGTCCAGGTTACGAAGCCCAGTATTTCCGCGGTAAATACGGCTTCTTCCTCTGTAGTTCTCCTCCGAGTACACGGTAAGACGAGGATACGTCTGACTGATGCTCACTGTTTTTTTCATTTTGTTTTCCCTCCTCTCAAACTCATTCTATGAATGAATAAGAGAGAAAGTATGGACCAATCATCTGTCAGATTCGTCCATTTTCGTATTTTCATAAATTATGCGCCGAGAATAGCCTCCCACACCGGACGAGTATGTCCTCCTGGATACAAAATATATAACAGAACATATACCACCACACCCGTCATTGCCGAGCCAAACCAGATCATCGAGGTAAATCTGCCCCAGCGGCGATGCGTCCCAAACTTCTTTTTAAAACCAAGAACGAGTGTCGAGATACCAAATACTGCTGCCACAGTAGCCAGAATAATATGAAAGATCAGAAAGATCCGATAAAAGATTTCCATATCCGGGTCCCCGCCCCAAGCCGTATTGCCTACGAATACCGTGCGGGACGTGTAGATTACAAAAAAGATCAGAGCCGCGATTGCTCCCGCTACCATAGCCGACTGGTGTGCCTCACGTTTACCCCGAATGATTAAAACCCAGCCAATCGCCACAAGTACCGCACTAATCACAATGAAAGAAGTACTGATCGTAGGCAGCCAGAAATACATATCCATCGTGCGTTCCCCCTTTTGTCATCACATTACACTAATGATCCACTCATGATTTGGCAGCCGGATTTAGCGGTCCGGGCTCGTTGCCGCCGCCGCTAGGATAGGAATCATCATCCTCTTCCTGTCTCTCTTTCCGGTACCATTGAGTAAATACATAGGCCAGCATGGAAACGAAGATCCCCTCCTGAATGAACTTCATCAGAATTCCACCCACCTGCTGGTCTTCCTTGGCGGAAGATAAAAAATTAAAGAACTCCGGCCCTCCGAACGAACGCAGGATTGCCGAGGAATCGCCAGAGACGCAGTACCTCATCGCTTCAGCCCATACAGCCGGGTTGCTGTAAGTCTGATACAGCGGTTCGGATGCAAAAATAATTAATCCGCACGCCGGTGTTAACAGCACCATGTTCAGAAAAATAAACCCAACCTTCGATAAGCCTGATGCTTGTCTGCCCTCAGGCAGAGGATTCAGCAATGTCCACCACATCAGCATGGACGTGATAAAGAGCACAATATAATACAACCGGTGAACGGTAAAATTCAACATCACGTAATCATGCACAATCGGCAGATGATACAAGGAAAACAGTCCGTTGAACAGAACGGCTGCTGCAATCGGATGTGCCAAAAATGAAAGCTGGCGGGTCGGCAGCCAGCGCACGATACTGCGCCACACCCAAGTGGGCAGGCCCTTCATCATCAATGGCGGGGCAACTAGGTAGGACAGCGCCATACTTACCATATGGAAGCTGAACATCACATGGCCCAGCAGATTAAAAGGACCGGCTTGGGCCAGATACAAAACGAACAGACCTGTAAAAAACATCACTTTCTGTCCTGCTGTCGCCGGTTCAGCGTCCTGCACTTTCTCGCTGAATGGACCTACCAGCACGAGATATGCCGCTGCGATAATCAAAAATAAAGCAAGAACAAGTGGACTCCACAAGTCCTCAAAACTGAAATACTGCAACCCGAGCATACGGGAAACCTCCCCGTGACCAGTTTTAGTGAACATTGGCTTCGCATAAAAGGGGAAAAGACGGCAGCATTCGCCGCCGCCATCTCTCTTACCACCACACCCAGAAGAGGGCCATAATAATACATGTAAAAGCTACGAAAAATCCAAAGGCCATAAACAGAATAGGCATCAAGTGACCTTTGTCCTTCAAGTGCATCCAGTAACCCAGCTGCACGAATACCTGAAGAATGGCCATGACGACCATAAGAATGATCGTGAAGGTTGTGTTGACCCCTCCGGCAGAAGCTGCCGCAAATGCAATCAATGTAAGAATAATGGAGAAAACAAATACGACAACGTGCTTCTGAGGTCCTTCAGCCCGGTGACGGTGCTTCACAGGCTGTTGATCACTTTGATCCTGAGCGGACATGTGTTATCCCACCTTTCCGAGCAGGTACACGACCGTAAAGATGAACACCCACACAACGTCAATGAAGTGCCAATACATGGCGGAGACATAGACTTTCGGTGCGGTTACGACCGTTAATCCTTTTTTGAACAGCTGCCCGATAATGATTCCGATCCACACAATACCGAATGCAACGTGGGCTCCGTGGAACCCGACCAGCGTGTAGAATGCCGAACTGAAGGCACTCGTGGTCATACCGAACTCTTTATGCTTCACGTATTCGTAGAACTCGTAAATCTCCAGACCAAGGAATCCCAGCCCCAGAACAACCGTTATCCCCAGCCACAAGGCAAGTGAATTTCGATTCCCCTTGTGCATCGCCTGAATGGCGAATACACTCGTCAAGCTGCTGACCAGGAGGATGAACGTCGCTGCTGCCACAAGAGGCAGATGAAACAATTCATTCGCTGTAGGTCCATCATTGGTCTGCCCGCGGAGTGCCAGGAAGGTGGCGAAGAGCGTTCCGAACAGCACTGTCTCGCCGCCAAGGAACAGCCAGAAGCCGATGAGCTTGTTGCGTCCTTCGAGCGTCGCCTTCTCCGGTTCATGCGGCAGTTTGCCGTTTACCGGCTCGGCATGTGAGGTTGTCATGTTCTCGCCCCCTTCTCGTCCTGATCCTCCGGTTCAATGTGCCAGCCGTGATCGTCATATAATGAACGCAGTGCCATCGCACCAAATGTAATAAGAAGACCGATAATAACCACAATATAATTATTGAAGATGATATTCATAAATTCCAATTCGAATTTGTCTTTGCTGAACATCAGTCCAAGTCCTGCGATAAAAATACCTACAGACATGACAAACGGCAGCGGTGTAGCAGATGGCATATGAATCGAACCTACCGGTTCCGCCGGGGTCATCTCTTTGTTGCCTGCCATCTTCTCTTTCCAATATGCATCGATACCACGTACCAGAGGCGTTTGCTTGAAGTTGTACTCTGGTGGTGGTGACGGGATCGTCCACTCCAGTGTACGTCCGTCTTCCCAAGGGTCATTCGGTGCATCGACCGGTTTCCTCGTCGTAATGACGATGTTGATCAGGAAGATAATTACGCCAACCCCCATCAGGAATGCGCCGATGGAGCTGACCAGGTTAAGCAGATCAAAATCCTGATTCGGCAAGTATGTAACGATCCGGCGCTGCATCCCCATCAGACCGAGGAAATGCTGTACGAAGAAGGTCAGCTGGAAGCCGATCATGAATGTCCAGAACGTCCACTTTCCAAGCGTTTCACTCAGGATCCGGCCAAACATCTTCGGCCACCAGTAATGAAGCCCTGCGAATAATCCGAGTACGAGCCCGCCCACAATAACATAATGGAAGTGAGCTACGACAAAGTATGTGTCATGGAACTGGAAATCTGCCGGAGCAGAAGCCAGCATGACGCCGGTAACTCCGCCCATAACGAAGGTTGGAACAAATCCGACAGCGAAGAGGTTCGCCGCCGTGAAGCGAATCTGTCCACCCCACATCGTAAAGAGCCAGTTGAAGATTTTGATCCCTGTCGGTACGGCAATCAGCATCGTCGAGATCGAGAATAACGCATTGGCCACGTTACCGAGACCTGTAGTGAACATGTGATGCGCCCAGACCATGAAGCCCAGGAAGGCGATCAAAATCGTAGCGAACACCATGGAACTATAACCAAACAGCCGCTTACGCGAGAAGGTTGGAATAACCTCCGAGATAATGCCAAATGCCGGCAAAATCAAAATGTAAACTTCCGGGTGTCCGAAAATCCAGAAGATATGCTGCCAAAGTACGGGGTTACCACCGTTCGCAACATCGAAGAAATTCGCACCGAGAATCCGGTCAAACGTCAACAATACCAGACCTACCGTAATGGCAGGAAAAGCAAACAGGATAATGGCGGACGTAATAAACGTGGTCCATGTAAACATTGGCATCCGCATATAGGACATGCCTGGTGCACGCATCGTAATAATGGTCGCCAGGAAGTTAATGCCGCCAATGAGTGTACCCAGACCGGCGATCTGAAGACCGATCGTATAGAAGTCCACACCATGCGATTCACTGTACGCTGCACTGGATAGCGGTGTATACGCAGTCCATCCTGCGTCCGGCGCGCCTCCCATAACCCAGCTCAGATTAAGCAGCAAACCCCCAAACAAAAACGTCCAAAAACCTAACGCATTAACAAAAGGGAACGCTACGTCACGTGCCCCGATCTGCAAAGGAACGACCGCATTCATAATGGCAAAAATAATCGGCATGACGCCAAGGAAAATCATCGTGGTTCCGTGCATCGTAATCAATTCGTTAAATACTTGTGCCGATACAAAAGTGTTCATCGGCTTCATCAGTTGAATCCGGATCAAAATGGCTTCAATTCCGCCAATGCCGAAGAAAAATCCGCCCGCAATTAAGTAAAGAACGGCAATTTTTTTGTGATCGACTGTGGTGATCCAGTCCATCAAGCCCCTGTACCGCTTGACGCTATGCGCATGAGCCAAGGTTGTGTACCCCCTTCTTCATCCTTGCTGTTCTATTCGTAGTCCAATTTGTAATTGGCCAAATACTCGGCAATTCCGTCGATCTCCTCATCCGTGAGTCCGAGACTCTTCGGACTTGGCATGGTATTGCCCTCTTTCACAGACTGTGGATCATGAAGCCACTCTTTCATGTTATCCAGCACCGGTTTGCCTTCTTCCTGACCCTCACGCTGATTCAGCAAAATACCTGCAACGGCTTCCTTGCCGCCAATGCCTGTAAGGTTCGGTGCAGCCGGTCCGCCTTGATCGCCAACAGCGTGGCAGGAAAGGCAGTTTGTTTTGAATTTCTCGGCAAGCTGTGTGTCTTCAGGAAGAACAGCCGGTGCTTTCATGGCATTAACCCAGCGATCGAAAGACTCCTGACTTACAGCTTTAACTTTAAATTCCATGAAGGCATGTGATCTTCCGCATAACTCGGCACATTTACCACGGTAAACGCCTTCATTCGGAGCCGAGAAGCTGAATTTGTTCAGTGTTCCATCCGGGTTTGTGTCCATTTTACCCGCAAGTGACGGCACCCAGAAGGAATGAAGCACGTCAGCGGTTTTCAATTCAAATGCAATTTTCTTTCCGGTCGGGATGATGAGGTCTTGAGCGGTGGTTATGTCATACTGAGGATAAGTGAATTCCCACCAATACTGATGTGAGGTTACCTGGACCTTAACTGCGTTTTTGTCGTTCGTCAGATCTTCACCATGGGCAAAAATCGTCTGCACCGTTGGCACAGCCAAAATAATGACCAGCAGAAGTGGAATGGCTGTCCATATTACTTCCAGTTTGAAGTTCCCTTCAACCTGCTCAGGCATTTCGGTCTGCCCGGCTCGTCTGCGAAACCTGATCAGGACATAGGCAGCAATCGCAAATACAATGATGAGCACCACGATCATAATCGCAATAGACAGCTTCATCAGATCTAATTGGTCTTGCGCCACAGGACCTTGAGGTTTCATTGCCGACAAGTCTTCCCGCCCGCATGCGGATAGCAGCAAAGAGAACACTGCCAGCAAGGGAAGGATTCGCTTTGCAACCTGCCACTGTTTCATCATTGATCTACCCCACTTTTTTACGTTTTCGTAGATTACGGTTGTCGTTCGGTACAAAGGCAGCACTGTACGTTTCGGTACGATAAACATAATCCTCTTCATCAAATAGAATGCTTACAAAAATAACGCTTCCAGTACTCCCGTCATTTCCTGTCCAGGGCATGTCTGCGCATTCTTCCAATTCATTCTATATGCTTCAATCACTTATTAAATATAAGTTGAGGGTATGATTTTGTCAATCTTTGGACACATGTTCACAAATTGTTCACTTTATGTATAAAACCGCTCTGCAGCTTGCTTTGCAAACGATTTCACTTAAAAGTATTACTCTCTTCATCTGAAAAATTTTGCCAAATTTCGGTGATAAACTAAAAATTCTTAGCGATTTTTATCACAATCAAAACATGTGGTATTATGCAAAAATGAACACACTTAGGTTAAGGTAATCATTTCCACTGAAACTGGAAATGGTTAAATCTGCCCCATGCGTTTGTCCGCCATGATTGGCATGGAGCAGCCCTCGTCAGTCTTCCCCATTTTGATGTTAACATCTCCGGGTCTTAACAACCGCTTCTCTGTTTTCTTGTATGGTTCATTATCTTCTTGTTCTTAAGTACCATCTGTCAGAATTAAAGGCCCATCCTTAGTAATCGCTACAGTATGTTCATACTGCACGCCCCAGCTTCCATCCAGCGTTCGCACGGTCCAGCCGTCCTCATCCCAGACTACAGCGCCGGAGCTGCCCTTCGTGAAGATCGGTTCGATGGTTATGACCATACCTTCAGCAAGCATCATTCCTGTTTTGCGTTTCCCGTAAGGCAGCACATTCGGCGGCTCATGGATATACTGCCCGATACCGTGACCGATCAGCGGCTTCACAATGCCGTATCGGTATAATCTGGCTGTCCGCTCAATGGCATTACCGATGTCTCCAAGCGTATTGCCCGGAACAGCCTGAGCTATCGCTTTATACAGTGCTTTCTTTGTACGCTGCATAAGCCTGCGAATCGATCTGCTCGGTTCGTCTACGGCATATGTCCAGGCCGAATCAGCAAGCCATCCGTCTTTGTTTACAACCATATCGATTGTAACGACATCTCCGCTTGTCAGTGCCTGATTGCCGGGAAATCCGTGACAGACCACTTCATTCACTGAAGCACATGTGGCGTAAGGATATCCCTTATACCCTTTTTGCTCAGGTGTCGCCCCATGATTCGCAAGGAATACCTCCACACGTTCGTTAATTTCCGCTGTTGTGGTGCCTGGAACCATGTACTTCTCGATATGTTGATGGCAGCTTCGTAATATTCGTCCCGCTTCCCGCATGCAGCCAATCTCTTCTCTTGTTTTTAAAATAGGGTCCACATGCCTTCATCCTTCCTGCTGTAGGTGTACTTCTATATATATGCAGCAGGTCTACAACAAAGCCCCCTAAAGTGACATCTGTATCGAGAAAGTACAGCCGATGCGGCCCCTCTGCCCAAACGCAAAAAAAACCGTCTTCCGGAGCCAAGGCCCGAGAGACGGTTCTATTCATATTTTGAACAGTATAATCAGAAGTTGGTGTTGTTTCAGGATACGGAAGAATCCATCTTGACAAGCTCATGCTCAACGACAGAAGTCAATTCTTCCTCATACCCACCCGTAATCCGGTATTTTCTCACATACTCCTTCACGAATTTTTTTGGATCCTTAGGACGGAAAATCCGAGTCATTTCCCTCAAACTTTCTTTGACCTCATTGTGACCTTTCGTTGCCATTGTAATTCCCTCCCAAAACGTTGAAAGTGAATGCTCCGTTTAGAGAACGCCGAATAAGTCTTAAATGCCATTCATGAAGTTGTGTGCGCGGCTTAAAGCAAGCTTTAGGTCGGGAACCTCGCCGAATAGCAAGTACCTGACACTATAAATACCCGATATGATTCAGGTTGAATCATAATCTTATTGTATCATATTCGGAACCTCGTTACGACTTGACGATTTTTCCTAATATATATAACGGTTTTACGGCCCAAAAAGTTTAATTCCGAATCATATTTTACAAAATGTTTATTCTATACGGATTAATCTATCCAGCATAACTCCCAACTATTCGGGGGATATTATCTTGGACCACCAAATCAGTTAACTATCTGGAATTAAAAGGAGGACCTGTTATGGATCGCAAAGAACAGGATATGCTGCCCCTTTCGCATGAAAAGGTAGAAGTCGACGGTGTTTATATCAATGAATCCGGGCAGGAAGAACATCTGCACCGGGGTCAGCATTTCCCCGCCGATCCCGTACTTGGCAGGACGGAATGGAAGCTGACGGAGTTTGCTTTCGATAATCATCATGAAGGAAAAACAGATGAGCGTCTCGTACCTAAGGAAGATGACGAGGATAAGAAAGGAAAAATCACCAGTCCCCGCAGACAGATTCAAACTTAGTGAATTCATCGGTTCAGTTCTGTCCAGCTCCTACATAGCCTTATAAAAAGGACAAAGGAGGCTGGGCCGGATGTCCCCCATGAAATCGTCCAGTGGTCTGGATGAAAATATAGCCGGCATGTTGTGTTATCTTTTCACATTTGTAGGCGGCATTATCTTTCTGGCAGTGGAGAAGCGAAGCAAATTTGTGTTATTTCATGCCCTTCAATCCGTAACGGTCTTTGGACTGATCATGGTGGGGCATGTGCTGTCGACCTTTCTTCCGCTGTTCGGTCCGCTTGTGGCGTCACTGTTATCCCTGCTGGGTGTAATTGTATGGCTCCTGACGGTAATCGCCAGTCTGCAAGGGAAATGGTTTAAACTGCCTTGGATCGGTGATTTTGCCGAAAAACAGATGAGGCACCTCTAACATCACAGGCATTCGAAAAAACACCGAAACAACGGGCCTCTTCTGAACCCTTTGTTCCGGTGTTTCCTGTGCGTATATTATGTTAACTTTAAGAATTGAATCAACACTATTTACACGAGATACTGAATTTAATAGTCCATTTATTGTATGTTTAACATCGTTGATATTTTATAACATAAATTATCAAGGTCATAAATCGTTCATATCCTGATTCAACATGGGTTATGTCATGAATCATTCATGATATCAGTTTACATAATAGTGCATTTGAACCCCAGATACTCCCCACAAACCACAAAATAAACCTGTGTTCACTATAAAGCAAACTACCTTATCTCTACTGATTTTCCATAAGCATTCGGTCTTACATTATGTCCTATCTGTCTTATCTAACCTTATGTGCCTTACGCAGACTTGCTGCTCTCCTCAATCATCTCATCTTCATGCGGTGCAGCCAGCTGAGCCGCGGTATCTTTACTTCCAAGGCCATTAAATAACAGATTCATAAAGATCGCTGTAAAACTTCCTGCAATAATGCCATTGCCCAACATAATCTGAGCCCAGGCTGGCGCACCCGCGAACAACTGAGGCACAACCGTCACACCCAGTCCCATACCAACGGAACAAGCAATGATGAACAGGTTCTCGTGACGGTTCAAGTCCACCTGACTGGCAATGATCCGAACACCAGAGGAAACAACCATGCCGAACAAAGCCACCATCGCACCGCCAAGGACAGATCCGGGTACAAGCTGGGCCAGTGCGGCAATTTTCGGTACAAAGCCAATCACGATCAGCAAACCGCCAGCAACAACGATGACGTCACGTGTCTTTACACGCGTCATCTGTACAAGTCCTACATTTTGCGAATAGGTTGTATATGGAAAAGAGTTGAAGATCCCGCCAAGTACAATTGCCAGACCCTCTGCGCGATATCCACGCGCCAAATCTTTGGAAGTCAGATCCTTGTCCAACAATTTGCCCAGAGCCATAAATACGCCCGTGGATTCGGCCACACTGACAATCGCAACCAGAATCATTGTCAGAATCGGAACAATCTCAAAGGTGGGCTTGCCGAAATAAAATGGCTGTACCATGTGAAACCAGCTTGCATCAAGAATAGGAGCAAATTCCACTTCGCCCATCAAGCCGGCAGCCACCGTGCCAACGAACAGACCAATTAATACCGAAATGGAACGTACAAATCCTGTCGTGAAACGAGTCATCAAAATGATGAAGATGAGAACACCGAACCCGAGCATCAGGTTAACGCCGCTTCCAAAGTCCGGCTGTCCCTGGCCACCGCCCAAATCGGTGAATGCCACCGGAATCAGTGTCAGACCAATAATGGTAACCACCGAACCTGTAACCACTGGCGGAAAGAGCCGGATCAGTTTGCCGAACAATCCAGAAAAAACAAGCACGAACAAGCCCGATGCAATAATGGCACCGTAAATGGCAGAGACTCCACTGCTCTGTCCGATCATAATCATTGGGGATACCGCCTGAAATGCGCAGCCCAGCATAACTGGCAGTCCTACGCCAAAATATTTATTGCCCCAAACCTGGAGCAGTGTAGCCACACCGCAGGCAAGCAGGTCGATTGCAATCAAATAAGTCAGCTGCTCTTGTGTAAATCCGAGTGCCTTACTGACGATCAGCGGTACAATAACAGCTCCCGCATACATCGCCAGTACGTGCTGCAGGCCCAGTGAAAAGGTTTTGACCGGATGCCGGTGACGCTGAAAAATACGTTCGCGTGCCATATCAGTTCGTGCCCTCCTCATCTGCAAAGGTTACTTGTCCATTGGACAGCGCTCCGATACGAACCAGAGATTCCACACGGTATCCAGCCTCTTTTAACAGACGCCCTCCCGGCTGGAAAGCTTTTTCAATCACGATCCCAATACCGACTACTTCTGCTCCAACCTGCTCCACAATGCGAGCCAGACCAAAAGCCGCTTCACCGTTCGCCAGAAAATCGTCGATGATCAGCACACGATCGCCGGGGTTCATGAACTTTTTGGCAACCGTAATCTCGTTGGTCTCCTGCTTGGTGAAGGAATAGACTTTTTCCACCAGAATATCTTCGGTCAGGGTGAGCGACTTCTGCTTCCGAGCGAAGATTAGCGGAACATTCAGTTCGAGTGCAGTCATAATGCCGGGCGCGATACCGGACGATTCAATCGTTAATACACGTGTAATTTGTTCACCTTCAAACCGGCGAATAAACTCTTTGCCTACTTCCTTCATCAACACGGGGTCCATCTGGTGGTTCAAAAACGAGTCTACTTTGAGTACCTGCTCGGACAGGACAATGCCTTCCTGTCTTACTTTGTCTTTTAACAGCTGCATCTTTTTTTCCTCCCAAAGCTCTTTACCTGCATATACAGTTAGTTTTGCATCACTACCCCACACCTCATGTAAAAAAACAAAAAGCCCGCCTTTTCACACCTGCGGCATCAACCGGAGACGGGAAAGACGGACTTGTTCCTGTATGGACAAGCCGTGTGAACACTGCAAACGCCAAGGGACGAGGTCAAAGTGTACAAATATACTGACCTTGACCGCTCAGGGCGCAGAAGCATCCTTCCCGTAGTCCAATCATTCCGGTGATCGGGTAGAGACATGCAGGCCTATTCCTGCACATATACGAGTAACGGCATATTTAATTCATTTTGGCTCCAAGATTCGTTTCAATGTATAATTGCGAACCTGAAATGTAAAAGTGTAATCTCACTGACAATGTTAGAAGTATACCGAATTGGCGGCTTGAAATAAAGAGGAATTTTCATGGAATTTACGGAAACTATGTTTTATTTGCAAACAAGGGGATGATTGATTCTCATTTTTTTTGTACAATATGAGAACGAAAGCGTGTCCTGAAGGGATGAACCTGAGAGGAAGCGTTCTGAATATAGTCGTTAAAGGAGATTGTCACAATGAGAGGCATACTGAAAGAATTTAAGGAGTTTGCTGTGCGCGGCAGCGTTATTGATCTGGCGGTCGGTGTCATTATCGGGGCTGCTTTTGGAAAAATCGTTACGTCCCTTGTGAATGATATCATCATGCCTCCGGTCGGGAAACTGCTCGGCGGGATTGATTTCAGCCAGAAAATTATTAACCTGGACCCTGATGTAAAAACAGCAGGCGGACAAGAGATCACAACACTGGCTCAAGCCAACGAGGCTGGGGCTACCGTCATCGCCTACGGTCAGTTCATCAATATCCTGATTGATTTCATTATCGTGGCGTTCTGTATCTTTATGCTGGTGAAGGGCATCAACTATCTCAAACGCAAGGAGCATGCCAAGCCCGAACCGGAAAAAACGACCAAAGCCTGCAAGTACTGTCTGTCTGAAATTCCGGCTGCAGCTACCCGCTGTTCCCAATGCACCTCACAGCTCGAGGCAGAAGGAAGCAGCGCTCCGGCTTAAACGTTGATCTATGGTTATGTATAAAAATAAACAATGACGCAGGTTTGATTCTTTGATACTGATGCTCACAGATAAAAGCCGTTTAAGTTTAATGCTTATCCAGCCATCACGGTAAGCTTATAAAGCATATTCAAAGTTTGGTATGAGACATATTCACTGCTATGTATACACATATAAATTACATCAAACCTGCGTATGTCCAGGTTCCACCTATTGAGGCGGGACCTTTTTTTCATTTATCAAAAAACCTTGCTCGTCAATCCTATGTTCCCTGCTTAGAAACGCCGCGGAAGCAGATGTTCCAGAATCGATTTGAGGTCTTTGTCTTCCTTGTAAACCTCTTCCCCGGTATCCAGTTCAGTGACCCGGATATACTCAAAGTTAGCATTGGCATCCGTTGGCTTAAACAACAGCTGTGCCTCGTCCTCCAGTCGAACATGAAATCCCATGTCTTTAAACATCGTCGTAAGCTGGCTGCTCGCCGGCTCCTGACCCTGCCCTACAAAGATAAGTCCTCTAAGGGTTTTGCGCTCCTGAGGTTGCGGATAAATCACCTGAAAGTGTACAATGCATTCCATACAATCGTTCCCCTTTCGTTAAAAACATAGTTTGTGAAATTTTGAACTTTAAATTCTGCTATATAAGGAGATACGTATCATGACCCCAGAACGTTTCGACATTTATGACAATCAGCAAAAATGGATCGGTACAGCTCCCCGAAACGAGGTTCATGCCAAAGGATATTGGCATCGCTCCTTTCACTGCTGGATCGTGCGTGATGAAGGTGACCAGCGTATGATTCTGTTTCAGCGACGGCGGGATATCAAGGATACTTTCCCGGGATATTACGACATTACGGCAGCCGGCCACCTCACAGCTGGTGAACAGCTGCAGGACGCCTCCCGTGAGCTTGAAGAAGAACTCGGTGTGCATACGTCATTCGAAGCACTAACTTATTTGTTTACAGCTGAGCAGCAGCTCCAGGGCGAGGTCCGCGGAGTTCCTTTCCTGGACCGGGAGATCAGCGCAGTATACGGCTTATGCCTGAATCAGCCGCTGGAGTCTTATCGCCTCCAGGCCAGCGAAGTAGACAGCCTGTATGAGGCACCACTGGATGAGCTGATTGCTCTTTTCGAGCAGCAGACGAATGTCATTCAGGCATCAGGTGTGCGGCCGCATTCTTCTGTGTCCATGCCGGAAGGCGCAGCATCATCTGTGACGACATCAGCTGGCATCTCATCCGATCTTGGCCATTCCAAGCAGCCTGCCCGCACTGATCGCATCCTGCGTGAAGTCCGGACAGCAGATTTTGTGCCGCACGGCACCGAATATTATATCGATGTGTTCGAAGCGCTGAAACGAGTTAAACAAGCATAACTTCATTTTCTCAACATCAGCATCACTTCATACCTTAAATCTTTCTTACTTTAAATTTCATACCTAAATCTTCTTACCTTAAATTTCATACCTTAAGCAGCATTAACCTGGATCTGAAATACTGTACTAGTCCTAACAACAAAAGGACGAGGCGCAGCGAGCCATCGTCCACGGATCGTCCTTTTATAGTTCACGGCCATAAAGCCGCTATGTCTGCTTCTCTTCCCGTTACCGTACATCTCTTGGTGCAGGGGAAGACCAGTACCGTGCAGCGATATCTGCATATCGTCGTCCGTAACGGCTCTGCAGCTCCTCACCCATGTCCTGCTCCAGTTCATACAGCACCAGTTCCTGTGCAAAGTGATTCAGCAGCAGGCCCGTCATCACCGGATGCTCTGTGACCACGGCCTGCGTTGAAGTGGACTGCCCGCGCATGCCGAGCATGCACCAGCGGCGATCCACGACCAGCGAGAACTTGCGCCCCGTCCCCGTTCCAGATATCGGCAGGCCCGGGAAAGGAAGCGGATGGTCCAGCATGCCTTCTCCGCCCTCACAGGACCACAAGAGGCGCACGCCCCGAGCCTCCGCCTGCTGCAGATCTTCCCGAAGCAGCTCGGCTTCTTCCCGCCAGACGTCTACCACGATCTCCTGCTCGGCCCCGGCCAGCTCACGGCTCAGGTTCTCAAACACATTTTTGTCACCTTCCACATTGTAAAACACAGGTTTCTCCGGCTCACTCTTCGGCATACTTCGCTCCACATAATCCAGCGAAGTATGCATCTGATCCGAGATCATGCGTGTCATCTCTTCAGGTTTCAGCATGCTGTATTTCGCAGGCTCGCCCGGGCTGCACCTGAGAAATCCCCGCTGTTCCAAGCGCTGCAGGGATGCATACACATTCGAACGGGACACCCCCAGCCGTTTGGCAACCTCATACCCCGAGGCTGATCCCTGACGGGCTAATTCCACCATAATTCTGGATTCCATCTCGGTAAACCCGAGATGACGTAAATGATGCAGCAGTTGGTCCATATTTCTGTCCCCCCATGCTGTCAGCAACCAGCACTGCCTAATGGCAGCACGTCCACTGCATCAGATCAGATCTGCTCGGCACCGCAGCGCGGGCACCACTTCGAGCCTTTGGGCAGTTCGGATGCACAGATCTGACATTTCACCATTTCACGCGGCAGTTCTGTCTGTACATCTACTGTATTTACAATTGGATTGTTTTCTTTCCAATAACGAATACGCTCATCCAGCTCCTGCTGACGCTCACGTTCCCGCTGCATCTCCTCTTCCCTGCGGCGCTCCCACTCTGCATCGAACGCCTCCTTCTCTTCCAGTGTAAACTCGGTGCTGTTATACTCCGGCTCTGTTTCGAGATCGGCAATGGATGGAATAACCGTATGATACGGCTCAGGCTCTTCATGATCTTCCACGGCTTGTGCATTAAAAATCGACTGTTCCACAGCCGGATTCTGAGCGGCTGCTGCTTCTTGTTTTGCCGTATTAACGGCTGGAGCAGCTTCTGCAGCTCCCGATGCAGCCGTACCTGGTTTGAATTCCCCCAGCTTGCGTCCACACTTCGGACAGAAGTTGGCATCCAGCGTTGCGACGTGTCCACACTCGCACAGCCGTTCATTTTTCAGCTCAGCAATCTTGCTCCGCAGAGCGTCGATCTCATCCTGCAATTCGTCGCACAGTTGAGACAGATCCACCATCTCTTTTTCGGCCCGCGTCATATCCTGTATACGGTAACCCTCATAGAAGATCCGGCCCATATCGGTAAAATGGACTTCCTGTTCCTGCTGCAAGCCCACAATCTGATTGTTCAATTTGCCAATCTCAACGGCGTGTTGTGCCCGTTCTGTTGCTTTATTTGCTCCATTTTTGATGCGCTGAAGCAGTTTCATATTCATTCCTCCTCTGTCCCGTCAAAACAATATCATTTCATTCTTCATTAGTAGTAGGTCGGCAGTTCGCAGCATGCGAATTGCCCTAGATATATAACTTATACGATATGAAGCCAAAAAGTTGCGAAAAATCGCGCCGGCACCCCATTTTATGCGGATATTGGATAGAAACAGGGGCTTTCGTCAAGACCATACGTTCGGTATAATGGAACTTTGGCTCCATTACTTATGGATTTTCACTCCATATCGATGAAGCGATGCCGTTTGAAACACGCATGACTCGCAGCTAACTCTATCTTACCAATTTACAATGCGATTGTGAAAAGGGCAAATGGTTTACTTTTGAACGGGATAGTCCTATCCCTGAATGCATACAGAGGTGGATGAAACATGTTAAGTCCGAACTCAACGTTTTACCCCCGTCCGCTCGGGGTGACCCCGGCAGCATCCCTGCCCCAATCCCCGTCAGCACCGCTGGAAACCAGTCGGCAGCTTGTGGGTGACGACCAGCAGGATGCATATTACTTCCGCTCGCTAGAGGAAGCAGGCATCAAGCTTAACGGTCCGCAAATCTCGGCCGTGCGCCATGGCAGAGGACCTATACTCACCCTCGCGGGTGCCGGATGCGGCAAAACAACCGTACTCGCTGCAAGAGCAGGCTATCTGATGGAAGTCAGTGGTGTACAAGCGGCCAGCATACTGCTCGTAACGTTTACCAACAAGGCTGCCGCCGAGATGAAAGACCGGATCGCTGCTCTGCCGGGCATCAGACCTGCTGCAGCAAGGGCCGTGCAGGCTCGAACTTTTCACTCGTTTGCACTGACATTGCTGCGCCATTACGGAGTGCAGGAAGACATTTTTGGTGAGCCGCGAGCCCAGCATACGGTGCTGAAAATGCTGCTTCGCCAGAATGGCATGAGCGAGGCTTTCCAGCCGGAGAGTCTGCTGGCGATGCTGTCCGCGTGGAAGATGCAGGGATCAGATACGGCAGATCTGCCGGAGAAAACGCAGGATGAGCGCGATGCCAAACGGGTGCTGCTCGGATACGAAACCTGGAAGCAGGATCGCGGCAAAATGGACTTTGATGATATCCTGCTGCGCGCGGCCGCGCTGCTTCGTGATCCGGCGGTGTTAAAGCCGCTGCAGCGGCGTTTTCAATACATTATGGTTGATGAATTTCAGGATACCAACCGGCTGCAGTACGAAATTGTACAGATGCTCGCTGGAGCACACCGCAATCTGATGGTTGTCGGAGACGATGACCAGACAATATATACGTTTAACGGCGCACGGCAGGAATCGATTTTGGAATTCGATAAAGTATACCCGGGTGCGCGCATCGTGACGCTGGATATTAATTATCGCAGTGATGCTCGTATTCTGGGGCTCGGCAGTGAGCTGGTTGCACGCAATAAACGCAGACGGGACAAACGGCTGCGTGCGGCAGGACAGCGTGGGGATGCACCTCGCTTTGCCACTCCTTCCAATGCCGAAGAAGAAGCGGCCTGGGTCGTTCATCAGATCTGTCAGCAGGTGGAGGAAGGGCTGTATCCATATCGGGACATAGCCATTTTGCACCGGACAGCCAGCAGCAGCCGGGCCGTGTTTGAGCAGTTGGTACTGAAGGATGTGCCGTTTGTACAGCATGGGGCTGCCCCGGTATTCTATGATCAGTCTCTCATCAAACCTTTGATGGATCATATGCGGCTGTCTCTGAACCCGCGGGCAATGGATGCTCTGCCAAGTGCACTCGGTCCGCTGTACGTGTCCCGTGATGCAGGATTGGAGTATATCCAGCGCTGTGAGCAGGAACAGGCCAAGAAATACCCGCTGATCCATCTGAGCAAATGGGACAAGCTAAAACCTTTTCAACAGGAGCAGGTCAAGGAACGCATCAAGCTGATCAAATCCCTGCATAAGCTCAAGCCCATCAATGCGATTCAGGAGATGCGCCGTCATTTTTATGATAAATATATGGAGAGCGGCGATCCTTCCATTTTCACCCATTATAAGGAAACGATGCTGGAAACACTGGATGAGTTTGAAGCAGCTGTCAAAAAGTTCGAAACCGTGGAGGAATTCGTGCAATTCGCGGACGAGCTGTCACGCAGGCATCGGGAGATGGAATCACTGCGCCGCGCGCAGGATAGTGACGCCGTGCAGCTCATGACCATTCATAGGGCCAAAGGACTTGAGTTTCCCTGCGTCTACTGGATCGGAGCCAGCGAAGGCATCGTGCCGCACAGCACTGCTCTGCGGCAGGATATTCCGGAGGATCAGAAGGCAGCACTTACCGTGCAGCAGACGGATGCTGATCTGGATATGGCACTGGAGGAGGAACGCAGACTCGCTTATGTTGCAATCACCCGAGCGAAGCAGCATCTCTATGTAACCTCACCAGCGAGCCATCACGGTAAACCTGCAGACGTGTCTCGTTTCCTGCTGGAAGCCTTCGGTATGGAAGTACCCGACAAACGCAAAACACGGGAAGAGAGCCGTGCCGGCGGCACAGCATCTTATGGAAATAACCGAAATGAAGGATATAACGGAAATGGAAACAGCCGAACCGGCAGCGGCAACTGGAAAAGCATCCGGGACGCCGGGAATGGCAGCAGACATGAGAGTGGTCAGAGCGGCGGGACGCTTCATCATTCAAGGTCACAGCCAGCGAATGCTGCTCAGCGGCATTCGCTGCAGCGCAGTGCGATCAATCATAAGGATCATCGGGAAATGGAGATGCTCGATGAACGGGATGAAGATCGCCTCAGTGAGCAGCGCGGCAGCGGAATTATTCGAGATCATAAAGCATTCAGTACACCCGGCCTTCATCCAAAAACGGCGCAGACGGCCTCCACTTCCCGATCGGCTGCATCCTCACCCGCAGGTTCAGACAAAACGGAGCGGACGGAAATGGTAGCTGTCTGGAAATGCAGCTCAGCTTCGTGCAAAGCATGGTTACGACAGAAACCGGCTGTCCCTTCCGGAAAATCGTCGAAAAAAGACTCTTCCGTGCCTCCGGTTTGTCCACTATGTTCAGGGACAATGGTGGCAGGCACCCGGCAGGTTCCGGTGACGAATCGGTTCGGGAAATAGACTACACTTTCGTTTCAGGACGCTTACTGCTGTTTATTAACAGTAAAAGCGTCTTTTTTCCAGTTCAACAGTATCAGGTCTTTTTTCAATATTGGAATGGGGGTTGGATTATGCAGGACGGTAAACAGCATCTGTATGTATCGGTGACTCATAACCTGATTGAGCAAACCAAAAATGAATCTACACCGTTTGAAGTTATCGTGGATGACGGACAATTGGCCACTTTACAGGACTTGATGAAAATGCTGGAAAAGGGTGATGACTATTCACTGCAGCGTGCACCCGTGCCTTACAAGTCGGCAGATCACGATGAGGGAAATGAGCGGTTTACGGACGGCGTGACGATGCTGTACACCTTTCTTTACGATCACGGCACACCTGAGACCAGACAAGCCATAGATGATATGAACGTGCTTCCCAAGCTGCAGAATACCGACTACAATGACCCGGGATACGAAGATTCGCCCATGAATAAGTAACAAGTACAGATTGGAATGTCGGCCGGAACAGAACTTTATTCATCAAATGCAGCACCCCTCCTTCTAACCAGTAGAGCTTAAATGGAGGGGTGCTTTTATATCAACGATCTACTTAGTCCAGCCTGATCTCCTGCCCTTTTTCGGCAGACTCATAAATGGCGCACAGCATACGCGTGGAGGCCACCCCATCCGCAATCGGACTGATGGGCGGCGTACCGTTCAGGCAGCATTCCACGAAATGATCGATCTGATTCTGGAACGCACCATGTATATCGAGACCGGAGTGGTCTGTCTGGGGTTCAATGTTCATGATCGTGTCATTTTTCTCCGTGACAATCAGCGTTTTCGGCTCCAGTTCAAATCCGCCTCGTTCTCCGTACAGCTTAACTAAAGACTCGTCCCCACGGGCATGCAGGGTAAAGCTCACATCCACTACCAGCGAAGCACCATTTTCGAAACGAATCAGGGCATTTGCCATATCCTCTACGTTATTAACGGCGGCACTGTAGTCTGCTGCTTTATAAAATGAGAGATGTTCAATGTTCGCCCGGTTGCCGAGTTTACGATACGTATTGCCGCTGACCGACACAGGCTTCGGTCTGCCCATCAGATACCAGCACTGGTCGATAATATGTACACCCAGATCAATCAAGGGGCCTCCGCCGGAACGAGCTTTATCTGCAAACCACCCTCCCGGATTGCCCAGACGCCGCAAAATAGAAGCTTTGGCATAATACAGCTGGCCAAACTCTCCGGCATCTATAAATCTGCGCAGCATCTGCATGTTGTTATCATAACGGCGTACAAAACCTACAACAAAGGTACGACCGCTCTTTTTCACCGCTTCCTCAATCCGCAGCGCATCCTCCACATTCGTAGCCACCGGTTTCTCCAGAAGTACATGCTTGCCTGCCTCAAGTGCAGCAATGGCAAACTCTGCATGGGTATTGTTCCACGTACAGATACTAACTGCATCTACATGCGGATCTTCCAGCATCTCGCGGTAGTTGGTATATACGGACTGAGCGTCATACTTTGCAGCAGCCGCCTTGGCCCGTTCCTCGTTCAGATCACAGATGGCATAGATGACCGCATCCTCATTTTTGGCATAACACCTCATATGAAGATCCGAGATCGAACCTGTGCCGATCATGCCGATATGCAGCATTTGCTTTGTGCTCATCCTGGTCCTGCCTCCCTTTTCCAAAACTTCGTTAACGTCTAGTCTGCCCGCAGCATGCCTTCATAAATACCGGGTGTAGAATTTTCAATCTCCACCGCTCCCAGTGTTCGTTTGTAGAATTCGACCGGACCAGCCGATCCAATAATCGCATACCCGTAGCCATCTGCTCTCATCGCGTGCATGCAGGCCAGCAGCAGCGCTGTCCCTACACCCTTTCCGCGTGCATCCGAGCTTACTCCAGTTGGACCAAAGAAATTGCGACAAGTAGCTTCATAACAGGCAAAACCGATCATTTTCCCATGCTCCAGCGCAATATAACAGGTCACAGGCTGACGTGCAAAAGCGACATCACATTCATCTACCCAAGGCTGGTTAAAATGGGATCTCACCCAGTTCAGCACCTGCTGCTTCTCCGGGGCAATCGCTCTGCGAATCACAATGGATTTCGCTCTCAGCTTCTCCAGTCCACTCTCCTGCTCTGGCAAACGATAGAGCGCGACCAACATATCACTCATTCGTATATCCCTCCTCATATCTCACATGCAGCCCTGATTGATTTCTTCAAATGCAGTTCTGTAGAGGTTCAATTTCACAAGTTTGTCCGCTTACCTTCACATTAACCTAAACCTACTACCGATAACCTGCTTCTTACGCGAACATCTGAATTTAGGCTAACACGCTGTTTACATTGTTACAGACCAAGTGCAACACTGGGCCAGGTTATCCCGTCAGTAAATATGATATGCGGCACTCTATTTAAGAGTTTACCGTGACATTACACTGATGAGAAGGGATGATCATATGAAGAACAGCATGAAAAAAGTAAGCACCTTGATGGCCCTTTCGATGGTGCTGAGCGGCGGAGCCGCTTATGCAGCGTCACTGGATAACGCAGCTCCGCCTGCAGAGCAGCATGCTGCTTCCACTGATAACAGCACTGCCGGAGTTGTTAAAATATCCGTTAACGGTGCATTCGTGGCCGACGGTTACTGGAATAAAGAAAGTAAAGCTGCCATGGTTCCGCTTCGCTCTCTGGCGGAAGCTCTGGGTATCGAACTGAAATGGCATAAAGAAAACAAATCCGCCGAGCTGACTCGCGGAGCAATGTGGACCCAAGTGGTTACGGATAAAGATCAGTATTCTGTGAATAAGATGCTGCTCACCCTCGGTACAGCACCTGAAATCAAGGACGGAACGCTATACGTACCTGCTGTGTTTGCGGAGAAAGTATTGCATGCCCAGCTGAATACAACGGGTAATCAGGTGACGATTACGAGTGAAGAGGATGTGAAGACAGTTACAGATCGCGGTGTAATTACCCGAATTTCGAATCAGGATAAATACCAGTCGATTCAGATTGGCGGTGCAGGTCAGGATGGCATCGTGCTGAACCTGAACAAAGACAGTCAGTTCATCTCCGCAGACGGAAAAGAGATTAAACTTGCCGATCTATCCCTGGGTATGGTTGTTGAGGCCGAACATTCCTTAATGATGACAAAAAGCCTGCCCCCACAAACACCGACGTATAAAGTGACTGTGCTGGATACAGCAGCCGAAACAGCAGCGCAGCCTCAAGAACTTTTTGGAACCTCTGGTACGATTGAAGATGTAAATATGAAGGACGGCGCAGTGTCCCAAATTGAAATTAACGGCACACGCCTAACTGAAACAGCACCAGATCATGTTGTACTGAATATCGACAAAGCCACTTCGCTGGTTAGTCAAAATGGCGAAGCTGTAAAAGCCGAGCAGTTGATCAAAGGTGCCAAAGTCATTGGATTCTACAGCCCCATGCTGACACGCAGCCTGCCTCCAATCGGCACAGCCTGGAAATTGGTTATAGAACTTCCGGCGGTGCAGCCTAAAGCGGAATAAGACGACAGCAGTAAACTATAGGTTACAGTGCACAGCTATACCCTGTAACCTATAGTTTAGAGTCTATAGTCTAGAACCCTTTAAACCAGAGGAGAAAATCTACCTTCGACTTCGCGGAAGTATTGAAAATACGGGTAGATAAAGTGTTGGTAACAGCACAGCAATGCCAAATAACCTTGCCACTTGTCTTCGGAGAAGCGGCAAGGTTATATATATTTTTTCCACCCCGTCTGTGTTAGAACTTCTGAATACAGTGCTGAATGAATAAGGGGATTTACACTTCCTCTGAAGTATCAATGATTGCCTCAGCCTCAATCTCAACCATCAGCAAGGGATCAATAAGCGCATTCACTTCGACCATGGTAGCCGCGGGTTGAATCTGCCCAAAGAATTCCCCATGTGCTCTCCCGACCTCTTCCCACTGTGTAATATCCGTGACAAACATGCGTGTTCTAACGACATCGGCCATGTCTGCCCCCAGCTCTTTCAGTGCCTTTTCAATGGTCTGCAGAATAAACTTGGTCTGCACATAGGGATCACCCGCGCCAACAACGACCCCGTCCTGCATGGCTGTCGTTCCAGCTACCTCAACCCGGTTACCCACACGAATAGCTCGGCAATACCCCACCAGCGGTTCCCAAGGGGAGCCGGTAAATACCTGCTGTCTGCTCATTTTCTTGTCCCTCACTTTGTTATGTAATAGAAACTGTAAGTAAACTTAAATTATAACAGCTCAAATTCATTCCGAATATATAAATCTGGCACCTTCCACCCGGCAGCCTGCCTATTCCACAACATCATAAATCCCCTGAACAGCCGCACGATCTGAAAAATAGGCCATTCAAGGGATTGATGATAGGGTCATCCTGGTTCGAAAAAAGTTATACACATGTGGATAGGTGATGTCACCGGTTTACGGTTTAGATACGATTTACAGCTTAATATTCGCTTCGTCAAAATATTCCTCAAGCGTCAATCCGCTTTTGACCACATCCGGTGCGAGGTCGGCACCCACATAACGAATATGCCAAGGCTCGTATACGTAACCGGTCTTGTCCTCTTCACCTTGCGGATAACGGATGATAAAGCCGTACTCGGCTGCATGTTCATCCAGCCATTTGCCTTCTTTGGACGAGCCAAATACCTCTTCCAGCACATTACCCACGCTTGGACTCGATACATCTATCGCTAGTCCGGTCTGATGTTCACTTCTGCCGGGAACGGCGCTTACACGAGAAGCATACTCTTCCCCTTTGGTTTTCACATTGTTATTGTAGATAGATACTTGTCGTTTGTAAGACCGGTAACCGGATACTGCACGAAGCTCGATACCGTCTGCTTTTGCACCTGCAAACAGTTTCTCCAGCGCTTCCGCAGCTTCCTTGCGCATATGCCGTTTCTCATGGGGGCCCTCGAAGGAAAACGGTACGTTTGGCTCTACGAGATCACTCGGCTCATATCCTTCCGGCAGACTGCGCTGTTTGTTAACAATCACCGTCATCGCCTGTGCATTAGTCACGACGGATTGAGAATCTACCGTTGTCTGCAAAGCACTAATACTGCGTTTCTCCATCAAGGGATCTTCAGCCGCCGCTCCACTTCCATTGTCCGAAGAACCCTGATCCTGTCCTGCAGATGTGCTGTCTGAGCCGCTCTCTGCACCTTTATCACTGCCCGAATCGGATGCGTTCTCTCCCATATTGCCTTTTCCCTCTGTGCCCGGGTCTTCGGTCAAATGAACAGTAGTACCATCGGCGCCCTGCTCCGTGGATGATCCGTTTGCGTTCTGATTCTCATTCGATCCAGAACCGTTCTGGCACGCAGCCAGAACAGCTCCACATATCATAAGTGAGGACAGCAGCACCACGATCCGGCGCTGTCTTCCTGTTCCTGATTTCATCGTAAAACCCCTATCACGTTAGTATTAGATTACATATATTCATGTGCGTTTTTACACGGTTCCTATAATGTTCCCTGCGACAGTATACCTTAATTGCATGCGAAGCTCCACCAGTAAAGAGTACCTTCTCCCAAGTTCTATATGGATCTATACCCTATATACAGCTTGTACCCTGGTTTTCTGTAGATTTAATACGCCATTCCAAACTTAGTCAACTTCGATGCAAACTGGAAATGGGTATGCATCTCCACAAAAACAAGCGAGGGCGATCATCCGATCTCCCCCGCTGAATAGGTGATATGCCTCATTTGGCAGCCGGGCTGTCCTTGCGCTTCTGGACAGCCTGCCACATCCGCGCCGCCACGCGCTCGCGGATCAGATCCAGACCTGCGGCTGCGGGCACACCCGGCAGCAGTGCGGTCAGTTCAGGCAGCGCCGGCGGTGTACCCGGCTGCGCGAGCCGCACCTCCACGGCGCCGAAGCCCGGCCCCGGCTGGTGCATGGCGCCGTCCGCGGCCGCCTCGGCGATCCATTCGCCGACGGCCGCGCCGCCTTCGCCAGCCCGCGCCTGCGGGCGGCCCGCCGTCTCCGGCCGCGCGGCCCGGGCCGCTGGGATCATGGGCAAGTTCCTCTGCCCATGATCCCAGCACGCCGGCGAGCGGCGCTTCGCGCGGCAGGCCGGCGTGCGCCAGCGGCGCAGCGGCTCGGCCGCGAGGCGTGCGCGGCGGCGGCACGCTCCGCGGCCGCGGCATGCGCGCGCCCTGCGGCGCCGCAGGTGCACGCCGCCGCGCCGGGCACGGCGTCGCCTGGCGCGCCTGCAGGCTCAGCCGCGGCCAGCAGCCCGGCGAGCTCCTCGGGCGCCGGGCCGCCGCGCAGCAGGGCGTACAGCGCCAGCGGGCGCCTGCGCAGCTGCGCCAGCACGGCCTCGCGCTGCGCCTCGCTCAGCTGCGGCAGCGTGACCGTGACCGTGAACACGCCGGTGGAGGCGGTTCCGGTCTCATTCGCATCAGCGGACCCGGATGCTTCCTTTCCCGAATTCGCTGCTGTATTTACCTCTGCTGTCCACATCCCGGGGGACATATGCAGCTCCACTTTCCACTTTTCGCTCATCATCATCCCCCTTTCTCCCTTGATCATCCGAGCCGATTTTTGCTGCACCACACACAGCTTTAATACCTTCATCACTGAACATTATGGTTTATAAGAGTAAACTACAGCCATGTCTCCCCTTGAAGCGAGATCAGGCTGCGCAGCTCGTCATCGGACATCTCGGTCAGCCAGTTCTCTCCTGAACCAACCACCTGCTCGGAGAGTGCTTTTTTGCTCTCGATTAACTCATCGATCCGTTCCTCTAGCGTCCCCTGACAGATTAGCTTGTGTACCTGCACGTTGCGGTTCTGCCCGATGCGGAACACCCGGTCTGTCGCCTGATTCTCCACCGCAGGATTCCACCAGCGATCATAGTGAATGACGTGGCTTGCCCGCGTCAGATTCAGGCCAACACCGCCTGCGCGTAGAGATAGAACAAACATGGATGGTCCTTCTCCCCTTTGGAATGTCTCCACCATTTCATCCCGCTGTGCCTTGGACACACTGCCGTGCAGGAAATAAGGCTCTTCCTCATAACGCCGCTTCAGCCTGGAAACGAGCAGTTCGCCCATCGCCACATATTGAGTAAATACGAGTGCTGATTCTCCGTTATCCCGAATCGCGTCCAGCAATTCAAGAAGCCGCTCCATCTTGCCGGAAGCTTCTGTCTTCCCATGGTCCTTCCGGCTGCTGTCCGCCAGAACAGGATGATCACAGATTTGTTTCAGCTTGGTCAGAGAGGACAGCACGATGCCTTTGCGAGCAATACCGTTTCGGCCATCCAGACCGCCCATAAGGTCATCGACGACACGTTGGTACAAAATCGCCTGTTCCGGTGTCAGTGAACAATAGGATTTCAGCTCCAGCTTCTCGGGCAGGTCTTTGCGAATGTCCGGATCACTTTTCAGCCTGCGCAGCATAAACGGCGACACCAACCGGTGCAGCTCACGCAGCGAGGCCGCATTCTCTTCCGATGGAACCAGACCTGTATAACGCTGGCGGAACGATGAGGATGTGCCGAGATAACCCGGGTTGAGAAATTGGAAAATAGACCAAAGCTCACTAAGCCGATTCTCCACCGGCGTGCCTGTCATGGCAATACGATGAGAGGTCGACAGCCGCATAACACTCTGTGCCTGCTTTGTACGATAATTTTTAATATACTGTGCCTCATCCAGCACAACCGTAGACCAGTGCAGAGAAGCGAGATCCGGACCGTCACGGCCAGCCAGATGATAGGTGGTGAGCACGATGTCATGCTTCTGCGCCTCCTCCTGAAAGGCACTGCCATGAAGCCGCTGTCCGCCATGATGAATATACAGGGACAGATTTGGCGCAAAACGCTTCAGCTCGCGCTGCCAGTTGCCCAGCAGCGATGTTGGACAGACAATAAGTGCCGGCCATGGACCTTCCAGCATGTCTGCAGCGCCATGCATCGCAGCAGTCTGCATTCTTTCGTTGGACTCACTATGTTTCGAAACCATGCTCTTTCCAGGGTCTTTGTCCTGTATAGTTTCGGTTATCCATCCTCGATCTGCAGATGGACCAGCAGTGGACTTTTGGGCTTCTTTTGATTCCTGTGCCTCCTGCAGTGCAGCCTGCCGTTCCTCTTGTTTCCGGTCCAGCAGACATGTAATCACTTGGACCGTCTTGCCAAGTCCCATATCATCAGCCAGACATACCCCGAAACCAAGCTCTCCCATAGCCGATAACCATTGATACCCGCGTTCCTGATACGGTCGCAGTTCGCCATGCAGCTCCGCTGGTACGGGACGTGGTTCGATGCTGCGAAGCACCTGCCCCTCGAGCAGAAAGGCAAGCATCCCCTCGGACGCAGCACCGAACACAGACATGCCTTTCCAGATGGAGTCCTCTCCCTCATCTGCGGCCAGATGAAGCCATTCGGAGAGCGGCATATACTGCTCTTCTTCTTTTTTCATATAACGAAGCACCTGGCGAATTTCTTTCGTGTCTACTTCTATCCATTCTCCGCGAAACATCACATAAGGAACGGTTGCTTCAGCCAGAGCTGCCAGCTCTTCCGCCGTAATCGGCTTGCCATCCAGCATCGGCTCTGCAGTAAAGGCTACCAGCTGCTCCATGCCCAGCGCAGACACAGCTCCGGGCTGACGTTCCGGAATTCCGTTCATCATCTGCAGACGCAGCCCGGCCCGCCTTTTTCCGGCACGGCTCCATCTCGATGGCATCAGGACCGTTACCCCGGCCTTCTGCAGTTTGGGAACCGCATGGGTCAGAAATTCAAAAAAACTCTGCTGCTCCAGCTGAATCCCTTCTGGTCTAGCATGCAGCAGAGCGGTTTCCAGTTCCGGTGCCAACTCGGACGCCTGACCGATGGCCATCAGTAACTGCTCTGCCGCTGACGCGTAGTACACCTTGCCCCGGTCCAGATCACGCTCCGGATGTGCCCATATGGTACGTGCTGGCAGCCTCAATCCAGCTTCCTGATCACTGTCTACCCAGAAACTGATGCCCCAGGTAGAATCCTGTTCACCCAAAGGCGGCTCCAAACGCAGCACCAGCTTGAATTTGCCTTCGGCGGGCAGCGTCTCTTCGGCACCTAATGCAGGCATCGTTGTGCCGCCAGCTTCATGAATGCTGTCCACAAAGGCAGCCATTTCCTCCGTCGGACCCTGCACAGTAACGGGACGGAACATCGAGATCAGACTGTTCCACCAGAGCTCCGACACCGGTGAAGAACCGCGCCGGAATGATGTCCGATAACGCGAAAGTTCGCTATCCATGCCTTCCAGTTCACTAGTGACCACGGCATGAATGATCCCGCTCATAAACGAAAACAGCACTGCACCAGCCGCCTCTTCGCGTGTTTCCGGCTCCATGGAGGCATAAGCTCCGGGTGCTGACAGCGCAATCGGCGGCATCGATTCGGCAAGGCTTCTGAAACGCTCCTGATCCTCTTCAAGATGCAGACGCGGACGCCAGACCCCTGCCAGTGTCTCCTGTCCGGTTCTCCGCCTTGCACCGGTCTTGGCAGCAAATGCAGCCGCTGGAGCGATTGCCCCGCGAAGCAGCAGTTCCTGTGTGAACTGTGCCGCCTTAACCCAGTAACGCATTTCCTCCCCAGCCTGAATGCCCGCCGCAAGAAACATCCGGTCGTCCCACTGCATCAGCATCCGGAAGGCATCCTTCGGCGAAACTGCCAATCCTTCCAGCGTGCGTCCAAGCAGCTGCCGCCGTTTCACCGTCTTGGCTTCTGCAGCATTTCGAAGCGGATTCGGCCAGCGCAGTTCGGCAAGACGCAGTGCAGCAGGCTGAAACAGACGACCCCCGTCGCCAAATTGCAGCCTTCTAACCACGCTGCTCCATGCATCCACACGCGGTTCCGATGTTTCACCGGAAAAACAAAAAAATACGTCTCCAAGCCATACTCCATACAGCGATTGCATCATTACAGTCTCCCGTCATCCCTTCGCATTGTTACTCTCCATCATATACGAAAATGAACGGATTTAAAAACCTTTACACATAAAAAGTGCCGCTCATCCTCTTTTTCAGCATAAAAAAATGTCCCTTCTCCAGAAAACAGAGAAGGAACATTTTGTTTAATCGTTTGTTTAAATGAAACGAGCCGTATAGGCTGTCACCCGTTTTTAATGATCAAGAACGGATCAGACTGCCAAGCAGTACGTCCAGATTCAAAATACCTGCACGGTGATCTGCGCAAAATCCGATTTTGTCGAAAACACCAATCATGAAGCGGCGATGCTCTTCAGCAGGTTCTTCAAACCGATCATACGTCACAACCGAATCTACCATGTCTACAATTAGCGGCACAAACCCGTTCTTGTATGGAACAACGATAATCCGTGTAGATGAGGTATCTTCCTGTTCAGGCATACCGAGCAGCACGCGAAGACTTACGACCGAAACCACCTTGCCGTACAATGAAGCAAATCCTCTGATTTCAGGGCTTCCAAAAGGAACCGTTGTAACCTCTACCATTCTGATAATTTCATGAACCTCATCAATGCGAAGTGCAAAAATCTGTTCTCCGACCGAGAAATTAATATATTGCATCACTTCATCCATAATTGTCCCCATACCCTCTCATTCCGTAAAATCAGATCTTCAACACGCTTTTGGCTGTCGAACTTTAGACGATGAGTCGTTACATGTTGTATCGGCAATTTTGGCGTAAATGTTTAGGCTTCCAAGCAAGAAGGGGCCCACTCCTCTTTCTTTTTCGATCCTCTTCCCAAAAAATGAGTTTTGATGCGCATTTCTGTGGATAACCACTTCGATAAACCTTGATGTTGGACAAAAATATATAGTTATACCTGTTTTGTGGATAAGTTGTGCACATATTGCTCACAACCTGTGGATATATACGTATATTTATGTGGATATTTAATATTTCAGTGTGGACATGTTGTGTATTTGTTGGTAAATCTGACGTAGAATTTTGTCGTATTTAGTCCTTTCATCCCTTATTGTGGACATATTGTGGAAAGAGAAGGCCTTCTATGGTAATAAACATTCGGGCAGCAGACGGCTGAACTATTCTTATTCAACCGCTTTCTCCTGCCCATGCTGCAAGAATCTCCGCTGTATGCTCATACTCCAACACAGGGAAGTAGTGGTTATAGGGTACCTCGACTTTTTTATACCCGGCCTGCAGACCGCTTGGAAAGCGGTATTCCCGATCCTTGGCAGCCCAGACAACCAATCGATCCGAGGTATTTCCGGTCTTTGTAAAGCTTCCGTATTCCTCCCAAAAACTTAATCCCCGTCTATTCCCTTGACCCAGGTGAATCCACCGCAGCAGGTCGACGTGTGCGCCTGCAATGCGAGGAGATCGGAAATAAGCGTACACCCTCTGGCCCAGTCTCGTGACGCTGCTATCATTGATTTGTCCGCCACTGCCTGTATTGAACATTCGTGTCCAGCTCTGACGGGACCTGCCGCGAAGCAAGGCTCTTACCATGCGGCGCGGTAAACGGAGTATCTGTTTCAAACGCCAATCTCTCGCGTTATCTGCGGCAGGCTGCAGTAAAGCAGTGCGAATATCGGTGCGCCCACTTTGCTTCACCGCCGCTGCTGCGACAGCAGCCCCTACGGAATGTCCAACGAGTCTAAGCGGACCACGGATTGCAGCCAGAACTTCCGCAAGAGCATTAACCTGACCGATAAATGCGTCATGTTCAAGGTGAATAGGTGAACGGCCAAACCCTGCCATATCGATAATCCAGACGGGATTTCCTGTAAGCCGCCGCAGCTGTGCTCCAAGCGGGAGCAAATCGTCAGCACACTGCAGCAGCCCATGCACGATCACCCACGGTTCCCCTTCGCCTTCCCAGCCTAACATGGCCAAATTTCCTTTTCGCACGCGGATATAATCGGTTGGAGAACGTTCAGCTTCAGGCTTTGGCAGAAGGCGGTAATCCAGATCGGCCGTAATGAACGGAAGCTGCTCCTGAATATCCGGCCAGCTTCTCCCCATACGTGCCAGAAGCGCCTCCGTCTCATGTACCGGGAAGGTCCTGTCTGTAACAAATGCGAGTGATTGTGCAGGGATACCGCTGATTCGACTTCCGCCAAGGCTCAAGAGTCGTTGAATCAAGCTTAAAGGTAAGGATCCTGCTGGTTTAGGCACATCAAGCTCCCTTGTGATCAGATTGAGCAGTTCTTTCATATTCGGACTATCTTCCTTGCGAGCCAACAGGGGGTACGTCCCATCAAGCGGAGCTTCATCACGGGCCAAGAATACAAGTGTCTCTGCTACGACATCGTTCTCGACAAGCGGCAGCCAGAAGGACTTTCCGCCAGGTACTACAGGCATCAGACCTTTCTGCACAGCTCCAATGAGCAGTCCGATGCCACCCGTCTGCTCGGTTTCACCTGTGGGACGGGGCCCAACCACCGTACTGGGATTTACGACAGACAGAGGATAGCCATACTGTTTTGCATGTTCCCGAATATAAGCATCTGCTTGGAATTTCATCTCTTCATATGCACTCTCTTGGCTGCCCGCATGGCTCACCTTCATCCGTTCTTGCTGCTCAATTTCCTGTCCGTAAGGACTCATGAAACCAACCACATGAATAAAATGCCGCAGTGCTCCGCTCACCTGGATATCCTGTGCCAGCTGCGCTATTTCTCTTGCCCCATTCATGAAGATTCTCTCTGCCTTCTCTCGCTCCAGAGTAATGTCCATCGTACCGCCTGCATGAAGGATTACATTGGACTCCCTGACGAGTTTGTGTTCTCTTTGTGCAAGTCCCAAACCCTGCAGGGATAAATCCCCAACGATAAACGTTATCCGCTCAAAGCTTTTTACACCATAACTCGCCAGTACTGTTCTGGCCCGCTGCTCGGAGCGAACCAGGAGAAGCATATGTATATCCGTGTTTTCTACAAGTTGTTTGACCGTTTCCCTTCCAATAAAACCTGTACTGCCCGTCATAAAAAGAGTCGTTTTTGCTGAAGCTGTTTTCTCCATTTCATGCCTCCATATTTGCTCATATTTAATATCCAGTCTTTTTGATCATTATCTAAATCAGTACCATAACCATTCCACAAACTAGTACTATATAGTACTATTAAAGTCCAAAAAAAGAGCTTCGTTTAACGAAGCATCTGACAAAATGTACCCGCCGCCCGCTCAATCATACCCAGATCACGAGAAGTTCCGGCCAAGATCAATGAACCTTCAAGTGCCGCCACGAATAGCGAAGCTGCAGCTCCGGGTTCAACCCCTCTGCGGAATTCTCCGCGTTCCAGCCCTTGCTGGAGCAGCTTCTCCACCATAGGTACAAGCTCTCGAAAGAAAATCGAGATGCTTTCCTTCGCTTGGGATGCACTGTCGGGGGCCTGGATATATAGCGTGACAAACGGGCATGTTCCTTCGAAGTTTCGACTTTCTATACCTGCCGAAAGAAGTGACAGGAATGAATGGATTCGTTCCTCTACACTCCGCTCGCGCTGGCTGAGCAGCAGATACAGCTCTGATTCATACTGCGCAATCCAGAACTGTACAACGGCCTGAAGCAGTTCCTCCTTATTTTTGAAATGATAATAGATGTTGGATTTGGATACGCCGCTGACCCGCACCACCTCGTCCATGCTGACATAAGCATACCCCTGCCGTAGAAACAACTGCGCGGCCACTTCAACCGCTTTGGTGCGGTTCACCGGACCAGAGCTTCTAGGCTTGGACAGTTTAGACATTCCTTGATGTGGTGCATTGCTTTTATTGTTATTCATAATTAGAACTATACAGTACTATTTTAACGAAAGCAAGTAAATCCGTTGATACAAGCAGCTCATAGTCCTCATTTTCAAAAAGTTGTCCACATTTAGATCATATACGCACAGGATATCCACATGTAGTATCAAATTCATGTAAAGTATCGTTTGCTTGCTGTAAATGAAAATGAGTTATCCACACATCTTCAAGGCTGCCTGCTGCATTCGGTTGACAGCAAAATAAAGGAGCCAGCTGTACATACAGCTGACTCCACATTGCGTGTGCTTTATTTCTTTTTCAGACTATCCCAGTTCTGCTGCAGGCCATCCAGCAGTGCTTTTTTATCCGATTTGCCTGCTACATAAGCTTGAATGGTGCTGCCGAATTCCTGTGGAACCCCTTCAGGGAAACGGTTAAAGTTCCAGCTTAACGTTTTATTCTCCTGACTATACTTCATAATATCTGTCGCGAGGTCTCCAAGCTCTTCCTCAGAGGCCTGAATAGAACTAAATGCCGGGATGAACTTGAATTCTTTGGTCAGATACTTCTTGCCGATGTCGGAAGTGACCAACCATTCCAGAAACTCTTTCGCTTCCGGCTTCACTTGGGAGTTTTTGTTCACAACCCAGTAGTTAGGCACACCCACAAACAATTTGTCGTTTGGTTCATTAGTAATCGGCATCGGCAGAATGCCCAGATTCAGATCCGGATTAATTCCGTCAATCTGTACCTGTGTCCAGTTCCCCTGCTGCATCATTGCTGCTTCGCCGCTGGCAAACAGCGTTACTTGGGTGTTGTAGTCTGTAGTAAGCGGATTTTTGTTACTGTATTTCAGCGTCAGGTCCAGCAGATTTAACCAGTCGTTAAACACAGGATTGCCTGGAATTTTCTCTGTGCCTTCGTTCAATCCTTGAATGAACTTTACCGGATCGGCCTGATTGGCAAACGCTACGTTAACGTTATGATTCCCCAGCACCCACCACTCCTGATAACCGTTGGAGAATGGCGTAATGCCTGCGTCCTGCAGCTTCTTCGCTGCTTGATCCAGCTGCTCCAGCGTTGTTGGAATTTCAGTAATGCCGGCTTTGGCAAATAGATCCTTGTTATAAATAAATCCGTACCCTTCCAGTGCAAGCGGCTGTCCGTAAAGCTTGCCATCTTTAGTCATAGGCTCTTTGGCAACTTCCAGAACATCCTTGGCCCAAGCTTCACCAGACAGGTCTTCCAGATATTCAAGCCAGGTATCCAGTTCACGATATCCACCCACGTTAAAAATATCCGGCTGTTCGCCTGCAGCAAACTTGGCTTTTAATGCAGCACCGTAGTCACTGCCGCCGCCTACCGTCTGTATATCCAGCTTGATGCCCGGATGGGAGGATTCGTACTCGGCTTTGAGGCGATTAAGGGCTTCTGCAATTTCAACTTTGTATTGAAAAATTTTAATTGTTTTTGAGCCAGCCGCTGCTTCACCGCCGCCAGTTTGCGCATCCGTGTTGACGGGACTGCCGCTCTTGTCCCCGTTTCCGCAACCCGCAAGCATGACTGAAAAAGCGATGAACATCAGCAGCGTTAACTTCGTCATTCTTTTCATAGATACACTCTCCCTGTAAGTAGTTTCATTTTAACTGTCTGCATGCCCCTGCTTACTACCGTTTGCTTCTTGTACTCTGGATTCTTGATTCGCTTTTGCTCTGTTTGCCAGGATTGATCCTGTCCTTAGCCTCTTCTTTCTTTTCCTTACTATATAGATGAACTAGCACGATCCACACAACGTGTCACGCGTAGTTAATCACGGAATTAGCGGACAACCCAAAATCCTTATCTTCTTTGTTTCTTCTCTAACCTTATCTGTCCTTCTCTGCTTTTGACTTCCTTGCACCGTCCTACTCCGGCACATCTGCCCAAGCCTTGCGGGTAGATGTGCCCTTTGCCTCTACCTCCGTGCGAGTCAGAGCGAAGGCAGCATGATGCGCTGGAGGAGCAACAGCGACCAAAAGCACACATGATGCCGGAGCAGCCTACTCTCGCACTACCCTTTAACTGATCCTGCGGTAATGCCCTGAATAATATACTTCTGCATGAGCAGGAAGAAAATAATGATCGGCATAATGCCGAGAACCAGAGCAGGAAGTGCCAGATCCCACTGCTTGGTATATTGACCAAACAGCGCGAAGGTCGCAATCGGAATGGTTCGCAGATTAGAGCTCTGCAGGATCAAGGATGGCAGCAGATAGTCGTTCCAGATCCAGAGCGTATTTAGAATGATTACGGTTACATACATAGGTTTCATCAGCGGGAATACGATCCGGAAGAACACTCCGTAGACCGAGCTGCCATCAACCCGAGCCGCTTCTTCAATCTCCAGCGGAACCGATTTAACGAAGCCATGGAACAAAAAGATAGACATCGGTGCACCAAATCCGAGATAACAGATAATCAGCCCGCCCAGACTGTCGATCAGTCCCAGATTACTGGTTACCGTGACGAGCGGAATCATGATAGACTGAAACGGAATTACCATTGCGGCAATAAATACACCGAATAATATCCGGTTAAACCGTGTATTGCTTCGAACCATACGGTACGCAGCCATGGAACTGATCAGTACCAGCAGCAGATTGCTGATGATGGTGACGATCAGGGAGTTCATGAGCGCTGACGGGAAGCTGATTTTCTCCCAGGCATTGGCATAATTCCCCCACTGGAACACTTCCGGCCAGGCGGCCGAATTCGTAAGCAGGTCACCGAATGTTTTGACCGAATTCACAAACAGGAAGTAAAACGGAATCAGAAACAGTATCCCGATAAACACCATGATGATCTCGGTAATCACCGTACCGAAGCGATAATTTTTCGTCGTCTCCATCAGGCTTCAACCTCCTTGCTCTTCGTCACACGCACCTGAATCATGGTGATGATCGCAACGATTACGAAGAATATAAATGCTTTGGCGGTTCCAATGCCGTACCGGTTGTTCACAAAGGCTTCATTATAAATATTAAGTGCAACCGATTCAGTTGATCCAAACGGTCCGCCCTTCGTCAGCGATAGGTTAAGGTCGAACATTTTGAAAGACCAGGAGATTGCCAGAAACAAACAGATCGTTACACCAGGCATGATAAGTGGTAAAATAATGCTCCGCAGCACCTGCCAGCGGCTGGCCCCGTCAATCTCGGCAGCTTCCAACAGATCAGGTGACACATTTGTCAAAGACGAGATATAAATCACCATCAGATAACCAGCGGTCTGCCATACAAAGACGATGACAATTCCCCAGAAGGCTGTCGGTTCATCACCAAGCCATGGGAGGTTAAAGAAAGACCAGCCTGTCACGTCACCTACCGCTGAAAACCCTTTCACAAATATAAATTGCCAGATAAACCCGAGCAGCAGCCCACCAATGACGTTAGGCATAAAGAAAATTGTGCGCAGCACGTTTCTTGTCTTGAGTGGTTTGGTCAGGAAATAGGCCAGAAAAAAACCGATGACGTTGGTAAGAATAACCCCTATAACGGTAAAGCGTACCGTGAACCAGAAGGCCGACTGGAACTTGGGATCGTTTGCAAAAATATGCACGAAGTTATCAAGTCCTACCCAGTTCACGCTGGCAGATACTCCGTTCCAATCTGTAAAGGAATACACCATGCCAAGCAGGAAAGGGACCACGATGATGAGAATAAAAAATACAACGGAGGGACCCACGAACACAAGCTGCTGTAACAGCTGTGAAGACTTGCGATGCTTCATATCGTTCTCCCCTTCTATAGATGGATGATATTGGTCTCTTGTTCTATTAAACTCCAAAATCGTAAAGGGAAACACCGACATTCTTGAACAGTTGGGTGTAATATATTGTCCTCCCTTGACGAGGCGCCTAGAAGGGGTGTACTGATGTCCAAATATTACAGTATCCGCACCAAGCTAATTGCCTTTATGTTGATTGCAACAACTATTCCGCTGCTGGCATCCATCAGCATGACTTTTATTCAGACCAAAACAGCCCTGCGGGAACAGGCCTTGGAAGAAAATAAACGACTGATCTATCAGGCATCAACCAATCTCAATAACTACGTGGATAACGCGGCACGGGCCTCACTTGCTGTTTACAATGATCCAAATTTCCTGCGAAATTTGGCGAAGCTTCCTGGGGATTATCGCGCTGTTGCCGAGGTATATACCACTTTACAAACGATCAGGTCAGCTGTGCCCGATGTGTTTCAGCTCTATCTGCACTCCTTCGCATCCAACCAATCGACGCTGATTGCTAACCCTTTTCCGAAACGGGAGGAACGGAAGCAGGCCTACTCGGATTCACTGCATGGTAAAACAGGGGACGGAAACTCCGATATCTGGGTAGAATCTGCACATATGAGCCATACCTACGGCTTCAAAGCTGCTTCTCCAGATGATTCACCGAGAACCGTGATTACCCTGCACCGGATCATTCGAGATATTCCCTCTCCTGAACGACTGGGTGTGCTTGCCATCGATCTCAACATGAACAGCATTGCTGCCATCTGCAGCAGGCTGTATGATCCGGCTAAGGAGCAGATTTACGTCGTAGATGGACAAAACCGGATAGTCTACCAAGGGCATTCCGAGGTACAGAAAGCAAGTAATACGGACCATCTGCAGCGAGCGGCAGCTGATGCCCTGCAGGACGGGCGAGCAATTGCAGGCACGGCACTCGATGCGGCCGGTCATTTTGAACAGGATCACTCGATGTATGTGTATCAGCAGCTCGGGAGCAGCTACGCAGACTGGACGATCGTCAAGCAGATTCCAAATGAAACGTTATATGCAAGGGCTACTGCGCTTACATGGAATAATGCAGTGATTGCTTTTGCAGCACTTATTCTTGTCATCGTGGCAACCTTATTCATTTCCATACGGATCACAGGTCCGCTCAAGCAGTTAATGCGGTATATGACTCAGATTCAGGCAGGACGTCTGCATGTGGATATCCGGTTGTCGAGCCGGGATGAGTTCGGGGTGCTTGCAAGGCATTTCCGGGATATGATGGACACCGTTAACAACCTGATTCTAAGAGAATATCAGTTGGAGATTGCGAACAAGACTCATCAGCTCAGAGCTTTACAAGCGCAGATTCAACCCCATTTTCTCTATAACACCCTGCAGTCGATCGGTACACTGGCGCTGCAGCAGCAGGGAAAGCGAGCTTATACCTTACTGTCTTCTCTATCCAAAATGCTGCGTTACAGCATGAGGGATCAAACTCGTGTGACACTTCATGAAGAAGCAGAACATGCCCGGTTATACCTGGAGCTGCAGCAGGAACGCTTTGGTGAGCGGCTGGAGGTACACATGGATTTTGCGGAGGATACCCGATCTGCTCCGATCCCTCGTATGACACTGCAGCCTCTCATTGAAAATTATTTCAAGCACGGTGCAGACATACAGCCTGGAAAAGGAATTATTTCAATTACCAGCCGCCGGGTTGACGAACAGTGGATTGAGATTGTACTAATGAACAATGGACCCGTCATTCCTGAAGACAGATTGGCCGAAATTCGGAAATGGCTCCAACCTGAAGCTGCACTATCTGACATACCACAGGAATCGACAGGATCCGAATCTATTGGCCTGCGCAACGTTGTACGCAGACTCGCACTTAACTCCCCACCGGGCAAACCTGCCCGGATCGAAATGAACAATATAGATCCAAGCGGTGTGAAGCTTCAAGTCAAACTATACGCGGGAGAGTGAACAACATGAAAGCACTGCTTGTCGATGATGAACAGCATGTCCGTCATGCCATCCGGCTTCTCGGTCACTGGCACGACCTCGGAATTAATGTGTTACTGGAAGCAGCAGACGGGTCTGAAGCGATTGAAGCAATTACAGCACATCAACCGGAGATTATACTGACGGATATGCGTATGCCAGGCAAGGACGGCATGGTACTGCTTGAATGGATTTCAGCTCATTCCCCGCACAGTAAGGTCATTGTCGTCAGCGGGTATGATGACTTTGAACTGGTGAGGCATGCCATCCGGCATGGCGGCATGGACTATTTGCTAAAACCTGTCGAGGCGGATGAATTAAACTCCTCCTTGAGGAAAGCCGTGAAGGCCCGGGAAGAGGAGGATGCCCTGCGTATAGAAACCACCAAGCAATCCATCGTAGTGAACTGCATGCGTCCGCATTATCAGGATCGCCTGCTCACTGAACTGGCTGTCGGCAGAGGCAGCACCTCTGCACACATACAGCGGCTGCAGGAGGAACTGAATTTTCCCGTTTTCATTCCGAGGTGCTCTGCTGCCGTCACCAGTCTGTCCCACCTGGATGCGGACTGCTTGGCTAAATATCGCAGCCAGCCGGATCTGCTTGTATTTTCAGTTCTTAACATCTGTGCCGAGATGATGCGCATGCCGGCAGAAGGCGTCACATTCCGCCAGCTCAACCAACCAGATGAAATTGTACTGCTGCACTGGGGATCTCAGTCCTCGCTCGAACGCATTCTGGAAAGTATCAATGATGGATTAGAACAGACAATTCAGCGCCGGCTCCATTTTGGAATATCCACTTGTGACAATTACCCTGCCGGTATTTCAGCTGCCTATCTGGATGCCAGTTCGAAATTGTGGAGACGCAATACGTTACATACTCGGCAGCGCATCCACTCCACGCTTGAATCATCTGCCAAAAATAAAGGCAAGCGGCTCACTGCATTCGAAGAGTCTATGCGCGTGGCAGCCTTGAGTTACCGTGCTTCCAGTGTATCTGCGGTAGTCGCGGAGTGGCTCGATCCCTTCACCAAGCTGGATATAGTCAGCGCAGAGCAGCTGCTGCAGTGGATGCAGGAACTGGAATGGATGCTCAGCCGATGGTTGGATGATGCGGAAGGCCCGCTCTCCCATGACGAGGAGGGTGCTGAGGATCCGTTCCCTCCTTTTGCGGAACTGCCCTTTGACGATGAAGGTCTGCTTTCGTTCCCGCTCCTTCGCTCTCTCTTGGAACAGCGATTGCTTGCAGCCGGGAAGGCACTTTCAGCGCAGCAGCACGCTGTTTCTGATCCTATGAGTGAAATTGCCCGTTACATGGATGCCCACTATCAGGAGGACTTGTCATTGCAGCAGATTGCGGCACGCTTTTATCTGAGCAGGGAGTACATCTCCCGTAAATTTAAACAGCAATTCGGGCTGAACTGGTCGGAATATCTCGGTAAACTGCGGATCAATAACGCCAAGCTCCTGCTGCAGAATCCCTCACTTCGGGTTGCCAAAGTCTCGGAGATGGTCGGTTTCCAGGATGAAAAGTACTTCAGTAAAGTTTTCAAAAAGATGGAAGGCATGACCCCTGCGGAATATCGGAAAACGGTATGCCGAACCGGAACGTAACTCACCTGTTTTCATCTAAGAAAAGAGGACTTCCAGTATGATCTTTTGGAAGTCCTCTTCGCGTATTTACATTTCACTGCAGTCCAGGTTTAACGTCCGTTGGATTTGTCAGATCTATTTTCCTATAGTAGTATCCGACTCGTATCGATTCCGGCCTAGATGGGAAGAGTTATCAATCTCGCAAGATCACTCTAGGTACCACGCGGATATATATCAATTCTCCTGCAAGCTCCACCATCGTCTGAGTAACGATGACCGCTGCAGCGATGGATGCCCACTCGGATGAGAGAGATAACGCCAAAGGCAGAACAACCAGCGAATTACGAGTTGATGCACTAAAAATCAACGCTCTGGAGGCACCTGTATCGAGTCGAAACAGCTTTGCAATAATCCGGGATATCAGGGGCATAATGATTAAAAAAACAGCATAAATCGGAATTACATGAACGATCGTTCCGATGTCTTGGTAGACCTTCCCCATCTGCGATGCAGCCACGACCGTTAAGGTAAGAGCCATCATTGGAACCGGAAGCCATACTGTGGCATACAGCACCCGCTGTGTACTTAAGCTTTTTTGAGAGAACACTTGCGTCAATACGGCCAGCAGCAGCGGAAGGACAATTAGCAGCAGGAAAGCTTCCAGAAACGGACCTGTCTGCATCATTCCAGCTCCCTCACTGCCCAGCAATAACCAGAGATAGACGGGAAGCAAAACCATCTGCACGACAAACAGAAGTGGAGTCGCAGCCAGCATCAGCTTCTCATTCCCCTTCCCCAGCTGTGTGAAAACGATGACGTAATCAATGCAGGGCGTTAACATCACAAGATAAACCCCAATCAGAGCACCCGGGGATTGTGGAAAAACAAGTGCAAGAAGCCATACTACCACAGGAACTAAGATAAAATTAACCAGCAGCAGCGCAGCCATAAATCGCAGATTGGTCCATGAAGCTCTCAGCTCCGTAAATGGGATCTGAACAAACATGCTGTAGAGCAGCACAGCAAGGATTGGAGACACCGCATAATGCATTGCATTTCCCACATCCGGGACGGCCAGTCCGATCCATACACCTGCAAACAGAGCAATCACGTAGAACCAGGTCTGCTGTTTCTCCATCGTTTCTTTCAGTAACATACTTTCCCCCCTAATTGTCGAACAATCTTGTATAGACATATTCATGTCTGCTGCAGCGTACATTGGGACAGAGTGCAGTTCGTCTCCAATAAAACCAGATTAAGCAGGGAATCTGGAGGAACTCTGTGATCGAGTATGGAGTTTCGATTATTAGAACGAGTGGTTAGTGGGTATATTCATAGTAGACTGACCCGCGGTTCATTTATTTTATCAAACCAAGGAGGAAACGCTATGTCACGAAATAATCCGTATAAGTGGTTAAACGCCATCGGTTTTATCGCTGTCATTATTGTGAACTACCTCTCCAATGCGCTGCCGATCGGCGGCAAAACCAACAAGGAAGTATCGGATATGTACCCTGTACTGCTCACACCTTCGGGTTATGCCTTTACTATATGGGGGCTGATCTACCTGCTGCTGGCGGGCTTTGTCATTTATCAGTTCTTCCCTGCTTCCTGGAAAAACAACTCCATCGCCCGTCTAGGATACTGGTTTCTCGCCAGCTGTGCCTTTAACGTGGCATGGATTTTTGCCTTTCAGAATCTGCAGACCGGGCTCGCCCTGCTGATTATCGTACTGCTGCTGCTCAGCCTGATTATGCTTTACGTCAAAACACGCATGATTACCATGCCAACCACTGCCGAGATCTGGCTTGTTAAACTGCCTTTCAGCATCTATCTCGGATGGGTCAGCGTAGCTACGATCGTTAATGCGGCGGTTTATTTATACAAAATCGGATGGGATGGATTTGGCATCAGTGAAACAGCCTGGACGATCATTATGCTGGTTGTTGGTATGATTCTGGCTGTACTTGTCAGCTTCCGCTATCGCGACAGTGTGTATCCACTTGTGTTCACTTGGGCGTACATTGCCATAGCTCTTAAACAAAAGGATGTCACTTCCGTCTATTATACGGGAATTACCATAGCTATAGTTCTGGCAGTTTACGCCGTATGGCTGTTTCTCGCCCGCAATCAAGACCGTGATTAAGCATCTTCTATAAAACCAACCGATAGCAAAAAGCCGATTTGAGGTCATCTGACTCTTAATCGGCTTTTTGCTGTTATTTATGCAGAGCTGGGCTGTCTGTCCCGGTCAGGACTGCAGCTCATGCTATTTCAGCGCGATAACTTCAATCTCTACCAATGCATCCTTTGGCAGACGAGCAACTTCTACAGCACTGCGCGCCGGATAAGGCTGTGTAAAGAAGCTGCTGTACACTTCATTTACGGGAACAAAGTCATTCATGTCTTTCAGGAACACCGTTGTTTTCACGACTTTATCCATACTTGTGCCCGCTGCTTCCAGGATGGCTTTGACGTTGCTCAAAGACAGACGAGTCTGTTCCTGAACATCTGCTCCGAATTCACCTGTTTGCGGATTAAGGCCAAGCTGGCCAGATGTATAGATGAAATCACCCGCATCTACTGCCTGACTGTATGGACCGATGGCACCCGGCGCTTGTTCGGTCGAGATTGCTTTTTTCATTGAACAGGTTCTCCTTTGTGTTCGCTGCCCTGCCGCCCGAAAGCAGCAAGACCTGCTGTTATTTTTTAAAATTTATTATATCATGCTCTCATTCGGGGAAGAAACGCTTATCGCTATTTATCCTTGTATCATTACAGCAGCACCGTCCCACAAAAGGTCAGACGCATGACGTGCCCTGTACACCAACAGCATGAATCACATCATTGGGATATATATGATTACCTGTGGTTTGGACCACGGCTATATTCCTCATCGCTTGAGCGATTGTTGAGGCATGCACAGCCCGGTATTTGGCTGCTCGCCCTTTCATCCAGCGGTCTAATACTTTCATCACTTTGGCAGCAAACTCCTCACCGAGACGTTTCTCGCCGCGATCCCCCAGGATGAGTGATGGACGAAAAATGTGCAGGGAACGAAAACCGATTTTCGAAAGGGCCTCCTCCATCTCACCCTTGGTGCGGCTGTAAAATACACGTGAAGCTGCATTTGCACCCATAGCGGAAATAACCAGCATCTGTTTCACATCATACTGCTTCGCCAGTACCGCCGCACGAACCGGATAATGATAATCCACCTCGCGGAACTTCTCCTGACTGCCTGCTTTTTTAATGGTCGTGCCCATACAGCAGTAAAGATCATCGATATCTTCAAACAGATGCCCCTGACTCTCAAAGTGCGCCCAATCCACAACATGCTGCTTCAATGCGGGATGCTCCAGATCAAGCCTGCGTCTAATCAGGATGCGAACCTCGCTGTACAGCGGGTGTTCCAGCAGATTGCGAACCAGAAGTTCGCCTACCAGTCCCGTAGCCCCGATCACCATCGCTTTACGTTCAGGATGACTCATGTGCATCCCTCCAATCTATTCAAAAATTGAGAGCGCAGTCGTAAATGGTTTAATCTGTTCCTATTTTAGAAGTACACGTCGCCCTAAGGTAAACGTAAGCAGCAGCATCACCGCACCAACGATGACTTGAAATCCGTAGGTGGACATCCAGATCGCCGCCTCTGAGAGTGTTTCCATTTTCTCGTACAACCAGCCTCCAATCAGCGGCCCGATAAACGAAGTTACACCAGTTAGTGCCGAATACACGGCCACAAACATGGGTCTTTCACTTTTTGGTGTATCACCTATCGTAAAATTGAACGCAAGCTGGTTGAAGCCGCCAACGCCAATCCCAAGGAAGATATGGGACAGAAATAACGCAACCAATACCGGAGCAAAGGACATTACTCCCCATGACAGACAGGACAGCGCAATCACCGGCAGCGTCCAGAACAGCAGCGTTTTGTTACTGTATCTCGCATTCAGATTGCCCCAAATATAGAATCCACCCATCATCACCAGAGTCTGAACAACCGTAATCAGGGAAACCATCTGATAACTGACGTGCAGCAGATCGAGCATGACGTAGGAATAGAGCGGTACAATCAAGGTTTGAATCAGCAGCCATACCGCCAGGAAAACGGTTGCCTTCAGGAAAACTTTATCTTGAAAAGGTTTGATAAACATACGCGAAAACGCCTTCTCTGTCGAACGTTCAAAAGGCATATCCGGGTAAAAGAAATAGATGACGGTATTGGCAATGGCACAAATCCATACGGGGATGAACAGGATTAGAAAGCCGGTCTCTCCCGGATAACGGTCCAGTAGAATCCCACCACCAAACAAGCATACGCTTCCAAGTGCATTCAGAATCGTATTTCGTATCCCGAAATAGCGTCCCCTCACTTTGGCAGGTACGATGTCTCCAATCAGGGAGGTCCAGATCATCCCCCCGATGGTATTGCATATGAAAGCGATCGTATATAAGCCAATATAAACGCTGACCCACCACTCCTTGGGAAATATAAAGGGAATCAGTCCCGTTGCACTCCACAAGATGCGATGAGCCCCGACGAACAGCAAAAGCATACGCTTTCGGCTGCGAATGCGCTGCATCCAGTACGCTGCGCCAATCTGTGCAATGTTTACAAACGTAGTAATCGCGAGCACAAAGCCGATATGTCTCGACCCGGCCCCGAGGTAAAGCAAAAACCCGGTGAGGAATGGACCGCCCAGCAGCGTCTGCAAAATAATCGCCGGCACGCCCTCCCATGTTGCAATTGATAAATTCGTACGCTGTGTCGAACCCTTGCGCCGCGGCTTGCCTGTTAACGAAGAGGGGTTCATCTTGAACATCTTCTGTATGGGGATACACTCCTTAGACCGGGTAATGCTTGCCGGTCGATGCTAGTTGTCACCCCAAATTCTACTCACGGCACGAAGGTTGTCAACTCATTTTTTCACGGTCAATGGCAGCCACAGATGGAAGATGCTCCCCTTCCCGGGAACACTCTCGAGTTCGATCGATCCACCCAGCAATCTTGCCAGATCTCTACTGATAGAAAGACCGAGTCCAGTCCCTCCGAATTTCCGGCTGATGGAGCCATCCGCCTGTTGAAAGGCTTCGAATATGGCATGATGCTTGTCCTCCGGAATACCGATCCCTGTGTCCTGTACAGAAAAAACAAACCACTGTCTGTCACTACCCGCTTGTTGGGTCTGTTTGACGCTCACGCTAAGGGTAACCTTTCCCTTCGGGGTAAACTTGATCGCATTGGACATGAGATTTCGCAGAATCTGCTGCACACGCTGCGGATCAGACCAAAGTGTATCCGGGAGTCCGATTTGTTTCTCCAGAACCAGCTTAATCCCCTTCTTGTCTGCAGCGAGTTGGAAATGATTCATTGCATCTTCGATGAGCTGGTTTAGACTGATGTCTTCCAGTACAATGTCCAGTTGGCCGGCTTCTACTTTGGACAAATCCAAAATATCGTTGATCAGTCTTAACAGCTCTTGTCCGGATTGATCAATCATGCCCGCAAAACGTACAATTTCTTCCTGATCCATCGTGTCGGCATTCTCGCTAATCATCTGAGCAAAATTAATTACACTATTCAGCGGTGTTCGCAGTTCATGAGACATATTGGCCAGGAACTCGGACTTGTACTGGGAAGCAATCATCAATTGTTTGGCTCGTTCCTCCAGTACGATCTGTGCCTTCTGCAGCTCTTCCTTCTGCACGGATAAGAGACGATTCGTACTCTGAATCAGGAGAATCCGGTTTTGCTCATTCTGAAAGTCCCGTAAGATGAATGCAAAAATAAGACTAAGCACAATTCCGCTGGGAAGTGTATAAGGCATAATATGTGAGAAGAAATATGCGGCGGGGATGACGCCCACGAAGGCAATATTCACACTATTTATAACGTTAACAATTACGGTAACAATGATACCTTTAACAATCAGTCGGTAGCTGCTGCGCCTCATCCAGATATTCAGACCTGCACACAGCAATCCCAGGATAGACATGTTAATAACGGCGGCGATTGTGGCGTCTGTAATGCCGAATGTCAGTCTGGACAATCCAATCCCCACACCTATAATCACCGTACTATAAGGCTGTCTGTACGACAGGACAGCAACGATTAGAGGCACGTAGCGAAGGTCAAAAATGACTTCATCATTAAGCTGGAATCCAAAGACAGTGCTGATCCAGCCTGCAAAAATCAGCACAAGCACGGAACAAATCTGTTTCACCTGGGAAGAAGCACGTATTACGATATATTTATAGAACACACTCGCAAGATATGCGATCGTAATAAGCATGCCCATATTGAGTACGAACATTTTCGAAAACTGCATGAACTCACTCCTGTTGTTCGACATATAACCCAAGTGCTTATTTTATTCGTATGGTTACATCATATCATGCGCTTCCCGTCTCGGCATGGAAACCTCATCAAATGGCAGCAAAAAAATACACAAAATCAGGATTCATTTTGTGCGCAGGAAGTAGTAAAATATATTGTTGTTTCGTTTTTAGCCTTTATTGCTATGGTCATGTTAGTTTACAACATGATGAAAGGAGAAGTACTGCTGTGCACGTGTTAAAAAATAAATCCTACTGGCTGTCACTAAGTCTGATGTTATCCTTGGCTGTCATGGGGTTATTCTATGATATTCTCAACAGTCCGGAGCGCGGATATGTGATCCTGAACTCTCCCATCGACCGGATGCTTCCTTTTATTCCTGCAATGTCGATCCCCTACTTGGGATGGTACCCGTTTGTATTCGGTGTGCTGGCTTATCTGTGTGCCAAGGATCGGCTTGTCTATTATCGTGTCTTGTTATCCATGAACATCTGCGTCTGGATCTGTTATCTGATCTATTTTAACTTCCAAACCATGGTTCCGCGTCCGGAATTATCAGGTTCCGGTCTGGGCTCTGCCGTCATTGGATGGCTTTACAGCCAGGATCGTCCATATAACTGTTTCCCGAGCATTCATGCCCTTCATTCTTATTTGGTTATGCGTGCTGCCTTGTCGGTTTCCAGCATTCGAAAATCCGTCAAAACACTTGTGGCTTCCGGCGCAGCCCTGATTATTGTCTCCACACTGCTTATCAAGCAGCATGTCATTTACGATGCACTCAGTGCCATCATTCTCGGTGAATGTATCTTCACCATCGTGACTGGACTTGCACTTTACCGGCGGCGCAGAAAATCCAAATGGACCGAGGGGATCAGCTGACCCCCTCTTCCTTCTTTTTCTCCGGCTGTTTTTGCCGTCTCCATTCATCAATAAACAATCCTGCATAATAGGGGTCCCACTGGGTCCCCTTCCCTTCTTCCAGAATCATCAGTGCTTTCTCATCGCTCATTCCATTCCGGTACGGCCGGTCTGACGTCATGGCATCAAAGGCATCTGCCACCGCAATGATGCGGCCAAACAGTGGAATCTCCTCGCCTGCCATACCATCAGGATATCCTTTGCCATCGTATCTCTCATGATGGGACCGCACCCCCGGCAGAAAGTCTGCCATGGCATCCACAGGTTCAATCTGAAGCAAAATACTCTCCCCTAATACTGGATGTGTGCGAATGACTGCAAACTCCTCATCACTGAGCTTACCGTCTTTCAAAAGCACTTCGTCAGGTATGCCGATTTTCCCGATATCATGGAGCAGTGCAGATTTGTACAGCAAATCGGCTTGTTCGTCATTCATACCGCTAAGCCTGCCAATGAGAATGGAATACTCCGCTACACGCATGGAGTGTCCCGCTGTATATTTATCCCGGGCATCCAGTGCAGCCGCCAGCAGCGAAAAGTAACTCTGCAGCAGCTGCCGATTGCGTTCCTGCCTCATTTCCAACCGATTGATCATCATGTTAAATCCGGAAATCAGCTGCGAAAACTCATCTGCATATAAATCCGGGGTCCTTCTGCCGAACTCGCCTCCCTGAATCCGGTTCATCTCCTGCGTTAGTTCTGCCACCGGATCACGGACATCCCGGATCAACAGCCAGCTGCCAATCATGGAGAATCCTCCACCCAAAATGACGATAAGTACACCCCAAAGCGTATATTCCTTCGCAAACTGCGGATCTATGTACTGGAGCCTAATATAAGTAGCCAGAAAAAACAAACACAAGGGAAATAAACCGATGAGGGCAGTACTGGTCTGAAACTTCCGCTGTATAGATACCAGGATTCTTCCGCCCAGTGAAGGTTCCATGCCGTACAGTACCTTGCCTCTGCGGCGAACTTCAAGCAGCAGCGGTCTCACTGCCCGCACCGTAAGATAATATTCAATCAGGGCATGCATGATTGCAATCAAGAACGCACAGACAGCCGCAATAACGACATATCCATAGGGAATCTCCAACCAGCCTGTGGAGATCATCCACAGGGTTAAACCAGCTGCTGGCAGCGAGAAACCCAGCATATGCGGACCGATAATGCGATATATCGTTTGTCCTGGAAAGCGGTGAATCCTCTCATACAGCCGATTCAATTCCGCCTTTTCATGATGCTCTGCAGCAAAAAATTGCCTTATCGGACCCAGCTGAGCCCACAGTGTAATTAACTCGGCAACCAGCATAAACAAAGTTGAAATGACTACAATAACAATTAATCGAATATATTGAATATTGGGTATCTGCAAGGTTGAAACCATCACCACTGTGCCCACTACAAGGATCGCTGTTAATGAACCAATCAGATAATTGCGCAGCAGACGGAAGATAAATGCACGATATACTTCCAATCCAATCCCTCGCTCTCTATGTCTAACCAGTTCTGCCCTGATAAAAAAGGGAGAATATAGGATGTTAACGCCTATATATTTATCGGCTGTTCTCATTAAAAAAATTAATAAAGTCCTGCAAATATTGCTTTTTCTCGCGGATGGCTCGCGGATGGCTCGCGGATGGCTCGCGGATGGCTCGCGGATGGCATAAAAAAGGCTGCTCCCTTGAGGGAACAGCCTTTTTTATGTTTTCAGGTCTAACTTTGGTTTCGGTTATTGTAACGTATCTTTTAAGGCAGCTTACCTTCTAGCTTGTTTTGATTTTCGCTGCCAGAATCATCGTACCGCGCGGCTGGTCTCCCATGGCATCCGGTTCAAGCGTGATTGCCACTGTATCGTAATCATTCGCGGTATCCAATGTATAATAGACTGCCCCCGCGCCATCCCGGCTTAGGAATGTACCTGCATTCTTAGGGGTATCCCCCTTGATCAGCCATACTTGGAATGCTTGATTACCTTCCAGTGCAGGCAGCTTCTCCGCCTGTACAACGAGGTGTGTTCCCTTGCTGTCAATCACGATGGTTGCAAGACCCTGTGCGACAATATCCTGCGTGGCCGGGCTCAGTTTCACAGCCTCACCCGTTTTCATCCCCTGCGCCGGGGCCAGAGCGGAAGCAAGCTGCTCCTGCAGCTGTGCGTTCTGCGCCTGCGCCTCGGCAAGCTGCTCCTGCGCGGCCGACGAGCCTGCGGCTTGCTGCGTCAGCGAGTCGATCCGGCTCTGCAGCTGCGCCGCATACACGCCGAGCACCAGCGCCGCTGCCGCGAGGCCCGCACTGGCTGCGCGCCAAGCGCGGCCACCGCGCGCACGCGCACGCTCTTGCGGCTGCCCAGGCGCAGCTGGGGCAGCCTTCTCGGCCCGGGCTGCAGGCACCGCCGCTGGCGGCAGGCCAGGCCCGGGCTGCGCCGAGCGCGCTTGCTGCGGCGCAGCGTCTTCCTGAAGCACCGCAGATGCGGGTGCTTCAGCCTGCTGCGCAGGAGCGGCCGCCGGCGCTTCGCCGGTGCTCTCCTGCGCCTGGCCAAGCACGCTGCCCAGCACGCGTGCTCGCATGCCCGTCGGCGGCGCCACAGGGTTCGCCGCAAGCGGCAGGAAGCTGGTCACTTCCTGCAATTCCTTAACCTCCTGACGGCATGCTTCACAATTAGACATATGTGCTTCGAATGCCGCCACTTCCTCTGCTTCCAGTCCGCCCAGCACATACATCGGTGCCAGATCAGACCACTCCTCATGTCGTTCTATCATGGATGTATGCCCTCCCTTCCCGCGTCCGGATGCAATTCAGCATCAGCCAGCAGCTTTTGGAGCTGCCGCATAGCAAGCCTGACACGGCTCTTCACCGTACCCAGCGGAATCCCGAATCGGCTGGATACTTCCTGCTGCGTTAAACCTGCATAATATATCGATTCAATCACTTGTTTCTGGTCCTCATTCAATTGGGTCAATGCCTCTTTGATGCGAGTGCCCTCCCATTTGCGCTGGACTTCTTCTTCTGTATTTGTATATTCGTCAGCATATGCCGCCAGTGTCTCTTGCTCAACTGAAGTGGCCGCTGCTCCTTTCGATCTCCGCCTCAGCATGTCCACCGCGATGTTGCGCGTAATCGCGAACATCCATGTGGTCAGCTTCCCCTGTGAGGCATCAAACCGTTCTGCATTATTCCAGATGCGCAGGAAAAGTTCCTGAACAGTCTCTTCTGCCGTCATTGGATCACCAACAATCCGGTAGGCAAAAGAATAGACGGCCCGTTCATACCGGTCATATAACAGCTCCAGCGCCGAGGCGTCACGTTCTGCTATTCGCTGCATTAACCTGCTGTCCTCTATCGATTCAGTCATCCGAGGGCCCCTTTCCGTATCTTCCCTCATATTATAACCTACGCAGAAACGTTTGAAGAGGATTACCCCAAACAACATTTTATGAGAATTATTTTACCCAACCATCTTTTGGGAATATTTATTCTGGCAGTTTTTAGGGTGTTTCTAAAAACGATGAAGGAAGCCAATTTTGCCGAATTTTCGTTCCCATCCAAGAAGTTTACCGCAGGCGTGCCGGGGCACGTCAAGGGAAACTGACGCCGCAGAGGGCAAAAAGGGGGTAAATGATGAACTTCAGCGTGTTTCAAAACACGCCCTAGATTGTTCCCGGAGATTTTTTTTCAAAAGTTTCACTTCGTTCTTTTACACTTCTTTCTTAAAAATGCAATGAAATGGCGTGTGTCCGGGGCTTCTCTTCCTTATTATTGCAATAAATTACAGACTGTGGTATGATATAAAAGTTGTATTAACAACCTCATATGATTTTCCGTCTTCTATATTAACCCCGGAATATTTTCTTCATGCTGCGACCGCAGCGAATAAGCTCAACTAACCTATGGAGATTGACGAACCTGAATCACAATAACCCGGTAGACAAAGGGTTTACAAGATGTTCCCATTCACACTGGCGCGGTCATCGGAGCCGCAAGGACAAAAGAGAGGTAGGGCTTTTGTTGTTTTGGATATCACTTATTCTTGAGAAGATTGAAAACATACATCAAGCACCCGGAATTGGGTTCCGGGTGCTTTTCCATGTCTCATTTATTTTCTGATTTGTTTTTGTGGTTTAATCACCTTTTTATCCCAGATGAAAATCACATCTACCATTTACGATTCGTTGATCGCTTCAGGCTTGCCGGTCAGCCTGAACGTGCAGTCCACGTTTGGACTGCGGCCTCTCAACAGAGGCTTAGATAAACATCGTTTTGGAGATGATCACGAGCAGGATAAACAGAACGAGAATGGTTCCCATGGAGCTCCAGGCTCCTCCACCATAACCATAGGCAGGTGCGCATCCGTGCTGGTATCCTTGCATCATCGGGGCCTGATTAGGCTGATAGCCGTACCCATATCCATACCCCATCGGCATTGTTCCGCAGCCGTAACTGTACATCTCATGACCTGTGTACTGATATCCATACATCTGCTCATGTCCTCCTTTATGTCCGTAAACATGCCCCTGTCCGTTCGGTGAGTTAGGTTTAACTTCGCTCATCGTTCATTCCTCCTTAACATTTGCCTACACCCCTAAGCTATGTATCTGCCCTGTTCATGGACCGGGCTATGGCCCTCATCTGTTCAAAATAGGCGTTTAGCTGCCAATCACTACGCAATAGGCTGGGTGCAGGTTAGTCATCCATAGATCTGAACTTGTTTTTTTCACAAGAACAAACGTACACCACTGACCTTCCAGCGATCTGCATCTAATCCAGCTTGTCCACTCTCATAAAACCCTGCCGGTTACCCGGCAGAGCTCGTCAGATTATACCCAGAACGACTTCGTGATAATTACCAGCAGAATGAACAGCACCAGGATTGCTCCAGTGGAAGTCCAGCCGCCGTATCCACCTTCCATTACGTTACCCATGCAGAACCCTCCTCGCCTATCCATTAAGGTCTAAACGGTTTATTAAACCAGGAATGCTTTCGAGATGATCACCAGCAGGATAAAGAGAACCAGAATCGCGCCAGTCGATGTCCATGCGCCGCCGTATCCACCAACTACTCCACTCATGTAAAACCCTCCTTTAATTTGAGGTACAGTTCACTATATGCAGCAGACATACAGTGGACCGGGCTCATATATAAAATGGGCGAAATCCCTGTTAGACCCTCTTCTTAACCAGCATAAGAGATCGCTATCCTGCTTATGGAGAGGCATCCTTCTCGTCTAACACTTACCTTAACGGACGCTTAGTGCTATAATTTATAAGATTTATGATCTGTATATTTCCATTATTGGGATATATACATTTTTTTATTTAGAAATGCTGTTATTTTAATATTCTAGGGAAAGGAGTAGGCGAAATTACCTTGGGGTGAATGGACACGATCTTATCTATTCTTACAAGAGGAGCATCAAGACCCGTTTAGCAGCCAAGAAGATACCACATGTCATTTCCTTATCATCATAATTTAGAGTGTAGACTTTACCCGATGACCTAAGAAAAGAACCCATCCGATGGGAAGCATATTAGGGGATTAGAAAGATGAAGAAACTTGTTATGATTCTTGCATTAACTGTACTGCTCAGCGCTTGCGGTAATTCGGAATCAGCGAAAACGCCTGACAACCAGACAGCTGAAGCGAAGACTGCTGCCGAGAACGGATCAGCGGAGACTAAAGCAGCTAAATTCACTACATACAGCGGGGAAGGATTCTCGTTCTCCTATCCGGAATCCTGGAAAAGCGTAGATACAAGCCAAATGCACGCAGCGGTCAAAGCCGCTTTCTCAAATCAGTCTGCTTCAGCAAAATTTGCAGATAACATTAATTTGACCATTGAAGCCAACACTTCCGGTTCCGTTAATCCTGAGGAGCTTGCAAATCATACAACGGACTACTACATACAGAACGGCGAGTCTATAGGTATATCCGATTACAAAAAGACGAATTATAGTAACAAACCGTACAAAGAAGTAACTGCAGGCGTACTGGAGGGAAGCTACACCCACTCTTCGGGAACGAATATAAATCTGGTTCAGTTTATGATTCCAACCGATACAGATCTCTATACCCTGACATTATCTTATGCGAAAGATACTTATAATTCAGATGAGGTCAATGAGATTCTGAACTCTTTGAACATTACTGCCGCTTTGGCACAAACAGCTCCTTCTGCTCCAGCAGGAGATTCATCTTCTCCCGCAACTGCAGCGGATTTCTTTAACGATTTAACTCCGTACATTACGTCTGAGACAGCCGCGCTGGAGCAGGCATCTTATGATTTTTTGGCAAAACATACGGATCTGTTCTCTGCAAATACTGCTGAACTTCGCAAAAAGGTAAAAGGACTAGTTAATACCGAAGTAACAACACGGCATCTCAACAAAAATGTGGCCAATTATTATGATACATTTGTCCAAATCCGTGGACAGGTTGTTCAGGTTGAAGAAGATAACTCCCTTGGCTCGACTTTCTCTGAAGTTCTGCTCATGGATGATTATGGAAACCACATCACGGCGCTTTATCCCGACACGACCGGGGATCTGCTTGACGGTGACTATGCAACTGTTATTGGAGTGCCTATTGCCAATTATTCTTTCGATAATGTCAGCGGCGGATTCACCAACTCCACGCTGATCGGTGCATCGTTAGTCACTGCAGAATAGACTGCAGCAAATGAATAAACTCCAAACAAGCTGACTTCAATGAAGTCAGCTTGTTTGGCTTACCGTTCTAATCAACGGTACTTATTTTAGCCATAGCATGCAGTATGACAAATCCAAAAACGGAAAGCCCATGTGTGAGACCTGTCGCCATTTACCAACTGGCCTTTATAATTACTGTGCCAGCAGGCATCCCTTAACCTTTATCAGCGGTATAATGAGCTTGGCGCACTACGCTGGTCAACGCGCAACCAGACCCGCATGGAACTTTTGTTAAGCTCCGCCAGTTGATCTTCTGTTTTCTTCTCACTACTCTTTAATTCGGTCTGTTGTGCAGCGAAACCAGTTTGTCCTGTACCGACTGCAGCTTCTGCACGCTGGAGGCATCCGGTTTGTCACGCCGGTCATCTATCTTCACAGATGTGGAGACACGCTGGGCTCCTGACAGAAACGGAGCTTCATGCAGAGCCGCGATGGCGGTGAACACTTCATTCAGCGGGCCTTCAATAATTGTACTCATCGAGGTCAACTGGTATGTAATACCTCGCTGCCGTTCCAATACCTTTTGCATGTCCGCTACATAACTGCTCAGACTGGTGCTTCCCGTCCCAATCGGAATAACCGTTACTTCTGCAATTGCCACTTCGCTCTGCCTCCTCTGGGCCCGGATTGATCCGCTGCCGCTCATGTTTTAGTCGAGTTTTGACTGATTTTATTTTACCAGTTAAAAGTGCTCCAATTCAAACTGACGTGATGACGTCATTCCATTTTTCTTAAATTTTTTTTCGCAGAATCTTCAAATCTTCCATTCCTTTTCCTTTGCGGATTCTTGGCTTAGATGGTATACTCGGAATTACGTTTCATGGTTTCCACCCTGTTTACAAACACTATATGTTGGGGTACATTAGTATCACAGCAACAAAATATAGTGAAACGGGATACCCCACTTCTTATACCCAGCATCTGGAATCTATCGAAAAACAAGATGAAATCACCTCCAAAGGCACGTCCCTGTAGGTGTAAATCGCTTTCTCGAAGACAGGGCTGGCATGGAGGTTAACGGGGCTGTTTGGACTGCGCCCGGCACCTTTATTCACAGGTAAGAAATGATCAGACAACAGCTTACATACAGCAGCTTGTTCTGTCGGAGATTCATAGATAAGACAGTCAGAAGCCAGAACATGGATGGGCATTTTCAGCCGAAAGGCAAGGGGAATGCTTTTTGTATGGGCATGTACTGTTCACCCCTTGCTTGAATGATTTCATCCTAAAAGTCCTTTTTACCACCGCGGCAGTCCGCAAAATGCGTTTTTACTCACCGTTGTAGACCTCCAATTCTTATTTACAAAGAATTGTTTCATTTTTTATTTTTATCATTATCTTTTTATCATGTGAAAGCGAGGAATATTCATGCCACAAGTTGTGACCAAGCCGAACAATCGCCAGCTTGCCTTCGATGAAATGCGGATCTCGGTATATGCCGATCGTATCCTGGAAGGACTGGACATGCTCGACAAGGAACGTCTGGTTCGCGGAGTAACGAGCAAACTTCGTCGTGACGAAGTTACCGGAGATGAGATCAGCAATGCTTTTATGATGAGCGCTCTGGAACTGGTAACGAAAGAGGAGCCGAACTGGAAATTTGCAGCAGCGAGATCCCTGCTTACTTCCCTTTACAAAAAAGCGGCAACCAACCGCAGATACAAATCATACCCGGACGAGCCTTACGGCGCATTCCACCCACTCATCGTTGACCTTGTCAAAAAAGGCATCTATCGCGAAGAATTGCTGGAATGTTACACCAAGGAACAGATCGACGAGCTTGCGGAGTGCATTGATTATCGCAACGATCTGCTCTTCGATTATATCGGTCTGCTCACACTGGCTGAGCGTTACCTCGCTAATGATTTTGACGGGAAAGTCATGGAACTGCCGCAGGAGCGTTACATGGTCATTGCCATGTACCTGATGCACCAAGAGCCTGCTGAGAAACGTATGGAGCTGGTAAAAGAAGCATACTGGGCGATGAGCAACATGTATATGACGGCAGCTACGCCGACAATGTCCAATGCAGGTAAAAAGGTAGCCGGACAGCTCTCCAGCTGCTTCATTGATACGGTAGATGACTCTCTCGAAGGTATCTTTGATTCCAATACAGACGTAGCTCGGTTAAGCAAAATGGGCGGCGGCATCGGCGTTTACCTCGGTAAAGTCAGAGCGCGTGGTTCAGATATCCGTGGTCACAAAAATACAAGCTCGGGCGTTATCCCCTGGATTCGTCAGCTGAACAATACAGCGGTGAGCGTGGACCAACTCGGAACCCGTAAAGGCGCAATCGCCGTATATCTGGACGTTTTCCACAAAGACATTCTGGCGTTCCTCGACCTGAAGCTCAACAACGGAGACGAGCGGATGCGTGCGCATGACGTTTTCCACGGTGTCTGCCTGCCTGACCTGTTCATGGAGCGCGTTGCAAGTCGTGGTGAATGGAGCCTGTTCTGCCCGCACGAGACGAAAAAAGTGATGGGCTGGAAAGACGAAAACGGCCGCGCACTTGGACTGGAAGATTTCTACGATGAATCCTTCGGTCAAGGTACATTCCGTGAAAAGTACGAAGAAGCCGTGAATCATCCGCTGTTGTCCCGTATTACAGTACAGGCGATTGACATCATGAAACGTGTGATGAAATCGCAGCTGGAGACAGGTACGCCGTACATGTTCTACCGTGATACCGTAAACCGTACGAACCCTAACCGGGCACATGGCATGGTGTACTCGTCCAACCTGTGTACTGAAATTATGCAGAACCAATCTGCTACCGTGGTGGAAAAAGAAGAACTGGTGACGAAGGATGGTCAGACACGCATCGTGATCTCCAAAGTGCCTGGTGACTTCGTGGTCTGCAACCTGAACTCCATCCACTTGGCTCGCGCCGTACCTCATAACGTACTGGAGCGCTTGATTCCGATCCAGGTTCGTATGCTGGACAACGTCATCGACATCAACAACATTGAAGTGCTTCAGGCCCAATACACGAACAGCCAGTATCGCGCTGTCGGTCTGGGAACATTCGGACTGCATCACCTGCTTGCTCTTGAGGGCATTCGTTGGGAGTCCGAGGAAGCCGTCACCTATAACGATAACCTGTATGAAAAAATCAATTACTTGCTCGTACAGGCCAGCATGGAACTGTCCAAAGAAAAAGGACATTATCCGAAGTTCAAAGGTTCTGACTGGGAAAGCGGCCATTACTTCGATCAACGCGAATATACAACGGGTGAGCGCGTAGGCGAATTTGTAACTACAGATCAATGGAAAGAACTGCAAGCGCAGGTGAAACAAAACGGTGTACGTAACGCCTGGATGTTTGCTATCGCACCGAACGGTTCCACTTCTATCATTGCTGGTTCAACAGCTAGTATTGACCCGCTCTACGAGCTGCTGTCATATGAAGAGAAAACAACATACAAAATTGCTAACCCGGCTCCGGATCTGTCCGAGAAGACGATCTGGTACTACAAAACGGCATTTATGGTGGATCAGCATGCTTCGATCAATATGGCTGCTGCCCGTCAGCGTCACGTTGACCAGGGTCAAAGCTTCAACCTGTATGTTCGTCCAGATATTAAAGCGACTGAATTCCTGGAACTGCATCTTCATGCTTGGAGAGCCGGCATGAAATCGACCTATTATGTTCGAAGCCGTGCATTAACGATCGAGGAATGCGATTCCTGCGCAAGCTGATCCGCATAGGATCGTAACATCGTGATAGACATGGGTACCTCCATCCTGCCACGCTAACGATGATGACCACCGGGGCATCCTGTTTTGAATACAAAATAGCGCTGCCCCGGTACTTTTTTGCCTAAAACCTGACCACAGCATCGCAAGATGTTAAACATATACCCAGACAGTACAAGCATGTTCTGTCATGTAGTTTCACAGTGTAAATTCATTCAAGGAGTGAACGAATTATGCAAGTACAGAAAATTTTCAATACCGAAGCACCTAACCAATCAACACGTATTATCGAAGGTGAATGTTCAGGTATCCTGAACTGGAACGACATTCGTATGCCCCATATGTATAAGCTGTACAAAGTACTGCTGCTCAACCACTGGATTGCAGACGAAATTCCGATGTCCAAAGATGCTTCCCAGTTCGCCCACCTGGACGAAGAGGAGAAACGTACGTTCAAAATTAACATTTCTCTGCTGGCTGTACTGGATTCTATGCAGACGATGTTTGTCGGTGACGTGAAACGTTACTTTACGGATTCTTCCCTTGAAGCAATCTCTGCCATTATCGGACAACAGGAAGTTGTGCATAACCAATCCTATTCCTATGTTCTTTCTTCGATCGTTTCCGATCAGGAGCAAAAAGAAATTTTTGAGTACTGGAAGCATGATCCAGTACTGCTTGACCGCAACCGTTTCATCGCCGATATTTATCAAAGCTTCCGGGACAATCCGTCTCCACAGACGTTCTTCCAAGCGATGGTTGCCGACCTTATTCTGGAAGGTATCTTCTTTTATAGTACGTTTGCGTTCTTCTATAACCTGGCTCGTGATCAGAAAATGATGGCAACCAGCCAGATGATCTCGTACATCCAGCGGGATGAAAATCAGCACTGCTACTTCTTCGCGGAAGTGTTCAAACAGCTGCTCGTAGACTTCCCTGAACTGAACACACCAGAAAACATGGATTACGTGTACAAAACGATTGACCGCGCAGTTGAGCTGGAAACGAACTGGGCACATTATACACTCAGCAACGTTCGCGGCATCGACCTGAACGAGCTGGAAGACTACATTAAATACACAGCGAACAAACGCCTGCGCCTGATGGGTATGGAAAAAGCATATGAGGGTGTTGACGTAAACTGCATGCCTTGGATCAAACCATTCTCCGACGAAGCGCTGAACGCAACGAAAACCGACTTCTTCGAAGCCAAATCCCGTAACTACGGTAAAGTCGGCGACGATAACGGATTTGACGATCTGTAACAATATTACCGTAGAGCTGGAGCCAAAGCTTAATCAGGAAGCTGCTCTCTCTGTTTATGCAGGAGCTCGCCTCTTGAGTGCTCTTCTTATGTAAATGAATCACTTGAAACCAACCACTCCCTTCTGCTGGGATAGCTTCAAGGCTGCCAGCTGAAAGGAGTGTTTTTTTGTCTCTAAACCTTGTAAAATAGTTGGAAGAGTTTCCTATTCTTTTACTATGAAAAGAGGTCTAATCATGGATAGAGAGTTGCTGGAACAGATCAACACATGGCATGCACAGGAAGATTACGCTCTCATCGTTAAACGTCTTGAAGCATTACCCGAATCCGAGCAGGATGCCGAAACGATCGGACAGCTTGCAAGAGCATATAACAATTTGGAAGAGTATCGTAGAGCCATTAAACTATTGCAAGGCGTGAAGGAACAAGGCCAACTAGATCCGCTATGGCACTTTCGATTAGGTTATGCCTATTATTACGTCGCTGAATACAAGCTGGCACAGGCAGCTTTCGAAGAAGCGAATCGACTTGAGCCCGATGACGAGTCTACCCTGGAATATCTGGACTGGATTCGCCCCAAAGCAGCTAAAATGGATCAGGATCGCATTCGCTGGGAGACGGAGCAGGCAGAGTGGGAGCAAAGCGGAACACTAAACCAGCTTCAGGCTGCTTCAGGCACATACGATCCTGCAGCGTTCTGGCGGTATAGCGATTATGCGCAAGATAACCATGTGTCTGCTCCTTTTGACGAGGAATTAATTCAATCCATTGAACAGGAACTCGGCTACAAATTGCCAGCTTCCTATATTCAGCTAATGAAAACGCAAAATGGCGGTTTTCCTGCGCGCACAACGTTTCCGACACAAAAGGAAACCACATGGGCAGAGGACCACATCGCGATTACAAGCATCAGCGGGATTGGCCGGGACAAAATGTATTCTCTCGGAGGTGAGCTCGGCAGCCGCTTCATGATTGAAAATTGGGGATACCCCGACCTCGGAATTGTCGTCTGTGACTGTCCGTCCGCTGGTCATGATGTCGTCATGCTGGACTATCGCTTCTGCGGCCCTCAAGGTGAACCTTGTGTCGTTCATGTGGACCAGGAAAGCGATTATGAAATCACCTATCTTGCGCCTAATTTCGAAGTATTCGTCCGCGGTCTGCTGGATGAAGAACAATTTGATCTGCTAGACGAGGAAGGCTCTGACTCTCTTGATGAAAGACAGGCAATTACTGCTGTATTCACAGAGAACCAAAGCGTGTCAACATTCTCTAAAGAAGCCATCGCACCTTTTAGGTTCATTGATGCAGGAACCAATTCCTATTCCGTCATTCTCAATGCAGGTACATATCTTCAGGACGTTTTTGATTCACGCGCAGATGAAGGTTTCGAAGGTGGCGGGTACGATTGGGCCTCCCTCGCATCTGTGTTCCTTGAAGAAAAGATGCCGCATCTGACTTCGGTGATTCGTTTCGATCCGGAAGCCGATATGTTCTGTGCTTATACAGATGACAAAGATGCACTTATATCCTTTATTCTCGGGTTCAAGCGGGCCTGCGAGCAGCGTGATCTTATTCTTGACCTGTTTTCAAGAGCGGAGCTGGACTAAACAGAAAATAAGGAGCCCTTTTATGACAACTCGCATCTACTTTGGTTCGAATAGTCTCGGGCATGTCCCGGAGCCCGACCTGCAGCGGGCACTTGATCATTTCAATATCGGGGAATTAGTCCACTTTCACCGGACAGCTGAAGGGGTGATGGGACAGACCTTGCTCATTCAAACTACGCAAGGCGAGTTTATTCTGAAAGGCAATCCGTTATACAACGGACAGTTTCAGGAAGAGCAATTTTTCGTGGAACAGCTGTCTGCTCGAACAACCATCCCTGTGCCTGTTCCCTATCAGATTCAGGAGGACACGCAGCTGCTGGGCTGGAGTTACGTAATCATGCCCAAGCTGCCTGGAAACCATCTATATGATCCTGTTTTCCAAACGACTCTAACTTCACAAGATCATAAAGACATTGCTGATGTACTGGCTGAAACGTTAGCCGAGCTGCATCACTGGAAAGTTCCGGATGCCGGAGAATATGATCCTGTGGCAGATAAAATCATGCCTTTTGCCGGCTCGTATCTGGACTGGCTGTACGGAAGCATCCGCCACTGGCTGCACGATGCGGAGAAGTACTCCGTGATTACTGACGATGATTTGCGCTGGGTGGATGAGCAATTGAGGCAGTCCGAATCTGCTTTTTTAGTCTCGACGGTCCATGAATTTGTCATGGGAGATTTCAAAGTTGAGAATTTTCTTGTCCAAAAAGCAGATCCGCCTGCGGCTCCGTGGAGAATCAGTGGATTATTTGATTTTACGACGGCTTATTTCGGTGATGGCACAGCCGATCTGACTAAAATGACCGCAAGATACCTTCGGGAAGATCGGCCTGATCTGGCTGCGAGATTTCTTCGTCATTACCGGGAAAAGGTCTGTGCAGACGATGTGGAAAAATGTAAACATTTTCGTTCGCGCCTTCTTATTCATCTATTGTATCAACGTATTCTGTGGTGGGGTGAAGCGAAGGCGACAGGACAGGTAACTTGGGAAGCGGATCTGTCTTTTGCTCCGTGGGCAGAGCAATATATCGAGAGGGTGCTCTCTTTGCTCGACTGAACGTTCAGATCGTAAGACAAGCTTGCGGCTTGCAGGTGTTAAAGGACTCCATGACTACCGATGGATCTGCATCCATAGTGGTGAAAACCTGATGTGATAACTCAAAACGAAAGCAGCCAGTGATCCTTGTGATCACTGGCTGCTTTTAATTTGCTCTATATTATAGCCCACGTCTACTTGGTCTACCTCAGTTATAGTCACATCAAAGATCTACTGAATTCTATAGTGATCCAACGATTCAAATTAAAACTGTGTGGCAGGAGTCTTTTGATGTTTTTGCAAAAACTCGACCATTTTACGATAAACTAAAATTTCATTTGTTTTTCTGGAGAAACCATGGCCCTCATCATCCAATACGATGTACTCGACGTCTACGCCTTTCTCCTGCAGTGCGGATACGATCTGGTCGGATTCAGCCTTGACCACCCTTGGATCATTGGCTCCTTGGATGACCAGCATCGGGTTTACCATCTGATCCAGATACGTAATTGGCGAATCTTTGATCAAGCGTTCACGGTCACGTACCGGATCACCCAACCATTTGTCCATCATAGGCTTCCAGTCTTCCGGTACAGATTCCAGGAAGGTAAACAGATTACATGGCCCAAAGATATCCACAGCTGCGCGGAACAGCTCTGGATGACGACCTGCCAGCAGCAGGGTCATATAACCTCCGTAACTGCCGCCCACCACAAATAAACGCTCTGGGGAGCTAATACCCTGATCAAACAACCACTGAATGCCTGCGACACAGTCCAGCCTTGGCCCTTCGCCCCAATCCCGCTCTACCATCTTCACGAATGCAGCACCATAACCGGTACTTCCCCGGAAATTCGGAGCAAAGATGTGGTAGCCCTGTGCCAGCAGCAGCTGGAACATCGGCCGAAAGAACTTGCCCTCCGATGCCTGCGGTCCGCCATGCGGCCAGAATACGCTGTAACCGTTAGCTTGCTCCGGTTTGGCTTTGAACAGCAGTGCTTCAATCTCCAGTCCGTCATAGGAACTGTACCTTACTACATCTGGATATACGAGATCATCCGGGTTCAGACCCGTTACCCGATTGGCCGTTAACGGCTCCCAAGAATCAGATCCTGCGAGCAGACGATAGATGTTGTGCGGCTGTACAGCACCGCGTCCAAGAATGTACACGTTACCGGCTTTGGTCACGTTCACCTGTTCGATCGTATCAAGCGGCATGTCCATGCGGCGAGGTTTTTCAGCATCTTTTTCCAGCACATACATGTGGTACTCCGGCCCGGTCATTGTCCAAACAAATAACGTTTCAGATGCCTCATGCCAGCGAATTTCTTCTACATCTTCTCCTTCAATGTGACACAACGCTCGGAACTCTCCCGTATCAATCACATACTCAGCCACATAGGAATAGGCCGAATCATCATTGGTAATCAGCAGCAGGCGATCATTTCCTGCAAACAGAACATATGGAACCTGACTCTGTCGCTCGGTAACCGGTACTATGGAATGAGATTCCCCGTTCCGGTACAAATGGGCTGTCTGGTACGTGTTGGAATACATTTTGATGATAACATAGGCTTCTTCATTCGGGCTTACTGCGATCAGACTGCTGGTTGCCTCTTCTCCTTGATGCAGCAGCTTGTCCTCTCCCGTTTCCAGGTCACGGCAGCGTGAGTTCAAATAATTCGGATTGCCCGAACTGGTATTATAATACAACCGTTTCCCATCCTCCGATAAGTGAGCATAATAACAGCGGTCATTTGGCTCTGCCGGCACAATAGGCAGCGGAACTCCACCCTCCGGCGGCAGTGCATAGAGGTGATAATTTTCATCCCCATCTCGATCAAAAGCAGTGAGCAGATGACGCCCCTGCGGATCAGCCTTAATAAATTGACTGCTTTGGTCCAAATACGTCAAAGGATAGGGATATCCCCCAGGCAAATCCAACGCCCAAATATTCGGCTGACCATTCAGGTTGCTGTCCATATACAGCTTCTTCTCATCCGCTGATACGGCAAAATGCGAAATACGATACGTCTGAAAATATTGCTCCACATCCGGTTTTGGAAACTGAATCATCATAAACCTCCTTATGATTGAACCCGTGAATTTAACATTGGTAAATTAAGGTGCTATTTGTCCAGTTTATCGTTTATTCCATTGTTTTCACAATAGATATGTGAGCTTTAATTCCATTAATATTTTCTAAGAGGCATATCCTTACGTATAAAAGGTCATGTGCGGTTTATCCTCACGGTAATATGTCAACCGCTGCTTCAAGCTGCCTGTATGCAGTTCGAATAGATGTCCGTCCGGGTCTGTAAAATAAACCGATCTCCCATCCCGCTCATCTCTCGCTCTTCCGGGAATAATATCGGCTCCTGCAGCTCGCAGCTGCTCCACTGATGCGTCAAACTCTTCCTCTTTTACCGTAAACGCGATATGGGTATAGGTTCGTTCCGTATAATTCCGAAGAACATCCTCCTGGTTCAAAGCAATCCAAAGGCCCGCCAGTTCAAAGTAGGCCAGCTTGCGTCCTTTCACCTGAATTCGGGCACCCAGAGCCTGCTCAAAGAACGTAATGGATCGCTCCAGATTCGATACGGAAAAGCACAAATGATTGATTCCCTGAATGTTCATAGGGCTCCTGACACCTCCATCAAATTTAAAGATTCACATCCTTATTATGGTATATTTTTTGCATAGAAAACAAGCATGTTACTTCGTATCACCGCACCTTCTTCTGGGCGAACGCATAGGGTAGGTTTATCAAGAAACGTTCGAGGAGGATGTCAAAACCATGAACCCTGTCTATCCATTTTACGGTGAAAAAACGGTGTGCAAGCCGCAGAAGTTAGCCTTTCCGCCCCAACATCAGGATCGGCAGCCCGGTCTGGAATCGCTGATGGTGCCCGAACCGATCAGTGAAGATCCTGCTTATATAGGCAGCTGTAAGCTTCAAAACAAGGTTGCCATTATTACGGGCGGCGACAGCGGCATAGGGCGAGCGGCGGCAATAGCTTTTGCCAAAGAAGGTGCAGACGTAGTCATCGCTTATCTATATGAACGAAACGACGCAGAATGGACACGTGATCGGATCGTGGAGCTCGGTCAGCGCTGTCTGCTCATCGAAACAGATCTGCGGCTCAAACCAAACTGCGAAGCAGTCATTCGCAAGACCATGGAAACGTTCGGGAAAATCGACATACTGGTCAACAACCACGCCGTGCAGTATGTGCAGCAGAGCATTGTCGACATCACCGAGGAGCAGCTCTACCATACGTTTCAAACGAATGTGTTCTCGTATTTTTTCCTGATCCAGGCAGCCCTTCCCCATCTGTGCCAAGGGGCATCTATTATCAATACTGCCTCCATTACAGCCTACAAAGGCGATGTGCGGCTAATCGATTATTCTTCGACCAAAGGGGCCGTGGTGTCTCTCACCCGTGTACTCTCCCAATCCCTGGCTGACAAAGGCATTCGTGTAAACGCCGTGGCTCCGGGGCCCATCTGGACTCCGCTTATTCCAGCCAGTTTCTCGGCTGAAGATGTGCAGGTGTTTGGCACCGATACGCCTATGGGGCGGGCCGGTCAACCTTACGAGCTGGCGGCGGCCTATGTCTATCTGGCATCACGTGATTCCTCCTATGTCACGGGTGAATGCATCCATGTCAACGGCGGCGATATGGTGACTACGTAAGCTTAAATAAAAGTGTGTATTCAAACAGCTTGTTTGTATCTCTCATGGATATAACAGGACATGAAATAGGCCCGGATTGTAAATTGTAGATTGCAGGTTACAGACTGAATCCGGAACTCCCGAAATGGGTGAAGACCTAGACATGCATTAGCAGAGAACCGCACTCTGAAAGGCATGTATTGATGCTCCTCACTCTTGGTGTCAGGTTGGATTTGGTTGGTTTGGCAGGAGATTGGTTATCCCGTTGCGAAAAGGGTTAGAAGCTTTACTCCGGTTAAGAAACGGAATCTGACATCTCGCGACAAGGAGCTGATTGACAAATGAACTTTGATCCCCTTTACCAACCCTATCCCTCATACCGTGTGCCGGTATACGCCAAACAGGGCATGGTGGCGACGTCGCAGCCGCTCGCTGCGCAGGCTGGTCTGGATGTGTTGAAACAAGGCGGCAATGCGATTGATGCCGCCATCGCCACTGCGGCAGCACTCACCGTGCTGGAGCCGACCTCCAATGGCATTGGTGGCGATGCTTTTGCCCTCGTCTGGACAGAGGGCAAGCTGCACGGCCTGAATGCCAGTGGGCCTGCGCCTCAGAGCATTTCGATTGAGGCGCTTCGAGCGGCAGGCTGTACGGAGATGCCGAAGCTGGGGGTTGTGCCGGTGACGGTTCCTGGCGCACCGGCAGGATGGGCGGAGCTGAGCCGTCGTTTTGGACGGCTCACGCTGGCGCAAGCGCTGGAACCAGCCATCCGCTATGCGGAGGAGGGTTATCCGCTTGCGCCGGGGCTGGCCCGCCACTGGGCGCGGGCAGCCGAGGTCTATGCACGCCAGGGCGATGCGGAAGCAGGGCGTGCTTGGTTTGAGACGTTTGCCCCTGGCGGGCGTGCACCCGCTGCGGGGGAAGTGTGGCGCTCGCCGGGCCATGCGGCCGCGCTGCGCCGAATTGGCGAGAGCGAAGCGCGAGACTTTTATGAAGGAGAACTGGCGGAACGCATTCACGCTTTTATGGCCGAGCATGGCGGTTACCTCACCCGTGACGATCTGAAGGCTTTCCAGCCTGAATGGGTTGATCCGATCTCTGTCTCCTATCGCGGCTATGATGTGTGGGAGATTCCACCGAACGGGCAAGGACTCATCGCCCTATCTGCACTTAATCTGCTGAAGGGATTTGACTTTGCCGAGAAGGAATCCGTTCTGAGTTATCACCGGCAGCTGGAAGCAATGAAGCTGGCTTTTGCCGATGGAGAAAAATACATTACGGAAGAACACAAGATGGGCGTATCTGTGGAAGAACTGCTGTCTGAAGCGTACGCCTCAGAACGGCGCAAGCTGATTGGAGATACGGCACGGGCACCAGAGGCAGGTGATCCGCGCGGCAGCGGAACAGTATATCTGGCTGCCGCAGACGGCGAAGGAAACATGGTCTCTTTTATCCAGAGTAATTATATGGGCTTTGGTTCAGGATTGGTGGTGCCGGGCACAGGCATTGCACTTCAGAACCGCGGGCATAACTTCTCGCTTGATCCGCAGCATGCCAATGCACTGGAGCCGGGTAAACGTACGTATCATACCATCATCCCCGGGTTTCTCACCCATGGCGGTGAAGCGGTCGGCCCTTTCGGGGTAATGGGCGGTTTCATGCAGCCGCAAGGTCATGTGCAGGTCATCATGAATACGATCGATCATCAGCTCAATCCACAGGCTGCGCTCGATTCTCCGCGCTGGCAGTGGATCAAGGACAAAACGATACTGGTTGAGCAGGGCTTCCCCCCTCACATTGCCCAAGCACTCGCTCGTAAAGGGCATGATATCCGAACTGAGCTGGATTCGTCCCCGTTTGGACGCGGGCAGATCATTTGGCGCAACCCGCACACGGGTGTGTTATGCGGAGGAACGGAAAGCCGAACGGATGGCTCAATAGCAGCGTGGTAGAGAGCATGGTAGAGATTAATAATGCAGTGATGCGTACTGTACGATTATGTACTTAATGAGGTAGTTCTGGAGTGGTGGATAACCTAAGGATGTAATAAGGACTTATAATACTGAAAAAGGCTTTTAAAATAGGCTTTAAGATAGGTCATATCGATTAGACGTGACGTATGTAAAGGTCAAGCAGGGCAGAGCAAAGTAGAGTGAAATTACTCTGCTTTGCTTTTTTTATTTTCACGTTTAATTCAAAGCAAACTTATAACTGGAGAGAACACTAATGTAATGTAACAACACAATTGTAAAAACCACGTTTAATTCATGAAATGGATTTATATTTCTGTAAACTTTCATTAAACACCATTAAAAAAACACATTTTTCACCGATATAGTTAAAGGGAAAATCTCGCTGCATAGATGACTGGTGTCCATCTATCATCCAGTAAATTTCCATAAGCATACATAAAAGCACAAAGAAATGGGGGCATTTCAATGAAAAAAATGATGCATATCCGAATGGGGCTCACGATACTCATGGCCCTGACGCTGCTGGTACTAGCGGCCTGTTCCAACAGCTCTAAAGCGGCGGTTGCAGATACCAAAACCAGAGTGGGGATTGTCCTCACGGAAGTGGGACTGGGAGACCGATCGTTCAATGATGCTGCTTTTAACGGATTGGTCAAGGCCAGAGACGAGAAGAGCATTGTTTTTGACTATCGCGAACCCAGCAAGGATTTGACGGCTGAAGCTGCGTTTGAGGAGTTTTCCAAAGAGAAGTTCGATCTCATTATCGGTCTGAGCAATACGGTTCTGACGGATATGGAGAAGGCTGCCGCTAAATATCCAGATCAGCAATTCCTGTTAATTGATAGTCAGTCTGCCCTGCCTAACATTGCATCCATCTCATTTCGTGCCGAAGAAGGAAGTTATCTGGCTGGTATCATTGCAGGCATGGCTTCCAAAGAGAACCATGTCGGTTTTCTGGGTGGAATGGAGATTCCAGCACTCAAAGATTTTGAGCAGGGATTCAAACAGGGCGTACTCGCCGTTAACCCCGAGGCTGCTGTAGAAGCTGTTTATGCAGGTGATTTTGGCAATGCGGATCTCGGCAAACAGCTGGCTCAAAAAATGATCCAGGAACAGAATGTCGATGTGATCTATGTGGCCGCCGGTCTTACCGGTGTAGGCGCACTAGCCGAAATACAGGCACAGGGTAAATATGCCATTGGCGTGGATACGGATCAATTCTTTTTGGCGGAAAAAGCAATCCTTACATCCATGCTGAAAAATATAGATGTCTCCATCTATAACGCAGTGAATTCGTTCATTGAGAACAAACATACCTTCCCGAAAAAGGAAATCGTAGAGGGGCTGGCAGAGAACGCAGTAGGCTTGACTGGGCTGCACAACATCACGTTGAGTGAGGAGCAGCAGAAAACCTTCGATGATCTGAAAACTAAAATTTCTTCGGGTCAAACTAAAATTACATTGAATCCATAACCCACGGATCGAGGAGGTACGCATATGAAATTACAGGGAAAACTCATCATCAATGCTCTGATCTCAGTGCTTCTATGTCTTGCGCTGGTCGCATATATCATCACGGAACTGCTCGGCATGAATGCGAAAAATCAAAACTTGGTACCTGCCATGCTGAAGGTAAGTGAGCTGAACTCCAATCAAATTCAGACACAGCAGGCGCTGGATGTTTACTCCTTCTCGATGACGGCCGGTAATCAGGAAGCTGTACTGGTTCTTCTAAAAGAAGGCCAAGCCTTAATTAAGGAGCTGAACGATGGACTGCTGGAAACGGTTGAGGAACGGCAGCTCATTCAAACGGTTCAAACAAAGCTGCAGGCACTGGAAAAAGGCGCTGCCGAGGCCATGACCAGCATGAACAGTGCGGAAGCGAAGCGTTACAGCGCACGGGTTCGAGGCATACAGAATGACATTTATTCGCTGAATGAGATTACGCGGGAGCGGTACACACAGTACACGTTGGATCTAGAGAATGACATCCAAATGACCTGGCAGGTGGCTCTGGGCGGTGCTGCCCTTTTGTTCATCACGGTCATGCTGTTTAATATGTACACATCACGTCAGATATCCAAGCGCATTCGACTGCTCAAGGAAGCTGCGGGACATATCGCTAGCGGTGATCTGACCCAAACGCTGCCTGAACCTAAAGGGAAAGATGAACTTGATGATCTGAGCCGCTCCTTCGGGCAAATGACGAATAACATTCGCGGCATTATCCAGTCCATCGATACAGCTGGACAGCGAGTAGATCAGATGGCACAGGATATTGACCGCGGCAATGATACGGTACAAGCGATTGTGCAGCAGGTCTCCCGTACAACGGAAGAGCTGTCCATCGGCAGCCAGAAGATTGCCGAGGACCTCAGCGAAACCGTCATCGTAGTCGACAAAATGCAGTCTACATTTCATGGCAATCTGCAGGCCACTTCTCAATCCGCCATGGCTGGACGTGACGTATTAGCTACGGTGGAAGAGGGGAACAAGGCCATTAAAGAACAGCTGCGGCTGGCCGAAGTGAACCGCCAAGCGATGTCCGAAGTGGAACAGACTGTACTGGAACTGGAAGAAAGCGCGGCTCGCATCACTACAATGACAGGATATGTATCCGAGATCGCGAAGCAGACAACCCTTCTATCTCTGAATGCCTCCATCGAGGCTGCACGTGCGGGGGAAGCCGGACGCGGCTTCGCTGTCGTGGCAGGAGAAGTGAACAAACTCGCTGAGCAGTCTGCCCAGTCCGTCAAACACATCTATGCGGCTGTGAATGAGATTACCGAATCGATGGAAAAAGTAAAAAGCTCTGTGCTGCAGAGTACGCAGCTCTTTGGTGAACAGGAACAAGCCACTGGCCAGACACGGCAATCCTTCTCGGCCATCCGCGAAAGTGTAGAGCGGATCAGTGCGGGTATCCAGCAGCTTGCTGACGATATGCATCACTCAAGCCAGCTTAGCTCCCAAGTACAGCATGCCATCGAAAATATCAGTGCCATCACCGAGCAGTCCGCGGCCAGCAGCGAAGAGATCACTGCTTCTACTGCGGAGCAGCAGCGCTCCTTCAACGAAGCAAGCATCAAAGTCAAGTCACTGCGTGATATCAGTGCGGAAATGCATCAGGAACTCCAGCGTTTCCGTCTCTAGGATAACCTGGAGAGCAGCGGATGACATGCAGCGCGTGATCCTTCTAACTCGCGGTGTACGTATGGTGTACGCGTGGTGTACATACGGTGTATGCGTAGTAGTGCACGTGTGTTGTACGTACGGTGTATGCATATTGTATTGATTCTAGGCGTATCATGTAAATTTTGGGGGAATCATATTGGCTGGTTGTGCGGCTAAGGCTGCATACTGCTCATATATGGGCAGCCTCGCTGAGGGATTCGACGAAATCATAGTAATTCCGTGCTGAGCAAGACATTACATTTTATTGTAACGATCTCAGGTGACCTTATTTGAATGATTTTGAGTCGTTAGAGATTCTAACGATTTCCACGGAGCTTATTTTGGATAAAATTGAAGTAATGGCTCCATTTCCAACCTAAATGATCGAAATAGGGTTCCCTGGGATCGTTAGAGAATAAAGTTTGAGAATATACCCCAAATAAAGTTCTTCAGGATCGTTAGAAATTTCCACCTTCTAAGAGTGGATATTAGCGTTAGGTAACTCGCCTTCGTCAGTAATAGTTAGTGAGTCTTTTTTAAGTTGGATTTGTGGATTCGGTTCGTGTGTGTAGCCTTGGGTTCGATTCATGCGTTTGGTTCGCTGGTTCGGCCTTGGTTTTGGTAATGCTGCTGCAGCGTATCCAATGGTCGCTGACCATAAACAATGATTTAACCATGTTTCTATTATTATTGAGAATATAATACTAAAAAGGAGCCCTCCACAACTTGGATGGGGCTCCTTTTTTGATCCTTCTTTGATACCGCTTGTACGTAGGTTTAATCCATTAGTCAGGTCCAGCACATTTATATGTTAATGCTTTTGTATGATGCTGCTCGCTGGTTTAAGATGTTTCTTACAGCGCATCAATGATATCTCCAGCCAGCAGGGATGACGGGTCACCGCGCAGCAGAGCTGCTCGTTCGGCTGCCTGTCCATGCAGGTATACGCCGAATGCGGCGGACTGCTCTGCGCTTAGTCCTTGGGCAAGCAGACCGGCGATGATGCCGGTCAATACGTCCCCTGCACCGCCGGTTGCCATGCCGGCGTGGCCGGTGGTGTTAATGTACGCCTCGCCGGAAGGCGCTGCGATGACCGTTCGTGCTCCTTTGAGCACAAGGGTCACGCCCTGCTCGCGGGCGTACCGTGCAGCGTGTCCAATTCGGTCACGCTGCACCTCGGGGGTCGGCATGCCCAGCAGACGGCCCATCTCGCCTGGGTGCGGCGTAAGGATCGTCGCCGCACTGCGCTGTCCCCAGATGCGCGGCCCGCCCGGGCCTGCATCTGCCAGCATGTTGAGGGCGTCCGCGTCAATAACAAGCGGACGATCCGTCTGCTGCCACAGACGGCGCAGCCAGTCGGTGTCGTCTTCGAAGCGGCCAAGGCCAGGGCCGGTCGCAAGCACGTCGCGGCTCTCCGCAAGGCGCAGCACAGCTGCGGCGGTAGCCGCGTTCCATTCGCCGCTGCCGTCATCGGCTGCAGGGGCAAGCATTAGCTCGGGCACGGTGCCGATGACATGCGGCATCAGCGCCGCGGGCAGCGCCCATGTGGCAAGCCCGCAGCCTGCGCGCAGCGCGGCTTTGGCCGAGAGCAGGCCTGCGCCGCTCATCGGCATGCTTCCTGCGGCCAGCAGCACATGGCCGTAGGTGCCCTTATGGCCGTCCGGTGCCCGGCGGCGGCCTGTGTCCACGCGCAGCACAGCCTGCAGCACCTCTTCCGTCAGCAGACGGACCGAGGGGCCATGCTCCGGCGCGAGCCGCGCGGGTATGCCGATGCCGCGCACGACAATGCGCCCCGCGGCAGAAGCGCCCGGGTACTGTACCAGCCCGCGCTTAAGCAGCGCAAGGCATACGGTCACCCGGGCTTTAACACAGGGCTCGTACACCTCCCCCGTATCGGCATCCAGCCCGCTTGGCACATCGGCGGACACGACCGGCTTGCCGCTGTCGTTCGCCGCCTGAATTAGCGCCGCGTACGCGCCGCGCGGCGCCCCTCGCGAGCCGGTGCCCAGCAGCGCATCCACGATGCCCGTGCACCGGCTGAAGTCCACGGCTTCGCGCCCGTGGACCACGGCAGGGATGCCGAGCTGTGCGGCGGCATCTCTCTGCACTGCGGCTTCGCCCCGCAGTGCCTCCGGGTCGTCGGCGTAGACCAACGTCACGCCGAGCCTCGCTTCCACCAGATGGCGCGCCGCAACCAGCCCGTCGCCGCCATTGTTACCCTTGCCGATCAGCATATACCAGTGCTGATCACCGGGATGCAGCATCACCAGCGCCGGGTCGGCGATGATGTCGCCCCCATAACCCGCGCGATCGCCGGGCCCGGTGTGTGCCCGTTCCGCCCTTTTGGCCGGGCCATGATCAAGCCAGGGGCGAATGCCTGAATCGCCCTTACCATTTTCACGTTGAGCTTCATCGTCTTCAAACCGGCCACGACCACACTGGCCCCCCCGGCACAGTTTGATGACTTCCTCGGCAATCGCTCTGCCTGCATTCTCCATCAAACTGGCTGCAGGAATGCCAAGATGCCGGATCGTATGCTCGTCCACCGCACGCATCTGATCAGCCGTCACGATAAACAACAGTCATCCCTCCCGATCGACATGCTCATTTTATCTGCATCCGCCATTAACATTCATTAGCTTTCCGTTTCTACGTCCTGCCATTCCATCCGATCCAAGCGCCATCCTATACGTTCCTACTGCCAAAGGATTTCCCCAAAACGGCGTATGCTTAGTATCCCACCGTAAACCGCGCTTGAATAAACTGCGGATCATCCAGCTCATCTACTAAAGCCGCAGCAAAATCGCCTACAGATATGCTGCTCTCGCCCAAATCATCTGTAATTACACGGTTCATGCCAATCCGGAATTGACCTGTTCTCCGCCCTGTAGTGATCGTTGCCGCCGGACTCATATAAGTCCAGTGAATGTTTGATTCCTCAAGAAGTCCATAGGCATCCGCATGGGCCTGCGACAGCGGTTTTACTTCTTCGGGGAATCCAGGTGTATTCATAAGCATTTCGCCAGAATCGGTCATCAGACTCCCTGCCCCGCCAACAACAACCAGACGTCCTGCATTTGCACGGCGCACGCCTTCAATCAGTGACCGAGTCACTTCCAGCAGTTCCTCTTCCTCGCCAAACTTCGGCCCATAAGCACTGACTACCGCTTCTTGTCCGGCTGCAAAATCAGCGACCTGATCGGGGTTAAGTATATCCCCCTGCTCCACACGCAAGCGCTTATGTACCATCTCCACCTTGGATGGATCACGCACGACTGCCGTTACTTCATGACCGCGATCCATCAATTCCCACAAGATGGTTTTCCCAATTTCGCCAGTTGCTCCAAAAATCGCTACTTTCATATCCATTCCCTCTTTTCTGTCGATTTCGTCTCATCAATATCGTTATTGTAATGCGATTTCCTTTTGTTATATACCTTAAACGGCTCACGTCATCTTAAACCGGAAATGAGCACTTGTAAACTCGAATCAACATCCCTGTTTTATACAGGGCGCCAAGTTCATCATGCCAAAAAACCTTTGGTTGTCCAAAGGTTAACGGTCTATTTTTACACATCCTGCTCCCCCTGCCTCCACCACATTCCCTCTGACTTCGGACTTGTATATTCAAAGCCAAATTGAGCGTATAAGCGATCAGCAGGAACATCAGCCAGCAGACTGACGAGTCCTCGCGCAGGTACGGCTTCGCGTAAATAGTTCATAATCTCGATCATAATCACTTTCCCGTAGCCCTTCCCCTGCAGATCGGGATGGACCGCAATATCGACCACCTGAAAAAAACAGCCGCCGTCCCCGATGACACGCCCCATACCAATCAGGACATCGTCCTCTCGTAAACATACTGCAAATAAACTCCGCGGCAGTCCAATCTCGGCTCCTTCCCGGCTCATCGGGCTAAGCCCGGCAATCTGCCGCAGCGTCAAATATTCCACCGCAGCTGGCGGTGCATGTTCAATTTTCACCTCATCCATCCACTGTTCTCCCTTCTGATTTTAATGAACTGCCATTTAATGCTTCATCTAAATGCGTGGATATTTATGCTGATCTTCCTCTGTAATCTCCCTGATGACCCTGCATGGATTCCCGGCAGCAATAACGCCGGCAGGAATAGGTTTGGTAACGACACTCCCCGCACCAATAACGACATTGTCTCCAATCGTGACGCCGGGCAGGACGGTTACTCCTCCCCCAATCCACACATTATTTCCTACTGAGATCGGTAAGGCAATCTCCAAGCCTTGGTTTCGCTGTTCAGCATCGAGTGGATGTTCAGGTGTATAGAACCCGCAATTAGGACCAATGAATACGTGATCTCCAAAACGGATTCTACCCGCATCAAGCATAACGGTATTATGATTGCAATAAAAATGTTCTCCGATCTCAATGTTATATCCCTGATCGCAATAAAACGGCTGCTCGATCAGAAATTTCTCTCCTGTTTTTGCAAAAAGCTTCCGGATAAGAGCCTCTCTTTCCGCTAGATTGCTTGGCCGAATTTGGTTATAGTCATAGCACATTTCCTTAGCAAAAGTGCGTTCTCTAACTAACTGTTCATCATTGTTATTATCGTAAAGCAGACCCTTCTGGGCTTTTTCCTTCTCCGTCCATTTCACACTGATTTCCTCCAACACATGATTTCTCTTCGCACAGGTGTATCCTAACAGAAATCCGTGAATTCTCCAATTGTGAATGAAGGGTATCACATGCCTCACAGTCCATTCGCCTCGCTCAACCAGCAGGTGAATGGGCCTCCTGTATTTCGTATAAATACCCTAAGATATCCTCTAAATCAACGCTCCATCTGCTTGAATTCATCGACTTCCTGTGTAATAGTGAGAGAAAGCTTGCGTGAACCGTGTTTCAATACGTTAAGTTGGTGCAGAGGAGGAAAAATTGTGTTTCAACATTGGTTCGATATCCTGCCCTCATATCCTGGCGCTGAAGCGGCGCTGCTCGGGGTGATCGCCCTGCTTCTGGTAACATACCTGTGGTCGGCCACAGAAATTCGCCGCAACCGGGAAAGACGAATACAAAGGGTACGAGATACATTATACATAAGCACAAAGCTTTTGGGACAACTTACCATTTGGGAACAGCGAAAATATGAAGTATCTGAACACGAGCACCATGAGCTGCTGAAGGCAATGCTGACCTGCAGGACGGCCTCATGCCTCTCCCCGCAGCTGCATGACCAGATTCGTGAATGCGTTAAAGACCACGATACGGCCAGACTTGCACTTATGCATAAAGCGCTGGAACGAGAGTGCACCGCACTTTCGGAAGAACTCATCCGGAATGCCCATTCCGTGCACTGGGGCAGGTCCATCTGGACAATTATCCGCCCGGCTGCTGAACCTGCCGCACTTGCAGCCACTGCACTTTTATTCGGAAGTTTCTACAACAAACTCCTGAGAGAAGGCATCATGCTGGACTCATGGGAAGGAATTCTACCATGGATACAGTGCGCTTCCCTCATGCTGACCATCGTTTACGGTTATCTGCTGTGGGCCAGTCCCAAACGGGGGACAGCCGGCACCTTACTGAGATGGCTCTCGCTGCTGATTGCGCTGTGCGCGCTGCTTCACCTGATCGGACTTGCGGCAGCGCCTTACGCTCTTGCACTGCAGCTGATTCTTTTTGCCTCAGGATTCAGATTGACCGGATCACGTTCCCGCAGTGAGCGTCCCTATGCCGGGCATACCGACAGCGGAGAAGCCGGCAGCAGTGACATCGCGTCAATCTCTGAATCCGTGGAGGAGGAGATGAATGATACAGATGCCTCCCGAAAATTCATATCCAGTTCAGACAAGTGAAACATTCCAATTCAGAGAATTGAACAACTCGTCTCTAGTGATTATATTTGTCTTATAATCCTGCTTTCAGAACAGGTAAAATGGTTAGTGCACAAAAAGGGCTGTTCTCCAAGTCACTTCCGTGATTTGAAGAGCAGCCTTTCATCATTTATTTATATTGTTTAGCTGCAGGTTGTGTTTGCAGCACTTTTTACGTTTTCCACGTTTGCAGCGTTTGTTACGTTTTTTTTTGCATCTACGACCCTTCTCAGCTTATCATCCTAATTGCACTATGAAGTAAATGACGTATTTCGTAAATTCGCTCCAAACAACGTTTCAGATTTCATGTCAATACATCATGATCATACGTTTAGGCTTCTCTATCCTTTGGCACTCGCATTTGATCCACGAACGGAACGGGATGAGGTACTTCGAGAGGTACTGCCGGATTTGGAGGCGCTGCCTGAGGACGTATTTTCAAAACGCCTGCGCTCCGTTCGCTCCATCTGCACAATCTGACCCTCATGTACTACGATGTGCAGTGAACCAAACTCCATGTCATTCAGCTGTCCGGCAATTCGGTCCAACCATACCTCATCCACTTTTAACGGCTTAGCCATAGAGCCGCCTCCTCTTCTCGGGCTTCCACCCGTTATAATCCTGTTAACATCTGTATTCCAAAAGATTATAATTCATTCTTATCCAACCTATATACTTGGTTTATACAATATCAGGGCTTCCAGCGGCTGTCAATTGATATTTTGATCCCATACAGCAGCTTCCTTTTCCAGCTCTTTTCTTACGCTTTCAGTACAACTACCCCTTATCTGACACGGCTTTATGCCCAAGCCAGCTTTTGAGCAGCAGCGTAGCCAAGGCCAGGATTAACAATAGCGAGGCCACAGCAAAGGAAGCTGAAAATTGATATTCGTTATACAGAATTTCAACGTGCAGCGGCAGGGTGTTCGTTTCTCCGCGAATGTGTCCAGACACTACAGATACAGCTCCGAATTCACCCATGGCACGCGCGTTACACAAGATGATGCCGTACAGAAGTCCCCATTTAATGTTGGGTAACGTCACGCTCCAGAAGATGCGCCACCCGGAGGCGCCAAGCGTCACAGCCGCTTCTTCTTCCCGAGTTCCTTGATCCTCCATGAGCGGAATCAGTTCTCTCGCCACGAAAGGAAAGGTAATAAACAATGTCGCAATCACAATGCCCGGCAGCGCAAAAATAATTTTGATATCATGCTCGGCCAGCCATGGGCCAAACCATCCGTTTGAGCCAAACACCAGAACAAAGATCAATCCGCCAACGACAGGGGAGATGGAAAAGGGAAGATCAATCAGGGTAATCAGCAGTCCTTTCCCTTTGAACTGGAATTTGGTGATGACCCAAGCTGCCGCCACGCCAAAAATCGTATTTAGCGGAACGGTGATTGCGGCAACCAGCAGAGTCAGCTTCAGTGCAGACAAGGCATCCGGTTCCGTCAGCGCAGCGATGTAGACACCCCAGCCTTGCTTCAGCGCTTCCATGAGCACGATCACCAGCGGCAGGATCAGCAGCCAGATCAGGACGAGACTCGCAAGTCCGATCAGCAGCCATTTTACCCAAGCTGCCTCTGTTGTCGCGCGATTTGTACTGCGTCCGGTTTTTACAGGCGGAACAGGACCAAGGGGTACAGAACTCGCCATAAATACACCTCCTTCGGTTTGGGTGAGCGTGACGCAGCGCGGCTGTGTATTTCCGTCCGGGCCGCCACGAAAGGGCAGGCCGCACGGACAGAATGTGAGGTTATTCGGACTACCTCTCCTCACCTCCTTGATGCTGCGATATCACGCTCTCCCTGCCTTACGACTCCAGCGTTGCAGAGAATTAATGATCAGCAGCAAGATAAACGAGATCAATAAGAGCAGCAAAGCTACGGCTGCAGCTCCTGCATAATCAAACTGTTCCAGCTTCGCCATAATGAGCAGCGGCGCGATTTCCGTTTTCATCGGCATATTGCCTGAAATAAATACAACTGAACCGTACTCACCAATGCCCCTGGCAAAAGCCAGTGCAAACCCTGTCAGCAGCGGGGGGATCAAATCCGGCAGCAAAATAGTGCGGAAAATCCGCCATCGCCCTGCTCCCAGCGTTGCCGCAGCCTCTTCCACTTCTGCCTCAAGCTCCTCCAGCACTGGCTGCACGGTACGTACGACAAACGGAATACCGATAAACATGAGCGCAAGTGTAATTCCGGCCTGAGAGTATGCCAGCTTGATGCCCAAAGGCTCTACGAACTGTCCAATCCAACCGTTTCCGGCATAGATTGCCGTAAGAGCCACTCCGGCTACTGCCGTGGGCAGCGCAAACGGCAGATCAATGACCGCATCGAATATTCGTTTACCGGGAAATGAATACCGGACCAGCACCCAAGCCAGGAGCAGGCCCAGGAACAGATCAATTAAAGCCGCTGCTCCGGCTGTCAGGAAGCTGACCCGAAACGAAGCCAGCACTCTTGGATTGGTGGCTACTTCCACCATCGCTGCCCAAGTCAATCCTGTGGAGTTGAATATCAGTGCCGTCAGTGGAATTAGCACGACCAGACTCAGATACAATACGCTGTAACCCATCGTTAATCCGAATCCTGGCAGTGTTCGCCTTCCCCGGATTGCGATCCCCTTGCTCATGCCTATTCACCCTCTCCGCCGTCAGCCGGTAGGGCTGGTTGGCTGCGTACAGTGCAATATGTGCTCTTGTAGTGTTTCTTTTGTTGTGTTTCTTTTGCTCTCTTTTGGTTCTGCTGCACTTTCGTTGTTCTCCCAGTTCGACTCCTCGGTTCCGAGAAGAGGTGTTCCTAGCTGCCCGGTACGTAGATCTGATCGAAGACACCGCCATCTTTGAAGTGTTTGGCCTGGGTATCCCGCCAAGTACCAAAAACATCTTTTAACGTGAACAGCTCCAGCGCCGGGAACTGGTCCTTGAATTTCTCTTTCACACGGTCCAGCGTTGGACGGTAGTAATTTTCGGCAGCAATCGTCTGGCCTTCTTCGCTGTAAAGGTATTGGAGGTAAGCCTCCGCCACATCGCGGGTACCTTTTTTGTCTACATTTTTATCCACGATCGCCACAGGGGGTTCAGCCAAAATGCTGATGGAAGGCACAACGATGTCGAATTTGTCCGGTCCCAGCTCTTTCACCGAGAGGAATGCCTCATTCTCCCAAGCCAGCAGCACATCGCCAATGCCGCGTTCCACAAATGTCGTTGTTGATCCTCGAGCACCCGAGTCGAGCACAGGAGCGTGTTTGAACAGTTCTGCCACGAACTGTTTGGCCTTCTCTTCGTCGTTGTTGTTATGCTTCAGGGCATAACCCCATGCCGCCAAATAGTTCCACCGTGCGCCGCCCGATGTTTTCGGATTCGGTGTAATCACCTGGGTGTCTCCTTTGATCAGATCATCCCAATCCTTGATGCCTTTGGGATTACCTTTGCGCACCAGAAACACAATGGTGGACGTGTACGGTGAACTGTTATGCTCGTATTTTTCCTGCCAGCCTGCATTAATCAGGCCTTTATCTTCAATCGCATCAATATCATAGCCAAGCGCCAGCGTCACCACATCTGCATCCAGTCCGTCAATGACGGAACGGCTCTGCTTACCCGAACCTCCGTGAGATTGTTTAATGGTCACTTCCTGACCCTTCTCTTTCAGCCAATGCGCGGCAAATGCCTTATTATATTCCTCATAAAGTTCCCGTGTCGGGTCATAGGAAACGTTGAGCAGTTCAACTACTTTGCTTCCTTCCTTGGTCCCGTCTGTTCCTGATCCTGCTGAAGCACCTGCCGCACCAGACCCGCTGTTATCGGATCTGCAAGCCGCCAGCACCCCTGTTAACACCAGTGCCAGCCCAACCAGAATTCCCTTATGAACTCTCTTTCCCATCACTTTACACTCCCCCCGATATAAACTTGCATGATTAACTACAGGTTGGCAGAACAGCGGAACGCACCCGAAAAAAAAACAACAAGACGGAGGAACCCCTGCGCACTCTCCCCTCATCAAGTCATGCCGACCCCAAGGCCGTGTATGCTTCATCCGGTAAAATGCGCTGCGGTGTTCCTCCGTCTATACGGTGAGAACGCTATGCTGTTCAAATGTGTGTACTCTTGTGTCTGTCATGACCGACTCCGCAACAAAATCAGCCATTTTCATTATTCCTACCTGTTTAGTAAGTTATATACGTATAATAAAGGCAGTCTATATGACTGTCAAACGTTTTTTCCACTTTTCACCGAAATTCTGCACCTCTGGAAAAAAAGAGGAACAACGGCTCCTTACTCGTTGTTCCCTTCCGCGAAGTTTAATCCTTCGCTGATCCTGTTCACATGACTGGAGCCGGGCTGCAGAACCTGCCCGTTCTTTATCTGCCCGCATACCGAATATTCGGCATTGGAGGCGGGTTCATTCCTTCACCCAGATAAAAGCCGGTATGCGGCGGCTGGTTATAAGCCGTATTTTGCCAAGCGATTCCGAGACGATATACCGGATCATGCATCAGAGTATAAATACGCTTGTCCGTCAGAGCTGTGGTGGTGTAGATTCGCAATGCCGAGCTGTCATTTGTACGCCATACGACCTCTTCCCGCCAGTCTCCGAAAAGGTCTGCCTGAAGGCTCGGTGTAGATTTGGTGCCATTATTGGAAGATACCCCGGAAGCAGTCAGCAGATTTACAGTTTTACTGTTGGCATAGTCCCATTTGTCGATCCGGTTGCTGTCCAGCAGCTCGCGCAGCAGATCACCGTCCCACCAGATGCCAAAATTCGTGGAAGAAGGCAGAACAGAACCGAGCTTCTGCCCTTTGGCTGTGTACAGGCTGCCGTCTGCCCATACTTCGGCACCTTTGTACCTTGGATCGATATCTGCTGCCATGCCGCGTCCAATATCTTTCGTTGTTTTGATACCCCAGATAAGCTGACCCGTACCTGCATCACGGAACGATACCCCTGCATTGGACGGTGTCTCGTGAACCTGAAATACCTCCAGCCCCGGACGATCCGGGTCCAGATCACTCAGATGCATCGCATCTCCATGCTTCAAACCTGTCGTGTACAGCCCTCTTCCATTATCGTCGACAGCCATAGCCCCATAAACAATCTCATCCCTGCCATCCCCGTCGACATCAGCCACACTCAGATTATGATTTCCCTGTCCGGCATAGCCTGAATTGCCTGCCGTATTGGAGTCAAAAATCCACTGCTTAGTCAGCTGTCCGTTTCGCCAGTTATAGGCTGCCAGCACACTCCGTGTATAGTACCCGCGAGCCATAACCAGACTTGGGCGTTCACCATCCAGGTAAGCAACGGCCGCGAGAAAGCGGTCGACCCGATTGCCGTAATTGTCTCCCCAGTCTGAGACATTACCCCGTGCCGGTTCATAGTTTATGGTGGACATCGCTTTTCCCGTCTGCCCGTTGAAGATCGTCAGGAATTCGGGTCCGGATAACACATAGCCGCTCGAATTGCGGTAATCCTTGCTGGCATCCCCGATCACAATGCCTGTACCATCCCGAGTGCCGTCAGCTGTTTTCATGGCGATTTCGGCTTTGCCGTCCCCATCCAAATCGTAAACCATGAACTGGGTATAGTGAGCGCCCGCACGAATATTTTTGCCTAAACTGATCCGCCACAGGCGAGTGCCGTTTAATTTGTATGCATCGATGAATACTTCACCGGTATAACCGCTTTGCGAGTTATCCTTGGAGTTGGAAGGGTCCCACTTCACGATCAGCTCGTATTGACCGTCTCCATCCAGATCCCCTGCGCTGGCGTCGTTGGCACTGTAGGTATAAGCCACACCATCCGGTGTGGTTCCACCCGCAGGAACTTGAAGCGGCACGCTCAAATAATTGCTGCCCCAGACACCTGCAGCGGCAGAAGCAGCCTGCTCGGTTCCACCAACAACAGCACGCACCGTATACTTTGAACTGCTTGTCCCGCCTGCATCCTGCAGATTGGTGCTGCCTGTTATAGGTGATGTATTCACTTTGATTCCATCCCGATACACATTAAAAGCCACATTGGAGCCTTCCGTTCCGAGCAGACGCCAACTGACAAACACACCACTGCCTGTTTTCACTGCCACCACACCCCGATCCAGATATTCCATCTGCCTCGGACCAGCTGCATGAGCTCCAGGCAGGTGGATCAGACCAGGCGAAGCGGAAAACAGTGCCGAGCCCAGCAGCATTATGCCGGCTGCCCGCCATGTGCGCTTCCAGAGTGATAATTGTCCCATTATTCATTGCCTCCCCAATCAAATTGGTAAGCCCAATGCCTTGTAGCGCATCTACAGATATGTTGGTAAAAATCAATTTTATGTAAGCGCTTTACTAATTATATTTTAAATTAAACATAAAATCCCATCTATAGGTCTTAATTAGTAAAAACGTTGGTCGTCAGACATTTCGTTCGTATCACAAAAGTAACTGTGATTTCATAATCCGTTCATCGGCCTGACAGATCCCATTGCACATTTTTCTAACGATCTCCAGAAACGCTATTCGGGCATGGTCGCACGGTTTTATTTTCTAACAATTTCAGAAAAGCTTACTGAGACGATCACCCCCGGATTATCGGACTAATCCAAAGGTTACGTTGTGAATTCAGATTTGGCAACAATGGAAGCAACCTTTTGAACAGAAGGGTCGTCTATAGGTGCAAATCACTTTAAAATAAAGGGAAATACCTCCCTGGAAAAGCGAGGCGACACGAGATGAAAAAAAATATGATGGCTGCTTTCAGCGCAGCGGCGCTGCTTACGCTCTCACTAAGTGCAGGTCCTCTCCATGCTGCGCCATCCAATTTCACGGATATTCAAGGATTACCAGGTGCAGACAAAATTGAATCCCTTCATCAGAACGGGTTAATCAAAGGGGTTAGTGACAACTTGTTCAAGCCGGAAGAACAGCTGAATACAGCCCAAGGCATTCAATTGATTGTAGACGGGCTGGATCTTAACCTTAACGCTATTCGTTTCATCAAAATGCCTGTACCGAGTGATTATTTTTCTGCTGTAAAAGATGGCGTCTGGTACAGCGATGCGTTCATCCGCGCACAGTACAACAGCATCAAGCTGCCGCAGAATATCGACCCCTCCAAACCGCTCACCCGTGAGCAGTACACCCTGTTCCTGATGCAGGCCATAGAGGCCAAAGGCGGTCTGCCTATGATCAAAATTCAGCCTGTTGATATCACAGATGAGAAAGAGCTTACGCCGGAGTACCAAGGTGCAGTACAGCGTTCCCTCGTGCTGAAAATCAGCACGCTGGATGCGAATGGACAGTTCAATCCGAAACAAGCCATTACTCGCGCTGATGCTGCGGTGATGATGTACAATGCAATGGAGCACATGGAATCCTTCTTTACACCGCAAATCCCGGAAACACCGGAGAAGTGAGATTAAATTTTCTCTTTAGTAAAGCCGGATTTTAAAAAGCTGATTATTTTGTAAAAGAAAACAGCACCAAATAAACTGCACTATTCTTTCGTAGAAAGAGTGCAGTTTATTTATTATACTGAGTTTGAATTTGAGATGGAGATTCACCTAAAGGTAGAGTGGAAATAAAGCGTGAGTTTGAATCGGAGCCTCTGTCTACGTGATTTATATTACACTGCAGAATCTGTCTCGTCTTTGATGCAGGAGGTTAGCTTGGTCAAACCCTTTAGCAGCATGGTCGTTTTCTAAATATCTCCGCCGCGATAAATATACGCAGACCATTTCGGAAAAACCTCTTTGAAAAATTTGTTTCCCAGGTCGGTTAAGTCCGAACTTTGCTAAACCAGGTCTTCCTTGAGTGAGCCATCCTCCTGAAATGGTTCTACAACGTTTAACTTATGTTCAACTAAAAATTTCATGTGTACCACTGTCATTGAAGTCACCTGCTGTCGATACGACAGACTTTTGCTTCTTTTCAGCATCGTAGGATAACTGTATCTTAATATACTCACACCTGCCGATCACCTCGATTATATGTACTATTGATATCATATTTTACCATACACAGAAATTCCCATTCAGACCGGAGCAATCTCCTGCCCACTTCTTTCTGTGCGTACACCAATACAAACACACAGCAGTTTGATCATCGGCAGCCTCTATCGCAGCAGTAAAATAACAGGTACAGGCCGCCTCATATTGAGCAGCTGAAACGAAGTTGAAGCGTAGTTGAAAAAGCAAAAAAGCGAGTACTCCCCCTGATTAGAAGGACCGTACTCGCTTAAATTATTACTGCTTATAATCCACGTTCAGATGATCTTAGAATGAACCTTTTACAACGACTTCAGACAATGGGAAGCGGCCTGACGGACGAGCCGGCTCAGCAGCCTTACCCACAGTGATCAACAGGGTTGGCACAAAACGTGCAGGGATGTTGAATGCTTCAATCAATTGCTGCGGGTTGTATCCACCCATCGGGCAGGTGTCATAACCCAGGGAGCGTGCTGCAAGCATGATATTCTGGGAAGCAAACGAAGCGTTGCGAATCGCTTCATCACGAGCGATTTGCGGACTTTGGTAAGCACCGTTAATTTGACCAACCAATGCGTCACGAACTTCCGCAGGCAGTGCACCAGCTTCAACAGCCTGATCATAGATAAATGTGTTGCGGTTAGCTTCCAGATCACCAAGAACCGCAATGGTAACGGAGCTGTCAACCACTTGTGTTTGGCCGTAAGCAATCGGGAGCAATTTTGCTTTGTCTGCTTCGGATTCAATGACGAGGAATCTCCAGTGCTGCAGATTCCAGGAAGATGGTGCTTCCGCAGCTGCGGTCAGTATTGCGTTCAGATCAGCTTCCGGCAATACAAAACCTTTTTCATACTTTTTAACTGCGTGGCGTTCGCTAATGACGCGAAGTGTTTCATTTTTTTCAGTAACCGACATTGTGTTCCACTCCCTAGTTGTGTTTGGAATATTTTATTTTTACGTTCGCAAAGCCTCTTGAAAGCTATTTCGCCCTCAAGCAAAGACCTTCCGAAAATAACATCAGCGCAGACGAACGCTCCCCATCTGTGTTCACGTTATGCCCGGAATCACCTCAATCTTCAATCCATCTTACACCGGAGCATACGCCTGTTTACACTTCTCCCCCATGCCTGGTCGAGCTGCATCATGATCCACCTAACGGATGACAATCATCAAGACTTCTCTTTCTCTTTGACAGAGAAACCTTCTATTAGACAGGCTCCTTCTCCACGCTCAATGCTTTGTCTTACATCACGAATGGATATTCCATCGAAATAAGCGCTCAGCGCCTCTTCTCCTCCATCGTATATAGCCCCCATCACACCCTGCATATTAGAGGATACTTTACAAGGTGAACCCGATTCACCTGAACACCAGCTTGGCCCCAGTGAACCTCCGGCTACGAGCCTGTACACTTCCCCCAGCTTGATCTCTTCACTTGGACGGCTGAGCAAGTACCCGCCATGGGCACCTTCCTTTGTTGTCAGGTAGCCATGTTTACGCAGAACACTCAGTACCTTGCGGACTCTGGCCGGGTGCGTCCCCACACTTTGGGACAGGTCTTCACTGTTGGCCATGCACTCGCTTCTCATGGATAGAAAAACAAGACAATGCACCGCAATGGTAAATTCGCTGTTCATAACTTACTCCCTTCCCGGCATAATGCGCCGATGAACTTCTTTCCAAGGTAAGTATAACTGTCATTATATGAATAACAGTTATGTTTGTCAACACCTGCACCTGGGCTTGGACCAAGTATGAATATGCCTGTTATACCAATACTTACAGCCCCTCTACGATCTGCTGAAAACACATTTGGAAAAGCAGGTTGGAGAAGCCATTTATATAAAAAAAGTGAGCCTTTCGCATCGCGAAGGGCTCCAATAAGATAGACATATGAAAGGGCTTACGTGATTATTATAATCGGTAATCCGCAATTTGAAAACGCTTTTTTTGTAAAGTTTGATTTTAATCTGATTTCATGATAACCCGGCTCATTTTAAAATAATGATTGCCAAAACTAATGTCATTAGTTATATTACTAACATCATTAGTTTACGGGAGGTTTTCAAGTGCGTATTATCCGCGAGTTCGATGTAACCCAAGTCACATTTTTCCCCCGCCTCTTTCCTGTAAATGTCTATCTGGTTGAAGAAGAGCAGCATTTGACCCTGATTGATGCAGGAATGCCATTCAGTCTTAAAGGAATTCTTACAGCAGCCGCTGCACTCGGTAAGCCTATTACTACCATCATCCTGACCCATGCTCATGCTGATCATGTTGGTTCACTTGATGGTCTCAAGGATGCACTTCCCGATGCTGAGGTGTGCATCTCCAGACGGGATGCCGAGCTGTTAGCAGGGGATGTTTCACTGCTGCCGCACGAGCCGCAGACGAAAATACGCGGCAGTGTGCCTAAAGGCGTCCGTACGAAGCCGGATCGCCTGCTCGAAGATGGCGACCAGATCGGTTCGCTGGTCGCCATTGCTTCTCCAGGCCATACGCCGGGGCATATGGCCTTTATGGATACACGCAGCCGAGTGCTGATTGCCGGCGACGCGTATCAGGTGCACGGCGGTCTGGCTGTGTCCGGCCGCATGCGCCCGCTTTTCCCGTTCCCTGCGCTGGCCACGTGGAATCGCGAAGCGGCACTAGCCAGCGCCAAGCGCCTGGCAGAGCTGGAACCGTCCGTGCTGGCCGTTGGCCACGGACGGATGCTGCGCCAGCCCGCGACCGCCATGCGCGCGGCCGCAGCGGATGCGCAGCAGCGGCTGCAGCCAGCCGGGGGGCAGCGATGAGCCCCCGGCAAGGTCTGGACCGCGACGCGCTGCTCAGCGCCGCGATCCAGATCGTGGACAGCGACGGCTTTGAGGCGCTGACCCTTGCCGCTCTTGCGAAGCGGCTCGATGTGCGCTCACCGTCGCTCTATAACCACATCAGCGGGCTTCCCGGGCTTCGCCAAGAACTGGCGCTGATGTCAGTGCAGCAGCTTGGCCTCGCCGTAAACGAGGCTGCGGCTGACCACACCGGCGATGAGGCCATTCAGGCCATCGCCGCTGCTTACTTGGGCTTCGTTCGCCGGCATCCCGGGCTCTACGAAGCCTCGTACCATGCACCCGATCTGAATGAACCACAGCTCGCGGCATGCAAAACAGCTCTGCTGAACATGATGCTGCATACCCTGCAGCCATACCCCCTCACCGAAGCGCAGGCGCTGCATGCTGTTCGGGGATTGCGCAGCCTCTGCCATGGTTTTGCCTCAATCGAGGCACAGGGCGGCTTCGGCATGGATTTCAGTCCAGACGACAGTTTGCGTCTGACTGTGTCTGCCTTTCTTCACGGGCTGCGTCACCTTTCCGAAAACACATAACAAGGCCGCTCTTGTCAGAGTAAGAGGACAGTCTTGAACAAGCTGCACCAAGTCATTGAACCTCGCCCAGCCAGTCAAGCTTTGGGTACCGCATGAAGTTTCCATCTTCGCGGTACCTTTTCATTTTCCCATCGTTCGAATAAACATGAGCTCGGCGGGAACACTATTACATACATATTTTCCTAATAAAAAAAGGTCGGTATCTTCATCGTTTTATAATATATGCGTTCTATCGAGTTCCAGCGTTTGTGCTATAATAGGAACTGAAAAATCAGGTTATTTGTATTTCATCCGGTCTATCGGATTACATATCATTCCAGAAAGAGGGCGTTTACGTGGCTCAAATCTCTCCGTACTATCTTCAGATCGGGGCGACCGTTGGTATGCTGGTCATGGCCTTACTTGCCATCTTTATTCGCATGAAGGCCAGCCACCGACCAGTCACCATTCGTAAAATCATTATTCCGCCGCTCGGCATGAGCACAGGCTTTTTTATGTTTGCTGTACAGGAGACGCGTGTCCCATGGTTATGGGCATTCATTGCTTTTCTGGTCGGCTGGTTTATTTTCTCGTATCCGCTGATTCGCAGCACCCGGTTTGAACGCGTAGGAGAAGAGATCTTCGCCACACGTTCCCGCAGTTTTGCCTTCATCTTGCTTGGATTGCTGGCTGTACGCCTAATACTGCATGAAGTCATCCAGCAGTACGTCAGTATTCCGCAAACGGGTGGTTTGTTCTTCCTGCTCGCGTTCGGTATGATTGTGCGCTGGCGTGTATATATGTATAAGCACTACAAAGAAGTGCTGGCTGTTCAACATTAGGCAGCTGTAGTGTCGCAGTATCACAGCAACTCAAAAGACACGTTCATCACCATCCAAAGGTGCTAAAGAACGTGTCTTTTACTTTTCTTGCTGTCACTTTTGTGTTTGCTTTTGTCTTCAACTTCAGACACGAGAGCCCCACAGACCTGCTCAGCTGAGACTTGAAGCAAAAAGCCATTTATCATTCAGGGTCCGCAACTTTTACCAGCTGCTTGCCCAGATTATCTCCCGAGAAAAGACCTATGAAGGCTTCCGGTGTGCGTTCGAAACCATCTACGATGTTCTCCTCATACTGCAGCTTGCCTTCCTTGATCCATTTGGCCAGCTTGGCGCGCCCTTCCTTAAAGGACTTTGTATAGTCGCCCAGCAAAAAGCCTTTCATCAGTGCTGTGTTCGTTAACAGCAGTGTCTGTGGACGCATTCCGATATCCGGCTTCTCCAGATTATAGGATGAAATCTGTCCACACAGCGGAATACGAGCATTCCGATTAATATGACGCAGCACGGCATCCGAGATGTCGCCGCCGACATTGTCGAAATACACGTCCACTCCGTTTGGACAAGCTTTTGCAATCGCTGCAGACATATCCTGCTCCGTCTTGTAATTGAGCACAACGTCGAAGCCAAGCTTTTCTCTCAGATAATCGCATTTATCGTCAGAACCGGCAATACCGACCACACGTGCACCGACGATTTTACCGATTTGACCCGCAATCATCCCCACAGCTCCTGCCGCACCGGATACAACAACCGTCTCGCCATCTTTAGGTTTTCCGATATCCTCCATACCGAAGTATGCGGTCAACCCCGTCAAGCCGAGTGCACCCAGATAGGCTGTGATTGGAGCCTCATCTGAATCAATCAGTGACAGATCCGCTGTATTGACCGCAGCGTACTGCTGCCATCCCCACATGCCGGTGACCAGATCCCCTTTGCGCAAATTCGGCTCGGACGATTCCACAACCTGTCCAATCGCCCCACCCTTAATGACTTCATTCAAGGCATACGGTGGTGCATACGATTTCGTATCTTTCATTCGTCCCCGCATGTACGGATCGACCGACAAATATAATGTACGAACCAGCACCTGCCCGGCTTCCGGTTCTGGCAGCGGTACCTCAACGAATTCAAAATTTTCTCTGGAAGGTGCCCCTTCAGGACGGGACGCCAGTACAATCTGTTTGTTTACAGTCATCAAAATAACCTCCTGATTCCCAATGGCTTCAAGGTCAACCCTTGTCATCTGCAGTGAAACAGTGCACCACTGGCTCTATGTTGAATCTTCATAATAGTTTAAACCGAAACAGGCGGATCACAAACGTGGGCCGCCCAGAAATATACAAATATCATCACACGGCAGCTTTCAACCATGCCTAATACAATTTTTCAATCCTTACGGGGACTTCTCAATGACCCATCTAATAAAACCTCTCAACCAACCTTACTGTGCAGTCAAAATGACGGGGCCTTCCGCTGTGATCGCAATGGTGTGCTCATATTGGGCAGACAGGCTTCCATCCAATGTGCGTGCAGTCCAACCGTCTGAATCCAGCTTGCTGCGGAATGTTCCTGTATTCAGCATCGGTTCAATGGTAATAACCATACCTTCCTTGAGACGTGGGCCGCGATGTGGCGGACCGTAATGTGGAACCTGAGGTTCTTCGTGCATCTTTTCCCCGATCCCGTGTCCAATAAATTCACGAACTACCGCCAGACCTTCTCCTTCGGCATACTGCTGAATTGCATTGGAGATGTCACCGATCCGATTGCCTACAACTGCAAGCTCTATCCCTTTATATAGAGAGTTTTTGGTCACATCCAGCAGATGCTGTGCTTCGGGACTTACATTCCCCACCGCATAAGACCAAGCCGAATCGGCCAGCCAGCCATTCAAATTAACGACCATGTCGATGGTAACGATATCGCCGTCTTTCAGTACGTATTTTCCCGGAAAGCCGTGACAGATCACGTCATTAACCGACGCACATGTCGCATAAGGGTATCCGTTGTACCCCTTTTGTTCCGGAATAGCGCCATTTTTTTTAATAAATGCTTCTGCAAACTGGTCAATTTCCTGTGTTGTGATCCCCGGACGAATCAATTTTGCGATTTCTCTATGGCACGCAGCAAGAATTTCGCCCGCTTTTCTCATATATTCAATCTGTTCTTTGGTCTTTAAAGTAATCATGCCAACTACTCCTTGTCCGTTATGATCTTATCCTGTCTTCTATTGTAACGCGAAATGCCCAAAATAAAAAATTTCGGTTCTCTAGCCAACATCATATTATACGCCAAGCCGTCAATGGATGAATACTCTTTTCTCGAAAAACACGAAACCCCTCTCAGACGAGCATCGTATTAGCATAAATAACTGAAAACGAAAGGGTGAACGACTTATGTTTAAGAAGCTCATAGGAAAACTAATGGACTCCAAGTCCTCATCTCACCACAAACGTTACAGTTCCTCCAATAGACGATCCTATAAAAAATACAGCAGCTCCTCCGGCAAACGCACATACAAACGCTACTCATCATCGGATATGAAACACAGGGATCAACGCCATGGCTCCGGTTATTATAAAAGCAGGAAATACAGCTCCAGCTAAACGAAATACGGTTCTGGCCGGATTGACTGTACAAACCCTAGGTGATAGACCAGCCACCTAACTTACACTATGTATGCAGCGAGCTAAGATTCAGATTCGATTCGTTTGGATTGGGATTGGATTCCCTTATGCTTGGACTGCTGCTTAAGCTTGACTTGTCTTAATTCGGCCTTGGCTTGAGTCTAATTCTCAGCTGCGAGACATACTAAAGGGGTGTTCACCAATACCGTTCTCACGGTCAGCTGAACACCCCTTTTTATATTTATACTTGCTTTGCTCCGCTCTGCACACTTCCTTTACAGCAGCAGTTTCAAACCCTCCATCTCGAACAGCAGCTCTGCTGCCCCGCCCTCATAACCCGGACGAAGCCCCAGAAGCCGTTCCAGCATTTCATGCAGTTCAGGCGTAAGTCGAAGTTCCTCCTGCCAGCTGGCAGGGGCGCTTCCCTTCTGCGGCTCATACGCTGAGTACAGCATAAAAAGCAGAAAGTGTCCGATATCCTGCAGATCCTGATCAGGTACAGCTGGCTCATTTTCGGCCTCAGGCACATCCTTCATTCGGCGCTTCAACTCTGGCAGCAGCGGCTCCCCCAAGCGTCTTGCCAGGCCAAAATCAATCAGATACACCTGTCCCTCTCGTAAGATGACGTTAGGGATTCGTATGTCGCCGTGAATATACCCCTGCTCATGCACATGAGCAACCGGAGTCAGCAGCTGAATGGCGAATTCAATGCACTCAAGCTCTGTATACTGCTGCCCCTGCTCGAAAATTAAATGTTCCAGTGTCTGTCCGCGAATGTACTCTGTCACCATGTAATTCCGTCTTCGCACTGTAAATGCGTCCAGCAGCTTAGGAATTGAAGGATGATGCAGGTGATGCAGCACGTCCGCTTCCCGAAACAACAGCCGTGCGGCAAGTTTCCCCTTGCTGGGCTTCGACTCCTTCAATGCCACTTCTATTCCAGTCTGCTGGTCTACACACAGATAGGTAAGTCCATAACTCCCTATACCCAGCAGCTCCCGTATAACATAACGCTCCCCGACAATCATGTCTTCCCGCCCCGGACGGTCTGTCCACAGCCCAAGCAATCTACGCCAGCTTCGCTCCAGTTCCACGCTGCCTCCTATGCCAGTATGCTGACCCCGTTTATCGTAAACCGAAAAATGGCGGATCAGCGGCTGGACTTCATGTTGTATTGGAGCTAATTATATCAGGCCGTATAGGTTGAAATCACGATCAGCCGTAATGCAGGATGATTATTAATGTAAACTGATCAGTCATGATCATCAAGCTTCCTTATGTTTCTTGGGCAGCAGACCAAACAGCATACGGAGCGAAGTGACTTTGGACTTGCGTTTTCTTCCCTGGTAACTGCGCAGATTCGTGACCAGTTCGCGGTCCCGTTCCTCCTCCAGCTTTTCGTTCATCCATACACGCTGCTTCTCCATCTGTTCCTGCAGCGCAAGGTGGGTTTCCGCCAGATGCTGAAGTGTGAGCTCCAGTTCATCTACACGATGCTGCAGCAGCTGCACACGATCATCCTGTTCCTGCTTTGGTTCTACCGCACCGTAAGTGACCTCACTTACAAGCTGACCCAGCCCTTCATACGATCTCAGCTGGCCATGCTGATCCACTTCCAGCAGCGGTTTGGAATCAGGGCCAGACAGCACGGCACTGGCAGCAGCACACTCCTGTTCTGATTGCTCGTAAGCACTCTGCACTAAGTCCGGTTCTGATTGTTTTTCTGCCGGAGACAGCACCGTGACTACGGCATCAGCCAGCGGCAGATTATGCTCACGAAGCTCCGTCATCAGGCGTTCAATGCACTCGATATCATCGGATTTGAACAATCTTGATTTATTCGCAGCACGTTCGAAGCGATATCCCTGCTCCTCCAGCGCTGCCGCATATTTACGAAGAGTACTGGCGCCTATTCCCAGGCTCTTGGCCGTTTCCGTCGTTGCTCCTGCTTCTTCAATCATTTTTAATTCCCTCCCGGTATGAAGTCTTTTGGGCTTGCAAAATAACGGCTTCAGCGTTCCTGCAGCGAACTGTCATCGGATCGGGTAACCTCTCTTCTGCACAACAATGGATATGGATTAAAATAACCTTTCACACACACCCCATCAGAGTTCCTTTCTGCATGTCGATAAGTATTCGTCGATGTGCACGCATAACCCTTTGACGGTTTAGTTCTGTTTCTGCGGAATCATAAGAACTTTTGTCAGGTATCATTTTCGTAGAAAATTCCCTTTATCCGACAAGCTGCAGGAATGCTGTCATGTCGGAATATGGACATGCAGATGCTGTCTAAAATTCAGAGTTCAAGTGATTCATGTCATTTTTGTTAACTCCGCCGCTCCAATACGCTCCCGCGACAAAGGAAATCATTGCTGTATGGCTTTTTTATGTGTTATCTTATGTAACGTAGAATTGAACATCGGCATAAAATAAAGCACTATACTTAACATAAGAATAATCAGGTAACGGATAAATTCATTGTAAACGGAGGCTGAAGGCAGTGTTAGGCAAATCAGGTAAGGTGGCAGTCATCGGGGCAGGTCTTGTGGGTTCAAGTTGTGCATATTCGATGATTAATCAATCGATATGCAGGGAGATTATGATGGTTGATCGGACGTATGACCGGGCTGTGGCACAGGCTCTGGATTTTTCTCACTGCATGGACTTCACTCATAACCGAACCAAAGTCTACGCAGGGACCTACGCCGATTGCGGCAGTATGGATGTGATCATTCTGACTGCAGGAGCCAATCCGAAGCCAGGGCAGACGAGACTGGATGTTCTGGAGGAAGCGGAGTCCATTGCCAAAGATATTGTGGTCCCCATTATGGATAGTGGTTTTAATGGAATTTTTGTCATCGCGGCGAACCCCGTGGATATCGTTACGTATATGGTATGGAAATTATCTGGTTTGCCGCGTGAACGTGTGATCGGAACGGGTACATCCTTTGACTCTTCACGGCTCAAAACACTGCTGTCCGAGGTATTCTCCATCGATCCGCGCAGCGTACACGGTTATGCACTTGGTGAACATGGAGAGTCCCAATTTGTTGCCTGGTCGCATGTGACGATCGGAGGCAAACCTATTCTGCATATTCTGGATCAGCATAAAGAACGCTTCAAACACCTGAACCTGGACGATATCGCCAAAAAAACGAAGGATGCCGGTTGGGAAATATTTACCCGTAAAGGCTCGACTCAGTACGGCATCGGAAATGCACTCGCCCACATTACCCGCTCCATCCTGAATGATGAGCACAAAATCATTGCCGTTTCCGCTATTCTGGACGGCGAGTATGGGCAGCGGAATGTCTGCGCAGGAGTCCCGGCCATCATAGGCGAAGGCGGCATTCAAGAGATTATCGAATTAAATCTCGACCAAGCCGAGTTTGAGAAATTCGAGCGCTCCTGCGAGATTTTGTCGGGTAATATCAACCGTCTGACCATCGCTTAAGCCCTATAAATCCTCCTTCCAGACGAACAAAAAAAATGCACCTCTTGGAATGTCAGCAGATAGACTACCGATTTAAACCGCTGACTATTCTAAGGGGTGCAGCTCAAAACACGATCAGCAAGCTAAAAGTATCCTCTATTTATTTTGGCCCAATAGATACTCGCACAGGTTAATGTACATTTCCTGCATTTTAAGAGATCTTAGAAGATAAGATGGATTAACATCAATTGGTGCAATCAGCTTTAGGATTGAAGCAAATTCTTCATAGGTTGGGGGTAATTCACTCCGCAGATAATCATCCGGAACAGAGAAGTATTGATTGCGCTCCCTGATCTCTTTTATTTTTTCACTGTGAAAGAGTATGGAATTTTCATCATTTTGAGCAGAGCGACCACGTAATCGATAGTTAAGTATGTACAATAGGTCCTGTAAAGATCGTGTTTGTTTTTCAGTGAAATCATGATCCAGCAGGTACATGAAATAAGGATGTTCGTCCGAGGCAGCCACTGTTTTAATAAGCTTGATTTGGTACTTCAGGAGCTCAAGCTGTTCTTCTACATTCATTACATTCCCACCTTTACAATTCGCTAAATGAATAAGATAGACACTCTATGTTCCTTTACACGATCAGCATACTCCTTTTCCCCAAAATACTTCAATAGAATTCCGAACGCTTCTCTCCCTTCAACGGATAACAAAAAGGACACCCCTATATATTGTCGGCGTGTCCGTATATATCATCTTAATTCAACTTGTCTAGATATTATCTCGAATTAATTGGGTGCAATTCGCGGCTCATCGGAAGGTCCCCACTGCTGCAGGACACGCTTCAGTTCACTCAGCATCACAGGCTTGCTGATGAAGTCCCGCATCCCCATTTCCAGACATGCCTCCTTGTCTTCACGACGGGAATTTCCAGTTACCGCGATAATCGGAGGAATACGATCCTGCGGAATCAGCCGGTGTAACAGATTTGTAGCCTTAAGCCCATCCATCACAGGCATATGAATATCCATCAGTACAATATCATACACATTCTGAGAGATCGCATCAATCGCTTCTACCCCGTTGGTACACACATCTGCCTGGTAACCCAGTTTCTCTAAGTATTCCTGCAAAATCTTCCGGTTGACCGGATGATCCTCTGCCACAAGAATACGCATTGAAACCTTGTCACTTTGACGTGTACGTTCATGCTGGAACTGGCTTGCCGACTTCTCACCAGATGCCTCAACACGAGCTGCCGGAATTGCAAACCGGAAAATAGAACCTTCTCCTTCAGTGCTCTCGACACTGATGCTTCCGCCCATAATCTCAACAAGTCTCTTGGAAATCACAAGCCCCAGTCCTGTACCGCCATATTTACGGTTAATGACCGGATGCAGCTGCGAGAACGACTGGAACAGCTGGTCCTGTTTGTCCGCAGGAATGCCGATTCCTGTATCTTCCACAGCAAAGTCAAGCACCGTATCCTCGGGTTTGCTTCCCTTAATCATATCTACGGTGACGTCAATACTTCCTTGATCTGTGAACTTCAGTGCATTGCCAACCAAGTTCACCAGAATCTGCCGAATTCGCATCGAATCTCCGGCCATATAATCCGGAATATTCGGGTTCAGACGATAGCGAATCTCAAGATGCTTCTCATCCGCTCGCGGCTTGAACAGCTCCGCGACCTGCTCCAGCATTTTGCGCAGCGAGAATGGCTCGTAGGCCAGTGCCATTTTACCAGACTCCAGTTTGCTGAAATCGAGAATATCATTCAGAATATTCAGCAGTGCATCACCACTCTCCTGAATGATCTGAGCGTACTCCCGCTGCTCCTCTGACAAGTCTGTACCGACGAGCAGTTCGGTCATTCCTACAATGCCGTTCATCGGTGTACGGATTTCATGACTGACAAGAGAGAGGAACTCGGACTTGGCCTGCGCGGCCAGCTCTGCGGTTTCTTTGGCCCGAACAATTTCACGTTCTCCAGTGACGTCATTAAAGACAATAACCGCACCGCGAATCTGTCCCTCGTCAATAATCGGAGTAACCTGATACTGTACGAGGAAGCTGCTGCCGTCTTTTCGCCAGAACACATCCTCCGTCACTGAACGCGTATGCCCATCCAGTACCGTCATATGAATTGGACATTCCTCTTTCGGGAAGTAGCTGCCGTCTGCACGGGAATGGTGAATAATTGGATGTGAGCTTTTCCCGATGAATTCATGAGCTTCGTACCCGAACATCGAAGCGGCCGCCGGATTCATAAACATCGTAATACCATCCGCATCCAGACCGTAAATCCCTTCGGTAACGGTATTGAGAATCAGCTCATGCTGTTTGCTCAATTCCTGAATACGTTCTGTGTATTCTTTACGCTCGGTAATATCCGATACGATGCCGTAGACGCCAACCATTTCTTTATCTACAATAATTGGCACATTCGTTACGGACACTTCAATTTTGCGACCATTCGAACTAACAACACGAGTCTCATAATACTGAGGCTCTCCTTCCTTCACAAGCGCGAAGAAAGCTTCACCTTTTTGCATTTCGTTCTTATCTAGATTCGATAAAAAAGACTGACCAATCAGCCTATTGCGCGGAATATCAAGCATCTGCACCATATTGCTGTTTACCGAACTATACTTGCCATCCAGATCCAGAGAATAGACCGCAGCCGGATTATACTCGAACAATGACTTATACCGCTGACGGCTTTCGCGAATACGTCTGTCCGCATCCTTCTGCTGCGTAATATCCCTGCTGATGCTGACAATTTGAGTTACTTTGCCATGTTCTCCAGCCACTGGCTTCGCCAGTGTCTCCATCCAGATGTAATGTCCACTCTTATGCAGGACCCTCATCTTGCAGCCATCCCCTATACTCGGCAGTTCCAGAAGATCAGGAAAATCTCCGGGGTAACAGTAGGACTTAAATGATTTCCCCGTTACTTCCTCCGGCGCGTAACCCAGCAGTGTGTATACAGATGGAGATACATACAAGAGTGTGCCATCCACGCTGCAGGTTGTAATCAGATCCTGTGCATGGTCTGCCAGTACCTGGTACTTCTCCTGTGTCTCCTGCAGTTCCTGTTCAATGATTACTTTATCCGTCACATCTTTGGCAATACCATAGATGCCAACGACTTGTTCGCCTTCTGTAATCGGTATATAGGTAACCTGTGCATGTTTCACAGAACCATCTTTATGATAAAATGCCATCGATTCACTGACTGAATGCCCAGCCAGCACCTTTTCGATAAATTGTGCTCGTCTCTTCTCACTTTCAGGCGGGCTGATGCGATCCCGACTCACCCCTGCAAGCTCTCCTATCTTATAACCGGATAACTTCTCGAAGGAAGGATTGGCATCCATATGATTCCCTTCAACGTCCATGACATAGATAGCATCCGGATGGTTAAAAAACAATGACCGGTAAGAGCTTCCCTCAGAAATAATTCGTTTCAGGGTTTCCGTTTTATTACGATCCAAAGGCCTACCCCTCTTTTCTCAGCCAAATCTTCTTCTTTTCACAAAATTGAATATACGCCGCTTTCGGCTGTAACAGGCTTACCCTCGAATAACCATGTACGCCTGACAAGAAACAGCTTTTTTTATTTTACCAGATTCTCGTCTAATTTTGCTTATAAAAGAGGATAAAATTCATATGGATCGAGATGAAAAAGATGGAATTGAGGTGCCTGGATATTAGAATGAAGAAACCTGAGACTGCTGCATACCGAATATTCGTATGCGCCGCCTCAGGAGAGGTTTCTTTTGTTGTTATACTTCCTTTTTGGCAAAATAGATCATACCCACAGCAATAAACAGTACGGCACTGCCGCCAACGACTGTTAATAGCGAAGTCAGCGGCACATTATATGCACCGAACCCTGCGCCCTCGATAGGAACCATCAGAATCATCGGCTGTGCCCATGGATAATACGGACCAAACGAAGCGGAGTTCACGACCAGAATATTAGGAATGGTCAGGGCAAAATTTAAGGCTAGCGGCGCAGCAAAGCTGCTCCAGATTAGAGAAACAAACATCTGCAGAGCCGCCAGCGGCACACATGCTAGAAGTCCGAGCAGCAGCTTGCCGGCAAGGAATCCCCAAGGTACAGGGTCCACATGGCCTTGAATCAATCCGACCAATACGATCATTCCGAACAAGAGCAGCTGTGTACCTGCCAGAAGCGAGAGTACTATGGTGAATTTGCCCAAATATAAACCTGCACGTGTAAGCGGAAGGACAAGCAGTTGTTTCCATCCTCCACCTGCATGCTCGAATCGGCATACAAATGAGGTAAATACACCTGTAAGCATCGGCAGCAGCAGCATACCGTGAAGCGTAACCATAACGCCCAGCAGTGCCCCCCAGTTACCCGAAGTGGAAGATAACAGACCGATGAGCAGCGCGATCAGTGGACTGATCAGAATCAGAAGCCAGACAGGAGATTTTGCCATTTTCAAACGTTCGGCAGATAAAATACGGAAGTAGGCTTGCATATTAGGCCACATCCTTCCGGCTGAAGTGCATCATACCCATCAGCATAATCAAAATTCCTAAACCTGCGCCCATCCCTGCGTATAGATATGCATTAGGGGCACTCCAAGCCATTTGAGCCCATGCCAGCGGGAACTGGGGAGAGATGGACAATGCGAACATACCGGTAATGGCAAGAATAATGCCGAAGGTAACCGGAAGCGCCTGATTTTTGGATACCAGCGTAAGCCATAATTCGATCGATAGTACCGGCAGTGCACCAGCCAGCGGCATGAGCCCCAGCTTCAGCGCCTGTGACCACGGTATTTCTTTTGCATCAAAACCAAGCACTAGGCCCAGTCCAACAATACCTACGCTCAGCAGCAGACAGGAGATGATAAGCAGCAGACAGGCCATCAGAAACTTGGCCAGATAAACGGCCGATCTGGGAATCGGCATCGCCAGCAGCTGCTTCCACGAACCCTGATCATGCTCGATACCAGCGATCATGGAGCTGAGAATGGTCGCACCCAGCATTAAAGCGAGCGGCACAAACACAATAACATTTCCAAATAATCCTCCCCACAGATTCTCTGCATACTGCTCTTTCAGATAATCCAGCCTCAATCCAAAATTCAAAGCCTGCATGGCTGTTAAGCCAATGGGGGCAAGAAACACGAGAAACCAGATGCCTTTGCCGCGAATTTTGAGCCAATCCGCCGATAATGCACGCCCTGTCATATGGAAGCCCCCTCGCCAATGACACGCATGAAGAGATCTTCCAAAGACTGTCGTTGTTCCTCCACCCGGTATACATCATGATCCTGCTCGATCAGACGGCGCACCAGCAGTGCAACTGCATTATCATCCATGTAAGGGAACGTTAGTGCGGCTCCCTGTCTCTGACCGAATTGTCCCTGTTCACGAGCCAGCTTCATTGCTTTTTCCGGTTCGGATACCGTTAGTCTAATGGAACTTCCCGTCTGACTGTGCAGACTTGCAATCGTATCCTGCAGCACCATTTTGCCATCCCTGATGATGCCGACCCGGCTCGCCATCTGCTCAACCTCGCTCAGCAAGTGGCTGGATACAAGGACTGTAATCCCATGCTCCAGCGGCATCCGTTTGATAAGCTCGCGGATCTCCTGTATACCCGCCGGGTCCAGTCCGTTTGTTGGCTCATCGAGAATAAGCAGTTCCGGGTCGCCCAGCAGAGCGCTGGCAATACCGAGACGCTGTTTCATCCCGAGAGAGTAGCCTTTTACAGCACGTTTAGCATCTTTGGTCAGATCAACGATGGACAGCACTTCAGCAATTCTTGATTTGGGCACATTGATAATACGCCGCAGCACTTCCAGATTCTCTACCGCATTCAGATGTCCATAGTAGGAAGGATACTCTACCAGGGAGCCTACACGGCGCAGAATATCCATCCGTTCCTTGCGAATATCCTTGTCGAAGACTCGGATGACACCTTTGGTCGGTTTGATCAGGCCGAGCAGCATGCGGATGGTTGTTGTTTTACCGGCACCATTGGGACCGAGGAAGCCGTAAATATCTCCCTTTTTAATATGCAGTTCGAGTTCACGAACCGCTGCACGGTCCTTGTATGTTTTCCATAAATTCGCTGTTTGAATAATATTTTCACTCACGATTAATCACCTCGGAACTATCGTAATCCTCCAAGGTTAAAGCAAGCATGGGTCCAAGTTTAAGTTTAGTTTAAAAAGTAGACATGCTTCCCTATTCAAAGCGCACGTTCATCCTCTTTGCCGCTGTAGAGATAGGTGCGAACACCTGCTTCGGAGCTGTCTACCCGCTTACGCAGGCCCATCTCACGAATCAGAAGGTCCACGATGGATAGGCCAAGTCCAGTACCCTTGGTTCCTGAATCCGGCTGCATACCGGGTCCGCGATCTTGGATTACTACAGCAGTCCGTCCCTGTACCTGTTCGGTGGATATGCGGATATACTTTCCGCTGGCCGCATGACGAACTATATTTTGAAACAAATTATCCAGCACACGACGCATACCCTGCTCATCCACCTCCCAGATTAACGGATCATCCGGCAGATCAATATCGATCTCGAATTCCTCTTTCTCCCACACCGGATACCATGATGCCGCCGCTTCTCTAACCATACGCAGCACATCTTTCTGCTCCAGCTTCAATGTATATCTTCCGCTGGTCAGCAGATTATACGAAAGCATATTGTCGATAAGCTCACCAAGATCCTGCATTTTATTCTCCATACGACTCAGCGCACGGATGCCCTGCTCGCTGAGGTTTTCTTTATGCAGCGCATGCATATGACCACGAATAACTGTTAGCGGCGTTCGCAAATCATGTGATAATCCTGCAACCAGCCGTTTGCGAAGCTGTTCCTCCTCCTGCTCACGCTGGCGGCTGTCTGTTAACTGATACACCATCTGGTTAAAGGATTCCTCCAAATGTCCGATCTCATCCGACCTGCGGATTTCCACCGGGAGCGGTATGCCCTCCTTACTCGGAGCAATCATCGCTGTCTGCAGACGAATCAGCCGCTTGCGGATTTTAGCGAAGAACAGTACGGACATCACGATAAATATAATAAAAACAATCAGCATCACAGCACCGAAATAGATAAATTCGAGCAGTCCATTATCGGATGAACTCTGGAGCAGGTCACGGGGAACTTCGATCACCATAAAACCTTGTCCTTTGTCTTCATTCTCTCCTCCAACATATGCAACAACGGTTAGAGGATCACGATTTAAAGCTTTTTTCATGAACTGTACCGTAAAATTTGCTGTCCATACCGCAGGAATTCGAGTCTCTTCTGATCTTCCGGTTACCAGTTCCCACTTCAGTATGACATCCGAATTAGAAGCCTCGGACATCCCTTTTGAAGTTCCCGAAGTGTTCAACGACTTTTGCTTGGACACCTCAGCTTCTGTACCCCCAAGCACCAGTGCCGTTTTCCCGGAAGCATCCACACGATACATGGCGGACTTCGGGTAACTCTTCTGCAGCTGCTTCATCCGTGAATCAATAGTTTGCCCTGAAGCCCCATCCAGCTTTTTCGATTCTATTGTCCACATATCCGTAATCAGTTGCGAATCACCATAAGGTGCATCTTCAACAGGTTTTGCATTGCTGATAATTACAACAAAAACGGTGGCTACGAGCGGTACCACAACAGGCACAAACAGGACAGCTGCCAAAATAAGAAGCATGTATCTGGACATAAGAGATCGCCCAAATTTCAGTTTCTGCCGGACTGGCTGTTCCGTGCTGCTGTCTCTGTCCCGCTCAGACTTCTTCGCCTTTCGCTTCCTAAACCAGATCATGGCTTCTTCACGCGATATCCCACGCCGCGCACCGTCTGAATAATAACCGGATTAGCCGGATCAAGCTCCAGCTTCTCGCGCAGGTGCCGGATATGCACCATCAATGTTTTGTCTCCGTCCAGATAAGACTCATTCCAGACAGCCTCATAGATCTGTTCTTTGGTACGAATCATGCCCATATGCCTGAGCAGATAAGCAAAGATATGGAACTGTTTCCCTGATAAAATAATCTCCTCTCCCGTCTGCTCATTAACGATCCGGTTATCCTGCTCATAGATCGAAAGGTGCTCCAGCCTAAGGACGTTATCGCTGGATACCGATGCACCTGCCTTGCGAAGCTGAACCTCAATCCGCGCAGCGAGCTCGTCCGGGTGGAACGGCTTGGTCACATAATCATCGGCAAAATCAAGCCCGTGCAGCTTATCATCAATGGATGTCCTGGCCGAGAGCATAACAATGGGTATGGCAGGATGTTCTTTTTTTAGCCGCTGACCTACTGTAAATCCGTCCAGTCCCGGCAGCATTACATCCAGTATCACCAGAGAACACTCCGCTGCGGCTTCGGATGCTCCTTCACCGCTTCCAAGCCACACGACCTCATATCCGCGTTCCTCCAGGTCTTCTCTCACCCATGCTGCAATTTCAGTATCATCCTCAATGTATAACAGTTTGGTTTTCATCTATGTATTCGTTTCCTTTCCATACCCTTTGGGTTAATGATATATCTGGACATTCTGCACAGCTGCAGATCCTCAGAGCTAAAGCGCACTGTCTCAAGATTAAATGCCAGCCCGGCTGCACAAGCTACACTGTCTGCAATCACTGAAAAGTTCAACCAGTTCAATGTTTCTCGCCTGGAATCAACCTCTATGACTTTATACGTTCCATTATAACGCAATCCGCTGTCACGTAATATGAGGCTGTCTCATTCAGTAAAGACGAATCTACATAGCAAATCCATGTTTTGTATAACTATTTTAGATCTGACGGGAGGAATTTACATGCTGCTCGAAGCCATCTTTCATCAACCCAAACGGAACTGGGCCTATGCCTATGACCAGGATACCATTCGTCTGCGACTGCGGGCCAAAAAGAATGATCTGACCGAAGTTTTTGCCCTGACAGGGGATAAATATGCATGGGAAGAAACCCGGGATATGGTTCCTCTGACCAAATTCACATCGGACTCCATGTTTGATTATTACGAAGGGGAGGTCAAGCCTCCGTATCACCGTTTGAAATATGCTTTTCTGCTCAAAAATGAAGATGAAAATATCTGGATGACCGAGACGGATTTCCAGGAAGAAGAACCTGATGATCCGGGCCGCATGTTCCAGTTCCCTTATATTCATGCCGGGGCTGTATTTACACCTCCCGCCTGGGTGAAGGATGCGGTTTTTTATCAGATTTTCCCCGAGCGTTTCGCAAACGGCAACCCTGAAATCAATCCCAAAGAGGTCGAACCCTGGGGCGGAGAACCTACACCATTTAACTTCTTTGGTGGTGACCTGCAGGGAGTCATGGATCATCTTGATTATCTTAGCGACTTAGGTATCAATGCGATCTATTTCACCCCAATTTTTGAAGCGAGGACCAATCATAAATACGATACCGAGGACTATCTGCGCGTAGACCGTCATTTCGGTGATGCGGATACCATCAAACGATTGGTAAAGATGTGCCATGAACGTGGTATCCGTATACTGCTGGATGCCGTGTTTAACCATTCCGGCAAAACATTTGCTCCGTTCCTCGACGTACAGAAGCATGGTGCCGCATCTAAATACAAAGACTGGTTCCATATTCACGAGTTCCCGTTAGACGTGAAGGATGGCATTCCAACCTATGAGACATTCGGATTCGAAGCACATATGCCCAAGTTGAATACGGAGAATCCGGATGTAAAGGCATATTTGCTGGAGGTAGCCGAATATTGGATCAAGGAAGTTGGCACAGACGGCTGGCGTCTTGACGTAGCAGACGAAGTAGACGATGCCTTTTGGCGGGATTTCCGCCGCGTTGTCAAAACAGCCAACCCGGATGCTTATATTCTGGGAGAAATATGGAATGAATCTTCTGCCTGGCTGCAGGGCGACCAGTTCGATGCTGCGATGAACTATCCGTTTACCGCTGCTGTGAATGGATTCTTCGTTGAAGATAAAATGCACGCTGAACAATTTGCCAACTCGATCGGCCGCCAGTTATCAAGATACCCGCTTCAGGCAAGCGAGGTCGCATTCAATTTGCTGGACAGTCACGACACTCCGCGGCTGTTAACCCTGTGCGAGGGTGATCAGCGCAAGATGAAGCTGGCTGCATTGTTCCAGTTCAGTTATATGGGAGCTCCTTGTATCTATTACGGTGACGAGATCGGGCTGGACGGTGAACATGATCCGGGATGCCGCAAATGTATGGAATGGGACGAAGCAAAGCAGGATCGGGAGCTGTTTAGCTTTTATCACAAGCTGATTGCCCTGCGTCATGCTCATCCTGCACTGCGCGCTGCGGGAACCGTTCGTTTCCTGCAGGCCAAGGCAGGAGGCAGCCAGCTTGTAATGGAGCGGCAAAGTGACGAGGAGCGCATTCTGATTCTGTTCAACCGTTCGGAGGAAACAGCCATCGTTGAACTGGAAGCAGGGGATCAGCCATGGACCGAGCTGTTTGAAGGCAGCCACCGGACTGCCCTGGAAGATGGTGTACTTGCCATAGAACTCCCTGCCTACGGATATGCGGTGATGCGTACCGAGTTAGAGAATACCTAGAAGAGTGAGCAGGTCAAAACCTGCAGGTGTAAGATCATTCAGATCACGCATTTGAATTCTGTACACGTTTGATCGCCAACTCCAAGAAAGCGTGCGGGATCCTGAACTTTCAGGGTCCGGCACGCTTTCTCGGATTATAAGGTACTGAAATGTTTAATTTCAATCAAACAAAGGTGAACAGCTGATCGTTCATCGGCTGTTCACGCGGCTGCCTATAGTCAGGCACGATTCGGACACATCTTATCGATCAATGACCTTTAAACGTATTGGTGATCTTACTCAGAAGCGGTTTCTGATGTTTCTGACGCCTTATGTGCCGTACCAGCTGTCTCTTCAGATTCTGCACGCTTCGCCTTGGGTTTAGCCAGCTTCTCCATCATTTTACGACCCGTTGGTGTCTGGGCCAGCCCGCCCTGCGCTGTCTCGCGATGACGGCTTGGCATAGCGCTGCCCACCTCCAGCATGACATCGATAACTTCATCAGACGGGATGGCACTGCGAACACCAGCGAGCGCCATGTCAGCCGCAGCCAGTGCCGTAACGGCTCCAAGTCCGTTACGAACGATGCACGGAATTTCAACAAGCCCGGCTACGGGATCACAGATGAGGCCCAATGTATTTTTTAAAGCCAATCCAACGGCATGCACGACCTGCTCCGGTTTACCGCCTCTCAGCTCCACCATCGCACCGGCAGCCATGCCAATCGCAGAACCAACCTCTGCCTGACAGCCGCCTTCCGCACCGGAAATAAATGAATTGTTGGCAATCACATATCCGATGGCTCCGGCACAGAACAGTCCATTCACCAAGTGTTCATCAGTCCAGCCGAAACGCTCCTGCGAACTGATGAACACCCCCGGAATGATACCGCAAGATCCCGCCGTTGGCGTAGCCACGATACGTCCCATTGAAGCATTCACTTCAGATACGCACAATGCATAAGCCATAGCAAGGGCAGAGGCATCACCAGAACATGTTTCCCCTTGGCGAATATATTCGGCCATCTTTTTCCCGTCTCCACCTGTCAGTCCACTGCGCGAGGTTGTATCTTCTGTAAGACCTTTGCGAACGGCTTCCTTCATTACCTGATAGTACTCCGACATCTGCTTCACCACGTCTGCTTCCGGTGTGTTCGTCTCCTGCACCTGCTCTTCAATCATCAGCTGCGCAATCGTTTTGGACTCCGCTGTGCAGATTGAGTTTAACTCATGCAAATGTTTAAATCGCATTCGGGTCAACCCCTCTCTTCAGATCAATCACACGAATATCCAGCACATGATCCAGTGAACGGAGTTTCTTCAAAACCTCTTCACTCGGAGGTGCATCCATTTCCATCGCCGTTAAAGCTTCACCATCGCGCGCCTTCCGGTCCACCTGCATGTATCCGATATTCACGCCGGAGGAGCTGATCGTTGATGTCACAGATGCGAGCACTCCTGCCTTATCCGCATGACGCAGGACCAGTGTCGGAAACTCCCCGCTGATCTGTACACGAAAGTCGTTCAATGCATGTACAGATACACTGCCTCCACCAATGGAAGCCCCCTTTAAAGAGCATTCCCGATCACCGTGCCATAGTTCAATTTTGACCGTGTTCGGATGAGGAGCCGGCAGACCACTCGTGTAGAATTCTACCTCCATACCCGCTTCAGCCGCATACTGCTCTGCATCGGGAATGCGAGGATCATCTGTAGCATAATCGAGCAGGCCCCCGATCAGTGCGAGATCAGTCCCGTGCCCTTGGTAGGTATCTGCAAATGAACCATACAGGGTAAGCCTTGCACGTTCTGGCGTACAGCCCAACCATTGACACGCAATTCGGCCCAGTCTTGCGGCACCGGCTGTATGTGAACTGGATGGCCCTGTCATCGACGGACCGATAATTGAAAAAACATCTTTAAATCGCACCTTATAACCCTCCAATTAGTTTCGTCATCGTCATTCAGACAATACCCGCCACTATGTTCCTTGATCTACTGAATGATGACAATAAAAAAGGACAGAAGAAGGCCGTTAGCCCTCTCTCTGTCCTTGATACCTGAGAGTTTCATGATCACAGCACCGGGCAGAACAGGATCAAGTACATTCCAGTACACGTCTGTTCGCCGGCTGAAGAATCATATACCCCTTGGGTGGCGCTTCTTTCGCGCACTCTCCAGAGCTGCGTCCAACGATGGTACATTTACCTGAGAGATTAACGATTATGCCGGGTGCATAATCGCTTGCTCCTTCGGTGCCTTAAGCCTGCCTATACATTCCAGTTTCGGCATCTGCTGTATGCAGCATATCGATTGGTAACATATTGAATCAGCCCGCTCAGGTCTCTCCCGCTCGTTATCATTCGCTGTATTCTTTTATTTCATTACGAAATTTCAAGTGTTGGCATTCATTCAATCATATACAGAGTAATATGACGCACTGCATATGTCAACAAAAGTGACGTAATCTCAAAGCACTTCATTTTTCTCTATATTATATGCGCTTTTCATTAGGATTGTTCGATGCTTGTTCCATATCTTTCATACCCGGAATACGACTTACTTTGCTTTCGGAATCTGAAGAGCTTCTGCCCATGCCTGCAGTTTCTCCACTGTCCATGAATCATTCTCACCCATGATCGAGTAACGCATGCCCTTCTCACTCCATGACAAGTTGCGGATGATAGACATATACGAACCTTCCGTATCGCGAATACTTACCTTCTTTTCCTCTGGCAGCAGGTCCTCATCTACGTTTTCCTCTGGTGCTGTGAATACAGTCATACTGATCTCCGGCTTGTTATCTTTCACATAGTATAACGTCACCTCATCCCGGCCGTGCTCACCCATGGACGAAGTCAGCTCAATTCTGGACAATTCCATATCTTGACCAACGTACTGCAGGAAAGCCCCTCCAACGGCCTTCTCTGCCTCTTCGAGAGATACCTCTTTGTTATTCATCACATCATTCATTTTTTTCACTTCCACATCTGCCGGAATGTCCAGCTTGAACGTTTCGTCCGTGAACTCGGGATTGTAATCAATCCGGTCATACAGAACTTCTGATCTGGTATCCCCATACGTACTGGTCGCTTTGACAATCATCCACTTTTTGGGGTTTATCCAATACTCGGACGAAATGGACAGTGAATTCTCGTCCTTCGGCGTTAGTTCAATATGGACCACCTCTTGACCTTGAAGCTTCTCTTGACCCAGCATCTTCACGTTATGCGTATCACGCATCCGCTCCAGCTGATCTACCAGCATCTGCTTCTGGGTTTGGTTAGGCTCCTGCTGGAACGCGGATGAATCCATTGAAAATGCAGTTTTTGCCTCTTTCTCATAGATCAGAACCTCTGATCCGTTATGAACAGCAGAGCTTACATTTCCATTATCATCTGTCTCAACCCGCTGCTGTCCTGTTTTTCCATCTACCCATTCCTTCACCTTTATGGTGTTCGTAATCTTCTCATCCGTCCACATCTTTAACACACCTTCTGCATAGTAGGACGCCGGCTCCGACTCGGCAGTAATAATTTTTTCAATCATGTCATCCCCTGACATACCAAGCAGCTCCTTTTCTGCACAACCTGCAAATAGTGAACCTGCGATCAAGACTGCCCCTATCAACTTCCATCCGTTTTTAATCATAAATCATCATCCTTCCTTAGATTATATCCAGTGTTTCATCCGGGTTCCTTCTTTCCGGCAATCGGCAAGCAGCTGCAGTACCGTATTGTTCAGAGGACCACATACGTATATCCCCTCCGTGTTTTAATGCGATTCTTCTCGCTATGCTTAATCCTAATCCAGAGCCTCCTGCATAACCGCCCATCTGCTCTTTGTGATATTGAACGTACGGCTCAAAAATCCGCTCGAGCTGTTCTGCCGGAATAGGAGGGCCTTCATTGTGCACGACTATCAGTGCTGCTCCGGTTCTGTACGCATCCAGTTCCGCGCCCAGGGATGGATCGACCCATCCGGGCAGTTCCGCTTCGGAATCAATTACAGCGAGCCCGATACTCCCTTGGGGCGGAGTGTAGCGAAGCGCATTATGCACCAGATTATCAGTCAGACGCATCAGTGATTCAGGATGAACCCGGTAATCGTGACTTGTACGTACAGACATCCGCATATTGTAGTTTTCACGTTCCGCAAGTTCTCTGTAACTGCCAAGCAGCATTTCGAAGAACTCTTCTCCTTCTACCTCAACCATAGCCAGCTCTGAATCACCAGAACCTAGTGCTGTATACGTTTCAAGCTCTCCTATCATCCGTTTCATACGCTCCACATTTCGAGCAATAACCTCTTTATATTCCTGTCTTTCTAATCGTTTGGAGCCTGTATCCATACTGAGTGCTTCCGCGTAAGCACTGATCGACATCAGAGGTGTCTTTAGGTCATGAGACAGAGAAGCCACAATCATCTCTTTTTCTTTTTGCTGCTTCTCCACTTCCATCTGAGACTCTCTGATGGTCTGCTGCATTGCATCAAATTGCTGTAACAACATACCCATTTCGTCACTGCGAACGCCGCCCCTTATCTCATCCGGTCTTTCTCCACGGGCAAACGCGTCCATCCTGTTCATCAACATCTTCATAGGGAAGAAAAGCTTGCGGGATAACAACCACAACACCGTTCCGTACAAGATAACAAAGAATACAACTGCCCCGCTGATCACCCAGATTGTTCGAATCGATAATCCTTCCAGCCAAGCTTGACGCAGCATCGTTATTTCATAAATTCCTGCCAGTTCCCCTTGATTCCAGACCGGTTTTTTCAGCGAAAACGTGCGATGGCGCATCTGCAGGTTATACAGGTTCCGATATAATTCAGAGCTTCTTACTGTATATCCACTTGTTGACCAAGCATTTCCGCCAGAAGTGTAGACCCGAATACCAGAGGGCAGATATAGATTGAAACTCAGCTGTTCGCTGGCAAGGGCAGATAGAGTTTGATTACGCCCCGGGGATTGCAGTGAGTACAGCGTTGGATCATTCAGCACCTTCTCTATCGGAGCAAGGCGTTCGGTCAACTCCACATACTCCCCTACTGCACGCTGATTCTCATAATAATTGTATAAGGAAAACAAGGCCCAGCCTGCTGCCACAGGCAGCAGCATGACAATCAGGAAAGCAAGCATCAGCCAATATTTCAGCCTCATTCGACCCGCTCCCCGATAAAACGATAACCACTTCCCCATACGGTTTGAATCCAGCGCGGCTGGTGCGGCTCGTCTCCCAGTTTTGCTCGCAAACTTTTGATGTGCACGGTAACTGTGCTGGAGCTTCCTTCAGCCGATTGACCCCACACATGTTCGTAAATTTCTGTTTTCGTGAAAGCCCGATTTGGATGTGAAGCCAGAAGAAGCAGCAGTGCTCCTTCTTTTCCCGTGAGCTGCAGTTCCTCACCGTGCAGTTTCACCTGTTGATTTAACGGGTGAAGCGTCAATCCATCATTGTATTGCAGAAGAACAGAATTGGATGGAGAACCGGAGCGGCCCCCTTGATACCGCCGATATCTGTTTAGATGGGCTTCGATCCGAGCCGTAAGTTCCGCCAGACTGAAAGGTTTGGTAATATAATCATCCGCGCCCAGGCCGAGACCTTTCAGCTTGCTTTCCTCCTGCGTACGAGCACTCATGATCAATACCGGAACATCGCTGATTAACCTGACATGTTTACACACTGTAAATCCGTCCATCTCCGGCAGCATCAGATCCAGCAGTACAAGATGATACTGTCCGTTTTTGAAATCTTCCCAGCTCTCCAGTCCGCTTGACGCCCAGGTCACTGCATACCCTTCACGGCGCAGATGGTCCATCAGAATACGGGCAATTTCCGGGTCATCTTCTACCAGCAGTATGTTATCCTTGTCTGTCATTGCACTTTCATCCTCCCATGACTAAAGTGTAGCGAAGAATACGTATGATTCCGCAAAGTTTATACTTTCTTTATAATTACAGTACAGTACGTACCTCAAATTGTTAGATCGTACCCCAAAACAAAAAAGAGCCCCCTGAACTTCAGGACGCCCGAACAGTACATCACATCACAATGCCTCTTCATAACTCGTATAAACATAATTGATTTCTATTTATCCTAGCACGGCCTCTCCCATCTGGCAAACAATCCCAAGTATTCAGAATTCACAAAAAGCCCCCGGATGCATTGATCCAGGGGTTCCGTCTTCTTCTTATGATGTTATCCAAAACGACCCATAATATATTCCTGCGTCAGACGGTTGTCCGGATTGGTAAAGATATGTTCTGTTTCCCCATGTTCAACCAGACTGCCGAGATAAAAATAAGCCGTATAATCCGAGATGCGTGCCGCCTGCTGCATGTTATGGGTGACAATAACGATCCGCAGCTCCTGCTTCAGCTCCGAGATCAGTTCCTCGACCTTACCCGTCGATACCGGGTCAAGAGCGGACGCTGGCTCGTCAAGCAGCAGAATCTGTGGGTCAACAGACAGCGCGCGTGCGATGCAGAGACGCTGCTGCTGACCACCCGAGAGTGCCAAGGCTGACTCATGCAGCCTGTCCTTGACCTCATCCCAGAGCGCGGCGCGGCGCAAGCTTTTTTCCACAATTTCATCCAAATCCTTTTTACTCTTCGTACCGCGATAGCGGGGGCCAAATGCGATATTGTTGTAAATGGACTTATGAAAAGGGTTTGGCTTCTGCCACACCATGCCGATCTTCTGACGAAGTTTGATCACATCCGTACCCGGCTCATTCAGATCGTTACCATCCATCCAGATGTGTCCCTCCGTGCGTGAACCGGCAATCTCATCATTCATCCGGTTCAATGAACGGAGAAATGTTGATTTACCGCATCCGGACGGCCCAATCAGGGCCGTTACACTGGCTTCGGGAAAAGTCAGGCTGATCTGTTTCACGGCCTGAAAATGCCCATAATATATGCTTAACTGTTCCGTACCAAATGGTATGGCCATGTAGGGTTCCTCCTTATTTCGAAGCTGTCATCCGGCGGTAAACCACCCGGCCGATCCAGCGTGCACTCAGATTGAAAGCCAATACCAGAATGACCAGCACGGCAGAAGCACCTGCTGCGATTTCTTTGGAATCCGGCCCAATGCCTTCACTGTTGACTTTCCAGATATGCACCGCTAGTGTTTCCGCAGGGCGCAGCGGGTTAATCGGTGACCTTGGGCTTGTCGGATTCCAATCCGTAAAGTCCAGCGGCGGACTGCTCATACCCGCAGTAAACATCAGCGCTGCGGCTTCACCAAAGATCCGGCCAGAGGCCAGAATGGTCCCTGTGATCAAGCTCGGCAGTGCCACAGGCAGCAGGATGGACGTAATGATTTTCCATTTGGACAAACCTAGGGCAAGCCCTGCTTCTTTCTGCTCTTTAGGAACAGCCCGGAAGGCCTGCTCCGTCGTACGGACCATCAGCGGCAGGTTAAATATGGCCAGTGCCATTGCACCCGATAACAGGGAGAAACCAAGGCCAAACGTATTGACGATCAGCAAAAGTCCAAACAAACCGATAACGATCGACGGGAAGGATGACAATACTTCGACAACCAGACGAATGAAACTTGTAATCCGCCCCGGTTTGGCGTATTCCGCCATATAAATACCTCCGCCCCAGCCGAGCGGGATCGTAATAATCAATGTTAGAACGAGCAAAAATACAGAGTTAAAGAGCTGCGGTCCGATACCGCCGCCGCCTTTGAGCAATTGCGGTGCACTCGTCAGGAAGTGCCAGTTGATCTGTCCAATGCCCCGGAACAGAATAAATCCGAGTAAACCGAGCAAAAGCACAACAATGAAGAGAGCCAGAATTACGATGACAACTGTTGCAATTTTATCCGCTGTTTTTGGCTTCATTCTCATACCCGGTTCCTCCTTTCAAGCAGGCGAACCAGAATGACAAAGACAAAGGTCATTACCAGCAGGACAAGCGCCATGCTCCACAATGCATTGTTATGAACAGAACCCATCGTGGTATTACCCATACTCAGGGTGATTACACTTGTTAATGTTGAAGCGGATTCGAGCAGGGATTGCGGTACATGCGGCGCATTACCGATAACCATCTGTACTGCCAAAGCCTCACCGAACGCCCGAGCCATACCGAGAACAATACCTGTCAGCAAAGCGGGAAGTACTGTCGGAATGATTACGCGATAGATCGTCTGCCATCGTGTGGCACCGAGCGCATAAGAAGATTCACGCAGACCTTTGGGTAGAGCTGACAGCGCATCAGCCATAATGCTGGTTACGGTAGGCAGAATCATCACGGATAGAACCAGACATCCGGCTGCAATTCCGATGCCGGCTCCTCCGAAAATACTGCGCAGCATAGGAACGATTACACTCAGACCGATAAATCCGTATACAACAGACGGAATACCGGAGAGCAATTCAATCGCAGGCTGCAAAATCTTTTTACCTTTACCGGGTACAATCTCTGTCATAAAGAGTGCTGCACACAGACTAAGTGGACTTGCAATTAAAGCTGCCAGCAGGGTGGTTGTGAATGAACCCGTGATAAACGGCAATGCACCATATACTGCAGGCTCACCTGCCGGATTCCATGTTTTGCCGAATAAAAATTCACGCAGACTGATGCCATCCTGGAAAAAGGTCGATAACCCTTTGGATGCCACAAAATATACGATGGAAAACATGACAACGATCAGGAACACGACACATATCGACGTATAAATCCGTCCCGTCCACTCTTCCCAGTAATGTTTCTCTCTCAAGGGCCGGCGTGGTTTCAACTTGCTGTTCATCACCGTTCCCCCTTCGGTCTGTTCCATAACAACCATCCTTCTATAGTGGAATTAGTGCAAAATATGGGAAAGTTATTCAGCAAACCGCGTAAAGAGGCAGGACATGGGTCCGCCTCTTTCGCTGTATGCGCAAGTCCAAAGCGTGTTACTGAGTCACATTACCTGCTGCATCGCGTTTTACTTTCATGCCGGATACCGGAATGTAGCCCAGATCCTTAACGTCTTTTTGTTGGATTTCATCACTGAGCATATAGTCGAGGAATGCTTTTGTTGCCGCATCCGGCTCACCTTTTGTATACATGTGCTGATAAGCCCATACCGGATATGTTCCTGCTTCTACGTTCTCGACTGTAGCTTCAACACCACCATATTTCAGAACTTGCAGGCTGTCATCCAGGTAAGACAGAGCCAAATAACCAATTGCTCCTGGCGTTTCAGCTACAAGTTTCTTAACTGTACCGGAAGAATCCTCTTGAATTGAACCTTGAATATCTTCTACTTTCGTTCCAAGCGCAAAGTTCTCAAACGTTGCACGTGTACCGGAGCTGCCTGGACGGTTAACAATGACGATGGCTTGGTCTTTACCGCCAACATCTTTCCAGTTCTTGATTTTACCGGAGAAAATATCAACCAGTTGTTCTTTCGTCAGATCCGTTACACCTGCATCTTTGTTGCTTACGGGTGCGATGGCTACGACTGCTACTTGGTGATCAACCAGTTCTTTAGCTTTCGCTTCGTCTTTCAACTTCTCTTCTGCAAAAACGTCAGAGTTACCGATTGTGGCTTGTCCTTCGGAAACCTGTGTCAGGCCCGTACCACTACCGCCACCTTGTACTTGAACCATTACGTTCTTATATTCATCAACTGCCATAAATTTTTGTCCAGCTTGCTCTACCAGAGGCTGCAGTGCTGTTGATCCAACAGCCAGAATGTTACCGCTGAGTTCAGCAGCAGCACCTTCTCCTGATCCACTGCTTGCGGCTCCATTTGTCGTACCTGCGTCGTTTTTCGATCCGCATGCTGCAAGCACCAGTACGAACGTTAAGGTCATCAAAATAAACGGCAACTTTTTAAACATGTTTTGTTTTCCTCCCCCAATGTAGTGATGGCGTTTTGTGAATTTGTGTGATCACCATCAACTCTTTAATCATTGTAATTTCGGTATGTCATCTGAAAATCAATGTTTTGTAAACGCAATGTTAAAAATATGAATGGGGATAAAATACGAAACATATTTTTGATTGCTGGCAGCCGCTTCGGGAACGGACGTTGTTTCAATCGCTGTTATCCCCGAATATATTGGATTAATAATGTAGAGGATTATATCCGGGGATAAAGGCGAGCGCTTCGCTTTTCCACAATCGTTCTGTTGCCTCCGCTGCGTCAGCGCTCATCTGTTTCTAAAACATTTGATTCCCCATCCAAAAGGGAGGGGCAGGGGAAAGAGTACTCCGTGCTGGGCGTTTCGGTTACGGATCATTCTTCCGATCGCTGTTGTCTCCAAATCGTTATGGATTTTATTTTTCATATGTAAACATTCCGAGACAAAGGCGAGCGCTTCGCTTCTACAGAATCGATTCCGTCTCCTGCACTTGATCACTTCGTTGGAATTCCAAAAGCTTTGATTCCAGCTATGGGTGGCAGCAATGGAAGTCCTGACTCAAACAAGGTTCGTCCCGAGAAAAGATATGAACAAAAGCAAAAAAGGCCGTCTCAACGGATGTGTTTAACACATCTGATGAAAACAGCCCTTTGAATCATAACTATCTTATAAATTATAAACTCGATATCTTCACCCTAAAATCCACAGCCATAATGCTAGTCCTGCCAACGTAATCAACAACGTTGGAACCGTCAGGATGATGCCTGCCTTGAAGTAATATCCCCACGTAATCTTCACGCCTTTGCGTGACAATACATGCAGCCACAGCAGGGTGGCCAGTGATCCGATCGGTGTCATCTTCGGACCCAGATCGGAACCAATCACATTGGCATAGATCATAGCCTCTCTTAAGATCCCCTCTGTATGCGTCCCCTGAATGGCAAGCAGATTGATTAACACTGTTGGCAGGTTGTTCATCACGGATGATAATACAGCAGCCATCAGTCCCATACCCAGTGATGCAGCAAGCAGACCATAATTCGCTACAGCATCCAGCCAGCTGCTCAGGTGATCTGTTAACCCGGCATTACGCAGACCGTATACTACAATATACATGCCCACCGAGAAGACAACGATGGACCAAGGTGCTTCTTTGACCACCCGCTTTAAATCTACCGCTTCACTCTTGCGTGCAAGAATACCGAATAAGAGCGCCACCGCACCTACAATAACGGAGACGGGAATCGGGAGGAATTCACTGGAAGCATAGGCGACCAGCAGCAGACCCAACATAAACCAGGCAATCTTGAAGACACGCGGATCACGGATTGCTTCCTTCGGGTCTCGGGCAGCGGTGATATCGTAAGTCTGCGGAATGCTTTTGCGATAAAACATAAACAGCATCGCCGTACTCGCTGCAATCGAGAACAGATTGGGCACAATCATACGCACCGCATACTCTACAAATGTAATGCCGAAGAAATCGGCAGACACAATGTTTACCAGATTGCTGACGACCAGCGGCAGTGAAGTGGTATCCGCTACGAATCCGCTCGCCATAACAAAGGCCAGTACCATGCGCTCATCAAACTTCAACGCACGAACCATCGCCAGGACGATCGGTGTCAGAATAAGCGCTGCACCGTCATTCGCAAACAAGGCAGACACTGCCGCGCCCAGCAAAATGGAATAAAGGAACAGCCTTCGTCCGCTGCCTCCAGCCAGCCTTGCCATATGAAGGGCCGCCCACTCGAAAAACCCGGTTTCGTCCAAAATCAATGAAATCATAATAATACCAACAAAAGCCAGCGTAGCATTCCATACAATAGAAGCTACATCCGAAGCGTCATTCAGGGTGACTACCCCGGCTGCCAGAGCCAGGATTGCTCCCCCTGAAGCACTCCAACCTATTCCAATGCCGCGAGGCTGCCAGATCACCATCGTGATCGTCAAAACAAATATTAAAATTGCTGCATATACCATAGTTCCTCCTGCTGTCCTGACTGAACATGTTTATATTGACGTTCCATAATTAAAATACATCGCATGCCTTGCGTGTAAGAACCAGACGATATATTTATACAGGCCCACAGGAGGATTGTCTATCTTTATTTTCTTCTATATTACAAATACAGGATATTGACCTTCGACATTCAAGACTTGTTGTCGTTTTTGGCAGGATCATCCACCATTTTGAACATACCGAGCAGTCCCTGTAACTGTTCTGCCATGCTGTTCAAATGAGCAGAAGAAGACGCAATCTCCTCAACGGAAGCAAGCTGTTCCTGCGAAGAAGCAGATACTGATTCGGTGCTTGCCGCCGATTCTTGCGTGACGTTCGAGATATCCGTCATCGTTCGAACAACATGAGACGCACCGCTCTCCAATTGTTTTGTCGTTTCGGACAATGCATCCAGCGTATAGACTGCATTTTCCACAGCTTCACGAATTTGAGCAAAAGATTGTTCAGATGTATTTACAGCTTGTATACCATCACCAACCCGGCTTTGGGCTGCATTCATCGCTGTCAGAGCCGAATCCATATCCTGACGAATATTATGGACAAGTTCACCAATCTGGGCTGCAGAACTGCCGGATTCTTCAGCCAGCTTACGCACCTCACCAGCCACGACTGCGAATCCACGCCCTGCATCGCCTGCTCGGGCTGCTTCAATAGACGCATTCAAGGCAAGCAGGTTGGTCTGTTTGGAGATGGAAGCAATGACGTCAACCATACTGCCAATCTCAACCGAACGGGTATTAAGGGACTGAACAACTTTTCCTAACTGCTCTACAGTCTCCTGGATGATGTTCATCTGTTCGACAGCCTGTCCCGCTGCTTTATTCCCTGAAGATGCTGCACCCGACGTATCCCGCATTGTTGTTGTAATGGATTGCACGCGCTCTGACATCAGACGCACATCCTCTGCCATCCGGCTCATCTGTCCCGATCCGTCCTTCACACTGTTCACCTGCTGCTCAGCACCCTCAGCAAGCTCTTGAATAGCCATTGTTGAATGTTCAATAGCTTTAGTTGTCTGGTCTGCACTTGCAGACAGCTCTTGCGAAGATGCGGATACCTGCTCTGCCGTTTCCTGTACGCCCAGAATCATCATCCGTAAGTTATCCACCATACGTTCGAAGTATTTCGCCAGTTCACCTACCTCATCCTTACGTCTGCTATCCATCTTCACGGTCAGATCACCTTTACTCACTGCACGGGCTGATTCCTGAAGCCGCTTGATTGGACGAAGCATCGAACGAGTAAACCAGATAATAAAGATTACAGCCAGAAATACGGAAGCCAGAAGAACGATGAGTGTAGCTAATCGAATTTCTTTGCTTGCGTCGGTGACTTCGCTCTTGAACATCGTACCTGCTATTTTCCAGCCAGTGGCTTCATTGGTAGAGAAAATCATCATTTTGGAGCGATCTTCGTATACATAGTCGAATTGACCTTCCTTACTTTCGTACATCGGTTCCAAAGCTGCACTGTCTTCTTTAGTACCTGCTTCCTGCACAGGGGAAACAACAACATTTTTGTTGGCATCCAGGATAATAACATATCCTTCTTTCCCGACCTTGATAGAGGCCTGATCTTGCAGATTCGTCAAGTCCAGTGACAATCCTATCACGGAGGATTGATCTTTTAAGGTCCTAGAGATAAACACAACGGCTGTGCCGTCTGTATTTTGGGTGACTGGAGAAACAGCAATTGTACCCGGCTTCTCCATCGCCAGCTTGTACCAATCCCGCTCTCTTGGATCATATGCTTCACCTCGCAGACTGCTCTCTGTTGGCTTGCCGCGAACCATGACCCCATCCTTCGTCCCTACGAAAATATTAAGAGCATCTGGATGCAGCCCTAGATACTGAGCGAGCTTGGCCTGAAGCTCAGTACTATCATTCTCTCCTTTGATCAAGGTCGGTTCGAGTGAATCCGAGAAGAAATTAATGTCAAAAATTTTGCTGTTGACCTGACTTTCCACTATTTTATTGGCCGTACTTACACTCTGCACGGCACTGTCATTCAACTGCCCCTGCACCGTATCTTCTGCGATATACAAAGACACTATACTAATCGCCAAACTCGGTACCAAGAGTACGATCAGGAACGAAACGAGCATTTTATTTCTGATATTCCAGACAAAAGTCTTCTTTTTACTCTTCTTTTTGTTTATATTCGGTTTTGCTTTGACTGGTTTGACAGGTTTCTCACTTTTTTCAGGTCTGTGCTCCTGGATTTTGTTCATTTGTTTTTCCCCCTTGTATTTATGAAGCCATTCTCTTTGTTATGTATAAACTTTGAACTTCTATTGGCTTATATTATATATCGGCTAACAATGAGGTTTATTTGATAAGAATGCGGTTTACGACAAACAGGCTGCTTCCTATTGGGAGCAGCCTGTTCTGTACTATAAAGTTAAAACATGATTTATTTCACAGCTTTATACGATGCACCCAAGTACGGCCCGTCTGGAGGATACGCTGCCGGTTTCCCAAAATAATAGCCCTGCGCGAGTTCAATTCCCACCGAGCGACAGAAATCAAATTCTTCGATCCGTTCAATACCTTCAGCAAGCACTTTGCCGCCAAATTGACTAGACATCTGGACAATGTCCACAATCTTCTGCTGTTTGATGCGATCCTGATCACAATGATCGATAAGGCTTCGGTCAATTTTGACAAAATCAGGCTCCAGCCGGTTCATCAGCTCAATGGTGGAATACCCGGCACCTACATCATCCAATGCTACCGACATGCCATGAGCACGATAAACCTTAAAAATATGCTGCAGCGTCGACAGATGCTGAATCTGTTCCGTTTCCACAACCTCGAAGACGAAGTCCTTGGGGTCCAGTGAGAGGCGTTCAATAGCCTCAAATGTATGTGTCAGGCAGTATTCGGGGTTATAGATGGAGGAAGGCAGGAAGTTAACAAAACGTTTGACACCACGAGGCAGGAGCCTCGCACTGGTTTCAATAGCCTTAATACGAGCTGTTCGGTCCAGAAATGAGTGCAGCCCCGTTTCATGTGCCACTTCAAACAATTCATAGGAACTAAAAGCTCTTCCGTGTTCCGCCGGACGGAGCAAAAACTCAAATCCAATAATGCACTCTGAGGCATCGACGATCGGCTGCATATAACTGCTAAACTGGCGTTCCAAAATGATGGAAACGATATCGGCATGTTTGACTCTGGAGTGCTGCATGGATAGGTTGATCCATGCACCATCAGCATCTCCTGCAAAAACATCAGAAGCAGATCTCATCTGAGCCATAAGAGAAATGGATAACATTCTCTCCAAATGAACGATCTCTTCCATTCGAATCTGCAGCTCCTGCACATCTGAAAAATGGAACCAGAGCATCTCTTCTGAATATTCAACATGCCTTCCCTTGGTTTGCAGCGCTTCCAGCAAAGCAGGGGAGACGGGACGCAGGTACAGCGTACCTTGACCCTCTATTGGATAGATCGGACTGCAGCCACTGCAATTCATGTAGAACCCCCTTGCCAGTTTATCAAGCTGTACGTCATTAATGTTATCACGTTTATACCCAAAGTTTGTAAATAGTATATCATGCGTGTTGAAATTAATCTCTATTGTTTTGATGACTTCCTATATGACGTTTATAGAAACAGTTGTATTCACTTCTCTCACAAAAAAGACCAGCAGTCTGATGACTGCCAGTCTTTCCTCTGTACCCATTATTAAAGTCTATGAAGCAGGAATGACAATTTTTTGTCCAACTTTCAGGTTGTACACATTTGTAATTTGATTTGTTTTTAGAAGTACACGCCAGTCCACACCATACTTCAGGCCGATGCGGTACAAGTTGTCCCCTTTTTTCACGACATGCACCACCTTAGTATTTACAGCTGGTTTTTCCGGCTGCGGTTTAGGTGATGGCGTCGGTTTCGGCGTTGGCGCCGGTGATGGTTCTGGTTTCGGTTCTGGTGTTGGCTCGGGTTTTGGAGCTGGATCAGTTCCCGGTTTTGGCGTCGCTGCCTCACCTGTCAGTTTCAATCCGTATTCTGCAAAACCATCTTTATTAGTACCAATGAAAGACATTGCCGGATTGGCTTCAACCAGATCTTTGGCATCTGGAGAAGAAGCAAATACGACTTCAAGGTCATTCAGTGCTTTTGTTACCCCGGCAGATGGCTGGATTGGTGCCAATGACCAGTTGCCGTCTGCTGTGGGGTTAATTGTTTTGTTTTCACGAATATAGTCGATAATGACTTGACGGTTCTCATCCGGTGCTGCCAGAACGATACGTTTGCCATCCGGGTTAGCCAGTTTGGATGAAGACGCACGATAGTTATTGGTTGCTACGATGAATTTCTGTGCTGGATCAACCGGTTTGCCTTCAAAACTCAGATTTTTGATCCGGCTTGCTGATGCATTGACAACCGCTGCTTTGCCGTCATATTTGGCTGGTTGAGTGACATCGATCTGATAGGTTACCCCGTCAATAACATCGAAGTTATACGTCGGGAAATCCATGTTAATCAGCTGCTGCTGACCGCCTTTGGCTGGATGGATCTGGTTAAATTGGCCTGCTGACCATTCTAACCACTCTTTCAACTCAGCACCATTAACCATTACAGCATGTACCGTATTGGGATACACGTAAAGGTCTGCCACATTTTTAATCGCAATTGTACCTTTAGGAATGTTGGTGTAATAGGAAGCACCGGAACGTCCACCCGCTTTGAAAGGTGCACCTGCCGACAAGACAGGAACATTCTCATAATCGGTACCCTGCAGCTTCTTCTCTACATACCATTTCTGTGCATTGGTTACGATCTGAATAGATGGGTCATCCTGCACCAGAGCAAAGAAACTGTTGATTGGTGCTGTCGATTCACCAACTGGACCACGTACATACTTCAGTGTGCCCTCGTGCTCGTCATGGACAGCATCAACAATTGCCTGATCTGCATCGACCAGCGATTTTTTGTTTGCTGTATCATAGATCGGACGAGCTTCCGTTTTGGAATCAACCACTTTCCATTTGCCGTCCACCTGCTCCAGATCCAGATCAATGATTCCGAGATGGTCACCCCAGAAGCCCGGCTCTACAGCAGGAACACCGTTGATTGTACCCTTCTCCAGATCTACTCCTTTTTTACCTTTGAAGTCTGCACTAGGGAACACTTTGTGGGCATGTCCAAACAGGATGGCATTGATGCCTTCCACTTGACTCAGGTACAGCACGGAATTCTCCATCAGGTCGGTTTGCGGAATATCTTCAAATCCGGAGTGAGGAATCGCTACGATAATGTCTGCACCTTCGGCTTTCATCTTCGGAATAAACTTTTTCGCGGTAGCAATAATATCCTTGGCTATTACTTTGCCTTCCAGGTTGGCGCTGTCCCACTGCATGATTTGCGGCGGCACAAAGCCGATCACACCCACTTTAATGGTATGCTCCTTACCATTTTCATCCGTAACTTTCTTGTCCAAAATTTTGTATGGGGTAAAATAGTTTTTGTCGTTTGTTTCATCTTGATCACCATCGTCCACATAGACATTGGCATTAATATAAGGGAAGTTAGCTCCCTCCAGCGTCATGTCAAGGAAATCGAGACCATAGTTGAATTCATGGTTACCGATGTTGCCTGCATCATAGTCAAGCAGATTCATCGCTTTATATACAGGGTGAGTTTCACCCTTTTTCAGAGGATCGATCTTCGCTACATAGTCTCCCATCGGGTTGCCCTGAATCAAGTCACCGTTGTCGAACAACAAGCTGTTTTTCGCTTCTTCACGAGCTTTCTTGATCAGCGAAGCTGTTTTGGCCAGACCATATTGATCTGTCTCTTTGTCCGAATAATAGTCGTAATTGATCAGGTTGTCATGAATGTCTGTTGTCTCCATGATCCGCAATTTGACTTTGGCCGCATCTGCAGCCGATACAGGTACCGGAAATACCGCAAGCACGTTTAACGCAACGAAAGCGGCAGTCAGGCTTGATAACACTTTTTTGCTTTTCTTCAAAATAACCCCTCCCGGTTATGTACATCGAATCATGCCATATTCGCAAACAACAAGCACAGAAAATAATAGATTTCATGGGTTGTGCGTGCTGATAATCCAATGAAGATTCATTAATGGACATCAGGTTAGTTTATCTCACATGAACACCTATTCATATCTGTGCGCGTCATTTACATCCAAATCATAACGTAATGTTAAACCGTTGAAAAGCATTAATTTTTACGTTATCCGCACATACCTGGTCAGAATTACATTTTCATGCGTAAATTCGACAATTTCCGCAGTATTTTAGGGAATAATTAGGGTTATTTTATTTAAATTACGTATATTACATCACCATTACACCCAGCTGATCTAAGCTGCATTGATACGATATCACCAAAAAAACCGTGAAGCCTTGAGAAGGCATTCACGGTTATTATAGGGCAGCAGGCTTCGTCATCTGACAACGGAGCTCCGCAAAGAAATTGCTGAAATAATGTCAGAATGAATCACTGTTCCCATACATGATGTTCATGGTCTTTGCCAGTATATTCAATTCTGGAAGGTGTAATATCCAAAATGACATAGTTAGGGTCATTAGGTCCATCGAACCATGCCTTTAACTCATCATTCCATACCTGCTCACGCAGACCCTCATTTTTGGTTACTTCACATGTACCCTCGATCTCAACCACTTCCTTGGAGCCTCCAGCTTCGTAACCGAGCAGCAGGCTGACATTCGGATTTTTCTCCAGTTCTTCTACCTTATGCGTACGGCGGTTGGTAGCCAGATGAATGTTCAGTCCATCATTGAAAAGAGCCATATAACGAGACTTCGGCTTGCCATTCTCTACGGTTGAAAAGCTGCAAAACGGGTTATTTTCCAAAGCTTTCACAATGTTTTGTTCCAATTCGTTCTGGTTCATGGGAGTTGCTCCTTTCAGGTTGGGGAGTGTTTGACAAATTGTGCAGAAACGTTACGTAAACGGATCGTTCTTCCGATCGCTGTTATCCCCGGATTTATTATTGAATAGCTGTTTAATGGGAAATAATCCGGTGATAAAAGCGAGCGCTTCGCTTCTTCAGAATCGATTCGGTTCTCTCCACTAAGCACAATTCCTCAAACTTAGAGTTACATTTAAAATTTGGAGACAACGAGCGACTTCCTTGCTCTTCAGAAGCGATCTTGTCCCCTTCACTAGTGCTGCTGATCTTCCAGTGGTAAAAGCAGCTAAAAGCCAGAAAGCTTTTAAAGCCTTTCTTGGATTATTAGTAAAAATCTCTGTCCTTTACATTGAACATAGATCTCCTAATACGCGGTACAGTTGTGCCTACTAATTAAGAACAGATGCCTGATTAGTGTGCAAATGCCTGTACTTATAGTGTACCCGCCTCACCTATGTTGAATCCCCAAACCCAGAACGTATACGTGACAATTTTAGAAAAGTTATGCCTAATTCAGGTCGCCAAGGTAGATACGCTGCTTTCCTTTATTTAAAAGCAATTCACCGATCGTTTTGGGATACAGACGAATTTGGTCCAGTTTCTCAAGCGCAATCCACTCCACGGCCACCTGATGATCATCCGGGTTAGAACCTTCAAAGACAGAAGCCTCCCGGTCAACAAGACTGCATGCAAAATAAAATTCGACCTGATGGATATCAGCATCCCACTCGGCAAACTCATGATTGGCTCCGATGTACTCACGAATATGTAAAAGCTCACCTACCTGCACAGCCTGTCCAATCTCCTCCAGGCACTCCCGTGCAGCAGCATCTTTCAACTCCTCGCCTTTTTCCTGCCCGCCGCCAGGGAAAACATAAGCATCACCGTACTGGTCTTCCAGACGAATCAGTAACAAACGCCCCTCCTGAACGATGACCGCTTTGGCCGAATTCCGTATGGGTTTCATGGTATGATATATCCTCCATTCTCCATCCATATTAACTTATTTTTCGTGAAAGGCAGTCATGACTATTCCCTCCGCTTCGAGAAGCAGGCGGATCTCCCGAGCGAATGTCAAAGCTTGTCTGCCATCGCCATGGATACAGAGCGTATCTGCAGTAATCGGAACCTCACTACCCGACGTAGAGACGACTACTCCATCCACAACCATTCGCAATACCTGAGCCAGTGCTTTTTCCGGCTGTTCTATCAGTGCGCCTTCATGACTGCGGGGTGTTAACTGGCCCTCCGAACTATACGTGCGATCTGCAAATACTTCATTCACTCCCCGCACACCAATTCGTTCGGCTGCTCTGATCAACTCACTACCAGCCAGACCATACAGGTATGCCTCCGGACGTACTTGATAGACCGCTTCGGCAATCGCCTCGGCAAGTTTGGCATCGGCTGCCGCCATATTGTACAGCGCTCCGTGCGGTTTAACATGATGCAGCTGTCCTCCACCTGCCCGGACAAAAGCATCCAATGCACCAATCTGATATACGACCATGTCATAAGCTTCTCTAGGCGTGATATCCATCATTCTTCGTCCAAATCCCTGCAAATCAGGAAGCCCGGGATGTGCGCCAACCGCGACGCTATGAGCTATTGCCCGCTCAACCGTCAGGCGCATGACAGCAGGATCACCGGCATGGAACCCGCAGGCGATATTGGCTGAGGTCACCAAAGGCAGGATGGCCTCATCAGACTCCATTAGAATCCGGTGAGCCCCATAGCTTTCACCGAGATCACAATTGATATCCAGTGTAAGTGATCTATCCATTATACCGCCTCCCATGCAGCCATTTTTCTCCGAATCATCTGATCCATCAGCTGCAGCTCTTTCTCCCGCTTCACGTACAGATTTCGCGCTTCTTCTTTCGTAATCGGTGCAAAAGAAAACCGTGTTCCCGGCTTGGCTTGAGCCAGAATCGGCAGATCTACCGCAGCTGTCTGTGCAATTACAGGATACCCTCCAATGGTCTGATGATCTGCCATTAACACAATAGGCTGTCCATCTGTCGGTACCTGCACGGTGCCATAAGAGACTGCTTCGGATAAACGCTGCAGCGGCTGAGCCAATTCCAGCTTTGCGCCCTGCACTCGGTACCCCATGCGATCCGATTGAGGTAAGACCACGTAATCGCCGGCATAAAACTGCTTCAGGCTATCCGCCTCAAAGTACGAACTGTCTTGACCCGGCATCACCCGAATAACAGGTCTTCCGTCATAGCCGGGCCCATTCCGCTCCGACAATCGCCATGATGGAGCTGCCATAGATTCGTTCTCGCCTGCATGCATCGCCATAACACGTATCCATTGCTGTACTTCATCCGAGATCATGCCTGCAGTTAGCACATCGGATGTACGCAGCGCCCTTCCATGCATACCGCCAATCCCCGTTTTGAGGTCCGTGCTTCGACTGCCCATCACTTCAGGTACATCAATTCCGCCAGCCAGTGCCATATATGCACGCATGCCATGCCGGCATACTCCAAATTTCAATATACTTCCGGCTCTCAGCAGCACGGGACGCCACAAAGGCACGCGCTGCCGATCTACCGCAGCACTCAGATCGGCACCACAGAGCGAAATCAATTGATCCTTCTGAAATCGAAGCTCGGGTCCTGCCATCGTAATTTCAATTACCGCTTCACGCCGTGAATTGCCGACAAGTATATTCGCCGCTCTGGCCGCAAACGAATCCATAACGCCACCCACCGACACACCATAACGGCGAAACCCCATTCTGCCTTCATCCTGGACGGTGGTCAACAAGCCGGGACGAATGATCTCCACACCCATCATTCAACCTCCCTCCTTGCCATTTCCACATATTCCTGCATCGTAATCGGTTGAAAACGAACCACATCCCCAGCTTTAAGCAGACTCGGCGAGTTCAGTTCCGGACGGAACAAGCGGACTGGCGTGCGGCCGATACACTGCCATCCTCCTGGCGTTGCTATCGGATAAATTCCCGTCTGCGAACCGCCAATGCCTACCGTTCCTGCCTCTACCCGAAGCCGTGGCGTTCCCCTTCTTGGTGTGGCAATTCGCTCCGGTAACCCTCCCAGATAAGGAAAACCCGGAGCAAATCCAATCATATGTACGAGGTAATCCACAGATGAATGGATCGCAACAACTTCCTCTGTCGTTAAATCATGTTCCGCAGCTACATGTGCTATGTCCGGCCCGAACTCTCCGCCATAACATACCGGAATGGTCATGATTCTGGGGGATGCCGGTTTTCCTTTCGGTTTCGTATCCTTGGATTTACCCGGCTTACCGCATTCATGCGGGTTATCTAAGTGATCTCTTTCCTTCAGGCTGCTCAGCCGCTGCAGCAGTATACTGCTGATCTCGTCATATGACAACAAAAGCGGATCGTAAAATAATGTGACTGACAGATAGGATGGCACCCACTCTACTGCAGCTGTCACAGCACCCTTTTCCAGCAAAACACATACCGACATTACCCTCTGATGCACTTCTTCCGAGAGTACACTGCCGCAGCGGATCACGATCCCATGCTCCCCGAGTGGAGACAACATTTCCTCCGTCCAGTTGTAGGTGGTTGCGGCCATGCCCATCTCTCCCTTTGAGCTTTGTTACCTTGCTGATTGAATTGGTTATTATTCCATGTATCCCTCTGCACTTCTCTTATACCTTTCTTATACTTCTCCGCCTACCAATGCTTTTAACAGCAGCGAACGAACTACCGGAAACGGCTCACCCTCTTTATTACGTACAGCAAAATAAAGAGACTGCATAAACATTCTGATATTCACACTCATGTGACTGTTTTCCTGCAGCGTCATACCATCCCTGACGTCTTCGCTCCTCGCTGTCTGAAGCTGGGCAACCCAGGCTTCAAGTGCTGCCTGTTCCAGCAGGTTACGATTCAAAATAGCCACGGCTGCCTGGGCCATACGCTGATCTTCATCATAGATGTACGCTCTGCCGGACTCCATAACTTTTATGGAGAGTGCATGGAGCAGCGCCTGCAAATCAGTCTGTTCAAGATACGTTGACTGTGCCAGATCCTCCGCAGCGTCGGCAGCATGAGCCGAAGCGTGTGCCCACCCTTTGTCCTCTACATAGCCGCGAACATCCTTTTCCTCTCTCAGATAAGTAATCAATCGCTGCTGAATCCATGCCGCATCTTCTCTTTGCAGGAAAGACCGCTGACGGTCCATACTCAAGATGGGCGGCAGGATCAGCACAGAAAACGTTCGAGTAAATACACTGTCTGTTTCCTGTTCTCCGATTCTGTAGAAGAGATGTTCATCATCCAGTGCCAGCTGCATCAAAGCCTTAAGCTGATCATCCGCAAAGACGTTCTGACCAATCCATGTGGCGAGCGTAATATAGATAAGCTCATCCCGGAGGACAGGGTCCGGGTTACCGATATGCTTCATCATATGCAGCGCGAGTTCATAGGGCTGTTCGACCTGATCTGCAGCATGGTTCACAGTTTGGATCTGCTGCAGCTTCTGTTTTAACGTGATTGCGTCCATTTACAACGATCCTTTCCCCTGTGCCAGATGTGTACTGCAGTTGTACAGCTCACACTGCCACACCTGATCTTGATGTATCATCCGTGTAATGGATGTGTTCCCCAATTTCACACGAATATCCAGCTCCGGCACCAGTGTTCGCAGCGTATTGCGAAGCACAGCCCCGTGACTCACCACGATCACTCGTCCATCCGGGTGCTGGCGAATGATATCTTCAAGCACAGCTATGCCACGAGCAGCTCCTGCCTCGGGAAGTTCTTTTCCCAGATCCAGGGAACTCCAGTCTGCCCCCCACTTCGCAATGCGCTCCTCCTCTGTCGTCCCTTCCACCTGTCCTCCGCTCATTTCACGTAACCTCGGGTCCAGATGAATCTCTTGAATATGCAGCCGTTCTCCGATGATCCGTGCCGTCTCACTTGCCCTTTCCAGATCACTGGCATAGATGGCATCCCATGATTCCTCCGCCAGCCTTACTGCCAGCAAAGCCGCCTGTTCTCTGCCTTCCTGATCCAGCGGGTTGTCCGTCTGTCCCTGTGAACGCTTTTCTTTATTCCATGCTGTACTGCCATGACGTATCAATGCGATATGTGTCATTCTTGTTAGTCCCTCTTTTCCATATGAAGCTCGTCCTCTGTAAAATGTTTTGTTGTTTTTGGCTTGGAAAATTTGCCTTTGTTATAGCTGTCCGATCCACTTCGTGGTATAGAAAGACTATCCCACGAGGCTTGCTTCAGCATTTTGGCAATATGAATAATCTGCCCCACATGATAAGGATAATGTGCCAACTGCCGCATAATGGCTTCCATGATGGTATGGCCTTCATTCCGAATATATATGATCCGGGACATTTGCTCCGGAGTTATCGAACGCAGTGCTCCAAGCAGACAGCCCCAGCCCTCTTCCCACTTGGCAAGCAGCTCTTCCCGGGTATGAAAATCACCAACAAATTCAGCGTCGCGTTCACGCCATGGCTTCTCTCCATCCGTTGTCAGCACATCCGTCCACCGTGATCTCATATTGCCCCACAAGTGTTTAACAATCACTGCAATACTATTGGTATCTTCATTCCACGTTTGGAATAACTGCTCCGGCTCCAGCTGCGCCATCGCGCGTTCGCCAAGCTGCTTGTAATAGATAAACTGTTTCTCGGCTGTCTCCAAAAAGAGCTGATTCGTATCCATTCGTCTTAACCACCTCTCCAAATGTACATAAAGCGCTGACTGATATTATGCCGGAAAAGAAAACGTGCCATCTGCATTCGGTTCAAAATTGATGACTCTACTTACAGCATCCAGGTTTAACTCTCCATAGATGTGTGGAAAAAGCTCGTTTAACTCATATAGATCTTCATAAATCAGTTCCGCCTTCAAAGCTCTCTCTTCAATCCCAAGCAGCAGGAGGTCGGTACGGCCCGCATAATACTGCCCGGCTACCCATGGAATCTGAGCTGCTGTGGAACAATGAATAAAGCCGTCGGTCTGGAGACTTTCCGGTGCGTACGTATCTCCTTTGGAAACTTCGTCCCATAACGAACGGGAAATAATACTGTAGATCATTGGGCTTTTCCTCCTTCGATGCTGTGATGCAGCCATTATTAATCAAATATTATAGATCATCCCGAATGCGGGCGTACAATTTCTGGTCGGTAAACACACCTTTTATTTTCAACTGCTTGCGCAGCAATCCTTCCTGCACCATGCCCAGCTTTTCCATTACACGTGCAGAGCCAATATTACCCGCGTTGCATCTTCCTTCCAGCCGATTGCAGTCCAGCTCCTCAAAGCAATAATCCACGACAGGCTGCATCGCTTCTACAGCCAGTCCCCTGCCCCAATACGAGCTGGCGATAGCATACCCCATTTCAGCGCGCTGCATGGATTCATCCAGATTAAAAATTCCGCCTCTACCGATCAGCTGTCCTGTCTCTTTTAGCACAAAGGCCCAGAGATAGACCGTTTTTTGCTCATAGTTTCGCAGCACCCGTTCCAAATAACCGATGGAATCTTCCTTCGTCTGATGGCACTGCCACAAGCTCTGCTCACTTACTTTCGGATCAGATGCGAACGCAAAATATGGATCCAGATCATCCATCGTAAGCCGTCTGAGGTACAGCCGCTCCGTTTCAAATTCCGGTGATGCCGCAAAAAGTTTGTCTACATTCATTGAGGTACCTCCTTATGAATTATATTGGTTTCAGGACTTCATCACTTGACTCAGCAAAAATCGGTCTACGATATAAACACACAAAATCCCGAACAGGTATCTAATCAAATCTATGACAAGAAATCCCTGACCCAGAATCAGTGCTCCCCATACTGTAGAACGCAGATGATTCAGCCAAGGTACGTGAATCATCTGCGAGAATTCAATAATGAAGCTGAACATGACACTCGCCAGTACTGCACCTACACGGCCCCAATGGATACAGACTGCACGTACACCGAAATAGATCATGCCTGCCCAGAGTGCGTCTCCAAAATGATCGTATATCCATTGCGGCAAAAATTCTCCATATTTTCTAGAGGCCAGTCCGGCTGCCATCGTTATGATCACGGCGGTTACGTATACCAATCTATTTTTCATAAGCATTCTGTTTCTTCCACTACAATCGCCCATCCAGAACCTGTGTAATAAATTCGGTTTTAGCCTTGGTGTATGCTTCTCTGTCATCTTTATTCTCATCAGCAAGCCTCAACTTTAGTGCTGCGTATGCCTTGACCAATTCCGGCCGCTCTCTGAGCACATCCCGAAATCGAATCTGACGCTCCCAGCGTTCCTCACCTGAACGCATGAGATGAAGGTGCACTGCCCTCTTTTCATCCTTGACTCTGACCCAGAAACGCCTATACTCCCGGCCATCCAGTTCAGGCGGAACATAATTCCAGCCGGCAGGATGAAGCCGCTTGGTAATAAGAGAGATATCATCCCAAGACTGCACGGCCCCCATTAAATCAATGATCGGTTTGGCAGGCAGACCCGGCACGGACGTGCTCCCAATATGTTCGAATGTATGTATGTCTAGGTGTTGTAAAAGATCTCTTAACTGCTTCATTTCTTCTTGAGCCTGTACTCTCCAGGAAGCGTTAGCTTCTACAACCTCTACTGGTTCGGTGGCCCACGCAGGCCAATTCTCCGGTTTCAGATGTTCCGTCATTTCCAAGATCACCTCTTAATCCAGATTAATCTAAATTCAAAAAAGGAGGCGCTAGGCACGCCTCCTTCATAGTATATAACATTGATTCAACCAGAGGTTGACGCATATCAAGCCTTCAGTGGAAATCAACCTGCTTCAGGCCCTTACAGGGCAAGAAGTTTTATTTATTTTACTGTTACGGGTATCGTCACTTTTTTATTTCCCCATTTGGCAGACACAATCGTCTTTCCCTTGGACACAGCAACAATCTTGCCATTGGTCACTGAAGCAACGCCCGGCTTGGAACTGCTCCACACGGCACTGCTTGTAACCATCGTTGTTTTCCCTGTATCATATTTAGCCATCACACCCAGCGTAATGCTGGATTGTGGAGACAAGACCAGGCTCTTCTGACCCATAATCAGCTTCTGGAGCGTTGGCACCACAGTGACGGTTACAGTCACAGTCTGGTTTTGATACGTACCTGTCAAGGTTGCTTGTCCTTCCGTCAACGCTTTGACCGAACCATTTTTCACCGCAGCCACACCGGGATTGGATGAGGTCCAGACAATGGATTTGGATAAATTGACCTTTTTCCCATTAGAATAGGTTCCCGTAACTTTAAGTGCCTTGGACTTCTTGAGATTGAGCTGTACTGCTGTAGGTGTGATTTCCACCTTGGTTATAATGTCCGTCACCACTACAGGCACCTTAACCGTGGTTGACCCATATTTCCCCTGCAGCAGCACCCGGCCAGGAGTGACCCCTTTGATCTTTCCATTTTCGAGCACAGCCAAGTTATTGGATACAGTCCATACGATATCGGATGTGACATCCTCTTCTTTTCCATTTGCCCGTGTAATACTTACCTTTGGCAGTGCACCTTCGTTTCCTTTGACAAAGCTGTACGACTTAGGTGAAGCCTTGATACTTTTAATTTTGTCCTGAACCTGAACAGCCACTTGAGCTTTGACTCCGTCCACTTGTGCAATAATGACTGCTTCGCCTGCAGCAATCGCCTTCACTTTGCCCTTGGTAATCGTAACGACAGCGGCATTGCTGGTGGACCAAGTCACTCCGCCGGTAACATCCTGTTTGTTATCAAAACCTTCAACCGCCGCCATCACCTGATAGGACGCTGTTTCACCTACACTCATCATCTTGGAGCTGCCGCCTGTAATTTCAATTGAAGTTATATCACCAGCTGCAGCCCAAGCAGACGCAGGTATCACAGCGGTGAGTGTGATAACCAGAGCAAGCAAGCCTCGAAGCACCCATTTCATTCTACTCATTTCCAGTCTCCTTCTCCCATCATTCAGTATTTTTCCATACCTACAACCAATATTTTACTTCTAATATATCTTATATCGGACAGCCAATGGTTAAAGTTAAATGACAAGCCGGAATAGATCAGGGACGATTGAAAAGAGCCTGCTGGATATAGCTGCTGTTGCGAATAACCGTAAACGTATAAAAGCTATCACTACTTCAACATCCACAAAGGTTCGCACAGAAGATGAAATGATCTTACTGATGAAAACTGCCCGCAACCGTTTCAGAAAAGCAATAGAATCCGGACAGATCGAAAGTATTAACGAGCGTGAATGGAAGCTGCGTTAAGAATATATACTTCTGGAAGCTATAAGACTGCTGATATGGATCTGGTAATGATTAGAGATGATCTGGCACGAGCTTTATTTGATAGACTAGGTTTCATTCGTGAAGGCAGCATCAGCAGAGAATATAAATTAGCAGCCCGCCTGGAACAAGAGTACCAATGGGTCATTGATCATATGTTTGAATAAAGGGACCAGGCAAGGGTCCCTTTGTTATTTGTTTTTCATTCTTTGTTTCATAATCATTCCTAGGGGGGTAGTGCACTTCAGCGGGTTTCAAGACACGCCCTGGTTTAATCTCACCTCTACAATTCGTTATCCTGCTCACGCACTGGCAAAATCAAACGTTCGGCTCCGCCCATATAGGGCCGCAGGGCTGCCGGAATATGAATGCTCCCGTCAGCCAGCTGGTGATTCTCCAGCAGCGGGATTAGAATACGCGGCGAAGCCACGGCTGTATTGTTGAGTGTATGGCAGTACACCAGCCTGCCATCCTCATCAAGACAGCGAATGTTCGAGCGGCGAGCCTGAAAATCATGCAGATTCGACGACGAATGCGTCTCACCATATGCCCCGCGGCTTGGCATCCAGGTTTCGATGTCATACTGTTTGTACGTCTTCTGGGACATATCACCCGTGCATACCGCCACCACACGATATGGCAGTTCAAGCAGCTGCAGCAGTTCCTCCGCATGTTCCGTAATCTCCTGCAGCATACGTTCCGATTCCACCGTATCCGGCGCGCACAGGATGACCTGCTCCACCTTGGCAAACTGATGCACACGGTACAATCCCCGCACATCACGTCCACCCGACCCTACTTCACTGCGAAAACACGTCGATACGGCTGCCAGCTTCACCGGCTGCTTCACATCAATGACCTCATCCGCATAATACGAAACCAGCGGTACCTCCGATGTACCAACAAGCCATTTGTCCTCACCCTGCAGCTCATACACCTGATCTCGGCCTGTCGGGAAGAATCCGGTGTTCACCAAAGCGTCCTCTCTGACCATGAGTGGAACCTCCATAGGTGTGAAACCCTGCTTCAGCAGCAGATCCAGCGCAAGCTGCTGTACAGCCCGGTGCAGCATCAGGCCAGCACCCTTTAATACATAACTTCGAGTGCCGCCGATCTTCACGCCACGCGGAATATCAATGAGTTCATGCATTTCTCCAAGTTCCACATGGTCTCTTGCGGCGTATTCAAACACTGGAAGATCCCCCACCCGGCGCAGCTCTACATTATCTTCATCCGACCTGCCCACAGGGGTATCTGGCGACACGACATTTGGAACCAGCCACTGCAATCGGGTCACTTCTTCCTGAATCTGCGCAAGTTTCGCTTCCTCCTGCTCAAGCTGTTTATTAAGCTGTTTTACCTTCGCCCTCATGTTCTCCGCCTGCTCACGCTCACCTGTCTGCATAAGTTTCCCGATATCTGCCGACAGTGTATTGCGCAGGCGGCGTCCTTCTTCTGTATGCTGCAGAAGCACTTTGCGCTCGTCATCCCGCTGTATCAACGCGGCGATATCAATCTTGATCTTTTTCCCGTCTGCTGCGGCCTGAACCTCTTCTGCATGTGCCCGAACCCACTTCATATCTAACATGGTCACCGTCTCCTTTGGCTAAAAAAATACAAAGAGCGCCCTCATCCCTTGGGACGAGGAGCGCTCTGCTCGCGGTGCCACCCAACTTGCCGAATCCGTATAAATATCCCTGATTCAGCCTCTTGGTCCGCGATAACGGGCGGTTCCGGTTAACTTGGGAAAGTTTCAATTCGCTCCCTGGCGAAAACGCCTCCGAGTTGGATTCTCTTCAACGGCATGATCCGATCTGCAATTGTGTTACTCAGTATATACGAAGACAGAATATAAATGCAACTGATAGATATCCCATTTCAATAAATGATGGAGCTTTCTTCATCCGTTTGTCCAAATCCTGAATCATTACAATGCCCACTTACGTATCTTTACAAAGCTGGATCAAGTAAAATTGAAATAACTTCTAAAACCTCAAGGGGTGAGCTTATGTTTTACTTCATCGTCTTTCTGTTGATTAGTTTAATCGGATTCGTCTTTGGAACCAGAGCCCTGATCATACCGGATTCATGGCCATTCAACCGTAATAAAGACGAGTTAATGCAATCCGACATCATCCGTATCAAATTCCGAGGTATTTTCCTTCTTGCAATTAGCATCGTTATGTCTTTAGCTTCGATTAAGCAATTATTCGAGTAATCGATCTCAAGTTGGATGGTTTTCCTGTAAACAAACTGCACTATGGTTTGATCAGACTACAGATGAGGAGTTGTTGCTTTATGAATATGAGTCCTAACCCTTTGAACTCACAAGAGGCCGAAGCTGCCAAACGAAGAGCAGACGAACTTGCCCACCAAGCTCAGCGAGGTACTTGGATGAGCGGGATTATCACCACGATTATTATAGCCGCTGTTATAATTGGTATTTTATATTGGGTGGCTTACGCTAGAACTTCTTAAGGGAACGCAATTAGCCATTGCCCAGGAAATACTCCTTCGTGACTATTAAAATGAATTAAACGGATACAACGGCTGCTTGTCCTTTGAACAACTTGCCAAATACATACCGTACTAGCGGCCCCAATACGATCAACTGATACGGTAAAGCCAGACTAATGTTACGAGCAATCGTATGAAAATATGCGCCGAACACAGATGCTCCGTCTAACTGATCAGCTGCATAGGCTGTCATAATCCCATATAGAGACATGATCAAAACCATCCCGACAACCATAAAAAAGGACATGGTAACGATCCCTTTGATTCTACTGGATCTCGCAAAAGGGATGGAAAAGGCCATTTTTCTCGCTGCAGGTCCAACGATGAACGACTCCACCACAAAAGCGATGACAAAACAGATTACGAATTGCAGCAGCATCTGCATCGCAGACATCTCGCTTAACATTCCCGTGTGCCATAGATTGAAGGTCATCATGACGACGACCATTCCCGTACACATCATAAGTCCAAAAATAACTTGTTCTTTCTTGCTTCCTGGCAATATACTCATCCTTTCTGTACTGGGATCATTATAGAGATTGTGACCACCCTTACATAAGTGAACATTATGTGAACGATTTGTTGACTAGGGTGTGTCTGAAAACGCTGAAGGAAGCCAATTTTGCTGAATTTTCGTTCCAAGCTAGGAAGTTTTCCGCAGGCGTGCCGGGGCACGTCAAGGGAAAGTGACGAAGCAGGGGGCGAAAAGGCGGTAAAAGATGCACTTCAGTAGTTTTCAAGACACACCCTAGACACACTCCCTTTACTCGCCTATAATTACACCTAGTAATGCCCGTAACTTCATAGTTTCCCAGGGGAGTCGGAATTGGCCGGCTGAGAGTGTATCCCATCAAGATACTAACCCTTAGACCTGATCTGGATCATGCCAGCGTAGGAATCGGAGTATATTGCAACGGCACAGCCATAAGCTGAAAGCCATTCTCTCACGCCTGCACGCGTCCCGGATTACGGGGCGCTTTTTTTGTTTTCTATGGACAAACAGAAACAGAAAAATGACGTTATTCGGACAACCTGCAAGTATAAATTCGTCGATTTATGCAAAGGGATTGGATATGAAGCCAAGGAGTACCCCGTGCCATAGGCCGGACATACCGAAGGAGAGAAACACGATGAAATGGCGTAAAACAATGGGATTGTTACTCATGTGTGTACTGCTGGTAACCGCAGCTGCATGTGGTGGCAAAGAAACGGCTCCAGTTGAGCAGAAAGGTGCGGCCAGTTCAGGGAAAACGAACGATGACAGTGGCGCTGCACTGAAAGATGTGAAGGTCGTGCTCGACTGGACGCCTAATACGAATCATACCGGTCTGTACGCAGCAGTGGATCAGGGTTTTTATAAAGCTGCTGGCTTGAATGTAGAGATTGTACAACCAGGTGCCGGCGGTGCAGATACGATGGTTGCCTCGGGTGAAGTGCCGTTTGGCGTCAGCTACCAGGAGAGTGTAACTCAGGCCCGCACGCAGGATGTTCCACTGGTGTCCATTGCAGCAGTTATTCAGCATAATACATCCGGTTTTGCCGCTCCGGTAGATCGCAAGATCAAATCCCCCAAAGACTTTGAAGGTAAAACTTACGGCGGCTGGGGTTCTCCGGTAGAAGAAGCCGTGATGCAGTCCATTATGGAGGGCGAAGGTGCTGATGTATCCAAAGTTAAAAACATTAACATGGGCGATGCCGATTTCTTCACAGCCGTGAAACGGGACATTGATTTTGCCTGGATCTTCTACGCTTGGACAGGAATTGAGGCTGAACTGCGCGGGGAGCCGATTGACATGTTATATGTGAAGGATTATGCCAAAGCGCTGGACTATTACACCCCTGTGCTTGTAACCAACGAGCAAACGATTCAGAAGGACCCTGAACTGGTGAAAGCTTTCCTGAAGGCCACTTCTGAAGGATACCAATATGCGATTGATCACCCTGAAGAAGCAGCGAATATTTTGATTAAAGCTGTACCCGATCTGGACAAGGAATTAGTAGTGGCAAGCCAGAAATGGCTCAGCCCGAAATATAAGGATGATGCACCGCGCTGGGGTGAACAAAAGGAAGACGTATGGAAAAACTACACCGACTGGATGTTCAGCAAGAAACTGCTGGATAAAAAGATTGATGTAACGAAAGCCTATACGAACGAGTTTTTACCACAATAAAATGAATCTAAATGTAACACTGAAATATGATATTTACACGTTTGAACGAAGAGGAAAGAACTTAAAAAAGCAAAGCGATCGTCTATAAGGTTCGCCGAGTTCCCCCTTCTACATCAACTTCTCATTTTAAATACACCCGAAAAGGAGTTTTGATCTCTCATGGCAAGTACATTACTCAGCATTCAAGTTATTCCCAAAACGCCGAACGGCGAGAACTCCTATCCATACGTAGACCGTGCCATCGAAGTGATTCAGCAATCCGGCCTGAAATATCAGGTCAATGCACTCGACACTACCATGGAAGGCGAACTGGAGGAGCTGCTGGAGGTTGTCCGTAAAATGCACGAAGTACTCGTGGAAGCTGGCAGCCCAAGCATTATCTCACAGGTCAAAATTGCACATAGTCCAGACGGATTCAGCATGGATACGCTGACGGAGAAATACCGCTAATGTCTTCCTATTTCAAAAGTGTATGGCCGCCCTTTGTGGCGGTTATTCTCTTTATTGCGATATGGCAGGTGGCGGTCTCCCTGTTCCATATTGAGAAATGGATGCTGCCTGCACCCTCTGACATTGCCCATGAAGCAGCTTCTCAAGCCGATCGACTTGGCATGCACGCTTCTGCAACAATTCAGTTAACACTCATCGGTTTTGCGGCAGGTACGGCCGTTGGTCTGCTGATTGCAATGGTGCTGCATCTGATCCCTTTTCTCAAATCGGCCTTGTATCCACTGCTTATTCTTAGTCAAAATATTCCGACCATCGCGCTCGCACCGCTTCTGCTGATCTGGTTCGGCTTCGGCCTGCTGCCCAAGCTGATTACGATCATTCTGGTCTGCTTCTTTCCAGTGGCCGTTGCGGCCATGGATGGGCTGACACGCACCGATGCTGCCATGATGAACTATATGCGTATGGCGGGTGCGAAGCGCCGTCATATCTTCTGGAAGCTGGAGCTTCCCCACGCTCTGCCGTCCATATTCTCGGGCATCAAAATCGCTGCGACATACAGCGTGATGGGCGCCATCATCGCCGAGTGGATCGGTGCTGACAAGGGCATCGGCTATTATATGATGCTGCAGAAGTCAGCGTATCGGACAGATCGTCTTTTTGTCGCCATTATGATTATCGTAGCGCTCAGCCTGCTGCTCTTCCTGCTGATCGCACTGCTGGAGAAACTGCTTGTCCGCTGGCGTCCACAGAAACGCTAGATTGAATTCACTGCTGGAAACAATGCTTGGGATTGTTAACAGCTTAGAAAGTTATCGTATTTTGTACATTAGGATGTGATCCTCATATGAAACAGCAACAGGACCAACATGCCGAACATGATGCTTCAGCTCCGCTCCCACCTGCGCTGGACATCGCCGATGTTCACGTGTCCTTCAAAGAACGGCGGCGTAAACTGCCTGTGCTGAACGGCCTGTCTCTGACAGTGAAAAAAGGGGAATTCGTCGCTATCGTTGGCCCTTCCGGCTGCGGTAAAAGCACCCTGTTCCACATCATCGGCGGCCTGCTGACACCGCAGAACGGCGATGTGTTCATGAACGGCAAGCAGGTTACCGGAGAGCGCGGGCATATCAGCTACATGCCGCAGCAGCCCGCTCTTTTTCCATGGCGGACGATTGAAGATAATGTGCTGCTGGCTGGCGAGGTCGCATCTTCCGCAGCTTTCGCTGCCCCAGGTGCTCAGCCCGCTGCGCGTGCCGAAGCACTTGCAGCGGCACGGCAGTGGCTGGGCAGTGTTGGCCTTGCCGGATTCGAGCGGGCATACCCTCATCAGCTGTCAGGCGGCATGCAGCAGCGTGCCGCTTTCCTGCGGGCGCTGCTCAGCCCGCAGGAGCTGATGCTGCTCGATGAGCCGTTCAGCGCGCTCGACGCCCTGACCCGAAGCGACATGCAGCGCTGGCTTCTGGATATCTGGGAACAGAACCGCCGCTCAGTGCTGTTCATCACCCACAATATCGAGGAAGCGCTGCTGCTGGCAGATCGGGTCTATGTGTTATCGAACCGGCCTGCGGCTGTGCTGCATGAGGTTCAGGTTCCTTTTGACCGGCCGAGACAAGAAACTATTACGGAAGAACCCGCTTTTCTCGAACGCAAACGACAGATTGCGCAGTGGATGAAAGAAGAACAGCAGAAAGCCCGCCTATTATGATAGCGCGGGCTTTTAAGTTATTTTTTTCCTAATTTGGTGATCCAACTCGCTCCATTTGGCGTTATATATATGAATACCCATGATACAAGGAGGAACTCCTTCATGCATTCCCAAACGTTTGCACCGCTGATCGACGCCCATCTTCATTTGGATAAATACAAACCGGAAGAACAGGAGGAGATGCTGCTCAGCTTCTCATCGCAGCAGGTCGAGGCTGTCATTGCCGTCTCTATGAACCTGGATTCCGCTCATGCCAATCTGAAGCTCGCCAAACAGCATCCACGTTACGTGTACCCTGCGTTTGGTTACCATCCCGAACAGCCGATGCCATCTCTTACCGAACAGGAGCAGTTCTTTCAATGGATCGAAGAACACATTGGACATGCCATAGCCATTGGTGAAGTCGGCTTACCCTATTACAGCCGCGAAGAAGCACGGCGGTCAGGTCTGGAATTTGATCAGAGGGGATATATTGATCTGCTCGAACAGTTCATTATGCTCGCCAAAAAGCACAACAAACCCGTTATTCTGCATGCGGTGTACGAAGATGCGGGTATCGCCTGTGATCTGCTGGAGAAACATCAGTACACGCGTGCTCACTTTCACTGGTTCAAAGGCTCAAAACAGACGATACGGCGTATGGCCAACAACGGTTATTTCATCTCCTTCACACCGGATATTCAGTACGAGACAGAGATTCGTGAGCTTGCCCGGCAGTATCCGGCAGAGCAGGTCATGGCCGAGACAGACGGGCCTTGGCCCTTCGAAGGACCCTTCCAGGGACGTATGACACACCCGGCAATGACTCGTCAGGTGATCCAGGCCTGGAGTGAGATTACGGGTATGGGAACCGAGCGCGCGACACGCTTGTTTTACCGAAACACAAAACGTTTCTACCGTCTGCCGGAGTAAACACATCATGAAAAGAAGCCCGCACCAGCAATGCAAAGAGCCAGTCTGCTTCATGCTGAACGGCACTCCGCTAGTCATACTTGACTCGGAGGTACCGTCCAGTCATGTTCGACTGGCTTTTCATCTATATTTTATTCATGCTGTTGTTGGTGCTTCCGATTGCAAAGTTCTTACTGTCCTATGGTTTACCCCTATTATCGCTTCAGGAAACCTTTGCGTTCCAGGAATGCTCTTACCTGCAGACGTGCAGGCTCGGTTAGACGAATCGCCATTTGTTCAGACCAAGGGGTTGTACGTTCCCCGTTTGTCCGCTTTTTCAAGTATTCTGCCGTGATCTCATCATACTCCTGCACACCCTTCAGGCTCTGCTCCGGTTGATACCGGTTATGATGCAGTACAGCCTTCAGCGGCAGTCGCGGACGAATACCTGTTTCTTGATCGGCAACTCCAATGCACATGCCGTATACCGGATAGACCCCATCCGGCAGTTCGAGCAGTTCCGCCACTTCTTCAATACGGTTACGGAGTCCGCCGATATACACAATGCCGAAACCAAGGGACTCGGCTGCCAGTGCGGCATTCTGTGAAGCGAGCGCAGCATCAATTGTAGCCACCATAAAGTTTTCAGTTGAGTCCGCATAGGACTCCTTCTCCGGAAGATGGCGTTTTGCGGCATCCTGCAATCGGTACAGGTCAGCACACCATACGAGAAAGACCGGGCATTCATTGATATATGCCTGATTCCCTGCCAGTTCAGCCAGCTTGGCCTTCTGCTCCTGATCGGTTACAGCGATAATGGAATATGCCTGTACGTTGCTTGAAGAGGATGCCATCTGCCCTGCAGCTGCGATGGCTTCGAGCTGTTCCTCACTGACCGGGTCCGGCTTGAATTTGCGCACGGAGCGGTGCCTCATTATCAGTTCAATCGTTTCGTTCATGGCTGTTCACTCCTAATCCTCGAAGTACGAACTCCACCGTCTGTTCGGCAAGTTCCTCTGTGTTCATATCCTGATAGTCAAATCCAAAACGCGAGTGCTTCGCCCGCTTGTGTGCAAGTGCGGCTCCCATAACCTGAAGCATGGCGTACGATGCGGACTCAATCTTAAACAAGCCCTCATCTTTGCCCTGCTGCAGGTATTCTCTCACTTTGTTCCAGACCGGGTCCAAATATTGAAATACGGTCGCAGTCCGGTGAGTGCGAAGGGTGATTTCCAGCTGCACAATGTCACTCATCTCACGATCCGTCATCGTAAATCGCACGACTTCCCCCACAATTCGGCGTATACCGTCAACGGGAGACAAGGATTCTGCAGCCAGTGCACTCAAAATATGCTCGGGAAAAAAATGTTCAAACAACGCGTCAAACACCTTTTCTTTTCCGCCAAAATGGTAGGATACCAGCGACACATTCGCGCCCGCCTCATCACAGATTTGACGAACACTTGTCCCGTCATACCCCTGCTCAGCAAAAAGTTTTTTGGCTGCAAGCAGTATCCTCGTTTTGATGTCCAATTCCGGTTCCGTCATTTGTTTCTCTCCTCTTATCCGTTCATGTCAGCTGCTGCAGCCCCTTATCCTGACTGCTGCCCTCACTCATTCTATCTATTATATTACACCAAGCACCCCGATGAAAATCATCGGGGTGCTTGGTTCGTACGATACAGCTGACTGATTCACGTCTGCGTACGTATATTAGCTGTTTGCCGGAGCCGGACTTGGCATACCGGCCGGTTTGCGTCCTTTTTTGAGCAGCGTCACAACAAGAGACAGTACAACAGCTGCAAGCAGTACAACCACGATGGAAACGGCAGCAGACTGCACGCCTGGCCCACCAAGCTGCACGCTTAGAATGCCCTGTACCGCATAAGTTGCAGGCAGGTAATGACCAATCCCGCTGTAGAAGCTGTTCAGCAGTTCACGCGGTACCATTGCACCGGATGATACCAGCTGCAGGGACAGCGAAATGATATTGAACAAACTGCCTGCCGGTCCAAAGCAGATCAGGAAAAACTGCGAGAAGAACATAAATGTACACAGGAACAGTGCCTGGAACAACCAGAATGCCACAAATCCTTGTGCGATCTGTCCACCCAGTGCGACAATCAGGGAAGACCCAAGTAAGGAAACAACCAAGGCTGAACCGACATTAATAACAACCCTGGCACCGAACAATGTCAGGCGGGAGAACATAGTGGACAGCATGCCCATCGCAACCTGGAGATTCATTCCCATAATCATGGCGCCTACATAAGACGCGAGCACCATCATCATCGGTACCATCTGGTTATTCATGCCGTTCACCGGATTAATCGATGTCGTTTTGCCTTCCACCCGATTGGTCAGGTTCGCAGCTGCCTGGGCAGCCTGATCTGAAGGAGCACCTGAAGCGGTCAGAACGGCTTGTACGCCTTGTGCGGAAGCTTGTTTGTTAATGGTGTTGGTCACGCTCTGCGACACACCCTGCATCATGCTTTTGATCGTTACCGGATTAGCTTCATTAATCGTGTATTTGATCTCGGCCGTGGAACCTGCCGTCTGAAGGGATTCATTAAATCCGGCCGGAATATTCAGCACCATATGGACTTGATGATGCTTCAATTGATCCAGTGCCTCAGCCGCATTCAAGTTGGCTGCCGTGTGGAAAGGCAGTGTCTTTGCCAACTGATCAGCAATGCCTTTGGACAGCTCCCCATCTTCATTCACAATGGCTACAGTTAATTCATTAGTCCGGTCATTCACTCCGGAATATGCCGTCATCCAGATCACACTAAAGATAACCTGGAACATCAGTGCAGTAACGATCCCTATAATTACTGGTGGTTTTTTAAATAAAGTGCGTAAAGCTTGCAGCATATGATTTGGTTCCCCCATCTTCAAAATAGTTCTAATTTGATTTAAACATTCGTTTGAATCAAACAATCGTTTAAATTTTAATTGTATATGTCAATATTGTCAATAAGTTTTCGTTAAATTCAGAAAATTAAAGCAAACTTTCATGAAATAGTGTTTCTATTTTCACGAAGTTTTTCTGGCAATTTACATATGAACACATTTACATAAAAAAATACACGGTCCGCCGCTAAGCTAACCGCGCATTCCTTTGATTTTTCAAATATCTGTTTCTTTCCCGGCTCCCCTTATGTTCCCCCAAGTAACCTCTTTGCTGTATTACTTGGTTCGAGCCAGCTTCATACGCTGCAGACGCAGTGCGTTCAGTACAACCGATACCGAACTGAATGCCATCGCAGCTCCTGCCAGCCACGGCGCGAGGAAACCTGCTGCTGCAATGGGGATCCCGATTACATTGTAGCCAAGCGCCCAGAACAAGTTCTGTTTGATATTGCCCATCGTGCGGCGGCTCATCTCTATGGCATCTGCAATGCTGTTCAAGTCACCGCGCATCAACGTAATATCTGCCGCTTCCATCGCCACATCCGTTCCGGTTCCAATCGCCATGCCGATATCGGCTGTTGCCAGTGCAGGAGCATCGTTAATGCCGTCTCCAACCATCGCTACCTTCCGGCCGCTCTCCTGCAATTTCTTCACTTCGGCCGCTTTGCCTTCAGGCAGAACTTCTGCCAAAACGCTGTGAATTCCCGCTTGCTCCGCTACCGCAAGAGCCGTGCGTTCATTATCTCCCGTAATCATTATGACATCGATGCCCATCGCTTGGAGACGTCCAATTGCCTCCCGAGACGTATCCTTGATGGTATCCGCCACCGCAATGATGCCTGCCCACTGACCTTGAGCAGCAACCAGCATAGCCGTACGCCCCTGTTCCTCCAGTTGGTTCATCTGCATCATGGTTTCCTCCGACAGATCTACGTTTGCGTCTGCCAACAGACGGCGTGTTCCCACCAAAATCACCTCACCAGATACTTCAGCACGCACACCATATCCGGGTATATTCTCAAACGCTGCTGCCGGTTCCAGATCCAGACCTTTATCCCGAATGCCGCTGACAATCGCCTCGGCTAACGGATGCTCCGAATTCTGTTCTGCTGCTCCAACACGTTTAAGCAGCTCGGATTCAGTCCAGCCCGGTGCGGTGACAACATCAGTTAATACAGGCTTTCCTTGGGTAACGGTTCCTGTTTTGTCGAGCACAACCGTTTGAATCTGCTGGGCCGTCTCCAGATGTTCGCCTCCCTTGAACAGGATGCCGTATTCCGCCGCCCGGCCCGATCCGGCCATGACGGAGGTTGGCGTTGCCAGCCCCAGTGCACATGGACAGGCAATAACAAGTACAGCAATCGCCTTCTCCAATGATCCGGCGAAGTCCCCCGGGCTGGCAAACAAATACCAGATCAAAAAGGTCAGTACGGCAATACCCACAACAATCGGCACAAAAATACCCGAGATCACATCGGCAATCCGCTGAATAGGCGCTTTCGACCCCTGCGCCTGCTCAACGACTTTGATAATTTGGGATAAGGCTGTATCTGAACCCACGCGGGTCGCCTGAATGCGGAGAACACCGTTTTTGTTCAGCGTTGCACCCGTGACCGGATCACCCGGCTTTTTGTCTACAGGCAGACTTTCACCACTAAGCATAGATTCATCGACAGAGGACTGTCCTTCTTCAACGATCCCATCCACCGGGATGCTGTCCCCGGGCTTCACCAGAACGACATCACCGACCGCTAAATAAGAAGCCGGAATTAGAACCTCCTGCCCGTCACGGATAACCCGTGCCTCTCGGGGAGCCAATTCAATCAGGCTTTTGATTGCCTGTGAGGAGCGGCCCTTTGCGACAGCCTCAAACCATTTTCCAAGCAGAATCAATGTGATCAGGATTGCACTGGTCTCATAATACAGCTCGACCATAGGCACAGCAGCTGCACCAGCAGCCATGCTCACATCCGTTCCCATCGCCCCGTGTTCCATTCCCTGACCCATCCCGGCACCAGGCAGATAACCGCTCGTTAACGTCAGATACAGACTGTAGAAAAAGGCTGCGCTGGTCCCCAGTGCAACGAGTACGTCCATATTGGCACTGCCATTACGAAGTGCCTTGTATGCTCCGACATAGAACTGCCATCCAATAACAAATTGGACCGGAGTCGCGAGGAGCAGCTGGAACCATGGATTCAAAAACAGATCCGGTACATAAATCCCCGATGTAAACGAGAAATGGCCCACCATCGCCCACAATAGCGGAATGGATAAGAGCGCGGAGATCATCCACTTCCACTTCTTGCGCTGCAGCTCCCGTTCCCGAACAGAAGTCGATTCCTCCTGTGTTAATTGCAATTCGGCACCATAGCCCAGCTGTTTGATCTTGGCTGTAATGTCCGAAGGTTTAAGTGTACCTGCAGCATATTCAATATGCCCCGTCTCCAGCGCCAGATTAACGTTGGCTTGTGCAACACCCGGAAGCCGGGACAATCCTTTCTCAATACGTGCAGAGCAGGCCGCACAGGTCATGCCTGTAATATCCAGATCAACCGATTCAGTCACCGTACCATAACCAAGTGCCGCTACTTTATCCCGTAAGGCGTTCACATTTGTTGTTTTGGGATCATACATAATCGATGCCTGTTCGATGGCAAGGTTTACGCTGGCTTGCTGCACCCCTTCCATGCGGGAAAGACCCTTCTCGACTCTTGTTGAGCAGGCTGCACAGGTCATACCCGTGATGTGAAGAGTTGTCTTCAGACCAGGGCTTTCCATAGGTGCTGGCGTAGGTGCCGATTCTATTTTCTCAGAGTTGGTGGTCGCCATTATGTCGTCTCCTTTCAGAAAAATAATACCCTATAGGGGTATATTGGAAGCGGGAAAACAGGCTGAAACCGTTATCACATTGACCACGCAGGTCTGTTCAAAAATCATTGGAATTGTCTCCATGATTTTACGGTCCCGAGCCTGTTCTGATACATTCCATTCGTCAATGATCCCTTGGATCATTACACGACATCGTATCCCTGATCTTCAATTGCTGCTTTAATCTGATCTACTGTTACAGCCTGTTCATTATATTCCACGGCTACTGTTCCGGCTGCCAGATCGACCTGACCGCTCGCTCCTGCGCTTTTTACCGCTTCTTCAACGGATTTCACGCAGTGATTGCAGGACATTCCTTTTACATTCAATGTAATATTAGACATGTTCTATTCCTCCTTGGTTATGTTCGTATGTGTGACTTGAATCGTTCCATAATTACTTCATTAATTTCCTGACAGTAACCAGCAATTCATCGACCACTTCGTGTTCACCAGCCTGAATGCGTTCTACGATACAGCTCTTCATATGTCCTTCCAGCAAAAGCTTGCCTACCGAATTCAGCGCGGACTGTGCGGCAGCAATCTGGGTTAACACATCATCGCAGTACGTGTCCTTCTCAATCAGACCTTTAATCCCGCGTATCTGGCCTTCTACCCGGTTTAAACGAGAGATCAGATTGCCCTTCATCTCCTCGGAATGGTGGCTTTTGCGAACAGGTCTTCCGTTCTTGTCTAGGTCCACACCATGACATGAATCTGCCTGCTGCCCCACTATATCTGTGCCTACAACATCAGCGGAGCCTTCGGCTGCAGTTAAAACCGGTTCTTCGGGATGGCTCTGATGATCCATCATAACACCCCTTTTCATTCGTTCTTTCATCAGATTAACATACCCCTATGGGGTATTCAAGGGATTTCTTTTCTTATATTATTGAACGTTTTGTGTATGTAGATTGGTGTATGTAGTTTTGACGATTACAACTCATGTCTCGTTTAAATTAAAACTTGTATTCCATTCTGCAGCTGCGCACCTGTAAGCCCATCTGCTCATAGAAAGCCACCGCTTGCGCGTTAAATGCCGACACAGTTAGCTCCATATGCTCTACCTGAAGCTCTTTCCCCAGGTCCAGTATGGCTTGCATCAGCTTCCTGCCCGTACCATGCCCCCGATATGCAGCATCAACGATCAGTTCGTGGATATACAGCATCCTGCGATCACTAAAAAGAGCATGATCCTGAATGATACTGAACTGTGCACTGCTGAATCCGATTAACTTCCCTGTCTCCACATGCTCCGCTGCATATACATAACGCTGGTCCGTAGTAAACCACTCGGCATATTCCTTTTCCCCCAGCCTTGGCTGTAAAGGCCGATATATGTCCGGTCTCGCCTGTACATGCATCTGGTGAAGATCATCCATCAGCCGGGATATACCCGGAAAGTCAGCCAACTGTGCACGCCGAATCTGTACTGCTTCGTTATCCATTACCATCCCTCTCAACCTTTCTATAGGTATTAGAACACATTATACAAGGATGAAAAAGCAGATACCATACGGCACCTGCTCTGAAGATGGCTGCACAAATCTGTGCCCTGCATAAGTTAAAAGCGATCTAACGTTCCAAGCAAATCCTTCTTATCATGAAGCAGGAAGAATCAAGTCTACTTTTTGGAAGAGGTATGGTTTCCTTCGTTAAAAGCAACCGGTGACGGCTTGGCTGCCCAATCATCTGCCTGTGGCTCAATGTCCACACCGTTCATGATTTTCTTTTTCTCCATCAAAGAATCGCCGTCTTCATCTAGTTTGTTGCGGATTGCCGCCTCATCCTGAGGTTGATTGTTCTGTGTCATCGTCTAAGTCCTCCTTTTGCCATTTCATGTTGATGTATGTTCCTTGTATATAATTACCCAATGATTTCAATATCATTCGATATCGACCGGGACAAACTTATCGTGCCTGAGCTGGAAGTAAACTGTTGTGAATAAATCCGTATATCAAGACGTCTTCTATCAATGGATACCTGAGATTTCCACTTCATTTCATGAACTAATTTTGGACAGGTGTCACAAAAGGACCTCTTCCAGGTGTTGTATAGATGAACAAACAATTTACACATGGAGGTATCTATCGTGAAACCAATGTACAAAGTACTAAGTTCCATTGCTCTTGCAGGCATGATCGGCACCGTATCCCTTGCAGCACTGCCATCATCGGCAGACGCAGCGAAAGCCAAAACTGAAGGGTCCACGACGGTTACTGCACCAGCAGAAACAAACAAAAATAAAAAAGCACCGGCAGCCGTGGTCAAAAAAGTAGAACAAACACTCCAAAAGCTGACCAACAAAGCGTACAAGTTGGATAAAGGCAGTTATCTCGAAGGAATCGGTTGGGATTTTAATGTCCTTGGTACCCCTTTCCCAAGCCAATTACTGGTCGACTTAAAGGGAAATATTCGTTCGGGACATATTCAAGAGGATGAAATCTCTTATTTCTTTGAAAAGAACAAGCTCAGCTACACCCAAGAAAATATATCCTTTGAAGATGTAAACGAACAGGACATCAAAGCAGCGGAAGAGGTGTTCGGCAAACTGGATTTACCTATGGGAGAGCTGAACGGTGCTGTGCTGCAGCACAAAGGGAATCATCAAATTCTTGAATTTATGTATACAAACGAAGATTACGGGACGTGGATTAGCGTGGATCAAGCCACGCATAAGGTTGTTGGTGTTAATGCCAGAGCACTCGCCGATGACTTGTTTAACAAAGGACAGAAAGCTATTGATGAATATCACAAAAAAATGAAGAAGATTTCGATCAGACAATTACAAGATAGCGGCGTGGCACAAGCAGAGCTGCTGCTCGGTTTGGATCTGAATGGTCATATGGTGAAAAAAGAAGCGCTGCCTTCAGATCTTGTCACATTCACCAAAGAAGGTGAACCTACTGTAGAAGGCCATTTCAATTCGGACGGTGTCTTCTACTCCATTCAGATCGTATATAATTAAGAAGAACTCTCGTTAAACGAGAGGAGCTTCAAACAACATTTGAAACAGTGTAATTTTGATGAAGTTGGAGATAGACGGTTCCCCCCTTCTCTCTGACACACTCATCTTGGATAATAATAAAATGGCGTCCCTGGTCAAGCTTCTGACCTTAAGGGACGCCTATTTTCGTATGTTCTATTGTACTAGTGCTGCAGCTGATCCTGACGAGCAAGGGCTGCGAGCGCACATAGTGCGGCTTCGATCTCGAGCTCTACAGCCTTGGCAACCGCATCGGTATGCGGATCATACTCGGCAGCAAGATCACTGTCTGCGAAGCCGTCGATCGCTACGATCGCTCCAGCCCGTGTACCGCGAAGCGTACTTACGATATAGAGTGCTGCAATCTCCATCTCCGCGGCCAGCGCTCCAGCCAGCTTATATTTACGATGTGGAATCTCCTCCACGCCTGTGAAGAATGCGTCCAGTGTCACCGTTATTCCCACACCAACCTTGGTCGTCCCTGTACTAGTGAATGATCCTGCCTCAGCCTCTGTTCCCGTCCCGGCACTTGATGCTTCCCCTGCGCCACTGCCCACCTTACGAGCAGCAGCGACCAATGCACTGGTTACATCAATATCCGCCACAGCCGGGAAACCGTCCGGTACGAGCTGACGTGTCAGCCCGTCAGAGCGCACAGCCGCTGTGCTGACAATAACGCTGCCTGCCGGATAATCAGCTGTATATGAGCCTGCTGTGCCCACACGAATCAGAGTTTTCACTCCTGCACGAATCAGCTCCTCGAAGCATACAGCTGCACCCGGCGAACCGACACCATGACTGACCACAGCCATCTGAACCCCTTCATACACACCTATAAATGTACGATATTCACGGCTGAATGCCAGCTCTCTGACATCCTCCAGCTTGCGGGAAATCTTCTCCGCACGGGCGGGATCACCGCACACGACAGCATAGGCGGGCATATCTTCGGAATGAATCTGCAAAATCGGCATTAACATATTAATCAAACTCCTTTTTTGTCCACTCATCCTCAGGAATCGGCAGATCCTCACCCGAAAAACGCTGTTCCTTGAACGGATCGGCAAAATGGTGGAAGCCGTTGCTTTCCCAGAAGCCGTTGCGATCCTCTGTCATGAACTCCAGTCCGCGTACCCACTTCGCACTTTTCCAAAAATACAGCTGAGGCACGACTAAACGCAGCGGAAACCCATGTTTCGGCGTAAGCGGCTCACCGTTATATTTGAACGCAAGCAGTACATCATCATGCATCAGCTCTTCAAGCGGCACATTCGTTTCGTAATCATGATCCGCGTGAATCATGACATACTTTGCCTCCGGCTTAACGCCGAGCAGCTTGATAAATTCGGAGAACCGGATACCCTCCCATGGTGTATCGAACTTCGACCAACGGGTAACACAGTGAATGTCACTCACCATGCTCACCTGCGGCATCGCCTGAAGCTCAGCCAGAGAGAACACTTTCTCTTCTTCGACCTCACCAAAAACCTTCAAATCCCACGTGGAGAGGTCATATTCCGGCACTTCGCCTTCATGCAGAATCGGAAATTTCTCCGTCAGCATCTGGCCTGGCGGCAGCCGATCTCCGTAATCGGTGCCAACTTTCGGTGACGGTGTTTTCGTTTTTTTCAAACGTTCAGCTTTGTTATGCACGTCCCTGATTCCTCCTTTGTTCACGATGTCGCTATGCAGCTGAAACCGTTACTCACATATCTATCCTATCATAGCTAGGCTTCACAACAGGATTAACGCGAGCTTCCTCCTGCTTTCAATGCATCTTGAGCATACGTTCTGTCTTTGAAGAAGAACATCGCTACCAGCGTTACAATATACGGCAGCATCATGGTGAAATGCGTTGGCAGGGAGAAACCCTGCAGACGGATACTCAGTGCTTCCATGAAACCAAACAGCACGCTGGACCCCATCACGCCGAGCGGATTGGCCTGGCCCAGCATGGTAGCAACCAAAGCGATGAAACCGCGGCCTGCCGTCATGCCTTCCGTAAACATCGTCACCTGACCAAGCGACAGCTGTGCTCCAGCCAGTGCACACAGTACACCGCACATCAGCACAGCGCCATATTGAATGCCGCGAACCTTGATGCCGATGCTCTGAGCTGCGATCGGATTCTCTCCCACAGAACGCAGACGGAAGCCGGACACACTTTTGAACAGATAGAACTGCAGCGCAATGACAATAATAATCCCGAGATATACGAGCGGACTATGGCCCGATAACACCGTACCCACCCATGGTATATCCTTGATCAGCGGAATATCCCATTTCGGGAGTCCGACCATATCCTTATCGTAGTATGCACCTTTTACATCGAAGATTGCCCGCAGGGCAAAGGTCGTGAGTCCCGCCGCCAGGAAGTTCAGGGATATACCGACCACAATGGCATTGGCCTTCAGATTAATACTTATAAACGCGAAGAGCGCTGAGAACAGCATCACGATAATAATCGAGAATAATACCGCCATCAGTACATTGCCGAATAAATAGTTACCTACAATTGCAGAGAATGCTCCGATCAGCACGAGTCCTTCCAGACCCACGTTAAACAGGCCTACACGAGAGCATAAAGCACCGCCGAGTGCCGCAAGCAGAATCGGCGTCATGATCCGCAGGGTTGAGCCAAACATGGCTGCATCAAACAGCTGCTGCATTGGACTTTTTCTCCTTTCTCCGCTTCAGGAAGGAATAACCGATCTGTGCCGAAACAAATAATGTAAGGACAGCCTGAATCACACTGCCGACCTCCAGTGGTACATCTGTGTTCCGCTCCATGCCCATCGCACCTGTCTGCAAAGCCGCCAGCAAAACAGCCGCTACAGCTGTACCAAGTGGATGGGAGCGTGCAAGCAGTGTAGCCATGATGCCGCTCCACGCATAACTTGCCGAGGATAACGAGCCATCCAGGAAACGGTACTGTGTACCGAGTACTTCTCCGGCACCTGCGAGTCCAGCAAGGCCGCCGCTGATCACCATGGACAGCATCATCATACGAATACGGCGTACACCGCCATATGCCGCAAATGACGGATTGCTGCCGAGCATGCGAATTTCATAACCCGTCACCGTTTTATGCGTAAACCAATAGATTAGTATTGCGGCTGCAATCGCTATAATGAAGCCTGCGTGCAGTCCCATACCCTGAAACAGCTTCGGAAGCCAGATGCTCTGATCGATCATTGGCGTCTGCGCCATCGCGGCTGATCCTGTGCGATCTTTGAATGGATACGAAACCATGTATCCGCCAAAGTAGGTTGCGATATAGTTGAGCAGCAGTGTTGTAATCAGCAAATTCATACCAAAGCGTGCGTCCAGCCAGCCTGCAAAAAGAGACCACACACCACCAGCGATAATTCCCGCCAGAATGGCAGCAATACATACGAACCAGCCCGGCCCTGGCAGATAAAGCGCCGTAAGTGCCGCACTGAGTCCGCCCAGAATCATCTGACCTTCCGCGCCCATGTTGAAAAATCCTGCACGGAATGCCAGCGCTACGCCAAGTCCCGCCAAGATAATCGGCGTTGCACGTGCCAATGTATTGGTGAAGAAGTAGAAGTTACCGAAGGCACCCTTCCACATCTCGGCGTACGTATCCACCACGCTACCGCCAACAACCAGAATGGCGACCGCTCCGGCGAGCAAGCCGATCAGTACGGCAAGCAGCGGCTGTACAAGTCCGCGAAGTGTTTCTTTTACCCGATTCATACCCGCTCTCTCCCCCCTGCCATTAACAAACTGATCTGTTCCTCTGTCGCTTCTGCCGCCTCAAGTTCCCCGGCAATCTCACCTTCATACATCACAATAATGCGATCCGATAACTGCAAAATCTCCGACAGTTCAGATGAGATCAGCAGGATGCCTGCACCTTCATTTCGTTTGCGCAGCAATTCGGCATGAATCGTTTCCATCGCACCGATATCCACTCCCCGTGTAGGCTCAGCTGCAATCATGAACGGTGTATCCTGTGCAAACTCACGCGCTGCAATCAGCTTCTGCAGATTACCGCCTGAGAGGAATTGTGCTTTCGTTTCCGCGGAACCTGTTTTAATACTGAACTGTTTGATCCAGCTCTCCACCATCGCTTTGGCCGCTTTGGCCTTGATCATGCCCCGCTTCTGCAACCGATGATGGTGTCCCATCAGTCCATTCTCTTTCACGCTGGCATCCTTCGCCGCGCCCCACATATAGCGGTCTTCCGGTATATGCGCCAGCCCATGCTCACGGATACGGCGAACGGGCCAGTTGGTCGTGTCCTGTCCGGATAAAAGCACGCGGCCTCCATCCGGCTTCCGCAGCCCAGCGATGATCTGAATCAATTCGGATTGACCATTGCCGGAGATGCCTGCAACCCCGACCACTTCACCTTTGCGAACCTGCATGTGAATGTCTTTCAGTGCAGATCGGTCTTTGCCTCCCGAGAGTTGAACGGCTTCCACCTGAAGCACAGCTTCTCCCGGAACAGATGCCGGCTTGTCCATCCTCACCAGTTCACGTCCCACCATCAGGCGTGACAGCTCCTCCACATTCGTATCCTTCGTTTCTAATATACCTGTGACTTGTCCATCTCGAAGTACAGTGATTCGATCCGCAGCATCCATGACCTCCTGCAGCTTGTGTGTGATGATAACGAACGTTTTGCCCAGCTTCGCGAGTGATTTCATGTTTGCCAGCAGCTCTTTCACTTCGAGCGGAGTGAGCACCGCCGAAGGTTCATCCAATATAATGATGTCTGCTCCCTGATGCAGCACCTTAAGAATTTCTACGCGCTGCTGCATACCAAGCGGGCATTCACCCACTTTTTTCCACGGATCTACCGGCATGCCATATTTTCTGCCTAATTCATTGACCTGTGCCGCTGCTTTTTTTCGGTCAAATACCCCTGCCGCTGCAGGTTCACGTCCAATAACAATATTCTCAGCCACCGTAAAGGAAGGAAAAAGCATAAAATGCTGATGCACCATACCAATCCCGCTGGCCATGGCCTGAGACGGTGCAGCAAAGCTCACCTCGCGCCCACGAACTTTGATCGTGCCTGACGTGGGCTGTTCCATCCCGTACAGCATACGCATTAAAGTCGTCTTCCCCGCCCCATTCTCTCCAACAAGGGCATGAATCTCCCCCTCGCGCAGATTAAAATGGATATCCTTGTTCGCCGTGAAGCTGCCGTACTTCTTCGTAATTTGCTCCATCTCCAACAGCATATCTTGCGTTCGCTCCTCTCGGTTGATATTAGTTCAACGTGAAATGGTTACACTGGGCACTCCGATGACAGAACAACCTTTCGATCGCTTGTTATCCCCGGATATTTTTGAACTCCCTCTTATAAGGAGAAAATCCGGGGATAAGCGTATGCTTACGATGCAGCTTTCTTGCAGAAAGCTTTTAGGCAACCGCTTGGCTTCTCCAGGTTTCTTCTGTCCTCTCCGTTATTGTGTAAACGTTCAGTTCAACATATAAGGTCACTGTAAACAGCAGCAAAACCGGCTGCCTGGTTGGGCAGCCGGCTATAAACTTCTTTTTCACCCATGAAGGGACATTTATAAAACTACTGCTGCAGTGGATCTTTAACGACAATTTTGCCGGATACGATATCCTCTTTAATTGCTTTTACTTTGTCGATAACCTCTTGTCCAACAAATGCATTCAGCGGAGATTCACTGTCACGCGTAACGTAAGTCAGACCTACACCGTCTTCTTTCAGGCCGTAATTCACTGCACCTGCTTTGAATTTGCCTTCCACAAAATCCTTCACCGTCTCATAAGCAACCGTATCGGTGGATTTCAACTGGGAAAGAACGATATGCTCGGGATCTTCTACCGTACGGTCCGTATCTTGTCCGGAAGTGTAGAAGCCTTTTTCTTTGGCAGCTTCGAACACACCGAGATCGCCTACAGCCGATGCGCCTGCGATGAAGTCGGCGCCTTTGCCGAACTGCACCAGCGCCAGTTCTTTAGCTTTGGCCGGGTCATTGAAACCACCGACATAGTTCACAAGGAATTCTGCTTTGGGATTAACGGATTCCAGACCCGCTTTGAAACCTTCTGTATATTTCTTGATCAAAGGCACGTCCATTGCAGCGATCATGCCCACTTTGTCTGTTTTCGTGGAAAGTCCGGCAGCCGCGCCCAGCAGGTACGCTCCTTCATACTCACGGAAACCAACGCTGCGAACGTTAGGCAGATCAACCGTTGTGTCTACAATCGCAAACGATTTGTTTGGATTCTCGGCAGCTACCTTTTTCAATGCATCCTCTGCTTGGAACGTTGCTGTAATAATCAGATCGTAGTTCTCAGCAACAGCTGCACGAAGATTTTGCTCGAATGCTGCAGGGTCTGTAGATTCGATCGTTTTCGTATCGACCTTGAACTCTTGACCTGCTTTTTTGAAGCCTTCATCCATTTGTACAAAGAAAGGGTTAACCCCTATTTTTTCAGGAAGTACCAATGCCATCCGCAGGGATTTCTCAGAATTGCTGCCTTGAGCAGATTGAGTTGATTGTTCGTCTTTAGAAGCCGAATTCCCACAAGCAGCCAGCAAAATAGCCAACATTACAATTGATAAGACGAACGATAAACCTCTTTTCATTTTCGAAAATTCCCCTTTTCAATAATCTTTTTTTTATATCCTAGCGGATAATGTCGATCCTTGTCAATAAAACTTTCAGCGTTTACACTCATATGGAAGATCATCACAGAAGAAGGGATTTCCAGCCATTGGAAGACCTGCTGTGGCGGTTTTTTTCCGTTGACATTTGGCGCGACTCCGTGCTAAAGTCAATCCAATTATTCTATTCTGATAGGATTTGTCAGAATTATATTGTATATCTCTATCATTTTCAACTATTTCTAAGGAGGCATTCATTTGAAAAAAATCACCCAGATCACACTGGCGGCTCTGCTCGCCGCTCCGGTAACCCTTGGCAGCCTCAGCCTGCCTGCTTCAGCTTCTCCAGCATCCGCCGCTCCGATTGCTCCCAAAACAACAATAAATGTGAAAACGCCTGCAGTAAAAGAGAAAGCCCCCGCAGGTTCCACGGAGACTGCAGCGGCAGATTTCGCCCAATTCCTGCAGGCCAAGTATGGCATTGAACTGCCAAAGGAAACCACCAAGGGTGATTTTATCAAAGCCACTGCAGCTATCCTGGAAGCAAGTTCCGCATCCACTGCAGATGCGGATGACGCACAAACGCCTGCCTTTAGCGATCTGAAACCTGGTGATGACGCTTATGATGCGGCTGCTGCCCTCTTTAATAACGGGGTTTTATCAACTACCGAAGTTCATGCTGAGGAACTGCTGAGCATATACTCAGCGGTCTTCATCGCCGTGAAAGCAGCCGGCTTCAAAGAACTCGCTTACACCTATCCCGCAGACAAAACGGCTAAAGCTCTTGCCAAAGCTGGCATTAAGCCTTACCGTCTGCAGGGACAAGCGGAGCAGGAACTGGCTGCAGCCATTGACACAGGACTGGTTCCTGAGAGTCTGTACCCCGCAATTCAAAGAGGCGGCCTGGCAACCACCGATGCAGCGAACATTTTGCTCGGTCGTGTGCTGGTAAGCCAAGGTAAATACAAAAACGAAATCGGTCGTTCCGGTGATGCCGACATCTATGCCAAGCTGAATGCTGCATATCGCACGGCCGATCTGATCGAAGCTCCTGACCTCAGAAAAATTGTCGATCAGGCACTGCGGGAAAACCTGGTTACAGGTTATAATCTGAAGGACAGCCGGTTCGATTCCAACTTTATTGATCAATTGACCCTGACATACGGGCATGACAGCATTAAACATGCAGTGCAGCTCATCGGTCTGCTTCGCAGTGAAGGCATTAATGCCCATGTGCAGTTCCAGCCGAAAACATCTGCCTTTATTTATTTGAAAGAGTGGGGCGAGCCAAAAGAAACACCTGACTACAAAGTTACACAGATCGAAAATGGCAATTATATTGCGTATGCAAAGGAATATGACATTCAGTTCGAGTTTAACAACACTTCTGACAAATCACGTTTCAATGACATCGTTCTGCAGTATGCAAAAAAGAACAGCAGCAGCCAATCCCCGCTGATTATCAACTCTTGGTGGCAGCCGCTGTATTATTCACCAACTGCACTGGCTAACTATCCGGTTATTACAAACAACAAAATCTCGCTCGGTCATTACTATGCTCAATCCTTCTCGCTTAAAGAGAACGCCAAATCGATTCAGGAAGGATTCCGCAAGCTGGCTCCTGAAGCAAATATCACCTCGTACAACTTTTGGGTGGACCAGCCTTTCTTCAATTATTTGAACGGGGGTTCCGAGTAAACATCGATTGAAAAAACATGAATCATATGCTCTTTTTTTAGCAGAATATACAGCCGTCTTCACCGATTTGGATTCAGGTTTCGACCTTTATTGCTCGGGAAGGCGGCTTTTTCGTATGCTTTTGCAAAATTCTTCTTAAAAATCATTTTACAAATGCAGGAATTGCCAATATCAGGTCGAATGTCTTATGTACACAAACACGCAAGTAACGCTGCACATCTCCGCAAGAACAGGGGTTAAACATGGTATACGACGGTATTTTGATCGGCTTGATTGTTGGTCTGTTCAGGGGTGGAGTCCGTTATGGGCTCAACCAGTTTGCAGCACTCCAGCTGCGCGGCGGCTGGGTCTTTCCACTGCTGTTACTCTTTCAGTTTGGCATTTTTTATATGCAGGAACGATGGAACTGGGTAGCATCCATTAATGGTTATCTGTTTGCAGCCGTTTACGTTACCGGCCTCATCTTTTTATGGCTTAACAGACAGCACCGGGGTTTCACACTGATTTGGATCGGGGTGTTTCTCAATTTTATGGTGATGGCTGTCAATGGAGGCCGCATGCCTGTTTCAGTGGAAGCTTCTGCTGTGCTCGGCCCCTATTATGTTGATCTGCTTCGGGAAGGCGGAGCTGTGTCCAAACATTTTATGATGGATGCGTCAACTCATCTTTCTTTTCTCGGTGATATCATTCCGCTCTCAAGTCCTTATCCACGGACACAGGTCATCAGCATCGGTGATGTCGTGATGAATGTGGGCATATTTCTGTTTATTCAGTACATGATGGTGAATCGAAGCAAAAAAGATGTGACGTCAGCAGAAGTATCCCCAACCCCGTGAGGATCGGACAGATTCCAAGGAAGGGAGGTCTTTTCCATGAAGAAATTCGAGGGTATCAAATATTCCCGTATTGTCATCAACGCAATCATCGTAGCTTCTGTCGTTGTAGCACTAACTTCGGGATACAAGCTTGGCGGCTAGTATCACTGCCAAACCAGACAAACAGGCTGCGAGCGGCCTGTTTTTTCTTGCTGGATTTTTGGGAACGATCTTGTTATGTTAAAAAACATATAGTATATGTCTATACAAGAATAACCAATATAAATGGAATGAGCCATTCATACGTTAACCCAATTAGAGGAGCGGCATCATTCATTTATAGATAACATCACGAGATAACTAAACCCAAGCAGGAGATTTAATATGAACTTTATTCGCAACCTTATCCGTAAGGCAGATCGAAGTATGATGTATGTTACTCTGCTCAGCTGCACCGGGATTGGCGTTTTTATCTATATGAACCAGTGGTCCTATCTGCACCTGACTACAGCCGACTGGGTCATGGTATATACCATGCTGGGAGCCGCGCTGATCCTCGACTACTTTACATTCCAGATTCCCCCGAAGGGTAACCAGCAATCGATGGATTCCTCTGTGTATTTGGCCTGTATATTTATGTTCGGCGGGGCATTCAGTCTCTCTGTGCTGCTGCCGATTTCCATCATTCTGCTGATTAAAGACCGCAAACTTACCTGGTGGAAGCATATCGTCAATTTCAGCATATACAGCCTCATGATTACCGGGGCTGCTGCGGTGTATGAATGGACAGGTGGTCAGAGTGGAGCGATCAATGGCTATAACTTGTTCCCTTATTTTGCAGCTCTGGCAGCTTATTTTATCATTAACACGATTACGCTGGGATTGTTCTTTCATTTCTCAACCAAGGATGCGCTGCAGCAGATGAAACGGGCATTCGTGACGGAGTCGCTTCTCGTTTATCTGTGTACGCTTATTCTGGCACTGGTGCTCACCATTCTGGTCGTACATAACGGCGTGCTTGGTCTGCTTTTATATCTGAGTCTCAGCATCCTGCTCTCCCATGCGTTTAAACAGCTGTTCATTATGTACCAGTCTATCGAAGAAAAAGCCAACTCGGACCAGCGTACAGGGCTGTTCAATCACAGTTATTTCGAGAGTATGCTGGAAACAGAGCTGAACAAAGCACGCACGCAGGGAACCCCGCTCTGTCTGGGACTGCTTGATATTGATGATTTCAAAAAATATAATGATCAGTTCGGCCACCTTCAGGGTGACAGCCTGCTGGCACTGCTCGGGGATTTTCTGATTCGCAAAACCGAGGGCACACCGGTTACTGCATTTCGCTACGGCGGAGAAGAATTCACCCTGCTGATGCCGGGCATGGAACTCGATGAGTCTTATCAATTCATGAACAAGATGCGCAAACAGCTGAACGACACACCGTTCGAAGGAGTTGAGGTACTACCACACGGTTGTCTCTCCTTCTCAGCAGGGGTTGCTTCCTATCAGGTGGATATGTACAACAAATCTCAACTGGTGGATCAGGCGGACAAAGCGCTCTACTATGCCAAAAAACAGGGCAAAAACAATGTGCACCGTTACGGAAGCAATGACGGTATGGAACACGAGATCGATCTGGTTCAGGATGTCCGCGATATTGAGCAGCAGCTCAATTTGTTTCAATACAAAGATATGGATACGTTCAAACATTCCAAACGGGTCTACAAATACGCGCTGGATATCAGTGAAGTGCTCAAGCTGGACAATGCAGAGAAACGGCGCTTCGTGCTTGGGGCCTTGATTCATGATATTGGCAAACTGGAGATTCCCTGGTCGATTCTGAACAAAAAGGAGAAGCTCACCTCAGAGGAATGGGATACGATTAAAGGCCATGTGACCTGGGGCAAAAAAATGGTAATGACGAATGATCGCTTCGCCGATCTGATCCCATACATTGAACTGCATCACGAACGTTACGACGGTCATGGATATCCTTACGGCCTGAAGGGGCATGAAATTCCGAAGCTGTGCCGCATGCTGACCGTGATCGATTCCTTTGATGCCATGACAACCGAGCGTCCGTATCAGGAAACCAAAAACGTGGACGAAGCCATTCTGGAACTGCGAGCTTGTTCAGGTACACAATTTGACCCGGAACTCGCCGAGTTATTTATTCGATATATTGAAAAACGAACGGCTCATCAACTGTTACAGTAAGCCAAAATAGAGAATAACGCTTCTAATACGCCAAAGCGCTATCCCCATGCAGGGATAGCGCCATTTTCATTTTCATCGTGATGTGTTGTGTACCATGGACCAGGGTGCATCGGATGCATCCATAAATCAGTCCTGTGAACTCTCTGTGCTGCTCATCGTATTCAGTTCATGCGAGGTCTGATGCAGCTCTTTAATCATCTGCTGCAAAAACATGTTGTCCTGGCGACTGATCCCGTGCTGATTGTCTTGAACAAGCATCTGGTGAATGTTCTTCTTAAGCAATTCACTGCGACGTTCCAATACTTCTTGACTCATGCTGCTGCGTCACTCCTTAACATGTTTTGTGATGATTTTGCGTTCTATATAAGTATAGAGGACCTTGCTTCATATCGAAAACGGGCAGAGCTCTCCTGAGTCGAGCACATGAACCCTCACCCAGCATGACAGCATTTCACCCCATAGTGTTCTTAGATATCCTTCTAAATACTCTTTGATCCTGCCCGATTTCCTGTAAACTGCCCGGACTAGGGTCTTGGACAAGGTTGCGTTATAATGGTCCCATTAGACTCATCTTTATTTAAAAGGAGTTATATACAGATGTCCTACAAACAGATTAAATGGATGATCCTGCTGATTCCCACCATCACCGTGGGGTTGTGGGAATATATTCGCCATCAGTTTCTGATGCCTTATCTATCGATGGATGCCGGAAACTGGCTGACGCCTGTGATCGTTTACTTTGTCAGTGTAACGCTCCTCAGCCGTTTGTTCCGCATGCTGGAGGGGGCAAGGGCCGCACTGGAACAGGAACGTGCATCCAAGACTGCGCTTGAAGCCCGCGACCAGCTTGCCCGGGAGCTGCATGACGGCATTTCACAGTCTCTGTTTCTGCTCTCCGTGAAGACAGACAAAGCGGGGCGCAGCCTCGCTGGTACCCGTCATGAGCAGGATATTCGCGATATCCAGAAAACGGTACATGAAGTCAATACATATGTAAGACAAGCCATTGCCCAGCTGCGTTATGTACCTTCTCCCGCTGCCGATCCCGAAGCCATTGCCCTGCAATCCCAGGTTGAATCCATCGTGAGTGATACGGTCCCTGATGCTCATATTACATGGCACCTCACCGAAGTTTCTTTCTCAGCAAAAGAACAGGTCGAGCTGCTGGCCTGCATACGGGAAGCGCTGCTTAATGTACGCAAACATGCTCAAGCCACCCAGGTGCGCGTTCACGCGGAAGGCAGTGCCTCTCGCTGGTCCGTTAACATTCAAGACAATGGCGTCGGCATTCAGGGAGACCCACTGCAGCTTAAAGACCGTTATGGCTTGAGAATTACGAAGGAACGAGCCGAGCAGATGGGTTGGGAATTGAAGCTTAATTCAGCGCCAGGTAATACACAAATGATCATTGGAAAGGGGCAGAATTGATGGAACTGGTACGTGTACTGGTCGTGGACGATCATGCGCATGCGCGTGAGGCGATCTGCACCATTTTATCTGAGGACAGCTTGTTTGAAGTCATTGGTACGGCAAAGAATGGACAGGAAGCGCTGGAATTGACCGAGCAGTGGATGCCAGATCTGATACTGATGGATGTACAGATGCCGGATATTGATGGATTGGAAGCAACGCGGCAGATCAAACTCCGTTTCCCCTACGTTATTATCGTGATGGTTACTGTTTCGGATGATGTCACTTACCTCTTTGAAGCTTTGAAGCAGGGGGCTCAAGGTTATCTGCGCAAAAATTTATCTCCTTCAACTTGGCTTGAATATCTGCGGGCCATTGTCAGTGACGATGCACCGCTCAGCAAGGAGCTGGCATACCGAATTTTGCAGGAGTTTCCCGCTCCTCGAAGTGAGGATGTACAAGAAAATCCGTTAACAGCCCGGGAATTGGAGATTCTGCAATGGGTATCTGCGGGATATACCAATCGTGAAATTGCCGAGCAGCTGGGCATCTCCGATCAGACCGTCAAGAACCATCTAAAGAACATTCTACAGAAGCTGCAGCTGGAGAACCGGGTACAGCTCACTCGCTATGCGTTGGAGAGCGGACTTGCCGGCCGCAAACCTCGCAAATAAGAGTGTTTTCAAGTGAATAGGGAATTCTATCATAAAATCTGCCGCTTACGATGTGCAGGATGTAACAGCACTGCATCTGAGCGTGCAGCATTTCAAGCTTTTGTCACAAATATGCGATAATCCATGATTTTTTATAGCCCAATGTAGTCATACGTCTTCATTTTGGACAAAGTTATAATGGTATAGATTGTGTGCGAACGAACAAATCATGGATATATAACTGCAAATCTATAACCTGAGGGTGATGATTTTTTGAATGTAAGAATTTTGACCCCGCGCTGGAACAAACGCCACTGGGCACTGCTCACAGGTCTGCTGCTGGTGCTCTGTCTTGTGATGCCGCAGTGGGCATCTGCACATGCGTACATTGTGAAGGCGTCACCGGATGAAAATGAACTGCTTGCGACCGCGCCGCAGCGGCTGACGCTGGAATTTAACGAATCGCTGCAGACGGCCTTTTATGATATTAAAATTACCGGACCTGATGGCAATCAGGCGGGTGATGGGAACGTGCAGATTGATCCGGAACGTCCGCATATTCTGGAAGCCAGTTTGAAGACTGGACTCGGAGATGGAACATACGCGGTGAACTGGAAGGCAGTATCGGCCGATGGTCATCCCATCTCCGGAGCATATGTGTTCCACATTGGTGAACCTTCCGGTGCGCCTGCCGGGCTGAAGGATCTGGCTTCCGGTTCGGGTGCAGCCGGCGGACCGTTGAAATGGATTGTATCTTTCACGGACTGGATTCAGTATCTGGGGCTGTCCATCATTCTAGGCACACTGGCCTTCCTGCTCCTGCGAATTGCACCCTCTTCGCTGCTTCGGGAACCGATGGATGCTCCAGGCAGCTATAAACTGCTCTGGATCAGCTATGCTGCCGCATCCTTCGCCGCGCTGGTGAGCCTTCCGCTAAATACGCTGTATGAGTCTGGCGTGACTTTGGGCGAGTTCAGTTGGGCATTAATGGGGAGCGCCCTCAAACTGACATCCTTCGGTCAGATTTGGATGCTGCAGATGCTTATTGCGATGCTGATCGCCGTCACGCTGTTGTCCGGCTATGATCTGGACCGCTCCATACGAGTACGCATCTGGTCCTCATACGGATCACTGCTGCTTGTGCTGGGCTGGCTGCTTACTCATGCCATGACGGGCCATCCCGCTGCTGCCGAGCAGCGTGTACTGGCCATTGCGATGGACTTTGTACACCTGGCTGCCGCTGCGTTCTGGATTGGCGCTCTCACTGCTATGGCGGTATGCCTGCCGCCGCTTACGGATCGATTACCTGCGAAACTGCGGGGCGAAGTCTACTGGGCGGCGTTAAGAAGGTTTACAGCATGGGGCATCGGTGCTGTAGCTGTTCTGGTTGCTACGGGCATCTACAGCAGTATAATTATCCTGCCCGCACCGCTGCTGACTTCCCTGTTCACGACAGCGTATGGTCTTGTGCTGATCGGCAAAATACTGCTGCTTGTTGTAATGCTTGTTTTCGCTGGTTATCACGCGAAGCGAGCAAAGGCAGCTGCTGGCAGCCGTCTATCCCGCAGCTTGAAAATTGAACTCGCTGCCGGTGCCGTCATCCTTGCACTGGCGGCTGTGCTTACTCATCTGTCTCCTGGTCAGCCTGCTCCGGCAGGACCTTATCAAGGCACACAGACGACAGAGGGCGGCTCCGTGATTACACTTCAGGTGAGTCCTAACGTAACGGGAGAGAATCAGTTTAAAGTCAGCTTTAAACAGGCTGACGGCAGCATCGTCAAAGATTTGGAACAGGTAACGTTATCACTCACCCACCTGGATATGGATATGGGTATTTACGAGATCACCATTCCGAAGAATGATACTGGAATGTATGCAGCAGAAGATTATATCTCCATGCCCGGCAAATGGAACATCAAGGTCCATGCGCTGACGAAATCACTTGATGCGATAGACGCCGAATTCGAGATTGAAACATCCAGACCATAGCAGCAGTCCGCATATAGAATCAAACATATATGAATTCACAGCAGAAGAATGAGAGGGGTTATGATTTTGAAGAAGACATCATGGGTATCCAAACTTACATCCACTGTGGCAGCAGGTGCAGCAGCATTCCTGCTGGTCTCCGGCTTGGCCAGCGCTCACGTCACGGTGAATCCATCTACCGCACAGACCAGTGCATGGCAGACCTATACGATTAAAATACCGTCTGAGAAAGAACTGGCAACCACCAAAATTACGCTTAAAATTCCAGAGGGAGTTGCGTTCAAGCAGTATCAGCCGCTTGCAGGATGGAAGATCACAACCGAGAAGAATGACTCTAACGAAGTAACTTCGATTACTTGGGAGATTGACGGAGATAACCAGGGTATTCTCGCTGGACAGTTCCAGCAGTTTAACTTTGTTGCACAAAACCCGAAAACGGCAGCAGAAGTTGCTTGGGATGCATTCCAATATTACAGTGACGGCAGCATTGTAGAATGGACGGGGAAGCCGGGGGACAACAATCCCCACAGCATTACAGCAATCAGTGATGACCCTGCCGCTGCTGGTAATGCCGCAGGTGGTGGCCACGACAGTTCAGCTGCAGCCAGTGATGGACATGACAGCGCAGGTGCAGCTGGCGACAAGACCGACGGCACAGCTTCTGATGGTGCAGCCGACGGCAAAAAAGGAAATGATGACACCACTCTGGGCGATGCCCTCTCTGATACAGTGACAGGACAACCGAACAACACAGATACAGACACCGGTACGCTGAAACTGCAGCAGGCGACGTTAATCGTATCCATTCTGGCTCTAATCATGTCCTTCCTGGGCATTGCACTGGCAACTCGCCGTAAGAAACGTTAAACAGTAATAAATAGCAAAGGAGGCTGCAGCACACGGGATTGCCCCGTTTATGCTGCAGCCTCCTTTTTTGTTGTCCCAATCAAACCGGGCCGTTCTTGATAGATCTGCCTGGCTGATCTTCAGCGCTCCTGATCCGTTTGAATCATCACTTCGATATATTGGTTCAAACTTCGCTTCTGCATTTCGATCGATTGGATCCGCTTGGCGAGGCCTGCGAAGAACTCTTCAATCTGCTGCCTCGTGTAGTTAGCAGACTGCCCTTTCCAATCGTTGAGTCGGCCGTAAAGCGCTCTGGCCTCCTGTTCGTCCGCCTGCAGGCGAACAAGCAGCTGCGACAGCTCCTTTTCTGCGATCCGCAGGTCATTCAGTTCCACCAGCAGTTGTCCGCTCATCTGTGTACCTCCCCCTCTATGCATGTAGACACGCTTCACGTTGAATGTTCGTTTCTCGGGCCATTACCGGACACTAATTAAAATGAACCGGACTCTCATCCGCCTGCCGGAAAGCATCTGCCTTCTCATCAATAAAGGTCAGGAACTGGCTGGTATGCTTCATATGCCATGTGCTCAGCTCCTGGATGGATGCATCCAGCTGCGTTACAATCGGCTCCAGTCTGCGGCTTCGACTCGAATGTAAATACTGGGCCATTCGTGTCCGTACCTGATTCAGTTCGGCATTGCACTGCTGGGCATTTTGTTTCCAACGGGAGGCCACACTTTTCAGTTCCTCCGGCGTTACCTGAATCAGGCCGGATGCTGCTGAAGCGATTCCACCCATTAGACCGCCTGTATAGGCTCCAAAATTTCGTGCAAAGGCTGAGAGGTCAGTTAAAACATTGGAGGGTTCACGAGGAGAAAAGTTGATTTTTTCTCCAGTGATCGAGTCATAGAGATCGTTAGAGACATACCCATTTCTAAACTGATACTGCTTCAAATCATGGTACTCTTTACCACCGAAGGTATTATTAAATTTGTCCATCATGCTCATGTTGTCATTCATATCTTTGTAATTGGAGTTGATATAATACATCGAACCCACATGCCGATCGTATCCACCAAAGAAGCCGCTTGCCACAAAATCGCCAGGATGCCCGAAATTGGTGATCTGCGAATCAAACCCGCCTTCCTCTGCCTTGCGTCTCAAGGCTGGAGTCAAGCTGGAGATGACAGAAGGCGCACTGAAGGTGACTGCTGTCAATCCTGTTGAAGCTGCCGCATACTGGGCATTTCCACCCCCAAGCGAATGGCCGGTCAATGAGAAATCCAGATCCTTGTATTTTTTTTGCATATTAGTCGCATAGTCTTCGGCTTCATACATCTGATTAGGTAAAGGATTCAATGTTTTGTCCAGCTGTTTATCTATTTCGCCTTTAAAATTCTCCACTGTAGTCAAGCCGGTGAAGTCCTTTACCTTTTGTATGCCATCGGCTAACCAATCCGGTCTTATGTCAGTTGTTTGATTGATTTTTCTCCCAAGTTCCGGTAGAGCAATCTGCCCATCCGCAAAATAATCCGGTCCGCTGCGGTCTATCGGAGCACTCCCTTCAGTTCCCCGGTAAGCAATGACTGCTTGTTTTGTCTCAGGATTGTAGAAGGTCACCGCATCAAAACCGGATTTTTTATTTCCATGAGTTTCCTCAAGCACCTTCCAGCCCGGAAGATTTGCGTATTCTGTACCAGCTTTCGCATGCTCATAAGCGAGTTCAGACATCAAGCGGTACGTTTCGTCATCAATTTCTGGCGCAGCAGCCATACTCTGTTCACCTCCCAAAAGTCAATTTATTCATTTTGCGTAAGGATCATATCCTTTTGCTGTAATGGCTTCCTTGATTGCAGGACTCATTCCAAAATTTTTGATTTTCTTCTCGTTGTAATCATAGGAGATCGTAAATTCCTGATCTTTATGCTCGGCAACATGCCCCTCCATAGCAATGGAGTCAAGCGCCATCTCAGGCAGCAGCTCCTTGCTCGTAATGACGACATCCAGTTCATATTTATCTTTAAAATAACTTGTAGCTTTCTTCTCCGCTTCTTGAAAATAAGCCTGTTTCTCGCTCTCCGTCATGTTCTGACACCCCCCCAGCACAAATATAGCGAAAATCATTATTACCACTAGGCCAATTTTATGATGTACCCGCTGCACACAGCTCACCTCTTTCAGATGAATCAAACCATTCAAAAGTTCTCATGCACATGTATCCTTTCGTCTCACGAAGTCGCCTATTTCTTCAGTTATCTGAATCATAGTACAAAATCAACATTAGGCACATCGGCTATCAGGAGCGTTTTCATGAAACTTTTTTCCTAGATGATTCATCCCTATATCTGGGTGTATATTACCCACTTTCTGGACCACTGTATCAACCAATCTCTAACTTTTTTCATCTTAAAACAAAAAAACTTCCTCCCCGGCTCCATTGGAAGCCATGAAAAAAGTCTTATTCAATAACATAGTTCCTCTTATCCACTGCGACCACAGCCATACACAATCTATGTCGATTGAGAAGCTTACCCGGTGGGCTCGAGATCAATATAAAAAGAGCCTGCTCTGCACAAGAGCGGCTCTTCCCACAGTCAGATTGACCTGCCTTTTCCCGTTATTCAAGGACCATCCGCAGCGCGGTCAGCAGTACCCCGATGATAAATCCGGTCACCGCACCGTTAATTCGAATCCACTGCAGATCCTGACCCACCTTGTCTTCAATCAGCGAGATGAGTGAAGCATTATCCATTTTATCTACATTTTCGCGCACAAGGTTACCGATTTTGGAATGGTTTTTCTCCAGCAGTGTGGTGACACCTTCCACGATCTTGGCATTCATACTTGTCATTAACGCTTCATCTGAGCGCAGATCAGCCAGAACCTTTTCAATGGCAGGCAGCGCATACGTGTCCACATAACGTCCATCCTCCATTGCCACCAGCGCTTTATCCCGCAGCTCCGTGAGCTTGTTCAGCACCGTCTCCTCGGCGTCCCAGCCCTCCAGCAGCTTGTTCTTCCAGCCGTTCAGGCCATCCTGCACGGCTTCACTCACTGCCAGGCGCAGTGCCTGAGTACGCAGCATGTGAAGTACTTTGTAACGCAGCGCGCTGCCCTCTCTCTTCATATCCTCTACCCGGTCAAAAAGGTATCCTTGAATAATGCCGCCGAGACGGTCCTCATTCATATAACCCATGAACGCGTTCATCGCAAACTGCATGAGTCCATTCATCTGGATACCGCTAATTGCTTTCATGCCGCTTTCACCCAGTAACAGAATGGTCTCCGGTTTCACCAGCCACTCTTCCGCTTCTTTTAACGCATAATCCAAGGCCTGCGCATCATACCCTCGCTCCGTCACCTGCACAGCGGCCCGCTCCAGGATCGGCCCCAGATCAAATGCACCTGCCTGGGATTTGATCTCTTTGGCAGCAATCGGAGCAATCTGTTCCAAAGGCAGCCCTGCCAAAATGCGTTTGCACAGCGTATCAATCATCGTTTTGATACCATCACTATGCAGTTCCCGGCCCAGGGTATCCAGTACGGTCTCCGCTGCTTTGAAGCCGGCAATTTTCTCGGTAATACTGTCCTTGTTCAACAGATTATTCTCGACAGCAGATACCAGTCCTTCCGTCATCTTGTCCCGGTTCTTCGGCAGCAATGCCGTATGGGGGATGGGTATGCCAAGCGGATGCCGGAAAAGCGCAGTCACCGCGAACCAGTCCGCAAGTCCGCCCACCAGCCCTGCTTCAAAGGAACCTACCAGCAGCTTGCCTACCGGAACCCCCTGGAATGGCAGTGACGCCGCGAAACCCGCTCCCATAATTACAAGAGACCAGGCTGCTGCCGTTTTGGTTTGTTTAGGTTTAGCCATAATTATTCTGCTCCTTTATCGTTAATCGCACGGCTCTGATTGTCATTCGAAATAACCGCGCTTTAGTTGGTTAAGATTATGTAGAACATACTGCCCCGAGGTTTAGACCGGTTTCCCGGCTCAGCCCTCCATAGAGCATTTTTTTCGATATGTTACATTCGTTTTTTGTATACTTCATCTTATCACCCACAAGCGGTAAAACCAAACCTGTGCCTGCCGAAAAAGGATAAAACAGGGGCTTCTCGCGCGCAAACTTCTCCATGCTGATTCAAAGAGAGCTCATCTTTAGTATAATAAAGACGGACAGCCTGTCTCTACCCGATTGGCTGCCCCACTGCAGGGTAATAAGTTAATGTTAAAGTGAAGAATCAGAGGAGGAATGACAGATCATGAAACACGTTCAGGACACAACAACACTCTACAACGGCGTCAAGATGCCATGGCTCGGGTTTGGCGTATTCAAAGTGAAGGACGGAGATGAGGTGGTAGATGCCGTCAAAACCGCGATACAGGCCGGGTACCGCAGCATTGATACCGCCAAAGCATATAACAACGAATCGGGTGTCGCTCAAGGCATTCGTGAGTCTGGCATAGCCCGTGAGGATCTGTTTATTACAACCAAGGTATGGAATAGTGATCAGGGGTATGAGAGTACACTCGCCGCCTTCGAAGAAAGCATGAAACGTCTGGACCTTGAATATCTCGATCTCTATCTGATCCACTGGCCGGTCAAAGGCAAATACAAAGACACCTGGAGAGCGATGGAGAAACTCCATAAGGAAGGCCGCATCCGCGCCATCGGTGTAAGCAACTTCCAGATCCATCATCTGGAAGACCTTATGATGGATGCTGCCGTGAAACCTGCGGTCAATCAGGTCGAGCTTCACCCGCTCCTGACCCAGACAGAGCTGCGTAATTACTGCAGCAAACACGAGATTCAGATTGAAGCCTGGTCTCCGCTTGGACAAGGCAATCTCATGGGTCATCCTCTACTCCAAGACATTGCTGCCAAATACGGCAAGTCTCCCGCACAAGTCATTTTGCGCTGGGATCTGCAGAACGGCATCGTGACGATACCGAAATCGGTAACCCCTGAGCGCATTCGTGCCAATACCGAGCTGTATGACTTCGAGCTAACCGCTGAGGAAATCGAACAAATCAACGGTCTGAACGAAGATAAGCGTTTCGGTTCCGATCCGGACAATTTTAATTTTTAAATCATGACAATTAGAATAACCCATCTGCATACAGACCCTATAGAATTCAATGACACCTGCCTTCGTTTCTGGAAGCAGTAAAATGAGAACAGCGCAAAAATCCCGATCCAGATGCCGAACATCTGGATCGGGATTTCTATTCAGCATGCTGCGTAAGCTTATCCTTTGGATACCAGCTTGAAATCATCAAAGTGGAACCCTGGCGCGACCACACAGGTCACCAGCACCGGCTCATCACCTAGTGGACGTGCCGTCTGCCATACCCCTGCCGGAACAAGTACCTGTGGCGATTGCCCTGCAGCGATATCCATACCGAGAATCAGCACTTCTTCGTTCTCCGGATTATCGCCATTACCGCCAAGCTTCAGCTCGATTGGACTACCGCTGTGCCACAGCCACAGCTCATCCGAAAGCACCGTATGCCACTCGGAGACTTCGTGAGCATGCAGCAGAAAATAGGTCGAGCTTGCCGAGAAACGCGGGCCCGAATATGCATCTGGCAGAACGGACTGCGGAATCTGATACGATGCCTTCCATACTTCTTTATACCAACCACCTTCAACGTGAGGCTGCATATCCAGCGCAGCAACGAGCGGTGATAATTCATGTGTTGTCATATCGTGTTTCCTTCCTTCCAACTCAATTTCGGAGATGCTCCCGAACCGGAGCCTGACCTCGCTCTCCCTACTCTAAAACAACATTACCAATTTGTCACCTTGACAATTGGTAATATTCATTACTTCTCACCTTTTTAAGGAATACTTTTCTGGACCAAAAACTGATTTCACTCATAATGATAGCGTTTACAAATTTGTTAACTTTCCGTTATGATATGGATATCAACGCGAAGCCTGGAGTAGAGAGGAGCTGCATAATGAGTCTCATCGAAGATCGGATTGGTCCGAAGTATCGAATTGGCGAGCACGCCTTTACCATTGAACATATGCGAAGACATGACGGAAGCGCGATGCCGCAGCCTCATGCTCATCCCTTTTACGAATTGTATTACCTGCTCGAAGGTGAACGGGTATACTCCATGAACGGACAGATACTGCCTGCCCGTAAAGGCGATCTTGTTCTCATCAACCCGCATGATGTACACACAACATCCAAAGGCAGTAAACCCGGCTTCGAACGAATTCTTATTGGTTTCTCGCCTGCTTTTGCTACAGGTATGGAGCTGGGTATTTGCGGTCTGCTGCCATTTGAATGCTCCAGCCTGCTCCGTCTTCCCGAGTCCGAACAACCCGAGATCGAACGTCTACTATGGCAGATGCTGCAGGAATGCAAAGATCGGCGTCCTCACTATGAGATCGCTGTACGCAGTCTGCTGGCTCAGCTTCTCATTCGAATCCACCGGGTGCAAGAGGTTATCCGGGAGTCTAACCCGGGTTCATTACACCCGATGCAGGACAAGATTAGCGAGATTGTAACGTATGTAAATAAACATTATACGGAACCGCTCACCTTGGAAGGTGCGGCAGCCCGTTTTTATATCAGTCCTTCCTATCTGAGCCGAATGTTCAGCAGGCTTACTGGATTCCGCTTCAGCGAATACCTGCGTGTCGTCCGGGTTCGAGAGGCTCAGCGAAGACTGCTATCGACACAAGAACGTGTCCAATTGATCGCAGAGAAAGTAGGATTCGAGCATACCGCTCATTTTAACAAAACCTTCAAACAGGTCACCGGCACGACGCCGCTGCGCTACCGCAAAGAACATCGGTGAGAGCAGGCACTGCGCTGCTCCGCCCTGCATCTTTTATAAAAAAACCGAGTAGGCAGCCGTGCTCCAGTATATGCGCCTTCTTTTTATAGGAATCACAAACCCTGCTGTAAAGAAAACTTCATTTACTGGACGTCCGGCTGCATTACTGCGATTTAAAATTCTTGATTCATCTAACTCGGCTGGCCGTTATCTGCGAATAATGACGCCATTTCTAACTTCGGGACCAACAGAAATCTGCCGGCCTTCGGTATCTGCATCCGTTTCCCGACATACAATCCCCGCGGATTCCAGTCCAGTGACCATAAGCATCTTCCCGTCTGCTCCCCTGCCTTCAACACCCTCCAGCGCTGCACCTTTGCAATTGTGGAGATGAATCAGCGGCCCTTCGGTGATTCGTGCCTGCAGCCCCGTAATCTGCAGATGTTTCGCCTGAGCACACTGAATTCCTGTGCGTGCTTCTACGCTGTACCGCTCAATACTTACGCTGTCCAGAGGCATCTCCGGCAGACCGCTGACCAACAAAGCTGTATCCGCACCCGCACAGACCACATCCGAAATTCGGATGTCCCGGAACACCGGCGTTTCTTCGCTGATGTCCTTCGCCAGATCCCCACCGCGAGCAGAACCCTCCTGATTGGCATAGAAAAAAGAAAACGAAATCGCCTCCATAATGATGTCCTTCATGTAAATACGCTCAATCTGAATATCTTCAACAACACCGCCGCGTCCACGTGCACTTTTGAAACGCAGACCGATATCCGTACCAATGAATGTGCAGTCCGTTACACGTACATGCCGTACACCGCCCGACATCTCACTTCCAATAACGAAGCCGCCATGACCGTGGTATACAGTGCAGTCCCGGATTGTAACGTATTCTGATGGCAGCCCCAGTTCGCGCCCCTCGGCATCTTTGCCTGATTTCATACAGATCGCATCATCCCCAACATCGAATACACTCTGTTCTACCAGAACATGACGGCATGACTCGATATCAAGCCCATCTCCATTTTGGGAGAACCATGGGTTACGTACGCTGACATGACGTATAGTCACATGCTCGCATGCCCAAGGATGAAGGTTCCAGGCTGGCGAGTTCTGGAATGTAGGCCCCTCCAGCAGTACCCGCTTGCATCGGCGCAGGCTGACCATATTCGGCCGCAGGAAATCCCGGATGTCTTCATAAGCGGCGATGTCCCCTACGTTTTCGCGGTGGAGCTTCTCGGCAATGGTCCCGCCATCACGTGCAGACTGAGAAGGCCACCAGATCTGTTCGTCTGCACCAGACGTTTCCACAACACCGCCTGAAGCAAGCAGTCGCTTCCACTGACCAGCCGTCATTTTGGAACGTTTGACCGGACGCCAGGCTTCCCCTCCGCCATCCCAGATCCCTTCTCCCGTTATCGCAATATCTTCGAGCCCGTCTGCATCAATGGGTGATTGGCACCGTACGACCTGCCAGCCCTCGAAGCTTGAAGCAATGAGCGGATACTGGTCAAAGTCCCGACTGAAGGTTACCAGCGCGCCGCCCTTCACATGCAGTTCAATCCGACTCCGCAGCACAATAGGCCCTGTGAGCCATACCCCAGCGGGAATGACAATTTTCCCGCCGCCTTCGTCTGCACATGCCGCAATAGCCAGCCGGAATGCCTCTGTATTATCCGTAACGCCATCTCCGACAGCACCGTACTCGGTAATGAGATATTCACGCTCAGGAATAGCAGGCAGATCCACTTCGTAAGCTTGAAGATCCGCTGTACTGCCTGCCCCTCCGGACAATGGGGAGTGATATATATTCATGGTTTGGAATCATCCTCTCTACTGTAATCAAGGTGTCTGACAGGTACCATTTATTTGTACTTTCATGCGCCTGCATCACATATGTTCAAACGAATTCCTTTGCTCCATCATATCAACGGCACTATGGTGCCGGGTTGAGCTTTTTTGCCATGTACAGGGAGAACTTGATGTTATTTGTTATGTATATTCCTTATCCGGTTTATGAAAACAGGATATCAATTCCAGTATACAGCACACATCAATTCCAATGATTGTAAATAAACTAGGAATATCGATTCATTTTTCTGTCAGGATTCGTCACAAGCCCTCTATCTATATAACACATATATAACGCATTTACTGGCTATAGCCCTATATAATCTATTACTTATGTCATGTTTTATTACAGACTAATTGCTATTAGCAGGATGACTATGTATGATTAAATAACTACTTTGCAATATTACCTTATTATTCCTTTTATTTTTCGTCGCAGAAAGGGTGTATGTTCTTGATTGAATTTAAAAGTGTCCAAAAGCATTTCGGTCATTTCCATGTCCTCAAGGATATTCATCTTCGCATCGAAGAAGGGGAAGTTGTCGTTATTGTCGGCCCCTCAGGCTCTGGCAAAAGCACACTGCTCCGCTGTATTAACCGTCTGGAAACGATCAGCGAAGGCGAACTCATTGTCAGCGGCATCCCGCTGCATCAGAAAAAGGTGGACATCAACCTCTTCCGCCGCGACATCGGCATGGTTTTCCAACATTTCAATCTGTATCCTCACAAAAAAGTCATCGATAACATTACCCTTGCACCCATGAAGGTGCGCAAGCAACCCAAAGCCCAAGCGGCAGCAACAGCAATGAAATACCTGGAACGTGTCGGCATTGCCGATAAGGCAGACAGCTACCCTTCCCAGTTGTCCGGTGGACAGCAGCAGCGTGTAGCGATTGCGAGAGGACTCGCGATGGAACCGAAGATTATGCTTTTTGACGAACCTACGTCTGCCCTTGATCCCGAGATGATCGGGGAGGTCCTCGATGTAATGCGCTCCCTGGCACATAACGGCATGACCATGGTTGTGGTTACCCATGAGATGGGTTTTGCCCGCGAGGTGGCAGACCGGGTCATTTTCATGGACGAGGGCCGGATTGTAGAAGAGGCACCCGCCGCAGCGTTTTTTGACAACCCCCGAGAGGAAAGGGCGCAGCAGTTTCTCAGCCGCCTGATCCATCACTAGCTCACGCTCCTTCATGAGATTCGAAAGACACTCACACTACAACTACCAAGAAGCAATAGACACCAGAGAACCTGGCTCTCGCAATGAGAACAATTATTCCGTATCGGCATATCCGTCATCATTCTTTTATGCGCAGTCCAATTTCGAAAGGGGTCTTAATTGATGAAAAACATAATGAAGTGGCCGTCTTTGACGTTAATGTTGGTACTAATACTGTCCCTTGTATTGTCCGGCTGTAACACGGGTACAGATACACCCTCAGCGAGCGGCGGAGGCGATGCAGAAGCGAAAGGAACGATTGAGCAGATCAAGGAACGCGGCAAGCTGGTCGCTGGCGTGAAATACGATACCAAACTGTTCGGGCTCAAAGACCCGTCGAGCGGGAATGTGGAAGGCTTTGATGTCGACATAGCCAAAGCGATCGCCAAGCAGATTCTTGGAGATGAGACGAAGGTCGAACTGAAAGAAGTCACCTCCAAGACACGGATTCCGATGCTGCAGAATGGGGATATCGATATCATCATCGCCACGATGACCATTACAGATGAGCGTAAGGAGCAGGTAGATTTCAGTGATGTATATTTTGAGGCAGGTCAGTCCCTGCTGGTGAAAAGCGACAGTGCCATCACCGGGCTGGACAGCCTCGATGGCGTGAAAGTACTGGCTGTGAAAGGCTCCACGTCGGCACAGAATATACGCGAGAAGGCACCGAAGGCCGAGGTACTGGAGTTTGATAATTATCAGGATGCATTTACGGCACTGAAAGCAGGCAAAGGGGAAGCTCTGACTACCGACAACATCATTCTCATCGGCATGCAGCAGACGGACAACAACTACAAGCTGGTTGGCGGTAACTTTACAAGCGAACCTTATGGCATGGCCATTCGCAAAGGAGACACGGCTTTTGTAGAAGAAGTGAACAAGGTGCTGAAAAGCCTGAAAGACAGCGGTGAGTACGACACCCTGCACGAGAAATGGCTGGGAAGCAAGCCTGAATAACATTTAGAGTGCATCTGCTGATGTGATGCATATCGTGCAGGCCTTCGCTGGCCAAGCTGCATGCTATGCATCTGGCGACGATGCAGCATTTGCCGATCTACTCATCAGATCATGGTGCATATGGTGATCTGCATAACATGTATTGTAAGCATCTGCTGTATGCGAGAGGTATGCATGCAGCGGATGCGTCTGCTGTTTTATTTTCACACCTGGAGAACGGGGGCACTTGTATATGGGCACATTGGATTTCAGCGTACTGTTCAGGCACTCGGACCGGTTCATTGAAGGATTCCTGAATACAATTCAAGTGAGCGTGGTAGCTCTGATTGGCAGCTTTGTGCTGGGAGCCATTCTTGCTATCTTTCGAATCTCTCCAGTCAAACCGTTAAACTGGTTCGGAACGGCCTTTGTTGAGTTTATCCGCAATATTCCACTGCTGCTGGTTGTGTTTTTTTTCTATCTTGGACTGCCTGCACTCGGTATTTCTCTGGACGGATTTATATCAGGCACACTGGGGCTGACCATCTACACGGCCGTTTTCATCGCGGAAGCCATTCGGGCAGGGATTCAGACCGTACCTCGCGGACAGCTGGAAGCCGCACGATCCTCCGGGCTGTCCTATGTACAGGCCATGAACCTGGTCATTCTGCCGCAGGCCATCAAAATTGTGCTGCCCTCCATCGGCAACCAGTTTATTAATCTGGTCAAAAACTCATCCATCCTGGCAGTGGTAGCCGGAATGGACTTGATGTATTTTGCAGACATTGTAAACTCGGATACCTTCCAGCCGCTAAGTGTATACACCATTGTTGCACTATTCTATTTGACGCTAACCTTGCCACTCAGCTTTCTGGTGCATTATATGGAACGCAGGTTTGGACAGAGTGATGCCGAGGCACGCAAACCTAAAGGAAAACCGAAAAAAAACAAACCCGCTGGGCAGGTTACGATGTAGTACGGAATTTGAGATGGAGTTTGGGCTTACGATAGGCCCGAGAAGGATTTGGGTCTAAGCTTGTGTTTGGGTTTGCAAACATTGAACATATACTGCTCACCGAAGGAGGCATCGGATGTATGGACTTTAGCGGGGCCTATGAATGGCCTAACCTTCGTTTCCTGCTGCAAGGATTTTGGGTAACCCTGCAGGTTGCGGGCTTATCCATTGTGTTCAGCTTTGTGCTGGGTACGCTGCTCGGTACAATACGATTCACGCGAGTTCCCGTCCTCTCACAGATTGTGGCGGTCATCGTAGATACCATTCGTAACCTGCCGCTGCTGCTCATCATCTTTTTTATTCATATCGTGCTGCCGCAGCTCGGCATTAAAATGCCCGCCTTCTGGTCTACGGTCGTGGGTCTGAGCCTGTTTGAGGGCGCTATGATTGCAGAAATTGTGCGCAGCGGTCTTAAATCTGTGGAGCGCGGCCAAGTGGAAGCTGCTCGCTCTTCGGGCCTCAGCTACATGCAGACGCTCGGCGGCATCATTATGCCGCAAGCACTGCGCCGCATGTCTCCGCCCATGGTCAGCCAGTTCATCTCTCTGCTGAAGGATACGTCGCTGGCAATCATCATCTCTCTGCCGGAGCTGATGCGTAATGTACAGATCCTTGGCGGGCAGAGCTTCGATTATATTATCCCGGCGCTGCTTCTGGCAGCAGTCTTGTATTTCATCATCAACTACTCCCTCTCCATCGTTGCAAGAAAGCTTGAGGCACGCATGAATTAAGAAGGGACTGCATCGCAGAACTGGCACTTTTCGAGGATCGTTCACTCTTGATGCGCTGCTCAAATTGGAACTTCCCGAGGCTCAGCTGTATAAACCCAACGACTCCATAATAAAAAGCTCCACTCTCACATCTTTCGTGGGATTGGAGCTTTTTAGTTCTAATAGTTCTAAAGATCCTTAGAAACCCTGCTGCTCACAACCCACTCTTCTCTCAGATTGCTGCACCATTCCGACGCAGCTCGGCCTGCAGCAGCGGTACGGGCAGTTTCTCCGGGTCAAGCTTCAGCTTTACCGCCAAAGCCGCTGCTGTCCCGGAAGCCTCTCCCGTTGCCATGCAGCTCGGGGTTAGTCTGGTCGTGGCGTGGGCCTCATGTGTGGTTGAGATACACCGCCCGGCTGCCAGCAAATTGCGAATATTACGCGAGACAAGACAGCGATAAGGAATATCGTACGCTCCATCTCCTTTAATAAAAGCAGCCGTCACTCCCTGACCGGAGGGATCATGAATATCGATTGGATAACCGCTTCTGGCAATCACATCTTCGAAGCTCCGCCCTGCAACGACATCCTCTTGAGTGAGCGCATAGTGTCCAATTATACGTCTGGATTCTCGAATACCGATCTGCGGTGCTACTGCCGAGATGGAAGCCCGTTCGAAGCCTGGTACGTCACGCCGCAGAAACTCGGCAATCATCAGCACCTGCTTCCGTCCTTCCTGTTCTGCAGTCGTTAAATCTACCGCATTTGTGGCATCATACCCCTGCACCCGGGTGCAGTTAATCAGCACCTCATCTTCCGCCGGTCCGGTAAAAAACAACACCTGATCACGCTGAATCGGCACCGCCGCTCTCTTCCAGTGTGAGTAGAAGCCGCTCACGCCCGTTAACGGAATCGTGTCCAGTTCGGCAAAGGGCGTTTTCTCATAAAATTCATCCGGGTGCGCCTGCATATACTGCTTCACACGCCCAAGGTCCACGCCGCGCATGCGGAATTTCATCGTCATGGGCTGGGACTGACTATCCGCCTCTCTTCCCTTCGCTACAGCAGCCCCAGCCAGATACGCTGCATCGGCATCTCCGCTTGCATCAACAAATACTTCCGCTTGAATCTCGAGCTGACCGGATTTGTTCGTAACTCGCACAGCTTCTACACGACCGTCTACGGCAATAACACCATCCACAAAACTATGCAGTAACAGCCGGACTCCCGCCTCCTGCAGCATCTCTGCCGCAACCACTTGGTAGACGGCCGGATCGTATGGTGTCACGCTGTGCACAAAACCAACCGTATCACGCAGATGCCCCGGTGAGCCGCCGCATGTCTGCAGACGGTCTACAATCTCCTGTGCAATCCCCCGAATGACCTGTTCGCCCTGCTCGGTATGAAACGTCATCCACGGATACACCATAGCGGCCGTTGACATCCCGCCAACGAATCCGTAGCGTTCCACCAGCACTACACGGGCACCCTGGCGTCCTGCTGCGATAGCTGCTGCAATCCCCGCAGGGCCGCCTCCAATGATAACGACGTCCGCCGATTCCATCTCCACATGTTTATGTTCACTCATACGTTACCTCCCCTTCCATGTGATCCGCTGCCTTTCCTATCCTGATTACTCTTTCAATCCCGTCATCGCTACACCCTCGATAAATCGCCGCTGCGCCAGGAAGAAAACAATCAATAGCGGCACCGTTGCCATAACGGTCGCACTCATCAGATACTGCCAGGCTGTACCTACTTCATCGGTGAACAGGGACAATCCCAGCGGCAGTGTCATCAGTTCTCTCGAATTGATGAAAATCAACGGATCAAAGAATTCGTTCCAACTTGTCACAAATGTAAAGATCGTCAGGGTTGCCATGCCCGGTTTTGCAAGGGGCAGCATAATCTGCCAATAGATTCGAAATCGGCTGCAGCCGTCAATCATTGCCGCTTCCTCCAGCTCGGAGGGGACCGTAATGAAGAACTGCCGCATCACAAAGATGCCAAACACACCGCCCGCGCCAAAGATCGGCAGCAGAATCAACGGAAGATGCGTATCAATCCATCCCAGCTGTCTCATAAACAAGAACATCGGAATCGCCGTCACCTCATGGGGGATCATCATCGCACTCAGCAGCATAAGAAAGACTACATTCCGTCCCTTGAACGGAATCTTGGCAAAGGCATACCCTGCAAGAGAAGCAAAAAACACCGTCCCCAGCACTACCAGCGCAGAGATGTAAACACTATTCCCGTAAAAACGGTGAAACGGAATCAAGCGAAACACATCGATATAATTCTGAAATTGTACTTGGTCCGGTATCCACTGCGGCGGATAGGTAAATATGCTTTGCGGTTCTTTCAAAGAAGTCGAGACCATCCAGAGCAGCGGAACAATCATGATTAACGAAACTACGGTCAGCACGAAATATGTGCCCGCAGCGGCGCCGAACCTCCGGCCGTTCAAACTAGGCATCGCCTTCACCAAATACCCACCTCTTTCGAAGCTGCCACTGCAGCAGCGTTAGAATCAGTACAATCAGGAACAGCACATAGGCAAGAGACGAAGCATAGCCGAACTGGAACAGCTTGAATGCCTTTTCCCAGATGTAATAGACCAACACCTTCGTGCTGCTGCTTGGCCCGCCTTGGGTCATGACATAGATCTGTCCGAATACTTTGAGTGATCCAATCACGGTCATCACCACGGTTAGAAATACAGTCGGCGTGATCATAGGTAATGTGACGTTGAAAAAAGAAGCCCTTTTGCCCGCTCCATCTAGTGTCGCCGCCTCATATAAGGAACGAGGCACTTGCTGTAATGCTGCAATGAACAGCACCATGTTCAGCCCGACATTTTTCAGCACACTGGTCACAATGACCGCAGGCATCGCCAGATTGGGATCATACAGCCAGGCCGGTCCCTTAATACTGATCATCAGCAGCAGCTGATTGATTAATCCTGATTCTGTCGCGTACATCAGCTTCCACACAATCGCCCAGACAATCAACGAAGTCATGACCGGCACAAAAATGGCTGTTCTAAAAATGCCGATCCCCCGAATGCTCTTGGACAACAGCAGGGCAAGCAGCAGGGCGAGTACAATATTCAGCGGCACCAGACCTGCGGTAAAATAAATCGTATTACCGAGCACTTCCCAGAACATGCTGTCCGTCATAATATCCCGGTAATTGTCCAGTCCGATAAAATGATGGTCTCCCAGCAGCGGCCAATCCGTCAGGCTCATGTATAACGCCAGGCCCATCGGAAACAGCAGCAGCAGGGTAAATCCCAGCACCATAGGTGAAATAAACAACCAGCCAGCAATCTGCGCCTCTCTTGCGAGCGGTCCGCCGCGTCTCCGCTTGTTGGCGCGGCTCACAACCCGTCCCTCCCCGCCAAACGATCCATTGCATTACGGAAATTACTGACTGCTCTGCGCAGCTGATCCTCCGTTTTGCCTGTAACGATTGCGCCGAGCATTATCGCCTTGACGCCGCTGTGGTGCAGCACCGGAATATCCTCCGGCACCAGCTTGCGCTGGGAAGGAACCAGTACCGGAATTCCGGCCTGCTGGACCAGCCGCCGGTAGTGAAGTACGTCCGCGAAGCTTAGCGGGGTACCGTATTCTTTTCCGGGTACAATGGAAGCCTCCAGCGCAGTAAAACCAAAGTGTGCAGCCCCAGCCACCAGAGACGGATCATACTCATCGTTAATCGCAAACGTAGATGCCAGCCCCAGATCACGCAGCATAAAAGAAGGCAGATGATGCGCGTAGATCGAGTAAAAATCAAAGCCCATACCCGCCAGGCGCTCCACATCCTCTCTTCGTGTTCCTTCGATGCTGCCGGATGGCACAACACCTAACGGCCCTCCGAACTCCGAGCGGATCGCATCAAACACCTCGGTGTATTCATCCAGTGGACCAAAATGGCTGCCGCTGGCGCGGTGGCCAACATTATAGTGCACCTTCAGCGCATCGGCACCTTCCTCCTTGGCCGCCCGTGCCAAGGCAGGATCGTTTGCAGGCAGACTGACGATGAGCGACAGCGGTTTTTGATCCAGCAAAGCCTGCAGCCGATCCGTCTTCAGCACGTCCTGCTTATCCCAAAGCTGATCGACCTGCTGTGAATGCTGCACCTTGTGCACTCCCTGCAGCTGCTTTGTCTGCTCGGACTGCTCGGATCTCTGTTCGTTGTGCATTCCCTGTAACTGACGCATCTCCTGTGCCTGCCCCGTATGGTGCACATCGCTCGGGTGCTGTCTCGGCTGTATCCGCTCCGGCTGCTGCTCGGACCCCTGTTCGCTGCGCACTTCATGCAGCTGCTGCATCTCCTGTGCCTGCCCCGTATTCTGTACATTGCTCAGCTGCTGTACTCGCTGCGTCTGCTCGGACTGCTCGGGCTTCTGCTCCTTCCGCTCCTTCTGTACCTTCTTCATGTGGTCCACCTGTTTCATCCTCCTTTCGCTGCTCTTCAGGGCTGCAGTATGGGTTGTACTTCCGTCTGCATTTGCTTTAAATTATCCTCGGCAGCCGCTGTACGGGCGAACAAACGGTCAAACCCCTGCAGCACCGCATTATCAATATCCTGCCAGCGAATATGTCCTGGAATCAGGCGCGCTTTGGGCATTTCATTAATGACCGCCTGCTCGATATGCTCTCTGCTCGGGTTGTTCGGCTGCTCGATGAAGGCGTCCGAGTTCAGCACCGAAGTACGCGCAGGCACAAAATACGTCGCGGTGGCCTGAGTCCCCTGTTCACTGGCAAAATACTTCAGCAGCTTCTTCGTTTCCTCCGGATGTTTGCTGTCGTTAAACATGGCATAACCCGCCTGCCCCAGCATCGGTACGCTGCCCTGTGAACCGGACGGCATAGGGGCAATGCTCCATTCAAAATCCTTGATCTCCCTCGCTTTGGACACATAGCTGTAGTTATCGAAGAACATGCCCACATTGCCTGCATCGAAGCTCACCTGCTCGCCCGCTTTCGGGTGAGATTCGTCGGTAAACATCATGCGCTCCAGCATCGCGAAGGTCTGCACACCGTACTGATCATTCCAGGTAAACGCTGTCATATCTTCGTTGAACGGCCCGCTTCCATTAGACCAGGAGTACGAAGAAAGCACCGCCCAGGTTTTCCAGTCGCGAAAAAAGTTAGCCCCATAGATGCGATTCGCCGCATCTTTGCTGGTGATGGCTTTGGCAGATGCCTCGAACTGTTCCCACGTCCACTCCCCTTTGGCAGCCAGCGTGTTTGGATCGGTCAGCCCGGCTTTGTCGAAGAGCGTTTTATTATAAAACATCACCACCGGCGGTGTAGAAAACGGCAGGCCTAACAGTTGATCTCCCTCACGGAAGAGATCAAGCGTGCTGGGAATGTAATCGTCCAGCTTAAACTGTGCATCATCCTTGAACGCCGACAGGTCCGCCAGGATCTGGTTGGACTTGAACTGCGGTATCATTCGTTCCGATACCCAGGCCAGATCAGGCAGCGAGCCCCCTGCGGCAAGCACCGATATTTTCTGCTGATAATCGGCAAACGGCACCGATTCCATCGTCACCTTGATGCCCGGGTTTTCTTTGGTAAAGCCATCAATCAGCTTGTTGTACACATCAATGTGTGCCTGATTCCCCCACATCATGAACTTCAGCTCTACCTTGTCGTTCTCTCCACCAGAGGCGTTAGAATCCCCGCCCGTATTGGTGCTTGTGCACCCGATTAGAGCTGTGATCATAAACACGAGAACCAGCATCAGTCCTGCCTTTTTCATAGAAATCCCCCTTATGGACGTTATGGTATTCCTGTGCCACCTCAGTATATCGAAAGCGCGGCTGGCTCCTAAATCACGTCAATTGCAGAAATGGTACGGAATTTAAAGAGGTTTTGTGTCGCTCTAGCCATCCACTCTGTTCTCACTACTCCCCACGCTGCACACCATATCCGTCACGGTATTCCCCCGCCGTACACCCTGCCTGCTGCTTAAACACCAGCATAAAATGTTTGGGGCTCTGGTACCCGGATAACCGGGCAACGTCATAGATTTTGAGCCCGGTGTTGACCAGCAGCCATTTGGCCCGTTCCATGCGGGCCTCCGCGATATAATCGGAGTAGTTGATGCCTGTCTCGGTTTTGAACAGCTGGCTCAGATAAGTCGGGTTCAGGTTGACCAGTGCAGCAACCGTCTGGAGCCGCAGGTCACCATCCAGATGCTGGTGGATATGTTCCTTCACACTGCGAATAATTTTACGCGGCTCCCCATGATCCAGCTCTGCTGCCCCAGCAGGTTCTGAAACAGGAAGTGTGGAGCGGCCGAATCTGCGGTCCAGCAGCGATTGCATTTTTTGCAGACATTTCACCAGTTCATGACGCTCGATGGGCTTCAGCAGATAGCTTAACACCCCGTGCTCCATTGCCCGACGTGCATATTCAAATTCACCGTATCCGCTAATAATGAGCATCAGCAGTTCGGGGTACATCTCTCTGGCCAGCGAAACGAGCGTTAACCCATCCATCTCACGCATGCGGATATCGGTAATTAATACATCCGGCACTTCACAGCGCAGCACCTCCAGTGCCTCGGCTCCGCTCGCCGCTTCCCCCACCACCTGAAACTGAGGGGATGCCTGTACAATCAACTCTCGCAATCCCTGACGAATCACCGTTTCATCCTCCACAAGCAGCACTTTATACATGCGTATCAATCCCCTTTCGGTTGAAGGTGAATGGATAAGGTAACAACCAGCCCCTGTCCAGGACTGCCATCAACACTCAGCCCGCTGTCTTTTCCATATACCAGATGCAGCCTTTGGGCGATATTGTGCAGCCCCAGACTCTCCCCGGCATGACGATGCAGAATGGGATTAGCAGGTGGGTGCACGGTTTGCCCGGAAACGCTCTGTCCAGAGATAGAAGCATTTAACCGATCCAGTTCCTCCTGTTCCATTCCTTTGCCGTTGTCCCGTACACTGATGAGCAGTTCCTGATCGAATAAAACGGCAGATACCCAGATTATGCCCCCCGTGCTGCCGCCTGCTAGACTTCCTTCGATCCCATGGCAGATCGCATTTTCCACCAGCGGCTGCAGGATCAGCTTGGGAACAGGACAGTCCTTAACTTCTTCCTCAATGTCATAAATAATCTCCAGTTCACCGTTATAACGCACCTGTTGAATTCGCACATAAGAATCGACAAACGCCAGCTCTTCCCGCAGCGTCACCATGCGATCTGCCTTATCAATCGTGTATCGCAGCAGCCTGCCAAGCGCTGTCACCATTGCAGATACTTCGGCATGCCTCTGACGGACAGCCATCATGTTGATCGACTCCAATGTGTTGTATATAAAATGAGGATTCATCTGGCTCTGCAGCGCCGACAGTTCTGCTTCCCGTTCCTGAATTTCGAGTACATACACCTCATGAAACAGGCGATGAATCTCCTCCATCATGCGGTTAAATCCCCGGCTGATCTGTCCTAGTTCATCACTGCTGTACTGGGTAACCCGCTGGCTGAAATCACCCTGCTCCACACGAATCATATGGTGTTTCAACCGAATAAGCGGACGAGTGACCCTATAAGATACCAGTACGGCGAGGATCGCTACAGCCGCCATACAGAGGAGGGCAAGTCCCATCGTAAACGTAAGCATTTCCCCCGACTCCTTTTGAATGACCGTAATTGGCGTCAGGCTGATCACAGACAATCCGGAGTATCCCGAATGATGCCTGACATGGAGGTAAGAACGTCCATTCAGTTCTATCTTCTGATTCTCTGCATAATCGCGAATTTTCCCGTGGGATAACAGCGGTTCATAAGCGGACAACCCATCCGTAGACGTCTTTTCATAAACCAGACGCTGCTGGCTGTCCACGATCATCAGACTTGCCTTTTGCTCGAAATTCAGGTTGGACAGCAGCTGCCCAAAGGCCTCCAGACGGATATCAATCAAAATGTACCCCAGCCGCTGGAGCGTCCCCGGATCACGCAGCTCTCTGCCCACCGTAATATAGGATGCTTCCTGACCACTTACGTAGTAGCCGGGAACATGCGGGGGAAGCAGACGCCATGTGCCTTCTGTGCCTTTCAGTTCAGTAAACCACTGCTCCCGGCTGCCGTCCCAGACAGGCTTGACCGCAAGGGAGTCCAGATTGGAGAACAGGATGCCGCTGTTGCTGATCAGATGAATGCCCCGAATCTCCGGCCGATCATAAGCTTGAGCCGAGGTGTACAGTTTCATTTTCTGATAATCATCCGACCTCGCCCACGTTCCCGAACCCATCGGTCCATCGTACTCACGCAGGATGCCAAGCACCATTTGGTCATAGAGCGGCAGGAGCGACAAGCGCTCGAAGTCCTTCAGCATCCGGTTGAGATTCATGTTGATCTGCCGCACCATATCAATGGTGAACTGCTCGGTCTTGCGGTCCAGCGTCTGCGAAAAATGGGCGTAGCTCATCACCCCCTGCAAGCTAAGCGGCAAGAGCGTCAATGCCAGAAAAAGCACTAGCAGCTTAGAGCGCAGGTTTATGCTTTTTCGGATAGAACGAACAAAGTTCATCGTCCTTTCTGCCATCCACTTGTCCCCCTCCTTCGTTTCATTGTATGAGACCTCGCTGTTGTTCGATGAAACGGTTCAATCCGTTGGAACAAACAGATGCATCCATTCGGATGAATTGAGGTCATCATATCCAGTTTAGAGATGTCGCGACGATCCTGTAAGCTATGGATTTAGTACGGAATTTGAAGAGGAATTGGATGAAGGGCTGTTATGGGAGTAAGTTGGGAGAGCGTGATACTTCTTTCAGAAAATATCAAAAAGCCGACTGCAACATTTGCGGTCGACTTCCGCTTAGCATCTAATGGATACAACCTGGATTCAACAGGTTTTATTGGGGCGGGTGCGCGGGTGCTTCTTATAGACTCCATAATTTTTCTAGATCTTCAAATCTTCTAAGAAAGGGGATGGTCACATTAAAAAACCGACTGCATTAAGCAATCGGTTGTCTCTTCATCATATGTTTATATTGGAATCGATAATATTCATTGATTAGCTCATCCAACACCATGGACTGCTCGAGGACTTTGTTATCCTGCATGCCATGATTCTCCGCCAACCGACGTAACTTCTGCCTATCATGTTCAATTCGATCTTTGATCTGCAACGGTTCACTCACAGCATACACCCCCTCTTTGTATAACATAATAGGATAGATTGCCAAAAAATTCATATTTTGTTCCTTTGCAAAATTTAATGTTTGTTTGCAAGGATGTAATTTCGTAAATTTAGTATGGTTGATATTGTGCAATGTTAACAACCCACTACAACATATGGATACGTGATCTATAATTATAGCTATATACCGTACCCTATCTATCTTTCACTGAAAATCTCAAACTATAATTTAGATTATCCTTTTACCGTGATGAATGAAAAGCATTGTTTGTCGAATGCGATCACTAAATAATCAAAACAAAAAGAAATAGACCGCCACCGCTAAGGTAAAGGTCTATTTCAGCTACCTATGCACAGCCACCGCCCTTAGAAGCGGCTGTTGTAAAGAGTAGGGATGTTAGCGCATCCTTGCTCTTTTTTTATTATCTCCAGTTTAGCACAGTTTGTTGCACAAGTTAACTCTTTACTGGTAATTATTGTCGCTCAGTTTTGAGTAAAAGGGAAGTGGCAAAGCTGGTAGATAATCTCCTTCTCATCCAGAATACCTTGTATTTCTGACGGGCGTTTTATCACATTCGCGATCAGATCACATAAAGTCGTTTTGCCGGAACCATTTTTTTTGCTGCTACAATTTAGAAAACAGGGCTGTCCCTAGCCAATTTTATGACTTATGGGACAGCCCCTGCCTTATTTATTACGTAGTGAATTTGCTAAATACAACATTAAAATCCCTAAAAAAATCAATAATATTCCTTCAATTTTATACGACCAAATCTCTGAGTTTATAAAACTACCAAAGATATCAAAGGTATCAGACTTTACATGTTGGTATTCTGCAAAAACCAACATAGCTTTGTCCATACCCCAATCAGTACTTTGAGCAATAAATTGAAATCCAATAACAAATAATACAATAGAACAGATAAGGGGAACTAAGAAATTCATTTTACTTTTCAAATTTAAATTCTCCTTTAGTAATATAGTATCGCTATTATATACGCGTTAAATTACCAAAATTATGAAAGTAAGTCTAGTTACCAACCAGTAGTATCTTGCCAGTAAAAGTGTACCCCCGTTGGTTCTTTATACTCATAAGTATCAATAATATGAGTAAGCTATTTATTTTGCTAATGACTACAAGTGCTTTTTATAACATATTATACTTTGCATAATATTGTAAAAACAATTCTTTAAAAAAAGCGTTACATTCTGCCTTTTCTAGCATGTGAAAATAAAAAATAGCTTTTCCCCTCTCCACCCTCGGTTCAAATTAAAGATGAGTATCTGCGGTTTTGAAAATGGAGCAACACCTCTCCTACTTCACCTGCTTCATAAACGCCAAGTCAGGATTCACTCCATCTCCCATTTCAATAAATGTCTCATATGATCCACTAAAGGTTATTTTACCTTGATGAATAAAATGCAGAACACATTGGATATTTGCAATATCCTGCAAGTGATGGTTCGAGACCAGTACAGTGCACTCATTATGGAGTGCCAGCTTTTCGATCCTTTTTAAAATATGATAACGCATCTCAGGATCGATTCCCGCCAATGGTTCGTCGAAGATGTACAATTTCCTCTTCATTAATGTGATTGCCAAAATACACAGATAGCGCCTCTCCCCAACAGATAGCTGCCCAAACTCCATATTCCATACACGCTGTACCAAATCAACCTCAGCTGGACTCATAGCTTCATCTACATAAGGTTCATTATTCACTTCAATACGGTTGGAGTGGTCAGAATACAGAAAAAATCGAAAAAGATCCTTAGCCTTTAAGGTTAGAGGAAATAACAAACCCTGCAGCTGGTATATGATTTCCTTCTCATCAGGAATACCTTGTATTTCTGACGGGCGTTTTATCACATTCGCGATCAGATCAAATAATGTCGTTTTGCCGGAACCATTTTTGCCAATGATCATATTAACGGTTTGTTCGGGAAACTCCACATGTAAATGATCCAGATTTTGACGAGAGGCTTTGGGATAAGAAAAGCTCAAATCTTCAATTTTAATCATAGATCCTCCTGCTATGTCCGATGTGTTCTGGATATGACTTTCACAAACTTGAGTGCGATAAGTCCGCAGGTAACATAACAAAGTGTGATGAAGCTCATGTTGATCAGACTCAAATGTGGGAACGGGCTATCCATAAACCATTCTGCTAATAAAAAAGTTAGATTTCTTACGTATTCCATAGGGTTGATGAACACCAGAAGTAGACCATACTCTGTTGAATACGCCAGTCCCTTTGCAGATAGAAAAAACATGACCAGTAAACTCATACTGACCACCGCATTCAGCGACTCCTGCCTTACTGGAAGAAGCATGAGGATAAGCGTTAATAAAATGACCATTACAGACCCCAATATACAGCTTGTTAAAGACACGGCAAGAAACAAAGCAACCTGTCCAAAGCTATCCAGGAATATCACTCCCGATACTAGCGAGAACAGAAGAATGGTCAAGAACAGAAAACCAATTTGGTTCAGAGCTTTTCCCCAGATAATAGGATATTTACTACCCGAGATAAATTTGAACATTTTGAAAAAACCGCTCTCCCTTAAAGAGATCAGATTGGTCGTCACATCGATGGACATCACGAAGATAATATATGAAACGAATACACTGGTCTGGATGTAAAATTCATTGATCTCAGGCCCCTGAGTAAACCATTGATAATTAAAGATAAAAAAAGCAATGAGGGGAAATAACAAATACCATACGAATGCGACTTTGTTGCTTAACATCATTTTAGTAAACAGACGGAAGTATTCACGAGTTATTTTCAAAATACAACCTCCAATTGATTTCCTTCTTTATTTCTCATTAGAGTAGATCTTAATTACCTTTAAGCAAATATACTAAAATTATATCATTTATTTTTTACATTATTATCACTATTTTCATTAAAATAACAAAATACAATATTATGCAAATAAACTTATTATCAAAGCAGGAGGTGTAATTGTGTACAATTCTTCTAACAAGGCGAATTGATCAAATAAGACTTGATTAATTTTATCTAGTACAAGCCTAAACTAACTTGAAGAATATCTAATCTGATTAAAAAACTAAAGGAGATGCTATTCAAAATGATAAGAAAACTGTTAATTCCCTTATTGGCTTTAACCGTTACTCTAGGAGGCGCTTTTTATTCTACATCTACCGTTAAAGCATCCGATAATCCTGAAGTATCTGCTAAATTAGTTGTACAAAAATTTTTTGATACTATGTCTGAAAGGAATTTCGCTGAAGCTACAGAGCTAGTTGTAGACTTGAGATACCCAAGTAAAGAGAAACAAATCGCAAAGTATGAGCACTACAATTCTGTAAGTGACTTTGAATCGATGAAAATCATTGATGCTCATACAGAGAATGATTCGACAGTTGTTGTAACATTTCAAGGTAACGTTTCGGGAGTTGAATCCAAAAACGAACTATATGTTAAAGAGTTTGAAGATGAATGGAAATTGGTTTTGGGTGATGATGATCCCGCTACTGTAGCGGCCTTAAATGTACCAGAATTTAGCACACATGCTATGGTTGATTACTATTCTTTTACTGGTTTTAACTACGGAAGAGCACACTATACGATTAACTCTTTTTCGACACAGGGGAATGCTGTAAATCTTATAGGTTGGCAATATGCTAGTACTGATTACCATGCAGATGTGTCTTATCAAGTCGCTCAAGATTCTTTTATCGGATGGAAAACATTTGGAAATGCTTCTTCTGTTTATGGTAACTATACATCAGCTGCTGGTGATCGTTTCACCATTTCTTTAACAGGTGTTCCCAAAGGAAATGATTATCACATTCGCATTGTGAATTGGGCACCAGTATCCGTTGATGGTGCAGGGAATGTTTATACTAATTAAAATTCATTAATCTAAATTGCCCACTCGGCGCCTTTATTTCTAGTAAAAGGTTACGAGCAGGGCTTTTTTTATTATTGGGGCAAGATCAGATACAACTTTATAAAAAGATATAGTTCTTGACCTTGAAACATTTTCAAATATATGTTAATTTAACTACATAGAAATACATAGTAGGTGGTGTATGAGTTGAAAAATGAAATGATCAAAGGATATATCGATGGTATTGTGCTCTCCATCCTGAGTCAAAAAGATGCATACGGTTATGAGATATCTCAATATATAAATCAAGTAACCAACGGGGCATTTCTACTCAAAGAAGGTACACTGTATCCCGCTTTAAAACGATTGGAAGCTAATACTTACATTGAAGGCTACTGGGGTGAACAAGAAGGTGGCCCTAGACGAAAATATTACAGGATAACAGATGATGGCCAACTTCGACTTGAAGCGATCAAAACCTCATGGGAACAAAATACACATATCATTAATATTTTCTTAGGAGGAACGGCGAATGGACATTCAATCCTATTTAGACCAAGTTTTTAAGAAATCATTCTTATCTAAACGAGAGCGTAGCGATTTAGCCGAAGAAATGGCTACTCATTTACACTCCTCCAAGGAGCATCATATCAATGAGGGATGCACTGAAGAAGAAGCTACCACAAAAGCTATAGCGTCCTTTGGTGATCCGATCAACATCAGAACTAAATTGACTCAAGAGACTTACGGTCTATCAAGTAAACTGATTCTACAGTTTATAATCATGAGCTTAATCCTGTATTTAAGCTCCCTGTTCACAGGAGTGGCTCTTCATTATTATGATGTTCATAACAGTGTGATCGAACTTTTCCCTGTAGCCTTCATTACACTATGTGCCTTGAGCAGTGCTCTGTTGCTTACTCGCAAAAACACTGATCGTTGGTGTCTATTGTCGGTTCCCATTTTATTTGGGTTAGGATATTTGCAGGCATATCTAGGTCTTTTCAAAAATAGGCTTGGGGGCGCCGATTCATTTACGCTTTTTGAGAATTTATTTTTTAGCGGTGCGTATGACTTTTCAGAACGCAGCAGCTTCATGTTTATTGGTGGTCTGATCCTAGCAGTTCAAACACTCATTTTGTTTATTTTCAGCAAAAATATCTATATTTCTTTGATGCCTTTTGTATTCTCTATTCTTTACACCGTTTCTCACATGGTTGTTTTTGGATCATATTATATGTTCTTCGGGGACGGTTTTAGTTCATCCGTTACCAATGGATACAGTGTTTTTGCCATCGGTAACATCCAACGTCTCTCGGATATCGGTGTGAAATTAGGAATGTGTCTTGTCTTGTTTTTCACTTTAAGTTCAGTGAAAAAGTTGATTCTCAAATCTAAGCTTCAGGCTGGATGAGCGGAATGACATATGAAATTGAATAAAAAATAAGCCGCTTGTAATTATAAGAGCTGGCTTATTTTCCATGCACATGTCGATTTTCACTTTTCAAAAAGAATTATGATACCTATCCACAATATAGGCTTAATTTGAGGTTAACATAAGCAGCTTACTTCCAGCCCAAAGTAAATAACCAGCTTGGGTGATGATATACATTGATCTTTCTATACCTGTTAATGGCCTTTGCCTTTTAATCCTTCTCAAGTGCAGAAAATAAAAAAAGGAACCTACAAGTAAAAAAACGACTCCCAAATCATTAAGTGCATTTAAAATAGGTATCTTAATCCTCTCCTTCCCCTCTTCCTTGTTAAAGTAGAACTCACCGAGAACAAACATCTTCAATACCCTTATTTTACAATAAATTCAATTTTAAGAAAACCAATGAAATCCCTTTTGTATGCTACTACATACAAAAGGGATTTGGACAGATGAATTTAGCCAGCTGGAGCAGGGCCACATGTTAAGCCAAAAACAAAAATGGCAATTGGACTAAAAATGACTCCACTTATTGCTAGAACCCCCGCAGCAGCTGCCCACTGTTTTGCCTCAACATAACCCAAAAATTCATTTAAGATATCTCCGCTAATTCCTACCGCTTCCTGCCAACATCTCTGCCATGCATTACTTTGAATTGTTATGCTGTTCTCATTATTAATATATTGAATCATAGCACGTACGCCTTGCTTTTCCTCTTGGTTAAACGTAGATTGTGCTAATGCTTGCTCATCAATAATATATAGACCACGCCCTTCATCTTTATGAGCGATGTTCTCAAAAATGTATTCTAATTCAGCAGCCCATGCACGAATTTCTTGATTAGAAACGTTCTTCGGTTTTGCTGCTGCATTAGATACAGGAACAAGGATAGTTCCTATCGCTAATGCAAAAATGAATGTAAATGCATAGAATTTCTTTAACATATACAAATTCCTCCTCATCAGTTTTAAAATAATCACGTTAATAACCGAAAGTAACTAAGATCATAAGACTGTGATATCTTTGAAGCTAGAATTCTCCCTTCATCAACTTAATCAAATTTCATCGATTTCCTAACGATGCAATCACCTCTTTTCTTTGTAATTGTGAATGTGTTCTGAATAATCATATAACCGTTTTCAAAATAACTTAAATATACTTTTTATGAATAATAATCCATTTATTCAGCCCTATTTTAAAAATTATGATCATCATACAAGCATGGTTTAGTATGACTATGATCTTAAGTTAGCGTTACAATACTTTATACCTTTTTACATTCACTCCTAAAGTAACTCGATTATACTCATTAATTAGCTCATCCAACGCCATCGACTGCTCAAGCACTTTCACATTCGGGATTCCATATTGATCTACCAAGCGACTCAACTCTTGCCGACCTTGCTCGATTTCGTCTTTCAAGATACTTAGTTCTCTCATGGCATGTACCCCTCTAGGACATTCTAGAAAAACATATATTATGAGTAAGCTATCTAGTTTTGCTAATGACTACAAGTGCTTTTTTAGAACATAATGTGTTTTGCATAATATTGTAAAAATAATTCTTTAGAAAAGGCCTTGCGCTCTACCTAATCCTTTCTCAAAACACAAAACAGCCTACCTCAAAAGCAGATAGGCTGTTTGTTTTATTTAATATTTATCGTCTTAAATAATTGTGAATACGTCTTTTGCTGACAAACTAGCTTGCTGTCCGTAAGTTCCATATAAATCAATACATTTTACTGTATCAAAAAGTCGGCAAACTTAACTTTTCTACTACATTTTTGTACCTTCTGATCTGTGTTTCATTGGCTTCACTCCTGTACTCCCCGTACAAATCTAAACATTTAATACACATCAGGTCATCTTTACTTGAAGAAGAGAGATCTAAACACATGAGTAAGGCATCAATTCCAAGTAAGTAATTGCGTTGTTTTATTTGATAATATCCTAATTCATAGTAAAAATCTTGATACCCGTGGTTTAACATTTGATCGTTATAACCACCTTTAAAGTGCATGTCAGTATTAAACAATTTGATCTGGTTCTTAAATCTATCTAAAGCAAAGTCAATGTTAAAAGAATACTGATTAGCTGCTTGCAAAATATTAACGAATCCAGCTAATATTTCTGACGGGTTATTTTCGATATAATCCAAATAAGAATCGATTACATTTTCTTGACCAAGCATTAATTGGGAGGCATATTGATTCCCTTCCCCCCATCCTCGGAACAAATCTATTATTTGTTGATCCTCTTGTGTAGGATTCCCAACCTCAACAATTTCCAAGTATTTTTCTGTATACTTTAGGACATTTTCATATTCCTTACGGGCATCATAAACGCTTGATATTAATAAGTTTGCATAGGCTACATATGTAAAAAGAGGATAGGCTGTTAGCCTTCTTTTATTTTTTCGCCTACGAGATTGAATTTTTAATTGGAATTCTGCTTTCCGTTCCAGTTCCCGTGCCCATAAATCGACCTTGTCCCACAAATGTATCGTCATATACACGTTAGCCAAGTCTTTAATTGCATCCAATTGCACTTCTTCATTTAATTTATCAATATATGGTTCGAACTTTACTGCTGCATTGAGATTATCAAATTTACTCAGTGTTTTATGCAGCAAGAAAATGCGGTACTGGCAAAGGGCCAACCGCTCCGAATGTTGATACTTCTCACTGTCGGCCACACATTCATATAAGATGAGTGCCGCTTCATTCATGCTTTTCTTAAAGAGACTCTCTGCCACATCAAATAACTCATCAATATAGGATTGATCATCTGTCACATGAGTAATGACTTGTTGTATAATATCTAGCTTACCAAGTTCAGCACAACGATATAAAAACGGTTCTAATCGCCTCCAATGGGGCGCAGATTCAATAAAACATTCAACTCCATACATTTCATAAAAGTACCCCTGTTCCAATCCCATTGCAGATGTAATCTGATCGAGTTGGTTCATCGAAATAAGTCTGGTTCCTTTGATGATCGCACTTAATGTCCCCACATTAATGTCAGCAATTCTTGAAAATTGCTGTAGCTTATATCCCTCATTCTTCAAGTAATCTTCAATAAAGGAACGTATATTGGACATTGTCTTCATCGTCCTCCCCAGATAATTTACTATTGAAAAGTTGGTACACTTAACTTATCTATTAGTTTTGTATACTGCTCTTCCTGGGTCTTACTAGCGAAATGTCTGTATTTTCCGTACAAATCAATGCATTTGATACACATCATGTCGTCATTACTTGAGACAGAACGTTCGAAACTAGTAATTAAATGTTCAATCCCCTTTTCAATCTTGTTTTGATTTAATCTGTATTTTGCAAGTTCGTAAAATAAGTGAGTATAACTAAAATTCAAATCATGCAAATTTTTCGTCCCTAGTACGTAGTTAACTAGCCTGTTCTTATCGAGAAAATTATGGAATCTATCCAAAGCGTAATTAATATTGTATGAATACTGATTAGCACACTTCACAATATATACGAATGCTGTTAGGATTTCTTTAGGATTGGCATCCAGATAATCTAAATAAACATCTAGAACTTCGAAATCGCCTAAAAATAATGTATATAAATATCGATTACCCTTAGCCCACCCCATTAATAGCATTATTAAATCTTGTTCTTCTTTAGTTGGATTTTTAATTTCATGTAGAATATTTTCATATATATCTATGTACTTTAATGCCTGTACATATTGTTTTCGCTCTTCAGAGACATTAGCCTGTAGCAGGTTAGCATAAGCATTATAAACAAATAGAGGATAAAAAGATTTCCTACCTTTAGTTTTATGCTTTTTATTTTGAAATTCAATCTGAAAGTTAACTCTCTTTTCCAGTTCTTGAGCCAATTACAGAACCTTATCCCATAAGCTAATTGAAGCATATATGTTAGCTAAATCTTTAATGGCGTCCAACTGTACTTCCTCATTCAATTTATCAATATATGGTTCAAACTTTATTGCCGCTTTAAGATTATCAAATTTGCTCAGTGTTTTATGAAGCAAGAAAATACGGTACTGACATAATGCCAATCGCTCCGAGTGTTGATATTTCTCACTATCTGCAACACGCCTGTATAAGATAAGAGCCGCCTCATTCATTCCTTTACCATAGAGACTCTCTGCAACCCCGTATAATTCTTCAATATAGGATCGATCATCTGTCACATAAGTAATGACCTGTTGGATACAATCTAATTTGCCAAGCTCAGCACATTCGTATAGGTATGGTTCCAATCGTCTCCAGTGGGGCGCAGATTCAATGAAGGATTCTACCCCATAACTCTCATAAAAATACCCTTTTTCTAATCCCATTGCATAAGTGATCTGATTCAGTTGGTTCATGGACATTGGTCTGCTGCCCTTAAGAATAGCACTTAATGTCCCTACATTAATTCCTGTAATATCGGAAAAATGCTGCAACTTGAGATTTTGTTCTCTCATATATTTCTCAATATTTGCTCTTGTTGTAGGTACCAATTCCATTTATCACACCTCCATCACATAAATCACTTATAATTCAATAACATATAATAAATGTTATTTTAATCCTGTATTTTACATCGGTCAATCTATGAAAATACAAGAAGACTTACTCTCATTATTGAAAGTAAGCCTTTTTTAACAAATTAATATCTCTGACTGTTTTATAAACCGCCCAGACCATGGTTGATAGCTAACATTTGTATAAGTACATCACTGTCAAAATTACCAATTTGACTTATATTAATAACCATAAAGCTAAGCAAGAGTATATAGAAGATTTTCTTTTTTTTCATAAGATTTCTGAACCTCCATCATTATAAGTTTATACTGATGCTCGATTTCAGTCGTTTCCATATTCTTATGCTTCTCGTATAGAGAGATACAATGAATGATATTTGTTTGATTATTTAATTTTATTGACTCTTCTAGACAGTGCATAAGTTGCTTCAGACCCTCCCGATATTCATGGCGATTTAAGTGATAGATAGAGAGTTCTAACAAGAATGCAACATACATTTCATATCTCATCTGCTCTGTATATCCTTTTAAACGAATGATTTCAGAGTTAATTCGATCACTAAACTTATTCAAAAGGTCATCAATATCATGGTTAAATTTATTAGCTGCCTCTAAAATATTAATCATAGCAGGTAGTAATTCCGCTTCATTATCCTCGATAAATTTCACGTAAGCAGGTAAAATATTGAAGTCACCTATCATTAATTTATATAAATAAGTATTGGCTTCTGTCCAACCGGCAAATTTATCAATAAAAATCTGATCTTCTTCATCCGGTTCAGAGACTTTAGAAAGTTTGGCATAGAGCTCTGTATAGACTAAAGCCTCTTCATACCGCCCCTGCTTCTCACATGCCGATGATTTTAGTAAATTTGAATAAGCCCTATATACAAACAAAGGATAGGCGGTAAGTCTATCACTTTTGTCTATTTTTTTCTTTGTATATGACTGCAAAATTTTCGTTTTCTGATCTAATTCTTCAGCCAAATTAAATACCTTTTCCCAATATCGCAGAGATGCATACGTATTCGCCAAATCCTTAATCGCATCCAGCTGCCTCTCTTCATCCAGCCGATTAATATACGGCTCGAAATGCACGGCAGCACGAAGGTTATCATGTTGATTCTGACCGAGTGAGAGGGTGAAGATGCGATACTGGCAGAGGGCCAGGCGCTCGGAATGCTGGTATTTCTCGCACTCGGCTACGCATTCATATAACATGCGGGCTGCTTGCTGCTGACCGCGCTCCAGCATACCTTCGGCCATTTCGAACAATTCCGAGATATAGGAGCGATCGTCCGTCACCTGCTGAATCACTCGCTGGATACAGTCGAGCTTGTCCAATTCTGCACAGCGCTGCAGGAAAGGCTCAAGCCTTCGCCAGTGAGGAGCCGACTCTACGAAGCACTCCGCACCGTACGTCTCGTAGAAATAACCTTCCTCCAGATTCATGCCCTGGGTAATCAGATCAAGCTGCGCCATGGCGATGGGACGAGTTCCCTTAATGATTGCACTTAGCGTTCCGGCGTTCACTCCTGATATATCTGCAAAATATTGAAGGGTATATCCCTGTTTCCTGATGTAATCCTCAATCGTTGAGCGTATCGTAGTTGCAGGTTCCATGTATCCCACCTCCACAATTAAAATCCAGAAATTTGAATTTATATGATTACACCAATTTTAATCCTAAATTTTACAGTGGTCAATAAAAATCGTGGCAATTATTTTACAATTTTCTCCCAGAAAAAGGTCCTTCTCCATTTCCAGTTTGGCTTAGTCCCCCATTGCTTATAGAAAAAATCCATTAGAAGAATGAGCAGGAACATGATACAGTTAATCCAACTTCAATATCCTACTATTTCAATAGGATTATACAACACGGACAGACACTTTTATACAAGCAAGGGAGTACATTCAATGAAATTTGCCTTGTTTAGCCTCATGATGAATCTGCCTAATGCCGTCACAGGGGAAGTTTTGACAACCCAGCAGAAATTCCATAACATCCTGCAGCAAGCTCAGCTCGCTGAGCGGCTGGGATTCGACGCCTACGGCATCGGTGAACGACACGGGGCACCTTTTCTGTCTTCATCGCCGCCGGTTGTGTTAACAGCCATTGCTGCGGCCACCTCACGGATTCGTCTGCTGACCACGGTTACGGTTCTCAGCATCCTTGATCCGGTTCGGGTTGCCGAAGATTACGCTACGTTGGATCAGTTATCGGGAGGACGACTGGAGCTGATTATCGGCAAAGGCAATGATCCGCGTCATTATCCGCTGTTTGGCATTCGTGAGGAGCAGCAGTGGGATTCTCTGGATGAACGCTATCATCTGCTGAAGCGGCTGTGGTCGGAAGAGAATGTCACCTGGGAAGGCACATATCGCCCTCCACTTGATGGGGTGACCACGTGGCCGAGACCCCTTCAGAAGACCATTCCGATCTGGCATGGCAGTGCGTCGAGCACGTTATCTACAGAACTGGCTGCCAAATATGGTGAGCCGCTCTTTACCTCGAATTCCTTCCACCCTCAGGCCAAATACAAAGCTTTGATCGACCATTACCGCGAGCGCCTCACTTATTATGGTCATGATGCACAACAAGCTGTGATTGGTTCTGGTGCTGGCAGCCTCTATCTTGCGAGCACAGGCGAAGAAGCGATTCGCCGTTACAAGCCGTATTACGAAGCATTTCACGCCACCGCTTCGGCACAGCATAACCAGTCTCCTTTTACGGATCTGGAGGACAACATCGCCCGCGGCCCGGTTTTGATCGGCAGCCCGGAGCAGGTGATCTCGAAGATTCTGGATTATCATGCCGCTTACGGGCACCAGGTGCTAAGTATAAGCGTTGACGGACTCACGCATAGCGAGCAGCAGGAGCAAGTGGAACGTTTTGCCACAGAAGTGGCCCCTGTATTACGACGCGAACTGCCAAGCTCAGTGTGGAATGATCCTCCCCTGTTGACCGAGCACGAAGGTTCCTTCTTCCCCAAACCAACGGACATATGGCCCTCTGCCATCTCCCCGATCTTTCAGGTATAATATCACCCTGCCACACATAAACCGCTTCCCGGGTAATTCGGAATCCCTCCGTATTGCCCTCTTCCTCTTCTTCTCTTCCTCTTCCTCTTCCTCTTCTTCTTCTCTTCCTTCACTTATCACATATTGCTGCACTTCTTGCTATGCCTCAGACCCGATGCCTTTGAATACCGAACCCAGCAGCAGCTCCACAAACGTATCATCCATCGGCTCACCCGTGACCAGCATCCGGTAGAACACAGGCCCGTAGATCATGTCGATATACAGTCCAATGTCCAGTCCCTGCTTCAGCTCGCCGCGTTCTACACCTTTCTCCAGAATGCCCCATGCTTCACGGCGACGCGGCTGAATATATCTGCTGCGGTATTCTTCCGCAAGAGCCGGATCAGACTGCCCCTCTCCGATAATCTGTGTAATGACTTTCCCTTCGGCACTTGTCAAAAATTGAACCAGATTCCCTGCATGAGCACGCACATCCTCATATACTGACCCCGTATCCGGCACAGGCAACCTGGCCGTTAACGCCGACATGTATCCATCCAACATGACAGCCCCTTTGCTTGGCCACCATTTATAGATCGTTGCTTTGCTCACCTGTGCACGTTCGGCAATCTTCTCCATCGTCACCGCAGCAAACCCATCTTCCAGCAGCAGTTCATACGCCGCCGTAAGGATTGCATTCTGGGTTTCCATGTTGCGGGGACGTCCTCTTTTTGCAGTCATTGCTGACCCCTCCATTGTAATCCTTTATAAATTAACAAAACGATACGTTCATTATACTAAAATGCATCACCAATAGACATTTCAAGGCTCCCTGCAGTGTCGTTATATTTCTGTGAAATTCCATTGTTCTGTAACTGCCTATTTACAATACTAAACGTATCGTATATTATTTAGGTGTAAATAGTAAACGGAACGTCCAGTAATAAAACCGCAAATCATTACAGGCAATACATGCATCTGTGTTACCCATCCTATATTTTATTGGAGGTCGATTTTATGAATACGAAACAAAAACAAGGTGCCCAACCGATGAAGGCTGCAGTGCCTGGCTGGATTATTTTCCTGCTCGCCGCCTCCTGCGGTTTGATCGTCGCCAATCTGTATTACGCTCAGACGGTACTCGGGCCGATCAGCACCACAACAGGCCTTTCTTCTTCCGCTGCCGGTCTGATTGTAACCCTCACACAAATCGGCTATGTCATTGGTCTGCTTTTCATCGTACCGCTCAGTGATATTATTGAAAATCGCCGTTTGATGATTCTGTTTCTTATCCTACTCGCTGCCGCGCTAATTACCGCCACTTTTTCTACCAGTGCTTTTCTCTTCCTCACGGCTTCGCTGCTCATTGGCGTCGGTTCCGTCGTTGCACAGATTCTGGTACCTTACGCCACATACCTGACTTCCGAAGAACAGCGTGGGCAGGTCGTCGGCAATGTCATGAGCGGTCTGCTGCTCGGCATTATGCTTGCTCGGCCTGCTGCCAGCTTTATCACCAGCATTTGGAACTGGCAGGCAGTCTTTGCATTCTCGGCCGTGGTAATCGCCCTGCTCATGCTGCTGCTGTCACGGGCACTTCCCGTTCGTCAGCCTGAGCCGAACCTGAAGTATGGACAATTGATCCTGTCTCTCTTCACGCTGCTCCGCACGCTGCCCATGCTGCGGCGGCGTGCATTCTACCAGGCCAGTCTGTTCGGTGCGTTCAGCCTGTTCTGGACAACGGTCCCTCTAAGGCTGGCAGATGATTTCGGCCTGTCCCAGCAGGGCATTGCCTGGTTTGCTCTGGCAGGCGTGGGCGGTGCTGTTGCCGCTCCGATCGCCGGAAGATGGGCAGATCGCGGCTTCACCCGGGTACTCACCGGAGCCGCTATGGTGATTGCTGCTGCCTCCTTTGGTCTGGCGTATCTGTTTCAGAGCCATTCTACACCGGCCTTGATCCTGCTGGTTGTCGCCGCCATCACGCTGGATATGGCTGTATCCGGCAATCTGGTGCTGGGACAGCGCATCATCTACTCCCTTGGCAGCGAGGCGAGAGGACGAGTGAACGGTCTGTTTATGTCGATCTTTTTCATCGGAGGTGCCATAGGTTCTTCACTCGGAAGCTGGTCTTATGCCCATGGCGGCTGGAGCCTTACTACGCTCATTGGCCTAGTTATGCCGCTGCTCGCCCTGCTGTACTACTTCACGGAGAAAAAGGTTACGGCTATCAGCAGCACATAACCTTGCAGCCGCATCGACTGCATACAGCTTTTTAAATATTAAACTCCCGACACAAATCAAGGGCAGACGTCTATCCCAAGGATAACTTCTGCCCTTTCTTTTATTACCATACACTGCACGGCCCTCCCAGCTCGTTCCACCAGCTGTATTTTCCTGCTTACTTCATCACACTGAACTTCTTGGTCTTTGCCCGGACCGACTCATCTTCTCCCCACACAATGACACCTACGACCTTGGTCGCCTCCAATGTCATCGATGCGATCTCACCTGCATATTGTTCAAAAGCATTATTCAGGGACTGCCCCGTCTGTGTAAAAACAAGATGTTTCAAGCTGTCCTTATCCTCAGAGCAAGCCTTAACCAGATTGATCAGCTGGTTCTCTCCCGCCTTCAAAATGACGGTGCTGTATCGGATACCCGCATGCTGGACACCGGAACGATCCCGTACAGGATGATCCGAATACAACCCCGGTTCATTCAGGGCAGCTTGTCCCATGAGAAGCGCTGCCGCATTGGCTGCGGCTCCCTGCTCCAGATTTTTATCCAGTATAATAGCAATTCTCTTCATATGATCGCATTCACCCTCTATGTTTTATTTCGTAAAACCTACTCATGTCCTGTGGGTTCTACATTCCATCCATCATATTTATGCTGCTCATCTTATGCAACTCACTCGTTTAATCCGTCAGTTTCTTCAGCTCAAAAATAGTTGCCTCTGATAGCAAGATAAGCCTATCGTTATTGACAACAAAGAAACTGAAAGGAATTCCAAGTTTTGTAGATGGGTCACCTATACTTATTACTTTTACTCCATCATCTCGTTTCAGGCCTGGGATATCTATTTTATATAATCCATAAAAAGAGGTAGAGTTATAACACATCGTTGTAATCTCATAGATGGGATTGTCCAGTTCATACTGATATTTCTTATATTTTGTAAGTCCTTTGGATGAAAAAAAGTCTTTTCGGGTGATCAGTTCATCCCCAATGAATTTTTGTCCTGCCGGATATTCAGAAGCATCATTATATGAATTTGCAAATCCAAGAAGCTTCTCCACTTTCCAAGCTCCAAAGAAATACGCTTCCGTTTCACGATCCAAATGTGTACGATCTATAGTACAATCGGATGTGTTTTTCGGGATAATTGACTCATCCGTTTCATTTTTTGGCTCGCTGGAAATATTTGCACTTAAAGTCGTTTCAACAACATTTCCATAAGCTAATGTCAGCATCAATATGATCATAACAGCCAATATTGTTTTTTCCATACCTCACACTCCTACCTCGTGTACACTACATCCACTGTTTATCTGCCTGGAAAAATGATACCAGATCATTTGAACCAATGAATGACATAAAAATAACAAAAATGAGCAGCACAAATTAGGTGCTGCTCATGGCTCGTTTGATTCACTATTGGCGTAATCTGCGTGCACTTAATGCATGGTGTCCATTTTGTAAAAAGGTGCTGCGCGTATTCTTCATCATCTCGATTCGCTGCTCGGCCAGCTGATCTGCGGCAGCATAGGTAGGGATGCCTCCTGTACGAGAGCTTTCGAAAATCCTCTCAAGCGTAGTATAGATCTCACCGATCTTCGCCCAAGCTCGCTCGGCGTGGTATCCGTTCAGCTCGTCGGCAATGTTGATCACACCACCTGCGTTAATGACATAGTCCGGCGCGTACACAATGCCTCTATGATACAGCTCATCGCCATGGCGCGGCTCCAGCAGCTGATTGTTGGCACAGCCCGCGACAACTTTGGCCTTCAGTGTTCGGAGCGTATCATCATTAATCGTGCCGCCGAGCGCACATGGCGCATAGATATCACACGCCACGCTTGTGATATCCGCCGGGTCAACAGCCTTCGCCCCATAACGATCTACCGCCAGCTTCACGGAATCCTTATGGATATCGGTTACGATGAGCTGTGCGCCTTCCTCGTACAGATACTTGCAGAGATGCATCGCTACATTTCCGACACCTTGAACGGCAATCGTCTTACCTTCCAGCAAATCGGTGCCGAAGGCTTCCTTCGCAGCTGCCTTCATGCCGCGGTATACCCCCCAAGCGGTTGCCGGCGAAGGGTTGCCGGACGAGCCATAGCTTGCGGAGATGCCTGTGACATAATCCGTCTCCTGATGGATCAGATTCATGTCCTCTTCCGTGGTACCGACGTCTTCGGCGGTGATATAACGACCGTTCAAGCCTTGAATATAGCGGCCAAAGGCGCGGAACATCGCTTCGTTTTTATCCCGGCGCGGATCTCCGATAATGACCGTTTTTCCCCCGCCCAGATTGAGACCGGACACAGCGTTTTTGTATGTCATACCGCGAGCCAGGCGCAGTGCATCTTCAATAGCCGCTTCCTCTGAGGCGTATGTCCACATCCGTGTACCGCCAAGCGCAGGTCCAAGGGTCGTATCGTGTATGGCAATAATGGCTTTCAAGCCTGACTTCCGATCCTGGCATAGAACCAGTTCCTCATAATCATGCTGCTCCATTGCTTTAAACCAACTCATCTGCTAACCGTCTCCTCTACCATTTATGAGATAAATTTGCATTTGTATAATTAACACTCCACCCCTATTTTACCCATATCCACCCAGTTTGTGCAAAATCACATCACCATGTTCGCTTTGGAGTCAGATTGGTATTGCAATCGCAGTCCATATCGATTGCTGCCGTGAATCTTACTTGCCATAGCAAAAAGAGGCCCCGCCTGTCATGTCATGACTGGTCAGCCCCTCCAACAGCTTATACCTGATATGCAACCGCCAGCTTGTGCAGCTCGCAGCTGGTCAGGTCAGTATGGTCATACTCCATTCGCTCTAGGTGAGCGTTTCGACCACATTAATCGGATGCAGTGCTCCATCTACGGCAAAAGAAGCCTGCCCCGTCTCTTCCGAGACGACCAGCACAACCGCATCTGTCAGCTCACTTAATCCGAGTGCCGCCCGGTGGCGTGTACCCAGCTTTCGCTCATGCGCTTCAGCCTGGGATAGCGGCAGCACATTACCAGCAGATACAATTTGATTACCGCGAATAAGCACGGCCCCATCATGCAGCGGCGCGCCCGGAATGAAGAGCGACTCGAGCAGCGCGTGTGTCACTTTGGCATCCACCGCTACCCCGGAATGAATCATCGGCGCAAGCGGAACTTCCCGTTCAATCACGATCAGTGCCCCATACCTGCGGTCAGACAGATGCTGCACGCTGGACGTCAGCTCTGCGAACTTCTCGGTAAATGGAGACAGGTAACAGTCGAGATAAAAAGAAGATGCGAGCACCTCGATGTGTTTGATCTCGGCCCGAATCTCGGCAAACTGCCCCAGCAAACAGACACTGTCATGGTCAAAACGCGATAATGTCGAATTCATTCGCTCTGCTACGCGGTGCAGGTCTGCCTTCAGCTTCTGCCGCATCAAGGAACTGTCGCAGTCCGCTTGCCCTGCTTGATTCATCCTGTGCCGCCTCCCTCTTCCCTATTATTGTCTTCACTCAGACTCGACTGCATTTGGATTCGGATTCCATGATTAGTACCCATACCTTGCCCATCAAAGACAAGCTTTATGCAGCGATAAGCTGTGAGGCTGTCACAAGAGAAGCAAATAAGACGGACTGTTCAGCAAAAACCATATACCTATCATGAAATAAATCTGGATAAATGTTACAATGACTTCAATGGATTATTTAAGGGAGAGAAGTCATGAAGAAACGAAATTACTACCTTTTCGCGTCTATAATCATTAATTTAGCTGTCGGATTATGGCTCTTTACCATGAATTCAACAAAGCCTCTAAAAGAGGCTGCATGGGACGATGTTAACTTTGACACGATCACCTCAATAGATATCGAAAAGGGTCATGACCAAAAAATAACCCTTACAGACAAAGATGAAATTCATAAAATAATGAGCAGTTTGTCAGCCCTTGAAGTGAAGAAAAATTCCAAGGTTTCCTTAGATTTCAATGAGGTGTATAGGCTCTTTGTTGATGTAAATCATGGCGCAAGACTTGGAATGCATTTATATGATAATAAGTATATCGATGTCTACGATTACGAAGCGTCTCCTAAAAAGAACTCATCTATGCATTACCAAATTTCAAGTCAGTTCGATCACAGAATAATTCAGGATTATGTAAAATGAAAAAACGCAAAGAAGCTGAATTGACATCACCAGCTTCTTTGCGACATTTATTTTCAGCTATTTTCAGCTGCTCCTTACTCTGAATTGATTAATATTCAGATTCCGATCCTGACCTCGTTATTGTGCCTTGCCGTACGAACCTGCTTTAAACGTCGTCGGATCATACCATTTGTATCCTGCAGCCGGGGCAGCCCAAGGTTCTTCTTTCGGTTCGGTGGATGCAGACGGTGTCTCCATTGGCAGCAGGCTTGTTACGTTATCCAATGTCAGACCTGGCACTTGGGCCAGGCTGGTATAGCTTTCTTTCACCGCCAGCCATTTCACGGTATTCACAAGGAACGCGGCGTCGTCCACCTCTTTGAAGCCATCATATGTCTTCTTCGTGGCTCCGTTTTCTTCACGCAAATACTTCGGCGTTGCATCTTCAACCGGAGAAGAATCACCGATAAATGCGGCTTTCCCTGCGCCTACTTTGGCAATTGCAGCGTAAGCCCCTTCCGCTCGCCCGCCTCCATTGTACACGCCCTGATCGACGGCATTATTCCACTTGGACACGCCGTTTGGAACATACACTAATCCTTTGGCTTTGTTCGGGTCCATAATGGCAATGGTTGATCCCGCATGCATTGCCACAGCTTGTACACCTGTTGTAATGCCAAAAGACTGCGCTGGTGTTACGATATCCGTGGCATTCACATCACCTAATGCGTTATAGCGGAAACGAACACCAAAGTTGTTCCCCAGCCAGTCCGAACTGATTACCCCCTGCATGGCTGGCGATGCTGCTTCCGCGGAGGACATGCCTTTCGCTGGATTCAGGAAAGCTCCCCGGCGGTAGCCGTTGAACACCTCGGAGGAATCCCAGCGGTTTTTGTTCCGGTCTGCATTATAATGATCCGAGATAAAGAAGATACTTCCACCGTTCTGTACGTACTGCAGGAGCGCGGCCTGCTCTGTCGCTTTGAATGGCACGTTGGCTTCGCCGATGACAAACACGTCATAGTCCTTCAATTTGTTATAGGTGTAAGCCTGTTCACCAAATGTATACGGGATGCTGCGTTCCAGCTGATCCACGGTAAAGCCTGCGTTTCGCAAACCGTTTGCAAAGTCTGAAAAAGCTCCATCAATAATCCAGTCGGCTGCACCTGCGGTCTGGGCATGCGTGTTATCAAACAGCACTTTTTTGCCTGTACCATCCGGCAGGGTCGTTCCCGGGTTCGGGTTTGGCTCTGGATTAGGGTTCGTGGTTCCTGACGAGAGGGTAATTGAGGTTGGATTTTTGACTCCGGCATAACTGTTATATGCGCCCAGCGTTCCAGTGACAATAATTTTTTTGCCTACCAGATCCGGATTTGAAGCCAGTCCGTATTGAGCACGAAACGAAGAAGAGATCTGCACATTGAGCAGTTTGTTGTTCGAACGTTCCGATGCCGAATCCGCAATCAGCACATTGAAATCATTGGCATATGGAGAGGTAAACTTGGCCGTCAGTGACCCTGTCGCATGTCCCACAACATAACCTTCGACGGCTGCCGTGCCTCCGCTGCTCTGGGAAGCAATAGCCTGTGATACGGTAAGTGGTGCTGCGGCCTGAACCGGAGTCTGATATCCCGGAACCAGTAATGCTGCGGCCATCATCATAAAAACCAGGAATGCCCCAATCCACTGCTGCCTTAACGCCTTTTTCATATCCTCTTTCTCCTCCTCCGCATCGTTTGATGCCTGTGCATAATGTTTTCCCTCAGGTGGTTCGGTTCGGTTCGGTTGTTTCTATCTTGATAACTTATGCTTGTCCCTTTTTAATTTAATGCTTCATGTAATGAATTCCTCTATGTTTATGTAAAATTTTTGCAAAAATTTTCCGAGTGTTTATATCTTGGTTTCGATACGAATAAGGCTTTTTATCAAAAAAGTTGAGTGATCTCAAGGTTAAGCATTGCATTTTACTCGAATACGAGGCATAATGTGATTATATATGATAATGATTATCATTCTTGAGCTTGTTATGATGCAGTAGGACAATGACAACTATGCTTACGACTTTATAGATAAAGGGGAACGAACATCGAATGAACACAACTCTGCAAAAGGCTGACCTGCAGCTGGACGATTATTTGGATCTTCTGAACCTGGCGACCCATCTGGGTGATACGAGATGGCAAAAGGAAATTATCCGCAAACTGGCATATACTTATCCCAAAGCGGCTTGCAATCAACCACAATAGCACACTGCCTAGACAGAAATATGTGAGCTGCGATTCATGGACTGAAAGAAATCTTATCCAATTCAAGAATTAACGATGACTGCCTGCGAAGAATTCATGCTTTTGAATTCGGTCGTGGGCTTTTTTGTATCTACACCTTGCGTTACAATAGGATGCAATCATATGCGGATTCAGGTTGAATGCAGAAACTTACAGTGCACATATGAGAAACTAAATTGGAGCAGAGGAGCTTACATGATGCAGCTTGAAACCGAAAGATTACTTATCCGCGAGATTGTAGAAAATGACTGGCAGCACATACATACGTACACCTCCCTGCCCGAAATAACGGAGCACACCGCATGGGGACCGAACACGGAGGAAGATACCCGGGCTTATGTGCAGGATGTAATCCGTATGCAGCAGACGGAGCCGAGAGAAGGGTATGAGCTGGCGATTGTTTTGAAAAAAGAAGGCATTCTCATCGGTGGCGCTGGGCTCCACCTTGTGGATCAGACTAACGCCGAGATCGGCTATGTTCTGCATCCCGCGTATCAGGGGCATGGATATGTTACGGAAGCATGCCGTGCACTGCTTCACTTTGGATTCAGGGAACTTGGCATTCACCGCATTTTTGCCAAATGCCGCCCTGAAAATCCTGCCTCCGAGCGAGTCATGGAACGCATCGGGATGCAGCGTGAAGGTTTACTGCGGGAGCATTGGTTCTATAAAGGCTTGTATCATGACTCCGTGCTCTATTCCATTCTGGATCGGGAGTTAGAATAAACTAAACAGACATTTATCTGCGCAGCGGTAATATGCACATTTATGAGGCAGCGCTGGATCAGGGGATTCTAGCGTTTGGAGATGTACCTTGTGAGTGCTGCCGTGGGGCTGCAGCGTGTGGGATGCAGCTTGAGTGCTGATAGGTTGTAAGTAATATGTTTTGAGAGGTAACGATGTGCTGTCCTAGTAAACACCTGCTGTGTCTTTGAGGTGCTGCGGGTGCTCCTAACAGTGAGCCAGCAGCGTATAAACAGCACACGAAATTTCTAACGATCTCCAGAAACCTTATTTGGGTAATTTACTGCAATTTGTAATTCTAACGATTCCCAGTAACGCTATTTCATTAAAAATTCGCTAAATACCCACAATTTTCACTGGAATTGAAAAAATAACGTCTCTCCAGATCGTTACATTTTCAAAAGGACCGAAACACCTCAAATAAGCTCCTCTCGAATTGTTAGCCGCAGTCGGGGTAATAAAATCATTCTTCGCGCCTACTTAGTAAAAAGACGAAGCAGCATAGGCTGCTTCGTCTTTGATTTCCGTCCCGATCTCATTTCTCCCCACCATACATCATCTCTATTTATTTGTTACACGTCACTTGCTGTCTATCATTTGTTAAACGTTACTTGTTACTATTTCCCAGTTCCGTTATCCGACCATGCTAACTGTTTGTTCTCCGTCCACGTTAATAAGTCTCTTTTTAATCTTCTCCGCTCAACCGATCTTCCGGTTTTCTCTCCATATTGCTCCCTATATCCAGAACGCCCCGCATCCTTCAGCACTTTTGCCATCTCCCGTTACGACCCCAATCGCCAGTGGAGATGACACAACCTTCCGTATGTTGTGTGCATGGTATGCTGCGTTAATACTTAAATCTTCTGCTGTCAATCTATGCTGCATCTCTTACAAACGGCACAGTTCCTTCGGACAGCTCGGGAACGAAGGGCATCCACACATACAGCGCAGCGCAGCCATATCCCGGATCATTAACTTACCGTCCATCATGTCCAAGGTACCCTGCTCTTTCCACGCGCCAAGCATACGCGTAACACTCTCCCGCGTTGCTCCGATCATCTCCGCAAGTTCAGTGTGATTCAGCTTCATCTCCAGCACGATTCCGTCTGGAATAATCTTGCCATACGTGTTGCTGGCACGAATCAATGTCGAAGCAAGTGCACCTGCTTTGCCGTACAGCAGCAGGTCGCGGAATCTCGACTGGGTAATCCGTTGTGCGAGCGCCATCCATTGCAGAAATTTCAGCGCCAGGTCTCCGTTTTTGCTCAGCACACTTTCGAGATCCGTCAGCGAGATGATGGCCAGTTCCCCTTTTTCCGCCATCTCTGCACTGTAACTGTGATTTAGTCCGCCAATACCGCCAAATTCACCGATCAAATCACCACTTTGCTGAATCGACAGAATAATCTCTTTGCCATCCTCCGTCGATTTGGTCAGCTTCACCCGTCCCGAACGAATGTAGTACAGATATCCGGCTTCATCACCTTCCAAAAAGAGACTGTATCCCGACTTCACTTTCTTAGGCTGCATTTTCTCTTCAATCAGATTCCACTGCTCCGCTGTAACAAAAGACAGAATCCCACCTGTTTTCTGTGTCATTTTGCCCGCCTCCGTCTGTGTCCGCTCTGCTTTTTGGGTGATTCTTTCCACAAATACTGTACCCATCATTTTCGTCCCCCTCGGTGATTCCTTATGATTCCATCATATCGTGAAACAGACCGAAAGGTTATCGGGGGATTACCTGATCTTTGGCGGGAAACTCCCCCAATTCGCTGTGAGAAAAGTCACATATCATCAACAAAGACCCGGGTTAACGATGTATTCAACCTTGAATTGTCAATCTTTTACGTTAGTGCTAGCATACAGTTAAACGTTGGTACGTCTTCAAGCTTGTGAATCTGTAATCTTATGCATCTCCAGAACAGGAGGAATACATATGTTATCGCTTGATAATGATCTTTGGGCAGAACTATCGGGTCCCTATGGCTCGGCCAAAAATGTACCCGGTTTGCTGCAGCAATTAGAGCAGGCATTCAGCCAAGAGGTTTTTGACACATTGTTTCAGGAATATCTGTTTCATCAGAACTCAATCTATACGGCTGCCTATGCCGTGATGCCATTTCTGGCAAAGCTGGCAGGTGAAACATCTGATGCTGCCGTGCGCAAAGAGCTGTTTATCCACTGCGGTATTATTGAAGCAAGCCGCAATGAAGAGCATCAGGTACCTTATCCGCCATCCTGGATTGAACTGGCCGAAGCCGTAGGCAGTACCCTCTGTACGCAGATGTACGGTGATTATGTGAATGCCATTAATCTATTCAGATCACTGACAGAAGAAGTGCTGCATGATGCTGCTGAGTCATCCACAGATGACACCGAGAAGCGTTACATCCTCATTGCCGATGCTGCATTCCGCGAATCCTACATTGTCGCTAATATGCTGATGACATTTACTGAAGGCGATGAATACGTAGCCGTATGCACGGCCTGCGAAAATGAAGTGTACATATGGCCTGACGAAGATCATACCGTGCCCCTCCGTGCCTATGAAGATGATCCTGTCTTTCATACCGATCAGGAAGCTGTAGTTATTCAGCCCGCTTCTTCATTGGCAGATGAGGCCGCACAAGCTTTAGCAGAACGGGCCGGGAGGATCGGAGAGCAGAAACTTACAGCACATCTCCCTTATCTGGCAGGGAAAACCGTATGCCCGGCTTGCCGTGAGAATTTATCTGTATGGCCTGCGTTACTGGGTACATTTACAATATAAATGAAGCAGCATCTTCTCTAATTGGCAGGAAAACTATGCTTCTCAGAGGTATTCGGTGCCCAGGTTCAGCATTTTACAGAATGCAAATAGGGGTTTTCCCTGAATTACAAGACTCATCAAAAAGTCTACAATAGAACTAACATCGTAATATCCTGATTGTAAATCGCTTTTCTATCCAACGAGCCTTGATTCAAGGTTACCCATATGTAATCCATATATGATCCGAAAAAGGAAGTGTCCCTCATGCATGATGAAGTCTCATCTGCCGTTCAGGAGATGATGAGCGGCCTGTGTCAGAGCACCACCGGCGATTTTTGCGGAATGGCCTGTGTGTCTGGATCGATGCTGCGCTGGAAATATACCTCCGGGGCAACCAATGAACGTGTGAAACGGATGGCTATGCGCCCTGGACAAGATCTGGTAGGCACAGCGCTGAGAACGGGACGCACAGTCATGCTGGATGAGCAGTCCCGTGGAGAATATACGCCGGATCGCTGCCCGCTTATGCTTGCTGAACGGTTGGTATGTGCGATAGCCGTGCCCATGTTCAAGGAAGGCAGGCTGCCAAGCGGTGTACTGCTTGTAGGAAGCAGAACTCCCTGCACGTTTTCCCCCGAGATGGTTGTCCAAACGGAACGAACCGCCCGGCAGTTGGAGCAGTATGCATGAGCGAGTACATGTGCAGGGCCTGAACTGCACCTTACCGGGATTACAGCTTCGCCACACATATTAACGATTTGTTTACATCTCATAAGGAGACTTTTCGGAGATTACCCTCTGAAAAGTCTCTTTTTTTGGTATGATAGAGGTAGATGAAGGAAGCGGACAGGGGGAAATGATTGTGATTCGACTGTTAGTCGTAGATGACCATGTAGTTGTACGTTCCGGGTTGATCGCCCTGCTTGAGGGTAAGAACGATATACATATTGTTGGAGATGCAGCGGATGGCGACGAAGCCATTACCAAAGCACAGGAGCTGAAACCGGATGTGGTTCTGATGGATTTCAGTATGCCTCCGGGCAAGGACGGATTAACCGCTACTGCCGAATTGAAGAAATTAATGCCAAATATATCGATTTTAATACTAACGATGCATGATGATGAGGAATACCTGTTCCGCGCAATCCACGCCGGGGCTTCAGGGTACATTCTCAAGAGTGCGCCCCATGAAGAATTACTCGCTGCCATTCGTTCTGTAGCCGATGGAAGTGCCTACCTCTATCCAAGTGCAACGAAGCGTTTAATGAGTGAGTATCTGGACAAAGCCAAACAGGAAAATGCCGGGCCGTATGACACCCTATCGGATCGGGAGAAAGAGATTCTGTCCTGGATCGCCAAAGGATATGCCAATAAGGAAATTGCCGAGCATCTAGTCATCAGCGTCAAAACGGTGGAATCCCACAAAAGTAATCTGATGGAGAAGCTTGGCCTGCGCACCAGACCGGAACTGGTGAAGTTCGCGATGAAAAAGGGGTTGTTAAACTTTGAGTAAACCGCGCAAAAACAGACTCAGCGGATTAGCCGACCAGCCTGTTCAGCTGCTGCTGAAGGAGATTGACGAGCATATCTCAGACAATGAGTTCCGAAGCAAACTGAAGGGATCACTGCATCAGCTCAGCGACCTGAAGTTTGCACTCGATGAATCCTCGATTGTAGCGCTGACGAATCGTCTAGGCAAAATCCAATACGTAAACGATAAATTCTGTGAGATCTCGCAGTATACTCGCGAAGAGCTGATTGGTCAGGACCACCGGATTATCAACTCGGGGTATCACGGCAAAGCCTTTATGAAGACGCTATGGAACACGATTTCTGCTGGCAAGGTGTGGAATGGCGAGATTCGGAATCGCGCCAAAGACGGCAGTTATTACTGGGTGAACACCACGATCGTGCCTTTTCTGGACAATGACGGTGAGCCTTATCAGTATTTGGCCGTGCGCAGCGAGGTAACCAAACTCAAACAAGTTGAGGGCGAGCTGCAGCAGATGATGTCACAAGTGATGAACATTCAGGAAGAGGAACGGCGCCGCATCTCCCGTGAACTCCATGACGGAATCGGACAAAGCCTCTTCTCTCTCGTTATCCAGATGGACCGCCTACTGGCAGATCAAGCAAATCCGGGTGTGGAAGCGTTACGGAAACAGGTCACCACTATTATGGAGGATGTACGGGGTTTGGCCTGGGAGCTTCGGCCGTCTGTCCTGGACGATCTCGGCGTAGTTCCTGCGATTCGTACCTATATCGAGAACTATACCCGTCACTACGGCATCGAGGTTGCTCTGGAGTGCAGCCTGCGCAAGCGGCTGGATATGAACAAGGAGATTGCCATCTATCGTATTATCCAGGAAGCTTTAACGAATGTCGCCAAATATGCTGACACTGCAGAGGCACGTGTAACGGTAGAAGACAGTGAAGACCTCACGCTCGTTGTTATTGAAGATCAAGGTGCCGGATTTAATGAGGGCTCGGCGGGGAATGGTGTCGGGTTGTTCAGTATGGAGGAACGTGCACGCGGAGCAGGCGGGACGTTACGCATTACGTCTGAACCCGGTGAAGGCACAACGGTAACCCTTTTACTTCCTAAAACAGAGCGTGCATAGGGCTTACAAAACTTGGGCTTCTTTATGCAAATCTGCAGCTGTAAGCGCAAGCGTTACGGGCTCAGCTTATAGACATAAGGCGATGGGGTGACCATCGCCTCTGTTTCTTTACATCTTCTTTTCATCTATAAAGGATGCATCTCGTTTGACTCTTCTAACGTGAACCCAGGAAATACACGCTGTACGCGGACTGGAACAGATTTCACAACTTCGCGTTTAGTGACTACGTAATCCATCTTTCCTCCAGTTGAAATGGTTTTTCCATCATCAACCGCTGGAGTAAATAGAACAGTTAGATCCCAATATTCTACTCTCAATTCATCTCCTCCTGCCTGAATGCCTACTCTAACTAAATACTCAGGCTTCTGACCATTTATATTTTTTTTAATTGTCTTCATATCCAAAATCTTGGTGGATAACATCGTTGGCCCCATAGAGAAGTGTTCCTGCTTCAATCGATCTACATCCATATTGAACGTCGATTTCTTTAAAAGATCTTCAATCCCCGTATCCATCCCGGCCAAGAAAACTTGGATTGTATTATTTATACGGGCTAACTCAAAAGGCCCGATGTCTTTCATGTTTTCATCCCACACATTTTCGTAAGGGATCCCTGTGGTATGAATTGAAACCGTTTGGTTTTTTTCATTCCATGAAACAGATGCACCCAGCGCTTTCGACACAGAACTGAGCGGCACCATGACACGGTTGTTCACCATTTTCGGAGCTGTATCCGTTTGCAACTGGGTTCCGTTCACATTTATTTTGATCATTCCTGCTGCGTATGCTGAGCCCAGCACACCTGACATTACCGCAACCGTAGTTAAGACGGATAATATAATTTTTTTCCTCATATGATTTTCTCTCCTCCTATTCAACAATAAAAACACGTAACATTTAGAAAAGTTACACCGTTATTTTTATTTTTGTGTGGCGATTAATTACAGACTTCGCTTCCCGCATATATATGTGACAAAATGAAGGGAATCTATCGACTGTTTTCAACATATTTAATAAAATCAGTTGACTACAGTTACGTTTCGTCATTAAACTATGAATGCTGCAGTGATACTGCATACAGGAAAACGAAAAGGATGGTTCCAACATGTCACAGAGACGTTCCTCCAAAGGCGGAGAAATTCCGCAAATGTATAACCTGGACGAGATGGATCGCAAAATTATTGCCGCCCTCCATCAGAACAGCCGGATATCCTATACAGACCTCGGCACACAGATCGGATTATCACGCGTAGCCGTTCAAGCTCGCATTAATGCATTATCGGAAAAAGGAATTATCGAACGCTTTACCGTTGTCATTAATCCTGGCAAGGTTGGGCTGCAGGTCTCTGCCTTTTTTAATGTCGATGTGGAACCACGCTTCCTGGACGAAGTGGCGGAGAGGCTGGATGAAGAGCCAGCTGTGACCAGCCTCTACCACATGACAGGCCCAAGCACCCTGCATATGCATGGTATTTTTGCAGATATGGAAGAGATGGAGCAGTTTTTGCTGGAGAAGCTCTACCAGATGCCCGGCATCGTCAAGGTGGAATCTCAGATGCTGTTGAAACGATATAAAAGCCGTATGGGCATGAGACTCTAGGAGGATATCAGCATGAGTTGGAAAGATTACAACGGTCTCGTGATCGGCATGGTACGAACCGGAATTCTCGGATACGGCGGCGGTCCCTCGGTTATTCCGCTCATCCGTTATGAGGCCGTCACTCGTTACAAATGGGTTAGCGATGATGAATTCGGCGAGATTCTGGCCATTGCCAACGCCCTGCCGGGGCCTATTGCAACCAAGATGGCTGCTTATCTCGGGTATAAAACGAAAGGTGTACTGGGCGCTATTGTGTCCGTACTCGCTCATATTTTGCCGACCAGCATAGCGATTATTGCTCTGCTCGGTTCAATGTACGCCCTGCGCGAATCCAAGATTGTCGCAGGGATGGTTGCTGCCGTACGGCCTGTCATTTTTGTAATGCTCGGCATGATGGCCTATGAATTTGCGATGAAAGCCTGGAAAGGGCTGGGTAAGTGGTTTGCCATATTATTCGGTTTGATTGCGTTTGCCGCACTGCAGCTGCTGAATATTCATCCCGGAATAGTCATTACGATTTTTCTTGCCTATGGCTTCTTCCATTTTGGTCTGGTGCAGCGTTTAAAATCCAAAGGCAGCTCCGACAAGGAGGTGTCCTAGGATGCTTCAGACATGGTGGGAATTATTTTGGGGATTTTTTGTGGCGAACATCCTCGGATATGGCGGCGGTCCCGCCTCCATTCCATTAATGCAGGAAGAGATTGTGAATCACTACCACTGGATGACAACCGAACAGTTCGGTGACGTGCTGGCCATCGGTAATGCGCTCCCGGGCCCGATTGCCACGAAAATCGCTGCCTTTGTCGGATATCATGTCGCAGGCTGGTTTGGTGCTGTAATCGCCAGCTTTGCAACGATTGTACCGTCAGCGGCCGCACTTATCTTGTTAATTCGTTTGTTAAACAAACACCGGACTTCACCTAAAGTCAGAGGCATGACCCTGCTAGTACAGCCGGTTATTGCAGTGCTCATGATTCTGCTCACATGGGAATTCGGCCAAGTATCTACGGACTCCATCGGGATCTGGCAGACGCTGATTATCGCAGGAATCTCGCTCTGGGTCATGACGAAGACGAAGCTGCATCCGGCTATTCTGATCATTATCGCTTTTGCTTACGGGGCATTGGTGCTGTCGCATACGATGTGATAATACTTTTCTCTTATCCCGTAATGGTCAAATACATCAAAAAGGATCTGAACCATGGTTCAGATCCTTTTTGCATCATGCTATTAAACTAATCATCAGCATGGCCCTGCTGCCAATCTACCAGCCGTGGGCATAAGCCCATAAGCCATCCAGCTGTCGGCCTTTTCAACCATGTCATACGTGACTGTACATCTCGTCCACCATGAACTTATTACTTGGCTTCAACCACTACGGTGATCTTCGTTTTTACTCCTGCATAGGAGACCGTAATCGTTGCTTTACCTTTACCAGTTGCTTGAATCACACCATCTTTTACAGTAGCTGTTGCGATCCGAGAGGATGTCCAGAGAGCGGGCTTGGATACATCGGCCTCGCTTCCATCCATATATGTTGCGGTAGCTTTAACCGCTGCCTTGTCTCCCGTTTTCATGGTCAATGTAACTTTGTCTGTCTGCAAATACTTCAGGGTATCTACATCCAGTGCAATCGTAACGCTTTTACTGCCATACTTTGCTGTGATTTTGGCTTTTCCTGAGTTCAAAGCTTTCACTTTGCCTTTATTCACTTGAGCCACTTTGTAACTGCTTGTTTTCCATTCTGCTTTGTCCGTTATATCCCGTTCGCTGCCATCACTCAAAGTCGCCGTTACTTTCAGGTCAAAGGAATCACCCGATTTCAGGGAAATGGCCGGCTCGGATGCTTCGATCCGGGAGATGACATCGACTTCAACCTGAATCGTAATTTTTTGGGAACCATATTCAGCTGTGATATTCGCTTTACCACTGCTGTTTCCTGTAATTACGCCTTTTTTCACATCCGCTACGCGAGCATTACTGGATTTCCAGGTGGCATCTGCTGTAACGTCTTTCGTGTTACCATCACTATCCGTACCTGTAAGGATAACGGTTTGGGTTTCTTTGGCCGAAAGCACGACAAAGTTGACATCCGCCTCAAGACCGCTCGCCATACCAACCTCAACCAAGAGAGTCAACGTTTTACCTTCAATTTTGGCCGTAATCGTTGCTTTTCCTGTCGCTACTCCTGTAATAACCCCTTTGCTGTCTACCTCAGCAATTTTCTCACTGCTGCTGCTCCAGTCTGCATTTTCAGAAACGTCCTTAGAAGTTTCACCATACATTGCAAGCACTTTGGCAGTAGTCGTTCCGCCTACAGCGACGGCTGCTTTCTTCTTGTCCATCTCATATTTATCAGCAACATCTACGCTTACTGTGAATTTCACTGTTTTGCCGCCGTATGCTGCGGTAATGGTAGCTGTACCTGATTTATAAGCGATCAATTCACCGCCGCTGGATACAAATACAACATCTGCGTTGCTGGAAGCCCACGTCGCTTTGGACGTCACATCTTCTGTGCTCGCATCAATGTATTCTGCATTTACAGTCAATTTTTTCGTTCTGTTTTCCCCAGTAACACTCATGGCAAGCTTGTCGTTCACATCTTTGATATCCAGATATCTCGCTGTATCTACATCCACAGCAATTTCCACCGTTTTGTCGTTATAGACGGCCTTGATTGTGGCTGATCCCGTGCTCACTGCTGTAATTTGACCTTTGAACACGGTTGCCACCTTCTCATTGCTGGACGTCCATACTGCCTGATCGGTTACGTTCACATCACTGCTGTTTGGATAGGAAGCCGTAACCACGACATTAGCCGTTTTGGTTCCGCTCAAGCGGAAGAAAACACTCTGTTTGTCTGCACTCAGCTTGCTGGTCAGATCCACATCCACGTCTACCGATACCGACTTGGTACCGTATTTCCCTGTGATTTTGGCAGACCCTCCGGAGTAACCTGTAATTTTACCCTTCAGCACATCTGCAACCTTCTCATTGCTGGATGTCCATTCCGCCAGATTGGTAACATCCTTCGTAGTCCCATCCGGATAAGTCGCCGTCAATACCACACTCTCACTTTTATTGAGAAGCAGGTTCACCTGCTTTTTGTCCACATCTACACGTTTGACCACCTCAACATTGACTTCTACCGTCACGCTTTGACTGCCCAGCTTCGCTGTAATCAATGCTGTTCCTGCGCTCTGACCGGTAACTTTCCCGTTTACTACAGTAGCAACCTTCTCATCACTGGTCGTCCATGCTGCTGTGGTGGAGGCTGCTGCATTGGTAGTATTGTCACTATAAGTGGCAGTCAGCTCAATGTCTTTTGTCTCCCCCATACGCAGATCAAGGCTCTGGACATCTTTCGAAAGAGCTTTGACCTTCTTCGTTACTTTAACTTGAACATCCTGAATCAGTCCCTTGTACGATGCCGTAAGGGTTGCTGTACCTTCTTCCTTCGCTGTAATCGAACCGTTATATGCAGTTGCTATCGAAGGATTATTGCTGCTCCAGGTTGTGCTGATTGTCACGTTAGCCGAGGTATTATCCGAATATACCCCCGTCACAGTCACTGCTCCGGATTCGCCGACTTCGAGCGACATTTCATTTTTGGAAACTACAATTTTGGACAGTTCCTTCTCTGCCGCAGCGGCCAAGCCTACGTTGGAAATACTCAGCATCACTACCAGCATCATCACCATGTACTTGGTCAATCTTGGCTTTAACATTATTTCCCTCCGATTATTATCATTTTATGCCTACTACTTAATGTCGGCAGAGACTTTCCAGATGTTTAGTCTTTCAGGAAATTTTCAGGTAATTATATGGAAAATCATTCCGCATCGTCATCTAACGGAGCTTATATGTGGGTGGAAACCTGTGCAGGCATCAGGTTCATTCATAACACAGCCTGCGGTGCATAATCTGAATAGAAGCAGGGTGCGAATCCCATTTTTCAGAATTGGGGGAATTCGAGTGAATCAGCCATTTGATTACATTGAATACTGGGAACAGACCTATCGTTCAGGGGAGACTTCGGGCAGAGGTTCGTATGGCGTATTGGCTGAGTTCAAAGCGGAGATTGTTAATGGACTAATACAGCGAGAGAATATTCATCGGATCATTGAATTTGGCTGCGGGGATGGCAACCAGCTGAAATATATGAGTTATGACCAATATCTTGGCATGGATGTAGCGGCCTCCTCTATTAAACACTGCGCGTCGCTGTATGCTGATGATCCTTCCAAAAGCTTCATGCTGTATACACCTGGTCTATGGATTAATCGCGGATTTCTCCAAGCCGACCTGACGGTGTGCCTAGATGTGCTGTATCACATTACGGATGAGACAGACTTCCGCGCTACCCTCAGCGACGTTCTCCACGCTTCAACCAAGTGGGTTGTTATCTACACAAGGCTGAGAGAGGAAGGCAGCTCCGGCGTGCAGACGATACAGGATCGGAACCTGTTTCATTACCTGTTTGATTATCCCGAGTTCAAGGTACACGAGATTATTCGTCAGCGATATCCGGAGCAATCCTCCGCCGATTTCGTGATCCTGAAACGTTCGCCTGCAAAATGAACTGTCTGCGAACGATTAGCGAATTGCTAAACATACTGCGGAACACACGGATAAACACAGAACATACAGGATACAAGAAAGACAGTAAAGACAGGGAAGACAGCGAAGACAACAAAATAGAACCGCCCTGTAAGGGCGGCCTCTTATCATTCCCGTTCGATATGCAGGACTCTCATTAGCAGCATAACCGCTTTTGGCATAAAATAGTATCCTGCGTGCCGGGAGCCAGCTGCACACGATGCCGCGGAGATCTAGATATGCCTATGGAGTTTGACATCCAGCTCTGTCGATGCTGCCGTGACATACTCCAGATAATTGACAGAGCCATTAAAGTTCAAATAAGCTTCATAACGCTTCCGAATCCCGGGTAGAGTGATCCAATCCAGCACTTGATCCTTAGGCACCCACCTGCACTCGCTCGTTTCTTCAGAAACCGTTAATTCTCCTCCTGCAGCTCTGCATACGAAGTCAAACATGACTTTTGTAGGGACATCCGTCTCACCGTCGTACCACTTATGAATAGCTGTATTCGATACAATACTGATTAAATGACTCACCGTCACGATGATGCCGCTCTCCTCCTGGATTTCACGGATCACACCATCAATCAGGTTCTCCCCAACTTCTGTAATCCCGCCCGGGTACACCCATCCATCATCATGAGCTTTAACTAAGAGAATATTCCCCTTCCCATCTTCTACAATGCCGCCTGCAGATACGATATGTGTTGGAAAAGACATGCCTGCACCTCCTGAAAAATCTTCTCTGTTAAAATAAACCCTCACTTCCGCGCAGCTTCGCCAGCGCCTCCATATAGAAGTAATCGCCGTATATAATCGGCACATTAATCCCCCGCCCTTCGGGGTAGTGCACCGTTCCCTTCATGATCAGCCCTTCCTCCGCTGCCGATTCACCGGCGCTGAAGTGCTCATACAAGCCGCGGACGATACGCTCTCCCGCGGCAGCATAGATTTGCCCGCGCGGCGACAGCTTCGCGAGCTCTAACAGGCCGCTCGCAGCAATGGCTGCAGCGGACGAGTCCCACGCCGCCCGATGCTCCGCAGGCGCGCGGAAATCCCACACCGGCACGATGTCTTCGCCAAGCATGGCGAGGAAGAAATCGGCCGCCCGCTCCGCTGTCTCCAGATATCGGGCTTCGCCCGTATACCGGAAAGACAGCGCAAACCCGTGCAGCGCCCAGGCGGTACCCCGCGCCCAGGCGGACCTGGGAGCATGGCCTTGGCCCCCATGCTCCCGCAGCTTCTGCCCCGTGTGTGGATCAAATTCCACCACGTGGCAGATGGACCCGTCTGCGCGGACGAACTCGCGCGCCACGGTGTCCGCATGCGCTTCCGCCAGCGAGCGGAAGCGGGGATCGCCGCTCTGCTCGGATGCCCAGTAGAGCAGCGGCAGGTTCATCATGCTGTCAATGATGGCGACGCCGCGCGTATCCATCGTTGACGAGCTGAAGTTCCATGCGCGGATGAACTCACCGCGCAAGTGAAAGCGGGCAGCGAGCAGATTCGCGGCAAGCATGCCGCGGCGGCGCCCTTCCTCGCTGCCCATCTGGCGATAGCTGGCTATGCCGCTAAGCAGCCAGATGAAGCCCAGGTCGTGATCCACCGAATCCGGATCACGCAGGCAGCCTTCGAGCTGCCGCTCACAGCTGTCAGCGATGCGACGCAGCTCCGCTGCCGCTTCGCTCTCTGGGGCATCTCTGTGCACCAGCCATAACAGGCCGGGCCAAAAACCGGCCGTCCACCATTCGGGATCATTGCTGTCGTACATCCCCTGCACTGAAGTATGAGGAAAGGTATCCTTGATTCGTTTCGCATTCTGAATCGTCCTGCTCGCCCCTTGCTGCCATGCTTTTTCCACCCATGATGCCGATACGGATGTATTCATGTTTTTCTGTCCCTCCCGCTTCTGAGTGATGTAATCCTTCTTTGCCGGGTCTTTTTTCTTCTTACATACGTCCCAATTGAATAGTAAATGTCAGCTGCTGTGCACCGTGAACTTCTATTCTTGCTTTTTTCAGCAGACCATTGCGGGAGGATGTCTCCTGCTGATCCAGCCGGATTACCGCCCCTGCATCATGCGCCGTAGATTCAACGTATGCTCCGCGGTATTCCGTACGCACACTCTGTCCGGTTCGCGTAATTACGGCCTGTTCCTGACCATCGCTGTACATCAGGGGAATCAAAGCCCCCGCCGCCTCAATCTCACCTTCGAAAACATAGGTTACCGTCAGCTGATCTGCCCGCTGCACATATCGGGTACATACAGAACGTATTCCAGGTAAAGGCCCCGTCCAAGTCATATCAAATGCATTCTCCACAGTATCCCCCGAAGCACGATCACCAGCCTTCGCATCAGCCGCCGGCACGGTATCACCTGGTTTGTTCGCTGCCTTAACCTTATTCGTCAGAGCAGCTGACTCACATACAACCGAACCGCCGCCGCTGGCTGGATCGATCCCTGCATCGCGGTCATATACGCTGCCGGGCGGGATACCTTCCGCAAGACTGTGCCATATCCCGTCTGCTGTCTTCCAGGCAGGGCAGTAACTCAAGGGCTGCACGATCCCCTCTGCAAATTCGGTAAACCCGGCCTGTACATGGCTGGCTGCAGACGGACCAATCAACCCCGGGAGTTCTGCATGCTGTATTCGTACCAGTCCCGGAATCGTATATGGATCATTCAATGCGGTGTGCAGGACCAGCTGCTGGCCTGGCACGGAAGCCAGCACGGTTTCAAACCATCCATCCGCCTGCAGTACCCTGCTCCCAATCTCGGAAGGAAGACTGTACTGGATGATATCTTCGCCCGGATCACGAAGACAGGCATGAGCCAGCGCGGCTGCCGTCCACAGATTGTAGCAGGTATGATTGGTGTAAATTTCATATCCGTGGCGTTTCTCCGGTGCATATTCATTGCGCACGATTTTCAAACGCCCGTCAGGCATCAGCCAGCGCTCCACTGCTTCAAAACAACGGTCCGCCGCTCTTGCAAATGCTCCGGCAAGCACCGAATCCCCTGCCTGCATTGCCAGTGAAGCATGCAGTGAGCATACGTATGCCGCAGCAGCTTCATTCCATTGATGCTGAGAGCTTCGACCACGCGGCGGTATTTCTCCAAGGGGAGACAGCATCAGCAGCGTGCTGAATGCACCGCTGCGCAGCTTCTCGCGCAATGCGTCGGCGACTGCCCCTTCATATCCTGCATCAAGCATTACTCCAAGGTGATAGCGGGTAGCAATGTCATAGGAAAACGGACAATTAGGGCGGTCCAGTGGACCATCCTGATACAAACCAAGCGCGGTAAACCGCGGCAGATGATAAGCTTCCAGATAACAATCCATCCATGCTGTATCTTCACTCGCCAGCTGTTCACTCCACCTCAGATACTCACCTGAGATCATAATGGCGTTCCAGTTAATCATGCGATTTGGGTTATTCATTCGGGTCATTGTAAATACATAATCCTGCTCAGGATGAATGGTTTTGAGTGCCTCAGCCCAGATCGCTGCCTGCTCAGGCAGATGAGGCTTCAGCAGCATATACGCCCGCATCATCAGCACAGGGTAAAAATCAGGATGATTGTCCGGTGCACTTCCTTTCACCACAGCATCAATGCTCTGTGACAGAGCATTCGATGCGGAATCCAGCAGTTCCATGTGCCCTGCATCCACCAGCACAGCTGCCGCCATCGCATAAGCTGGTGTGGAATAGTAGCGTTCTGTACCGGAGTATGGATCGATAATGGCCCCATCACCATGCTGATGCTTTTTGTAAGCGCAAACAATTTGTTTGACAAGTGTCAGCTTGCGCTCTATATTCCAGCCATCCGCAGGTACGGGACCCGCCTGCACTGCCGCAGTGCGATATCGATCAAGCTCATTTCTCCATGGATACGTCGCTGCAGCTGTATAACTATTCACGGGGACTCACCTCGGTTTCTCCTATATGCGGTTCAACAATAAAATCGACTTGGCACACGATCTCCAGCGGGACAGAATTACCTGCTTCATCCGTCTCGACACCTGCAGGGTACACAGCATCTCCATGATTCCTGCTTTCCTTTTTCCCAAGAAGTTTAAGATGATCTGGAGTTTCCGTGTTCTTAGGTTTCAGAGATTTCAGGGGTTTCGATAATTCTAATTTCTCTGTTCCCCTTCCATTCTCGTACTTCGTTACGGTCTCTTCCGTTCCCTTCCATATAAGTGATGTACGATAAAAGGTGACAGGCATCTCATCGTGATCCACGGCGTGCACAGATTCCACCTGCGCCTCCCACTGGACTGCATCATATGTCATGTACATGTTGGCGCGTGAAGCCTGCCACTGAACAAGTCCCTCCTCTTTCACAACCGGACATATCCGGCTGATCCAGCGCTCAACAACTGGTGAAGGGACAGCATACCGCTCATCCGCCGAGAACTTCACAGCATCAGCACCTGTCTTCATATCCCATTCAAACCTGTCTATGATTCGTAATGCTGCGACGTCCACATCCGCATTGATGATCTCGTTCATGCCGATGAATCCGAATTTGTGAATCCCGGCGTCATTCGTCCCAGCCCTCCAACATAGATGACGTGTATATTGCTGCAGGGATACAGCATCAGGGTATGCACGTGTCAGGTCCAGAATGGCCTGCATTTCACTTCCGTCTTCTGCAAGTCTGAACTCCAGCACTTTGGCTTCGGCCTCTCTGCCAGGGCTCTGCTCACACCCTTCAATCAGCGGCACGTTATGCCCGGAGGACGAAATATGAAACAGCTGCTCACGTCCGGGAGCAAAATAGGCCTGGGTGTACAATCCTGCTCCGGGGTCACACAGTATATTTTCGCCGCCGCAGTGGATAATCACTTGTCCCAGATCAAGATGGTTATGAGGCTCATCGTTATGACCGCCTTTGAATGAACAAGCCGCTTGAACCCATTTACTGCCCGAACGCGGATGGTCTGTCTCCTCACGTTCATCCAGCCTTTGGAGAGCACTCTTGGCAACCATCCAACCGAGCTGATGAAAAATAACCCCCCTACTCGCCTGCACAGCTGCTTCGCCCCGCCCATGTCCAACCACTGCCGGATCGCTCCACATCACGTTCCGCAGCAGATGGGCCCACCTGCGGCAGGGATCGTCTGTCAGCCGGGGAACTCGCAGCGGCAGCTCCATCTGCAGCCCGAACCGGGCGGCTAAGCGGGACAGCAGCCCTGATGGGATCTCTTCCTGCTCTGCACTGTCCGAGTAATTGACATATGTACCTTCCGACAGATGAATACGCAGCGGGAAGGCCGCTATTGCCGCCGCTTTGGAGTCCGTCAGCAGATTCAACGCTCCCTCGCTGTAATCCAATAACATCTCGGCATAATAGATGAAGTAACCGAATCCATATACCCAGTACCCGATGCCTTCAGCACAGCCGCCGTCCTCGCCATAACCGCTCAGAAACGCCTCCATACAGTGGATTGTCTGCCAAGTGGACTCGCGCAGAACAGCTTCATCTTTCACCAGCAGCAGGGCAGCCATGCCGCAGCATCCTCCGCAGACTGCGGACCAGTTATGATCTGCAGTCTGCCAGTGATATGCCCGCTGTTCCCGATATAACGGGGTAAAAATACGCCGCTCTGCCTCCATCCCAATTCGTTCGACAATCAGAGGGTCCAGATGCTGACCGTGAAGGGTGGCAATCTCAGCGAGCATATGGACTGTCTCTGCGGCGAAGAGATCAATATGAGCTTCTACCTGTTCCGCTTCTCCTGTTCCCAGATGGGCCGGGAGACACCACGTATATTCATCACATACAGCCCACAGCATCTCTTCAAGCACGTGAAGTACATCGGGGCTGTTGTCATCAAGAGCGAGCAGGGAAACTGCTGCTAATCTCCCACGTCGGTCGAAGTACACGCGCTCGTAGGATTTGCGGTTCCCAGTTTTGCTGAATTGTCGAAACAGGTTGAATGTTAGAGGCGGCATTGGTTCACTTACTGCCTGTTCTCCATAAGCATTCAGGTCCGCAAGCAGCTCTCTCCATTCCGGCCTGTGAAGCTTCTCCCGAAGTCGGTCAACCTTGAATACCTTGTTTTCTTGATTGTGGTACTGGTTGTTAATATGCAGCTGATGAATAAGCCGTTCATCCGGCCATTGAATTACCCGAGCATCGTCTTCAACACTGCTTGTATACAGATTCGTATGCTCATTTCCCATTTCGTGATTAGAGCCTTGCACAGGATTCACCACGTTCCCTTATGAAATGAATGATACAAGTTCAACAAAATGTGAACTCTCTGCTTTTTTTACTCAATAACAAGTGGAGATTGCTGTACAACAGACAGCCACTGACGTGCAATTAACTCATGGCCTGCGGCAGTTGGATGAACGCCATCCCATAACCAATACGAAGCATCCGCCTTCTGCAAAGCCGCATTGAACGTTTGCTGCAGCGGTACCCATACTGCCCCGAACTGCTCAGCCATGTCACGAACCTGTTCCTGATAATCTGTCATAAGCTTTTCCCATTCATCCCATTTATCCAGCGTCGCTCCGGTCTTCAGAATAAACGGTTCCATCAGCACCAGCCCGGTCTCCGGCACGACTTCTCGTGTCTCCTCCAGCAGGTGACGATATGCCCTCGCAAAACGATCCGTATACCCTTTAGCCTCACCATTCATGGAACGCCAGGCATCGTTAACTCCGATCAGGATACTGATCAGATCCGGCTGCAGACTCAACGTGTCTTCGTTCCAGCGTGCATACAGATCGGAAGCCCGATCCCCGCTGATCCCCCGGTTATAGAACTTTTTTTGTCTATCTGCCAGTTCCATGCCAAGTCTGCTTGAGATCAAATATGCATACCCGTGACCGAGAACATGATTCAGATCGTCATTGCGTGACCTTCCTCCGTCTGTAATGGAATCTCCTTGAAACAAGATCGTAGATGGACTTGGTTTCATCTTGAACATCATTCCCTTCTATCAGAATATACGATGAAATACCGCTTACTCTGTCTCTAGATTGGACTGCTGCATACTGCTGTTTCCATCTTATCCCTTTCTGCATCATTAGAAAATAGCACCTGCAAAGAAGCTGCATCTCTCTACCTATCCCATAAGGTAACGTAATATCATCATCGATACAATACCAACCAGCACCGTACCGAGCAGACTGCGTGTCCAGATAGCAACAACAGCTGTAGGCAGCGCGGCCCACAAGGCAGCATTCTCTGTAATGGGTACGAGGCGACTGCCTGACATAAACAATTCCTGACCAATGAGTGAGGCCATAACAGCAACCGGCACATATTCAAGCCAGCGCATCAGCCACACCGGAATCTGTATTTTACTGAAGAGCATAAGCGGCAGCACCCGCGGGATAAACGTGAGCAGCGCCGAGCCCATAATAATCCAGAATACATCCCATCTTACTTCCATCGTTCCATAAACACTCCCATCGTTGCTGCGACCACTGCTGCTATGATAATGCTTAGACTGCCGAGTGAAGCCATGCTTGCTAAGATGACACAAATGACCGCAATGATTGCCACATTGATATGTATTTTTTTGTTTTTGCGATGTACCAGTTGAAGTACGATCAGACCGATAAACATGGCTGGTAAAGCATAATCAAGACCAAAACGATCGGGGTCCGTTATCCAGCGTCCAAAGTAGGCCCCTGCCATGTTAGCGGCAAACCAGTTCAAGTATGCGGTAATATTCAGACCGTGCATCCAGCGTTCACTGAGTGTTTTTCTGCCTATGGCACGGGTCATTGCCACGCCGAATGACTCGTCTGTAAGCAGGGAGCCAATCCACATATTTTTAAGCGGTGTCAGATGCCTGAAATAAGGGGATACCGCTGCACTCAGCAGCAGATGGCGCAGATTCACAAAAAATATAGTGAAGATGATCGCTAATGCCGATCCATTGGAAGCCAGCATACCTGCTGCTATGAACTGCGCTGAACCTGCATACAAAACAAGACTCAGCAGCGCTGTTTCGGCAAAACTCAGACCTGCCGTCATCTCGATAACCCCTGCCGCAAAGCCAATACTTAAATATCCGAGCAGTGTAGGTACACAATCACGGACTCCCTGCATAAATGAGGCATCGTCCCGAATCTCTTCATTTTTTTCGTGTCCGGGTAATCTTATTGCATTTTGATTCAAATCGGGTGCAGCTCCTCTCTAATTTTAAACAATGCCAGCCGATATATATCGATACATACCATTCTGAATCAGAAACTTATTCCGAGTGCAGAATCGGTTCGCATTAACTTAGAAATATACCACATTTTATGTCAGTTCGGGAGAGCTGACAGGGGGAGATTGGATCATGGAGAAAATAAAGCAGCCAAAGGGGAAACGAACACTGCAGATGAGAGAGAAGCTGATACTGTCATTTGCTATCGTGCTGCTGATCCCGACGATCAGTTTAGGCATTATTTCATTCCAGACAGCAGCTGCCAAGGTCGAAGAGAAAATGTTTGAGAATGCTAACAGCAGTGTGAGCGTGCTGAATCAGACCATCGACCAGATCATCGGGGCTTCGCGTAAAAATGTCGATTTCCTGGCAAGCCAGCTCGACGCTGGCAATGTCGGTCCTGTTCAAGGGGACGAAACGAAAACCATTCGTACCTTACTTGATGCATATAAGGACACCCACAGTGATGTGGAATTGGCTTCTGTCGGAACAGACAAAGGCATCTATATTAATTCCCCCATTACCGCTGTGAACAAGCCAGGGTATGATCCCCGTGAACGCCCTTGGTTTAAAGCTGCTTCCGAGAACAAAGACGTACCTACGGTAATTACACCTTATATCTCAAGCAATACGGGTAATGTCGTTGCTTCAGTCGCTCAGACAACCGGTGACGGTCATGGTGTCGTTTCGGTCAGCCTGTCCCTTGAGGCTCTTTCCCAGACGGTAAATTCCACGAAAATCGGGCAAAGAGGATATATCTATATTATTGATAATGCGAACAAAATCATCGTACATCCAACCGAGAAACCAGGTACTGAAGGCACGATGGAACCCTACAAACAAATTTTTGACCAAAAGAATGGTGATCTGCAGTATACGTTGAACGGAAAAAACGAGCATGCCTTCTTCGTTACCAATGAAACGACAGGCTGGACAGTCGTCGGTGTTATCGATAACGACGAAGTTACGCAAACCGTTCGTCCTATCCTGTACACTACTTTGATCGTGATCGCAGTTGCCATCGTCATCAGTTCCATCATTATTTACTGGATTGTACAAGCCATTACGAGACCGCTTAATCGACTTGTCAAAGCCTCCAACGAAATCAGCGATGGAAACCTGACGATTGAAGTTGCCGTGAACGGGCAGGATGAATTCGGTAAACTCAGCAACAGTTTTAATAAAATGAGTCAATCTCTGCGTACGGTTATTCAGGATGTGCGTCATACCGCTGACGAACTCACCTCCTCTTCCGCACAGCTTGCCATTAACTCATCAGAGACAACCAAAGCTACGGAGCAGGTAGCTCTCATTACGGAGCAGTCTGCAGCCGGAATTGAAAAACAGGCCAGCAGCCTGAAGCATACTGCACAGCAGATGAATGAACTTGCTGGAGGGGTTGGACAAGTAACCAACAGCACACAGCAAGTATCCGAAGCGGCTATGCAGGCCAGTGAACTTGCACAACAGGGGAATTCGACTATCAAAACGGCTGTATCCGAAATGAGTTCCATCCAGCATTTTGTACAGGGCATCGCAGAGACCGCTGCACGTCTTGATCAGCATTCCAGCTCGATCGGTGAGATGGTTTCTGTCATTACAGATATTGCAGCCCAAACCAATCTGCTTGCGCTTAATGCTTCTATAGAAGCAGCCCGTGCAGGTGAGCATGGACGCGGCTTCTCCGTCGTTGCAAGCGAAGTCCGCAAACTGGCGGAGCAATCCAGCGAGTCTGGTCAGAAGATCGTCGAGATGGTTGCATCCATCCAGAACGAAATCTCGAAGGCCAATGAGAATGTACGTCTGGGGCAAAAAGACGTGGATAACGGCATCCGGGCTGTGCAGTTTGCCGATGATGCGTTTGTGCAAATCAGCGAAGCTGTTGGCACGGTTAATCAGCAGCTTGAGAACATCGCAGCTGCTTCAGAGCAGATGTCTGCCAGCACTGCCGAAGTGGTGCAGTCAATTGACCAAATTCATACGATCTCGGAAACTAATGCAGACGGCACCGAGAATATCTCTGCGGCTACAGAAGAACAGGTAGCCTCGATGCAGGAAATCTCCTCCTCTGCTGACTCCCTTGCTCATTTGGCTCACAAGCTGCAGAAGCTGGTCGAACAATTTAAGCTGTAGCCGATACAAAGTACCAAATTACTCGCCTGAATCGGACGATTCACGCGGGTGCACCACAATGAAAAGTCCCTTTGCCAACTCTTTGGCAAAGGGACTTTTCATTTGGTTCGGTTTGGTTTGGTTTTGATCCCACAGATCAATCAGGATCGGGAGCAGGGTTCTTTTCTATTCGCCAGATGGTTTTGGGTCTCCATGATAACCACGATCTCCATAAGGTTCAAGCTTCTCAAACCAGCGATTCAGACATTTGGCGAGTGCATCTTTCGCATTAAAGAAAGGATTATCCTCTTTTTTCAATATCTCCAACACCTCGATTACAAAGGCACTCTCACCGTATTCATTCCACTCCGCCTGCAAACGGCGGTTCAAATGGCTTCCCATCTGCAGCATAAACTGCTGTCCGTTAATTGTTTTTAAATTCAGCGTACTATCAATATACACTTTGCCATTACGTTCGTTACGTATTTGATAGACCCCCGCTTCGGTTTTGACCTCTTTGGCCTGCTCCTGTAACTCTTTGCGCCGATTCATATTCTTCTCTCCTTTATCTGCGTTTCCGATCAGATCCTGCTGTTTCACTTCCTGCCCTGTTTTCCGCTCCGCCAAAGATTGCCGGACGGATTCTTCTGTCTGCTCCTCCTGCTTGTGGCCGTTACCCTGTTCCGCAGCAGCACTGCCCAACCAGTATCGGCTTCCATCCTCATCCCGTTCTAACAGACCGTAATCGACCAGGTACCTTCGGATTTCCACATAGTCATCATGTACTTTTTCCAAAATGGTGTTCACCTGTTTTTCGGTATAATGACGCTGTGGTTCGAATCGTTTGGCGATCTCCGTGAGCACGATGTACTTATGCTTTTGCTGCATATGGAACGTAGTCATAGGCCCGCTTGTACCTTCCGGGAAATATTTCTGCAGTACGATTTCCCGTTCCTCTTCCGATATATCGAATGATTGATGATGAATCGTATGCCCTTGTTTCATGACCGGCGATACCCATGCTGCCGGAGCATGAAGGTCCTTATTTTTCAACAGCTCCATTAAAGCCAAAAAAATCTTGGCCTGCCTCTCCTTTTCCTTCAATACAAACCGGTGGTTTCGAATGGTGGATGCACTGCCGATGCCGAGCGCCTTTTGTACTTCCGCATCCTTCTTCCCTTCATAGAACTGGGCCAGCAGGCCTCGCTGCACATCGGACAGTCCTGTCACACTTTTGTCCAGCTCCAGCAAATATTCAAATACGGACCCATGCACCTTTTCAATATGGACACGCATGTAACGGACAGCCTCATAAAGAACGCCCTCTTCGGGATAAATTATCCCCCCTTCCGTCGTATACCCGCAGCAGATGCACGTATAGACCGTGCCTTCCTCCACATATCCGCGTTTGATCTCTTCCAGGGAAGCTGTCTGAAGTCTTGAATCCGAAGTTTTCATGATTTAATCTCCTTTTGGTATTCGTCCAATCCGCATGGGATAAACCGCATCTTAAACATTATGTTTATTTATTTATAGATATTTTATTATTTTGTTTGTTTATTGTCAAACCGCTTGACTGTGTTTGTAATTAAACATTATGTAAGATACGTAATATGCATATCTTTGAGCAAAAGAAAAAGACTGTGGGTTCACTAACCCGACAGTCCTCCTATATACACCGTTACAGTTTAAAACGTTCAATGATGTGCTGCAGATCCTCTGCCATCTGCGATAAAGCCGCCGAAGACGCGGCAACTTCTTCCATTGCTGCAAGCTGCTCCTGAGCGGCAGCCGAGCCATCCTCGGTTCCGGCAGCAATCCGGTTGGATAGTACCATCGTATCGTTTACCGCTTTGTTCACATACCCCATGCCTTGATCGATCTGACGGGAAGCTGAAGCAGCTTCTTCGGCTTGTGCCGCTACCATCTGTACCGCATCACGGATCGTCTGGAAGGCTTCTCCTGCCTCCGTGATCATCTGTGAACTTTTTATCATACCTTCACCTGTGCGTGCAAAGGTAGACTCTACCGCATGCGTCTTCTCATACATCTCCCGCATCAGCTCATTAATTCGCTCCGCCGAAGCCCCTGAACTGTTCGCAAGCGATTTGACTTCATTTGCCACCACAGCAAATCCTCGCCCATGCTCCCCTGCTCTGGAAGCCTCGATCGAGGCATTCAATGCCAGAATGTTGGTCTGTTTGGCGATGGCTGTAATCTCCGCCACGATCTCCAGAATCTCTTCATTTTTTGCACGCAGATCGTCGATCACAGTTTCCATTGCCCTGCTCTCTTCATTCACCTGCTGAATATGGGATACGGCCTCCTGCATGGTTACCATTCCCGCTTCCGATTTCGTAGATGCTTCGATCGCAATACGCTCCGCTTCTCCTGCTCTTGAAGAAATCTCTTTAACTCCAACTGACATCTCACCAACAAGCTGCTCAGTCGCAGCCAGACTTTCATTCTGCATGGTCGTTCCTGCGGCTGCATCCTGCATCAGTTCAGCCACCTGCTCGGTGGCTTTCGAGGTCTGCTCGGAGCTTGCCATCAGCTCTTCCGATGAGGCTGCCAGCTGGCTGGATGTATCATGTACCTCGCCAAGCACATTGCGCAGTGAAGTTGTCATTGTATCAAAGCTCTCTCCAAGCTGACCGAACTCATCCTTACGCTGCAGCCCTACACGAACCGTTAGGTCTCCTGCGCTTACTTGCGATGCAGCCTGTGTTAACTGCTGTAATGGCCGATGAATGCTGCGGATAATAAAGATCAGCAGTATGATCCCTACAACGACCGCTGCCCCTACAAGCGTAATCGCACGGATCATGATCGGCTGTACAGCCTCCGCTGCTTCGCCAGGAATCATCTCACCTACAATTTTCCAGCCTGTTGCAGGATTGGTGTAGAACACAGCCTCCATTGTCTGACCATCATATGTATACTTCACTGTTCCTCGATCCTTCGTATACATCTCATTAATGTAACTCTGATCGGACTGTGTACCGGATTCAATCTTATAATGGAATAAAAATTTCCCTCCATTATCCAACATATACAGTTTTCCCGCCTTACCGATATGTATCTGGTCCACTGTTTCCTTCAAATGATTCAGACTTACATTGGCGCCAAAAACACCATTCCCATCTGCCAGTTTGGCCGCTGCCGTTACGACCCACTCTCCTGTGGTTACAGACTGGAAGGTATCCGAGATGATTGGTTCGGATTGTGACATCGCCATTTTATACCATGTGCGTTCACGAGGATCATAGATCTGGTTCCCGGGATCGGGAGATTTCATCCAGCTGCCGTCTTCGGCTCCGGCAGTAAGGATACCCAGCTCTTTATGGTTCTGTGACATCCGATCCAGCTGTGCTTGAAGTGCAGGAGATTTGTTAATGATCTCCTCTGAAGTAATGCCCGCTGCCATCTGCGCAGCGTTATCCTTCTCCATACTAAGCATCTGATCAATCTGCAGACTAAGCATTTCCGTTTTGGCCTGTGCAGAACGAACAATCTCCAGTTTAACCTGATCTGCCGCCTTGAGATACGCCAGCCACCCTACACTGAGACTGGGTACAATCAGGAATAAAAGCAATGCGGCAATCAGCCGTTTTTTTACCGTCAACGTAAACCAGCTCTGCAATTTTGTCTTCACTCTAGATTCTGTTCGAGACCTTTTCTTCATCAGCTACCTATCCCCCATCATCAAGTTCAACTCTTTTTATCGGAAAATGGTTCTCAAATCATTATGTAAACAATCTAAATAATCGCAATTTTAATGATCTGATCTTCTTCCATGAGGGGGCGCGGTTTTGACCCCCCAGTTGAGATCGTTTACAATGCTCATATGCTGGTTTTACATGAAACACTTGGAAGGAGAGGGTTCAAATCTTACGCAAGGCCCCTACGCAGCAAACTATTTCTACGGTTAACTCATCCATGCTTCGCATCCTTTTGGCACTTATTCTATGTGCTGGCGCAGTTTTCGGGCTGGCTGGCAGTTTCACAGCTTCTGCAGCGCAGCATACGCAAGCCGTCCACATTGAAGTCAATGGGGAGCAGCAATTCTGGCAGCATGCTCCGCTTAATTTTAAAGGCACCACGTATGTTCCCTTACGGGATGTTGTTCAATCTGTCAAAGGAAATCTGAAATGGGATGCACGCAGCAAAACAGCCACCATTATTGTTGGCAGGGACACGCTGGTGCATCAAGCTGGCAGTGACACCATCCAAGTAAATAAGGTCTCTCTATCTATTCCTGCGAGTTCACGCACCGTAAATGGTACATTGATGGTTCCGGTACGGGCTGTGGCGAACGCGCTAAAAGCTGATATCAAGGTGGAGCGGACTGCTTCAGGCCAGATGAATGTCGGTATACTTACGGATCAAGTAAGTGTTCTGCGTCCTGAAGCTTCTGTTGTTGATACATATCTGCGCGAGATCAACTATCCCGGTATGGCTCTGATTGCACGAGATGGGAAAGTAGTACTAAAGCAGGGTTATGGCCTTGCCGATAAACAGACACTGAATCGTCCGGATCAGAAGACCCGTATTGCCTCCTTGAGCAAATCATTCACAGCAGCTTCCGTTCTGAGCTTGGCAGAAGCAGGCAAACTGGATGTGCAGGACCCGATCTCCAAGTATATTTCGGGCATTCCAAAGGGGGACGAAATTACACTGCATATGCTGTTGTCCCAGACTTCGGGGCTGCCTTCAGCCTTTGGCCGTGGTGAAGGCACTGCACTTGAAGAGACGGTGGAAGAAATTCGCCACAAAACGTTGAAGTTTGATCCCGGCAGTGCATATCTTTACAGCAACAGCGGTTATGTTTTACTTGCCTACGTCGTGGAGCAGGTGTCCGGCATGAGCTATGCCGATTATGTGCAGCAGACTATTCTGGAGCCGCTCGGCATGAAAGACTCGGGAGAAGCATCTCGCAAAGTGCATACGAACAGCGGTTTTGTTCAACAGGGTAAAGGATGGGAACCTGCACCGTACTATGTTTCACAATCCGGGTCTGGAACGATCTATTCTACCGTGGATGATCTGCTCAAATGGGATCGTGCGTTATACACGGACCAGATTCTAAGTCAGGAAACGATTGAAACGATGTACAAGCCTTACTCTGATAAAAATTACGGTTATGCCTGGATTCTCAAGGAAAACGGAACAAAACGCACCGTCTTCCATAACGGAAGCGGCGGGGGTTTTGCTACAGCATTCTCACGTAATCTGTCCGACGATGTGACCATTATTCTACTCGGCAACCATGCAGGCATGGATATGACCTCGCTTCTGAATGAGGTAGAGGCTCGTACAGCCAAAGCTTTGAACCTGTAATGATCTCTGGGTGTGAGGATACTCGGTTTGGCGGCCACCCAGAGCATGGTGACTTAAGTTGGTGGACTGAGCGGAGGTTGCAGTGGCGACTTAGGTTGGAGGTTGGTTTCGATGTAAAGTTTTAAGCGTTCCTCCATCTCCTATTTATTCTAACGATCTCAGATGAGCTTATTTGAGCGATATAACGCTCTCTGGAATTGTAACGATCCCCAGAAACCTTATTTCGCTTAAAACATAAGTTCAACACCTATTCTCACTTAAAATACCCTAAATAAGGTCCCCTGAGATCGTTAAAAAATAAAACTAAGTGATATGACCCAAATAGCGTTTGTGGGAATCGTTAGAAAAGCATTCAGCTGAATTAAGGGAGCCTTACAGGCTTGCGGCTGAAATGAAGCTGCATGACTTTCAAATGTGTTCGTCAGCATCACTCTGGATCGTTGGCATCATCTGTGTTCGTCAGCATCATCCTGAATTGTTGTCACCAATTAAATAGTTATCAATATCAACACTCTCTACACGCGCAGCAATGAGCGTGTAAAAGAACACAAAGGGACAAAGCATAATAAGCTTTGTCCCTTTTGTTCCTTATACCCATTTGCTGATTCTTTCTCAGCCTATGACATATTGTTATCATTCGTACAACCACTGCACTGCATCACACTATGCCGTGCCACACCACTTTATATCATATCGAGCTGAACCATCGTCATCCCCGATGCTGCCGTTTTATAATGTTACTTTATATTCAATCGACCTCAAGGGAAACGGGAAGCTTGCCCTTAAATGTGATCTGTCCCATCATCGCTTTTGCCACACTGTTCATGGCAAGCGGCCGACTTTCATATGCTGCGATATAGGTCTGCACATTGGGAAGCTTCAGAAGGTCATAGGGGCTGCGGAGTGCGGCCACAGCCAGGGGTTTGCCAAGCTGCTGAAGCCAACCGATTAGTCGGCACTGCGGATCACCCGAGGGACTACCTGCATTATACGTGCCGATCACGATCTGTTTAATGTCCTCCGCTTCTGCAGCCTGGAGCAGACGGGCTGAGGAAATAGCAACCTCGTCCGCTGCGACCACCAGATCAACGACATCCAGACCTTGAGCCAACAAAGCGGCTCCAAGTGCTGCGCCGTCCAACTGCTCATCTGCAATACTTGTCACTGCTGCCCCAACGGTGATTACAAGTGTCCGCTCTCTTTTCAAAGGCAGCATATGCTGCGTGTCCCTGACCAATGTAATGCTCTTCTCGCTAATCCGCCGGGCTGTCTTCTGATGCAGCGGACTGTTACGCTGAAACAGAACAGTTGATGGCTCGATAGCGTTCATAGCAGTCGGAATAGCGGGATCTATGCTGCGACCCTCCGCACCAAACCTCCCGCTTATGCTGACAGATTCCCCTTCTGCCGCGCCGCTCTCTACTTCCATCTCCATCAGTCCACGTTTTACTTTATACATCAGCAGACGTTTAACCGATTCGTCGATCCTCCGTTCACTGATGCGCCCACTGCTCACAGCATTCATTAATGCTTCAAAAGCTTCCTTCTGCAGCTGTGCCGTATGACTGATCAGCACTAGATCTGCTCCAGCCTCAACCGCCATGACAGCAGCCTGAACCGTGCCGTAGTGATTCGCGATAGCCTTCATCTCCATGCAATCGGTCACGATCATGCCTTCATATCCAAGTTCTTTCCGCAGCAGCCCGGTCAGCACGGAATGGGATAACGTTACGGGAAGACGCTCTGTCTCCAGTGCCGGAAAATAAATATGAGCAGACATCACCGCATCCACGCCTGCTGCTATAGCTGCACGAAACGGTACAAGTTCAATCTGATTGACCCGCGCTCTGTCATGAGGGATCACGGGAAGATCCAGATGGGAATCTGTATCCGTATCGCCATGGCCAGGGAAATGTTTGGCAGTAGCCGCAATGCCCGCATTCTGAAATCCGGTAATTGCTGCTGTACCGAATTCGGCAGCGGATTCCGGGGATTCTCCGAAGGAACGTACACCGATAACCGGATTGTTTGCGTTGTTGTTTACATCGAGCACGGGTGCAAAGTTCATATTGATGCCCATTGATTTTAGTTCCATTCCACTGATGCGTGCTGCATCATAAGCATCCTGCACCGACCCTGCTGCTGCAGTGGCCATCTGTCCCGGCATCAGCGTAACACCCTGCGTAATCCGGGCCACCATGCCGCCTTCCTGATCAATCGCAATCCACAGCGGCACGTTACCGCCTGCTCGTGCAGTATGCTGCAGTCCATCCGACAGCCGCTCCACCTGCTCAGGTGAAACGACATTTCTTGTGAAATAAATGACGCCGCCAACCGGATAATCCCGAAGCAGCGTCTGTACCTCACCCTCCGGCTCGGTTCCGTGGAACCCGCATAACAGCATCTGTCCAATCTTGTCTCGCAGACTCATCCGCCCAAGTCTCTGCTTCACCCTGTCTTTCAAGCTGCGCATACATTCCCTCCTCCCACAAACATCAAATCTTCACCTCAAGCAGCAGCATGGTTGTACACATTGTTTTTCCCTCTTCCATCCCTGCTCGTACCCTTAATCCATTCATTAATCATACATCAAAAAGGAGCTGCGCCGTTCCTGCCACTCCTGCTCCTGCTCACGCCAAATCTCCATTAAACCGGACAAGCGGTCGCCATCACCAATGACTTTGCGAACCTCCACACTGCCAGTGAGCAAATCAATAAAATATCTGGATCCTTTACGCGGAGGCTCAAGCCACTTAAAATGCTCAGGATATGCAGCTGCTGCTTCGTGCAAAAGCAGCAAACCTGTTTCCACCGAACGAAATTCCTTCTCATTCGTCACAAAAATTCGCACCCCCCCGCACAGCTCACCTGCGTATTTCGAGAAGGATGGCGTCATATATACCGGGTGAAAACGAACTCCGCGCAATCCATGTGCCTGCATCGCTTCTGCCAACTGCTCGCCGTTGATCCATGGAGCACCAATCCATTCAAAGGGCCTCGTCGTACCGCGGCCTTCCGACACATTGGTGCCTTCAAACAGACAGGTTCCCGCATATGCCCGCACAGTATCTACGGTTGGCATATTCGGTGAAGGCATCATCCAGGGCAGTCCGGTTTCTGAAAACGCCATGCTGCGCTGCCATCCTACCATAGCAATCACTTCTAATGAACAGGATACGGGAGACTCGGCATTGACGAGCAGGGCCAGCTCACCAATGGTCATACCCGTGCGGATGGGGGTAGTCCAGGCACCTACGAAAGATTTAAATCCCTCATGCAGCAAACCACCCTCTACCTCCTTACCGCCAAGCGGATTGGGCCGATCCAGCACCAGCAGACGTTTCCCCGCTTCGCCGCACGCCTCTATCATCTGAAATAACGTTGAAGCATACGTATAATACCGCACACCCACATCCTGAATATCAAAAACGATCGTATCCACCTCGGCCAGCATGAAAGGCAGCGGCTTTTTATGTGCACCGTACAGGCTGTATACCGGTATGCCGTACTTGGGATGTACTGAATCCGCAAAAGCTGCACCTGCCTGCAGTTCTCCAGTCAGCCCATGCTCACATGCGAACAGTGCTGTAAGCCGTGTATCCGCAAGACCAGCACATACATCCACCGTAGACACGAAATCTGATGTGATCCCTGTCGGATTCGTCACCAAGCCAATGCGTGCACCACCGGATAACCAGGGATGAGCGCCTCCCCCAGCCAGCACATCCGCTCCCGTTTTCACTTTCATGACACATGACCCTCGCTCAGCCAGCCCGTCTGCTGGTGATCGTTCCCGCTGGACGACGAAACAGCTTCCTCCTCAGGTTCGATCAGATTGAGTGTGACCTTATGCTGATAGATGGCAAACATGCCTGCAAATAGAGCACCGAAACCCACGACCGTCAGCATCAGCAGTGCCATAAAACACAACGCCTGGAAACAGGCAGCGATTGTATACCCCGGATAACGGAAGAACAGCTTCACACTTTCACCCATCGCCTGAAGGATACCCATCCCCTTTTGCAGGATAAGCTGCCAGGTGTAGAACTGCGAGATCACCGCCAGGATGACAAAGAACGTTTGGAACATGCCTACCGCCATGCCCGTCATGCTGCCTTGTCCGCCGTAATACCACCAGGTCGACCAGAGGATGAAACCGAGCAGCGCAAACAGCAGCCCCGTGACACCACCCGGAAGCAGTCCCTTTAACGCACCTTCCCACAGATCACGCAGCCCATTCCGGCGCTCTTTCCGCTCCAGCCGGTGATGTACTGCATAACAAACACCGAACAAAAGCGGCATATAGATGACGGCAAGCAGCAGTACGGCCACCGGTATCGGTGCAAACATGAGAATCGGAATGAGCAGCACGGAGCTGCCTGCACTGAACAGCGCCACCGGAATAATATCCCGGTAGATCTCCACCCCTGACTTGACCAGCACTTCACTCAGTTTACGCATCGGTGTTGTTCTCCCTTCTGTCATTCAGCATCTATTCTCGTCCAATCGCCATCTCCGTCTCCGGGTCAAAAAAATGCGCTTTGCGCATATCCAGCACAAAGGTCTTATCCATACCGACATATGCATGGGTCTCAGGATGAACCTTGGCTGTTACGGTTCGGCTTCCCAGATGGAAGTAAATCAGGTTCTCCGACCCGAGGTGTTCCACCACCTGAACACGCGCCTGAAGCATGTGATCTTTCGGAATATTAAAGGCTGCATCGTCGCCAAAAATATGTTCCGGACGCAGTCCGAGAATGACTCGTTTACCCTGATATGCACTTAACCGGCGCAGCGCATCATCAGGCAGCGTAAAGGAGGCACCTTCCACCTTAACTTCTGTGCCTTCAATATGAGCATCAATAAAGTTCATGGCAGGCGAGCCAATAAATCCGGCTACAAACATATTGCGCGGGCTGGCATACAGCTCCTTCGGTGATGCAACCTGCTGGATATCCCCATGATTCATAACAACGATCCGTTCCCCAAGCGTCATGGCCTCCACCTGATCATGCGTAACATAAACGATCGTTGCACCCAACCTTTTATGCAGCTCACCCAGCTCTACACGCATCTGTACACGCAGCTTCGCATCCAGGTTCGAGAGCGGCTCATCGAACAGAAACACCTGCGGATCACGGACAATCGCCCGTCCTACGGCGACACGCTGGCGCTGTCCTCCGGACAATTCACGCGGCTTACGCTCCAGCATGGCCTCAAGACCCAGAATGGAGGCAGCGTTCTGTACCTGCTCATCGATATAGCTCTTCGGTTTCTTCAGATTCTTCAGGCCGAAGGACAGATTTTCCCGAATGGTCATATGCGGATATAAGGCATAATCCTGAAAGACCATAGCGATATCGCGATCCTTGGGATGCAGATCATTCACGATCCGATCCCCGATAACGATATCTCCGCTGGTTTGTTTCTCAAGCCCTGCGATCATGCGCAGTGAGGTTGTTTTACCGCAGCCCGAAGGACCGACAAACACGACAAATTCCTTATCCTCTATAACAAAGTCCGAACCGGCGACTGCCGTGAACGTTCCTTTATGGTCGTCTTTGAACTCTTTGCGCACTTGGCGAAACTCCACGCGTGCCATAGGTTGATCCCCCTTTACATTGTCACTTTCCCAGAAAGGCATGCACTATATAAGTTGAACTAAAGATTTTACACAATCCACTCCGATGACATAACAACCTACCAATCACCGTGATTCCCGTTACCCCTTCTGCCTTTACCCCTTCACCGCACCAATCGTAATACCTTGAAGGAAGTAACGCTGCAGCGAGAAGAACAATATGATCATCGGTAATGCACCAATGGTAGCCCCTGCCATCATGGCACCGAAGTCGGTGGATTCAGCAAAAACAAAGGATGCCAGTCCAACCTGAACCGTACGCATTTCATTGGAATTGGTAATCAGGAAAGGCCAGAAAAACTCATTCCACGAGGCGACAAAAGTGAAAATCGCCAGCACCGCGATTCCCGGTTTTGCCATCGGCAGAATCACCTTCCAGAAGATGCCGAACTCACTGCAGGCATCAATTCGGGCAGCATGAATGAGTGAGGTCGGCAGCGTGGACATGAATTGTTTCATCAGAAAAATATTGCCCACACTCACCGCCGCTGGCAGAATAATCGCCGTATACGTATCTCCGAGATCAAAAACGTTGACCATCAAAATGTAAAGCGGGATCAATGTCACTTGTGCCGGAATCATCATCGTTCCAAGCAGCACCCAGAATACAGCCTGGCTGCCGGGGAATTTTAATTTAGCAAATGCATATCCCGCCAGAGAGGCGAAGAACACATTGGTTACCGTCAAAATAACGGAGATCAGCAGCGAATTGTAGAGCCAGCGCCATGCATCCGTTTTGGCAAAAAATCGCTCATACGGCGACATCGACAGCTGCTCTGGAATCATCTGTGGTTTGAACGAAGCCGACATTGTTGTATCCTGAACGGACCCCACCAGCATCCAGTACATCGGAATAATGGTGATCAGCGCCCAACCTGCCAATAGAACGGATGCGGTCACGAGCAGCATCTTTTTTCGTGTTGATTTCATACGTTGCATTCACCCCCGGATGCCTAATGAAAGCCTTGGTTAATACCTAATACTCGATATCGCTGGAGAAATATTTGAATTGAATAACGGAGATGACGATAATAATGACCGCGAGTACAAAGGACTGCGCCGAAGCAAGTCCAAACTCGTAGAACTTGAAGGCCGTCTCATAGATCAGGTAAGCAATCGTTGTGGTTGCAAAGTTTGGTCCGCCCTGTGTCATCAGATATACGGAGATAAACACCTGAAAGGACGTTATGACTCCAGTCACAAGCAGATAGAGCGTGGTTGGCTTTAGGAGGGGCCACGTAATCCTGCTAAACTGTGTCCATCCGCTTGCGTGGTCGATATCTGCAGCCTCATACAATGACTTCGGGATCCCCCCCATAGCCGCGAGATACAGAATAATGCCCGCACCGTGCGACCCGAGCCAGTTCATCAGAATCAGTGAAAAAAGGGCCGTGCCCGACTGGCCAAGCCAGATGACGGGGTCAAGACCGAAGAAACCGAGGAAGCGATTAAGCAGGCCTGAATCCGTCGGATCAAAGATCGCCAGCCATACGATCGAGATCGTCACTCCCGATGCTACCGCAGGCAGATAAAGTGTGGCCTTGAAGAACGTCTGCCATTTGCTTTTCATCTGAAAGATGAAATACGAGAGTACAAACGTAATCAGGATGTTAACCGGCACTGTTCCCACCGTGAAAATGACCGTATTTTTGATCGACTTCCAGAAGGTTTCGTCCTTCACCAGGCGTTCGTAATTATCCAGCCCCACCCACGTGGAGTTCATGATGTTGTATTTTTGGAAACTCATCACAAGAGCCGTCAATACGGGATACAGTGTGAAAATGAGAAACAGCAGGACAGGCGCCAAAATAAACAAATACGCCCACCCGTAATCTCGCCAGAACCGGACAACCCGGGAATGCCGGGGCGCAGGCTCCGGCGCAAGGGCGGTCTGCATGGCGAATCCTCCTCTCCGAATCAATGTGTCACTGCGTAGTTGGTTATTGTCCGAACATCTGCTGACCTTTGCCTTTAAAATCTTCCGCAATCTGCTCCGGTGTCTTCTCACCCGAGAACAGAGCCTGAATGTTAGGTTTCACGACCTGTTCCTTGAACTGTTTCTGCTGTGAAGCCTTGTCGATATCCAGCTTGAGCACGACTGGCATTGCAATGTGCTTGGCCATCTCTTTGGCTGCATCCAGATTGACCTGCTGTCCCAGTTCCTTGCCTTTGAACAGATCGGCTTGAGATTGTCTTACAAAAGGAAGCGCCAGCTCATTAGCCGAGTTACCCGCTTTGGCACCACTCAGTGCCTCCATCACGAGGAAGGTATTTTTGGCATGCTGCTCACCTTTGTCCTTCTTCTGTTTGAAAGCCACATAACCCTCGCCGCCCATAGTCGTGGCCGCAGGTTGATTGTCATTGTGCGGTACAGGCAGCAGTACAAAATCAATTTTCTCCCCCTGCACCTTACCGTCGTCAATATCTTTGTTGCGGTTTCGGATCATGACATCATAATAAGGAATCGCCTTCGAGATCATTGCCGTTTCACCTGCATAGAACATGTCTGTACGCTTGGCCGGAGCAAGTGCAGCCGTTTCCTTCGGCATATATCCCTGATCCATCAGATTTTTAATAAAAGAGAGCGTGTCCAGAATGCGCCCATCGTTCCACTGGAACTTTCCGGTTTCGTCCAGCACATCAATCATGCCGTTGTTACGGGACAGCATTTCGATAAAATCAAGTGAAGTACCGTCTGTCACCAAGGCATATTGTTTACTTCCGTTATCCAGCGTTTTCGTCAACTTGGCAGCGGCTTCGTTAAACTCGGACCAGGTCCAGCCATTCTTCTGGATGGTCTTCCAATCAATGCCCGCTTCATCGAGAATACGTTTGTTACCGCCCCATGCCCACTGGAATTGATAGAGAGGAAGTCCGTATTGTTTCCCTTGAATCTGCCCCAGTTCCAATGTGCCAGGCAGATAGTCATCTTTGATCTCAGGAGTCAGATAACTGTCCAGTTCCAGTGCCAGTCCGGTATTCACATACGTACCGTCCACGCTATGGAAGTACAGATCCGGCGGATTACCTGCGTTCAAAGCCACATCGAACTTTTTGGGGCCCTCGGCCCAGGAGAGCATTTCCGTTTTCACGGTAATATTCGGGTGTTCCTTATTGAAATCGGCAATCAAGTCCTTCAGTTCATCCTCATACGTGCCATGCACCGGATATGTCCACACCGTTACTGTGTCATTCGCATTGGGATCATTCGATGCCGCTCCGCCGCTATTGCCGCAGGCTGTGATCCAGACCATCATTAACACCACTGCCAAAACTAGACCCTTCCTCTTCATACCCTTCATCTCCTTTGCGTGTCGTCTTCTCTCATTCCATGACCCCTGCCTTAAAAGTGGAACCAAAGGTTATACAAAGTCCAATCTGATGACACGAATCCGAAATCCGCCCCCTTTAAAGATCGACCTGCTTGGCAAGGCCTAATCTTATTGAATGCAACGTTGACGTTAGCTTAAATAACATCAATCGTATCGAATCCTTCCAAAATTGTTGATTGAATTCATTATATGAGGTGTAAAATAAAAATTCAACAATAATTTTTGTTATAAAATTTAATTTTACTTTTTCATTTTCAGCCTCTATACTATGAAAAAAAGAAAATAAGTCCTAACGAGGTGAGCACGCTTGCGAGTATACGCAGGAATAGATGGAGGCGGTACCAAAACTGATGCAGCAATCATTTCTGAATTCGGGGACGTTCTCGGAACAGCCCGCGGCGGTGCAACGAACCCACATAGCGTGCCGCCTCAAGAAGCTGTAACGGAGTTAACACGCATCTTGGATCTTCTATTTTCATCCAACATGAATTTTTTGTCGTATTGTGAAGGTATATGTCTTGGTATGTCAGGTATTGCCGATGATCAAGAGCGGCAGTGGATTGCTTCTCACGTTCACGACTATATGAGAAATAAGAAAAATAAGTTGGACTCCAGCAGTAATGCTTGTGCAGTCTGGGTTGTTACGGAGGGCGAGATTGCGCTGATGGCTTCAATCGGGCAGCCGCACGGTCTGCTCGCCATTTCAGGAACCGGCTCCATCATATATGGCATCACACCGGAAGGTGAAGTGTACAGAGCAGGCGGGTGGGGACATCTGCTCGGAGACGAGGGGAGCGGCTATCGGATCGGTCAGCGAACACTGCAGGCAATCATGCAGAGTTATGATGGCGTACTGCCTCCGACGATGCTGACCTCGCTCGTGCAGCAGGAGCTTCATGTAAAGCATGCACCTGACTTGAAACAGCTTGTCTATAAGCCTGACTGGACCAAATCCAGCACCGCTGCAATTGCCCGCCTGACTATAGAAGCCGCTTCCGCAGGGGATGAAGCGGCCCGTGTACTTCTTATGGATGAAGCTCGGCTGCTGGCAGATGCAGCCAAAGCACTCATTCGGCGGCATGTTTCTTTTACCAATGCACCTATGGCACTCTCGGGGTCCATCTTCCGCTTCTCTTCCCTGTTTCGGGATACGTATGTGCGCCACCTTACCGAAATATACAAATCACAGCGAATCATTTTCCAGGAAAACACTCCTGCTCCGGCAGTGGGTGCGGCACAGCTGGCAGCACAAAAATGCCGTCTGGCGGAATCATGCTAAACAAGAAAAAGGAGGGATTACGGATGAATCATACGCTTAACTCATTAGTAACGGAACAGCCTAACCCCCAGACAGACCATATCGATCAGCTGCCTTCAGCAGAGATTATGGAACTCATTAACCGCGAGGACCGGCGGATTGGCGAACTTATTCAGCCGCTGATTCCAGTCATTGCCCAAGCGGCCGATCTCATTGTAGCCCGTTTTCAATCCGGTGGAAGATTGTTTTATGTAGGTGCAGGCACAAGCGGGCGTCTGGGCATTCTCGATGCTTCGGAGTGCCCGCCTACCTATGGCACCCCGCCTTCTATGGTGCAGGGTATTATCGCTGGAGGATTTCGGGCAGTCAAAGATCCGGTAGAAGGAGCGGAAGACAGTGAGCAGGCCGGAGGAACCGATCTGGAGAATCATGGACTGAATGCTAACGACGTTGTGGTTGGCATTGCAGCCAGCGGGCGTACCCCTTATGTCATCGGAGCCATGAAGTATGCTCGTCAGATTGGGGCTGTAGTGATTGGGCTGAGCAACAATTCAGATACGCCTATGAGCTCACTGTCGAATGTGAGCATTGAAGCGGTCATGGGACCGGAAGTGGTGATGGGGTCTACCCGCATGAAAGCGGGCACCGCACAGAAAATGATTCTGAACATGCTGACAACCACGGCAATGATTCGTCTGGGCAAAGTCTACCGTAATTTCATGGTAGACTTGAATCCATCCAATGAAAAGCTTGTGCACCGTGCAAAACGCATGATCCAACTGGCAACCGGAGCGAAGGAAAACGAGATTGAACAAGCCTTCACCGAAGCCGATGGCCATGTCAAAACAGCCATCGTCATGCTGATGGCTGATGTCGATGCAGCAGAAGCAGCGCGACGCCTGGAGCAGGCAGACGGTTTTGTCCGCCATGCAATCACCGGCTCAGGCTGATAAATCGCCAGCACGTGTATATGTAGGTTAGGTATGCATGTGGGTGTGGGTTAAGAATTGCACATAATAAGCCTGTAAGACGATCCTGCTGCAGACAGCGGTAAGCATGGATAACGAATGCGACTGTCCAGCAGGATGAATAGATAAAAATGGCTTGGACGGACGTAACGATTATCGAGCGCCGACAAGCTGCATTCAGTATAGAATGAGAGGGGCCACGCCAGAAGGCAGGGCTTCTCTTTGTTTTATTTTCCTATATTAATCCTGTGATTCTCATCAAAAAAATCCCTATGCTTGTAACCGCAAGGGATTCTCATCATTTTATGTTTATGCATAGCACAAGTAACAAGTAACCCGGTACTCATTTGTGCTCCAGAATAGCCTGTCTGCTCTTCTCCAGATACTGCACCGAATGTTTATAATCCCGGCTCGCAATCGCCAGATACAGAATATCAATAACATTGAGCTGCGCAATCCGTGAAGAGGTGGCTCCGCTGCGAATATCACTCTCGGTGGACGTAATCATCAAAGGAACATCCGCGAGACTGCTGAGCGTATTGCTGCCCCACTTGGTAATACTGATGGTCGCTGCGCCGCCTTCACGAGCATGCTTCAGGCAGGAAATCACATTCGAGGTCTCACCCGAATACGAGATGCAGACGACTGCATCATCCTCCCGAAGAGTCGTTGCAGAAGAGATCTGCATATGAGGATCGGCGAATGAAAAGCTGGTACGGTTAATCCGCATGAACTTGTAGTGTGCATCGAGTGCAATCAGATTAGACGCCCCCACGCCGTAAAAAAAGATCCGTTTGGCCTCATGCAGCAGGTTAACTGCCTGTTCCACAAGCCTCGTGTCCAAAATATAAACCGTGTCCTTAATCGATTGTATATTGTTAGTGGACACATGCTGGATAATACTCTCTACCGAGTCCTGAGGGCGAATCTCCGTATATTGATACTGGTCATTCGTCTGTAAATCTCCGGCAATCTTAAGCTTCAGCTCCTGAAACCCTGCTACGCCAAGTGATTTGCACAGACGAATGATAGCCGCCGGACTGCCTCCGCTTCGCTCGGACAGCTGGGCAACGGACGACTGCACCGTTTCTTGGGGATGTTCAAGAATGTAAGCTCCGATCTTTCGTTCCGACGGAGTCAGATCATCCAGTAATGCGCGTAAACGTACAAGTCCACCTTTCATGCCTTCCATCCGCTCCTCCTTTCCGTACTATTATCTTGTACAAGCATTTTATCACTATATTTCCTGCCGCGTCTAATCTGAAATACGGCTGAAATGGCAATTCAATAGCCACTACAGGGTCAGATTGCCCGAGATCACCGCGTGCTTCGCCCCGGTTACCCCAGAAAGTGTGTTCGTTCTTCCCATCAATGCCTCATGTCCAAGCAGGGCAAATCCCATCGCTTCTCTCGCATCATCCGGAACACCGTAGTCTGCTGTACGCTCCAGGCGAATGGATTCAGGCAGTCTCTGCCGGATCATCCTCATTAGCGTGTCATTAGACGTACCGCCACCACAGGTAAGCATTGCCGAAATTGACGTTCGGGGCAGTATAAAATCCTCCACAGCACGCACAATCGTCTCGGCTGTGAGCCAGGTTGCGGAAGCCAGCATATCTTCCAGCGGAAGAGAACGAGCTGCTGCAAATTCCATAAGCCGCTTGGCATAATCCGCACCATAGACTTCACGTCCGGTGCTCTTGGGAGGCTGCCGCCGGAAGTATTCATCATTCAGACCGTATTCTGCCAGCTCCGGGTGCACGGTTCCCTTGGCAGCCATGCTTCCCTCTGGATCATAGTGCTGTCTTCCTTCAGTGGCATGCCGAACCAGCGCATCGATCACCATGTTCCCCGGTCCTGTGTCAAAAGCCGACACCCCGGCCTCCGATGATCCTGCCGGGAGCACGGTTACATTGCCAATACCGCCGATATTCTGCACCAGACGTCCTTCTGTATCACTGCGGAACATCAATGCATCTGCGAAAGGAGTCAGCGGGGCGCCTTCCCCGCCTGCTGCCATATCCCGTGCACGCAGATTACCAATTACCGGAAGACCGGTGCGTTCTCTCACCACAGCGCTTTCGCCAATCTGCAGGGTAGAGCTTACATTCCAATTTCTGCTACCAGACGGGCTTGGAAAAGCAGAAGGTACAGGAGCATGCCAGATCGTCTGTCCGTGCATGCTGATCACATCCACCTGCTGAGGGGATATACCAGCCGAATCCAGCAGCTGCCTTACACTGTGTGCGTACCATTCCGATACACCGAAATGGGCTGTTGTCAGCTCATCTACACGTGCTGTTTCAGGGGAGCACAGACGAATCAGCACCTCTTTAAGCTCATTCGTATATGGAGTACAGATAAAATCAATCAGTTCCATCCGCTGCATCGCTCCGTGCGCATCTGTCTGTATATGTACCAGCGCAGCATCCGTTCCATCCAGCGATGTGCCGGACATTAATCCGACCACCAGATGCTCCCGTTTCGAACGGTACCTCTCCCACATCGGAAAACTGCCAATATCCCTGCGTATATCCATACGGTTACTCCCCCTAGAACGGATGCTTCTCCAGCCCATCCTGTCCATATTTCAATCAGTATATGACATAAAATTTCACAAGTCAATTATATTATAAAACTTAATTACACTCTCGCAAACAGTAACACCCCCCGTATCACCTGGGCAATGTATAACTTCCCACCCGTCCTTCCTCTTACAAGTAATCCAGCACGTTGAAAATGAGGATTAGTCCGGCAATACACATGACCCATGAAAGCACAGAACCGGAATGCTCAGTTAGCTTTCGATGCAACTTCTCCACGCTGGACTGAACCGATGCTCCGATCCAGATGAACAGCACATAGATCAGCACGGGCAGCATAATCATCACTACATTATATGCGATGAGCAAAGGGAGCCACTGTGTCCATGGAAGTCCTCTGCTTGTCATGAGACTCGCTGCAGCAAAATACGGCAGCGCTGTGCCTGCTTCCAGCAAAAACGTAGTTACCCCCATCATCACTAGACCAGCAGTACCCGCCGAGCGGGGAGAGCGGACGAGACTATTTTTCCGGGGACTCGGTTTAATCCAGAAGCTCACTGTAAACAGCAGCGCACCCGCAATGAAGATTGACCAGCTCACGAACTTGTTATGGAAGATAGAAACCACTATCTCCTGCATAAGCTCCAGTGCCAGCATCAAGGCACAGCCCAAGAAAAGGTACAGGATCAAGACGGTCAGCAGATATACAGATAGACGCAAACCAAACTGCTTCCCTCCCAATGCCATCAGATAGATAGTAACACCGAGCAGCGTCGGACTTATCATGTCCAGAAGTGCAAGTCCTCCAACATACAGCAGTAACTCAGCGTTCATCGTTGTGTCCACCTTGGTTCATGATGTAAACATCATAAGCCAGTTCCATATAGTCTATAAGCTCAGGCTCCAAGGGGTACAATCCCAGCTCTTCGGAAGTTTCAGCCGATTTCCTCGCATCCCACAGTTTGTTCAGAAAATCATCCTGTCCCCCAAAGTCCTCCTGCTGTTTTTCCATCATGCGCCGGATAATATTTTGAACTTTATCACATGCAGGGGGCTCATGCATATGGCTCTTGAGCTGCCCGAGCAGCGCAATCCACTCCAGCGAATGCGGGTCGCTGCCCTGCATCCGCGGCAGCTTTTCCCACAGTTCCTGTTCATCACGGCTGAATAGATCCTCTCTTAGAGACTTCAGCTTGGCTGCCTTAGGTCTTGAGAGCTGAATCAGCTTCTCAATTGCTTCATGCTGATTTCCCTGCTCCAGCACAAGACTATGCAGCATTTCCCTGACGGATACCTCCATCGACTTTAGCCGCTGCTGCTCCTCAACAATATAATCCAGCTGATTGCGAAGAGAGTGTTCCCAATTCCAGGATGCATCTGATAACATCTCCTGAATATCTTTGAGGGCATATCCCATATTTTTGAGAAACTGAATCTGCTGCAGCTTTTTCAGATCCTCCTCTACATATAAGCGATGGCCACCCTCCGTTTTGGAAGATGGCTTTAACAGATCAATCGAATCATAGTAGCGCAGTGTTCTGACAGTGATCTCCGTCTTGTGTGCCAGCTCATTGATATGAATGTACAGCGGATTATCCACCTCTCAATCACCTCCGTATGCTCGGCTCAGGTATCCTTGTTTTTCTGTTCGCCGGACCATGTATATTTCAGTAGATATCCTGCACCTAACCCAATTAATACACCTGGAAACACATGGTCCATCGTTAGTCCAATGCCTGCCCCGATGATAACACAACTGTATATAAGGATGTCTCCGGTTTTCACGCTTTCCCCTCCTTCTTCCTGCAATTCTATACCGATGATGCATGACCATTATATAAAATGACGCTGCGTCAGTTTCAACCCCATGAATGGCGAAAAACAATACTTGATCCTGACGCAGCGTCATCTTGTACGATTTACTTAAGCATAATACTTCAATCCATTTCTACAATCGAGGTGATCCGATGAAAAAGGTTCTGCCATTATGGCTGTGCATGCTTGTTATTCTAACGTCCTGTAATCAAACAAACGCTCTCGTTACAGACACCCGGAAGGTGCCGCTGGAGGCTGTTCAAGTGATCTCCATTGATAACGGCAGTACTCCCGTAACCGTAGAAGCTGTATCCGGCATTGAGTCAGTAGAAGTGTCCAGCACTGCACCCGATCGCAAGCCCGTTTTTACAATAGAACAAAGTCAAAAGGATATCCGAATCGCCAGCCGTAATCACTTGTTTCGTGTTTTCAATCTGGCGAACAAACCTGTCATTACTGTGAAAATCCCCCTCCATTACGAAGGCAGTCTGCAGATCAGCAGTTCTTCGGGAAAAGTGAAAATCAACCAGCCTCAGAGCGATCTGTCCATCAATACAACAAGCGGTCACATTGAGCTGACGGCAGATCGTATCAATTCAGATATTCACCTTGCTGCAGCCAGCGGTAATATAACGTTACGTGTCGCTGAAGATACACCAGATGCAGATTGGACATTGGAATCCCGCAGCGGCAGACGTTCTCATTTGCTCGACTGGGCGCAGATCAATGAAGATAAACACACGACTCAAGGGGTAACAGGCCGCGGGACACATCAAGTCAACGTGATGACGAGATCAGGTAATATCCGAATTGAATAAGCCGATGAAAAATAGAAAATATAGACGTATAACAAAAAAGGCGCATCAAGCGCCTTTTTTCTCTTTGAAATGGATTCTTCAAAATATCAACTCGTCTCCTGGGGACAGCAGATCAATACTTGTTCCGGATCGAAATTGTCCTCCAAGCAAACCCACTCTCAGCCGTTCTGTCTCTGCAAGATTCGTATGGACGAGCACATTGTGCCGGGCAGACACACGGTTGATCATATACTCAACATCTCTCCAGCCTTGATGTACCTTGTAACGAACCTTCTTCACCCCGCATACTCCGTACTGCTCCGGGGATTCAAGCAGTTGGTGTGCCAATGTGCCTGCAGCCGTATGCCCCGTAAGTAGAACTAAATTGTTGGCGTCAGATGCCCATACTTCGTAATACCAGCGTGCCAGCGAAGACTGCATCATGCCATCAGGGATGAACCAAAGTGACGCACCATGTTTCTCAAGCAGCTCCTTACGCTTTTCCGCAGAGCCGGCCCTCTCCCAGCTCTCTCCACTGAGAAACGCTGCGATCCTGCCGGCAGGTGAACAGCGGGTGAACTGTTCCCTACTTTCTCTGAGCCAGCTGTGTGAAAGGTGCAGCTGCTTCATTCCTTCTACAAGCTTCTGCTCCACGATCATCGGTACATTTGAAAAGCGCTGTTGGGCCCACAGAATCAGTTCCTGTCCGCGTCCGACCGCAGGCATTGGCAAAAGAATTTTGCCTCCCCGGCTGATGGTCTCACACACAGCACTCTCGAGCTGCTGCAGTTTGTCTGCCTGTGTGTCCCGGTCTGTTCCGTAAGCTGCATCAATTATGGCCAGATCCACTTTGACGAGTGGATTCTTACTTTTATCTTTACATTTGTCGGACAAAGACAATCTTGGCAATCCGCCAGTGACAGACGCAGCGAGCATGGGCTCAATTTGTCTACGACGCCTCAGATCTGCTTGCTGGAGTCCTTCAGCGATGTCGTCCGCCTGCAGCAGTATAGACTCTGATGTGTAATCACCAGAGTATAGAATTCGCTTCCCTTCCATCTCAATCCCGAGCCAGACAGATCCAGCCAGATGTCCGCTTCGGCCCCAGATCACTGACACACCTGGCAGCAGTTCAAACCAGCATTCACGCTCGGCTTCATCCTCCAAAAACCGATAGCGAATAAGCTGCTCATCCGCTTCACCATAGGGCAGGGGTTGACCTGCATGTTCCATGTTACGACGCCAAGCTTTAAAATACGTTGTTAACTGCTCTTTTGTCTCGCGTGTTGTCCACACTTCCCCTGTATACCCCAGCCTGTAGAGCAGCGGAATGGCGGCAGAGTGATCCTCATGCGCATGGGACAACAGCACAGCATCCAGCTGCGGCACGACCTCCGGTTCGATGAGCGGATACTCGCCGCTGCCCTCTTTTTTCACACCACAATCCAGCAGTAAACGCTGACGGCTCCCTCTAAGTAAATAGGCGGAACGTCCGTGCTCGCCCGCACCGCCCCATACATTCAGTTTGATCATGAAGCATTCCACTTTCTCTTTGAATTCAGCATCTCTATCCCCAGCAGCATCAGCACTGTCATCCCGACGGTTACCACAGCCATTGCCATTCCAAGCGATACCTGGCCCTGTTCGAATTGGGCAAAAATATACGTCGCCGACGTCTGCATCGACGGCGGAAGAATAAGCAGCGAGCCGACCAATTCCCTAGTCGCAATCGTAAATGTCATCATCCAGCTGGCCAGCATGCCGGGCAGGATCAGCGGCACAAGGATACGCCGCAAAATGTACAGCGGCCTGCCGCCAAACACCTGACCCGCCTGAAACAGCGTGCCGTCGATCTGGGTAAAGCTTGATTTAACATACTGCACGGTGTAGGGCAGGAACAGTACAACATAGGTGAGCACCACCATACCGTAGGTGTTGTACAGCGTCATAGGCATCCACGGGGAGTTCCAGAACAGAATCAGACCAACCACCATAACGATACCTGGCACGGTGTTTGGCAGTAGACTGAACAGGTCGATAACCCGCTGCATGAACGAAGATGATTTGCCAATTGCCAGCGCAAACCCGGTGCCTATGACGACTGCCACCGTAGAAGCCGCCAGCGACAATCCCAGACTGTTCCCGACCGCCTTCATACTCACAGAACCCCAGGATAACAATTCCCGGTAGTGCTCCAATGTCAGATTATCCAGAGCCAGTCCGGTTCCCCGCAGCTTCATTGTGGAAGCCGCGATGATCGAAAAGTATGGAATGCCGATCGATAGAATCAACAGGATGGCCAGATATGTACCGCACAACCATCCTGCCCAGCCTCGCAGGGAGTAACGCTTCGAGCGCTGTCCTCTGCCACCTACGAGACGATACGTGAACTTCCGGCTGATCGCGGACTGCATATACCACATCACCAGGCAGACGGACAGCAGCACAGATGCCAGCGAAGTCGCCTTCCCGAAATCAATGGGCCAGCTGGAGATGTATTTATGGATTTCAGAGGTCATGACATAATATCCGATCTTGCGTCCAAAGGTCGCGGGTGTGCCGAATTCTGCAATCGTCTTGACAAAAACAAGCATAATCCCCATCCCGTAAGACGACAGCAGCAGGGGTAAAATAATACGTCTGAACCGATATCCTGCACGTGCACCGTGCACGGCTCCCGCTTCTTCCAGATTGCCCCCGATGCGAATCAATGCATCCCGCAGCAACAAATACAGGAAAGGGAACAGGTGCAGACTCATGATCATCACCATGCCCCAGAAGCTGAAGAACAGCTCACTCCAGTTTGCAGATGAGGGCGCCCACTGCTGGAGGTATCCCCCTTTTTGCATAAATAGAATCCAGCCCATCGAGCCGATATACGGCGGGGTCATGAATGGAATCATCAGAATGACATCGACCCAGCGATGCTCACCCATTCCGGTTTTGGCCATCATCCAGGCGAGCGGCAGTGCGAGCAGCGTTGTTAACGCCACCACGCAGATGCCCAGCCATACTGAATTCAGCAGCACACCGGACAGATGATGACCGGTAATTGTTCGAATCGGAGCCATCCAGTCCCACTGCCCGTTCGGGTATACACTTTGCCAGAAGATCAGCAAGAGCGGCATCCCAATACTGATTGTCAGCAGAAAGAGGGCCAGCACCACGCCCACTCTCCGAAAAATACGGTTGTTATCCGTTACAACAGGTTTCACTACGCTCACCTCACATGAATTTCCACGTCAAGACAGCAGCATCTCCTGTTGTCCACCGTTTCTGTATTTGTGTTCACTTATTTAAAAGTTTCGGAGAAACGGGCTGCGGTCTCATCCCCATGCTCGCTCATCCATGTCCAATCCACTTTCAACTGCGGGATATCCTTTACGTTGGCGCGGTTCGCTGCTTCAATGTCTTCGCGGCCTGGAATCAGATATGCATCTGCAACCAGCTTTTGTGCCTCATCCGATAACAGGTAATCGATAAATGCTTTGGCATTCTCTACATTAGGACTGGATTTCAGAATGGCTGCCGGTCTTGGGCTAATCACTGTACCTTCTTCAGGGTAGACGATATCCAGTGGTTCGCCTTTGGCTTTGGCGGAATAGGCCATGTAGTCTACACCTGCTGCTACAATGCTTTTTGCGCCCGTAATCACTGGATCAAGGGCTTCCTGATTGGCTCCTGCCATAGCGACACCGTTTGCTTTATAGGCATTCAGCAGATCCCATCCTTTTTCACCATTGGCACTCAGGTAACCTGTGATGAAATCAAGTGCGGAGCCTGACAATGTCGGATCAGGAATATTCACCGCATCTTTCCATGCTGGTGCTGCCAGGTCAGCCCAGCTCTTTGGCGGTGCAGTCACCAGTTTGCTGTTATACACAATGCCCAGTGCAGACGCACTGCTGCTGAAATAGTTACCCTCTGCATCCGACCAATCTTTGTTCAGCATGTCCGCATGAGCCGCTTCAGGATACGGCAGGGTGAGTCCATCTGCTTTCAGTGCTTGTGCCGAAGGCAAGGATGCCAGAATAACAACGTCTGCGACTGGATTCGCTTTCTCTGCTTCCATACGAGCGAGAATTTTACCTGTCGTGCCTTGGAACATCTCCACTTCAATACCTGTCTTGGCTGTAAATCCATTCACGATATTGTCTGCCAGCTTCTGCGGCCCTGCACTGTACAAAACCAGTTTGCCACCTGCTGCCTTGCTCGCCGTGTCCGCTGCGGCTGCTGCATTTCCTTCTCCCGCGGGCTTCGCTGCATTTCCAGTTGTTGTGTTCCCGGTGCTGCATCCGAACAGACTCAGACTCATCACTGCTGTTAATAGAAGTGCTGCACTCTTTTTACGTGTTTTCATACCGAACATATCATGACATCTCCCTTAGATTAGTATAAGAACAACTGCTAATGTTGTTTCTATATAAGTTGAACTATAGTTTGTATACATTCCATTCCGATGACAAAGTTCGTTTCGACGATACCGTCTAGTTGGCGGCGGCGATCACTTCCCGCTGCTTTCTACCCGGCTTTTGATCCAAATGCTGCCCATTCAGTCCAGAATGGCTATCGCTCTCCTGCTGATCAAACATCCGGCAGATTCGGTCCGGCGATACATAGAGCTGTACCCTCTCGCCAACGCTTACTCTTTGGTTCGCATATGCCGTCCACACGTCCAGCCCTTCCATCTGCACACGCACCTCGTAGCGTTCTCCTACATAACTGACGCTGCGGATGATTCCGGGATAGCCCAAATCGTCATGCACTGTTTTGCTCCAGGTCACATGTTCCGGACGAATCATGGATTCATTCGGCGTAAGCCAGTTAGACTTTCCGATAAACGACGCGACATAAGGACCACTTGGTGCGGAGTAGATCGTTTCCGGGGTACCTTTTTGCAAAATCCGCCCCTTCTGCATCACCACAATCTCATCCGACATTGACATTGCCTCGATCTGATCATGCGTCACATACAGGGCAGTTAGCCCCATATCACGCACCAGTGACATCATCTCAATCCGCATCTCTTCCCGAAGCACCGCATCCAGTGCGCTCAGCGGCTCATCAAACAAGATAACACCCGGCTTCACGGCTACCGCTCTGGCAAAAGCAACCCGCTGCTGCTGTCCACCCGACAGCTGATGTGGGTACCGATCCTCCATGCCTTGCAGGCGAACCATGCCGAGGGCTTCATTCACCTTTTGCCGCAGATCTGACTTCTGTTTGCCGGCTTTCAGACCAAAAGCCACGTTCTCATATACCGTCATATGCGGCCATAGTGCAAAATCCTGAAACACCATCCCCAGATTGCGCTTGTGTGTCGGTGTATCGATCCGCTTGGCTGCAGAGTAGATATATTCACCATCTGCACGAATCTCCCCCGCATCCGGCTGTTCCAGCCCGGCAATCATGCGGAGCAGCGTCGTTTTACCGCAGCCCGAAGGGCCGAGCAGCGTTGTGAATTTTCCATGTTCAAGCGTCAGATCAGTGGGCAGTAGTGCAGGCGTTTGATGAAATGATTTTTGAACTCCCGTTAACTCCAGTTTCATGAACATCCCTGCCTGTCTTTTGTACTTATCTTCTGTGTTAAATCTTTGTACTTATTTCTTGGATTGATCTCTTGTGCTTATTTCAGATGGTTTCTTGATATATTGACCTCTCGCGTTCCTCTTTTGCACTGGTCTCGTTAGGCTGCCTGACCTATTTAGGCTTATTCCCTGTGTACTTCTCTGGTACTGAACAGCTTTCTTTCTGCTTCTTTCCTGCATTCTTTGCTGTACTGTTCTCAGTCTAACGCTCGCCTTCGAGAGTTGTTTGTTATGTTTGTAAAATGGAAATTAACTTTTTGGATGAATTCTGTTGATCTTCATAGATTAAATCTATAGATATGACATCATTTTTTCTCATCGAAAGCATCGTATTGTCTTGAACATCAAAGAGGTATGGAAACGAGAGGAGTGCGGAGAGGTTGAATCTGATTAAATTGCAAATTGTCGAGCTGATCGACAAGCATCATCATATGACAAGTGTGGCAGAATTACTGGGGATTAAACAGCCGACCGTCACCTTTCATATGAAGTCGCTGGAGGAAGAGATGGGAGTACGTTTATTCGAATCACGTAGTGGAAAGACATTTCTAACCGAGGCTGGACAAGCTTTGCTTCATTATTCTGTTAAAATCAATGCACTGACCCAGGAGGCACGCCGTGTAGTCAAAGAATACGGCAGTCTGTACCGGGGTACGCTCCATATTGGAGCAAGTTATGTACCCGCTACGTATCTGCTTCCTGCGATGCTGCATTCCTTCTCTCAGGAGTTTCCCGGCATTGGATTGGTGTTGTCGATTAAACCGGCCCCGGTCATCCGCGAGATGGTCATCCGACATCAGCTTGATCTCGGTATCATCTCGTCAGAGCCGTTTGTTGGACCCACATTACACTCAGAGACGCTGTGTGAGGATGATCTCGTGCTTATCTGCTCTCCCAAGCATGGGTTAGCGCATAAAGAATTGCTGCATCCTGAAGATATCGTACAAGTCCCCTTTGCGTTACATGGTGATGAGTCAAGTACACGAAAGCTGACCAACCAATGGCTTGAACAGCATGATATCCGGCTGCGGAGTACGGTTGAGATGGATTCTCTGGAGGCGATCAAACAGCTCGTATTAATCGGAGGTCATATCTCGTTCATGTCACGGATGGCAGTACAGTGGGAAGAACGACAAGGGATCATTCACGTGCTCCCTATTCCGGGAGAGCAGGCACCGCGTCATATCTATATGATACATAACAAGGACCGCCATCCTTCTGTTCAAGTCGATCGATTCCAAACCGTGCTGCGCGAGGTTATCGGTATGAGGACCGCTGCTATGCCGTCTGAGCCTGTCAGTTGAACCGTTATAAACTATGGCTGACCATTCATGAAATCTATGCAGGGTTAACGTAATGTGCGCTTCCCTTTAATCGCCCTCACATTCTCTGACGTTAAAGTGAGGACTGTACGTTAATTCCGATTAGGAGAGTGATTGGTCTTGAAAAAATGGAAAAAGGCAGCCGTCTCTTTGATGCTGAGCATTGTCACTATGGGAAGTGGACTGACATTTCTGGAAACGCCGCAGGCTTCCGCCGCTACCAACGCCGTTCCCGCATATGAAGTGAAGTTTCTGGCGAAGCCGGAGCTTGTATTAAATAACGACGGGACACCCCGAAGTGAAACCATTCAGACCCTTGGGCTGAATGCTGCACCACGACATATCAATGTGGAATACTTTGATACCCATGCTCTCGGATTGGATGCAGAAGGCTGGAATGTCCGTTTTCGCAAAAAGGATGATAAAAACAACTACGAGTTAACCTATAAAAAGCGTTATCCTGTCATTAACGGGGACATCGATGCAGCGTTGACACTTGCAAACCAGGAAGGTTTTGATTCATCAGATGATAACTATGAGGCAGAGATTGACTGGGGATATGGCAAACAGACCTTGAGCTTCTCCAATACAAAGAAAGTAGATAGCAGAACAACTGGCACACAGCTGCCTTCCGAGAAAGATGCCCTGAACCTGCTGCTGGACAAACTCCCCGGTAAATTGAAAAACTGGTCTGCCTCTAACTGGGGCAAACAACAGCTGACAAAGGCCCGTGCTTTTGGCCCCATCACCTTCCAGCGGTATGAAGGCACATGGAACGGTCAGGAGCTTACCCTGGAGGTATGGCCAATTCGCAGCGTCACAGGCACAGGTACGGAGAATATCGTCGAGGTTTCATTCAAAACAGACGACCCGGCAGCCGTCACTGGTCTACGCAGCCAGCTGCTGCAATTGCTTCAAAACAAGAATTGGTTAATGCCTGCCGATGGGCTGAAGACGCAGACCATTCTGGAAAGATATTAAAGTTGTAGGAAACAGGATTGAATCGTAAACAGATTTCAGGATCTAATCCATAATGAGAGCTCCTTTCCTGTGCGTACTGATGCAGGAAAAGGAGCTCTTTTTTTATAATCTCATTATGAATTTAATTTGAGACATTTGATGCCAAGCGGGAGGTAAGCTGTGACCATATGCATATCCAACTACAACAAAAAAAACACCTGCAATCTGCAGGTGTTCCTTATTAAAGAAGAAAGCGGGTGATGGGAATCGAACCCACGCTATTAGCTTGGAAGGCTAAAGTTCTACCATTGAACTACACCCGCATAAACAAAAATCGGGATGACACGATTTGAACATGCGACCCCCTGGTCCCAAACCAGGTGCTCTACCAAGCTGAGCTACATCCCGATATGAAAGGAAATAATGGCGCGCCCTGAGAGATTCGAACTCCCGGCCTTTTGATTCGTAGTCAAACGCTCTATCCAGCTGAGCTAAGGGCGCAAATATTGGAGCGGAAGACGGGAATCGAACCCGCGACCCTCGCCTTGGCAAGGCGATGCTCTACCGCTGAGCCACTTCCGCAAAACAATTGGTGCGGTCGAGAGGACTCGAACCTCCACGGGGGGTTAGCCCACACGGACCTGAACCGTGCGCGTCTGCCAATTCCGCCACGACCGCATAATATGAAAGTGAGTCATGAAGGATTCGAACCTTCGACACCCTGATTAAAAGTCAGGTGCTCTACCAGCTGAGCTAATGACTCATAGTAAATGGCTGGGGATATAGGATTTGAACCTATGCATGACGGAGTCAAAGTCCGTTGCCTTACCGCTTGGCTAATCCCCATTAAGAAAATTGATGGGGCGATCGAGGGGAATTGAACCCCCGAATGCCGGATCCACAAACCGGTGCGTTAACCACTTCGCCACGATCGCCATAACAGTTAAACATCATTGCATGAGTTTTTAGTATTACCCTCAGAATATATATTATACTCTTTATAACCTTCTGAATGCAAAATACTAAAATGGTGCCGGCGAGAGGACTTGAACCCCCAACCTACTGATTACAAGTCAGTTGCTCTACCAGTTGAGCTACACCGGCACGGTGTAAAAAATTAAAGATGGCGGAACCGACGGGATTCGAACCCGCGATCTCCTGCGTGACAGGCAGGCATGTTAGGCCAACTACACCACGGTTCCAGATCACTTTCGGTTAGGAAAGCTGCAATTGCGGGGGCAGGATTTGAACCTGCGGCCTTCGGGTTATGAGCCCGACGAGCTACCGGGCTGCTCCACCCCGCGTCATTAATAAAAATATATGGTGGAGGCTGAGGGGATCGAACCCCCGACCCTCTGCTTGTAAGGCAGATGCTCTCCCAGCTGAGCTAAGCCTCCATATATATGACCCGTAGGGGATTCGAACCCCTGTTACCTCCGTGAAAGGGAGGTGTCTTAACCCCTTGACCAACGGGCCCTGCTAAAATAATTGTGGCGGAGAGAGAGGGATTCGAACCCTCGAGACGCTTGTGACGCCTACACGATTTCCAATCGTGCTCCTTCGGCCAGCTCGGACACCTCTCCATGGCTCCCCGAACAGGACTCGAACCTGTGACAACTCGATTAACAGTCGAGTGCTCTACCAACTGAGCTATCAGGGAATGGTGGAGCCAAGCGGGATCGAACCGCTGACCTCCTGCTTGCAAGGCAGGCGCTCTCCCAGCTGAGCTATGGCCCCATTCATGTACTTCTTATTTAGTTACTATGGGCCTTGGTGGACTCGAACCACCGGCCTCACCCTTATCAGAGGTGCGCTCTAACCAACTGAGCTAAAGGCCCGCATGTTTATCCCATTTCCCTAACAAGGGAGGCAAAAAAAATATCCCAAAGGGAATCGCTTGGCGGCGTCCTACTCTCCCAGGACCCTGCGGTCCAAGTACCATCGGCGCTAGAGGGCTTAACGGTCGTGTTCGGGATGGGTACGTGTGGAACCCCTCCGCCATCGCCACCAAACGCGATTGGATCGAAGTTGTACTTCTTTCCATTCAGTTGAAACTGAAAACCAACCACACCTTAAGGGATGTACCGATTTTCATGTCATTCAGAGTGTTGTTCTCTGAAAACTAGATTCGAAACGAAACTCACGCGACTTAAAACCTGCTATTGGATAAGCCCTCGACCGATTAGTACTGGTCAGCTCCATGCATTGCTGCACTTCCACCCCCAGCCTATCTACCTCGTCGTCTTCAAGGGGTCTTACATACTGGGAAATCTCATCTTGAGGGGGGCTTCACGCTTAGATGCTTTCAGCGCTTATCCCGTCCGTACATAGCTACCCAGCGGTGCTCCTGGCGGAACAACTGGTACACCAGCGGTACGTCCATCCCGGTCCTCTCGTACTAAGGACAGCTCCTCTCAAATTTCCTACGCCCACGACAGATAGGGACCGAACTGTCTCACGACGTTCTGAACCCAGCTCGCGTACCGCTTTAATGGGCGAACAGCCCAACCCTTGGGACCTACTTCAGCCCCAGGATGCGATGAGCCGACATCGAGGTGCCAAACCTCCCCGTCGATGTGGACTCTTGGGGGAGATAAGCCTGTTATCCCCAGGGTAGCTTTTATCCGTTGAGCGATGGCCCTTCCATGCGGTACCACCGGATCACTAAGCCCGACTTTCGTCCCTGCTCGACTTGTAGGTCTCGCAGTCAAGCTCCCTTATGCCTTTGCACTCTTCGAATGATTTCCAACCATTCTGAGGGAACCTTTGGGCGCCTCCGTTACTCTTTAGGAGGCGACCGCCCCAGTCAAACTGCCCACCTGACACTGTCCCCGTACCCGCTAAGGGCACCAGGTTAGAACCTAGATACGATCAGGGTGGTATCCCAACGGTGCCTCCACACAAGCTGGCGCTCATGCTTCAAAGGCTCCCACCTATCCTGTACAGATCGTACCCAAATTCAATATCAAGCTGCAGTAAAGCTCCATGGGGTCTTTCCGTCTTGTCGCGGGTAACCTGCATCTTCACAGGTATTAAAATTTCACCGGATCTCTCGTTGAGACAGCGCCCAAGTCGTTACGCCATTCGTGCGGGTCAGAATTTACCTGACAAGGAATTTCGCTACCTTAGGACCGTTATAGTTACGGCCGCCGTTTACTGGGGCTTCGGTTCACAGCTTCGGATTGCTCCTAACCACTCCCCTTAACCTTCCAGCACCGGGCAGGCGTCAGCCCGTATACTTCGCCTTACGGCTTCGCACAGACCTGTGTTTTTGCTAAACAGTCGCTTGGGCCTTTTCACTGCGGCCCCCTCGTGCTATTCACACTACCGGGGCACCCCTTCTCCCGAAGTTACGGGGTCATTTTGCCGAGTTCCTTAACGAGAGTTCTTCCGCGCGCCTTAGAATTCTCTTCTCGCCTACCTGTGTCGGTTTGCGGTACGGGCACCTTCATCTGGCTAGAGGCTTTTCTTGGCAGTGTGAGATCATGACCTTCGCTACTGTAATTTTCACTCCCCATCACAGCTCAGCCTTATGATGTGCGGATTTGCCTACACATCAGCCTTACTGCTTGGACAGGCATCCATCAGCCTGCGTCACTACCCTACTGCGTCCCCCCATCGCTCGTAACGATTTACGGTGGTACAGGAATTTCGACCTGTTGTCCTTCGACTACGCCTTTCGGCCTCGCCTTAGGTCCCGACTTACCCTGAGCGGACGAGCCTTCCTCAGGAACCCTTAGGCTTTCGGCGGATCAGATTCTCACTGATCTTTTCGTTACTCATACCGGCATTCTCACTTGTATAATGTCCAGCGCTCCTTACGGTACACCTTCAACCCTTATACAACGCTCCCCTACCCCTGATGCAAAGCATCAAGCCATAGCTTCGGTGGTGTGTTTAGCCCCGTTACATTTTCGGCGCAGAGTCACTCGACCAGTGAGCTATTACGCACTCTTTCAATGATGGCTGCTTCTAAGCCAACATCCTGGTTGTCTGTGCAACTCCACATCCTTTCCCACTTAACACACACTTGGGGACCTTAGCTGATGGTCTGGGCTGTTTCCCTTTTGACAATGGATCTTAGCACTCACTGTCTGACTCCCGGAAGTAAGTCTATGGCATTCGGAGTTTGACTGAGCTTGGTAACCCTTGCGGGCCCCGCACCCAATCAGTGCTCTACCTCCACGACTCTGTTTTCCGAGGCTAGCCCTAAAGCTATTTCGGGGAGAACCAGCTATCTCCGAGTTCGATTGGAATTTCTCCGCTACCCCCACCTCATCCCCGCACTTTTCAACGTGCGTGGGTTCGGGCCTCCAGTGCGTGTTACCGCACCTTCACCCTGGACAGGGGTAGATCACCCGGTTTCGGGTCTACGTCCACGTACTCATTCGCCCTATTCAGACTCGCTTTCGCTGCGGCTCCGGCTCTTCACCTTAACCTTGCACGGGAACGTAACTCGCCGGTTCATTCTACAAAAGGCACGCCATCACCCTGTTGACGAACAAGTTCGCAACATAGGGCTCTGACTTTTTGTAAGCACACGGTTTCAGGTTCTATTTCACTCCCCTTCCGGGGTGCTTTTCACCTTTCCCTCACGGTACTGCTTCACTATCGGTCGCTAGGAAGTATTTAGCCTTGGCAGATGGTCCTGCCGGATTCATACGGGGTTTCACGTGCCCCGCACTACTCGGGATCCGTCTCGGAGGGAACAGACTTTCAATTACAGGGCTTTTACCTTCTTTGGCGGGCCTTTCCAGACCTCTTCGCTTAACCGGTTCCTTTGTAACTCCATGTGAGACGTCCCACAACCCCAAAGAGCAAGCTCTTTGGTTTGGGCTTCTCCGCGTTCGCTCGCCGCTACTGACGGAATCACTATTGTTTTCTCTTCCTCAGGGTACTTAGATGTTTCAGTTCCCCTGGTATGCCTCTGCACAACCTATGTATTCAGTTGTGAGTAACTGGATATTACCCCAGCTGGGTTTCCCCATTCGGACATCCCCGGATCAAAGCTTGCTTACAGCTCCCCGAGGCAGTATCGTTGTTCGCCACGTCCTTCATCGGCTCCTAGCGCCTAGGCATCCTCCGTGTGCTCTTAGCAGCTTAACCAGTTCGCTCGTGTTCGAGCTGTCGCTTCCCTTGTTTTGAACTTCGTTCAAAGCCAAAAGTCGCTCCATTTCGATCACTCGCTCCAGCAATCTACCTTATAAAACACTTTCACTTGTTGACACAAGTTCAGCTTGGATGATTGTTGTTCGGTTACTTGAACCGAGCCAGCATTCATCCTTAAAAGGAATGTTCTAATTCGCGTTTGTTTCGTTTCGATATCTAGTTTTCAAAGAACAAATCGGTTTCTTCGGTCCGTTCACCATAAGTGTCGGTCGAAAAAATGAGATGATTGAGAGTTTGAGCTCTCAAAACTGAGCAACGAGTGAGCAACTAGCCGACCTGGCTAGATTTTAGTTTTGAATGTCTTCATTGCAGAAGACGATTCTCCATAGAAAGGAGGTGATCCAGCCGCACCTTCCGATACGGCTACCTTGTTACGACTTCACCCCAATCATCTATCCCACCTTCGGCGGCTGGCTCCTTGCGGTTACCCCACCGACTTCGGGTGTTATAAACTCTCGTGGTGTGACGGGCGGTGTGTACAAGACCCGGGAACGTATTCACCGCGGCATGCTGATCCGCGATTACTAGCAATTCCGACTTCATGCAGGCGAGTTGCAGCCTGCAATCCGAACTGAGACCGGCTTTTTAGGATTGGTTCCACCTCGCGGCTTCACTGCCCGTTGTACCGGCCATTGTAGTACGTGTGTAGCCCAGGTCATAAGGGGCATGATGATTTGACGTCATCCCCACCTTCCTCCGGTTTGTCACCGGCAGTCACCTTAGAGTGCCCACCCGAAGTGCTGGCAACTAAGATCAAGGGTTGCGCTCGTTGCGGGACTTAACCCAACATCTCACGACACGAGCTGACGACAACCATGCACCACCTGTCTCAACTTTCCCCGAAGGGCACCTAACGCATCTCTGCCTCGTTAGTTGGATGTCAAGACCTGGTAAGGTTCTTCGCGTTGCTTCGAATTAAACCACATACTCCACTGCTTGTGCGGGTCCCCGTCAATTCCTTTGAGTTTCAGTCTTGCGACCGTACTCCCCAGGCGGAATGCTTAATGTGTTAACTTCGGCACCAAGGGTATCGAAACCCCTAACACCTAGCATTCATCGTTTACGGCGTGGACTACCAGGGTATCTAATCCTGTTTGCTCCCCACGCTTTCGCGCCTCAGCGTCAGTTACAGCCCAGAGAGTCGCCTTCGCCACTGGTGTTCCTCCACATCTCTACGCATTTCACCGCTACACGTGGAATTCCACTCTCCTCTTCTGCACTCAAGTCACGCAGTTTCCAGTGCGATCCGGGGTTGAGCCCCGGGATTAAACACCAGACTTACATGACCGCCTGCGCGCGCTTTACGCCCAATAATTCCGGACAACGCTTGCCCCCTACGTATTACCGCGGCTGCTGGCACGTAGTTAGCCGGGGCTTTCTTCTCAGGTACCGTCACCTTGAGAGCAGTTACTCTCCCAAGCGTTCTTCCCTGGCAACAGAGCTTTACGATCCGAAAACCTTCATCACTCACGCGGCATTGCTCCGTCAGGCTTTCGCCCATTGCGGAAGATTCCCTACTGCTGCCTCCCGTAGGAGTCTGGGCCGTGTCTCAGTCCCAGTGTGGCCGATCACCCTCTCAGGTCGGCTACGCATCGTCGCCTTGGTGAGCCGTTACCCCACCAACTAGCTAATGCGCCGCAGGCCCATCCCCAAGTGACAGATTGCTCCGTCTTTCCAGTTTCCTTCAGGCGAAGAAAACAAGTATTCGGTATTAGCTACCGTTTCCGGTAGTTGTCCCAAGCTTGAGGGCAGGTTGCCTACGTGTTACTCACCCGTCCGCCGCTAACCATCCGAGAAGCAAGCTTCTCTTCAAGTCCGCTCGACTTGCATGTATTAGGCATGCCGCCAGCGTTCGTCCTGAGCCAGGATCAAACTCTCCAATAAAGATGAATTTCGTCAGCATGGTTAAACGCTGTGAAACCCATCGGGGTATTGAAAAGAGCGAATAGCTCATTTTGAATCTGACGAGATTAAAAATCTCATTTTAGCTTCGAAATCATACAGTCCGAAGACATGTACCGATTCCTCAGCGTTGATCTTGCAAGCAAGATCGTTACTCACTCGTTGTTCAGTTTTCAAAGATCAAACTTGTTTCTCTGCTGAGTTTCTTTCGCTTCAGCAACTCTTATATCTTATCACGTCCGAACCAACTTTGCAAGCTCTTTTTTTCAAGTTTCTTTCGAAGCTTGTTTTTCATTTGCTTGCCGCACCGTATAAACTGTGTTTTCTTGGCCGGAATTAGAATATACCATGTACGAATTTATGATGCAAGCCTTTTTTTTTCAAAACATTAATATTTATTTGTATGGCGACTTTTTCTATAAAGTTAAGTATTTGAGAGTACATAAACAACGCATCTAATACTCATTAGGAAGGATAACCCACGCTTGTGCGCATCTCGAGGACCAGCAGGTAACATAATATCATCCACCCCCATATACAATGATTCTCCCTCCTACTCTCTTCTGTATAAAATAAAACAACAAGAGAGCTGCGTATACACTATCCGAAGTATTCGATAGTTAGCCGCGCTCCCCTGGACTTCATCTCGTCAAAAAATGTCTCTTTCTTCTATAGAATAGACTTACCTAACAAAGATGCAATCAATCCAACGCCCAGTCTTGCCGTATGGCGGTTTTGGTCAAGCAGCGGGTTGACCTCTACCAGCTCCATGGATACTACTTGATTGCTTGAAGCCAAACACTCCATCGCATAATGTGCCTCCCGATAACTCAAACCTCCAGGCACAGGTGTTCCAACCCCTGGTGCTTCACGCGGGTCAAGGCAATCCATATCGAAACTGACATGAATACCATCTGTCCCCCCTCCCGCAACAGCCATGGCCTGCTCCATGACCTGCTTCATTCCCATCCGATCAATATCATGCATCGTAAAAGCCCGAATACCTAAGGCTCTGATCTGCTCCTTCTCATACTCATCCAGATCCCGCAGTCCGATATATACCAGATTGGATGGATGAACAAACGAACCTGCACCCTTGATCTGCGACAAATTAAAAACCGAATGACCCAGAAAAGCAGCCACACTCATACCGTGCATGTTGCCTGTCAAACTGTGTTCTTCCGTATTCAAGTCTGCGTGAGCATCGAACCAGATAACACCCAGATTAGCGTAATGTGCAGTTAACCCAGCCAAAGTACCAATAGCTACACTGTGGTCTCCCCCAAGCACGAGTGGAAGGGCCCTCTCTTCCAAAGCAGCTGAAACTTCTTGACACACCTGTTCACTTACCTGCCGAACCTCATTCAGATACTTTACTGTTTTGCGCTGGGCTGGGACAGCGGACTGCGAAGGACAATCTACACGTACCTCCCTGGACAGAAGAAAACCCAAACTCGTAATTTCTCGCTTTAACCCGGCAGTCATAAGCTCATCCGGGCCTAATTCTGCTCCATTTCTTGCACCAGCTAACCCAAAAGGAACTTTAATAAGAGCTACTTCATTGTAACGAGTGGGTGCAGGCTGAGTGTGCTGCCTAGAGACATGCTGCATACCCTTCTGCCCCAAAGCCAAAACTTCCTCATTCTTCATGAGTATCCGCTCCTTCGTCATCTTTATCAAAAGATCGTTCAGTGAAGTCCTTGTGCCTTATCGTCAAAGGGCTTAAGAATCGCCATCACCCAATACCTCTGTGATCATCTTCACAGCCCAATCAATCTCGGATTCCTTAATCGTAAGCGGAGGCGCAAAGCGGATCGTTGTCTCATGGGTTTCCTTGCAAAGCAAACCTGCGGCCATCAGACGTTCACAATAGGGGCGTGCAGCAGTGTGCAGCTCAACACCAATAAACAGGCCTTTACCTCGAATATCTCGAATGGCAGAACTGCAGATCCCTCGAAGCTGTTTCATAAAATAATTCCCCAGCCGTTCTGAACGCTCCGCAAGCTTCTCATCTTCGAGAACATCGAGTGCGGCAACCGCCACCGCGCACGCGAGTGGATTGCCTCCAAACGTAGAACCGTGTGAACCCGGCTCGAATAAATCCAAGATGTCGGATTCAGCAGCAACTGCCGAGATTGGCATTACACCACCTCCAAGCGCTTTGCCCATGATCCAAATATCCGGTTCAGCTTGTTCCCAATCGGAAGCAAATCGGCGCCCTGTTCTTCCAAAGCCGGTCTGAATCTCATCTGCCATAGTCAAGACCCCCTGCTGCCTGCATATCGCAAATGCTTCTGCCAAGTATCCATCCGGTGGAATAATAATTCCCGCTTCACCTTGAATCGGTTCAACTAGAAAAGCAGCTGTATTTGGTGTAATGGCCTGTCTTAACGCCTTCAGGTCACCATAAGGAATGATTCGAAATCCAGGTGTGAACGGACCAAAATCTTTCTTATACTCCTCAGATGAAGAAAATGAAGTGACTGTCAGTGTTCTGCCATGAAAATTACCGGAACATACAATAATTTCAGCTTGATTATCGGGTACTCCCTTGCAGCGGTATGCCCATCTCCGAGCGGCTTTTACCGCTGTTTCAACCACTTCTGCTCCCGTATTCATCGCCAATACTTTTGACTTCCCTGTAAAATCAGCTAATCTGCGATAGAAAATCGCAGCGGATTGGCTGTGGAATGCCCGGGATGTCAATGTGACCTTGTCTGCTTGATCTTTCAACGCTTGCACAATAACAGGATGCCTGTGCCCGTGATTCAGTGCAGAATATGCACTTAACATATCCATATAACGGCGGCCTTCAGGGTCCTCTACCCATACCCCTTCTGCCTGTTCAATGACAATGGGAAGTGGATGATAATTAGGCGCAGCATACGTGTCCGACCATTGAATAAACATCTCGGAATCCGGCATTCCTTCACAACCTTCCGCATAATATTGTATACAAAATACATTAACAGTGTATGCAAGCTGATCTTCATTTAAGACTTTATTCCACTTTTTCCGCTAGCGCCCTGTTAACCGTCCGGATAACTACGAACCCTGCACAATTCATAATAAATTACATATTAAACTCTTTGTAAAAGAACCGACATACGCCATATGAAAAGCAAACCAGTTTGTATACAATATACATAATATTATATATGTCATTTATACCAATAATAGTAACAAACTTGTATATCTCTGACAACGATTTTCTAAACATTTATACACTTTAATTTCATAATTTCCTCCATCTATGGGTACATAACATCCACAGGTGAGGCAGCAGGCCGAGAACGAACTTCGCTTGCCCAACTTCCCCCTCAATGGTAAGATGATAAAAACTTGCGACACCTCGAACGGCGCGTCCTGTCTAGCTTTATAACCATTCATCAACACAATACATATAGAAGGGAGAACTTGGTATGGAAGTACCTAAATACCGTTCCTTGAAAGATCACGTCTATGATTACATTGCTCAGAAGATTCAGAACGGGACGCTTCTTCCCAACCAGAAGATTAACGAGGCTGAGATTTGCAAAAAGCTGGATATCAGCCGCACGCCAACACGCGAGGCTTTATTTCAGCTGACCTCTGATAATCTGCTGCAGTATATCCCACGCAGGGGATTTATTGTTGCTCCTTTTGATACAAGCAAGAAACTCGAATTCTCGCAAGCCATTGGTGCGCTGGAGGCACTGGCGGCCACGCTTGCAGTGGATCACCTCAAACCATCAGAACTGGCAGAAATGGAAACCCTCGTCACCCGCATGGATGAGGATATTAACCAGCTTGATCTTGCCGCTTACAGCAAAAATCAGTATTTGTTCCACCACCTCTACATCCAGCGCTGCGGCAATGCCACAGTTATCGAAATGTTGAACACGCTCAAAAACAGCTTCATTCGTCAGTCCTATGTCAGTGACAACAAAGCAAAATTATCCAAAGTTTTGCATGAAGTCAATGAAGAGCATAGACAGATACTAAGCGCTTTCCGTTCCAAGGACAAAGCGCAGCTGGAAGCACTGCTCAAACATCATTGGCGCATCATTGATAATGACATGCTGTAGCTCGTAATTCTCGTCGTATTTGATGTTATGCCCCTTTAATGAACTATTCGCCACCCTATTCAGTATAAAAGGCAGCTCACAAGATAAGTAATGTGTGCTGCCTTTTATTTATTTAGCTGCAGTTTCAGCCGGGACTCTCGCCGCAAATACAGCATAGCCCAACTTTTTGCCGTATTTCATAAGTAAACGATCATTTGTACGACTCATTCGCTGCACATTTTCATCCTCCAGCCAGTTCATATCCATCTCGCGCAGCGGATCATGATCGACACCCCACTTGCCCATCGTACGTGACTGCTCTTTTACTTCAACTTTAGAAAACCCGCTTCCCCTAAGTCTTTTCTTCCATGCTGTCGCAGTGACAAGTGTCCTTATCCCATAAAATTCCCTCAATCTTCGACTCATTAATTCAGTTTTCCTTCCCGACAAAACCATTTCCCGATCGACAAGCATTCCTCCGGGTTTCAGTACTCTTGCATACTCGGATAGCGCCTTACGCCATGGGGTAAAAATCGTAACCGATTCAACGAACACCACATCCACATAGTTATCTGGCAAAGGTATTGCAGCCGCATCAGCTTGAATAAAACGTACATCCACCCGTTCTTTTCTTGCACGTCTTACCGCTTTATCCAACATATGACGATGCAGATCGACTGCAGTTACACGGCAGCCCTGACGAGCCAGATGACATGCCGTTCTCCCCGTCCCACACCCAACCTCCAGAACATGCACTCCTGCAGGAAGTGATAACGAATCCAGCAGCTGCAGTGTCGCTGAGAATCCACCAGGATGAGCACTCCCTTCCCCTAAACGAGCCAGCAGATCATGATAATCCACGTTCCCCCTCCTTCCTCCTCTCCTCAGTCTATGAACAAACGGAAAAACGGCTCCTGACTATACGCATATCCGGGTACTCGTCCATACCAATTCACTCTATTCCTACTATGATATACAAACCGTTGATTTCAGGCGGCAAACCGCAATGACGAGGGGGATATGCATGCATAGAATTCATCCGGTATGTGAAGAAACAGTTTCACCGCATGTGGGACGCCCCGTCTGTCTCATTATGAAAGACGGCAGACATATGTATGGCACCCTGGGAGGCTGCCGGGATGGAAAGGTCTATTTGAATGGATGCTTCCAAGGCCCGCGCTTGTCTTCCGTACAATCCAATCAAAAGCTCCGCAGAGTAAGCAAAAAGAAGCACACATCAGCCAGAAAAGCTAAGTCTTCAGCCTATGGCGGTTACCCATATGGCGGTGGATACGGCGGTTACAATTATGGAGCAGGTTACGATGTGGCACTTATCGCTACGCTCTTCCTTCTACCGTTCCTCTTCATCTAAATCCTTTAGATCTGGCAGCTCTTCCAGCTGTATCAGAAATCACCAAAAGAACCTCTTCATGTTCAATCAAGGAACACGAAGAGGTTCTTTTGGTACAACAAAAAAGGCATTCGCTTAAACGAATGCCAGGAACTTCATATTTAATCCCGTACCTCTTGTGCCCAGGTGTCCACTTTATCTAAAAAAAAACACCTCGTGAGAGGCGGGTAAGCTGTATTAAATCCGATTTCCTTTAGACATCGTTTTCAGATTGCTATTCGAATTCTCAAGCAATGGCAGCATCCTAGTCGTACTAACCATCTCAGAAGCACATATTGGACAAGTAGGCACGCTATCAAACGCAAAATTGTCCCGCATCCATCCTTTGCACGTATCACTCGTACATTCCCAAATTGCTGCATCAGCTTGTGGGATTTCTTCCATCGGTTTTTTGCGATTATACATGACTTCTACCCCCTTTGTTATGGAAACACATCTTACTGACGTTATTTCACAAAAGCCACTGCTTAGCGGAAGTGAGACACCCGCCTAACTTCTGCCTCGACAACTGTTGGGCCAACTTCTTCATCTATTAAATCAAAAAAAAGAAGCTGCCTTTATCATTATAACATGTTAAAGGCAGCTATGCTTTAATTACAGTTTTACAACTTCTTCTGCTTGAGGACCACGGTTTCCTTGTACAATTTTAAATTGCACGCGTTGACCTTCGTCCAGCGTTTTGAAGCCTTCGCCTGTAATAGCGCTGAAGTGTACGAATACATCTTCTCCGCCTTCAACTTCGATGAAACCGAAGCCTTTATCAGCGTTGAACCATTTTACTGTTCCGTTTTGCATGTGAATTACACCTCCAAATAAAGATTAACATGTTCCTTTGTTCTTTGCAGCAAGCAAATAAAAATTCACACATTGAAAAAGGTACCAGTCATAAAATATAAGTGATCGCCCTTTACAATATGTGAATTAGGTTTTCCACTCTGCTCTGTACAACTTGATTCTTAGTATACCTCTAATCCATTCAAAAAGCAAATCTTTGTATTTTCTTTTCAAACAGCTTTGGAAATACATGTTTATTATACTTTCTCTGAAAAATGGCCTGCGATGTCTTTCCCCTTACTTCTAGAGGGCTATCGGCTCTGTTTCGGTCTTATGAAAGGATATGCAGGTTCATCCCAACTTATACATGATTTGCGAAAATGTTCAGTCCATGCATATCCACCCTATCAGACTAAAACAGCAAAACGTTTAAAAACACACGGCAAAAAGTACCTTTTACCTAAGTCCATGCCCACATAAAAGCATCACGATCCCAAGCGACTCGCCCGCCATGCAGCTTGCGAAACGCCTTTTTCACCTCTTTGGACAAAGAAGCATTACCGTTCTCATTTACAAAAACAAACTGCTCTCCAAAGTGTTCTCTTACATATTCTATGGCTGCCTCTTGGCGAAGCGTTCCCGTAAACTTGATCTCATTAACCATCCATTCGGCCACTTCCTGAGCTGTCTTATCCATTTTTTCACCTGCCGTTCTTCTGTTCCATAGCTGCCGGCCATCATTTGGCTGACTTTCCCGTCCGTCTGAGTATAACACGACCGCGTGACAGACGGAAAAAATCAGACTTACTCCATTCTACTCGGCTGCCCGATGCTGTTCCTCATTTCTTTTGACCAACGAAAGTGAAGATGGCCGTCGAAAGCTCTGTATCAGCCAGACACAGGAGGCTGCCAGAGTGATAAGGATAAACAAATCATAAGGAATCGTTCCCTTATCCTGAAGGTCATTGCTTAGAAATTGAATTAGATTATGTATAAAATGAAACAGGACCAGCGGAATAATATTTCCGTTTTTTAACATGAGTAATGCAAGTAATGCTCCCAGCAGCAGTGCATACACCAGCTGTACTATTGTATCCGTAACATTCTGGCCGGATAATGCGTTCAGAAGATGTGTGATCGAAAATAAAATGCTGGAAATAACGACTGCAGTCACCGCACTTTTCTGCAGCAGTGTTTTGAAAATAAGTCCACGATATATCGTTTCTTCAACAAATGCGACAAGCAGCGTAAAGAAAATGAAAAAAACAGCTTTGGACAAGTTAATCTCGCCAAAACCTTTCAGGGAAAGTGTACCCAGTACAAGGAGCAGCGGAATATAATATTTTGCATGAACAGCCGGAATATTCCGCAGCGAGCGAAATCCAATCATCTGCCACCTGCGGCGGATCGTCAAATAGATGATCAGTACTAAAGCAATAGGTATGAAGGAAATTAGCACTGGAGATGTATAATCCAGTTGTTTTATCGTTGCTATGGTTCCCCCAGCCAGCACAGCAAGTAAAAGAAGCAGTTCAATAATGACTACAGCCAGTACGGGTCTGCGCTCGGAAAAAGATGGTTCTGTACTCTGGTGCGAAAAAATCATATACCAAGCCTCCTCAATGTCTAACAAGATCTATTTAGACCGTTGTCATCAGAATCCATATAAATCTATGGTCATATGACATTATATCCTTTATGTAGACTCAATGGGTAAAATTATAAAAGTAACAAAAAAGAGACTTATCCAATCCTGTTATCCACTAAAATCAGGTATGGCTTATCCCTTGGTCTGTCCATTATAGTAATACTTAAGTTTTTTATCTGCAGGGGCACTATATCTTCTGAGCGTCAAATGACTATAAGCTTGATGACTATGATTGCTATATACAGTTTATTAGATCAAGGAGGATTTTATGAGAGCTTTTTTCCAACGCTGGGGACATCTCCTGGCCATCCTATGTATACCTCTTCAAGGTTCAATCTACATGTTTCTCGGCAGCAAAGCGGGAACCGATGTATTTTACAATTATGCCTGGATTGATACACAGATACCCTTTATCAAAGAATTTATTATTCCATATATAAGCTGGATGCCAATTCTATATTTAAGCTTTCTCTACCTTGGTTTAACGAATAAGCCGCTCTTTTGGCGTACACTGCTCATTTATAACGTGGGCGTGATGGCCGCCAATGTTTGTTTCGTCGTGTTCCCTTCATATGTACCTCGCCCGGAAGTGACTGGAACAGATATGAGCAGCATGCTTGTGCAGTTCATTTATTCCAACGATGCGCCTGTGAACTGTTTCCCAAGCGTACATTGTCTTACAAGCTACATGCTGTTCATCATTCTCAACCGACATACAAACCTGAAACCGAGCGTGCGAATCTTCGGCTCGATCTGGTTGTGGTTGATTATCGCTTCAACCGTGTTCGTCAAACAGCATTCCCTACTCGACGTTGTTGGCGGCATCGCGTTCGCTGAGGCAGCCTACTGGGCTGTTCATGTATTCGCCAATCGCTTGGAGCTGGCCCGAAAAAAGAACAAGCAGCCGCTTAGAGCCTCGCAGCCCAGCCGAAATGCTTAATCCATTTGATAAGGCTAATCGAACGCTCCACAGGGCGTCCGGTTAGCCTTATCATTGCTTTTCATTTGTTTTTGACGTACACACAGGAGTTATATTCCTTACCTTCCCATGTATAGGCGAGCTTCAGCTTGTTTTCCTGCGATTCAGCCATCATGTCAAAGGGCGGTACTTCCGGATTGGTCAGGGCTATGTTGATTCCGTTTGTTTGGATCGTATACGTTCCATAATACATCTGCACGAATTGACCATTCGTTGTTTCCAGAGATAAGCCCCCGTTTTTCCCAATCGGATTGGATACGAATCGCACCGTCGTAAAGCAGGCCTGTTCATTGGAAGCATCAAGCTCCCAGCGCCCATCCAGATCAGGCATCCCACGGCTTTGGTTATACCAGACATATCCGACCAGGAATGCGCCTGCTAATAGAACAACCGATAGGATGATCAACGTTTTGCGTGTCAATCTCATTGTCATCGACCTCCGTCTTTTATGTGTTTTCGGGTCTGTCCGCTTGGCGGGCAGCCCCATTATTCACAGCTTCTTAACGGGGAATCCATTGTATCTGAATATCAGGCTTACCTTGTATTCCTAAAATTCAAACGATTCCACATCAAAATGTGCAAAGAACTGCCTACTCCATCATGTCTATACAGTAATCCTCCCAGACAGCTTCTTAGATATAATGATGCAGTTCAGCGTATCTATTTTATTGAATAACTTCGTTAATAATGACGGCGGTTAGATAATAGGTGGACGCTCCTGAAGCAGATCGGATGGCGGACTGCCCATGAGCCGTTTAAATATGCGATAAAAATATGACAAATCCCGGTAGCCCAGAAATTCTGCAATTTCCTGAATGGTGAGCTGCGACTCCGTGAGCAGGTAAAGTGCTCTTTTCATCCGCTGATCATGAACGTACTCGCTGATCGTCTGATTTGTTACATTCTTGAATAATGCGGCCGCATAGTTAGGTGACTTGCCAATCTCGTCTCCAAGATCCTCCTTCGTCACTCTCTCCCGATAATGCTGCTCAATGTATCGTTTCATCCGCTCCACGTACCGGTGCCTCTCTGGCGGAATAATGCCGCGATCCAGTTCACGATTAATATAAATCAGCACTTCCATCAATAAGGCCTGGCTCATCATGACATAATAAGAGGGTTGTTCTTCCCACTGCTGCTGAATGGCCTTCATTCGCTGCAGGATTAATTCGTAACAGCCTGGTCTGTGTCGTAGTGGTTCACGCTGTTCGAGTGCAGGTAATGTATCAGTATCACCCTGCTTCAATATAATAACAATCTGTGTATGTGTAACGGTCGGAATACTCTTCCCGTAATACGGTATCCCGCCGGGAATAAGCAGCAGTTCACCCTTCTCCATGATCTGTTTATCTCCGTTCACCCAATATACACATTTTCCATAAGTAACCAAGCTAAGGCGCCAAGTCCCTTGCAGCTGCGCGGCTTCTTCGTACCAACCTACGCCATTCACGTGATGTACTTCAAGTGGAGTAACCATAAAACACCTCATTATTGGACTATACTCCAATCATTGTACTATAGTTCATATCTTGATTCGACAGAAAACGCTACAATATACACATAAGCACCAAATATGAGGAGGATATCAGCATGTTAAAAACCAAAATCATTTGTACAATGGGACCTGCTTGTGACTCAATCGAAACCCTGAAAATTATGATTCAGGAAGGTATGACGGTGGCCCGTTTGAATATGGCTCATGGAGAGCTGGAAGATCATGTGGGACGAATCAATAATATCCGTGCTGCAGCAGCTGAGCTGAACAAATATGTGCCGATCATGATGGACATCAAAGGACCGGAAGTGCGTATCGGCAAATTAAAAGAAGCTTCGGTTCACCTGCAGGCAGGTAAAGAACTCACACTGACCACTGAGGATATTCTTGGCGACGTGGATCGCATCTCCGTAAACTATCCTGAACTGAACCTGGTTGTTAAACCGGGAGATCGTATTTTGATTGACGACGGTTTGGTCGATCTGACTGTATTGTCTGTTGAAGGTTCAGAGATTCACTGCCAAATTATTAGCGGTGGTATCTTGAAACCACGTAAAGGTGTGAACCTTCCAGGAATCAAAACGACTTTGCCGGGCGTAACTGAGCGTGACATCATGCACATCGGATTCGGAATTGAGAACAACATCGAAATTATTGCAGCTTCCTTTGTCCGTAAAGGAGATGACATCCGCGAAATCCGCAGCATACTGAAAGAACGTGGTCAGGAGCATGTACAGATTATCTCCAAAATTGAGAACCAGGAAGGTATGACCAACCTTGACGATATCATCGAAGCATCGGACGGTATTATGGTAGCTCGTGGTGATCTCGGGGTCGAAGTTCCAATCGAAGACGTACCGATGATGCAAAAAGAAATGATCGACAAATGTAACAAAGCGGGTAAACCCGTTATTGTCGCGACACACATGCTTGAGTCCATGCAGGTAAATCCTCGCCCGACTCGTTCTGAAGTAAGTGACGTGGCAAATGCTGTACTGCAAGGTGCCGACGTTGTCATGCTGTCCGGTGAATCTGCAGCTGGTAAATACCCGATCCAATCCGTTCGTACGATGGCTGCTGTTGCACGCCGTGCGGAAACGATGATTGATTACAAAGAGCAGTTTGATCAAAAATCAGCACAGCAGGTGGCTGACATCACTGAAGTGATCAGTCAGGGAGCTGTAAGCTCTTCCCTCGTTCTGAATGCTAAAGCAATCATTACTTCAACAGAGAGCGGCTTTACAGCCCGCATGATCTCTAAATATCGGCCTAAAGCACCTATTATCGCCGTAACTCAGCATCAAGAAGTGCTTGCGAAAATCTGCCTGCTCTCCGGTGTAATCCCGGTTATGGGCGACAAGGTTACAACAACCGATGAAATGTTCGAATCGGCAACGCGCAATGCCATTAAAACAGGTTATATCGAAAAAGGCGATATCATTGTACTGTCCGCTGGTGTTCCAATCGGTCAATCCGGTAACACCAATCTGATTAAAGTACTGCAGGTATAATTAACGAATTGCGGCATAGCGTTCTATAAAAAGTATGAATCAAAAAATCCACCGGGATATGAAATCCGGTGGATTTTTGATGTTTCTCCTTTTACTTATTCAGTTAAAATCGTTCTACAGATTGCGTGAATAGTTAACCAGATCCTGAGACATATTGTTGATCTCATCCATTGAAGCATTCACCTGCTGTGTCAGGGCTGCCTGATTCTGAGTCAGTGTGGACATATTGCCAATGTGCTCCAAAATATGGTCAATCAGTGTTTTCATCTTCTGCATGCTGTCTTCAATATTGACGGTTGCCTCCGAGCTGTGATCGGCCAATTTCCGTACTTCGCCGGCGACAACTCCGAATCCCAATCCCAAATCCCCGGCACGCGCAGCTTCAATAGCCGCATTCAAACCGAGCAGATTCGTCTGACTGGCAATCTCACGAATGAACGCTGTAATACTCTTCGTATCTTCCACGCTATCCCGAACCTGTGTTGCTGCATCAGCGGATAACTCTTGTGCGTTAACCAGTTCCTGTGCCTGGTCCGTGATTGAGTTAATGCCGTTCACCATCTCTTCGATCGACTCGGACAGCTGTTTTGTTTTTAAATTCATCGCTTCCACGATCTCTTCTTTATTCTTCTGATGAGTCACATCCCGAATCGTTCCGGCAACACGCAGCGGTACGCCGTTCTCGTCACGGACGGTTTCACCTCCGGCATGATACCAGCGATACTCACCGTTCTTCCGCTGCAAACGGTAATCGAGATCATACGGCGTTCTGCCGCTGTAGTCATTCATATGTTCAGCAAATGCATTGATGGTACGGTCATGATCTTCGGGGTGGAGACGACTGCTCCAGCTGCTGAATATGTTCGGGAAATCCTCTTCATTTTTAAAGCCCAGCTCTCTGCGGAACTGCGGTGACCACCAGAATTCATTGTCCGGATTCACCACATCTCCAGCAACAACTGTCATATCCCATGGCGCCTCTACGAGTGCACGGTTGACCAGATCATAACGCGTCACAAGTGCTTCCAGTTCATCCGACTTGCTCTTCTCGTCATGAATATCGAACATGACACCGATTAATTTAATTGGAGTGCCTGCAGCATTTCTCACCAGTCGGCCTAGACACCTGAACCAGCGGGCATCCCCATTCTTTAAAACCATGCGGCTTGTAACATTGTACCCTGCTCGATCACTCGGGTCATTCACATGTCTCATGATCTCCTCGACTAAATGCGGTCTGTCCTCTGGATGTACAGATTTAGCCCAGCTTGCAAACTCGTTGGGGAACTCCTTCGGATTTTTATAGCCCAGCATCTCGCGGAACTCATTAGAGAATGAAACGACGTTATTGTTATCCAGCGGATCACCTGCAGCAATCTCCGACTCCCATAATCCCACGTGCAGTGCCTGATTTAGCATAGTAAGGCGCATTTGTACAGAATCATGCTGTAATTGCATCAGCTGAACAGCTTCCCGGATATTTTTCAGGATTTCATTATTACCCTGCGCATCTGTGTCCTGTTCATTCCAGAACCGGCCATGCTGAGCATTTTCGAGCAGACGACGGCTGTAATCCAGCAGCTGCTCCTGTGATTCTGCACGATTTGATTTCGTTACTTCACTACGTTTCAGAAACATCTCAATATCCCCTCTTAGTCAGGTATGTTTATATATGTATTTCGACATAAACAGACAATAAATGTAGGGCTAAAGTCACAATTGCAAAAAAAAACGAAAAACCCCGCCCTGCAGGCAGATTTTTTCGTTGTTAGATGATTTTCTAGCATGTTTATGCATTTCCATTTACGTTAAACGTTAAAGATTGTTACCACCCATAATTGATCGTTCTGCCCGTCTCTGCCCACGTCTTAATGCTGCTTAGAATCATCCACCAGCTGTTCTGTGCATTGGCGAGAGAGGGATGGTTGTCTGTAAATTGATCGTTGATCAGTACCAGCTTCGTACACTCCCCCACCGTCTCCAACTGAAACAACACTCTGGATTGAAGCTCGGCATGATTGGAATGATACGAGGGTCCCGGGTGCTCCCGATAACTAAGTCTGGAGAGTGGTTCGAACTCCAAAATTTCGCCGTACACGTGCACTGTTTCCGGACCATCGTTACCTGGTCCGACATAAGCAAAGGGCTGTCCGGGCTGGAAATTTGACCGAAGCTCGCTACCAAAGAAACTGCTTCGTGTACCGTCCGGGGAAATAAGGGCATTCCATACATCTTCGCGGTTTGCATTGATATAGAACTCATATTTCAACTCCATACAATCACTCCCTTTATGTATTCGTTATGCGATTATTCTCGCATTTCTATCCTATCGTTATATCCATCTCTCGTATTGTAAAAACACGACAACAAATAAATATAAGGTATACTGAAACAGAACGAAGTAACCAGCGTCACCCACTGACATTTGGCGTAAGGGAGGAGAAACAGGATGAACCACACTGGCAGTAATGAGACTCCTCCCATGGGAGTACTCCATCTGGAAGAAGGCACACAGCAATTTCAATTAACAAGATTGGCTCCCGCGACTGGGCTAAAACCTTTCGTCAAACACTATTGGATGGTATCCTGGGATCTTACAGGACATGAACCGTATCCTCAGCATGTTGTGCCTAATCCGTGTGTCAATCTGGTAGTCGAGCGAAACAAAACGTTTTTCTACGGACCCTCCGATCAAAAATTCACCTATTCCATTCACGGCAAAGGCTGTGTGTTCGGGGTCAAATTTAAACCAGGAGGATTCTATCCCTTTTTTCAATCTCCTGTCTCTACGCTTTATGGGAAACCGCTTGAGGTCTCGGGCCTGCTTGGCATTAACGCCGGGACGCTAGAAGCTGTATTGCTGCACGATAATTCCATGGAAGAGAAGGCAAAGTATCTTGACCAGCTGCTGTCCGCCTGCCTACCGGCAGAAGATATCGAAGCAAGTTTGGTCTGTGACATTGTGAATCTAATCGAGAAGGATCGAAATATGCTGCGAGTAGACCAGCTCTCCGCCTACTGGAAGCTGCATACACGCAAGCTTCAGCGCTTATTCCATCAGTATGTGGGTATCAGCCCCAAAACGGTAATCCAATTATATCGTCTGCAAAATGCGGCAGAATGCATAGAACGCGGCTTGACCAGCGACTTGACCGAATTATCTCAAGATCTGGGATACCATGATCAATCTCATTTTATTAGAGACTTTAAATCCATTATGGGAAGTACACCCGAAGAATATCTGCAGCTGTCCTTATCTGTTCTATCGGACCCGGACGAAAGCGGTGCAGAATGACGATTCAGTTATACGCCTGACAGGATGCTATGACAGGCGTATAACTTCGATGGTGTCTCCTGTGTTGATCACACCTTCACGCTCAACGGAACAGACGATACCGCGCTTTTTGCGAGCAGCTGGTACAAATTTTTTGCGCAGACCATCCTGCCCGTAAACCTGTTCAATTACTTTTCCGGGATGCACGCAGGGAAGGTTCTCCCCTTCACAGATCAAGCCTGTTCCATCAGGAAAAAGGAGCCTAGTTCCCACAGGCAGTTGAGTTAATTGTTCGATGCCCTTAACCAGTATATTGGCACCAAGCCACTCAGGACGTACTTCAGGAATGTTCATTTTCTCGGCAATCAAAATACACTCTTCCTCGGATACAATACTGATCTGCCGGCGATTTGCAATCGGTGTACCGCGTTTGTAGATTTTCTGACGGGAGTCTGCGGGTTTTAACAGACCATAGTGCCGATCCCCCGGAATTCCGGCAAGCTCAATATCAATGAAGGGCACTACCCTTGTCACAAATGTGGATGGATCATCCGCCAGCAGCACGAATTGAACTGTTCCCATCCTTTACACCTCCCTTTTCGAATCCAGTGTGCTTTTCCTTTTTACTTAAGCATTATTACCCTGTGTATGAATCTTTGACCATCCGCAGATGCTGATAGATATATCCTATCCATCCTTCGAAGCCGGCAGCATATCCAAAATCAAATTTATTGTATATTACACAATTTAATTGCTAAAAATTAATTTGATCTTTCCTGCAATTGTGCTAATCTGTATATGACGTACGTTATGATTGAATTACATAATAGAAAGCAGGGTGTTTCTCATGATTGGAACAATCTTTGTCGCTCTTGTAGCTTTTGAACACTTCTATATTATGATGATGGAAATGTTCATGTGGACTCGTCCACGCACGATGAAAACGTTTGGGACCACTCCGGAATTTGCCAGCTCCACCAAGGCCCTTGCAGCCAACCAAGGTCTGTACAATGGCTTTCTTGCTGCCGGTCTGATCTGGGGGCTTGTGTATCCTAATGCCAGTGTTGGGCAGCATATTCAGATTTTCTTCCTGGCCTGCGTAATTATTGCGGCTCTCTATGGCGGTGCAACTTCTTCGAAATCAATTATTATCAAGCAGGGCTTGCCTGCGATCATTGCACTGCTTCTTGTACTGTTCCTGTAACGCCTGCAAAACCGATGGCTCCTAGTCTCCTGCGACTCTGATATGGTAAGGTATGGAGTATATGACATGCGTATTACCAGAATTAATCTGGAAGCAGGAAGGAGAACAACTGATGGGACTCTTTGACAAGCTGCGTCGGCGCAAGAAAGAGAAAGTACAATCCGCAGATACCTCCCAGCATGCAGATTACAGCCAAACGATTGTCGGATTTGTGCTGCTTGAGCGGGAAGATTGTGACTTTGACCTTTTTATCCGGAATATGAAAAGGGAATGGAATATTGAGATTGATGAACAAGCCGAGGAAGGTAATCTCTTCTTTGAAGTAGACGGTATGCAGGTCGTGTGCGCCCATATCGCAGCTCCGGTACCTGATCGGGAGGTAGAGGGAAATGCCAAGTTAAACATCCTCTGGCCTGAAGCTGAACAAGTGACCTCACGGCATCAGTCTCAGATTATTGTATCTGTCCTGAATGCAGTAAGTGCAGTAGAAGGACATGTGCTCTTTACCCGAACAGCATCAGCGTTACTGCAGCTGGATCATGCCCTGGCAATCTACATGGCCCCGCTCGTCGTTGAAGCAGGTCAGTATGTGGAAATAAGCCGAGGGTTGAAAGATGATGAATTACCCGTATCATTGTGGGTGTTTATTGGCCTGTATCAGAATGCCGAAGGTGCTTCAGCTTATACATACGGACTGCGTAACTTCGGAAAGGATGAGATGGAGATCATCGGTTCTTCCAAGCCATTAAGTGATGTCTTCGAAATGATGTTTATGACGACCACCTATGTTGTGGAGAATGATGTCACCCTGCACGATGGAGAGACGCTTGGATTTACGGCGGAACAGAAATTGAGCATTACCCGTTCGAAGGGTGTCGCAGCTGAAGGAGACAGCCTGAAGATTGGACTATAACAGCTTCTTGATCCGTACCATAGTTACTGAATAAGCGAATAAGTAAAGCCGTCCAGGAATGACATTCCGGGCGGCTTTTGTAATTCAAACATGATTTAAATTCATAAATAAAACTCCATGTAAGTGAGAGATATCACCAACAAATAGTTCATAAGAACTATAATTGTATGGAGATAGATTTTCATTCTATGTACAAAACGGTATAATTAATAGGCTAATAGACTTATAAACTACATAAAATGATGAATGAGGAGCTGACTATATGTCTGTCAGACGGTTAGATTCAACAAAACCAATTATTGAAATTACCTGGGAAGGGATTGTATCACCCGAGCAGGTCGAGCAGACCAATGCAGAGATTGAGATCATTGCCCCGCAGCTGGGAGACTCATTTGATGTGCTGGTAGATATGGTACATATGAAAGCTTTCCCACAGGATACCAAGGACAAAATTGTTGAGCATCAAAAACTTCTTAAAGATTTGGGTATGAAGCGCGCCAGCGTTGCTGTCGGCGGAGCTATTGCTAAAATGCAGCTGAATCGGATCTCCAAAGAATCGGAGCATCAGACTGAATATCAGTGGGAAACGTATGATGAGGCATTGGCATTTCTACTGAAATAACTACCAAGCTTGTTTCCTGTGTTATATCTACAAATCATTAAGGGTGTTTCCTTGAGGGAAGCATCCTTTTTTTATTCCCCTGATCTTTACTCTACCTATGAAAAAGGTACTCTCCATTACATAACACTTTAATTCATCTTTCAATTCTCTGACTTTTTTCGACTCTCAAACCTTATGAGAATATCGCGTTCAGGAAAAAGCGCTAAATTCAAAACGATGTGCAGAACACTATACATTTTGAATGAATAATGACGATATATTTCATATGCCAGAGCTGTTTCTTACACTATGATGATAGTTTGTAATCTGGTGGGGGATTGAGTTGTAACAGCAGTAAGCAAATTTTAACATATTTAAGGGCACGGAAAATGCAGAGGGCGAAAGGGGATCTGCGTCAAGATACGAGTTTCATACACCAGAGAACTACACACTAGGAGGAAATTTAGATGAAGCTCAAACCCAAATTAATGGCAATGTTTCTGGCCGCTGTGCTAATTACTGCACTGCCTCTTGCCCTTCTCGGACTATACCAGATCGAAAATCAAGCCTCCCGTAATGTTGACTCTCTTCTTCATGGATTAATGAATTCAGCAACTAACCAATTGGAAGGCTGGATTACCACCAATGCCAAGGTCGTGGAAACCTTAGGCTTTATTATTGAGCAAGCCGTTCCTGAAGGCACGCTTACAGAAGATTATTTTAAAATAATGAACATGGGCACTAACAAAGAGAATCTATCTGATCTTTATTTTGGCTCCGAAAAAGACGGCACCTTCTTGAATGGATCGGATTGGTCCCCGGACTCTGGCTATGATCCCCGTAAACGCCCATGGTATGAAGAAGCCAAATCGTCGTCTGATCTAATATTCTCTGATCCTTATCAGGATTTGATGACTAAAAAGGTTGCTGTTTCCATGGCTATGCCCGTGCATAACAAACAGGGTAACCTGGAAGGTGTGGTTTCAGGCGTTCTACTGCTCTCCACCCTGACAGACACGGTCAAAAAGATAAATTTGGACGGACTCGGGTACTCCTTCCTAATCGATAAAAATGGGATGCTTCTAGCCCATCCGGACGCTAATATGGTGAACACTTCTGTCAAAGATAATCCAGAACTTCGCCCTTTTCTGACAGATATGCAGAGCAGTGCTTCCGGAGAGCGTCCATTCCATTATAACGGTGAAAACTACCTGTTATTCTATAACCAGATTCCGAGTACAGGCTGGGTAATTGGTTCAGTAATTTCAGAGAAACTGGCCTACGCTGAATTTTACCAGCTGCGCAATAACTATATTTTAATCATTGGCGTGACAATATTGGCTGTACTGGCCGGGGCTTACTGGATTGCTTCGGTCTTCATCAAACCTTTGAGACAGCTTCATCATACCTCCATACAAATGTCGGAAGGTGACTTCACAGGAAGGGTTACGGTGAAGGGAAAGGATGAGTTTGCCGAACTCGGCAGAGCATTTAATCAGATGTCCGATCAACTTGGCATGCTGCTGCGGCAAGTCTCCCGCTCCGCGGATCGGGTACATTCCATCTCAGGTGAGGTGCAGGAGCACACGGAAAATACGAAACGAATCTCAGAGCAGATCTCGATTGCAGCGGATGAGCTGGCTCAAGGATCCAGTACACAGGCTGAATCGGTGTATGATGGATCTGGGCGCCTAGCGGTTATAAGTGACGGTGTTGGCGAAATTAACCACAGTGTAGAACAATCCGTCGAGATGATGCAGGATGCCGCTGAAGCCATGCTGGCAGGTCTACATGCCGTTGATCACCAGGTTGAACTGGCAGACGGCAACCGTCAATCCATCGACCGTGTAGGTGAATCCATTATGCTGCTGACAGACAAGTCTCAGAAGATTGAGGGGATCGTCGCTATGATACAGGGCATTGCTTCTCAAACAAATCTCCTTGCACTGAACGCTTCTATTGAAGCAGCCAGGGCGGGAGAACATGGACGCGGCTTCGCCGTCGTAGCGGAGGAAGTCCGTAAGCTCGCTGAGCAATCTGCTCACTCCGCTAAAGATATCTTTATGCTTCTGAATGAAATTCAGACAGCCAGCAGCATGAGCGTTAATGAAGTGCGCACGGCTGAACAAGGTATGGAGCAGCAGGTCGCGGCTGTTCATGAGATGCGTGAATCGTTCATCCGTATTCAGCAATCGATTGAGGGGATCGAAACTCAGTTGATACAGGTATCCTCCGCAACCACGGAACTGGATGATAATGCAGGCAAAGTGGCCGAGGTCATCTCCAGCGTTGCCGCTATGTCGGAGCAAAGCGCAGCTTCAACGGAGGAAGTCGCTTCCTCCACACAGGAACAATTCAATTACATTACCAGCATCTCTGAACGCTCGAATGAGCTGGCTGAACAGTCCAAAGCACTGGCAGCTGAAGTGAGAAAGTTCAAAGTGTAGTATGAATTGTCCTGCAGCTGAGCAGACTTGACCGAGCTAGGATAGCGTTAATCAAATTGGAGTTAAAACGGAAACGGACCAGAAATCAGAATGAAGGTACAGCAAATAGACCTCAACGTCCACCACAAGGTGTGAGCTGAGGTCTATTTGCTGTAATTACTAACTCTGAACTGCGGGCGCCCGACCTGCCGAATCCCGAACTACAAGTTCAGGCTTGAGCACAATTTTCAGCGCCGCTTTCTGTTCGTCCTTCAGTCCAGCCTTGAGTTCATCAATAAGCAGATCAACCGCGTAACGTCCAAGCTCCTCAATAGGCTGAGCAATCGTGGTCAGCGGCGGGCTGGTCACAGAAGCCAGGATCGTGTTGTCAAAACCGATAATGGATACATCCTCTGGAACACGCAATCCGCGCTCTTTAGCCGCTTGAATTGCTCCAATCGCTTGTATGTCATTACAGCAGAACAATCCTGTAGGACGATGCCGCTCGCCAAGCAGTCGCAGTGCCTCTAGTTTGGCAGATCCCAGATCAGCAGCCGATTCCCGAATCTGATCAGACTCAAGTACATATCCTGCCTTGTTAAGAGCTTCGCGGAACCCACGTACCCGCTCCTGGCTGCTGCTGACTTTGGACGGCTCGGACAAAACAGCCAGACGCGTATGCCCAAGCTCAAGCAGATGCTGTGCGGCAAGTTCACCACCAAGCTTATCATCGATTGTGACCGTATGTACGGACAGGGCAGGCATATGGCGGGCAATCAGCGCAACAGGCATGGACTGCTGCAGCAGCGGTGATAGAATCTCGGCATTCTCGATCCCGGTTCCGATCATCATGCCGTCGACTCTTTTTTGCTGCAGCAGATTGAGATACCGCTCTACCCGCTCGTCCTTATTATCCGTACTGCAAATTACCACACTGTACCCCAACTGTCGGCTTCGATCTTCCACGGCTCGAGCCAGCTCAGCAAAATACGGATTGGATATATCAGGTACGAGCAGACCCAGCGTGTACGTCTGTTTGCCCGTCAAGGCAGCAGCAATCGCACTCGGTTGATAATGAAGACGATCCATAATCTCCATGATCTCGGCACGCCGTTTCTCGCTGATTTTACCTTTGCCGTTAATGACCTGCGAGACGGTAGCAATCGATACCCCCGCCTCGCGTGCTATATCGTAAATGGTTGCTTTCATTGTTTTTCCCCATTTGTGCTATATATAAGTTCATTATACATAGATGATTATTCTCTTCTTATTATGAAGGGGGAATACTGCTTGCGCAATGTGAAGACAGAATTACTTTTACTTTTTACTTTTTGAATAACCACTCATGGTCAGGATCATTATGGAACTTCCAAGTCCGCGTTGGACCTGCCATCACATTCAGATAATAGACTTCATACCCCGGAGGGGCACCTACCGGGTGATACCCATTCGGCACAAGCACGACCTCACCGTTCTTCACGGCCAGCGTCTCATCCACGGAACGGTCATCGGTATAGACACGCTGAATGGCAAATCCCTGCTCCGGCTGCACGCGGAAATAATACGTTTCCTCCAGCAATGATTCATCCGGCAGCGCATCCCGATCATGTTTATGCGGCGGGTAGCTCGACCAGTGACCATCCGGTGTGAACACCTCAACAACCAGCAGGCTGTCTGCTTCTTTTTGCTCCGGTAAAATGTTATGGATATGACGCTCCAGATTACCATAACCGCGGCCTTCCACACCTACATCCTCAGGGGCAATCAAACGCGACGGATACGTGCCTTTACCTGGGGCAGCACAGATCGCAATCTCAAGCTCGGTAAGTGCTGTAATCTCTACCTGATCTGCTGTGGACACATAGACCGAATACGGCGGAATTTTTTCGAAAACGCTCATACGTTTTCCTATGTTTTCCCATACTTGATCGCGGGTGCTTACATTCGCAAGACCGCTCAGAAGCACCACACATAGCTCCTGTTCTCCGCTCTCCCGGCTCAGCTTCTCCCCTGCTGCCAGCTTCGCTACCTGAAATCCGACGTATTCCCAGCCCGCAGACTCCGGAGTCACGGTTAACAGCGTTCCATCTGCCTCCGGGTTCACAGCAGGTTTTACGATAAGTTCTGACATGCTGTCATTCACTCCTTCCGTATTCATCTAATCTAATCTGAATTGATCCTGTATGACGTGATCGCTTATTTTTAACTGATCATAATCATAGAATCTGTCATGCTGCTTCTGTTTTTTATTGGGCTGCTGACTGTGTCTCGCGTGATGCACCCGGAACCTCTACCATCTTCACAGGTCTTCCCTGCTCCATAGACATCTTGGCTGCCAAAGCGATCCGCTCCGCCTGTACTGCATCATTACCGTCTACAATGACAGGTTTATCATGAATGATGGCATCGATGAAAAGAGCAGTCTCCTGCACATACGCTTCATTGTAACGTTCCAGGAAGAAGTGAAGTGGTTTGTCGCGCATCAGTCCAGCTGCTGTGCTGATCTCCGCTGTATTCGGATGATCATTATCCGCCGAAGCGCTGCCCAGCGAACCGAATACTTCCACACGTTGATCATATCCGTACACGGCCTGACGGCTGTTGTCGATCACACCAATTGCGCCATTCGCAAACGTTAACGTAACGATGGCTGTATCCACATCACCATGTTCTGCGAATACCGGGTTAATGAGTACTTTGCCTTTGGCGTAAACTTCCTCTACTTCACTGCCGGACAAATAACGGGCCATATCGAAATCATGAATCATCATATCCATGAAAATTCCGCCGGACACCCGGATGTACTCCGCAGGCGGCGGGCTCGGGTCACGTGAAGTAATCTTGAGAATATGGGGATCGCCAATTGTGCCTTCCAGCACATGTGAGCGCACTCTTCTAAAATTGTGGTCGAAGCGGCGGTTAAATCCGATCTGAAGCTTCACGCCAGCCTTTGCTGCAGCCGCTACAGCCGCTTCCGTCTGGGACAAGTCCATACTTACCGGCTTCTCACAGAAAATGTGTTTACCCGCTTGGGCTGCCTGTTCAATCAAAGGTACATGTGTATCTGTTGAAGAACAGATTAATATGGCATCAATATCTGGCATGGCAATCAATTCACTGCTGTCTTTGGTAACAACAGAGATACCACGTTCGGAAGCCCAAGCCTCCAGTTCGGGTCCTGCAAATAAATCACTGATCGCTGCAATCTCGGCATGCGGGTTGCGCAGCAGGTTGTCTGCGTGGATTTTGCCGATACGTCCAGCACCGATGATGCCAATTCTTACTTTGTCCTTGCCCATTCCGTTATCCTCCCTATTTGCATCCCTAAGGTGTCTGGGAGCTGAGCATTCACTCAGCCCCCTTTTGTGCATATGCGCTGTGCTTTAGACGATTACCAGCGAGTGGTTACCATTTTCTTGCGAGTGTAAAACTCAACACCATCGGTGCCATTAGCATGCAGATCCCCATAGAAAGATTTCTTCCAACCGGAGAATGGGAAGAAGGCCATCGGTGCAGGGACGCCCAGGTTCACTCCGAGCATGCCTGCATCAATCGTTTCACGGAACTGACGCATATTCGCACCGCTGCGCGTGAACAGACATGCTCCGTTTGCAAAGTCCGAGCGATTCGCGAGTTCTACTGCTTCTTCCAACGTTTCAACTCTTGCTACGGATAGTACTGGAGCAAAGATTTCATCTTTCCAGATTTTCATCGTGCTGTCTACATGGTCAAATACGGTTGGCCCTACAAAATAACCGGAGCCGTCTGCCGCCTGATCCTTGCGCCCATCACGAATCAATGCTGCGCCTTCCTGTTCACCCGATTCAATGTATCCCAGCGTACGCTCTTTGTGAGGACCACGGATAACCGGACCCAGGAATACGCCTTCGTCCATGCCGTTACCGATGTTGATCCGGTCAGCTGCTTCCACCAGCTTTTGCACCAGAGCATCGGCCACATCGCCAACAGCAACAACTACAGAACAAGCCATGCAGCGTTCGCCAGCTGATCCAAAGGCCGCACTTGTGATCTCTTTCACGGTCAGATCAAGGTCAGCATCCGGCATAACGATGGAGTGATTTTTCGCGCCAGCCAGTGCCTGAACACGTTTACCGTGTGCGGAAGCTGTTTTGTAGATATATTCTGCAACAGGCTGTGAGCCAACAAAGGAAATGGCAGCTACTTCTTTGTGTTCCAGCAGTCCGTTTACAACGTCATGTGCACCATGAACGATGTTAAGCACGCCGTCAGGCAGCCCTGCTTCTTTGAAAAGTTCTGCCAAACGTCCGGCCAGGAGCGGAGTACGCTCGGACGGCTTCAGAACAAATGTGTTACCGCAAGCAATCGCCAGCGGGAACATCCAGCAAGGCACCATCATCGGGAAGTTGAACGGCGTGATTCCTCCGATGACCCCGATTGGGTAACGGTACATGCCTGATTCCAGTCCTGTAGCGATGTCAGGCAGCTGTTTGCCCATCATGAGGTTCGGGGCACCTGCCGCGAACTCAACGCACTCAATACCGCGTAATACTTCGCCATAAGCTTCCGCATAACTTTTGCCATTTTCCAATGTAACCAGTTTGGCCAGCTCTTCCCAGTGCTCTACCAGCAGCTGCTGATAACGGAATAGAATGCGGGCACGGCGAGGAACCGGTGTGGTGCTCCATGATTTGAATGCTGCCCGTGCAGCCTGCACTGCCTGATCGACATCGGCTTGTTCAGACAGCGGCACGTAGGCAATAATCTCTTCTGTTGCCGGATTAACGACTGCTTCAGTTCGTGTTGTCGTCGGGGTTACCCAAGTACCCCCGATCCAGTTCTGTACATTCGTCACTGCTGCAGATGCTTCTGAAGTTCCTTTTCCCATGTGTGCTGTCTCCCCTCGTTTATGTGCATCACTTGCTTGTAGAATGCTGTATTTTATAATTGACTGTGCAGTTCATTAAGATGGAATAATTTCGCCCCGGTCACAGCGTTCGATATAATCATTTACCTGCTCTACGGTTGGCATCGCGTCAGAACAGCTGTGGCTGGAGATAACAATACTTGCTGCCGCACTTCCGTAGCTCATACTGCGCTCAATCGTCCAGCCCTGCATTAAGCCGTAGAGGAATCCTGCAGCGTATGAATCGCCTGCACCGAACGTTTTCACAACACGAGCAGGGTAACTGTTAGCCCGATGTGAGAGCCCTTCACGTGTATATGCGATGGAGCCTTCTTTTCCGTGCTTGATGACAACAATGTTGGCTGAAAAATCAAACCATTTTTGTGCTGTCACCTGATCGCTATGATCCGGATTATTTTCAAATGTCTCCATCATGTCGAACTCTTCCCGTGTGCCCAGGATGATATCGCATTTCTCGGCAGCGAGGTTATAATAAACGGCTGTCTCTTCATCCGAAGTCCACGTGTATGGACGGTAGTCCAGATCAAACACGATGACCGTGCCATGTTTTTTCGCGTAGGTCAGGGCTTGAATGACGGCTTCCCGTGATGGACTCTGCGCAAGAGCCGTACCGGAGATCAGCAGCACTTTGGAATCCGCAATCAGCTGCTCCTGTACCTCGCTGGCCTGTAATAACAGGTCTGCTGCATTATCCCGGTACATCAGGATACTGCAATCTGTGGGACTCTTAATTTCGGTAAAAGCAAGTCCGGTTACTGCCCCGGTGTTGTCGGTCACTACATTGGAGGTTTCGATCCCGTTCTTCTCCAGATAGCTTTGGATGAATCTGCCCATCTGGTCACCTGCAATTTTGCCGATGAAAGCCGTTTCCATTCCAAGTCTGGACATGCCGATCGTAATATTGGCCGGAGAACCACCAACGTATTTGGTGAACGTCATTGTCTCTTCCATCGGACGGTTGATCTCATTGGCATTCAAGTCAATGCACAAGCGGCCAATGGCAGTAAAATCCTTTTTCCTCGATGCTGGAAAGGATACATAAGTCATTGTGTTTGAGCCCCTTTCTATGGTGGAATCTCGTTTGATTAGGAGATGATATCTACTCCAATGACATGAATTGATGTTGGATCATTCTTCTTTGCTGCATATAAAATCTATTTTCGCAATTATAGATGCTCGATTGGTTAACTGTCTTCAGCGCTGGTAGAGAGACTCCATGTAGCTCAGGGAACGTTTTGCATACTCATACGGATTATGAATCGCAGGGTCCTGCTCTCCTTCCAGCATCGCCCAGCCGTTATATCCACGAGTGATCAGTTCCTGCAGAATGGGTGCAAAATCAATGCATCCATCTCCTGGTACAGTGAATACCCCCCTGCGAATACAGCCAACAAAGTCTGATTGCTCCGCTCGTGCCTGATCCAGCACATCCGGGCGAATATCCTTCAGATGGATATAGGCAATCCGGTCGTAATGTTTACGCAGTACCTCAAGCGGATCAGCGCCGCCATAGTAGGCGTGGCCTGTATCAAAAAGCAGGTATACTAGAGAAGGATCTGTCAGCTCCATTAAACGATCAATTTCCTCTGGTTGTTCGACAACTGTGCCCCCGTGATGGTGATAAGTGAGCTTAAGTCCGTACTCCTGAGCAATGGCTCCGGCCTGGTTCAGGCCTTCAGCAAGAATATGCCATTCGGCATCGCTGAGTCTAAGCACTTCTTTTTCATGCGGTGTCCGTCTTGGATCAAAGTGAAGTGACCCTCCTACCTCAGCTGTGCTGATCACCTTGCTGCCCATGGACTGAAGGAATTCCGCGTGTCTGCGATAGTCGTCCAGCTCTGCTTGGCGATATTCTGGATCGGAGAAGAGCACTGATTTCCACTGCGAGATCAGATTAATATTTCGCTTGCTCAGCTCCTCACGCAGTGCAGCGGGGTCGGTCGGATATTTGCGTCCCATCTCAGTACCCGTCAATCCCAAACGCTGAATATCGTCCAAAATTTGGGCGCATGTTGTATCATCACCATGTTCTTTTACATCTTCGCCGACCCAATTGATCGGATGAATCCCAAGCTGGAATGGCAGCTTGCTCATGATTCCACGGCTCCTTTTGTTGTTCAGCTTTGTTAGACCTTGTGGATCTTGTTACATAAATATGGAATAAATGCAGGATTATCTGAATAGCAGACTAAACAAGTTTTGCTTTGCCGCGATTTGTTCTCATCGCCTCATGGGCACGAACTACCTTTTCCTCAACAGATACTTCAGGTACGCCGACATTCCACCATGACTCATATCCGCCTGTATTGGTTCCAGGGACGACAGGGATCTCAATCAACGTAGTCACCGTTTCATTTTTGGCATCACGAAGTGCCTGCTCCAGCTGTTCAGCGGTTTCCGCTCGATAAGCTTTCGCTCCCATACTGCGAGCATGAGCCGCAAAATCCATCGGCATATAATCGCCAGTCAAACGTCCGCTCTCTGCATCTCTGTAGCGGAACTCGTTACCAAATCCATCACTGCCGTGTTCACGCTGCAGATTATGAATGCACTGGAAGCCGTTATTGTTAAATAAGAGGACTGTCATCTTCTTCTGTTCCTGCAAACTGGTAACCAGTTCGGAATGCAGCATCAGGTAACTGCCGTCTCCTACCATGGCGTATACTTCGCGATCGGGCTCTGCAAGCGCTGCGCCGAAGGCACCACTAACCTCGTAACCCATACAAGAGAAACCGTACTCCATGTGGTATGTTTTCGGTTCAGCCGAACGCCACAGGCGGTGTAGGTCTCCCGGCAGGCTTCCTGCCGCACATACAATCACCGATGATGGATCAATTGTCTGATTTACTATACCAATGGCTTTCGTCTGTGCCAGCCCGGCTTCATGCTCGGCAGCGTAGAGACGATCCACTTCGGTATTCCATTGATTACGAAGATCAGCAACCTCAGATGAACCATATGCACTGCGGTACTGCTGTGCTTGCAATTCCTTCTGCAATGTTTGTAACCCCTCACGTGCATCTGCCAAGATGGCTTCTCCGCCTAACTTGGCGGCATCCATGCTGTTCAGGTTAATATTAATAAATTTTACTTCAGGGTGTTGAAAAGCGGCATGTGACGCCGTAGTAAAATCAGAGAATCTTGTTCCTACACCAATCACCACATCTGCTTCTTTCGCCAAGCGATTGGCTGCCAGAGATCCGGTAACCCCGATAGCCCCCACATTAAGCCGATGGTCCCAAGATACTGCACTCTTGCCTGCCTGCGTCTCAGCAATCGGAATACCAAAGCTCTCCGCGAACTCGATCAGTTGTGCGGATGCTTCAGAGTACAGTACTCCACCGCCTGCAACGAGCAGCGGCTTTTTGCTGCTGGCAATCTGCTGCACTGCACGTTCAACAGCCGCCGGAACAGGAGGCCGGCGATCCAGGTAATGTACCTTCCGGGCGAAGAATGCCTCCGGATAATCATATGCTTCTGCCTGTACATCCTGAGGCAGTGCCAATGTGACAGCTCCTGTCTCGGCCGGGTCAGTCAGTACACGCATAGCATGTGTGACAGCAACCATGAGCTGTTCCGGACGCACGATGCGATCCCAGTATTTGCTGACCGCTTTGAACGGGTCCGTAGCGGATATCGTATAGTCGCTGCTTACTTCAAGCTGCTGCAGTACCGGGTCCGGCTCACGTGTAGCAAAGTTATCTCCAGGTAAAAGCAGTACCGGAATCCGGTTCACCGTTGCTGTCGCTGCCGCAGTGATCATATTTAATGCACCAGGGCCGATCGACGTTGTGCAGGCATAAATCTGCTTACGATTCTTTTGCTTGGCATAAGCAGCAGCTGTATGCACCATGCCCTGTTCATTTTTTCCCTGTATATAAGTCAGACTTCCAGGACTCCGCTCCAAGGCTTCACCAATCCCGGTTACGTTCCCATGTCCAAATATTCCGATAATGCCTTTAACAAACTTGGTTTCTACCCCATCTACCGAAATATACTGCTGATCCAGGTATCGAAGTAGGGCCTGAGCCATCGTTAATCGAATTGTTGTCATGAATTAATCGTCATCCTTTCCTTTACGGGTTAAGCGCTTAATCTAAGTTAAGTTTAAGCGCCTTACCCCTAAAGGTTAAGCGCTTAATTTATATGGTATTACAGGCTGGGTATTTTCGCAAGCTATTTTTGTAAGCGTTTTATTAAAATTAGTGATTATTAGCGTAAACAAGTTGGAGAATATGGAGTTTTAAACGCTGTTCTCTCTTTGATTGCGAAGACAAGATATAGAGTAATATGAGGAGGATGAGTCAACGGTTCTATTATCTTCTGATATGCTTTCTTCCGTAGAGGTAAAAACACGCTGTTGAACAGGTGACATTCACTCATGGGTATTCATGGACTTAACACGAGGGAGTAGAAGGTATGGCTGAAGGAAAGTACCTGAAGAGTTATAATGAAGACTCCCCTATGCATAGCGGGTACACAATATAGGAATAGGGAATTAGACTTTTTCACGCAAAAAAAGAAAGAGACAGCAGATCCTGTCTCTTTCTTCTTCATTATATTAAGCGGGTGATGGGAATCGAACCCACGCTATTAGCTTGGAAGGCTAAAGTTCTACCATTGAACTACACCCGCATAAACAAAAAAATCGGGATGACACGATTTGAACATGCGACCCCCTGGTCCCAAACCAGGTGCTCTACCAAGCTGAGCTACATCCCGTTAGACATACCGGCGAGAGGACTCGAACCTCCACGGTTTCCCACTCGATTTTGAGTCGAGCGCGTCTGCCATTCCGCCACGCCGGCGTAGATTAGATTAAGTTATAATGGCGCGCCCTGAGAGATTCGAACTCCCGGCCTTTTGATTCGTAGTCAAACGCTCTATCCAGCTGAGCTAAGGGCGCAAATATTGGAGCGGAAGACGGGAATCGAACCCGCGACCCTCGCCTTGGCAAGGCGATGCTCTACCGCTGAGCCACTTCCGCAAAATAAGGGATGCGCGTGGAGGGACTTGAACCCCCACGTCAAAGACGCTAGATCCTAAGTCTAGTGCGTCTGCCAATTCCGCCACACGCGCATATAGTAAAAGTGAGTCATGAAGGATTCGAACCTTCGACACCCTGATTAAAAGTCAGGTGCTCTACCAGCTGAGCTAATGACTCATATAAGAAAACTGGTGGAGGATGATGGATTCGAACCACCGAACCCGTAAGGGAGCAGATTTACAGTCTGATGCGTTTGGCCACTTCGCTAATCCTCCATAAAGTGGTGCCGGCGAGAGGACTTGAACCCCCAACCTACTGATTACAAGTCAGTTGCTCTACCAGTTGAGCTACACCGGCGTATCAAATTGTTGTTTACATGGTGGCTCGGGACGGAATCGAACCGCCGACACGAGGATTTTCAGTCCTCTGCTCTACCGACTGAGCTACCGAGCCATATTAAAACTTACTCCAAGATACATTTCATCCCTGAAGCTTGTAAAGATGGCGGAACCGACGGGATTCGAACCCGCGATCTCCTGCGTGACAGGCAGGCATGTTAGGCCAACTACACCACGGTTCCAGATCACTTTCGGTTAGGAAAGCTGCAATTGCGGGGGCAGGATTTGAACCTGCGGCCTTCGGGTTATGAGCCCGACGAGCTACCGGGCTGCTCCACCCCGCGTCATTAATAAAAATATATGGTGGAGGCTGAGGGGATCGAACCCCCGACCCTCTGCTTGTAAGGCAGATGCTCTCCCAGCTGAGCTAAGCCTCCGTAATATGACCCGTAGGGGATTCGAACCCCTGTTACCTCCGTGAAAGGGAGGTGTCTTAACCCCTTGACCAACGGGCCTTAATGGCTCCCCGAACAGGACTCGAACCTGTGACAACTCGATTAACAGTCGAGTGCTCTACCAACTGAGCTATCAGGGAATGGTGGAGCCAAGCGGGATCGAACCGCTGACCTCCTGCTTGCAAGGCAGGCGCTCTCCCAGCTGAGCTATGGCCCCTCTTATTTAGTTACTATGGGCCTTGGTGGACTCGAACCACCGGCCTCACCCTTATCAGAGGTGCGCTCTAACCAACTGAGCTAAAGGCCCCTATCATTCGAAAAAAAATACCCCAACGGGGTTCCGCTTGGCGGCGTCCTACTCTCCCAGGACCCTGCGGTCCAAGTACCATCGGCGCTAGAGGGCTTAACGGTCGTGTTCGGGATGGGTACGTGTGGAACCCCTCCGCCATCGCCACCAAACGCGATTGGATCGAAGTTGTACTTCTTTCCATTCAGATGAAACTGAAAACCAACCACACCTTAAGGGATGTACCGATTTTCATGTCATTCAGAGTGTTGTTCTCTGAAAACTAGATTCGAAACGAAACTCACGCGACTCAAAACCTGCTATTGGATAAGCCCTCGACCGATTAGTACTGGTCAGCTCCATGCATTGCTGCACTTCCACCCCCAGCCTATCTACCTCGTCGTCTTCAAGGGGTCTTACATACTGGGAAATCTCATCTTGAGGGGGGCTTCACGCTTAGATGCTTTCAGCGCTTATCCCGTCCGTACATAGCTACCCAGCGGTGCTCCTGGCGGAACAACTGGTACACCAGCGGTACGTCCATCCCGGTCCTCTCGTACTAAGGACAGCTCCTCTCAAATTTCCTACGCCCACGACAGATAGGGACCGAACTGTCTCACGACGTTCTGAACCCAGCTCGCGTACCGCTTTAATGGGCGAACAGCCCAACCCTTGGGACCTACTTCAGCCCCAGGATGCGATGAGCCGACATCGAGGTGCCAAACCTCCCCGTCGATGTGGACTCTTGGGGGAGATAAGCCTGTTATCCCCAGGGTAGCTTTTATCCGTTGAGCGATGGCCCTTCCATGCGGTACCACCGGATCACTAAGCCCGACTTTCGTCCCTGCTCGACTTGTAGGTCTCGCAGTCAAGCTCCCTTATGCCTTTGCACTCTTCGAATGATTTCCAACCATTCTGAGGGAACCTTTGGGCGCCTCCGTTACTCTTTAGGAGGCGACCGCCCCAGTCAAACTGCCCACCTGACACTGTCCCCGTACCCGCTAAGGGCACCAGGTTAGAACCTAGATACGATCAGGGTGGTATCCCAACGGTGCCTCCACACAAGCTGGCGCTCATGCTTCAAAGGCTCCCACCTATCCTGTACAGATCGTACCCAAATTCAATATCAAGCTGCAGTAAAGCTCCATGGGGTCTTTCCGTCTTGTCGCGGGTAACCTGCATCTTCACAGGTATTAAAATTTCACCGGATCTCTCGTTGAGACAGCGCCCAAGTCGTTACGCCATTCGTGCGGGTCAGAATTTACCTGACAAGGAATTTCGCTACCTTAGGACCGTTATAGTTACGGCCGCCGTTTACTGGGGCTTCGGTTCACAGCTTCGGATTGCTCCTAACCACTCCCCTTAACCTTCCAGCACCGGGCAGGCGTCAGCCCGTATACTTCGCCTTACGGCTTCGCACAGACCTGTGTTTTTGCTAAACAGTCGCTTGGGCCTTTTCACTGCGGCCCCCTCGTGCTATTCACACTACCGGGGCACCCCTTCTCCCGAAGTTACGGGGTCATTTTGCCGAGTTCCTTAACGAGAGTTCTTCCGCGCGCCTTAGAATTCTCTTCTCGCCTACCTGTGTCGGTTTGCGGTACGGGCACCTTCATCTGGCTAGAGGCTTTTCTTGGCAGTGTGAGATCATGACCTTCGCTACTGTAATTTTCACTCCCCATCACAGCTCAGCCTTATGATGTGCGGATTTGCCTACACATCAGCCTTACTGCTTGGACAGGCATCCATCAGCCTGCGTCACTACCCTACTGCGTCCCCCCATCGCTCGTAACGATTTACGGTGGTACAGGAATTTCGACCTGTTGTCCTTCGACTACGCCTTTCGGCCTCGCCTTAGGTCCCGACTTACCCTGAGCGGACGAGCCTTCCTCAGGAACCCTTAGGCTTTCGGCGGATCAGATTCTCACTGATCTTTTCGTTACTCATACCGGCATTCTCACTTGTATGCTCTCCAGCGCTCCTTACGGTACACCTTCAACGTACATACAACGCTCCCCTACCCCTGATGCAAGCATCAAGCCATAGCTTCGGTGGTGTGTTTAGCCCCGTTACATTTTCGGCGCAGAGTCACTCGACCAGTGAGCTATTACGCACTCTTTCAATGATGGCTGCTTCTAAGCCAACATCCTGGTTGTCTGTGCAACTCCACATCCTTTCCCACTTAACACACACTTGGGGACCTTAGCTGATGGTCTGGGCTGTTTCCCTTTTGACAATGGATCTTAGCACTCACTGTCTGACTCCCGGAAGTAAGTCTATGGCATTCGGAGTTTGACTGAGCTTGGTAACCCTTGCGGGCCCCGCACCCAATCAGTGCTCTACCTCCACGACTCTGTTTTCCGAGGCTAGCCCTAAAGCTATTTCGGGGAGAACCAGCTATCTCCGAGTTCGATTGGAATTTCTCCGCTACCCCCACCTCATCCCCGCACTTTTCAACGTGCGTGGGTTCGGGCCTCCAGTGCGTGTTACCGCACCTTCACCCTGGACAG
>NZ_CP152001.1:140000-340000 GCF_038595045.1 Paenibacillus sp. FSL R7-0652 | reverse complement strand
CTCCACCCGACAGTCCAATATCCGAGATGCCTGTTCCTTTACCGTTTCCTGAATAATATCGGCTGCCCCGTAGCGCAGCAGCTGCCAGTCCCGTTCTTTCATTCTTGTCATAAAACCCGGGCGATTCAGCTGCAGACTGACGACACGAACCTGAGAGCACATGCGAAACCCAACATATTCCATCCGGGCCTCGGGTAATTCATCTGCTCGGTACCGGGTGGTGAGCAGTTCATGCAGCAGCTGTTTGCGCAGATACGGCAGCACCCGCCCTGCTTCCTGTCTATACGTTCGCTCCAGGCGCTCATGCCGCTCCCGTACATCTTGTTCCAGCAGTACCTCCCGCAGTACAGACTCAATCTCCTCCACCTCCGCCGGCTTCAGCAAAAAGTGATTCACGCCCCAGCGCATAGCTGCTCTGGCGTTCTCGAACTCGTCATATCCGCTGAGGATGATGATCGGCAGATGGGGATAGTCACGCCGCAGCGCCTGCGTCACCTCAAGTCCAGTCATACCCGGCAAGTACACATCGGTCATGACCAGATTAGGGCGCTCGCGGCGGAATAGCTCCAGCGCTTCTACCCCGTTTGCAGCTGTACCTGCAATGCTCAGTCCCAGGGAGGGCCAATCGATATGCTCGGTCAGTGCTTTGATAATATGTGGGTCGTCGTCGACAAGCATAATGGTCTTCATCCTTTTTCACCGTCCAGCCACAGATTTAATTGCTCTTCGGTCCCAATACGCGGCAGCGTAATTTTCACTTCCACGCCGCCTGAACTTGCATTACTCAACTGCACGCCATACCTGTGTCCGCAGTAGAGCTGTATGCGCTGATGCACATTGCGTACACCGATACCTCTTGAATCATCCATACTCCAACCATCCGGCAAACCTTGGCCATTATCCTTGATACGTATCATAACATCAGAAGCAGGACCATCATCTGGGTCCATGTGCACCTGAATGTGAAGCACTTCTCCTTTGGGCTGTCCGTGCATCACGGCATTTTCGATAAAAGGCTGCAAAATAATCTTGGGAATATAACATCCGCGAATACGTGGATCAATACGCTCCTCATACTGGATCGAAAACGGCAGCCGCTCGGATTGGATACTGACATAACACCGGGCATGTTCCAGTTCATCCCGCACACGGATAAACAATTTGCCCCCGCTCAGCCCGATTCGGAGCAGCTTGCTGAGCTGCACAATCATACGGCTGATGTCCTTGGCTTCATAATCGAGGGCACGCCAGTGAATCATATCAAGTGTATTGTATAAGAAATGGGGTTTGATCTGAGCTTCAAGCAGACTGGTCTGAGCTTCCCGTTTCGCACGACTCTCATCCTTCACTTGTTCCATCAGCGCTGTAAGCTGTGAAGCCATATGGTTGAATCCATAAGCCAGATGAGCGTACTCCTCCGTAAACGACAGCTGTACCCGGGTGTCGAAGTCTCCCTTTTCAAGCTGTCTCATTCGTTTGATCAACTGCCGCAAAGGTCGGATAATCTGCCGCACAAACAAATACGCCAGCACAGCCGAGCACAACAAACCAAGCAAAACGATACCAAGAATCTGCCAACCCGCCTGACGAACCGGAGACAAAAGAGTGTACACAGGGATGGTCTGCACAAGACGCCACTGCAGCATAGCAGGTCTGGAGTACAGCACCAATTGAGCACCTCCAGGCTTACCCGATACCACTTCGAAGCCGTCCTCCCCAGGCCGTGCATGCTCCTGAATCCAAGCACTGTCTATAATAGAAGAAGGAGCAGCGACAGGATCACTCGTTACCCTCATCTCTTGTCTCAAATCCCATGAATCCCCTTGACTTCTCGGATTCTCCTGATTAACCTGTTCCGTTCGTTCCAGCCCGGCGGCTGATTCATCCATAGGTAATGGATCTGACTGTTCAGCGTCCTCCGCTGCCGGATCAGCTTTCCCCATCTGCATGACTATATTGCCCGCGGTATCAACCAGCAGCACTTTGCCATCCAGCACCATCGGTACGTCAGCAAATCTGCGTACGATATCCGCTCTGCTCAGACGAATAAGCACATAAGCGACCGTCCCGCCCCGGCTGTCAAAAATCCGCTGTGCATATCCAACCAAAGATTGGCCGGATTCGTTCTCTCGAAGCGGGACCCAGGCTGCATCTGCTTTTTCCAGCGCAGCATACCACGAATCGTTCCCAATAGTATCTATAGGAAAAATACGGTCAGCCATCGTAACGTTCACTCCGTTGAAGGCATCCGTATACAGCTCAATCGAGGTTATCCCTTCACTTACCACCATCGTATGATCCAGAATTCTGGAAACCTCTCTCCGCTGATGAATCTGTGCCAGCCTGCCCGCATGGGTCGTTTCAAGCAAGCTCGACAACTCTCTGCTGCTTGCCAGTCCATAAGCTGTGCCCGTCACTCCTGTAATAAAATCAAACCCCCGCCTGGTGCTTTCATTTAAGAGAGCAAGACGCGCCTTGCTGATTTCGGTAAATGTGACTGCAGAGAAGGATTGATAGGCAAGCCAAACAATGACCGAGACGAGCATCAGATTAAACGCAATAAAGCAAGTCACCATCAATGTGGAGAGCTTGCTTTGCTGCAGCTTTTGATGAATATAGACAGACCATCTTGTTTTTCGCATACGGAATCAACTCGTTTCGTCTTGGAATTACCCTTTGAGCCCAGAAGTCGCGATTCCTTCCACGAAGTACTTTTGACACACGATAAATACGATAAAACATGGCACAAGGGATAACACAGACATTGCAAACATCGGACCCCAATCGGACTGTGAGCTGGAATCCAGGAACAGACGCAGTCCCAACGGAACGGTATACTTGCTCACGTCGCTCAGGTAGATTAACTGACTGAAGAAATCATCCCATGTCCACAGGAACGTAAAGATCATCGTCGTTACAAGTGCCGGAAAAGCGAGCGGGATAATGATTTTGGTATAGATTCTCACCGGACCGCATCCATCAATGGTCGCTGCTTCATCCAGTTCCCGAGGTAATCCCCGGAAAAACTGCACCATCAGGAAAATGAAGAATGCATCCGTTGCCAGCCATTTTGGTACAACAAGCGGTAGGTACGTATTCACCCACTCCAGCTGATTAAAGAGAATATACTGCGGAATCAAGGTGACATGGTGCGGCAGCATAATCGTCATCAGCATCAGCCCGAAGCAGATCGCTTTGAAGCGAAAGTTCAGCCGTGCGAACGCGTAAGCTGCCATCGAGCAGGAGATCACATTGCCCAGCACAGCTCCCAGCGACAGAACGACGGAGTTCGTCAGGAATTTGGAAAAGGCATTGCCCTGAGCGCCGGACCAGCCCGTCACATAATTTTGCCAATTCCACTCCTTCGGCCAGAACCAGGTCTCCGTAAAAATCATATGCCCTGGCTTGAACGAGCTGCCCAGCATCCACAGAACCGGATAAAGCATGAGAAATGCGATGCCTGAAATCAGTACATGTTTGGTGACAATCCAAGCTGCCGAGTTACGTTGTCCAATCATGATTTCCCACCATCCTCATAGTGTACCCACAGCTTGCTGCTGCGGAATACGAGCAGTGTAAATACGCCGATCAGGATCACCAGCACCCATGCCATGGCAGAAGCATACCCCATCTGGAAGAAGGAAAATCCTTTTTTGTATAGATACAAAGAGTACATTAATGTTGAATTCACCGGACCCCCACTGCCGTTACTGATGATGAAAGCCTGTGTGAAGGATTGGAAGGACGTAATCAGCTGCATGACCAGGTTAAAGAAGATGACAGGTGACAGGATCGGCAGCGTGATATAGAAAAATCTTCGCATCGGACCCGCACCATCTACGGCTGAAGCTTCATCGTACTCCGGTGGAATCTGTTTGAGTCCTGCCAGGAAAATGATCATGGATGAACCAAACTGCCATACGGACAACAATACAATGGAATACAGTGCGTACTTCGGATTGGCCACCCAGTCAGGTGCTTTAATGCCTACCATCGCCAGTACACTGTTGAGCAATCCGTCACCACCCAGCATTTTACGCCATAACATCGCGATGGCTACGCTGCCTCCCAGCAATGTCGGGATGTAGTACACGGTGCGGTATATGCCAAGTCCGCGAATACCTTTGTTAAGCAGCATGGCGACAAACAAGGCAAAAATGAGTTTAAGCGGAACAGATACCGCTACATAGGTAAATGTCACCTGAAGTGACTTGCCGAACAGTTTGTCAGAAGTAAACATCGTGACGTAGTTATCCAGACCGACCCAATTCGGGGCGGCCAGGATACTGTAGTCGGTAAAGGAAATGTATAACGAAGCAAGCATGGGACCCAGGGTCAGGAATACTAATCCGACAAGCCAGGGAGCGAGAAATAGAAGGGCGGCTCCATTATGAGCGTATCGACGTTTCACCCGCCGGGCGGCTACTTTCTCGATTCTGGCTTGACTGACCTGTGATGTCGTCATTTTCGCAACCTCCCCGCATTATTTGAAGTTAATTAGAACGGTTCCTGCCAGTTGTATCTGTAGATATGTCTACAAGACATATCTACAGATACAGGTCAAACTCATTTACAGCTGCAGGTTCTAGTCTCTTTACTGGCTTGATCCAAGCGCTGCATTGGCTCCTTCAATAAATTGGGCAATGATGTCTTCCATACTGCCTTGGCCAAAAGCAATCTGTTCGCTTGCACTTTTGAAACTCGTGTCTACTTCAGCAAATCCCTGCGGGTATGGCGGGCTGATCTCACTGGAATGCATTGATACGGTATCAATGAATTGGAAAATGACTTTCTCTCCTTCGGACAGCTTCGGCTGCAGCTGCTCACGGATGCTTGCATTGACTGGCACACCGCGCTCGGATCCGAGAATCGCCGTCGCTTCCGGGTCATTCACCATAAAATCAATGAACATAGCCACTTCTTTTGGATGTTTGGATTTGGAATAACCAGACATGAACTGACCTGGTTTCAGATACTCACCAATTCGTTTTTCGTTCACGCCATGCGGCAGCACTTGAATGCCCAGTTTATGATCCTGGTTTTTGTTCACTTGTTGGAATGTAAGCAGCTGGTTGGACCACGCAAAATCCATGGCAGCAGTACCCAAAGAAATCGGTCTGGTTTCGAGTGCATTCGTGGTGGAAGCTGCAACTTCCGCAGATGTAGCCCCTCTGTTCTCACGAAGTGCAGCCCACATCTCAAACCACTGCTTCAATTGATCATTTGTCGCTGTCATGGTGCCATTTTCAAACAATCCTTTGCCGGATTGCCGCACAAATACCTCAAACATGTTCGTGGCACCCGAAATGTCTGCCGATCCGTAGAACCCCTCTCCCTTCGCTGCCGCAATCTTGGCTGCAGTCGCTGAGAAGTCCTCCCATGTCCAGCTTTCCTTTGGCTCTTCAATGCCGAGCTGCTGGAATAATGTTGCATCATATATGACACCTGGTGCATTGACCCCCAGGGTGATGGCATATAGTTTATCGTCGATCGATCCGGCTTTGATCATGCTCTTGTCGTGATCCTCGATACGCAGCTCTTTATCTGCATATGGCGTCAGGTCAAGCAGTGCACCTCGCCGCGCAAAGTCTGTCAGAAATGCATAATCCATCTGGATGATATCCGGAGCGTTCGATCCGGCGACCTGCGTCGTCAGTTTGTCAAAATACCCATCCCAGCCTGAATATTCAGGTTTAATCGTGATGCCTGGATGTTTCTCTTCAAACAGCTTGATCACTTTGGTTGTCAGATCATGTCTGGTCTGTGATCCCCACCAGGTCATGCGCAGTTCAATTTTGTCGGAAGCACCGCCTTGGCCTGACTCACCGGAAGATGACGGTGTGCTTGAGGTTCCTCCAGAACAGGCTGTAGCGAATAATAACAGGGACAGGCAGAACAGGGTTACCCACTTTTTGGTGATGATCATGAATGAATTTCCTCCCCTTTTTGCTTATATGAAATCGCTTACAAAACTATTGTAATCGTCTGTCACTGCACATGACATAAACAAAAGTAAGCTATCCTTTCAAAAAAGTAAGGGGTTAACCGGAAAGAAAAACCACCGGAAACCACATTTCCGGTGGTAGTCATTCCTTTCAGACAAGACCTGCTTTCTTCGCACGCATATTATCTCTCAGTGTACAGCGGAAGCTGCAGAGTCAGACAAGGCAGCGTTCCCTGTACGCCCCGACAGATGCTTCTCCATCTTGGCTACCTCAGTTCCAGCCAGCATCATGATGCCAATTCCATGGTTGTCATTGGTTACGGTGCGCAGATCCTGATCGTAGTACTCTGCTGTGAATGCATATCTCGATCCGCTGCATACGCCATGCACATTCCCTTGACGATCAATAGCCTTGCTGACCAATCCCTTCCACGCCCGTTGAGCCGCTGTAACATATGCCGTATCATCTTTGAACCAGCCAAAACGTACACCACGCGCAAAACCATAAGCGAACATAGCTGTGCAGGAGGCTTCCAGATACGTCTCCGCATGATTCAACACTTGATGCCAGAGCCCACTCTCACTTTGCAGTGCCGCATAACCTTCACACAGCTCGTTGAAAAAGGCAATTAAAGCAGGACGCTCTGGATGATCTTCCGGGAGTGCCTCCAGCACTTCCGTCAGAGAGAATAGAGTCCACCCGTTGCCGCGGCCCCAAGGAATCTGGGTAGCCTGCTCGTATTTGAAATCATACACATGAGACATGATTTTGTACTCCGGCATAAACAAATATTTGCGGTATAGTGAAAATTGTCTGGCTGCTTCGTCGAGCGCTTCAGATTTACCCGTTACTCGTGCATACCGCACAAGAAACGGCGTACTCATGTAAAGATCATCTGCCCACATTGTGTTCTCGGCATACTCACCTGCACATGTACGGTAGAAAGCTCCATCGGCTCGACGTTCCAGAAGGGAGAGCATGAAGTCTGCAATCCGTTCAGCAATCGGAAGGAATGTGGGTTCCTTGCATTCTGTATATGACTCCAGCATCGCTGAACCAAAGGAACCGCAGTTATCCAGCATTTTCAGCATAATCAGCTGCTGGTTAATTGCCGGAAAACCGTACTGCTCACGATCCCACAGAGAATACTCGTACATCTGGGTGCATGCCTGCACATGTTCCGCTGCGTACCTAACAATGTCCGGTCTTTGCATGTAACGTCCCGCCTGCAGCAGTCCGTATACAGTAACCCCTAGCGGGTAATCCCATCGTCCATAGTTGGTCACGCCTCCTACCGTCCATTTATTGCTCAACATCGCATTTTCATAATAAGGTCTGATAAAGGCATCTGGCCGATCCAGCCGCCAATATGTTCGTCCTGTTTTCGCCGGACTGCTGTTCGCCTCTGTGCCCTGCTGACCTGTACCTGTCTGGTATACGCGATCCATTCGCATCAAATCTGCCAGTTCCGGTTCCGCCCCCGTTTCGAAGGGTCCTGCGTACAGCCAGCATTCATCCAAGGCTCCTTGCACCCGCTGCGGAAGCTCCAACTGCATCCGTTCCGAACCCACAGATGCATTCAGGTCAAATCCCCATGAGGCTGCGTCAGCTTGGCACTCACTGCGAACAAGCAGATCATTGCGGCCAAAGGAAACCGCTATTTCTACTTCAAACGCCCCTGCTTGCTTCACTTCAGCAGCCAGTCTGCCGCCAAGCCATATCTGCAGTGGACCGGAGGATTGTCCAGACAATTGAACTGGACGTCCGGATGCATCACGATTGTTCAGATGCGTCCAGGCATAAGCACATCTGCCAGGAAGAAGCCCATAGATTCTCTCCAAAGCTGGTTTCTTCTGTTCCGATACGGGCCACTGAACCTCTGGCAGCCACTTCAAGCCGTTCTCCCCTTCACCTGTAAGCAGGTTAGGCTGCACCTGCCCTGACGATACCGGTTCGGAATAGACCCAACCCGCTTGTCCTGAACGCTCTTGATAAGGAGCCAAAACATTCAGAATTCGTACTTTCCCTTCATCAGAACCGAACTGACATCCGAAACCGGCAGGTGTATTTTTCATCTCCAGCCATATGGTATTCCACCCAGGCTGTATGTCGATCCCCAGCTTCACGGTTGCGTCTGGTGTAATCTCATCAATGACGGTAGAACGGTAGACCAGCTCTTCGTTGAAATAAAAGCGCACAGGCCCATAGCATCGTACAAGTACATCCAGATTACGGTTCTCATCACCCCATACAAGCGCTGCAGCATACGAAATATGATCTTTGGGCGCATCGGGAAAACGTTTACCCAAATCAAGATCATAAAGTCCTTTATCATTTTGCAAAATCCCGGACTGTTGAAATGCCCTGTATACGAAGTCAGCTTGTGCATTGGCACCAATATATCTCTCGGCAAGTACCTTCAAGACCTGCTCCTGATCTTCTCCGAATCGATAATACATACTCTGCGGTTCACTGAAATAAGTTGTCATCGAATGCCACATTCCTCTCATGTTGGAGTACATCTTCATCTAATAAAGCTCCAGCCTGTATTATCAGGACATTATTCTACCACTTTAAAAATTAGATATAGCGCTTAACCTCAGTAGACTTACCCTTTGCTTCGCAGGAAACCACTCTACTTCGCCATTTCGTCTGATTAATAATCCTAGTATAACTGACAAGGTGCATGGTGGCTACAGATTTTTGTTTGCGCTTACACCCAACGTTGTGACGGGTCCCCTATCTGTCTAATTCCGCATCATTCCATCAAATAAATGTTTAAACAAAATTGGAAATAATACCGATACATATAATAGTAGTTTGAAGAATGCCCATTTTATTCTGAAAGGATAGATAAATATTGAATACTCTTGAATCTTTAGTTAATGCGATGCCTTTTGTACGTCAAATGTTCCGCGATGATATCTCCATATCGATTAATGATCATGAGAAGGTATTATATTTCTCCGAAGCAGAAAGCCTCGATATCGGAGTAAAGGCCGGCGATGAACTGCATGATGACTACAAACATTTCAAGATGCTGACGAATAAAGACACCCGCACGATTGTACGTATGCCTGGTGATCTTCAGGGAAGACCTTTCGACTCCATCCTCATTCCCGTCAAAGAGAACGGAGAAGTTGTCGGCATTCTCGGGGTCAACTATGCACTCGATAACCATCTGAAACTGGAAACACTGATCAGCCAGAATGAAACCACAATCCATACGCTGGTTGGCGGCATTCAGCAAATTGCAGCCCATTCCGAGCAGCTGTCGGCAACCTCTGAAGAGATTTTGCGTAATTCCCAGAAGGCTTCCGAGAACTCGGTTAATGTCACGAAGGTCACCAATGTGATTCGCGAGGTGTCTGAGCAGACAAACCTGCTGGGTTTAAATGCCATGATTGAAGCTGCTCGTGTCGGAGAACAGGGAGCAGGATTCGGGGTGGTAGCCAGCGAGGTCCGCAAACTCTCCGATCATACGAAACAGGCTGCGTCGGATATCGAAACCTCTCTGGGAAGTGTTCAGGATTCCATGAAACATATGGAGCAGGAGATTGGACAAGTGACGACAGCAGCAGTGGATCAGGCCAAGCTTGTAACTGAATTTATGCAGAGTGTTGAGCAGCTGAGCGAGACCAGTGCGAATTTGAAAAAGTTTGTACATGAGATGCTGGCGCTGGATTAAGCCTTTATAGTAGTGCAGGACTGCAGCTTCGGAAAAATAATTCCTGATCCACAGCATCCTCCTTCATTGAATATAGTAATTACTGTATATTATAGAAACAAACCCAAGCCAACATGCTTTACATATAAAATGGATGAATCCAAAATGAACAAGCCTCCGCTGTATCTTCCTGTTAGGAAATGAGCGGAGGCTTCGTATCATATTTAAGCCTACTCGTTCGGTTGTTAGATTTCCACCGCAACACCGAAATGGTCGGATACGACCGGCCCTTTTTTACCGTTCAACACCACATTGGAAGACTGGGCCTGTACAGGACGATTCGAGAAAATATAATCAATCCGCAGCGGCTGTTCATTGTTGGCCCATCCGGCAATTGCTTTGACCACAGTAGCTCCATCATCTTTTTGCTTCGCTGTTGTGTACAAGTCATTCCAGCCATGCTCCATCATATAATCGTAACCTTCTCCGCGAATCTCAGCGACATTGTTGAAGTCCCCCATAAGATACAGCGGTTGATCCATATATGGTGCCAGTCTACTCTCCGTCAGATCCCACTGCCCCTTGAAAGGTTCCTGTGCATCATCCCACCAGTTAAAATGTCCATTCACAAACCATGCCGCCTCACCCTGAACGACCGTTTCGATTCCTACAATTTTGCGTGTGCGATAGTTGTTATAATCACGCATATGAGACACATATTCTCCGAAGGAACGTTTAATTGGTGTCCGGCTTAGAATCGCCAGCCCTTCATCATATGTACGGAACCCGATATGCGTTGGAATCCAGGTCCAATAATAGGTCTCGGTCAACTGCTGCAGCAGGACATGGGCATAGTTATCTTTTTTAATCGTCACGTCAGCTTCAGTCGCTGTAAACGTCTGCAGTTCCTCATGAGGCAGCGCCATCTCCTGAATCGACTGGTTTACTTCCTGCATCGAAATGACATCGAATTGATGGGTGTTGATAAAATCCGCCAGCTGACTGATCTTGTTCAGCTGATCTTCTTCCGCCCAGGCATGGACGTTTAATGTAAGAATTTTCATGTGCTCTCTCCTGTTGTTAGATATAGTCTTTATCCAGCCGCTGCGCAGCCTGCATTGCTCCTGAAAGGAATACGTATGATAAGCATACACAAAATGGAGTATTCCTGCATGTCCACAGGAAATGATCCGACAGGTGTATCTTCTGTCCTGCAGGAGTGAGATCCTGCAGATTCGGATAGCCATGCACGAGCAGTCACATAACTGATATGATAGAATCAATTAAAAATCTAGGTTGTGACATCCCGTGTGTCACCATTAGTGAACCCTTGTTTACCCAGGAGATGGAATAATGAATATATCTCATGATTGGATTATGGAAGACGCGCATTGGCAGTCGTTGATCCGTGAAGTTGCGGAGATTTTCAACAACCTGACGATCATGCGCGGATTCCAATATTATAAACAGAAACGTGTCGGACCTTTAACCTTTAACGAGTCCCAAAACATTATGGCCGAAGTACAGGGTACAGAATCCTACGAGGTTGTGCTCCGCATGCAGGCCTTATCCACCAGTTATTGTGCCTGTCCGGTCAACTCTCCATGCAAACACATGGCTGCCGTGCTGATGAGTTATGCCGAGCTGCAGGGGCGCCCAGTCCCTGCACTGGTGAATGCACATGCAAGTACCTCTTTGAAACAAACCAGCAGACCGGCTGGGTCTGCTTCCGGGAGAGCCTACAGTTTTAGTTTTGGAAGCACTGAAGATCAAGAAACTGCAGGCGAAGACAATAACTCTCTTGACAACAATCGGTACAGCGAAATTAAAGAGCAGGCATCAGGGTTAGCCGCAATGAGCATCCCACAATGGCATGAGCTGTTTCGTGCCAGTCTCAAACGGCTGGGAACAGGAACAGCAGCTGCGGCTTACATTCAAGAAGCGGCCGATGAACTATACGCTATCAAACCGAAGATGTCCGCTGCGATGGATCAGCTCTTTGAACTGCATGTTCAGCTCTATCTCATGCGGTACTGCATACCGCCCGCGCGTAACTCTATTACGCATACACCTGTGTATTTAAGTTATCCTGCCCAGCTCGCGGTGGATGCTCTCCAAAAGGCAATCGACTCCCTGCTTCTTCAGCCGCTGAACTTATCCGGGCTGGACAGCAAAGCCCTTGAACAAGTCTGGGCGAGACTGGACGAAACTGCAGCTTATCTGCGGGCAGAAATGCTGCCGGAGACAGCTAACATGATGTTCTTCACGCCGATTTATTCAAAGCTGTGGCTGCACTGGATCGTGCCCAAGCTTCAGGGGAAGCGGGACATGCTGGAGTCCGAGCTGACCGCTTTGGCAAGGGTTGAAGCGAATCTAATTGCCTCTATGGGTACTGCTGAGACAGCATCTTCAAACAGCAGTGTACTGAAGGCTGCAGGAAAAGATACATCCCATGATGATATCGAGAACAATGAGGACAGTGGAACCCGTACTCAGGGAACTTCACCCGTTACAGAGAAGATGGGTAGAAAGAGCAAACAGCCTCTTCCCCTGCCGCTTGTGCTGGCTCAAAGCTGGATGTACTACCACTTGAAGCAGGATGTATCCGCCTGGCAGAAACTTGTGCACGGCAGCTCAGCGTACGGCATTCCTCCAGAACATCTGCTGTATTTTCTCCATACACTAGCCGATGAAGCTGACTGGCCACGTCTTGCTGAATGGCTGGCCCAACTTGGGCCCCTGCTGGCCAACCGCCGTAATTCTCCTTTGCAGGACTATATGCGATTGTGGGATACCGCAATTCAGCATGTCCCGGAAGCCGAGCATCGGATGTGGGACACGCTGGTCGGCATGCTTCCACACTCCCGCCCCGCCTATGAGGATGCCATGCATTCCCGGGGGCAGTGGCGCAGATGGATTGATTTTCAGCTGAGCACAGGCACAGAACCCCTTGAATTTCGCGTGGCGGTGCTGCAGCCAATCGAGAAGGATGCCCCTGAATTGCTGCTGCCGTTCTATCATCAGGCGGTCGAACGATATATTGGGCACAAAAATAGAGATGGTTATAAAGCTGCTGTAAAGCTGTTGAAACGACTATCTAAAATATACAAAAAAATGAAGCGGGAGGAGCCGTGGGAGCATTTCATTACGGCACTGGCTGTTCGCAACAGCCGATTGCGCGCCCTGCAGGAAGAGCTTCGGAAAGGTAAACTGATTCCATGAGTCTAATTCATCCATACACAGAAACGATTGAAGTACACGTGGCTTTGACAGGCTATGGCGACGCGCTGTTATACGGTGCTCTGAATACACACCACTTTGTATCAGGCCAGTCGTTGAAGCAGCGCCTTTTTGCCTGGCACGCTCCTTCCTTCTATGGCACGGAGCTGGAAATCCGGCAGATTGAAGAGATCGAACTTGTGGTGCTGCCTGCCGAAGAAGTTATTCCATTCTTTGCGGAGATGCAAACCCTGATCCACATCGAATGGAAGTGGGATGAGCAGGCAGAACACCTTATTCGACTTGCACCGATATTGGCATCATCCATCGAGAATCGTAAATATGTCCCCAGTTTTGAGGCTTACCGTACTGGAGAGCTTCAGTGGACATGGGACCCGGACAGCCTGAAAAAGCAGGATCTTGCTGCGCTTGACCAAGCGTTCCAGCAGACGGATGAGAGTTACGCCGAAGGGCTTGGTGCAGCTTATTCCGCCGCTGTGTTTCAGCGCTGGTACAGTTCAGAAGAAGCTGCCGCCGATCTGCGCCGGGAGTTCCCGCAGCTCTTCCCTGAGCGCGGAGCGATTCCGCGGACAGGAGGCCTGGATGCCCGGTCATGGCTGGTGTCCATCGGCTGGAAAGCCGATGCTGCACCGTTTAGACCGATGCTGCAGCTGCAGGAGCCGGATGAGGACGATTTCTCCTGGCGCCTGCGCTTGGTACTGCAGAACAAGCTGGACGCTGCTGTTCTCGTGCCGGTCATGCTGGATTCACGCGGGCGGCTGGAAGGCGAATGGCCCGAAGGCTGGACGCCATTCATTCTGGATCGCTCGGCCGGATGGCTGGACCAGCTTCGCGCACATTTGCCGCGGCTCGGCAGCTCCATCAGCGGCAGACGAGATATTCTGAGCGATCCCTTGGATGACCAGCAAGCTTGGCAGTTTCTCACCCAAGAGAGCGGTCGACTGCTGGCTGCCGGATGGCAGGTCCTGCTGCCGGGCTGGTGGGAAGCCGCCCGCAAGAAGAAACCGAAGCTGCGTGCCAAGGTAAAACCGGAGGAAGGCAGTGAGCGGGGTCAATCTTTCTTCGGATTGGACTCGATCATTCATTTTGACTGGCGCATCGCCATTGGCGATTCTGACCTTACCGAGGAGGAATTTGCGGATCTCGTCGCCCGTAACGAACGGCTCGTTCGCTTCCGCGGCGAATGGGTGCCGCTCGATCCCGATCTGCTGGAGCAGATTCGCAGAGCGATGGGCGGCGTCGATCGGGAGCAGGGACTCTCATTCCAGGATATTCTGCACCTGCATCTGCTGCATAATGAACAGCGGGAATATGCCAAGCAGAAGTGGAAAGAAGGTCAGCAGGCCGAAGCCGAGGAAGAACCTCAGCAATCTCAGACTAACGAGAGCATCAGGCTTGAGGTGGAGTTGAATGAACATCTGAATCGGGTCATTGCTCAGCTTGGAGGCGGACAAGGCGGAGCTCCCTCCCTGCCCGTCCCCGATGGACTCCATGCCGAACTTCGTTCCTATCAGAAGGAGGGCTTCGCTTGGCTTGGTTTCCTGCGCAGGTTTGGCCTTGGGGCCTGTCTTGCCGATGATATGGGCCTTGGGAAAACGATCCAGTTCATTACGTATCTGCTGCACATCAAGGATCATGAACCGAGGCTGCCCGGACAGGCTCCAGCCCTTCTGATCTGTCCGACATCCGTACTGGGTAACTGGCAGAAAGAGATCAGTCGTTTTGCTCCTTCCATCCGTGTGAGTCTGCATTACGGAGCACGTCGGTTGAGCGGGGAAGAATTCCGGGAACAAGCCGAGCAATCGGATATTATCATCACCTCCTATGCTACGGCGACCCTGGATCAGGAACTGCTCGAGACCTATACCTGGTCTGCGATCTGTCTCGATGAAGCGCAGAACATCAAAAACGCTCAGACCAAGCAGTCTATGGCTGTACGCAGCTTCCCGGCCAAACACCGCATCGCACTGACAGGTACGCCGATTGAGAATCGGCTGGCTGAGCTATGGTCGATCTATGATTTCATTAATCCCGGATATCTGGGCAGTTCCCGTGCATTCCAGACCCGATTCATCAGTGCGATTGAGAAGGACAAGGATGAGCAGCGCATGCAGGATCTGCAGCAGCTGGTCAAACCTTTTATGCTGCGCCGCAAGAAAAAAGATCCGAATATCCAGCTTGATCTGCCGGACAAAAACGAGATGAAAACATATATTCACCTTACAGGTGAACAAAGTGCACTATATGACCAATCGGTGCAGGCACTTATGGATAAAATGAAAGAGCTGGAGGGCATCAAACGCAAAGGTGCGATTCTCTCGGCGTTAACCCAATTGAAGCAGCTGTGCGATCATCCGCTGCTGTTAACGAAGGAAACGCCGCCTGAGGAACTGCCGTCAGATCATCCGTCAGCATCGGCCTATGACGTGTACAGCCCGCAGGATATGGCGATGCTGATCAGCCGTTCGGCCAAGCTGGAACGGCTGATGGAGCTTGTTCGTGAGCTGCGTGACGAGGGGGAGCGATGCCTGATTTTCACACAATATATCGGCATGGGGCAGATGTTACAGCAAGTGCTGCGGCAGGAGCTGCAAGAGCCTGTACTCTACCTGCATGGTGGCACGTCGAAGACTGCACGTGATCGCATGATTGAGGAATTTCAGTCCCGTACACTGCCTGCGGACAAGCAGCCTTCGGTCTTCATTCTGTCCATCAAGGCTGGTGGTGTTGGGCTGAATCTGACGGCGGCTAATCATGTCTTCCACTTTGACCGCTGGTGGAACCCCGCAGTGGAGAACCAGGCAACAGACCGGGCCTATCGGATGGGACAAACCAAGGACGTGCAGGTGCACAAATTCATCTCCCTCGGTACACTGGAGGAACGCATCGACGAGATGCTGGAAAGCAAACAGCAGCTTAGTGACAACATCATCACCAGCTCCGAGAACTGGATTACCGAACTGTCGACTGACGAATTGAAAGATTTGTTCACTCGGCGCCGCGACTGGTCCGGTTAAGCAGGCCGGGTAAAATAAAAAAAGAGCGAAGCTTTGGAATGTTGATTCCCGCTTTGCTCTTTTTGCTTTGGTAACGCTGTGTTTCTTGATGAAAGTACCATTCTAATCCTTGTTTTATATCCCTGTCTTAACGCATGTTACCGATGATGGAAGATCTGGAATCCTGCATTTTTTTAATGAAGTTAGTCATAAGATCAAAAGCTTCATTCCGTTTGTTAGACATGGACTGCAGGCGAAGCATGTCCATTTGCTGCGAATTGCTGAGGGCATCAATCTGGCCCTTCAGTGTTTGCACGGCAGCTTGATCCCCGTTTTGCTGAGCGGCCTGCAATTTTGCATTGAGATCAGCGATCTGTTGATTGCGATTCTGCACCTCTTGGATTTGCGTTTGCAGCTGCGCATCCAGCAATCTGGTGCGCTCCTGCTGCACCATCATCAATGCCGTTTCAATATCCATTGAAGAGATGTCTATGCTGGATAAAGCGATATTTAAGCCGGATGATAAAGAACTAGGCTTGACCGCTGCTAAACTTGCTGCCGAAGCAGAAGTAACCACCGATATGGCTGCAATCGCGGCAATAGCCGTTGAAGAGAGAAGCTTTGTTGACTTTTTCATAGAATAGACCTCCCCGATATGTAGAAGACATCTGGTCAAAATTGACATCTTTCGACATGATTATAACAGAGGTCCTAGGACTTTGAATCTACTTTTTTTAAAATTTTAAATAAAGCAGGAAATCCTCGGTGTTAAACACAGTCTCAAGCCATTTTCCGTCTTCACATGGTCCGTGATAGCTGTTGAAACAATTCGTTAATGTATGCTTTTACCGGCTGATCATCAAGACTCTCTATATATGAGGGGTGCAGTAGTTGATGTTTCTTTAACCTGTAAAAATCAAACAAGGCCTACCAGGCCCTGCGCCATGCCCGAATTTCATATTTTTAGTTTACTTCCGAAAATGAGTATGATATATTACCTGCATAAAGTTGTTATCAATTATATTTTACACAATTTAAATTACAGCAAAGTACAGGAGGTTTTATTATGAAAAAAATATTAGTTGTTTTGACCAATGTCGATAAATATGCAACGAAGGATGAGCCTACAGGTCTGTGGCTCAGTGAAGCCACTCACTTCATTGAAGAGTTCGACCATAACGATAATGTGCAGATTGATCTGGTTAGCCCGAACGGCGGCAGCGTGCCACTTGATCCGAAAAGTCTGGGCGACTCTCTGGATGCCAGCACCAAAGCTTATTTCGAGAACGAATCCTTCATGAACAAATTGAAAAACACATTGAAACCGAGCGAAGTAAGCGCAAGCGAATACGATGCCATCTACTTCACGGGTGGACACGGTACAATGTGGGATTTCCCGGACAATGCCGAACTCCAAGCGCTATCACGTGATATTTATGAAAAAGGTGGCGTGGTATCCGGCGTGTGCCACGGAGTTACTGCCCTGCTCAATGTGAAGCTGTCCAATGGCCTGCTGCTGATTAACGATAAAAAAGTGTCCGGCTTCACCAACGAGGAAGAAGAACTGGCTCAACAAACAAAGTATGTTCCTTTCTTGCTGGAAGATGCCCTGCGCGAACGCGCTTCCGAGTATGTTAAATCTTCACCATACACTTCCTATGTAACTACGGATGGACGTGTAGTTACGGGACAAAACCCGCAATCCAGCAAAGCTGTTGCCGAAAGCGTTAAGGAACTGCTTGGTCTGTAAATGCTGCAGATTAGCAGTGGCATAGCTGAATTTGAATGAACATGGCTTAATAGTCGACTGTATTACTTGAATATACCTCAGCTCCCCCCATGAGCTTTCTATATATATGAATACATCAATAAAAAGCACGTACCCGTCATGATCTGATAGGTGCGTGCTTTTTATTGATATTCATTGTGTTCTCCAGAAGCATCCCAAACTGCTTCCTCCATCCTTATACTGCTTCAACTGAAGGGTTTGCCTTTCCCGTAGACGTCTACCATACGAAGCGTCCAGCATTCACGGCACACTCGGACTTTTTTCAAACTCCCAAAATAAATGTGACCCTATCCCCTGCCCGGCAGTCTAATCTATGTAAAACGTCCAAGAGATTTATCTATTCACAATATAAACCGTTACGAAAGGAGCTGTTAACTATGGATTTACCCGATCTCATTACACAAGCTATTCAGGGAGATCGTGAAGCTTTCATCAGGCTGATCCGAGAGATTGAACATTCCCTATACAATACCGCTATATCCATGCTGCGCAAAGAGGAGGATGCCGCGGACGCGATTCAGGAAACGATTCTGAAAGCCTACAAATCCATGCACACCCTCCGAGAACCGCAGTATTTCAAAACATGGATGTTCCGTATTCTCATCAATGAATGCAATACCTTGTTATCCCGCCGCTCTCTCTCCACTTCTTACGCCGAAGTACCCGCAGAACATCAGGCACAATCCAGTCCATACGATGAAGTGGATATGCGAGAAGCGGTCGATCAGCTGGAGGAAACCAAACGAATTGTAATTGTCCTGCACTACTTTGAAGATATGAGTCTGCGTCAGATTGCTGACACACTTGGGCTGTCCGAAAGCGCTGTGAAGATGAGGCTGAACCGGGCAAGGAAAGATCTTTATCAGAAATTTAAAAACTTTCGGGAGGTAAAATTACATGTCGAACCCATTTAATCTCGATCAGAAATTAAAAGAACAAGCAAAGGAGCGTCCTATCATGTCTGAAATCGTACGCAGCCGCATTGATGCAACACTGGATTCCCTGCCTGAATCACCTGGAAATGGAACAATGAACATGGAATCGCATCAGGCTCATAAGAAGCATTCCAGACGTACTCACAAAGGACTGCGCCGTATCTCAGGAGTCGCTATCGCAGCAGCAGTTCTGGGTATGACGGTATTTGCATCCGGTTTTGTCTCTCCAGCGATGGCCGATTCGCTGCGCAGCATTCCGCTCGTAGGCAGTCTTTTCAGCTCCATTGAAGCCGATATGGGACTTCGAACGGCAGGTAACGAAGGTTTGACTACGACTGTGGACCATTCTTTTGCTTATCAGGACGTCAAATTCAAAGTATTAGAGACAGTCTATGACGGCACACGTGCGGCGTTTCTCGTTCATGTTACTGCACCTAATCTCAATCAGGGCATGTACGACAATGGCAGGGATATCGTGAAACTGAGCAGTGGCGTTGAAAACGTATTTTTCGATGTGAATGGGTCTCGCCCAGATAGCGGTCTGTTCTATAGTTCAGCCGGAGCGAACGAGCCTGATACCCTGCTTTTTGAACAGGTCATTCCTGCGGACCACACCCGCGCCATCCCGGATCAGTTCGAGGCTAAGGTTAAATTAACGCTGCAAGGTATTGATCATCAGTTTGAGTTGACCGTTCCGTTCACCAAATCTACAACGGACACTCATAACGTTCAACCGAATAGTACGATAGAAAATGATCTGTACACGGTCACTGTGAACAAAGCCGAGGTCACACCTATTACGACTCGTCTAACTGCTTCGATCGCATTAAAAGGGAAAGACACGTTAAGTAATAAAGAAGAGAAACAACTACGTGAGATTCGCTTTGCTGTCTATGATGATCAAGGCCGGCAATTGACCGCACTGAGCGGTGAAGGTATGTATGAAGCCAACCAGTTGAACTGGGAAAGCATTTATGCCACTACAGCTAAGGATGTAAAATACCTGGTCGTGAAACCTTTTAAGGTGAAAGATGACTTTGCGGAAGATATCAAAGACAATCAATTCATCAAGGGAATGGAAATGAAAATTCAGCTTCCATAGCTCAAATTCATTTCATTGCAAAGGGGTCGTCACATGTCCATTCAATTTACCATTTCGTCTTTTGTTGTTCTTGTACCTTTGTTTATTCTGGCCCTGCTTGCTCTGGCGATCCATGCCAGAGCGGGCAAAGTCAGATATACAGGCAAACAGTATATGTTGATGCTAACATTTGTTATATACATGCTGGGCATGATGCATTTTGTATTTTTCCCCATCGATGTGAACATCGGAATCTATGCCAACCAGACACCCTGGTATGCAAACATTCAATGGGTTCCGCTGCTGACTGCGGATGCGCATAGTTTTCTTTTAAATATTGTGCTATTTATGCCGCTAGGGTTCCTGCTTCCTCTTCTGAAACCTTCGGTTGATTCAATACGCAAAATGGCAACGGCAGGCCTAACGTTAAGTTTAGCTATTGAGTTATTGCAGCTCGTGATCCGTATTACGCTAGGTAACGGCCGCTCGACCGATATTAATGATCTAATAGCCAATACCGCAGGAAGTTTGCTTGGGTTTATTATGCTCAGTCTGCTTATCCGTCTGATTGGCCAGAACCTGGTTCTTCCCTGGAAGATGCCGGGACACCAGTCACATTCTAGAATACGTTAGAACTGTAAATCTGAAAATAAGCATCCTTCTTAAAGGCAAAACATGGTCTGTTCCTCAAGATGAAAAAGTCAACAAGCTGTGGTACAATGAAGGAATTGTGTATTCGCAGACAGACATGCAGATCGAGTTCAAAAATCAAACATTTTGGGCACTCTTCATCGATTGATCATGCTGCCACTTTAGGGAGGTTTATGGAACAACCATGCTCATTATTGGTATCGCCGGAGGAACCGGCTCCGGCAAAACAACGGTAGCCCGCTCCGTTATTGAACGTCTGGGATCAGCTAAAGTTACATTTATATCCCAAGACAATTATTACAAAGACCAGTCAGACCTCACACCTGAGCAGCGCAGACTGACGAATTATGATCACCCGTTTGCTTTTGATAATGATCTGCTGATCGAGCATCTTACCCTGTTAAAAAAGGGCCAGCCAGCGTATGCTCCCGTGTATGACTTCACCATAGATAACCGCGCTGCAGGCGAAACGATTGAGCTTGCGCCGAACCACATCGTCATTGTCGAAGGGCTGCATGTACTGATTGATGAGCATCTTCGTACACTGCTGGACATCAAGGTATTTGTAGATACGGATTCCGATGTACGTATTCTGCGCAGAGTACTGCGTGACATGGAGGAGCGTGGACGCTCGATTCAATCCGTGTACAAACAGTACCTCGAAACGGTCAAACCGATGCATGATGCGTTTATCGAGCCATCTAAAAAGTACGCCGATATCATCATCCCTGAGGGCGGACATAACGAAGTAGGGATTCAGATGCTGTCCATTCTTACCGAGAAATATCTCACCGGAGAGAACTGGAACAGATCTTAATCCGCTGCAGCATATTCTTTCGGAACATTTCTTCGGAAATGTCATCAAAGTATCTCATCCAAACATTCCAACGAAAATCCAGATTACGATACAGCGTAATCTGGATTTTTATGTTCTTACAGCTTTACGTCATATATACTAAATACCATATTTAGTTGAGAGGAGTTTACCTTAATGGCTGCTTTTGAAGATTTTATGCAGCATGACATTCGAGTAGGTACCGTAGTGGAGGCCGAACCCTTCCTGAAAGCTCGCATTCCTGCAATCAAAATGATAATTGATTTTGGGCCGCTGGGTCTGAAGCGTTCCAGTGCCCAGATTACCGAGCGATATACACCTCACATGATGATTGGCAAACAGGTCGTGGCTGTCGTTAATTTCCCGCCAAGACGAATTGCCGGCTTCCTCTCCGAAGTCCTTGTGCTGGGCGGTGTACCCCGCGAAGGCGATGTCGTCCTGCTTTCCCCGAATCATCCGCTGCCGAACGGAACACCCGTTGCCTGACTATTATGAAACATGCCGTAAACGAAATAGTTATCTGGAGTGAATGAATTTGCCTGATCCACTCACTCCAGATAACCCTGTTTACGTATAATGAACTTAGATGCTCTCCGCCAGAACCACCACACGTTCTCGCTTCTGCATTTCATCCTTCAGCTTTCGTAAGGACAACGCCGAAGACATCAGACTTCTCGTGTAGGAATGATTCGCCGAACTGCTCAACCTTGCGCTGTCCAAAACCTCCACTACTTTCCCTTGATGCATGACTGCAATGCGATCACTTACCTGCTGCACCACAGCAAGATCATGTGATATAAAGATGGAAGAAACTGCTGTCTCCCTGCGCAGCTCCATGAGCAGATCCAGAATCTGCTGCTGGATCGAAACGTCCAGTGCAGAGGTAGCCTCGTCAAAAATAATAATCTCGGGCCTTACACCAATTGCACGGGCGATCACAGCCCGCTGCTGCTGCCCGCCGCTTAATTCATGCGGGTATTTATCCGCATCGGATGCAGATAACCCGACTCGTTCCAAGAGCTTGCGTGTTTCCTGAACGGCCTGCGGGCCTTTCATTAATTTATAATTCAAGAGAGGTTCACAGATGAACATGCCTATCTTCATACGTGGGTTAAAGATCATCGACGGCTCCTGAAAGACCATCTGAATTTGTTTACGCATCCGGCGCAGCTTCTCACCTCTCAAACGGGTGATCTCCTGCTGACGATACCAAATCTCTCCTGAATTCACATGCTCCAGCTGCGTCACGCATTTGGCCAAGGAGCTTTTGCCGCTCCCGCTCTGCCCGACAATGCCCAGACATTCCCCGGGATACACTGCCAGATTCACGTTTTGCAATGCCTGAACAGCCTGCTGTCCTTTCAATTCGTACGTTTTGCAAACGCTGTTCAATCTCAGAATCGGTGATTTGTCATCGGTCATGTACATTCCCCTCCAGTTCGGGTACAGCCTGCAGCAGCTTGCGCGTATACGCATGGACCGGATTCGATATGACATGCAGCGTTTCATCCAGTTCCACCAATCTGCCGTCTAACATCACACCGATGCGGTCTGCCATATGGGCTGCAACAGCAATGTTATGTGTCACCAGTATCATGCTTGTTCCCTTTTCAATACAAAGCTTCTTTAATTGCTTCATGACTTCATTTTGAGTCGTAACATCCAGCGCACTTGTCGGTTCATCCGCCAGCAGCAGTTCCGGCTCCAGCGCAGCAGCCATCGCAATCGCTACCCGCTGCTTCATACCACCACTGAGCTGCGAAGCATATGAACGCATGACTTGTTCTGGATTATCCAGCCCCACATGGGCAAGCGTGCGGACAGCCAGGGCCTGAGCCTCTTTCCGGGACATTGGAAGATGGGCACGAATTGCCTCTACGTACTGACTCCCGATGCTTCGAATCGGATTCAGATAGGAACCCGTATCCTGAAATACCGTCGCAATTCGTTTCCCGCGCATCCCCTGCCAATGCTGCTGTGAGCCGCGCAGCAGCACCCGATCCCCGAAAGTAATCTCTCCTTCCTTGTACTGCCCGCCCACAGGCAGTAGGCCCAGTAAAGCCCGAATCAGGGTGGACTTCCCGCTGCCGCTTTCACCTACAATACCTATGATCTCTCCCTGCCTCATGGAAAACGATACTTCCCGCAAAGACGGAGCCGCTTCCTTGTAGCTCACAGACAGATTTTTCACTTCAAGAAGAGATGCTGTTACTGCACGCGGCGGCATCATCACTGCTCAACCTTGATATTGCGATCCAGCAGATAAAAGTCGATCGGGTACATCGCCGCGCCCTTGACATTGCTTTTGCTGACAATATTAATCGGTGTGTATGTCAAAAACATATAAGCGGCATCGTCCAAAATCAGCTGCTGGGCTTCTGCTGCTAGAGCATATCTCTTCTCCACATCAAACTCTGAGTGAAGTCGCTCAATGAGCTGATCCAACTTCGGATTGCTGTATCCACCCACATTCCACTCCGCACCTGTCTTGAAATAAAAGTCTAGAATATACTGCGGATCACCCGTGATGCCTGTGTTAATGCTCGTTAGGGCTAAATCATAATTTCCGCTCTTCTGATGATCGGTAAGATCCTCATATGAGGTCAGCTCCAGACCAACGCCAATCTCTTTCAGCTGAGACTGCATCGCAGCCGCCACAACGGAATCTGATTCGTACGCTGCATTGAGAATGAGCTGCAGCGACAGCTTTTCCCCATCTTTTTCCCGTATACTGTCTCCATCCGTATCCTTATATCCAGCTTCATCCAGCAATTGTTTGGCCTTATCCGGCTCATAATTGTATCCTCTGAGCTTGTCGTACCCAAAAGGCAAAGCAGATGTAAATGGTCCTTTGGCTGCTTGTCCACCTACCAGTGTATTCGCATACATCTCGCGATCGATTCCGTAAGAGATCGCACGGCGAACCTTCGGATCACTCAGCAGCGGATGGCTGGTGTTAAACCATACAAACTGAGTACGAAGACTGGGTATTTCATCAATAGTGTATTGTGATGTGTCCTGAAAAAGAGACATATTGCTGCGTCCTATATTACTTGCTGCATCAATCTCGCCTGATTGAAGTGCCAGTGCACGTGTGCTGTCATCCTTGATGTATTTCAGCGTCATCGTGTCCAGATCGGCCGCACCGCCCCAGTACCCATCGTATTTTTTAACCTGAATCTCCTGGTCAGGTGTATATCCTGTAACCATGAACGGCCCGGTGGCTATCGGCGCACTTTTGAATTTCGATGTATCTGCACTCGTATCCACAATAATGAAAAGCGGCTCAGCAATATTGCCCAGCAGTGAGGCATCCGGCTGCGTTGTTTTGATCGTCAGATCCTGACCTTTGGCAGCCATTGATGCAATCGGCAGTGTCGATTGACCTCTCTCGTTCAGCGAGATGGATCGTTCGATTGATTTTTTCACCGCATCCGCAGTCACCGGATTGCCATTATGAAATGTTACCCCGTCACGAATATGAAAATGCCAGGTCGTATCGTCAACCCGATCCAACTTGTCTGCGAGTTTGGGCACCATCTTCATGTGTTCATCAAACTGAATCAGCGTCTCTCCTATTGCAGCCCGTGTCAGCGTCCAGCCGTTCCACTCTTCCGCAGGGTCCAGGCTGCTGCCCAGCCAGAACAAGGCAATATTTAGATGAGACTTCTTCCCTGCAGCACCTGAGATGCTCGCATCTGTATCTGATGATTTTTCCGCAGCATTCGATGATGTCGAAGCCGATGAATTTTTGCCGCTGCCGCAAGCGGTGAGCACCAGAATGACCATCATAGACATAAGAGCAAACAGCCACTTTCGTTGAACATTCCTCATCCTTCACAATCCCTTCAGTTAACCTGTATTTTTTTTGGGATCGAGCACATCTCGCAGACTGTCTCCCAGCAAATTAAAAATGATAACCGTACTGAATATCGCAACCCCCGGATAAATTAACAACCATGGCGCGGTCTGCAGATACCTTCTGCCTTCATTTAACATTGCTCCCCACTCCGGGTCGGGCGGCTGTGCACCAAGTCCCAGGAAAGAAAGTCCCGAGATGGACAGCATCATGCCGCCCACGTCCATCATCGCCATCACGATCAGGGGAGGCAGCATGTTAGGCAGGATCGTTCTGCCAATGATCTGAATCTTACGCGCACCGCTGAAAGCGGCAGCGGTGACGAATTCTTTTTGCTGAAGAGAAATGACCAAGCTTCGGGCCATGCGTGCGTACTTTGCCCACCAGACCACCGAGAGTGCCGCTACAGTATTTAACAATCCTGGGCCCAACATGCCTACCACGGCAATTGCAAAAATCAATCCCGGAAACGCCATCAATGTATCACACAGCCGCATAAGCACCGTGTCCACCACTCCCCGGACAAAACCTGCAATTACACCAACCACTGCACCCAAACTGAAGACGATCCCAATCATCACAAACGTAAGCAGCAGTGAAGTCCTTGCTCCATACAGAAGTCGAGACAGGACACATCTTCCGAGCTGATCCGTCCCAAGTGGATATTCGGGGCTGGACGGCTGCAGCACTTTGGCAAAATTCGTGGCGAGTGGATCATGCGGAGCCAGCAGTGGGGCAATCAGAGCCAGAATGATCCAGCTCCCGGCCAGAGACAGCACAAATACAAAGCTGCGGCGTTGTGTCAGCCATGCTCGAATTGCTGCGCTCATCTAAATGTCCACATCCAATCGAATGCGCGGATCACGCAGATGTGTCCATAGATCAACAAGCAGATTCAGCGTAACGTAGATGATCGCCATCCAGATCACATATCCCTGTATCAAAGGATAGTCTCGTGTAAAAATCGCATCCACTGCCATCTGTCCCACTCCCGGCCATACGAATAAACTTTCGACTATGGCTGCTCCGCCGAGCAGTGCACCTGTTGTCATACCCAGAAGGGTCACTATCGGCAGCAGTGAATTCGGCAAAATATGGCGCCATATGATGATTGACTCCTTCACACCTCTTGCCCTCGCCCCCATGACGTAATTCTGACTGGTCTCCTCCAGCATCGCTGCACGAATCTGCCGACTGTACTGCGCAATCAGCGGAATGGCCAGCGTGACCGCAGGCAGGATCAGACTGTTCCAGCCGGAACTGCCCATGACGGGCAGCAGCTTCAGCTGCACCCCAAACACCAGCATCAGAAGCATACCCAGCCAGAAGCTTGGCATGGACAAACCGGCAAAGGAAAATAGACGAATCATATAATCCAGCCATTGATTTCGCCGTACAGCCGAGATGATTCCCAACGGAAAAGAGATCAAAATTACCAAAAGCATGGCACTTCCCGTTAAACGGAGTGTTGCCGGAAGACGCGCCAACAGCACCTCCATTACCGGACGGTCATACTTATATGACGTACCAAAGTCTCCGGTGACAACCTGCGCAAGCCACGTTCCATACCGAACCAGAAACGGCTTGTCCAATCCCAGTTCCACTCTCACTTGTCTGACCAACTCATCCGAAGGTGTGATTCCAGTGGACATCAGCATCAGTCTGGCCGGATCGCCAGGGGAAAGATAGGTTAATAGAAATGTCAGGAAGGTAATGCCAAACAGAACGGCAACCAGTTGTAATAATCGTTTAACGATATATCTGCCCAATGAAAAACGTCCTTCCCGATGTATTGCGCATATCTTTACGTCCATTCAACCCAAAAAGACGCCCTTCTCCGTTACACGGAATGAGGACGTCTTAAATAAACAGATTTTCAGAAAAAATCATGCTCTTTAAACACCTTCCTATCTCCCGTAGGGTACTGCTGTGTTTGTCAAACCTGGCAGGTCTCCTGGCTTCAGCATCATCACCATAGCAGCTCCTTCCCGATCTTCCCAAGATCAGTGGATATGCTGCCTGACTCCTCTGTTACAGTGGCGGGACCGCGCCGGCATCACACCGGACTTCCCTTTTAAGCTTCTGTCCAAGCGGACAGAGCACCAAGTTCCACGTATTTAATTCAGCTTAAGGCTGTTATCTGCTGCACTTCTGTATCAGTATAGCGGCATACGGAATAATGTTCAAAACTTTTCTTTCAATATTGAAATTGATAAATGCGGCTAATCTCGCACTCGCGAACCCTTCGGCGATATGCCTGTCACACGTTTGAACATTTTGGAAAAGAGCAGCGGGTCGGTGTATCCAACGGAGTGGGCTACTTCACTCACGGACAGCATCGGGTTGCGCAGCAGCTCCGCTGCACGATTCATGCGATACTCCAGGAAAAAGGCCTGCAGTGACTTGCCATATCGCTCTTTGAACAATCCTGATAAATAGGTTCGATCCAGCCCGACAGCCTGTGCGATATCCAGAATTGAGGTGCGCTGGCTGTACCTGTTCTCCATAAACTGCACAGCCTGCCGAATATAAGTTTCTTTAGGCGAAAGAAGCGGGCTTTCTTCCTCTTTAATCGGTGCAGATGCAATTAACGCTGCCATAAGTCGGTATAACAAACTTTGATGCATCACATCTCCTCCTGGAAGTTGGCTCGTTCCCGCTCGAAGCATTTCATCATACAGCGCTGCCATGATATTCGGTTCATGAGCAGTAAACACCGGATGGGCCTCGCTTAACTGTGCACGCTGCATAAAGGCTTTTGCCTGTACACCTCTGAAGCCAAACCATGAATATGTCCATGGCTCCTCTGCATCGGCCTCATAATGGATAACTGTGTCGGGTAATATGAGAAATCCTTGGCCCTCACTCAGATGATATTTCCGATCATCCATATACAGCGTGCCATGGCCCTCATGAATGTAATGCACAATATAGGAATCACGTACCCCCGGTCCCCAATAATGGGCAGGATCACATGCCTCCCATCCATAAAATAATAAGACCAGCTCCATCTGTGTCCAGCCCGCAGAAACGACATTCATTTCAATTTTCCGGCTCATGTTAACCTCCTTTCGACGTTGATGATCAACTATCATAAATGAAACCTGAATAGTCCTCACTTGTAATAACACTAAATTATAACAGGTGAAAAACGCAAATTATTCATGAAAACGAAAACATAAATGGGATTATGCCATGTTTGGGAGGGGTTGAACCATAGTGATATGAGCCTGTTCGGCCTATAGTTGGGGTACAACATTTTTTCGGGAAGGATGAACATGGGATGAATAAAATTACGTTTCTTGGTGCGGGCAGCACCGTTTTTGTTAAAAATGTATTAGGTGATGTCATGATGACGGAGGCTCTGCAGGATTTTGAACTGGCCTTGTTTGATATTGACGCCGAGCGTCTCGGCGACTCCGAGCGCTTGTTAACCAGCTTGGCCCAATCGCTGGGCAGCCGCTGTTCCGTGAAGACATATCATGACCGCAAGGAAGCGCTGCGCGGAGCCAAATATGTAATTAATGCAATTCAAGTCGGCGGGTATGACCCGTGTACGATCACCGATTTTGAAATTCCGAAGAAATACGGCCTGCGTCAAACGATTGCCGATACCCTCGGCATTGGCGGCATCTTCCGCAACCTGCGCACCATCCCGGTGATGCTGGACTTCGCCAAGGATATGCAGGAAGTATGCCCGGATGCCTGGTTCCTGAACTATACGAATCCGATGGCTGTGCTTACTAATGTTATGAACGTGCATGGCGGGATCAAAACGGTAGGACTGTGCCACAGTGTGCAGGTCTGCGTACCCCATCTCTTCGATGCGCTGGGGATCGATCAGACAGGTGTTATCGCCAAGATTGCTGGTATTAACCATATGGCATGGCTGCTGGAGGTTACAAAAGATGGACAGGATCTCTATCCTGAGATCAAACGACTTGCGAGACAAAAGCAGCAGGAAACCCATGACGATATGGTACGTTATGAGCTGATGCACCGTTTTGGTTACTACGTAACCGAGTCCTCCGAGCATAACGCGGAGTATCACCCGTACTTTATCAAACGTAACTACCCGGAACTGATCGAACGCTTCAACATTCCGCTGGATGAGTATCCACGCCGCTGTGTAAACCAGATTGCCGAATGGAAGGAGATGCGGGAGAAGCTGTTCGCAAGCGAAAATATTCAGCATACCCGCAGCCGCGAATATGCCTCGCACATTATGGAAGCCATGGAGACAGATCGACCGTACAAGATCGGCGGAAATGTCATGAATAACGGACTCATCACTAATCTGCCGCGTGAAGCATGTGTCGAAGTTCCTTGTCTGGTTGATGGTTCCGGTATCAGCCCAACATACATTGGCGACCTGCCGCCGCAGCTGGCAGCACTGAACCGCACCAACATCAACACGCAACTGCTCACCATTGAAGCCGCAATGACAGGCAAAAAGGAGCATATCTATCACGCGGCTATGCTTGATCCGCATACTGCTGCCGAGCTGTCCATGGACGACATTGTGGCCATGTGCGACGATTTAATTGAAGCCCACGGCGACTGGCTGCCCAAATTCTCATAATATAAAAATCGAGCACTGTTCCTTTAGAATGTTAAAGGGACGGTGCTCTTTGAATTTATTTTAAGAAGACCATGAACTTTTTCGCCGTACTTTACCGAGATCCCTGAAACGTATACATCGCACCGTACTGTCCTCCCTGAAACTTGTAACATACTGCTACTCCGCAAACAGCAGAAAACGATATCCGATGCCTGGTTCTGTCTGGATATAGATTGGGCGGGTGGGGTCTTCTTTTAACTTTTTACGCAAATGGCCCACATAAATCCGCAGATAGTGACTGTCTGATTCATGATGGTGTGCACCCCATACCTGCTGCAAAAGCTGACGCTGGGTAATAATTTTACCCGCATTGGAGGCAAGCACCTTCAGCATCTCATATTCCGTCGGCGTTAACTTGATCTGCTCTCCATCCAGCTCAACCTGTCTGAGAGCCAAATCAATTACCAATGGACCAAAGCGCAGAACCGGTTCATCGGTTGTTTTGGCCACATGCCGCAGCGCCACCCGGATTCGGGCCACCAGTTCACCCATGCCAAACGGCTTGGTCACATAATCATCTGCGCCACCATCCAGTGCAGCAATTTTATCCGCTTCCTGATCCTTCGCTGTAAGCACAATGATCGGCACCTGTGACCATTCCCTTATCCGGCGAAGTACGTCCATGCCGGACATTCCTGGTAAACCGAGATCGAGTATGATCAAATCAGGATGCATGATGCTTGCCTGCATAATTCCGTTCTCCCCATCAGCACACTCGTAATGCTCATACTGGTGAGCCTGAAGAGTCACTTTTAACAGTTTGCGAATCTGCGGCTCATCGTCAATCACCAGAATACGAGCTCCTGATGCGTCGTTCATCTATTCTCCAACCTCTCCTTGCCCTGAACAGGAACACGGCAATTCTTCTGTTCCCTCAGGCAGTTCTATACGTATTCTCGTTCCCCCATCCGGATTTGCCTCAGCTTGAATTGTACCTCCGTGAACTTCCACGATACCTTTGCAGATGGCAAGCCCCAATCCGGTTCCCGTAATATGCTGCGTGGATGGAGAACGATAAAACTTATCGAAAATGCGAGCGCGCTCCGGCTCCGGAATGCCGATACCCTGGTCATCTACGATGAAGGTCAGGGAAGCTTGATTTCTTTCCTTCTTAACCTGAATAGTAACCCTGCTCTCATCGGGTGAATACTTAACCGCGTTGCTTACGATGTTTACAAGCACCTGTTCCAAGAGCACTTCATCTCCGTAATAAAATACAGGTTCCTCCGGCAACTGCACCGCAATCTCACGATGAAGGCTGAATTCCCTCACCTTCATCAGTACAATGCTGATCATATCCCCTACGTCACACCATTTGCGATTCAACTGCAGCATGCCGCTCTCCAGCCGTACCATCCCCAGCAGGTTGGTCACCAGACGATTCATACGCAGTGCGCCATCGCGGATGTTGCCAGTCAATTCTTTTCGGTCCTCTGCTGTAAAAAGGTGGTCATTCTCAATAAGTCCAGTGGCCGAGCCGATAATGGCGGTTAAAGGTGTGCGCAGTTCGTGGGAGACGGAATCCAGCAGTGCAGTTCGAATACGCTCGGATTCGGCGGTAACCTGGGCGAGGCGAGCCTCCTCAGCCAGCTTCATCCGAGCGATAGCACCTGCTGCAAGGCTTCCGCAGGCATCCAGCAGCAGATGCTGCTCCTGCTGTTTCTCCGTCCCGCCAGCGGTCATGTCTGCGGCAAGCACACCGTGAATGCGATCCTCTGTCCGAAGCGGAATGTACAGGCCGGAGGACTCCCCGAGTTTGGTCGATCCTCTGCCCGCAGTCTGTCCGTGTTTAAACACCCAATCCGCGATAGCCAGCTCCGAGGGACGGGTTCCCCAGATACTCTTCTCTGTACCTTGACCAGATGCATAGTTCATCCCAAGCTTTAGTTCACCCTGCTGATCCGGCAGATAAATGGCTGCCGGACTTCCTATCATAAGGGATATCTGGCGAGTCATGTTATCCAGCAGGGTATCGAGATCCGTAATTGCAGTGATCTGACGGCTCAAATCATACAAGGCATTCGTTACTGCTTCCCGTGATTTAACCCTCTCCAGCTGATGCCGCAGCCGGCCTGCAAGACTTGCCGTCATAACAGCAACTGCCAGATATACTGCGAACGAGATCAGATACTGCAAATCTTCCACAGTAAAACTGAGGTAAGGTGGAACAAAAAAGAAATCAAACATAACAACACTGAGCGCTGCCGCATACACGGCAGGCCCCATTCCACAATATACGGCACTGATCAGTACGGGAAACAGGTAAACCAGGGCAGCGTTCACCAAGTCGCCACTCATGCGGGTGGCATGAAGCACGACAGTTAACAGAATGATGCCAAGTGTAACCCATATATAAGCAGGGGACCTTCTCCAGCGAAACGGCTCCTGTTTACTTTTCTCATGCCTGCCCTTTTTCATATGCTCCGACAAATTGAATTCCACCTGCTTTATCTATAATCATCATCTGCCACGATCAACACATCAAGATGCCTCGACAGACGCACAAGCTTGTTCACCACGGAACCCGATCCGCGTTGGCCGTTCAGCCACCAGATTCGCTTGGCCTGCCCCACCACAAGCTGTGTCGCCTTCGCTTCCGCAGCCTTCGCAGTCAAAATACCAGGCACCTCACCCAGCTTCGAGCTGTAATGGACGTGAAAATGACCCCCGAGCCTCACAGTGAGCTGCTCCAAACCTGCCAGATGAAGCTTCATCTCACTACTCATAGCCGGACCGATGTGTACATGGTGGACATGCCAGGCTGCCTTCAAACGATAAGCCATCCGAAAACCTCTACGGATTAAACGCTCAGCGTGCTGATCGCTGCTGACACATACAAAAACGGATTCCTCACGCCGCCATGGCCCCCGAAGTGTACGTGCTGATGCCTGTGATTCGAGCCGCTCATCCACATCATCTGCAAGTTCACGCAGAGCCAGTTCACGCAGTGCAATCAGATTGCCCATTTTAAAAAAATTCGCAAGTGCCTGCTCGATCTTGGCAGCTGCATAGATTTTACCCTCTCGCATGCGCTGCCGCAAGGCCCCAGGTGCCACATCAATCAGCTGCACCTCATCTGCCGATTGAATAATTCGATCAGGCACCGTTTCCCGTACCCGTACACCTGTAATCTGCTCCACCGCATCGTTTAAACTTTCAAGGTGCTGCACATTCACGGTTGTAATGACGGATATGCCTGCGTCCAGCAGTCGAAGCACATCTTCATAGCGTTTTTGCCTTCTACTGCCAGGCACGTTCGTATGAGCCAGTTCATCCACCAGCACAACTTCCGGATGTACTCGCAATATCGCTTCGGTGTCCATCTCCTCCAGCTGCGTCCCTTGATACAAGCGCTGCTCACGCGGAATGACGGGTAAATGCCCGATCTGTTTCTTTGTATCTGCTCGACCATGTGTTTCCAGCAGCCCGATCCGCACATCGATGCCTTTGTGAAGCAGATCATTGCCTTCCCGCAGCATCATGTAGGTTTTGCCCACACCTGGGGCAGCCCCGATATAGATTTTGAACGTACCGCGCCGAATCAGTTCAATCTGTTCATGCATCTCCTGTTCACTCAGTCTGCGATAGGTCTTGGTCTGCATATCGCTTACCTTCGCTGGAACAACCCACTCACCCTCACGAGCTGACCGATCCGCAACAAGCAGCAGATCAACACCCTGCAGTCTGCGAAGCAGCGCATTAATGATGGAGCCCTGCCATACCTCCTGCCAGCGTGTACGCCGTGAATGTCCCATGATTATCCGGGTAATCTGCTGTTTGATAGCATACTGTGCCAATGTGGCAGGAATATAGCGACGGTGTAAGACCGGAAGTTCCTCCATGTGTCCGCCGATTTTCTCCACCAGTTTCATCATGCTGCGGCGAAATACCGCTGCTTCCCTCGTCAGCGGCTGTTTCATTTGACGGAAGACAACGACATGCAGGCTCCCGTTCAATCGACGGGCAATCTGCTGTCCACGCTGAATGTAGACCGAACCGTTGCAGTGGTACTGCGCGGAGACAAAAATACGTTCCATAATGCCTGTTGTGGGCGGAAGACCCATTTCCTCCCGATGTTCACGCAGAGATTCATTAACCCCTTCTGCTACAAGTTTCAACGCAAGCTCACGTAAAATGCCGAGATTGCCTTCCTGAAAAACGGCTGTGCTGCCGTGGCCCTCCAGGTGACCTTCAGCAAAACGAGTCAAAATGGTTTCTGGTGTAACATCGATCAGCTTCACTTCATCTGCAAGTTCCAGTGTGTCTGCAGGCACGGTATATGCTGCCTTGATTCCCGTCAGCTGTCTTGCCAGTTCGGTATAACCTTCCAGCTCATATACGTTCACCGTCGTCATAACGCTGATGTTGTGGCGCAGCAGGAAACGGATATCCTCCAACCGGGTTGCATGTACTGCACCCTTCCGGTTTCGATGAGCCAACCCATCAACCAGTACAACCTCGGGATTACGCACCAACAATGCATCCAGATTCAAGTCTTTCATCTCTGTTCCATCACTGCTCCGAGTCCAGTGAATGCTGGGTACGCGCTCAAGCTCACCAAGCTGTTCAACCGTTTCAGGCCTTCTCATCGTGGACACAGCACAGATCACCACATCTACGCCCTGTTCGCGCAAATGATTGCCGTCCCTGAGCATATGATAGGTTTTGCCTGAACCGCTGACCGGGCCAATGTAGATTTTCAGTGTGCCTTCCTGCAGCTTCGAAATCAGGTGGAGCATCTCTTCAGGAGATTTGCGCTTGAAGCTGTCCTCCATGCTCATATCCTCCTTTCCGCAATAATAGAGAAAGCCCCCTCCAGGATTGGAAGGAGCCCCCTTTCTACTTTTGTTGTGCTGCAGTGAGTGCCAGGTTTAGCTCCATTACGTTTACATGCGGCTCGCCGAATATACCCAACTGGCGGCCTTGCGTATGTTCCTTGATAAGCTCAGTCAACTGCTGCTCACTTAGTCCTGTCGCTCGGCTGATCCGGGGAATCTGCGCCTCCGCCGCTTCAGGAGACAGATCGGGGTCAAGTCCTGAACCGGAACCAGTAACCAGATCGGCCGGGATTCGAGAGGGTAGAGAGGGATTTTCCTGACGGAGCGCAGCCAGCTTTTCATTCATCTCTGCGATATATTCCGGTGAGGCAACTGCACGATTCGAACCTGCGGAAGCGGTCGGATCGTATTTAGCGTTGGATGCCCGAGGCTGGAACAGCCCCGGCGACTTCACTTCCTGCGCGAGCAGAGAGGAACCGATGATTTTCCCACCTTGAGTGATGAGACTGCCGTTCGCTTGTGAAGGAAACAGCCGCTGAGCCACTCCTGTTGTTACCAGAGGATAGGCCAGACCGCAGAGAAGCATCAGCACAACCGCTAACCGCAGTGCGGGTAAAAACATCTTCATACGAATCACTTCCTGAATGGATTTAGTGTATTAAGTTTAGACAAAAGACTTATAGGTATTGCCTTTCGATGGGGCTGCCGCTAGTTACCTTTTCAATCCGATTTTATTTTTCTCGCGATATCAACGCAGTACGGTTCTTCGCTATTATTCCATTACATCAAGCCCGACAAAATCAAGTCAATGAGCTTGATGCCGATAAACGGTACAATTACACCGCCGACACCATAGATAAACACGTTGCGGCTCAGCAGCCGTTCGGCAGACATCGGACGATACTTGACGCCCTTCATTGCAATCGGAATGAGCAGTGGAATAATAATCGCGTTGAAAATGAGTGCCGACAGAATCGCGGATTGCGGTGAAGAGAGATTCATAATGTTCAGTGCCTGAAGCTGCGGCATAGCGAGAATGAACATAGCCGGAATGATGGCAAAATATTTGGCGATATCATTGGATATGGAAAAGGTGGTCAGCGCGCCCCGTGTAATCAGCAGCTGCTTGCCTATGGAGACCACCGACAACAGCTTGGTCGGGTCGGAGTCCAGGTCGATCATGTTAGCCGCTTCTTTGGCCGCCATGGTTCCCGAATTCATCGCCAGGCCAACATCGGCCTGCGCCAGGGCAGGAGCATCGTTCGTGCCGTCGCCTGTCATGGCGACGAGTTTGCCCTCCTGCTGCTCTTTTTGGATCGCCGCAATCTTATCCTCAGGCTTCGCTTCTGCTATAAAATCATCCACACCGGCTTCCATTGCTATCGTCGCTGCCGTCAGGGGGTTGTCACCTGTGCACATAATCGTTTTGATGCCCATGGCACGCATCTCGGCAAATTTCTCCTTGAGACCGGGTTTCACGGTGTCTTTCAAATAAATTACACCATAGATTCGATTATTGATGGCTGCCGCCAGCGGCGTACCCCCGGCCTTCGCAATGCGTGTCGCAATATCTTCCAGATCCCCCGGCACACGTCCACCTTCGGAGGTCACGTAACGTTTGATCGCATCTACCGCGCCTTTGCGAATTTTCGTGCCATCACTAAGGTTTAAACCGGACATGCGTGTTTCGGCAGTAAACTCAATACTTTCGGCATCCGTGTAGTTGCTTTCGTCCCAGCTCTGTCCCTGCTCACCTGCAAGCTCTACAACAGAGCGGCCTTCCGGTGTCTCATCTCGTACAGATGCTTGAAGTGCCGCCCTTGTCATCTCAGGTACAGTCACGCCCTGAACAGGGATAAATTCGGAAGCCATCCGGTTGCCGTATGTGATCGTGCCTGTTTTGTCCAGAATCAATGTGTCGATATCACCCGCTGCTTCCACCGCTTTCCCCGACATGGCCAGAACGTTAAACTGTGTCACCCGATCCATACCCGCAATCCCGATGGCAGACAGCAGGCCGCCGATGGTGGTTGGTATCAGGCAGACGAGCAGGGCAATCAGCGTTGCCAGATCAAGATGAATACCCAGGTAATTCGCCATCGGAACCATCGTCAGTATGACGATCAGGAAAATCAGCGTTAATACGGCAAGAAGTGTGGTCAAGGCAATCTCATTTGGCGTTTTCTGACGCTGTGCGCCCTCCACAAGAGAGATCATTCGGTCCAGAAACGATTCGCCGGGATCGGTCTGCACCCGCATGATGATGTAATCTGAAGTCACCCGTGTACCTCCGGTGACTGAAGAGAAATCGCCGCCGGCTTCCTTGATCACCGGGGCCGATTCCCCTGTAATGGCCGATTCATCAATCGAAGCCAGCCCTTCGATAATTTCACCGTCCGTTGGAATCAGCTGACCCGCTTCCACACGGACGAGATCCCCTTTTTTCAACTGAGTCGAAGCCACTTGTTTCAATGTTCCGTCTTTCTGAATCAGATTCGCCATCGTATCCGATTTGGTCTTACGCAGTGTGTCCGCCTGTGCTTTCCCCCGCCCTTCAGCCAGCGCCTCGGCAAAATTGGCAAACAGCAGCGTGAAAAGCAGAATGAAAAATACAGCCACATTGTACCCCCGCCCTGCATCAGATGCGGTGAACAAGTGGGGATCAAAACATAACAGCAGTGTGATAAATGTACCGACTTCTACAATGAACATGACTGGATTTTTGATCATCACCATCGGATTCAGTTTTTTGAATGCATCACGCATGGCTTGGTATACCATCTGTTTATTTAAAGACTTTTTGGATGCAGGATGATAATGAGCATGACTGCTGCTTTGATGTTTTCGTTCTTGCGTTCGTTCCACTGCATTCATCGCGAATGCCACCTCCATACGTTATGACTTGCCCTTTTTACTCATTGAACCATCGCCAGATGCTCCGCAATTGGACCAAGAGCCAGCGACGGGAAGAATGTCAGGGCACCCACGACCATAATCATCATCACCAGAATGCCGGCAAATAGCGGTGTATGTGTCCGAAGCGTTCCAGTCGTGACGGGTACAACCCTTTTCACGGCAAGTGAACCTGCGATCGCAAGCATGGCAATCATCGAGATATATCTTCCCAGCAGCATAACAATGCCGATCGTGATGTTGTAAAAGTCTGTATTCGCGTTCAGTCCGGCAAAAGCCGATCCGTTATTGGCAGCACCAGAGGAAAAAGCGTACAGCACCTCGGTCAGTCCATGCGTGCCGCCATTGGAGATGGATGCCGCAGCCTCAGGCCGCATTAAAGCAAGCGCAGTTGGCACGAGAATAATCAACGGATGAATCAGCAGGGCGATACAAGCCAGCTTGATCTCTTTGCCTTCAATCTTTTTGCCCAGAAACTCCGGTGTTCGTCCGACCATCAAGCCGCAGATAAATACCGCAATGATCACATACAGCAGGCCGTTCAGCAGACCTACACCCTTTCCGCCAAATACATTGTTCAGCATCATCTGAGCAAGAGAAACCAATCCCCCAAGCGGAGTAAGTGACTCATGCATATTGTTCACTGATCCTGTCGTTGCCGCCGTAGTTACAGCCGTAAACAGAGCCGATTCTGGAATGCCAAACCTGACCTCTTTACCTTCCATGTTGGTTTGTAATCCATTCGCATCCAGCGCAGGCACTCCGCGATACTCGGAAACAAACACCGTTGTCAGCATCACTAGAAACAGAACTCCCATTGCAGCAAACAACGTCCAGCCCTGCTTACGGTTGTTCACCATCAAGCCAAAGGCATACACCAGCGCCGTGGGCAGCAGCAGCATACAAACGATATGCACCAGATTGCTCAGTGCCGTGGGATTCTCAAACGGATGAGCAGCATTGGTGCCAAACCAGCCTCCTCCGTTGGTGCCAATGTGTTTAATCGACTCCAGCGAAGCCACTAATCCGCGTGTGATGGTCTGCTGTGTACCCTCCAGCGTGGTTGCGTTCACCGCACCGGCCAGCGTTTGCGGCACCCCTTGAAATACAAGGAACAAGGCCACGATGAAGCTGAGCGGTAAAAAAATACGAGTAATCGACCGAACCAGGTCGACATAGAAGCTGCCCAGATCATCCTGGCGTCCTACCAGTCCGCGAATAAAGGCAATCGCCACTGCAAACCCCGTTGCTGCCGAGGTGAACATCGGAAATGTCACCGCCAGCAGTTGAGACAGATACGACAGCGCGTTCTCGCCTGTATATGACTGCCAATTGGTATTGGTCATAAAGGATACGGCTGTATTGAATGCCTGTGCTGCTGGCATATTATCAATCCCGTCCGGATTGAGCGGCAGGAACTTTTGCAGCCGCAGCACCAGAAACATCAGGATCAGCATGACCGCATTGGAGATGAGTATGGCGGTGAGATATTTTTTCCACCCCATTGCTTCATCCTCTCGCACACCGATCAGCCGATATAACAACCGCTCCGGTCCGCCAAACACCCGATCAAGCCCGGTTCGCTGTCTGCCAAACACCTTGACCAGATAACTGCCCATCGGCTTCACCAGCAGCATAATGATTAGCAGCGTAACCGCCACTTGTACTACACCGATACCCATATCTGCATATCCTCCCTAATCAACTAAACGTAAACGTGCCTTTGCTTTTTGTTACTCGCTTCTGACCACGATCAGATCAGCAGGTCAAAAATATGAATAACAGCGTCAAAACTTCTCAGGTTTTACGAGTACATACCCGAGGTAGACCATCAGAGCCAGAACAATAAAGCCGATGAAGATCATCCTTTAGAACCCACCTTTCTTCCCTCAGGCCTTCTCGCAAAACTTCACAAATCCCCAAAACACCGCAAACAACAGTACGATCAGTCCAATCATCGCTGCATCACTAACCATGCGTCCTTCATCCCTCTCTTCTACCGTTCACCTTCCTTGCTGCAGTAAAATCGTAATATGAATCGCTGTAAAAAGGGGGTAAAGAAATACAGCTATGGCTGTAAAAAAAGCGTAAAAAAGACCCGCTCTTCTCAGCAGTCAGCTGAAAGAACGGGTCCATCGTAAATGTATATCCATAATGTATATCCATCTAGGATTACATTGCGTAAGTTATCCCTTTTTAAGAACTGCGGGTAGTCTTGCCCTTCATATCACGAATCTTGGCATTCGGACTACTTTTCATATATTTGTTGAAAAACACCCAGTTTTTCGGAAAGTTGCTTTCTCGAATATCCATGCATGATGCGCAGATTGGTCAAATTTTCACCCATGAACACACGGTTCCCTCCTTAAAATATAAGTTAAACTAAGATGATTACACGGACCACTCCGATGACAGGACAACCTTCCAATCGCTGTTATCCCCAGATTTTTTTGATTCCCTTTTTTCAAAGGGAAAATCCGGTGATGAAGGCGAACGCTTCGCTTTTTCAGGTTTTTTCTGTCCTCTCCGTTTCGGTGTAATTAAATAGTTCAACTTATAGAGGCTAGGGGTGGGTTATCCCTGCCGCTCTTCTTCTAAAATTTCGATATCATATGCTGCCGGATCAAGTATATCGTCCACGTCAGGCGCGAGAACTTCACGCTCATGATCGCTAAGTTCCGCGCCTGAGATGAGATCAGACAGATCTTCTATAAAATAGGCTATATTATCATGCGGATTAGGCAAATAGTGCTTTACTTCGGATATTTGATACGCATCATCAATAGCATAGGTGAGAATGTGAAACTCATTATACAGGGATGACAGCTGTTTAAGTTCTTCTTTCACACGAGTAACCTGACTTACTTGAATAGGCAAGGAAAGCTGAACTACCTTTTCTGATTGATGTGCATCATTCAGGGGTGGCTCTATCGGAAAGTCCAAATCCACATTAATTTTGGACAGATCATGTAGATATGTGCGCATTACCCCCTTAAGGTCACCACCCGTAGGTAGTTTTGCCCAACTCACCCAAATGGATTCTCCGCCCACTGCGTCAGTCGTTTTTTGGTGATCTGTCCATGTGAAGTGTGTTTGATGACCTGCCCTTGGTCGAGCAGCAGCACCTGCGGGGATTCATGGCGAACCTCGGTCTCTTCCGCAATGTGGCGGGATAACGAACGGTTCTCGATGACTTTCACCATCCGATATTCCATCGTCTGTTTGGGATCAGATGCATTCGTGCCGACAAAAGCCATGAACTCTCTATATGCTCGTGCACTGACGGGACAAGTTGTGCTGTGTTTCAGCAAAAGTACTGGATGCTCCTGCGAGCGTTGAAGGGCCTCTTCCCAGTCCTGCAGCTTGTGCAGTTCCAGAACATGCTCGCTTAACATCTCATGGGAATCAGCACCCTTCCGTTTGCTGACCACCGAACCGATGACAACGCCAAGAGCAGCGCCAAAGGCAATGCCCAGTCCAATCTGCCCGGTCGCTGTACCAATACTAACCCCAAGGGCCACCCCAACTGCCAGCCAAAGGGCTTGATGATTCACCTTTTTCTCCATCAAAATCATCCTTCCTCTAAGTATGTATTTAAGCTGTATAAGTTAATTTAAAGATGATATAGATGACGCTGCGATGACAGAGTGTTCATCCGTATATTTGGTTCAAATTATAACACAGCCCCTGCACATGGGCTTTCAGAATCTCCATCTTTCGGGTACATAATGTGATACACTGATGTTAATTTGGAAACGATGAATACAAGAGCAGCTGAAAGGCGGAAAATCGACATGACATACGCTTTTACGATTGAACCACCAGATTACTACGCACTGGACAACGAAGACGAGTTAATTGCCAAGTGTCAGGAGTGGGGCCTGATTTCGGCCAAAGCGACCAAACTCAAAACGTTCTACTATAAAGGAAACGGCCTGAACCTGCCCTGCACCATTCTCGGTTATGTGGATCACATGACGGCAGTCATCGAGCTGGATAATGGGGACAAACACTGTATACATCCATCCTATTTGAAAGAAATGCAGGCTTCCGGCTACAGCACAAGAGGATTAAGTGCAGCGGGAGCAGAGGCAGGCACAGATCAGGAAGCCGCAGAGCAAAATACGGATACGGCTGCTGCAGATGATTCCGCTGCTTCCGTGAACGGTAAATCTACGTCTGTACAATCAGGGAGTGCCGCTGGATCATCCGTTAAAGCCGACTCCCCAGCCGAGCCGGTTGATCCGGAGGAAGACATGGACGAGTCCCATTCATTCTCAGGCCTCAAAGGCGACCCTGACGGATTAGTAGAGGAATACATCGGTCCCCTGACAGGTACTGGAACCGATACAGCTTCGGGAACCAAACCAAAATCCAAGGCTGCCCCCAAGGCCAAAGCCGTCAAAATCGATCTGCCGGATGGCAAAGTGAAGATGAGCGCGGTGGTCAAAGAATTTACGACGGTACCGAATCATTTCTCGGATAATGACGACGAAGTTATTATTTATGAGTCCGTAACCATCACGGAGCCTGACGTGATTGAGGTTGGTGAAGCCTGGTCCAGCCACAGTGCAACGATGAAGAAACAGGAGCTGGAGGTTGGCGACGTACTTAGTTTTGAAGCCAAAATTATTAAGAAAAAGCTGACCCGCAACCCGGTACCTTACAAAATTAACAATCCGTCCAAGATTCAGAAGGAAGATTAGTTTTTCTTCTGAAAAAGTACAAAAAACCTCCACGCTGCATTATGCAGTGACTGGAGGTTTTCATTCAACACATACGACTTATAGCTGTGTCTACGCTTGTCCGGGAGTCGCGCTGATTTGGAACTGTACACCAAATTTATCAGTAACATTACCGTAAGCCGGGCTCCAGAAGGTTTCTTGAATCGGCATATTTACTTTACCGCCTACTTCAAGTTTAGCGAAAATGTCCTTCGCCTGCTCAGCTGTATCCGTATTGACCGTCACCGTGATGTTATCCCCAATGGTGTGCGGCATACCGGGGAGTGTGTCAGATAACATCAGCACCGAGCTGCCAATTTGCAGAGAAGCGTGCATAATCCAATCTTTCGCTTCTGGTGGAATTGGATGATCCGGACTGGATGGGCCTTCTCCAAAAGTCTGCATCGCGAGCACTTCCGCATCAAATGCCTCTTTGTAGAACTCGACAGCTTCACGCCCGTTACCGTTGGTAACAAGGTACACATTCAAGTTAATTGCCATGGATTGTTCATCTCCCCTGAGTTCATGTAATAGGTCAGGCCACTTGCGACAAGAGTATATAGGAATGGATTATCCTTTGACAAGCGCAAATTCCTACTCTTATCAGTGACTATCTCGAAGGTATATTTCCCCAAATATTCTGTGCGCATTCTCCGTGCTTCACTTACGCCTAAACCTGCGCTCAAGAAAAAAGCCACTCGCCCGAGTTCTGCCCGGTAAAATGGCTATAGAGTTCTATTCTGTTATTACCCGTGTGATGCAAGGCTGCGCTAAATTCCCTGTAATTATTGTGCCTGCACAATGCGATCAATTTCACTTTTTAACAAAAGGTATCGATGCACACTTCTCATAATGGGTACCTTGGTGAGTTTGTTTTTATCCACGTATAACTTCATCTGGTCTTTACTCAGCCCCAGCAGGCTGCCCGCTTCAGTTACCGTCAATACCGCCTCGGGATTGGTTGCGTTAAACGTCTTCTTCACCTTTTGGTTCCAGTCTTCAAATACCTGCATAGATTCATGATCTCTCCTATCCATAGCCAGTTATTTTCAGGCTGCATATGTTCAGTATACCATACTTGTGATTATCGTCACTTATGCCTCTTTATGGCATATCGCTGTTATCTCCTGGATTGTATACTGCGTATGCCAAAAAGAGCCGCGAAAACGCGGCCCTACACCAAATCTCTGCTATCGTTCCTTCCTATGCCTCATCCCAAAAACGGCGCAGATTGTGCATCGCAATTTTGGAAGCGGCTTTGCATTCCTCCATGCCTTCGAACTCCACCGTGATATTTCCATCATAACCGGAGTCTTTGATCAGCTTGACGATTTTGCGAATGGGGATATCACCCTGTCCCACGATTGCACCGCGCAGGAAGTTACCATAGGTTGTGGTGAACCACTCCCCTTCCCCCGGATGCTCATCATACGGACGGAAGTAGAAGTCTTTGAAATGAATAAGCGAAGCGTACGGCAGATTTTTCATTACACCGATAATCGGGTTTTCGTCTGCACACATGAAGTTGCCAATATCCAGCGTCGTTTTGAAGTTGGGCCGATCTACGGCATGCAGCACCCGCTGCACCCGATCACTAGCCTGCACGCTGAAACCATGATTCTCAATCGTGGTTGTCATCCCGTACTGCGCAGCATAATCCGCAATGATCTGGCTTCCTCTGACCATGAGCGGCAGATGCTGTTCAAACCAGGCAATGGTTGTGCTCTCCTTGGGCAGCTTGAATGCGGTAACGTCGTGGCGCAGATGCCTGACTCCCATCCGGTGTGCGGTATCCACATGTCTTTTGACCCGGGCCATCTCTTCTTCAAAAGCCTCTTCCGTCTCCTGCACGAAGTTGGCCGGCATCGAGTAGTTCGACAGCTCAATGCCTGCTGCTGCGGCTCGCTCCCGAATCGCATCCGCTAGCTCATGATTATCCTCCACCGTATATCCGTAGGGAACCATCTCCATGTGCTCGCCGCCGTTCGCTGCAATCCAGTCGATGACATCCAGTACCGTCATGGCTCCCGAATTCAGATCATTCAACAAACTGTACGTGCTCAGACCTACCTTCATCTGCTCCACTCCTATCGATATTGTTTGATGAACTGCACGGCTTTGCGAATGTCTTTCTCCGGTTGGTCTCCCACTTCGCGCTCAATGGTCAGATACCCTGTATAACCAATCTCCTGCAGCGCAGTGAAGTAGGCATCAAAATCAACAGCTCCCTCACCCAATGGCACTTCACGGAAAAAAGAACCGGAAGCTACCATTTCGGCGATTTTCTCATGATCCATTGGAGCGTACCCAACAGCACCATACACGTCTCGCGGATCGACCTCTTTCAGCCGCAAACCGTCCTTCACATGGGTGTGCACGATATAATCCTTGAGCAGCTTCACTCCGTGCACCGGATCATCCCCTGTCACCATCACCATATTCGCCGGGTCAAAGTTGACGGATACCCCGTTCGTAGAGAGGGTATCCAAAAAACCTTTCAGATCCGCAGCCGTTTCCGGACCAGTCTCGATGGCAAAGTAGGCACCGACACTTTTGGCGTACTGTCCCAACTCCTCGCAAGCCGTGTGCAGTGTTTCGTATACTTCGGAAGAAGGATCATGTGGAACGATACCGATGTGCGTGGTGACAATATCTGTACCCAGATCAAGTGCCAGATCAACAATTCGTTTAGACTTTTCCACCTTCCATGTATTGTCTTCCTTGACCTGAAAGCCATGACCGCCCAGATCACCAACCAATGCCGAAATCTCAAGGCCAAGACCTTTTATATAGCTTCGGAGCTCTTTACGTGCTGCAGGAGACAGATTCTCCGGTTCCATCTCCCCCTTCACTGCGTAGATCTGCACACCTTCTGCCCCTGCATCCTTGGCTTTCAACAGCCCTTCCCGTACGCCTACGCCAAAACTGTCTACGATCACACCGATCTTATTGGTTAATTTCATGTCGTACCTCCCATGAGATTAGATGAGTTGCGCTGTGTAAATGAATAGTTCAACTTATATCGTATCAACTTGATGGCACAAGCATTACCGACTTGATTTCATAGGGCTTAAACGTCAGTTTAAAACTTCCATTCTCGCAAGCGAGGGGCTCAAGCTCATCTTCCAGCAGGTTAATAATGGAGGCACTCACATTTTGCTCATTCCACTGCACCTGTACCGTTTCACGGCCTCCGCTTGATTCATAGAAACGCAGTACCGTTCCTAATCCGTCCTCTGACACCTTGATCGTATCCAAAATGACATGTTCACTGTGGAATTGAAGCCAGCTGTGTTCTGAGGGTTTTACACCCGCATGTGGTTTGGATGCAGCCACCTGCACCGGATGATTGAGTTCCATCGCACGCCGTACCACATCAGCCTGACGCCAGTCCCCTGCATGCGGCAGCACCGAATATGTGAATTCATGCTGCCCTTGATCGGCATGTACATCCGGCCATTTTGGCGCTCGCAACAGGGAAAGACGAATGGTTCGATCCTTAATGTCGCAGCCATACTTGCAATCATTCAGCAAACTAATACCGCTATTGCCCTCCGAAAGATCAGCCCAGCGATGCCCGCACACCTCAAACTGTGCCCGTTCCCAACTCGTATTGTTATGCGTGGCCCGCTCCAAAGCGCCAAATGGAATCTCATAGGTTGCTTTGGCCGCCACCAGATCTGCCGGAAACGCGACCTTGAGCAACTTGTGACTTTCATTCCAATCGATCCGGGTTTTAAAATCAACGCGCCGCTGATGATGAAATAAAATTATATCCTGGCTAATCTCGGAATCATTCAGCTTCCAACGGAAACGCAGCACATCCTGCACAGAACCTCGCTGTACAACCTCTTTAGAGATAAGTTGCACGGTACCTGCCCGCTGAGATTCAAACCGCGGGTCTATATCCCACGCATCCCAATACGTCGGTTTGTCATGGAAAAACTGCCACTCATTCGCTCGATCGCCTGGCCTCAGCCATTCACGCTCTACTGACTTGTCATACCATCTTGTGATCTCACCCAAGTCGTTGAATTCAAGCAAGTAGAACTCGGTTTCCCAACATGCAGGTATTTGCTCAAACTTAGCTGTCTTTTGGAGCGCTGACCCCACGTCTAGAACCGCATCTGTTGTTCTTTTCCCTACTGGGATGTCACCCTCACCTGTTGCTCCTAATGCGCTTTCCGCTCCCTGTTCTACGGTTACCGCTATTTCTTCTTTTGCATATCGTTCTGCTTCTTCTTTTTCTTCAGCTTCCACACGCAGCATTTCATCTTCTGCCTCACGCAGCCATATGGTGTTATACCCAAACGCAGGAATCGAAGGAACAAGAACATGCAGGCTAACCCTATTTTCATGCTCTTGCCGCTCTACCTCACTAATCAAGCAATTTCCATAGCGATCATACGCCGCCAATCCAGCTAAATCGGCATCCCCGGAGATGCAGATCACTTCGTTTCGTTCCCAGCCAAGACTGTTGAATACAACGTACGGCTTACCTGGTACTTCATCTGTCTTAATGTTATCCGTTAGCGCATCGAGCGAATCCTGCAGCACTTCATCGCCAAGCGCAAACACCTTCGTATACTCCTCAGTAGAAGTTACATAGACTTCGGGAATCGACGTACCCGGGATAATATCATGGAACTGGTTCAGCATGATCAGCTTCCAACCTTCATCAAGCACTTCCTTGTGATCTAACATTCGGCCGTGATTCTGATCCCACTGGCTCCAGATTTCTGCTTCGCGATAGAGCACTTCGGCCTTGCGGTTGCTGCGTTTATTGCGCGCGTGGGTGGTATACGTGCCCCGATGCAGCTCCAGATACAGGTCACCGTGCCACTTCGGCAGCGTTGGTTTACTTGCTGCAATCCCTTCAAAAAAAGCTCCCGCCGTGTTGAATTGACTGATAGGCTGCCCTGCCATCAGATGGGAACGTTCGGCAAACTCCACCATCTCACTCGTCACGCCGCCGCCACCATCCCCGTGTCCATAGAGCAGCATCTGCTCCGCATGAACGTCTTTTTGTTTGTAGGACTGCCAGTGTTCATGCACATCTTTGGGGCGCGTATGTTCGTTGACTCCATGATTCAGGTAAGACAGCACCGAGGTACCGTCAATCCCCACCCATTCGAACAGATCATACGGGAACACATTCGTATCATTCCAGTTCAATTTGGTCGTCATAAAATAAGGAATGTCGGCAAGCCTCAGTATCTGAGGCAGTGAAGCACAGTATCCAAACGTATCCGGCAGCCATTCAATATTTGAACGTTTGCCAAATTCCGACTGATAGAACTGCTGTCCGTACAAAATCTGCCGCACCAAAGACTCGCCGCTCGGAATATTCAAGTCCGGCTCCACCCACATGCCGCCGACCAGTTCCCAGCGCCCCTCGGCAATACGCGCCTTCACCCGTTCATACAGCTCGGGATAATGCTCCTTAACAAAAGCATATAGCTGCGGCTGGCTCTGGGAGTACACAAAATCCGGATACGTGTCCATTAGTGTACACATCGTAGAGAACGTCCGGCTCGATTTGCGCACGGTTTCCCGCACAGGCCAGAGCCAAGCCACATCAATATGAGACTGTCCAACCAGATGCATAAACCCGCTTCGATGCTGCTCCGGGTCTTCCCGCTCCACGATCTGGGCAATTCTCAGCTCCAGCTCGTGCAGCCACACACCATCCTGCCAGCGTCCCGGATCATGGTACATCTCATCCATCACCTGATGGACAGCCCGAACCAGTGTTGTGCGTTTCAAATCCTTCTCCGGTAAAGCCTGCAGCGATTCTGAAAGTACCATTATGCTGTACATCAGGCTCTGCAGTGGTTGATTCACATGCACCAGCGCCGCTCGTATCCCCTGAATTGGGGGCTGAATTACCGCTTGCCGATTCAAGGGATCATGCGGTTCAGGAATGGGGTCATACAGCTCGATCTCCAGCTGCGGCGAGATTCCCACACGTTCTCTTGGAAGAGGTACGAAGGTATGGTTACGATCCAGCCCGTGATAAGGAACACCGTTGACCTTCATCAACCCTTCCCCACCCGCTTCAAAAATGAATCCAATAGCCTCACCCTGCCACGTCTCAGGAATCTGCACTCTTTTGCTCAGAAAATAAGTGGTTCCGTGCGCGCTGTTCAACGGATTCAGGGAATGCTGGATCGCCTCGTGCCCTTCCTGTTCAGATGCGCGCTCCTGACCATACGCATATCCCTGCTCAGGTGCATATTCTTGCTCATACTCGTATTCTCCCGGCCGAATATATCGGGCGCGCTGCATCTGCCACTCGGGAAGCTCAATGACTTCCAGCCACTGCTGCTGTTTCAAATCTTCGATAAACCGCTGGATTCGAATCATCCCTTCACCTCCACCTGCTGTACATGCAGACTGCAAGCTGTCCAGTCCGCAGAGCTGCGTCCGACCATCAGCTTGAACTCGCCCGGTTCCACTACAGACTGGAGGCGGGAGTCGATCAGCGCGAGATGTTCTTTTTGTACAGGAAACGTTACCGTTCGGGTCTCTCCTGGCTCCAGATGGATTTTGCTAATACCCTTCAGGGCAATTTCAGCCCGGGTAACGGAAGCCGATACATCGCTAATGTACAGCTGCACAACTTCTTTGCCTGCTGCGGCACCCACATTAGTCACTTCGACCTGCACCCGCGCTTCATCGTCCGGCCCGATCACTTCCGGTGTCACTCGTACATTGTCGTACCTGAAGTCCGTGTAACTCAGCCCATGTCCGAAGGCATACTGCGGCGTAAGATCCATCTCCAAATAACGTTTGCCCCGCGTCCGTTTCGCATGATAGTACACGGGAAGCTGCCCTTCATGTTTGGGAATGGACACCGTCAGACGTCCCGATGGATTCACATCCCCGAACAGTACATCTGCGACGGCATTGCCCCCTTCCTGCCCCGGATACCACGCTTCAATAATGGCCGGAATGTGCTCATCGATCCAGGGTTCGGCAATCGGCCGCCCGTTAATATACACCACAACGACCGGTTTCCCCAGTTTATGTATTTCCTGTACCAATTCCAGCTGCACACCCATCAGGTTCAACGAAGAACGGTCAATGCCTTCCCCGCATTCCATGTCATTCCACGGATCGTCGTTTACCACCGATGCCCCTGTTCGCAGATCAATCGTACCTTCGCCGAAATCACGCGCACTCGATCCACCCATCACCATAACGATGACATCGGCCTGTTCCGCACATGCCAGCGCCTGCGCAAAACCTTCTCTCGAATCACCCTTGATCCTACATCCGGGTGCATACAGCACCTGATCAGTATCCGTCCCACCGAGTTTGCGCGTGATACCATCCAGCACCGTCACAATCTGCTCTCTCGGCTGCGGCGAGGTATAATCTCCAAGCTGGTTATAGATATGGTTGGCGTTCGGCCCGATCACAGCCAGTTTGGTTCCTTGGGCAGCAAGCGGAAGCAAATGTCCTTCATTTTTCAACAGGACAATCCCCTCTTGTGCCACCTCCCGCGCGAGCTTCACATGCTCATCGCACCCGATAACCTGTTCTGCAAAATCAGGATCGACATATGGCTGCTCAAACAAACCGAGCCTGAATTTCATCTCCAATACCCGCCGCACCGCCATATCCAGCTCCTTCTCTTCAAGTAAACCTTGTTCAAGTGCCTGTGCAAGATGTTTGCGGTACATGAATCCGGACATCTCCATATCTATACCTGCCCGAAGGGACTGTGCTACAGCCTGCTCTCCATTCTCTGCCGTGTTGTGTCCGTTCACCAGCATCTGAATGGCACCAAAGTCGGTAATGACAAATCCGTCAAACCCCCACTCTTCCCGCAAAAGATCATGCAGCAGATACATACTGGACGTACACGGAACGCCATCGATCTCATTATAGGCCGTCATGACCGAGCAGGCTCCGGCTTCCACCGCTTGTTTAAACGGCAGTAGATCGATTTCATGCAGTTCCCGCATTCCCATATGCACTGGCGCCGCGTTGCGCCCGCCCTCCGAACTGCCGTACGCTGCAAAATGCTTGAGTGTCGCCGCCACCGTTCGGTCTGAATCCAGCCGCTCTCCCTGCAATCCATGGACGGCTTCTACGGCAAACTGCCCGATGAGATAAGCGTCTTCGGCAAAACATTCCTCCGTTCGTCCCCATCTTGGGTCACGCACCACGTCCAACACCGGAGAATACGTGGCCGCGCCGCCCTGACTCCGGGTTTCCACAGCGATTGCCTCGCACATCCTGCGATATAGCTCTGTATTCCACGTGCTGCCTACTGTTAACGGTACAGGGAAAACGGTCGCCCCAATGGCCATATGGCCGTGGGAACACTCTTCCCCGAACAGAATCGGAATCCCTAATCGGGAATGTTCTATGGCATATTGCTGAATCACATTCGTGGCCACCGCCCCTTGCCTCGGCGTCAGCCCCGTCTCCAACGTCACTTCCGTCCATGGATCAGCTCTGAGCACACCATACAACGAGCCGACTCCACCCGGCACCATGTCTGCCTTGAACTCTTCGGTTACCTGTACCGTACCGTCTGCTTCCTTCTTGTACGTCTTCCATCCCATGGGCTGAATCAACTGCCCGATCTTCTCAGCGGTGGTCATTCTTTTGAGCAGATCCTGTACCCGTTCATGGATGGGAAGCGATGCATCTTTGTAATCTATTTGCGTTTGCATGTGCACATTCTCCTCCTGTCTGCGAGTTGGTCATACGTGGAGCTTACATCGCTTTGCGATAGTCACTTGGAGCCATGCCGACAACATTTTTAAAAGCACGGTTGAAGGAATTGTAGTTGGTATATCCCACTTCCTCACTGATCTCCTGAATGGCTTTGTCCGTCTGCTGCATGAGCTGTTTCGCTTTTTCGATCCGGTGACTGATGAGCAGATCCACGAATTTCTCTCCAATCTCATCTTTGAAAAGCTTGCTCAGATACTTCGGATTAATATCGAAGAGATCACTCAGGTAATTCAGCGACAGATCCGGATTGTTGTAGTGCTCTTCGATGTATTTGCGAATCTCCAGAATATGCGATCGATGTTTACGCGAACATTGTAATGTCTGCATCTGCTGTGCCAGTTCACGGAATCCTTCCAGACACAGCTCTCTTAGATCATCCAGCGTCTCCCAGCCCTCCAGTCTCGGCAGCAGGGGCGTAAATACAGCCGCCCACGACTCCTGATACTCCCTCGGCAGCTCGGCAAATTCCCGATTATAATGCTGGAACAACAGCTGAACCGTGTTCATAATCTCCTGACGAGACAGAACGGACTCGCGGATCTGCTCAAACAGCCGTTCAAAATGCTGTTCCCAAACCTCGTCCGACAGCCGCATCGCCTGCACGAGCAAGGAGATCGTCTTTAAAAACTCGTACACATCATTGGTCGAACTCGGCACTTCGCTGCATGGAATGATTCGATCCGTTCCAAGCACGGCCTTGAACTCCAGGGCGTGTACAGCCTCTTTGAGCGAAGCCCGAAGCCCGCGAATATCTACAGCAGCCCGGCCGACCCCGATGGTTACGGTAAAATTCAAATACTGACCAACCCGATCCAGGTAACCGCTTAACAAGCGCTGTTCTGTCTCTTCGGACTGTTCGGTCTCAGGTAACCAGAGGATGGCATACAATCGCTGACTTGAGACCCACTCCGCCCATACCTCGGTTCCTTCCTGCCGTGCACTTTCCTGCAAAATGCTCGATAACACAAATTTGAGGAGGGCTTGATCCTGCTGATGATACTCATCCACAAATACATCATATCGATCCATCTCCACCACCATCACAGCCCAGCAATGCTCCAGTTCAGGGAGTTTGAATTTGTTCATCTCCGCAGTTAACTCATGACACGTGTAATCCCTTGTACCTTCCAGCAGTTCCTGAAAGAAGACCTTCTTCTGCAAAATCAGGTTCTCTTCATGCTCCTCCTGATACTGCCTCGTCTGATCAATCATGCGCTCCAGTGTCGTATGAATGAAGCGGAATTCATTCTCTTTGCCATAGTTCAGCGCTGACGGTTTCTGTGAAGAGACGGTTTGAATTAATGTAACAATCTGCTGGATGGGTTTATAGTTTCGTCTGGTCACGTAGATGACCCATACAACCCCGATGAGCACAACGGCGGCAGCGAATATGAACCATATATTATAAAATTGCAATGCAAACTTGACGATCTTCCCGTTATTCAGCCCCGTCTGCACCTTCCAGCCGCTATAGCTGGACGTGAATTCAGAGAATACCTCTCCCGAAGCCGTTGATGGTTTGGACTTGGAGGCAAGCAAACCATCATCAGGTGAGCCGCTGTGCCACAGGCTTCCCCCCGATCGGTTGTAGACGTTCACAAATGTAAATTCAGGGTCATACATCTGCATAATCGATTTACGCAGCGTGTTCAACTCGACGTTAGTTACGACGAGTCCAGTGCCGTTCCCCGCACTCCGCACAATGGTAATAACCTGCTCAGCAGGCTGTGATGGGAACGCCTTAAAGGATCGTGAACCGACCCACTTCTGCTCATCTCTCGTCCGGCTGTCTGAAATAAACACCGCATCGGGGAACTCGTTGATCGGAACGGCCTTGCCATTGCTGAACACCGTGTTGTCGCTGTACCTGACCAGATACATCGAGTCAATCAGTGGATATTCTATCTTCAATTCATCGATGACCTTGACCGCCTGAATGCCGGCATAGACATCCTCACTGCCAGAACCCGAGAAATAATTTTTCAGATTAGAGTTGGTTAAAATCTCTCGCAGTACCTTGAAATCGATGGAACGCAAGGAATTGTCCAGATACTGTGTAACCTGTGAAGCCAAAAATTCATTGGCCTTGAGCGCTTCCCTTCGGTTCTGCTCATTGAATACCTGAAAGAAAATGAAAAATAAAATCGTCGTCACAATAAAAAAAATAGGCAAATACGATAACAGCAAACGTCTGAACCAATTATTGTTCATCTCCGCGCCCCCCACCAATTCATTTCATGCTGCATGACGACAACCACTTACACCCTGCCCCTGTTCACAAACTTTTCATAATTATGCACTGATTATATCGAATGACGTGGGGTTGTCATAGGAGAAGACTGCCCCGGTCACGGGTGACAGGCGGGACAGTCTGGAGAGATTACTTTTTCTCGATTGCGCGCTGATAGATATCCAGATAATTGCTTAATCCGAGTCCATCGAAACCTTTGACGTACGAATCCCAGTCCTTCTCAATGCTCTTGCTGCCGATGATGAACTGAGCCATGTTGGTCTGCACATAATCTTTGATTGCCGTGGTCAATTGAGCTGCTGACTCGGTATCCTCCGGGCGGATAAACACGTTGGCAGGATATACTTCTTTGGGAGCGTATGGTGCATATACTTTCGTCGCTTGAGCAAGCCGTGTACCGTATCCTTCGGCAGACAGCGGATCTTGGCCTTCTGCAAACAGATTACGGAATGTGTTGGACAAGTCGTGCGCACCAATCTGTGACCAGCTCTCGTTGACAACTACGTTTGGATCACGTTCAGGCAGGTTGTAGTAACTGTATTTGGCAGGTTCGCCATTAATGTTCTTCTCATCCGGTCCCGCCTTCTTCCATCCCTTTCCTTCCGTTGGGCCATACTCGGCGTAAAGTGCACCCTCTTCACTGAACATATAATCTACAATTTTGATGGCTGCGATCTGCTGTGCTTCGGTCGCTTTGTTGGTGATGGCAAATTCAAACTCACCTACACTTTGCGTTGCTCCAGTCGTCTGCACCCCGTCCGGCCCTTTGAGTGGAGGCACGATTTCCCAGTGCTGGTGACGGGTAATTTTTTTGTCATACGTATTCACCAGATAGCTCACAAGTGCCGTTGTAATGGAGCCAACCACTTCATCTCCTTCTTTGTTACCCAGTTGACCAATCGCCTGGTCATTCTGTGTGAAGGAAGCCGGGTCGATCAGGCCATCCGCGTACAGCTTGTGCATATACTCCAGCCCTTTTCTCCATCCCTCCTGGTTGGCGGCAAAGCTGACCTTGCCATCGTTTACAATCAGATACTTATCGTTATCGTTGTATATGAAGCTGTTCATCAGATAGGCATCAATATTGCCGTTCCACACATATTTGTTCGGTGCACCTGTGAGCGGAATTTCATCGGCCTTGCCGTTGCCGTTCGGGTCTTGGGTTTTGAACGCCTTCAGAACGGTATACAGTTCATCCGTCGTTGTTGGCATTTTCAGCCCTACCTTATCCAGCCATTCTTTGTTGATCCAATATTTCTGCGCATACGTACAGTGGTAGCATTCATTGAAAATAGGCAGAGCATAGATATTACCGTCCGGTGCCGTTATGGCATCCTTGAAATAAGGTTTCTCTTCCATCACTTTGGTGAGGTTCGGGCCGTACTGCTTGATCAGGTCTTGAAGCGGAAGGAACACGCCTTGTTTACCATAGGTTTGAAGATCCGAGGTAGTGAACTTGCCGTGCAGGAACACTTCAGGATAATCCCCGCTGGCTAACAGCAATTGTCTGCGATCCTGCAAAGCGTCTGTCGGGGCCAGGTCCCATTTCAAGGTCACGTTGAACTTTTTTTCAATAAATTTAGTAAATTCATTGTCTTCCATCGGCGCTTTACCCTGCGGAGCAAAAAAAGTCATCGTTACGGGGCCGCCGCTCTCGCCGCTCCCCTCGCTGCCTGTACCCGCTTTTTCGGATGAACTGCATGCGGACAATATCGTTATCGAAGCGAAGACCAGACACAAAATTGAAATCCAGGATTTTCTCAAGCTGACTCCTCCTTTTTATTCATAACGGCAAACCTTCGGTTAAGCTGTACGGGTTAATTCGGTTCTATAGGTTCCAACCCCAATCCCGGAAGCCGGCGTGTGTCCCCACCTCCTTTCAAGAACCGGCTGCCGCCTGGATAGGCGAAAAGCGATCTTTCTTCTTTCCTACGGATGAAATGTGCAGACTATCCTTTAAGTGAGCCGACCATGACCCCTTTGACAAAATGTTTTTGTACAAAAGGATACATGATCAGAATCGGAATACTGGCGACCACAATCAGCGCATATTTCAGCACCTGCTCAAATCCTTGATCCCGCATCTGCTGACTTGTATTCGCAAGCATGGCCGGGTCAGCCGCATTCAGAATTAACAAGTTACGAAGCACATACTGCAGCGGAAACAGTTTCTCGGAGCGCAGATAGATGAGTGCGTCAAAGTATGCATTCCAGTGGCCTACGGCGTACATCAGGGTCATCACCGCCAGAATCGGTTTGGAGAGCGGCAGCACCACGCTGATCAGGTAGCGGATATCCCGGCATCCGTCCATCTCGGCAGCTTCACCAAGCTCCTCGGGGATCGACGACTGGAAGAAGGTGCGAGCAACGATGACCTGGAAAACGGCAAGCGCCCCGGGAAGCCACATCGCCCAGCGGGTATCCAGCAGATGCAGGTCTTTCATCAGCAGGTAGGTCGGAATCAGACCCCCGTCAAAAAACATCGTAATCATCATGAAGATAATGATCGCTCCCCGTCCATAGAACGACTTGCGGGAGAGCGGATAAGCCAGCATAACCGTCAGCGCCACGTTGATGAACGTGCCAACCACGGTGTAAATGATCGTGTTGTAAAACCCGAGCATGAGCTGCTGGCTTTTGAAAATGGAGATGTATGCCTTGATGTTGAAATCAACCGGGAACAGCCACACCTGACCGGACGTCACGGCACGTGACGAGCTGAACGAGGAGCTGACGATGTACAAGAGCGGGTAGAACACCGTTAACAGAATGGCAATCAGAAAGATATAGTTGATGGTCATGAAAATACGGTCGCCAATGGGGTCTTTGATACGATTCCGATTTATCAAATTAAACATGGACATGCTCCTCCTTTACCACAAGCTGTTCTCGGATACTTTGCGTGAAATGCTGTTGACGATGACCAGTAAAATCAAATTGATGATGGAGTTGAAAAAACCAACGGCTGCGGAGAAGCTGAAATTGGCTCCGATCAGACCGACCTTGTACACGTAGGTGGAAATGACCTCAGAGGCGCTCGTATTCAGCGGATTCTGCATCAGATATATTTTCTCGAAGCCAACGCCCATAATGCTTCCCAGACTTAGAATCAACATGATCACGGTGACCGGAACAAGGGTAGGAAGGTCAATGTGCCAGATTTTCCGCAGCCTGGAGGCGCCATCCATCTTGGCCGCTTCGTACAGAGAAGGATCGACGCCCGCCAGAGCCGCGATGTAGATAATGGATGAGTACCCCATGCCCTGCCATACCCCGGACCAGACGTAGATCGATTTGAAATATTCGGGAATACCCATGAAGTTGGTCATCGGGAAGCCCAGCCAGCTAAATAACTTGTCTACAACGCCCACATGGGGGGAAAGCATCAGAATGATGATGGATACCATCACAACGGTAGAGATAAAATGCGGCGCATACGTGACCATCTGTACGGTCTTTTTAAAGTAACCCGTTCGAATCTCGTTCAGCGCCAAGGCAAGCAGGATCGGTATAGGGAAACCGGCCACGAGGGAATAGAAACTTATGCCAATGGTATTCTTAATCAGCAGCCAAAAGTTCGGGGAATCAAAGAAGGCTTCAAAATGTTTAAGCCCCACCCATGGGCTGCCCCAGATGCCTTTGACCACGCTGAAATCTTTAAAGGCAATCTGCACGCCCACCATCGGAATGTATTTGAAGATCAATAGATACAACACCGGAGGCAGCACAAGCAGGTACAGCTCCCAGTGCTTTTTGAAGCTTTTGATGAATGGATGCTGCCGTTTGGGTGCTGTCTGACGTAATTGCTGCAGCTCCATGTTCGCAGGCATGCTTTCTGTACCTCGACTCATTTGCGTCACTCCTTCTCAACCTCAAGTGTAATAATACATTACATTCGCATCTCTTAATTGTTAGTATTCGATGCTCATTCGTTGATTCTAGCCCAAACAATGTTAACAATCTTATCAGGTAGCGCTTTCTTAATCTGATAGTACCTTGCCGGGTGCTTTTGGATCAATTTGCAATTTTCTCCGACCTCTCTTTATTCTAAAAACCCTTTTAGATCAAGCGTTTAAAGCCATGTGTTGTAGGAATTTGTGCGTTCTATGTACAAAAAATAAAATTCCGGAGGCACTGATATCTCCCCCGGAATTGACATGTGAATTTATGATTTGGTGATCAATCTAAATGTATAAGTGATCGGTGCCTGGTTGCTTGCAGCGGATCGTGGCAGCTCCACGAGCAGCCCTTCTTCGGTCTGCTGAAACGAAAGTACGTCATTCGTACCGATGAGTTCAATACGCTCTACCTTTTCCACATAAGGAATGATCAGTCGCTCTTCCGGGGTCTCGCTCTCGTTGCGATACATGCGGAAGGCATAGACGGTGTGGATCTCTTCTTTCTGTGTGAATGCCCACTCCTTCGTGTAAAACGGCGCGCAAATGCGGGTGCCATAAATGCCCTCGCCGTGTGTGTTCAGCCATTCGCCCAGGCCCTGGATGCCTCGAATGGCCCCTTTGGGCAGACGTCCGTCCGGCTGCGGGCCGACATTCAGTGCCAGATTCCCGCCTTTGGATACGACCTCGAGCAAAATATGTGCAAGCTGCCGTCCCGATTTATACTGGTCATCGAAGCCAAAAGCAAAGGAGTGCCCGACAGTAATACAGCTTTCCCACGGGATATTCATCGGATGCTCCGGGATCGTCTGCTCCGGGGTGACGATGTTCTCATACGGCCCGCCCACTGTGCGATCTGCCGACAGAAGCCAAGGCTGCGTGCTCCTTCTCGCCCGCTCGACCACTTCACCAAGCCGGATATCCTGACCGTGGCGGCCTTCACGTACCCAGCCTGCATCGAGCCACAGACACTCGATCCGTCCGTAGTTTGTCAGCAGTTCCATGATCTGCTCATGGGTGAACTCCACGAACTTTTCCCACATCCATGGATACTTGTGCGGATCATAGGATGGCCCTCGCCACATATGCCGTCCACGCTCCATCCCAGGCGCCCAGTAATAAGGGGTATGCCAGTCCGCTTTGGAAAAGTACGCCGAGATACCTAGCCCTTTCGCTCGAAAAGCGTCAAACAGCGCACGGCATATGTCAGCGTATTTGTGCGTGTGGAACGGCGTGTCCTTGCCTGTAATTCGATAATCCGTTGTTTTGGTATCCCACATGCAGAAGCCGTCATGATGCTTGGTCGTAAACAGGAAATATTTAAAGCCGTTATCTGCGGCCATCTGTGCCCATTCCTCGGGCTGGAACCGAATCGGATTGAAGGTTTTGTTCAGATCAAAATATTCACACTTGAAGTCCTCCATATCGTCCGTCCAGTCCACATCATCCCGTGACCAGTCGCCATCCTCATCACTCAGCGCCCATGATTCCACCAAGCCGAGCTGCGAGTATGGCCCCCAGTGCATCATCAAACCGAGCTTCTGATCTTTGAACCACTCCAGCCGCTCCAGCAGCAGTGGATCTTCCGGCTTTACCCATTCGTCTTCTTTGCTAAAGTTGTGCACGCCTGCTTCAACGATGCGCTCTTCCTGCTCTGGCAGGGGGGAATTGGTTTGAGTCAAAATAAAGCATCTCCTTTAGTTGAAATTTCTCGCGCTGTAAAAAAGATTAAATTTACACTAGGCCACTCCGATTGCAGTACCATCTTTCGATCGCTGTTACCCCCAGATTTCTATGAATTATTTCCCTGATGGGGAAATCCGGTGGTAAAGGCGAGCGCTTCGCTTCTCCAGATTGGTTCTGCACTCTCCGTTTCACGTGTAAATGGATTTTTTATAACGCCTAAGACGGTTTCACCTCGTCGATGGGGCAACTTGGGTACGTCGGGTTGCTTATCCCTCCGTTTGGGTAGAACAAATGACTTAAGATCACTGGTGAAATTTACACTGAGGCACTACGCGGTCAGAACAATCCTCCGAGCGCTGTTACCCCCGGATTTCTTCGAATGATTTCCCTATGGGGAAATCCGGGGATAAAGGCGCACGCTTCGCTTCTTCGGCTTATTTCTGACCTCTCCGTTTTCGTGTAAATGGATGTTTTTACAACGCCCTAAGACGGTTTCACCTCGTCTATGGGGCAACTTGGGTACGTCGGGTTGCTTATCCCTCCGTTTGAGTAGAACAAATGACTTAAGATCACTGGTGAAATTTACACTGGGCCACTCCGTTCACGTGTAAATAAACTTTTACAACGTGATTTCCTTGCCCTCGCGTGCCGATTCGTAGATGGCGCACAGCATTTTCATGACTTCTACGCCGTCCTCGACGGGGCTGAGGGTTTCTTTTCGGCCCTGCGCGCTGTCGATAAAGTGGTTGATTTCATTACGGAATGAGCCCATGAAGTCAAAAGATTTAAAATCGACCTGCGGTGTCATGTTCAGAATGGTATCGAACTTCTCGCCAACAATTGAAATTTCCGGCTCCAGTTCGGCTCCGCCTTTGTCGCCGTACAGCTTAACTGCTGTTTCATCAGCTTTGGCATGGAGAGTGAAGCTGACATCAACCAGCAGGCTTGCTCCATTTTCAAAACGGATCAATGCATTCGCCATATCTTCCACGGTGTTCTGCTCTGCATCGTAATCGGCTGCCTTATAGAACGAAAGATTGCGAATGTTAGCCCGGTTGCCGAGATGATTGGAGACGTTAGCGGAAACGGATTTCACCTTCGGTCTACCCATCAGATACCAGCAAATGTCGATGACATGTACGCCGATATCAATTAACGGGCCGCCGCCGGAGCGGCTTTTATCCGCAAACCATCCTCCCGGATTGCCAAGACGGCGCAGACTGGAAGCTTTGGCATAATAAATTTCTCCCAGCTCACCTTTTTCGATGAACTTTTTCAGAATCTGAGCATTGTCACTATAGCGGCGAACAAAGCCCACCTGCAGCAGCTTACCGCTGCGATGAACCGCCTTTTCTACTTCTAATGCATCCTCAACGGTCTGGCAGAGCGGTTTTTCACAGAGCACGTTTTTGCCTGCATCCAGCGCCGCAATACTGATTTCGGCGTGCGAATCATTCCAAGTGCAGATGCTGACCGAATGAATTTCAGGCAGAGCGAGCAATTCTCTATAGTCCGTAAACACATGGGCTGCTCCATACTGCTTCGCCACATCGGCGGCACGGGTTTCGTTTAGGTCACAGATTGCATAAATCTCTACTTCCGGGTTACTGGCATAAGCCTGCAGGTGACAATCCGATATCGAACCGGCGCCAATGACAGCGACTTTTAATTTGGACATTTCAATACCCCTCCAGTGTTAAAAATGAAAATAAATACCGTTCCGCTCAGTAGAGCCATTTTAGAATAAAAGTTACACGACCCTCGAATCTTAAGGATCACATTTTGATGTATTTCATCTGAAAGCGAACGGATAACAGCGTCTTCTTTCATAGTGCCTACTTTCTTACTGAACCAGCCTATAGAAGATCCACTACAATACACCTCACAGCACTAAGCAAGACGACAAGCAGGTGGGGGCGCCGGATATCGGGATGGCACTTAATGACACATTAGTCACGCCTCCTCCCACAATCGGCGCACGTTATCCATAGCAATACGCGAGGCGGTTCGGCAATCCTCCATGCCTTCGAATTCAACCGAGATATATCCGTCATACCCGGACTGTTTCAGCACGCGGAACACCTCAAGCATGTCGATATCGCCATGACCCACGATGGCTCCGCGCAGATAATTGCCATGGGAAGTCTGGAACCAGCCTTCGCCGGGATTCCGGGTGGAAGGACGCCAGTAGAAGTCTTTGGCGTGAACGATGGACGCGTGATTCATGTTATTTTTCACAGCACTCACCGGATCTTCATCCACACAGAGGAAATTACCGATGTCCAGCGTGGTCTTGAAATTTTCCCGCCCCGTCTCATGTAACAGCCGCTGAATGCGCTCGCTTGATTGCACATAATACCCGTGGTTCTCCACACTCGTTGTAATCCCGAAGCCTGCGGCATAGTCGGCAATTCGCTGACACGCTTTAACAAGCACGGGCAAGTCGGTTTCAAACTGTGCCACCGTTCCTTCCGGCGCAGGCCGGAAGGCCACATCATGCCGCATCAGCTTCACACCCAAGGCAGCAGCCGCATCAACATGGCGCATAACGCTCTGAATTTCTTCTTCCAAAGCCTCGGCATTCTCCTGAACCGCAAAGTTCGCACCAATGGCATAGTTGGAGATGTCGATGCCAACCTCCTGAGCTGCGGCTTTGATCTCTTCAATGAATGCCGGATTGTCGATCAAACTGAAGCCCATCGGCACAATCTCCACATGCTGCCCGCCCTGATCCGCAATCCACCGAATGGCATCCGGCACCGTAAGTTCCTTACGATCCAACGCCTGCTGCAAACTGTACGTACTAAGTCCAACTTTCATCTTCCTCATCCTCCCTCTCTCCTGTGATAGGTGTCCATACCCAACGTATACCTTGTTACAGTCCATAGAGCAATTGCCAATAATCGCATGGCTCACCGATTTTCCTTTTCTAGCCCAAATCCGGCTGATCTACGAACATAACGGCAGCATCTGCCGTTCCATGAAGTTCAAATATGATAATCTCGTTCTCTCCTTGACGGAGAAGAGGCGCAGGGACATATAACGTCTGCTGCGGGCCTTTATTCCAGTAGCGCCCCAGATTGAATCCGTTTACAAATGCAACCCCTTTTGTCCAGCCGTCCAGACGAAGAAAAGTATCTTTTATATCCAACACATCCTCCATATGAAGACTTCCTCGATAAAAAAATGGCTCCTCTGTTACTGTTCTTACGCTACTCTCAAGCTCAGGCAGCACAGCAAAAGATAAACCCGAAAGATCGGTCATCGGCAAACAATGAATCGTCCAATCGTACAAAAACTGAAATCCATGCCGCACACCCTCCGTAATTCCCTTCGGATCTCTCAGGTACGGACCATAATTGATTCGCCCCATATTCTCAACGAGAATGAGCAGCTCTGCACCTTCCGCGGGTACCTCAAAAGATATCGCTGCTTCAGCGTTTCCACGTTCCAGCACCCCCTGCAGCAAGCCATCTACAAACACCAGCGCACGATCACGTACCTCCTGAACAACCAGTTCCTGTCGTTCTCTCGGCCCGGATATCCGCGTCTGATAGCTGATAAATCCGTAATCCTGCCCCAGCTTCTCCATCGGCTCCGGATTTGTACGTCGAATCTTAACAGCCAGTGCGTCCAATTGCTGAAGCAAACTAGCGTGCTGCGCCATCTCCACTCTGCCGTAAGCTGCTGTCCCCATAGGCTCTGGTAAAACCAAATCTCCCGGCTGAAAGCCATGATCCTGTTTTTTAGAATGGCTATACCGCGAGAGAACCTCCCTTACTGCATAAAACTTTGCTGTCGGTTCACCCGATTCGCTAAGCAGAGAGTCATAGTCATAACTTGTAATGGTTGGTTCATATTGATCCTTTTGCTGACAGTTCGCCCCATTATAAAATGCAAAATTCGTACCGCCATGGAACATGTAGAAGTTCACCGACGCGCCCGCCTCCAGCATTTTCTCCAGCACCTTCGCCACATCTGCTGCTTCTCTGGTATGATGTGACTCGCCCCAGTGATCGAACCAGCCATTCCAAAATTCCATACACATGAGTGGTTCCTCGGCTTGATATTCACGCAGCTTGGCAAACGCCCACTCTGTCCCAGAACCAAAATTAACCGTCGCCAAGTGCCCCGCTACGGAGCCAGCCTGAAGCATATGATCCGTTGGCCCATCCGATGTAAAGAGCAGTACATCCATACCCCGGCGTACCATGCCATCCCGCAAATATTGCAGATAACTCGCATCGTTCCCGAAGCTGCCGTATTCATTTTCAATCTGCAGTGCAATAATGGGTCCGTTAGAGGTGCTTAGAAGGGGTTTTAATCTGGGCAAAAGTACATCGTAATACCGATCCACATGTGCCAGAAACGCCGAATCGGTACAACGAAGCCGCAGATGGTCATCCGCAAGCAGCCAGGAAGGCAATCCGCCAAATTCCCACTCCGCACAGATGTAAGGACTTGGACGAACGATCACATGCAGTCCTAAATCTCCAGCAAGTCGCACAAACTTCTCCACATCCGCCATGCCTTCAAAACAATACTCTCCTTGACGCGGCTCATGCATATTCCATGGCACGTAGGTCTCCACCGTGTTGAACCCGCAGGCCTTCAGCTTCAGCAGCCGATCTTCCCAATACTCGGGCACCACTCGAAAATAATGAATGGCCCCCGACAGGATTTGAATCGGTTCTCCATCCAGTATGAATTGTGACCCTTGAACTGATATTACCGTCATCTCACACGCCCTCCCGTTCACTATAAAACAAGCTGAATTGGGATAACGTCGGAAACCACCTGGACTCCTGAATGTTCAGTCGAACCCGGCGTGTAGTCACCTTTGGAAAACAGCAAATTCGCTTATATCCAACCACCGTTCCAGCATAGATGTCCTGCCACCGGCCATCCTCACCGCATACTTCCAGCATGAATCGTTCGATCCGCTGTCCCGATTGAATGTGCTCCATCAGCACCACACGGTTAAAGGTCTGTTCTTCCGGCAAAAACAATTCGATCCACGCTTGCTCTGTTCCTTCGCATGGGCACCAATAGGCTGCTTGCTCCAACTCTCCACCTGAATTCAAAACTTGTGAAACTCCATGTGCTTCGTCCATCGTCTCCGAAGCCTCCGCCTGTGCACCATGCGCCAGGTCTTCACTGAACGTTTTACGCAGCACCGAACCTAACTCACGCATTTGCTGCACATCCTTTTCATGAAGCAGACCGCGCTTATCTGGTGGCAGATTCAGCAAAAAGCAGGCATTACCGCCCACGGCACCGTAATAAACGGAGAGCAGCTCGTCAAGCGTTTTGACCTGATCATCTTCACTCGCATGATAGAACCAACCCGGACGAATTGAAGTGTTCACCTCGGCAGGATACCACACCAGCTGATCAGCATAATCACGAATGACGTCCCGGCTCCCCAGATCACGGTCCTGTGTATTGATCTTCCTCGCAAACGTTCCGTCATCCACCTGCTGGGACTGCTCCTGAATCTTCTCATTATCCTGCATATGCGCCGGTACAACGCTCCATTCCGATTCACGCGTATATCCCGCCTCATTACCACACCAACGTACGTCCGGGCCGCAGACCGAAATGACCGCTTCCGGCTGAAGCTCACGAATGAGCGCATAATAGGCGTCCCAGTCATAGACCTGTTTTTTCCCATTTGGCCCTTCGCCACATGCCCCATCAAACCAGACACAGAAGATGTCACCATAGTTCGTCAGCAGTTCGCGCAGTTGATGAAGAAAAAAGGCATTATACCGCTCCGAATCCCCATAACATGCTTCATGACGATCCCAGGGAGAGAGATACACCCCGAATTTCAACCCGGCATCACGACAGGCATCCGCAACTTCTCGAACCAGATCACCAGAACCATCCCGCCATGGACTTGCTGCAACCGTATGATCTGTATAACGGCTGGGCCACAGACAGAATCCGTCATGATGCTTGCATGTCAAAATCAGCCCTTTCATGCCTGCGTCTTTACATGCCTGCACCCATTGCCCTGCATGTAGTTCAGTAGGGATAAAGATCGCCGGGTCTTCCTCACCCGTCCCCCACTCCCGATCTGTAAATGTGTTCACGGTAAAATGGATAAATGCATAAAACTCCATCTCCTGCCATCTCATTTGGCGCTCGGATGGACTGATTTGTGCCGCGGTTTTAATCCAATCCGCTTGTGCTGGTGAAAGCTTTGAGTTCATGGCTTCCCACTCCCTTATATGAAAAGTGCATTCTGCTTTTATTGCTTTTATCACTTTTGTTCCAGCTATTCATCCACTTTTATAGCCGCCGCTGTGTTGGTTACATCAAGTACACACAATGACCATTATTATTGCTACTACAGCTCTTGTGCTGCGCGAATCAACGCTGCTTTGGCCTGAGCGACAAGCTGAGCATCTACAGGATGATCAAAACTCCCTCCACGCCGCACACCTGATCCCATATGAATCTCGGTGATCCCCGTTCGGCTCACGAGGGTTGGAATCTCCTCAATCGTGACACCTGAACCCGCCATAACGGATATATTTAATGTCTGTCCCATCTCCTGCAGCTGCTGTAGTTCGAGCAAACCTTCAGGGGCAGTAGGCTTGCCTCCCGATGTAAGCACGCGCTCAACGACACTCTCCTCGCTCTTACTCACACATGCACTCTTGCTCTCACCCTTGCTATTACTCTCACATGCACTCTTGTCCTTGCTGTTATTCTCGCTGCTGCTCCTGTCCTTACTTTCACTATTGCTCTTGCTCTTCATCTCCCTCTCATACTCAAGCCTACCCTTACCCTCAATCCCTCCATTGATGCTACCAATGCTCTCCAGTGATCTCACCACATGTGCACTCGAATCGAAGGCGCGATGAAACGTAACTCCCAATCCCTGAGCGCTTAACAGACAAGTTTGTAAAAAGGAGTGATCTACTTCTCCCTCATCGGTGAGAGCTCCAATCACGATGCCTGCGGCACCAAGCTCCCGCGCCACACGTATGTCTTGGATCATCGCCTGAAGATCGTCAGCGCTATAGCAGAACGAGCGGCTATGAGGCCTTATCATGACATACACCGGAATCGATACCTTGGATACGACTTGTTCAATCTGCCCATAGCTTGGCGTAAGACCACCTTCGGACATTGCCGATACCAGCTCGATCCGATCGGCTCCCCCCTGCTCAGCCGCTTGGGCATCTACCGCGTCCACCGCTATGACTTCCAAAGTCGGTTGTCTTTTAATGACCTGCCTATTCATAGGAACACCTCCTCACAAGTAACCACGACAGCAAGGACCGAATAAACGCCTGATCAGCGTTTCTGCGGTCCTTGCTTTATTCATGTGTGAACGTTCAGTTTCCAGAACGCAATTCGGTCTCTTTTCCATGTATACGTGATGTAAAGGTTCTGCCCCTGAGATACGACGGAAGGATAAGAATACTCGCCCGGCTCATCTTCGAGTACAAATTCATCTCCCCAGCTCGCACCATTGTCATTCGAAAAAGCAACCACCAGTGGTGTCCGGGGACTCTCTGTCGCATATCCGCTCACGGGATTGTAAACAATTGCAAGCAAGCCACTCTCCAGCCGTGTGACATCAATTCCGCTATTGTTGTTTGGTAGTTCTGTCGGGTAAGCTTCACACCACGTCCTGCCGCGATCCGCCGAGTCGCTGCGATAGATCTTGCCCTCTGTACTGCGAAGCAGCATATGTACATCATCCGCATTTGGGGTCCATAGAGCAGGCTGAATCAGCCCTTTCGCAATCCAATGATTTGCCCCCACATAAACAGGCAGGTTCATCGGCACAGGTTTACTTTTGGTCCATGTCTTGCCCCCATCGGTTGAAATATCAACAAAAGCTGCCCACACCTGCTTGCCCGGATTCTCCATATCCATTCGCTCAATAGAAGATGGAGCCAAAATGGTTCCATCCGTTAGCCGTAAAGGTTTATTGCGCACCGGACCACGGCCACCCACATCACCGGGAACCAATTCACGAGCCTCCGTCCATGTCTGCCCGCCATCCTCCGAGCGCATGATGCGCGTATGCCAGTCTGTAATTTCGTGTCCCACCTTGTAAAAGAGTACAAGTGAACCCCCATGTGCATACAGCACCGGGTTCCAATGGGCAATACCTTCTTCATCCGCTGCTTTACACGGCGTTGACCACGAGCCATCTTGCTCCTGAACAGCCATCCAGATGGCGGTGTCGCTGGATTTTTCATACGAACCTGCGAACCAGGCAACCACAACAACACCACTTGGCAAAACAGCAACCGTAGACCCGTGACTGCTCTGAAAAAGCTGCCCTTCCTGAAAAACGTACTGTTTGTGAGCCTTAATCGTCATGAGTGAGCCTCCTGTAAGATCAATCAAATAACAGTAAATATCGTTAATCCATTTGATCTGGTCTTGGTTTTAACGGTTTCAATGCTCTTCGTGCTTCTATTGGTTTTATTGATTTAATTCTTTTGCCATCTGCCATTATTCTATTACTTTTGCGGTTTTTATCTTTTCCTCTGCGTTAATTTCTTGTTATTTTTGTTATTTTAAATTGTTATTAAATTATATCTTTAGTTTAGTCTAAAACGTTAGGTTGTGAACGTCAATAATCATATTTTAGGACTTCCTCATTAATAGCTTAGCCTCCCTGGCCCCCCAATTCCTCGCAACATGCCAGCGCATCGCTGGTAGAATTTCCTTTTCATCTACAGTTTCTGAACCCCCCAGTGTTCCTGCAATTCTTCCAAGTCGAAACCTTCTAATCGTTAATGTATTTGCTTTTCATGCTTCCTCCCTTTAAATTCAGGTTGTCGAAAAGGGATTTTTGGGGTGTTGTCTGCCGCATGGCTGCCGTCCCCAAAATCCCCTTTTTACGTATACTCGTGAACTAGAGCAATGACAGGGGTCAAGGCATCAGTACAAAAGTTTCTCTTTCGCCCTTCCCTGCTTCCAGTTCACAGATCGATGGCACAGCTTAGGAACGAAGAGCATTCATGATCCTGCCATGCCTTATGCACTTCCCTCAGATGATGCCTGAGTATTGACCTTGCCTCCGTGTAGGGTGTAAAGCGGCACAGGAACGTAGAGCGCTTTAGTCGGGTGTTTTAACCCCCGATTAGGCACCAAAGTTATCGGGCCATGTGATCCCGCTGCGGGCTCTTAGTTGACCGCTCTTGCGCGCCATAAGCGCGGCTAGCATCAGCCCGTTATTTTTTCGGCTTCTTTTCCTAACTTCCAAACCAGTTACACTTCGTCCAAATAAAAAATATTCCAAGCGGACAAGTTCCACCTAAGCATTTGGATTATTGATTTAATGAGTCTCCCCAAAAAACTGTTTAAGTACAGACAATTGAAGTTGCTCGCTCATTTCTTGTCCCGATCAGAGAGAGCAGCGCCGTACTTGCGCTCAACTTACAGCTAGCGATGCTGCAGGTACGCGCCTGGCCGCTCATGAACGGCTGCGGCACACCAAATTGTTGTAATAACTCCAGGCCCTTGTACCAAGTATTTATAAGTGCCAACTGCACTGTCCTTTAATAAGAAACCTACAATTATTAATATATAGAAGAATAATATACAAAAAAATGATATACTTAATAAGAACAAACGTTCTTATTAAGTAGTAATTAACACCCTTAAAATTCCCTACATAGTGAATAACTGTATTTCCAAGAAGAAAGGATGTGTCGACATGGAAAGTCATTCCGAAACTGTATATGAACGTTATAAAACAGAGATTTATCGCATTGGATGGAGAATCCAATATCGTGCTAAAAAACTTAAAAAGAAGGAATTTGGTTTAGCTGATGAAGTATTTCCTCAAAAAAATTTTGCCAGTAATGTAATCGATAAAGTGACTTTGTGTCAACTGTTAGGAACAATACCTAAAAAAGGAAGAATTATATTGCAGAAAATTTACTTAGAGGGATATACCGAAGCAGATGTTGCTCATGAGCTAGGAATAAGTCAACAGGCGGTGAACAGATGGAAAAACAAGATGTTAAAGACGTTATCTCAGACAGCAAATTTTTGAGCTTACTCAGGAATGCTAAGGAACGCGATTCTGAAGCAATAGTACAACTTATTGAACTATTTAGAAAAGATATCAAACGACTAAGTAAATTCATTTATCTTCCTGATGAAGAAGCAGAATCAGAAATTGTATTAGAATTTTTAGAGTTTGTTCTTAATGAAGAAACAGAATAGGAGGTGATATAATGGAAGACATTTCATTAGACACTATTGGATCTTTAATTGGGACTGTGGGATTTCCTATTCTAGTGGCTATCATACTCTTAAGAACATTATTAGGTGATTTTATTAAGAGATTGGATACGTTAGATCAACGCCTTGTTCAACTCAATAAATCGATTAACTTAGTAGCGGAAACTTTAAAAGAAGACGCCATTTCTAAAAGGAACATCGAAACTGCTGGTGAAATAGAAAAAAAGAATAAAAAGAGTGATTAAAAAGAAGCATATATAAATATGCTTCCTTTTTTTATGTCACCGCACGCAGTGCCCTGTTTCATAACAAGGGTGGTCGGCCTATCAATAAAAAAATAAACTAGTTAGTTGTTAAATGCTTCTTTAAAGTTCCCTTATATATGAGAGCAAGTTAAGCGCGCGCAACTCTCAAAAAAAGAATATTAAAGGAGATTTTAATTATGGCATTTACAAAAGAATATGCAGCAACTGTAACGCTAAACAAAAAAGATGTGCTAGACATGATGAAAGCTCAACGAGTTATTTACAACAGCGGTATTTCTAAGCCAGATAAAGCGCAGCTTATTGCTGATTTGGCAAATGTAACTGGAATTTTAGCAACGATCTTCCTAGTATCCACGCCTGGTGGTCTAGCGGGAGCTTTGGCTCAGGCATTACTAGCATCGACTCCAAGCGAAAAACAAACTTTAGACCTTATGGTTAAAGAGGGCCACTTTAAGATGGGGGATTTGGCAGACTGGTTTGACGATAATTCTGGTTTTGATATCATTGAGGTGAAGCTCCCCTTCATTGAATACGAAACTCAACGCATTCGATTTGTAACAGGTAGAGGAGCAATCCAACGTGTCCACAAAAAAGGTGGACCTTGGATGCCTTACTAAAATAAAACTAAAGAAGCGCTGAAAAGCGCTTCTTTTTTATTAAAAATAATCCTGAATAACCTTCAAATCAAAGTTATTCGAAATTTTATAGTCCATCGATGAATTCTTTTTCGGAGACGCTTTATAGTCATAAATATCGATATACTTATCATCATATAAAAACATTCCAAGTCTTCTGTCTTCATTTACAAATACAAAGATCGTATAAACTTCATTAAATTCTTTAGAATTATTGGAGTTTTTCTTCACTTCGATCGATGATAGACTGTTCAATATTTTTTCTATTTCAACTTTGTCTGTTATAGTAACTTTTTCTTTATTATCCTTTTCGATTTCTATTGAGCTTACAGTATCTGATTTAATATCTTTAAAAACATCGTCTGCTAATGATTTTGTTGAATTTGTTGTAAAGAACCATGTCCCAACAGCTAAGAGTATAATAATGAGTGCAAAAATATAGTAATTACGTTTATTCATATTAAATCTCCTTTTATTATCTTTTTCACTTATTGTAACATTCATCCATTTCGTAATATATATTATTATTGAACTATTCTAAGACGTTACAGTACGCGAAAATAGTCCTGATAATTCTTTACTGGTATTTCTCTTCGTGAAATGACTGAACAAACAAGGAGGATTTATTTAATGCGAACTCAACTCGCGGTATTTTATCTTTAGGATCTTTACTTCTCTCTGCATGTGCAAAATCAACTGAAGATGGCACTCTTACAAGAGTGAAAAACCAAACAATCCAACAAATTGATAGCACCATCAACCTAAACCACCACTAAAATAGAAAATTTGTTTAGACCAGGAAATAAAGAAATTACAGACATCAGTTAGACGGATTTTATAGAAGGTGTCGCTATAGACTTGACCACCTAGGCCCAGTTATCTTCGATTAGTGATAGGATCAAGTTCTGCGGAATGTAATCAGGGGATGTCGATCAACCGGTACTAGCACCAGAAATCATCTACATGTTGAGATCATCATCAATGGCAGGAAGGTGAATGGGTTACGGTTGTAGGGGATACCTTTATATTTATCAAGTCACATACCCGCCCCCATGATCCACACGCACATACTGGCCGTAACCTCTTTGCTTGGGTTACTCGGATCTTGCCAACCGGCCATTATAACCTTACCGCCCTTAGACACTGTTTGCCTACTTCACCTTTCACCAGATGGTTACGGGGCCAAAGCCGGATGTAACCTGGCCGCTGACCAGACGACTGAATCCTGCTGTACCCGGCTGTGGAACCGTAATTGTATCGTATCCTTCCGTTACATAAAGCGTGGCGCATTTCATGGCTTTGGAGATATATGCTTGACTGTGGTTGTACTGGTACAAGGCAGAAACTGCATATGACCTTTAGCTCCCACGGATGAAATCATAGGATCTAACGTAGAGAACTGGGTTTCAATCCGATGGACTCCCGCCAGTAGAATCCAAAGCGCACCGTATTTCTTTGCAAGCAGCTTTATAGATTGGGATATACTCCTGTTTCCAGAAGGTGATTTCCTAAAGCTAAAATTATTTTTATTTCGTGATCTGGCTATTGTCAATCGAACAAGGAAATTCTCATACATGACGCAAAAAAGACGAGGCAGAAGAATCTCTACATCGTCTTTTAACATGTCCCGGTTGTCTGTAGACCTGTTCCATTCATATTCATAAACCTTTTTATAAAATAATATAAATAAAGGGCTTTCAAGTTGCTCTTTTCTACCTATTTGTCCCATTGGAGACCACACCGATCTACTTGTTACGCCGGGCTTTCGTCATTCGGTTGAACATAATCAAAGCCACAACAATCATGGCAAGCATCGCTATATTGCTGGACACCTCTTGCGACAATCCAAACAGCATACACACATTGGTCACCAGCCCTCGCACGATCAATGCAACGACAATCAGCAGAATCGGACTTAAATAGTTGTATCTTTTCATCGTTTGCCACACCCCTGACCCCATTATTCTGTTTGACCACGATCCCGTAACTCGATCATAACAGTCTGCTTCTCCGGTGACAACAAAAGGACACCGTATGCAGTGTCCTTTGTTAGAATCCTTATAATGGTTTTGACGCTGCACCGTTTATAGCGCTGCATTGCTGCACTTCTACTTAGAAAGAGACCCTAGTGCATGCATGTGCCAATCCATTTACAGGTCACCTTTTGTGTCGCGCGTATACCGTTAAACCTAACCTATACCTGCTTGAATTCAATCCAATCGATCTGCAACCCTGGTTTAGTAAAGTCCAGCTTGAGTTCATACAGCCCAGCTTCCAGCTGCACTTTCACCAGCTTCTGTCTGATCCATTTGCCCTCTGTGCCGTTTGTTTGAATCGTCGTAGCCAGCTGATCATTGAGCAGCACATTACATGCACTTTGCGCCAGTTCAGGCTCAGGTGACATGATCTGCACAATAATCCGGTACTGGCCTGCTTCATCCACTTTCATATATACAGGCTCAGCTGCCGCAGGTTTTACCTGTGCATTCGCAGTCAGCGACTGAGCGTCTGCTGCAGAAAGGGACGCGTTCGCTTGGAACGAAGCCACGTTCTCTACAATCTCATGCTTGCGTGAGGATACCGGCGCATTCATGATGAATTTGCAGATGTTGATCGCGGAGCGCTGCAGCTCGCCGCGGGTCAAGGTTCCATTTTCGAGCGATTCAATCGTGTTGTCGTCCCAGCCGTTGATCTCTGCGCCATAGTTTGGCACAACCATGTAGAGGTCATTCTGAGCACGAACCATCCAGTTCGTGAACTTGCGATCGGCTTCTCCGCCTTCTACCACATCGTTCATAATGGCCCACCAGTCGGTCATTACAATGCCGTCGAAGTTCCACTCTCCACGCAAAATCGTTGTGTTCAGATCGTAGTTGGATGCAGCCCAGTGTCCGTTAATCGGATTGTAAGAAGTCATGATGGAGTTCGCTCCACCCTCTTTGACTGCAATCTCGAACCCTTTCAGATAAATTTCACGCAGCGCGCGTTCGGATACAACGGCATCCACTTTGCTGCGGTGTTTCTCCTGGTTATTGCAGGCAAAGTGTTTCAGTGTGGCATTAGAGCCGCCCTTCATGATACCTTTTGTACAGGCTGCGGCAAATACACCCGAGATCAGCGGATCTTCAGAGAAGTACTCGAAGTTACGACCATTCAGCGGACTGCGGCGGATATTGAGTCCAGGTCCGAGCAGAGTGTCCACCTGATTGCGCAGCAGCTCTTGTCCTTCCATCACATACAGTTCTTCCACCAAGTCTGCGTTCCACGTTGCTGCCAGCAGTGTACCAATGGATACTTGTGTCGCCTTCTCCCCACTATCCATCCGGATACCGGATGGGCCGTCTGCCGTACAGGCCACCGGAATGCCATAGTTAAACAGGCTGTCACTCACACCGCCAAAAGCCGATGCGGTTCCCGAAGTCACCAGCGGACTGCTCATGCCTTCGCCGCGTACAAGTGCTGCCAGATCCTGATCGCTTAGCTGAGCCACAAAAGCTTCCAGACTGACTTTACCCGCCTTCACGTCACTCAGTTTATATCCCTGGTTGCCCGTTTGCTCCAACGTTTGCGGCAAATTCTGGGTAATGCGGTCTGCGATAGACACTTTGCGCTTTGGCACAGCTGCATAAGTCAGCTCATATGATCCATCTGCCTTGCGAATGCCCGGTTTCATACGCGTAAAATCTTCTGTTGGCGCCATCGCTTCCTGCAGCTGCTCCACCAGTTGAACCGTATCCACAACGTAGCCATCTTGGCCATCGATGCCAACATGCTCTACCTGCTTCACGCTCGTACCCACATGCAGACGGTATGTTCCCGCTTCAAGCACGTACGCAGAAGCATATCCGGTTACACCCGCATCATCATATGAAGCCATGCGATTTACCGAGAAACGGATCGTCAGCAGCTCGGAATCGCCGGGCTGCAGCAGTCCTGTTTTGCCAAAAGCCGCCAATGCTTTCACCGGTTGTCCCAATTCTCCCTGCGGTGCTTCATAATAAACCTGAACCACTTCTTTACCCGCATAGGTTGTACCGGAGTTAGTCACGTTCACGCGAACCTCAATAGAAGTTTCCCCATTGTTGATCACCGTACGAGCTTCCTCGATTTGTGTGGCAAAGGTCGTGTATGACAAGCCATAACCGAACTCAAATTGCACTTTTTCAGGTCGAAACGTTTCGAAAAAGCGATAACCCACATAAATATCTTCCTGATACAGGTTCTTGAACTCATTTCCATAGTTGCTTGTAGAAGGATAATCTTCGATGGAATACGCAATCGTATCCGTCAGTTTACCGCTTGGTGTCACGTCTCCAGCCAGTACATCCGCAATCGCGTTACCGCCTTCCATGCCTCCGTGCCAAGAGTAAATCACGCCTTGAATCGGATGTAGAACCGTTTCGTTCAGCCAGCTCATATCCATAATATTGGAGACGTTGAGTACCACAATTGTATGCTCAAAATGGTTTGTCACATGCTTCAGCATTGCCTTCTCATCGTCTGTCAAACGATAACTTCCCGGTGCGTCTGCATTATCCTGGTCTTCCCCTGCAGTGCGTCCAATGACAATGATCGCTTTGCTGGATTTACTTCTGGCTTGAGCGACCAGCTCGTCTGTGAGCGGCATTTCCTTCTGATTCCACGGCTCGGCTGCCCAGACTTTTCCACCATCGTCAAACGGATTTTCCTCGATCCATCTCTCATAAACCGCTGCCAGTTCTTCATTAACGGTAATGTTCTTTTTACTGCGCAGTCCGTCCAGCAGATTCGTTGTATACGCGACATGAACGCTTCCGCCTGAACCTGTGCCGCTGCGATAATAATTCACTTGGATTCGTCCAAAAACTGAAACGTTTTCGGAATCGCGAAGTGGAAGTATCTGTCCTTCATTTTTAAGCAAAACCGCTCCTTCGGCAGCTACCGTACGGCTAAATTCTGCAAACCCTTCCAATGGAACACCAATTTGATTTGTACTCAAGTGATTTCCCTCCTGAATGTCATCTCCATATCTGTGAAACGGCTATTTATAAACAAGATTAGATCGTACCCCAATTCACTACGATGGCAAAATAACCTTATTATCGCTCTTTCCCCGCCTAAGCTCATTTAAAAAATAGAACTAACTTCATGGATATGGCAGATTTACTTGTACCTACTCCCATCTTAACAGATTGCAAGCATGAAAATATATGAGAAATATTTATGTTCTTATAACAAAAATAAAAGCTGCGAACAGGGGCTGTTCGCAGCTCTCGCTTCTTTTATATACATACAGGTCAGGTCGTCAGCTTCGCATACACCAGAAAGAACAGCATGTCCTCACCCATAATCACATATCCAGGAACACGATAGATCAGGTCCACTACTACAAAGAGCGCTAACAGCCCCAACATGACCAGCATATGAGTTGGACGAAGGCGAAGATGCGGATGTCTGTAGCGATGAAATACCAAGGTTGTCGACAAGAAATACAGCAGTACCGAGCCAAATACAAACGCAAGCATAAACTCATAGTTCAGCAGATTCTGGTACAGCAGTTGAATTGATGCGGCGATCATACTCAGGGAGATGTAGATAAATAGATGCCCGTAGATGATGGCCTGCCCGGCGGTCTGCATCTCTTTGCTCACCTTTTTCTCCACGTTATCGAAGTACTGCCACCACATGGCGATGACAAACAAAGACGTAAATACCGTGAAAAGAATGGATTTCAGGTCCCATTGATCGGCTGACAGCACCGCGATGATGCTCACAACGGATTCACCGAGCAGAATGAGCGTAAAAAGAGCAAAACGTTCCAGCAGATGATGTGTCTGTACAGGCACTTTCACTAGATTTTTACGGCCCAGCAGAGGCAGAATAATATCAACGGCAATCCCCGCATACAAAATCACGTAACGCACCCACGAATCAAAGAACAGCGAACCCGATGAGATCATGATGCCAATGATAAACGAGAAGCCCAAGAAACGGGCCGCCTGCTGCTGATGCTCGCTTTTCGACTTGTGGATCGTCAGGTACTGAATGGCGGTAAACGCTCTGGAACCGATGTAACCTATGAAGAAGGAGAGATAGTGTTCGTCAAAATGAGTAGAAAGACTTGCCGTCATAATGAGAACGGACAGCAGTTGAAGGATGAGGAAAATCCGATGGCTCAGAATGTCCTGACCATAACGGTTAATGAATAAGGTCTGACCGACCCATGCCCACCATACCGGGATGAAAATTAACACGAACTTTAATAAATATTCAAATGTAATGACGCCGTGCTCGGCATGTAACAAGACATGGCCCGCTTTGGATACTGCCGCGACGAAAAGCAAATCGTAGAACAGCTCCAGCCAGGTGACCTTTTTCTCCATCATCCCTTAATGCTCCTTTGGGTCTAGTCTCAATTAGTTGAAACAAAGGTATTTACAAGTACACTCCGATGACAACGCCTCCAGAGCAGCGGTTCCCCCGGATACCTGAGTATAAAAATTTATAATTTGCTGGACAGTAATTTTCTTCATTTAGAAACTTGATATATTTTATTTAACGAATCAATCAAGTCTTGAGGTTGTGGTAACGAGGCTTCTGAAAATGTTATATTACCACTAGAAGCTTCTATAGAATGAGTAGCAACATTTAAAAAATGAGCACCATCTTCTTTTAATTGTTTAACATTTCGCTGAACTGCGGATGAATTCCACATTTGGGGATTCATATTCGGAGTAAGGAAGATAGGACCATTATAATTTAAAACAGCAAGCGATAACAATCATTAGCGGCACCTACTGAACCGGTTACACCAACTAATAACTTCTTTTTATACATACATTTCCTCCTCACGAATGAGATTGATATATCTCTTAATACTTTTCTTGACTGGTGGGCATGGTGTTCTATTCTTCTCTATCCTCTCAAGGGGACAAGCATTTCTTTGGCATGAGGGTCTAAAATAACATTTGGTACAATTGAGTCTTCGTTCGCACCTCCTGTAACCCACAACATCTTCAAAAATTTCTAAGTACCCGTCCTCCTTCAAATTCCCTACGTGATTATCTTCATTATTAAAAGCAACTGTGCATTTATATATCTTACCGTCTGAACCTATAATTAACGAATTGAGAAATACTTATTTCGTAAAAATTTTTTTAATACTAATTTTTTTTAATTTTTTAACCTTCTCACCATATGAACGGAGTCTTCTGCCGTAGACAATTTCCTTAAATTTCTGTTCAATAACCAGTACAGAGAAACATAAACCAAACCAATCCCTGCTCCCATAAAGGCATACATACTTCCAAACCATTCAGAAACCAATCCGCCGGCTAGATTTCCTAAAGGTGTAGCAATTACTGTTAGACTAATAATTAACGAGATCACTCTACCTAAAATATATTCATCAACAGAATTCTGAATTAAACTCATAAAAATGATATTCGTTATCCCCAGAATAATTGAAGCTAAACCAAGTAGAACAACAGATATAATAGGATTAGATACAAACCCGGAAGATATCCATGCAATTCCCCCAAACATAAACCCAATGATTGTTATTTTTCCAATCTTAATATTCTTTAGTATCGTTGCTAATAATGATCCGATCAGCGAACCAGCTGAAAAAGCAGCTAAATAATACCCATAAAACTCTACACCACCACGCTCTTGGGAATAACTCGGCAGACTCACGACAAACGCTCCTATAAGAAAGTTTGCAATGATAGACCCAATTAATATTTGAGGAATTAAAGAATTTTTAATGTATCTCAAACCTTCGACTAATTCATCAACATAGTTTTTTAACACAACTGATAAATTCGTATCTGATTTCTGACTTTCATCTTTAGTTAGCTGCTTGAATTTGATCATTGTAAATAACAAAGAGGTGACTAGGAATAAAAACGAATTATAAAATAAAACAACATGTGTCGCAGCAATTGTAATTAAAACTCCGGATACAGCCATGAATAAAATATCTGTACCTTGATAAGCAAGTGCCATAAGTGAGTTAGCTCTTGTTAGGTTATTTTTATTAACGATCTTGGGAAGAAGGGACATTTGGGCTGGATATGCAAAGGCACTTGAAGAGGAGGCAGCAAACATAATAAAAAGTAATGTGTATACACTTAAAAAATGATAATGGTGAAAAATAGGAATAGATATAATTAAAATAAATTGGATAATTTGGGTAGAGATTAGTACTTTCTTCAAATTTGCTTTATCAATATATGGGCCAATCAAAAACTGCAGTCCTGATGGGATCATGGTTAAAAAACCTGCTAGTCCCGTAAAGATGCTGTTTCCAGTGAGTTCAAATATTAGCCACATGGCCGCAACAGAGTATAGACTATCCCCAATATTACTGAATAACCTTCCGGAAATTAGGTACCAAAAATCCTTTTTGATAAGTCACCACTCCATTTAAATTATTTTTACCGATAAAAACAATTTAAATTATCTAGGGAATAACTGTCAATATTTATTTGCAAGCAGCTTAAGTAAATTGAGAAATACACTCTTCTCCTGTATGCTGTAAAATGAAACTTAATCTTTCTTAACAGCACATGATTGATTTTAGAAATAAAATTAAATTTAGGAGGTTTCTTCTATGGTGTATGACCACGAGAAGCTAGCCAAAGCTCTTTTAGATAAAACCAAACAGAAAATTTTAGCATCTATTAGTTCCGAGGAAAAAACAATTAAACAAATTGCGGAATCTTTGGAAGAGGAACCTTCACGATTGTACTATCATGTAAAGCAGTTGAAGGATTTAGACTTGATTAAAATCTCCAGAAGTGAAAATTTAAATAACCTTACTCAAAATTATTACCTATCAAATACAGAAAAAAGTGTGAATTTAACATTTGATGGGACATTAGCTAAAGATAGTGCCATCTTATTAAGCCAAAAAATTAATGAAATATATACAAAAGGGTTTTCAGTATTAAATAAAGAGTTTAAAAGAGAAGCTTCAAAAGAAAGTTCCAATGTCGAGGTTACTGTTACTTCATTATCTCTGACTAAGAAACAATGGAAAGCTGTGAATGATAATATACGTCAGATTTTAAATAACATTTATGATGAAATAGAGGAAGATCAGCATGAGGAACCTAACGAAGAATTTGAATACCTATTCCTAACATATAAAAGAGAAATTTAATTATTTCTAAACAAAAAAACATAAACCGAAGCCGTTAAGGCTTACTTTATGTTTTTTCGTTTAACTCATATTATTTAATACTGTCGTAACTGAAAAAAACTGAATTCCTGAATGATCTCAAGGCTCATAAAACAGTTGATGGGGACATTTTAAGCATTTTCACTTATACAAAAATACCGTCGCCCCCATAAATCCCTCCCAGTATTTCTTTCTCAATTATAAAAAACTCTTAAAAGTGGATTTAATTCACCTTTCAGATACTGTGCGATTATCACTTAAGCAGTCACATATCTCCTGACCTCACTCTGAATAAATTAAACCTTCTGCTTACTCTGTCTCTCCTGGTATTATTCGGTAACGGCTGATGCAGGTATCCGTGTTCTCACCTGAATTGGCTGCAGATTGCCTTCAATCTGAGTCCGGTAAGGTTCAAACCATTCCGGCAGCATCAGTTTCTGTCCAAGCGATTCGGCTGGTTCGTCCCGCGCAAAACCCGGAGGATCCGTTGCGATTTCAAACAGGATGCCGCCAGCTTCTCTGAAGTAAATCGCGTTAAAATACTGACGATCCCGCACCGGAGTTGGCTGGTATCCGTAATCACGCACGGCTTCACTCCACTGTGCATGCTGTGCATCATCGACTGCGCGCCATGCGATATGGTGCACAGTTCCTGCGCCGCCCATACCCAGCGGTACGCGGTTGACCGGCACATCCACGATGTTGCCAATGTCTCCGATGGAACGGAAGCGGGCAAACTCTCCATTTTCGCCCACTTTCACAAAACCGAGAATACGCTCAAGTGCATCCATCGTACGCTGCGGATTTACACTGAACAGTACCGCGCCGCCAAACCCTTTGATCGCATGCTCAGCCGGAATCCCTTCCTGTACCCATGTATTCGCAGCACCTTCCTCCCGCTCCACAAGCTCCAAACGGAGGCCTTCGCTGTCTTCAAACTGCAGCAGTTCTTCATCAAAACGTTGGGTTCTGGTTACGTCGATATTAAAGCTTTCCAGACGATTCTGCCAGAAGTTTATGGAGCCTGGTGGAATGACATACGAGGTGATGCCGACTTGACCGCCGCCAATCTGCCCCCGTGGCGAGCCTGCTGCCGGGAAGAAAGTAATGATCGTTCCCGGGCTGCCGTGTTCATCTCCAAAGTACAGATGGTATACATCCGGTGCATCAAAGTTAACTGTTTTTTTCACCAGACGGAGCCCCAGAACTCCAGCGTAGAAGTCGACGTTAGCCTGCGGATCTCCAGCAAAAGCAGTAATGTGGTGAATACCTGTTGTTTGAATGTTCATGATTATTTCCTCCTTGGTTTGAAAAATTCGTATATATTTTCATTTTAATTATCTTTAAATTAAGATATATAACCTGCTGCACTAGTGCTGGATCGGAATTGAAACCCGCACTAGTGGTACAGTGGTATGATTAGTCTAGCAATCAGGAATTTGTTTGATGCCTCTTCCGCGCATACCCTATGGATTCTGTCTGGAAGCCTGTTCTTGTTTCAACTTATCGGGAGTTACGTCATCGCCGTTTGGATCGTAGATGGTGGCATTCAGCAAAATGTCGTTGACCGAACCACGGAAAGTCTGCAAATACTCCTGGCGAAGGCGAGTCTGTTCTGCCTGCTCCATCTCCGTCAATCCACCCGCTTTCGCTTTTCTTGCGAGTTCATTAATTCGTGTCAATGTTGGGATCATCATCTGGATCTCTCCTCCTCTATATTGAAATTGAGATATTTATTTGAGTATATTCTTGTATTGAAGCTGCGGTCACTTACATTCAAATTAAATATCTTAATATAAAGATAATTGATTTCGAATTCATTGTCAACACTTTGTTTAATTTAAAAAAATAAATCCTCCGTTACGCCCTACTCCGTTCAGCTCCATAACGCTGAGACAAAAGGGATCAGCCCCACAGGCTGTTTATCTCCTGCAGAACTAATCCCCTAACTTCTTGATCCAATCAACGCCGTGCTCGATATAGTCTAACGTATTAAACCAACGATTCAGACAGACTACTTCGACAGCAGCTCACTTTCTAATTGGCAGTATTCCATTATGCAAGCTTTTGTCCGCAGTTCGAACAGAAGTTGGCTCCTTCATTTTTGGCACCGCAGTTCGGGCAGAAGTTCGGCTTTTTGCCATCAGCATTAGATGATTGAGATGCACCTTCACTGCTGCTCTGCTGCTGGCCTTGGTTTTGATAATTTGAGTTCTGGTTGTTCTGATTTTGATTCGGGTTCATGTTCTTCAGCATTTCATTCGCCATGTTCATGCCCATCATCATGCCCGCCATATCCGAAGCCGCCCCGCCGCCCTGTACTTTACCAGAGGAGATGCCGTCCGTCATGCTCACCTGCTGGTACTTCTGCAGATTGCCGATCATCTCGTGGGAAGCCGTTTTGGTGATCATATCCTGAATTTCCTTCGGATAGTTGAAGCTCATCACCTGGAAGCCGGTAATGCTGATCCCGATATCCATCATCTGCATATCCAGATCCTCCTGAATACCGCGCGCAATATCAGAAGCATTCGCCTGCAGGTTAAACATATCCTTTCCTTCACGGCTGATCCACTTCATCAGCAGCTGATCCAGCACAGACGTGATACGGATTTTGACATCCTCCACCAGATAACTCTGTTTGATGCCTGCGATTTTATCGATCAGGGTAACATAGTCACTCACTTTAAAGTTAAACGTTCCGTTCGCCCGAATCGGCATACCGCCCGGAAGCTGCGGTGTCGGGATCAATACTGGGCTTTGCGTGCCCCAGCGTACGGTGAACTCTTTGGTGTTTACAAACAGTACCTCTACACGCATACCGCTGTTGAATCCGAACTTGAACCCTTTCAGCGTAGACAGAAACGGAATGATCTCCGAATCGATATTAAACGAACCTTCATCTTCAAAAATACCTTCCACTTTGCCGTTATTCAGAAAGATAGCATCCTGCCCCGCTCGAATAATCAGCTTACTGCCCTTCTTGATCTCCCGGTTACTCCACTTCCAGAAGATCATATCATCTCTGAATTCTTCCCATTCCACCACGTTGGAAAACTGATTTCTGAAAAATCCCATGCTCGATCCCATCCCTTCTATAGTAAACCTGTGAGGTCTCCTCAACTTTACGCTATAACCGATTCATGCTTGTTATACTTCTATGAATGTATTTAGAAAGATCGGCTGCTGCCGCTGTGTGAATGCCCGCCTGCGGTTGTACCTCCACCACCGCCGCCTCCGCCGTTATTGTTATTCTTCTCGATTTTGGTCTTCGTGACCGTTGTGCGGATATATCGATCCTGACGATCAATTACATGCGAATTCTCCGAATCCTCATAGGTTGCTCGATTTACCGTCACACGCCCACCCGAACGATACATCATGACACCAACAACAATACCGCCAATGGCCAGGGATGCAGCAAGCTGAAACCATGTCTTAAACAGAATATTGTCCGGGTTCACCCCGGGTTTGAGATCCAAATACTCGTAAGACAGATTCAAAAACTTTTCAAAAGCCATCCGATAATTGCCGTCTGACAGATCTGGAGCAATTTTGGCCGTAATTTTATCTACCCTGCTGTTATCGACGTACTCTTCACCTTTATAGAAACCCGCTGCGTATACTTTACGATGATACATATCCATTGTTAGCATGACTACATTTCCATGAGGTTTATCATACCCTGGTGCCCGGTTATCATAGAATTCCTCGGTAAGCAGCTCATCACTTTTCTGTTCCTCGTTATTAGTAGTATAGATAATCAAGTCCGTCTGCCGTTCCGCCGAATACTGGTTTGCCAGTGCATTCAGCTCATTGCGGTCCTGCTCGCTTAGCAGATTGGCCTCATCAAAGATGAGATTTTTATTCTCCGCTGCGGATGCCGGTGACATCGGGAAGATCGGAGCGAGCATAGTGACTAGAAGTACAATTAGCACAGCCATCGTAACTAAGGGTCTTTTTTTGCTCACAGGAATCCCCCTCCCATCATCCAGGATACCAGTTTCAGTGACAGCAGCGAAACGGCAGATACCCCTGTGAACCATCCGGCCACTTTAGCTTTACTAATCGGCGGTTTGCCGACAACTTTCCCCGTCTGTCCATTCATGGCGAAGGTGTACTGTTTGCGGTTGTAATCATAGTTGACCATCCATACCGGTAACAGCACATATTCTGCATTCTTGAGCGTAGTATCGATATCTTTATTGGTGTAGCTCACACTGGTATATCCCGATACGGTAGAAGCAATGTAGGAATCAATGTAGGACCTTGTTTTATCCTTGGCCCGTGGGAAAAGCTCATCTTCGGTATAGCTGTATTTTTCCGCAATATATCCCGCCAGATACGGAGTTTTGAACAATTTTAACTCATTGTAAGGAAACGGCTCCAGTTTATCCATCAGTTCGTCGTTCATTTTCTCCGAGGCATCGATGGGCAGATTCACATATTCCAACCGAATTTTACGGTAGATATCAAAATGCTGTGTCTCCGTATAATGGTAGTCACCTTGAGTATAGGACCGTACTTTGGTTCCTTGGGCGTGCACTTCAATTCGGTTATGTAGATCATACAGCCAGAACGGCACGTAGATGCCGGTAATGCTCTGGATGCGATCTGCGGTCATGAAGCCGCCTGGCGTCAGCAGACCGTTCCTGCACCACTTTTTGAAAGCCTGTTTCGCCTGCTCTTTGTTGATGGAAAAAGGAATCACCATCGCCGGGGCCAGACTGCCCGTAAGCCGATCACTAAGAACCACCGCCGCGCCGCAGAAACTGCATGTCGTTGCACTTGTCTCCGGTTCGGTTACGATGTCAGCTCCGCAGCTGGTACAGTGGTACTCTTTCACTTCACCCTCGGTGAACACCTGTTTCTTCAAGGGATCGGGCAGCTGCTCGATGTTGTCCTGACGCCCGCAGCTTGGACAGGATAACGCACCAGAGACACTGTCAAAGATCATTCCGCTGCCGCAGTTTGGACATTTATACTCTAATACCGGCATTTGTTCACCTCCGTGTCTAAATTGGATGTTTTACTTCCGCAGCTTCTCCTGGATTGCCGCCAGTTCCTCATCCGCACTTGGAGCATGATTCTCCTTCTCCCTATTACCCGCATCTGCGTTCATATCCCGCTCCAGTTGTGCAATAAGTTCATCCAGATCGTCTTCCTGCGTGCCTGCGCGAAGCTCTGCCAGGGCTTCGGCTTCGTTCAGTGCCTGATTTGCTTGATCTTCCATCGCTTTAAAGGCGGATTCAGCACGACCAGCAGACGCATTACGTTCATTGGACTGCTGCTGTGCCTTCGCGCTGGCCATGCGCCCTTTCAGCTCCGCATGTCTGGCCTCCAACTGCCCCAGATCTGCGACGAGCTTGTCGTTCATATGTTTCATCATCTGCGCTTTGGCAGAAGCACGGTCATAAGCCGCCTGCAGTTCATTACGTTTGCCCGTCAGCTTCACTTTTTTCTCCAAAAAACTGCGTGCCTTATCTGCATCGCCTGACTCTGCTGATTTCTCCGCGTAGCGCTGCAGCTTATTCACCTCAGCTTGGCACTCATCCAGTGCCCGCTTCGCCCGATTTTCATCCGACAGCACCGCTGCTGTCTCTGCTTTCACCTGTCCCAAGTCACTGTTCAGGTTGCGCATATACTCATTCACCGTTTTCTCCGGGTCGCCCGGCCGGCTAAGCATATGATTCACGTTAGCTTTCATCACGTCTCTAAACCTCGATAAGATTCCCATCGTTGTTCCTCCTTCGGGTATGTTCATATGACTATAATACATGAATAGGACGGCATACGTTTCATTTTTCATAATCAATTCATCACAGCTCTGCAATAAATTTGGCACTTTCCTCAGCTATTTGTTCCGTATTTGTATTATGTAGATAATGTCCACCGTCGATGATCAGGTACTTGCCATTCTTCAGAGCTTCGCTATACATAGCAAGATCTGCCTGCCAATTTTCTACGGGCAACTCTTCACCATTGGATATAAAAAAGTACATCGGCACATCCGGAACGCCTTGTTCAGCTGCCTTCTTGGCATTTGCTTTAATCATCCTGATTTCCTCATTCATGTTGGATGTCTGTGTATTTTTATAGAATAAAGCCCGGTACAGCTCCTCATCATGGGGTGACAGCTGATTCTCCTGAATGGCGGCAGAAGAATCTGCGATCGCCGGAAAAAATCGTGTAATCCCTATGCGTGCTCCCAAAGTTACGACATTCAACATCAGCTTTGAGGGCAGTGGATATTTCTCATACACTTCTGGAATTGCAGGATCTATTCCAATAATAGCTCTTACTTCATCAGGATACTTTTGTGCCCAATATACAGCCTCGATACCCGACATGGAGTGTGGAAATAGTATATATGGCGGACGCTGACCAGCCCTATTCAAGGCTGCACGTGTCTCTTCTAACATCATGTCAATATCCCGAGAGACATCTGCTGTTTCGCTAAAACCGTAACCCGCTTTCTCCACTACAGCAATTCGGTGTTGTACAGATAATTTCGAGTAAAGTGCCTTGAAGTCTAATACGGGTGCAGATGTACCCGCCCCTGAAAGAAAAACGAGCGTCTGCGGCCCGAAACCCTCAGTATAAACATGCATCATGTGATCGTTTACAGAAACCATAACACCTGGTGGGCTTAACATTGCGGATTCCTTCTTTAATTTGATGTGATGGTTCGTAAAACTGATAATCATGAACAGGAACAAAACTCCAATTATTGCGCATGCTGTATACCCTATTCGCTTGAAAGCAGTTTTCATGATATTTCCTCTGGCAGGCTCTCTACCGCTGTAAAAAAGACATCCAGCAGCTCCACACCATACACAGTCCGCACGTATTCTGTAATTATCGCTAAATCTTCTTCCTGCTGATATTCTAGGCAAGGCCGACCTTCACTCCACAATACCCTGCACGGGAACCTCTCCACAACATGTTGAATAATGTGATCCGGGTCTGCCGCTTTATGCATATTTGGCATGTGTAACCACTCCTTTTTCTTAAATTCACTTACAGCATCCCAATGTACCTCTCGCTTAAACGATCAAACACCCCTTTTGCATAATGCTTTAATTTTGAAATAGATGTTCTTTCGATTCAGTGCAGTTCATCACATCGCTCTTCGCATCGCTCCAAAGATGTCTTTCCTGTGCAAGTTAGCTATAATAAAGGGATCAATGATTTTATGAAGGCAGGAACATTATGCGTACACGAGTTCATTTCATCGCTCCTTATGAGTCGATGATTCCTATTATAGAAGAATGCATCCCTCGTTATCCTCAGCTATCCGTTCTAACCGAGGTGGGTGACTTGGCGAAAGGCGTTGAGCTGGCCGTACAGGCCGAGAAAAAGGGAGCAGAAATTATTATCAGCCGTGGGGGAACCGCCCAATTAATCAAACAAGCCGTTACCGTACCGGTTATTGATGTGCAGCTGTCGGGTTATGACATGATTCGTTCACTTACCTTAGCCAGTCAGTATAACGGACAGACCGCGATCGTTGGTTTCTCCAATATTACATCCGGTGCACAATCCATTATCGATCTTATGGATCTGCCGCTCAAAGTGTATACGATCCACAGTTCGGAAGAGGTTGCACGGCTGCTGCTGGAATTGAAGGCATCCGGTTACCAGCAGATTGTAGGTGACGTTATTACTGTTAATACGGCCAAGGCCTATGGTCTGGAAGGATTATTGATCCAATCCGGCACAGAATCCATTCGCAGAGCGATGGAAGATGCACAGCTGGTCTACCGGTATTTGAGTAAAAACCAGACCTTATCTGTCATTCTAAATGATCTGGTTACACAGGAGCATCCAAATCTGTTGATTTTGGGCGAACAAGATGATGTGGTTTTTGAGAACCTAACCGATTTTGACCGCAATCCGCTTACCGACAATCATCTGTACCTGATCAATACCAGTCTTGAATTCCATCAATCCAGAATCCAGAACGTGTTTATGGTGGACGACTACCAATTGACAGTTCAGGCGTACGAAACAACGCTGGATGACAAGAGTTACAAGGTATATCTGCTGGAAAAGGGGGAGCCCTATGCCTTTGCACAATTCGGCATTATGACCTACACGGATTCCTCCATGGAACCCATCGTTGCCGAATCTCCCGCCATGCAGGCACTGTTAAAAAACATCCGTGCGTTGTATGCCCATCATGAACCCATATATCTGCTGGGCGAAGCGGATTCAGGGAAATCTTTTCTGGTCAAACATATGCATCAAATGCACTCCGGCGGCGGCCTGTTATTACAGATTGATCTATCTCAGGTTCCCTCGGGCCATTTGCATAAAATCCCGCTGACCAAAGTGAAAACGGTAGAGCTGAATCAGATTGAATCGCGCCTAAATGACCCCGAGCTGCTGACCTTCATTGAAGCTTGTCTCCAAAGCAGCATCGGCCTGTTTATTCTGAGCGAGCACGTGCCTGACCCGAATTGGACACTCAAGCTGAGTCTGAACATGCTCCTTATGCCGAGCCTTGCTGACCGTGCTGAGGACCTCGAACCATTAATGCAGCATTTCCTGACGGGGTATTACCACAAATACGGAACGACCGCTGTGCGAATCAAGGAGGATGCGCTGCGGCTGATCCGGGATCAAGCCTCACATATGAACGTCAATCAGTTGAAACATCTGATTAAACAAGCTGCACTTAACGAGCCGGATTATGTAATCACAAGCGAAACGTTGAACCGGCTGCTGCACCAGCAGTTTGCTGCGAGTGCAGGTGCAATGAAACTGAACGGTACTTTGAAGGAGATTGAGAAAGAAATTATTCAGCTGGTGCTGCAGGAAGAAAATAATAATCAATCCAAAGCTGCTGAGCGCCTGGGGATTAACCGGGCCACATTATGGCGTAAACTTAAAGATTAACTTTAAGTTTACGTCTTTTTTTTGCTTGTTTGAGGTTGTTCTGCCGGATGCTGCATGAATCTGCCGTAGATTAGGTTGGCTTGAGCTTCATCGGGATCCGGCTCATCCACATGATATTTCTCGTGATATCTATCGTGGCTGCCTCACATCAACAATGTGTTGCATTTTTAAACAACATTACTCTTAATTTAAATTAGAAGTAATTTATTGTTGCTAAATGAAACGATATGGGATAATATAATCCCTGCAAGCGCTTCAAGAAAACGATTACTTCATAAGGAGCTATGACTATGAATATTAAAGCAACTTTAGATCGCATCCCTGGCGGTATGATGGTTGTTCCCCTTTTGCTGGGTGCAACGATCAATACATTTTTCCCGAATGCCCTGCGCATCGGGGGATTTACTGAAGCTCTCTTTGTAAACAGTGCCAGTACACTCATTGCGCTTTTCCTGTTAATTGCCGGTACGCAGATCACGTTCAAAACAGCGGGTTCCTCCGTGGGTAAAGGTTTGACCCTTCTTACATTCAAGTGGGCAATCGGTGCAGGTCTTGGTTTTATCGCTATATTATTTGCTGATTCGAATGGGTTATTTCTAGGACTAGCCCCACTGGCCATTATTGCAGCGATGACGAACTCTAATGGCGGTCTGTATATCGCACTTGCAGGCCAATACGGTAAAGAAGATGACAAAGCAGCCTACCCGTTCCTCGCACTTAGTGACGGACCATTTCTAACCATGGTAGCGCTCTCGATCTTTGGTGCCATGGGTTTTGCGAACGGTATGTTCTCTCCAATGTCCTTTGTCGCGGTATTGCTTCCACTGATTGTTGGTGTCATTATTGGTAATCTGGACCGCAACCTAGCTGAATGGCTGCACAAAGGCAGTGATAAACTTGTCCCGTTCTTTGCTTTTGCACTCGGTATGGGGATCAACTTCTCCTCCATTATCCAAGGTGGACTTGGCGGAATTCTGCTCGGCGTGCTGACCGTGCTTCTTACAGGCGGAGTTGGATACTTGCTTTTCAAAGCCATTGGCTGGAACCCCATTGTCGGTGCATCCGAGGGCTCTACAGCAGGTAATGCGGTGGGCACACCGGCTGCGATCGTAGCTGCCAACGCTTCATTTGGTCCCATTGCGGAGATCGCCACCGTGCAGATTGCGGCAAGTGTAGTAACGACAGCAATTCTGCTGCCTATCTTTATCGGCTTCCTCTCCAAACGACTGGAGAAATCAGGCGGGGTCGCCAAATATAATGAACGACCGACCACATAAACGTAGGCGTGGATTAAGTAATTTCATTTCATAATGGATTTTTAAAGGAGGGATGACTGCATGAAACTGGCCATTATTGCAGATGATTTGACCGGTGCCAATGACAGCGGGGTGCAGCTAGCCCGGCATGGCTTGAAGACAAGTGTTCTATTTAATATGGACGAGGCATCACTGGCCTCTTATGATACCGTTGTTTTTGATACAGACAGCCGTTCCATTGCAGCGGAAGAAGCTTATGAGCGTGTGTATCGTGCAGCCAAACTGCTGACAGAGAACGGGTTTGATACCATTTTCAAAAAAATGGACTCTACCATGCGCGGTAATATCGGCATCGAGATTGATGCCGTATACGATGCTGTAAAACCTGATTTTATGATGATCGCTCCGGGGTATCCGAAAAATAACCGCACCATTCTGGAGGGCATTCATTACCTGAACGGCGTGCCGCTTGCGGAGACAGAAATCGCTCTTGATCCGAAGACACCCGTGACCATCTCCTACCTTCCGGACCTGCTCAAACAGCAGACTAATTACAGCGTAGGTGAGATTACCGTCACCGATCTGGAAGCCGGATCGCAGCAGGTTCATGCCAGACTGGAGCAGTTGAAACAAAAAAGCGTCCCGTATGTGCTGGTGGACTCCACCGAGGAACGGCATTTGGAACTGATATTGCAGATGACGAAGAGCATGCCGTACACTTTTGCCTGGGCAGGTTCTGCAGGTATTGCCAACTACCTTCCGGCTCACTACGAACTGGAATCCAAATCCGCTGCACTAACAATCCCGCCGAATTCCGGACCGATCCTGACCGTGGTGGGCAGCGTAAATAAAAACTCTCGTGAGCAGTTATATCGCCTGCTTCGTCAGTCCCGGATCGCATCCGTGTCCTTCCACTCGTTCAAAGCCGTATCTGCAGAAGCAGACCGTGCGGCAGAGATGGAACGTGTCTACGACGAGGTCAGAACCAAAGCGATGGAGGGACAAGATGTGGTACTCTACTCCACCGCTGAATCCATCGATATTGAGCTGGCACGCGCCACAGGCGAGAATCGGGGCCTGAATCACACGCAGGTCAGCAACGAAATCGTACGTGCAATCGGTGAAATCTGTGCCCGGCTGCTGGAGGAAGGCCTGTTCAAAGGAGTGTCCATGACAGGCGGCGATACAGCCAAACAAATCTGTCTGAAATGGAACATCAGCGGTTTCGAGCTGCTGGACGAGCTTGAAATTGGCGTGCCAATCTCCAGATTTATGGGTATTGAAGATTTATATGTGATTACCAAAGCTGGGGGATTCGGTAAACCCGACGTCTTTATCCATGCGATTCAAAAACTAAAAGGGGGCATTCTCGTATGAAACCCACAGTAGGTATAACAATGGGCGATGCCGCAGGCATTGGACCCGAAATTATTATGAAAGCACTAGGACATCAGGAGGTATATGACCAGTGCAATCCACTTGTGATCGGTGATGCCAAGATGTTGGAGCGTGTGCTGCCTGTGATCGGTTCCAGCTTAAACGTAAATGCCATCCATGAACCTGCGGAAGCAAAGTATGAGTTCGGCACCGTAGACGTCATCGATCTGAATCTGGTGCCTGCCGATTTGGAGTACGGTAAAGTATCCGCTGCAGCAGGTGACGCAGCATTCAAGTTCTTAGCGAGAGCTATTGATCTGGCAAAAAAGAAGCAGATTCACTCGATCTGCACAGCACCGCTGAACAAGGAGGCTCTCCATCTGGGAGGCCATCTATATCCGGGCCATACGGAGATTTTGGCAGACCTGACGGACACCGAGGACTTCTCCATGATGCTGACCACGCCAAATCTGCGCGTCATTCACCTCACCACACATATGGGCCTGATCGATGCTATTGCGAGCATTAACCCGGAAAGAACCTATACAGTTGTGAAGCTGGCTCATGATACGTTGAAAAAAGCAGGCTTTGAGAATCCTCGCGTCGCGGTATGCGGGATTAATCCTCATGCCGGAGAGAACGGCTTGTTCGGTAACGGGGAAGAAGAAGAGAAGCTGCAGCCGGGCATTGAACGTGCGCAGCAGGAGGGCATTAACGTCGTTGGTCCACTCCCGGCGGACACACTCTTCTTCCGGGCGGGCCGCGGCGATTTCGATATCGTCGTAGCCTGCTATCACGACCAAGGTCATGCCCCAATCAAGGTGATGGGCATTGAAGAAGGCGTGAACATCACGGTTGGACTGAAAGGCGGCATTATCCGCACATCCGTGGATCACGGAACTGCCTTTGATATCGCTGGCAAAAACATTGCTGATGATAAAAGCATGCTGGCGGCTATCCGTTCCGCCATTGAACTTGCACCGAAGGATTTGGTGTAAGGGGAGCACTATTATCACGTATACCTATACGTCATAGTAAAGTTAGGAAAAGAAGCAAACCCGTTATTAGCGGGTTTGCTTCTTTGAATTTAATTTATGTATGACTCAGATGACTACAAAATCCGATCACCAAGAGACTCCATGCTGATCCAGGGTAATTATCATAGACATCATATGTCTGTACAATCCACAGCCCGTCCAAAATGACAATAAAAATACCCAGCTAAGTATGTAGGGTGAAACTTTATAAATGATTCATCCTCACTCCTTTAAGGCATGTTATATGCATATTGAGAAATGTTTATTTTTACCCTGACGGGGAGAGGATGAATCGGAGATAAATGATATCACGAGCAGTATTCCTTTGATTCCCTACTCCACACTAACGAACATGGGCAACGGCTCGAATCTCCACCCATTGTTCCGGGAATGCCAGATAATTCACCCCAATCAAACTGCCCGCCGGCCGATGCCCACCGATATATTGTTTGAACATTTCGATGGCGATTTCCCCGTGCTTCTGCGCCTGAGTCAAGTAAATTTCAACATAGGCGAGATTAGACTTTGCTGCACCAAACTGTGCTAAGACGGTATCCAAGTTCTCTAGTGTCTGTAATACTTGTGCCCGAATATCACCCTCTCCAACAAAGCCGCCTTCTGCGCTGTGGGAGAATTGTCCAGAGATGTACAGCGTATTGTCGACGCAGTAGCCTTGAGAGATGCCGTGATCCCAGAGATCATGATTGTACGTTTGAATTGTGGTCATGTAACTATCCCCTTTACTTTAAATTAAGGCTAGTATAGACTGGGCAAAAAGATTAGGATAGTACGCACAATAAGGATAGGTACTATCTGAAAGGATAGTGTAAACATGGGCATATCCGACTTTAACGGCGAGAATACAGCTGTTCAAGACACACCTTTTGGCTACACTATGTCAGTCATCGGTGGAAAGTGGAAGATGATTATTTTATACCTGCTCGCTGCCGAGCAGCCGGTTCGTTTCAATGAAATGCAGCGGCAGATTGGAGCAATTACGTACAAAGTTTTAAGTGCGCAGCTCAAGGAACTTGAGGCTGATGGATTAGTTATGCGTAAAGAGTTCCCGCAGATCCCGCCCAAAGTAGAATATTCGTTGACACCCAAAGCACAATCTCTCTTACCTGTGCTGGAACAGCTGTGTGAGTGGGGCGAAAAAAATCGTTAGATGGGGATGTGGATTTCTTATCATTTCTTATGGGCTTTACTCGAGATTGGCTTATCTTATGCTAAACTGAGTATAATCAGTGAAATGGGCAGTACCCTGTACTATTTCAATACCAAGAGAAACGTTTTAAATCATATGAAGGAAGAGATTGTGAATGGGAAGAAAGCAATCGTTTACGGAGACAGAGCTGCTGGATATGACCAAAAAATTGGTGCTGGAGCATGGGTACGACGGTTTTCACCTCAAGCTGCTCTCTCAGCATCTCTCTGGAGCTCGGAGTACCATCTATCAGTATTACGCCAATAAAGAAGAGATTGTGGCTGCTTGCATGAAGCGAGTCATCGCTAATGTATTGGAACATGCATCAGCCGTTGATGAGTCTGACCCATTAAAAGCGCTGGAAGAACTGCTCCTCATTTACGTTGAAGAGGCTGCACTCCATCAGCTTCTGGGTGATGCGAGTAAAATTAATACCTCCAATTCTGCTGCGGCAGCGAAGGATCTTGAATTTATTGAAGATGCGCATCAGACACTCAAAATTCAATTATCACGTTTGTTTGAACGTGCTCAGCAGAACAAATCCCTCCGCCAAGATATCCCTCTACCTGTACTTATTGGTGTCTTTTTCAACTTGTTTAATACACCTAACATGATGAATTTGCCTACAGCTGATTGGGGCAGACTGCTTTTTCAAACATGGATTGGAGGGGCCAAGAGCTGAGTTTTTTTCTTGGTATAAATTTGACACATGTGTCATTTATATTGTTTAATAAATGAGAACGTGTGTCGCGACACTTCGAATCTGACACAAGTGTCATAAAAGGAGTTGAGAGAGTGTTTTTAGCTGTAAAAGAGTTAATGCATAGCAAATTGAAATTTTTAATGATTATCATTATTTTTGTATTGATCGCTTGGCTGGTATTTATTTTATCTGGTCTAGGCAATGGGCTGTCCACGCTGGCTGCATCTACGTTTAAAAATATGAAAGCAGACTATGTCATTTTTGAAGAGGGTTCCCAGTCTTCCATGAGCAAGTCTTTATTATCTGCTCAACGGGTAGCTGAAGCAGAAAAAATGCCTAATGTCGAAGCTGCTTCACCCATGGGAAGCTCCATGGCAACAGCAATGAAGGGAAAAAGCTCGAAGAATGAAGATAAAGTTGATGTCGCGATCCTAGGCATTAACCCGGGAAGCTTTCTGGAGCCGAATATCGTTGAAGGTCAACCCCTGTCTTTGGATAACCCTACGGGTGTCGTGGTAAATTCAACCTTGAAGGATGAGGGTTTTAAACTTGGGGATACCTTCCAACTCGATGGTACGACAGAGTCCTTAACCATAATCGGCTTTGTGGAGAATGAGACGTATAACCATGTGGCATCTGTATTTACACCGATGGATCAATGGCGGAAGATTGCCTTTGCTGCTCCAGGTTCCGATAAAGGAGTGCCTGAGCCCGTCAATGCCATCATGCTGCAGGGTGAAAATATCGATCAGGCTGAACTCAATGCGACCTTGTCTGGCACAGATACCGTTACTCGGGCGGAAGCGGTACAAGGCATGCCGGGATACAAGGAAGAGAACGGTACGATTCTGATGATGCTTGCATTTTTGCTCGCTATATCTGCCTTTGTACTCGGTGTATTCTTTTATGTCATCACGATGCAAAAGACGAATCAGTTCGGCATTATGAAAGCTATAGGTGCCAGCAACAAGTTTCTGAGTAAAACGATCGTATCGCAAGTATTTGTCCTGTCGGTAACAAGCATTCTGGTCGGTATCTTACTGACTTACGGGACTGCTGCGATTATGCCTAAAGGTATGCCATTCAAGCTGGAGACTAGTCTTGTCGTGACCTATTCCGTCATCCTGCTCGTGATTGCGATGTTAAGCTCGTTGGTATCTGTTCGCAAAATTACAAAGATTGATCCGCTCAAAGCGCTCGGGAGGGTTGAATAATGACGAAAGGTCTGCAGATGAATGAAGTTACGATGATTTACGGTGAAGGCAGTAATCAGATGAAGGCTCTTGATCATGTGTCCCTATCTGTAGAGCCAGGAGAGTTTGCCGCTGTCGTTGGACCTTCCGGTTCTGGTAAAAGTACATTTTTGTCGATCGCTGGGGCCATGCTTAAAGCATCAGAGGGAGAAGTCAGATTGAACGGAAATCTGATCTCGATGCTTACGGAGAAGAAATTAGCTGATATCCGGTTGAAAGAAATTGGGTTTATTATGCAGTCATCTAATTTAGTTCCTTATCTCCATGTCCTGGATCAGCTCCTCATCGTAAAAAGAATGTCTGGAACCCTCAAAAAGGATGATCAGCAATTCGCCACCAAACTGCTGGAAGAGCTCGGACTCGGACAAAAGCTGCGAAAATTCCCGGAGGAATTGTCAGGCGGCGAAAAACAGCGCACAGCGATTGCTCGCGCTTTAATGAATGATCCTAACCTGATCCTGGCAGACGAACCCACCGCAAGCTTGGATACCAAGCGAGCCCATGAAGTAGTCAGCCTTATGGCACAAGAGGTCAAATCACGCCATAAAGCAGCCATTATGGTCACGCATGATGAGCGTATGCTCGCTTACTGCGATAAGGTATACAGAATGAATGATGGAATTTTAACGCTCGCTGCAACGTCTTAGTTGTAACTTTAACCCTATTATTAAAAATGAATTACCTCCCCTATATGGTGAAGAGTCAGCTCCCTACTTGGCAGTTGACTCTTCCTGTTTTTGCGCCAAATTTCCGTTTATCCCGCTCATACCCCATACTTCAGATACTCAATCCGACTCTCACTCATACCTGCTTAAGATGATACAGTTTTCTTATTGCTACGTAATGCTACGTAATGCTCCTTACCACTCCTTAAGTCACCTTATGCCCTTCACCTTCACCTGCAAAAACCAACTGACGCTCATCCTGCGCTGGTCTGCTTCTGCGATAGGCACTGGGCGACATCCCGTTCTGCTTATTAAAAATACGATTGAACTGCGAAAAGCTGGTGAAGCCGCATTGGGCAGCAATATCCGTAATTTTCTCACTGGAATGCAGCAGCAATTGTTGGGCATTTCGAATCCGGGTCATCTGCACATATTCCGTAAACGTGAAACCTGTGACTTTGTTGAACTGGCGCGATAAATGATGTGCACTGACATAAAATCGCCTGGACACGTCATCCAGCGACATCTCCTGCTGATAGTGGCTGTGAATATAGGATGCAACAGCATACATTCGCTGGGTCATGGATGATCCTGTTTCCTCACGAACATAGCCATTCTCCGCCGCATAACGATGAAGACCACATAGAAATTCGATAAATTTATGATGGATAGCAACCGATTGAATGGGAGAAGGTTGCTCTGATATCGCAAAAATGTCGTTGATCGATGCAAGGACTTCCTTCCTCCGCTCTTCCGAAAAGCGGAAAATGGGAACCTGCGCATTAAATATCGTAAACAGCTCGCTGTAACCGTTCTCAAGTCCAGGCAAATGGCGAGGTATAGCAAAATTAATGATTAACCGTTTGGGCGGCAGCCCCTTTGGATATTGGGTTTTATGCAGCAAAGCCGGCTGGAGCAGTACGATATCATAGGGCTGAATCTCGTATAAACTCCCTTCTATAATATGCGCAGCAGTGCGATCGAGCAGAATGCAAATTTCATAAAAATCGTGAAAATGCTGAAACTCCATATTGAGATCATGTGAACGCTCATCATAATCCAGGTGATAAAAAAGCGGTTCCCCCGGCTGGTTCACATGGATCGCATATCCCCTCTCATATGCCAAAACCGATGATGTCATGGACAGGCTCCTTCCCTGATCATTCCCACCTTCATTTTAGCATGAAATGCAATAAAAGGACGGTATTTTCAGCATACATTACGTAGTTTCGATCATTTCACATTTGATATGATGAAGTTAAAATGTCAGCGTTTTCAACGTTCTAGTCGAAGCTTCTATTGTTGTTCAAGTAACCCTCACAGCTTGTACTTACTAAATACCAAGGTGGGAAACACATATGAAATTGAATTCCTTGTCTACTCGAATCCAAACGATTGTGAAACACTTGGAAAGTGCGCGATTAACGTCAAAGACCTATATACCCGAGCTTTACCATAAAGAGAGCGGATACCATACATGGGACCTCGTGCATGAAGATCCTTCTTCATGGAACGTATTCCGCAAAGGTGACGGCTGGGGCGGCAAAGATGTACACAGCTGCTTCAAAACCCGCATTCGTATTCCCGACCACTTGGAAGGAAAAAAGGTTGTCTGCGCCATCGTTACCGGTGCCACAGATATCTGGAACTACGATAATCCACAGTTTCTGGCCTTCCTGAATGGCGAGCTGATCTGCGGTCTGGATGTAAATCATACCGAAATCGACCTGACGCAATCGGCTGTCAAAGGGGAAGAGTTCGAGCTGGCACTGTATGCCTACTGCAGCACTTCCGCAGCTGATGTTTTCCTGAACGTATATATTGCCGAGCATCATGAGCCTGTCTCGAATTTGTATTATGACCTGAAGGCTGCACTGGATGCGGCAGACCTGCTGCGCGAGGATGATCTGGAGCGCCTGAAGCTGATCGAACAGCTGAACGAAGCTGTAAATCTGCTCGATTTACGCCAAGAAAACAGCGCGGCTTTTCATGCATCTGTGCTGGAAGCACGCCAGTATCTGCAAAACCATATCTATGGGGAAACTCGTCCCGAAAGTGATCATATCCCGACCGTTCACTGCATTGGTCACACTCATATTGACGTGGCATGGCTGTGGACGCTGGATCAGACACGGGAGAAGGTCATTCGCAGCTTCGCCAGCGTGCTCTATCTGATGGATAAATTTCCGGAGTACACATTCATGTCCTCCCAGCCGCAGCTTTATGCATACCTGAAAGCAGACTTTCCATCTTTATATGAGAAAATTAAAGAAAAGGTAGCTGAAGGCCGCTGGGAAGCAGAAGGTTCGATGTGGCTGGAAGCGGATTGCAACCTGATCTCGGGCGAATCAATGATCCGTCAGATTATCTATGGCAAACGTTTCTTCAAGGAAGAATTCGGCGTAGAGAACCGTGTGCTGTGGCTGCCCGATGTATTTGGTTACAGCGCAGCAATGCCGCAAATTATGCGCAAGAGCGGGATCGACTATTTTATGACGACCAAAATTGCCTGGAATGATACCAACCAGATTCCAAACGATACGATGTACTGGAGAGGCATTGACGGTTCGGAGGTTCTGACGCATTTCATCACGGCCAAAGACTATATCCCGCACCCGGAATTCGGAAAGCACCGTTTCGAAACAACATACAATGGACGTTTTAATGCTTCACAAGTGAAAGGCACTTGGCAGCGATACCAGAACAAAGACATCAACACCGACGTACTGCAGTGCTTCGGATTCGGAGACGGCGGCGGCGGGCCAACCGAGGAAATGCTGGAACATGGCAGACGGCTTGAGAAAGGACTTCCCGGCGTACCAACGGTAAAACGTACATTTGTGCGTGAATTTTTCGAAAAATTAGAACAGAATTTGGACGGCGTACGCTCGGTTCCGCGCTGGTCAGGCGAGCTGTATCTGGAATATCACCGCGGTACGTATACATCCATGGCTCGTAATAAAAAGTATAACCGCCACAGCGAATTTGCACTGTCCGATGCCGAGCTGTTCTCTATGATCCAACGTCAGGCGGATGCACAAGCCGTATATCCAACCGACGCATTGGAGCATGCATGGAAGCTGACGATGCTGAACCAGTTCCATGATATTCTGCCAGGCAGCTCCATTGAGCAGGTATACATCGATTCGCAGGAACAGTATGAAGAGGTGCTGCGTGTCACGGACGAACTGAAGAGCAGCGCCTTGAACGGAATTGTAAGCCAGATTACGTCGGACGGCGAGGCCATCGTTGTCTTTAACCCAACCGGTTTTGCACGGACAGATGTGGTGGAACTGCCTGCTTTTGCGAAAAAAGTAACGGTACACGATGGAGAGCGTCCAGTACCAAGCCAGTACACCCCAGAGGGCGGACTTGTGTTCCTTGCAGAGAATGTGCCTGCATCAGGTTACAAAACGTTCCGCATCATACCGGATGCCGCTGCTGATCTTGGCAGTGCAGGTGTATCGGCTGCCCAGTGGCAATCCGAACAGCAATCCATCGAGACCCCTTGGTATGATATTCGTCTGAATGAAAGTGCTGAATTTATATCCGTGTGGGACAAACTGGAGGGGCGTGAACTGCTTCAATCCGGTGAGCGCGGCAATGTGCTGCAGGTATTCGAGGATCGTCCTGCGGAGTATGAGGCATGGAATATTGACGATTATTATGAACAGCATATGTGGGAGATCAATGACCTGCAGTCGATGGAATGGGTAGAAAGCGGCCCGGTACGTTCCGTGCTTCAAGTGAAAAGACAATTTATGGAATCTATCATTGAACAAAAGATCATTTTCTACGCACATACACGGCGGATCGACTTCCGTACCTTCGTAGATTGGAAACAGGAGCATTTACTGCTGAAAGCTGCCTTCCCACTCGATATTTGGAGTGAAAAAGCCGTCTATGAAATCCAGTATGGTAACGTGGAACGCGCAACACACCGCAATACGAGCTGGGATCAGGCCCGGTTTGAGGTATGTGGTCAGAAGTGGGCTGATTTGGCCGAAAGCGGCTACGGTGCGGCCCTGCTGAATGACTGCAAATACGGATATGACATTCACAATTCGGTGATGCGCCTGTCCCTGATCAAGAGCGCAACCTATCCAAACGAAAATGCCGACAAAGAGCAGCATGTGTTCACCTACTCCCTCTATCCGCATCAGGGTGATTTCCGTGAGGGACGTGTTATCCAGGCAGCTTATGATCTCAACCGTCCGCTGGTTGGTCTTGAAGTAGATAAGCAAACTGGCACGCTACCGGGTACATGGTCACTTGCTTCCGTGGATCAGGAGAATGTCGTACTTGAGGTCATCAAAAAAGCCGAGGACAACGATGACATGATCATCCGTGTCTACGAGGCTCATGGCCGCCGCAGTCGTGCCTCCCTGCGATTGCCTGAGGGAACAGGTGCCACAGCTTATGCATGTGATTTGCTGGAGAACATCGAAGCGGAGCGCCGCGTAGAGAATGCTCGTATTGCTTTTGACATTAAGCCATATGAGATTCTGACGTTCCGTTTTCCGCGTGTATAAGGCATCTGGCTGAGCAAGATTGTCTTCAAGTGGTGAATACCAGAAAATGTCCAAGCAAAGACGTGTTCGGGAATCTTGTTAGCTGCTAGCCAATAAATTGTTCTATTTATAAAAAGAGTGCCGCTTGTCCTTATGGACGAGGGCACTCTTTTGGTATGCGTTCTATTTTAAATGCTCAGTTATCTCTTAAAATTCCTCGTACTCACTCGGGTCTTGATTCCACAACCGTCCATCCGCACGATTAAACGAAGCGATGACCTTCATCTCCTCTTCGTTCAACTCAAAATCAAATATGTTGATGTTTTCCTGCTGATGCTGCAGTGAACCTGCTTTAGGAATCGGAATAGAGCCGAGCTGAATATGCCAGCGCAGTATAACCTGTGTAGGCGTTTTACCGTGCGTTTCTGCAATGCGAACAATATTCTCGTCCTTCAAAATATCCTGCAAAGCATCATTCCCACGTCCAATGGGACTCCAGGATTCGTTCACAATGCCATGCTTTGCATCCTGCTCCCGCTGCTTCGCCTGATCGAAGAATGGATGCAGCTCGATCTGATTCAAACTTGGTGCGACCCCCGTCTCCTGTACCAGCCGTTCATTGTGCTCAGGCAGGAAATTGCTGACACCGATGGAGCGGATGTACCCGCGTTTTTTCGCTTCGATTAAAGCCTGCCATGCCTCTACATACATATCCTGCTTGGGATTAGGCCAGTGGATCAGATACAGATCATAATAGTCCAGATCGGCTCTGTACAATGACTCCTGAATCGCGACCAACGCTTTGTCATAGGCATGATATCTGCCCGGCAGCTTGGAGGTAACCAGAAGCTCTTCCCTCGTGATGGAGCCTTGTTTGATCGCTCTACCAACGGTAGCCTCATTTTCATAGTTATATGCCGTATCAATCAAACGATACCCTGCATCAAAGGCAGACACAATGGATTGAACGCCCGCCTCGCCTTTTAAACTGTACGTACCGAAACCAATCGCAGGCACTTTCAAGCCATCATTCAACGTGTACTCCGGGATATGATTCATTCGAGAACTCTCCTTTGTAAAAGGTTGTATGATCTTTCCTGAAACAGGATTGAAAAATATAAATCGTTCTCTCGTTATTCTACCCTTCCACGCATGCTTGAATCAATTCCGGCACCTCTACCTCCTAAAGACTTACTTGGCATCTCCTATAATAAGATCCGTTATGATATCCAGCTGTTTCTCTACCGCAATAGGGTCACTCGGAAGGAACTGATCAAAATCAATAGAGTACACATGGCCTGCTTTTCCTGCTGGAGAGGCATCGATCAGTTTCTGTACATCCTTAAGCTTGTCCTCAGCACCCTTATTTACCGCGAGGAACAGACGGTCACCGATAAACTCGGGAATCACCTCGGTGGATACCTCCCATGTTTCGCCATGAATGACGTCGGACTCTACCTTGGCTGCCGGCTTCAATCCAAGATATTTATAAATAATATTGCCCCCCATATTGGTATCTCCATATACAAAAAGGGCATCTGGACGTACGTTTAGTATAGAGAACGTTTCATCCGCACGAACATAAGGGCTGATTTTCGCTTTGTACGCTGCGATTTTGGCTGTAAACTTCTCTTTCCACTGCTTCGCTTCTTCCTGTTTACCAAGAATATCCCCAAACATCGCTATATCTTTGATGGGTTCATTGTTCTGCTCAATCACAATGGTTGGAGCAATCTTGCTCAGCGCATCATACCCCCCCTCCACAATCTCGGCTAGTGCAGGTGTTGTTACAATCAAGTCTGGTTGCAGAGACAGAATCTTCTCCGCATCAGGCGGTATGCCGATATCGGTAATTCCTGTTTTGTCGTTAATATGCGGGTTGTCCAAAACATACGTCGTTGTGCCCACCGGCTTCACGCCAAGTGCGACAAGCTCACCCAGATGAAAGAAACTGACGACACGCTGTGGATGCACAGGAATTTCGGTCTCCCCTTTGAGGTGCTTGTACTTTCTCGTTTCCGATGCAGTGCTGTCTGATGCGGTTGCCGTCGCCGTTTGGCTTGCAGGCTCTTGAGCTGCCGCAGCCCCTCCTGTTGTATTACTTGCCTGACATGCACTAAGAATCAACGATGTACATAATACCATCATGGCTCCAAAGGCAGGTCTTGAAAATCGAAACATGGATGTATCCCCTTCCTTATCCCATTGATAATAAGACTCATTCTCATTATGAGAATGAAAGGGAAGGGAGACAATGGACGATTCCAAGCGGCGTAATGGATTATTCTGAACCTGAGCGGCTTGTTTATGTTCCGCGCGAAACTGAAGCGGGGAACGACCGGTGTGTTTTTTGAATAATCGACTGAAATAATATACATCTGCATAGCCTACCTTGCTTGCCACATCCTGAATCCGTGCATCCGACTTTAACAATAGCTGCTTGGCCCGGTGGACACGCTCATGAATCAGATACTCGATTGGCCCTAGTCCGATCTGATTGCGGAATAAACGCGATAAATAACTTGTACTGCAGTCATATCTGCCAGCCAGCTTCTCCGCTGTAATCGGCTCCCTATAGTGTGCTTGAACATATTTGATCGCGTCGGTCACGATGCTAGTTTTAGTATGCTCTGGTTGCGCTAATGTCTGCAGTTTTTGGCTCAAAACCTCGTACACCATAGGTAAAAAGATGGATTGGGCTTGCAGCCGATCTAAAAGCTCGCTGCTGTTCCAGTGACGTTTCATCGCTTCACATTTTTCCTGAATTGGCAGCATCGCGTTTGGTGTAAACCCATAAGAATGAGTTAAGCTCTCCTGAGCCTCTGATGATGTAGATAACGATGTATATACAACTAGATATCCGCCCCATTCCTGATGATGATCTGGCCCTTCAAAACTCGTGTTCTTGTCCGCTGCTCCATGGAGAATGTAAGGTGAGCGACAATGAACAAATTCACCCGACATCCTCACCCCGATCTCTCCATGCGTAACAATAAAGAAAAACCCCGTATGTGCTTCAAACTCGGACAGATCTGGAACTGCCTCATGTTGTGCACGATAAGACCGAATACATTGCAACCGCACAGCTGATCGACTCCACTGCTCAATATGAGCATTACATTCCGTAGAGCTTTTCATTCACTTCTCCCCCTGCCTGTACCTGTTCCCGAACCTTGCCTCACATCTTTCTACGTCCTCAAAATATGCCCTATTATATCACAGACAAAAAGCCATCAACCGGAGAGGTTGATAGCTTATTTGAATATCTTATGAGCTGCGTATTGGAGCTGTATTACACGGCTGTATTAGGACTATATACGAATCGTTCCAGCATATTTGGACATCAATAAACCCGCAATTCAATAGACTTGGCTGCCCATCAATATTCACGTACGTACTCTTTGGTCTCCTTAAGCTGTACAATATCGTGGCCTGTTGGATTCTGGAAAGCACGCAGTCCAAACGTTGATGCAACCGCAAAGATATGGTCAAAAATATCTGCCTGCACATTCTCATACACAGCCCAGTTGGTGTCATTGCTGAACGCATAAATTTCGAGAGGTAATCCGCGATCCTCCGGAGCAAGCTGTCTCACAATCATCGTCATATCCTTGTTAATCTTCGGATGATGTCTCAAATATTGATGGATATATTCGCGGAACACACCAATATTCGTGAGCTGTCTGCCATTCACATTACTTTCCCGGTTCACTTCGTGTTCGATATTGTACGCCTCGATTTCCTTTAATTTCGACGTGACATAATCGGCCAAATAGTGAATCTTCTCGAACTCGGCCACCATCTCTTCATTGCAGAAACGGATACTGCTGATATCGATATAAATACTTCGCTTGATCCTTCTGCCGCCCGACACCTGCATGCCTCTCCAATTTCGGAACGAGTCTGATATCAGTGCGTAACTGGGGATCATGGTGATCGTTTTATCAAAATTCATGACTTTCACCGTATTCAGAGTGATGTCGATAACATCCCCATCCGCGTTGTATTTCGGCATCTCGATCCAATCGCCTACACGCACCATGTCATTGGACGACAGCTGCACACCAGCGACCAGACCCAGAATAGAGTCTTTGAAGATGAGCATCAATACTGCCGATAAAGCCCCTAGTCCACTGAGAATAATCAACGGATTCTGTCCGACCAGACTGGAGATCACGATAATGCCACCAATGATGAACAGAACGATCTTAGCTACTTGAATATAACTCTTGATCGGACGAATTTTAGACACTTCATAGGTACGATAAATATCGTCGAATACATTAAGCAGCGCATTCAGCACCGTAATCATGATGACAATCATGTAAGTCATTGCCGCTTTTTCAATTAAAGCCTGATAGGCCGGGAAAACGTACGCCGTATAGTAGATGATAACAGCCGGTACGAGGTGTGATAATCTCTGAAACAGCTTCTTCTGAACGACGATGTGTCCCCATTTGAACCGATTATGGCTCACAATCCGATGCACGGTCTTCAGAACAAGTCGTTTGGCCATGTAATTGGCAATCATCGAGACGAGCGCAATAAAAATGATCATAATAATATTGGAAAGATACCCGATGGAGGGTTCGGTCATGCCAAGTTCCTCTAGCTGTTTTCTGATAAAATCCATAGTTTCCTCCTGACGCAGTCTAGTTTAGCCTACTATTATAGAGTAGATACGATTGTAAAGTAAAATGAAGTGCGATGATCCCGCTTGAGAAGAAACCAGGCTCCACCGCAGGCTTTTAACCCTTAACATACCCAATTATCCCTTCCTGTTAACATATGAAATCCTCGAAGAAGTAATGCATCATGCAGCCTTTCATGACTCTTCAGTTCAATATCTCAAATGGAGGGAATCTTCCCAAATCAAAAAAAGACCCGCTCATTCTACAGAATGATGGGTCTGCTCTAATTGATGTCACTTCATCTTCAGTCTACAGCACTCACTTCGCCAATCTCATCAGTTCACTCACTGTAACTAACCGATACCCCTGCATCGTTAGTTCTTCCACCAGCACACGAACCGCTTCTACGGTCTGAGAACGATCTCCGTACCCGTCATGGAAGATCAGCACACTGCCGGATTTCACGACTGAACGGGAATGCTCCAGAATGTGTTCGACCCCGGGATTGTCCCAATCCCGGGCACCACCGTTTACCGTACCAATGGAGTGATATCCTTGCTCAGCAGCCAGGGCCAGAATGTCCTCATTCACACCAAAATATGGCGGTCTGAAGCTGCGGGCTGCACTGCCCGTGACTTCTTGAATAAGACGTTCAGCCTGCTGCAGCTCTTTTTCGGCCTCTTCCAGCGTAAGCTCAGTGAGGTTCGGATGCGTGTATGTATGATTGGCAATCTCATGCCCTTCACGGTGCACCTCTGCCGCAATATCGGGATATGCCTCCATCTCTTTACCAATCATGAAAAATGTCGCATGCCCGCCTGCACGGCGGAAGATTTCCAGCACTTGATGGGTGTATACCGGATGCGGACCATCATCAAACGTAAAGGCCACAACCTTTTCCTGCACAGATACCTGCTCGACTAACGAATGTTCCATCATGTAACCACAATCCCCTCTCTGACTGCTCGGATCAACTCCACCTTATTATTCCACGGCTGTGAGCCAGGGTCTAGTCCATATAGGTTGAAGTTGGTATGTTTACACGGACACTTTAATGACAGAATAACGCTCCAATCGCTGTTATCCCCAGATCTTTTGATTCTCTTCTTTAATCAGTGAGAAATCCCGTGATAAGCTCATGCCTCCGATGCAGCTTTCTTGCAGAAAGCTTTGAGGTGAACGCTTCGATTTTCCGTTTTTTTAAAACTAACCTTTGATTGCACCTGCAATCATACTTTTCTGCACCTGTTTGTTGAGCAGCAGGTAGATCACAACTGTCGGCACTGTCGTAATCATAAGACCCGCTCCGATAATCCCCCACTGCGTAATGTACGTCCCAACCATCGACATCATGCCGACTGTGAGTGTCTGATAGGCCGTATTGTTAATAAACGTGACGGCGAACATCAGCTCATTCCAGCACGACAAAAACGTAAAAATTGCCACCGTTGAGATCGCCGGGGTCACGAGAGGAAGAATGATAGAGAAAAATGTCCGGTAAATCCCGCATCCGTCTATAACGGCGGACTCCTCCATCTCTCTCGGGATGCCTTTGAAAAAACTGCCCAGAATGAAAACCGCCATCGGAATACCGAAGGCCACATAGGGGATGATCAAGGCCCAATAGCTGTTGAGCAGGCCCAGGTTTTTCAAAATAATAAACAGCGGCAGCAGCGCCGCATGAATCGGCACCATCATACCCATGAGAATCATCGTCATGGTCAGCCCGCTGAGCTTCCAGTTCATTCTAGTAATTGCGTACCCCGTCATCGAGGACAGGATTAGCACCAGCACGATCGAGACTACCGTGACCAGCACGCTGTTCATAAAATAGTTCAGTACATGCCCGTCAGAGAGTGCCTTGGTATAGTTGCTCCACAGAAAGGCTTTGGGCAGCCCAGCCACATCTCCGCTAAAAATCTCACTGTTATCCTTCAGGGAGAACAGTGCCAGCCAGATCAACGGGTAGATCTGAATAATTGCGATAAGAATCAAAAATGCCTGCAGCAGCACTTTGCCGATGGTTCCGCCACCGGAACGCTCTGGCCGGGTCTTTTTTTGCAGCATAACATCCATCGTACTCATAACTCTTCCTCCCCTCTACTCTGTCTTGAATAATGAATTAATGAGGATGGTACACACCAGACATTCCACAATGATAAAGACCGAAATTGCACTGCCATATCCGTACCGGAATGTATCAAAAATCGTAGCGTACATCAGCGTGCTCGGTACCTCGGTGCTGTAGAATGGTCCACCGCCTGTCAGTACATAAATCAAGTCGAACACCTTGAATGCCCCGATCACGGAAAATACAAGGCACACCTTCAGAATCGGTTTCATCAGCGGAATCATAATGGACCAAGCCACACGCAGGCGGGAAGCTCCGTCAATTCGTGCCGCTTCCAGTACATCCTGAGATACGGATTTGGCTCCCGCATACATCAGCAGCATATGATATCCCATGTACTGCCAGAGGGTTGGAATGAAGGAAGCTGCCAGGGCCGTATCCTTCTGACCCAGCCAATCCTGCGCCCAGCTGGATAAACCTATATGCTGCAGCAGTACGTTCAACAGACCGTAATCGGCATTGTAGATTTTCGACCACAGCTGGGCTATAACTACCGTCGAGATCAATACAGGAATAAAGTATACAGTCCGGTAGAAGCCTTCCCCCTTCACGTTAGATGCCAGTATTAATGCAAGCACCAGCGAGATCGGCAGCTGAATGAATACGGAGGCACCTGCAAACAGCAGGGAGTTTTTGATGGAGTTGGTCACACGAGTATCCTTAAACATCTCTACATAGTTGTCCAGGCCGATAAATGCGCCTTTCCCTACACCATTCCAATCGAGCAAACTGTAATAACTGGAGACAAAGATCGGAATCAGCACAATGCCGCAGAACAGAATCAGCGTAGGCAGGACAAAGACAGCAATCGTGCCTTTATTGGAAAATACAGAGTTCATTGCTCTTCTCCTCTCAAAGGCGTGACCGGAATATTCCGGACCACGCCTTGTTAGGGCTTTATTTTCATTGTTATAGATGGCAAATGGGTTAGGCTTGGGAAGTCTAAATTTACAGAAAGCCTATACGATTAGATGGGACACTCCAGCAGCTTCACACAGAGATCTGTAAGGACATGTTAGGGTTTATCAGCTTGCCCGCGTACAGATTTGCCTAAGCTCGCTGCCAGTTTAACCTACAGACTCAGCTCCGTTGGTTTCAGCTGCGCCATTTGTTTGCAGAATTCTTCCGGTGTCACGTCACCAGCCAGCAGCTGGGCAATCAGATTTTTATGTGCCTCGGCAGACTCTGCAGGCAGAATGTTATCCCACCAAGCGATGAATGACGTTGCCGTTTTCATGATATCGGCCGCAGACAGATCGAGAGAGGACAAACTGGAGGTGTCGAGTGAATCGGTTTTCCAACTTGGCAGTCCTGCTCCCGCCAGGAAACCCTGTGTGCCGAGCTGCTCGCTCAGATACATCAGGAATTCCGCAGCTTCCTTCGGATGCTTGGTCGTCTGGCTGATATAGAAACCGTCGACGGCTCCGCCGAAGATTTCAGTACTGGTGCCTTTGCCATCCTCAAATACCGGGAATGGAATCACCTTCACTTTGCCTTTGACTGAGGAGGAAGACGGGTCTTCAATGCCTGCATTGACCCAGTTGGCTTGGAACATCATTGCTCCTTTGCCCGCATTAAACGCCCCCAGCATCTCGTCATAGCTCATACTGAACATACTGCTGTTGAATGCTCCGGCCTGAGCCAGCTGCTGCATCTTGGCTGCCGCCGCAACAAAGTCCGGCGAGTCCCACTTGGACGGATCCTTGAACGCTTCAATCACCGCTGCATTGCCTGCCTGACGCATCGCAATCATGTCATACCAGTACATGCCCGGCCAGCGGTCTTTCTCACCGATTACTGCCGGAGTGATCCCTGCTGCCTTCAGTTTGGTGACAGCATCCAACAGCTCATTATATGTAGTCGGAATTTTGGCACCCGCCTGCTCGAACAGTTCTGTATTCACATACAGGTTGGCAATGTGTGTGTACACAGGAAGCGTATAGATTTTGCCGTCCATATTGATTGCTTCAGCCATCCCTGGGCCCATGCGCTCCTTGATATCGTCTGTCAGATAACTTGTAATTTCGAGTACGTTACCAGATTTAATATACGGCTGCATAAAGCTGCCGCCACCCATGCCGTAGAACAAGTCTGGTGATTCCCCCGCTGCGATAGATGTTTTAACCTTGGTCTTGTATTGTTCGCCAGTTGTGCCTGTACGTTCAACCTGGATGTCGGGATGCTCGCTGTTCCATTTCTCAACAATCTCTGGCAGCAGCTTGGCGGATGGGTCCGTCGTGCCAACGGATTGATCCCACAATGTCAGTTTGATCTTGCCATTGCTCTCCCCCTGTGCCCCGCCGGATGATCCGGACGAACATGCCGCCAGACTCCCTGCAAGCCCCAGAGCCAGAAACAGACTTAAAGATTTCTTTAATAGCGCTTTCATCATATGACCTCCCTGATCTTTGTATTGGTTCTATCCACATTTTAGTAATTGGACGCGATGTTCTCCATTTAGAAAACAGGCATTTTGTTGTAATATTCAAACATAAATGAAAGCGTGACCATTGAACAAATTATAAGGTTAACTTCTGACGTTCCGATATTCATTCATTGATCGGCCGACATGTTTTTTGAACAGCACGCTGAAATAATGCGGGTCCGGGATGCCTACCTGTTCTCCGATCTCGTACCCTTTCAAATCAGTCTGCTTCAGCAGCGATTCTGCTTTTTTCATCCGAAGCTGTGTCAAATATTCCACAAAGGTCTGGCCGGTTTCTTTTTTCATCAGCCGCCCCAAGTGGCCCGGACTCACATAAAAAGCTGCAGCCGTACTCGAAAGCCCCACTTCCGCATTGCCCATCTGCTCTTCAAGATATGCCTTAATCTGATCAATCAGATTGCCTTCCTTGGCTTGACGTTTAGCCTGAATAACATCCGCGACCGCGCGGACATGCTGCTCTAACATCATCCGCAGCTCGGGTAGATGCTCTGCCATAAACATCCGGGTAACCGCTTCTTTGTTGAACACCTCTTCACCCTCAAGCTGCTGTTCCATAACGGCACGCTGGCACTCCGTAACCACATCCATGGCTGCCATGCGGAACTGGGCTGCATTGGAGAATGGGGCAGCTAGGATCTGTTCAAGTAAAGACGCAGCTTCCTCACCAGCACCAACACTGATGCAGAACTGCAGCTGCTCTAGAAGTCCTTTATCCGATCGATACGGCTGGCTGCGTTTATCGCTTCGGATCACGAGATCCTCGAAGCAGATGACCTGGTTTTTTCCCGCAAACGTCTGGTAATCCAGAGCACGACATGCTTCACGGTAAGCAGTACAGACTCTCTCCCACCCGGAGTACAGCTGTCCGATTCCGATCGTGACGTCTGCCTCAGTACCGTCAACCTTAAGCAGACATCGCAGTTCTTCCAGAAGCTGCCCGGCCTGCTCGGTAAGCTTGGCATCAGGGTTGGTCGCGAGAATGACAATACGATTGTGTGTGTCCGTGACAATGATTGTGTATATATCCTGCTGGTAATAGGCCTGTACGTGCTTCAAACCCTCCATCCGCAGCAAAATCTGAACTTCCTCTGCAGCAGTCTCCGCTTGTGTAGGTGCAGATGCCTGTACCTCGATGATGGCTATTCGAGACTGCGGATGGTCCGCAGCGATTGGAATGCCGTAGAAACGCACCTGCTCCCGTACCTCATCCTCATGCATCAGGCCTTGGAGCCATTGATTCACAAATCGTTCCTTGAGATACGGCAGACTGCGCTTCATTTCTTCCCGCAGCTTAGCCAATTCATATTCGCGCCCTTTCTCCTGTTCAATGCCCGCTCGCAGCTTGGCCGTAACATGTAATAACTCGGAGGCACGAATTGGTTTTAAAATAAAATCGGATATGCCCAGCTTAATACTCTGACGTGCATATTCAAATTCGTTATGTCCTGTCACAACTACGATTTTGACGTTGGGATATCGCTCCAGAATCAATCCACTCAGCTCAATCCCATCCATCCGCGGCATATAGATATCTGTGAACACGATGTCCGGCCGCAGCAGCTCAACCTGCTGCAGTGCCTCTGCAGCATCGGAAGCTTCGCCAACAATGGTCATGCCCTGCTCCTGCCAATCGATACGCATACGCAGCAGATTTCGGATGAGATATTCATCATCTACAATCAAAACTTTTAATGGCTCCATAATGTACCTTCTCCCTTCGGAATCGTAATCGTTATGGTGGTGCCCTTTCCTAGAGCACTCTCCAGATTCAACACATCTTCTCGATCATAAAATATTCGCAGCCGCTCCGCCGTTCCCCAGAGGCCAAAGCTGGCATTTACATGAGAGTTCGCATTAGGGTTAGGCGCTGGAGTCAGCGGCGAAGAAGTTTTATAGGAATCCGGAGCATTGGTGGGATCTGTCAGGTCATTAAGATAACAGGAATGAAGGGGATCAGCCTGTATCGACTTTGATAACGGCACGTTGACTATGTTCTTCTCTGTACACTGGATCTGCTTCATTTGTTCCTCGGACATACCCGCCCCATCGTCAAAGATGGTCACTGTGACAGCATCCGCCGTCTGCCGGGCCTGAATACGTATAATGCCTGAACTGCCTTTGGCACGAATACCGTGATACAGTGAATTTTCCACCAGCGGCTGCAGTACCAGCTTGGGCATCATCACCTGCTCGCAGTCTGGAGCTATATCGAACTGCACTTCGAACACATCCGGATATCGAACCTGCTGAATGGTCAGATAATGACGTACAATCTCGACCTCTTCCTGCAGTGTAATGACTTCATTGCCTTTGCTCACACTAAGCCGATAGTAACTTCCGAGAGCCTCCAACATCTCGCACACCTTGTCGTTCATGCCCGACATCGCGAGGGAAGTGATCGAATCCAGTGTGTTGTACAGAAAATGCGGCTTGATCTGCGCCTGCAGCATGTTCAGCTCAGCTCGGCGGATCAGCTGCTGTTCCTGAATAATGCGCCTCAGCATCTGATCGATCTGCTCAATCATCTGGTTGTATCCACTGTACAGCTGTTCGAATTCGTAACTGTTCAGCTCAACTTTGACTTTGCGAAAATTGCCGCTTGGCGCTTTTTGCATGGAACGAAGCAGTTTGTGAATCGGCTTGATAACACTGCGGGAGATGATGAAAGAGCTGATGAAAAATACAGACCCGTTCACTGCCAGCAGCATGAGGGCTAGAAAAACCAGGGATTTATTACGCGTGTCTGCCGCACGAGATGGACTTATACTGACGTATTTCCACTGATTTTCACCAGCAGAGCGGTAGGTCACCACATAATCCTGACCACCCGAATGCAGCATTATGGAGCCAGAGGGCTGCTCTTGAAATGCTTGTTTTAACTCAGCCTTGTTGGCTTCCAAAATGCTGTGTATACCTGCTTGTTTCTGAGCCGCAGGCGTAAATGCTTCAGCTTCAGATATTGCAGGTACGGATTCTTTCGGTGCAGTTGAATTGCTGGCAATGACTTGCAGATGCTCGTCCAAAACAGCCACCTGAAACGAATCCTGAGCCGGCAGATTGGCATAGGCCTGAGCTATAGACTTCTCCTTAATGTTCATGACAAGGAACCCGAGCGGGGAGGTATCATCCAGATCCCGCATCAAACGAATGAAAGAAACGACTTTCTCTTTTTCTGTGCTCTTCGTGTTGGCTGCAATTTTGCTGTTATTTTTGATATCATTGCTGTCGTTCTCCACGATCGTATTGTCGCCGCCATTGAGTCTGAGCAGATATCGACCTTTGTAATTTAACGCCTGCTCATACCAAGGCGCATCCTCCACGTTAGCTTCAAGAAAAGCAGGCCACTCCTGCGTTCCTACCGAAAATCGATGCCCCGAGTTGTCGTAAATATAGACCGAATCAATAATTGGAACCGCTTGCATAAGATTGGTTAAATACGCGCTGACCTTGGACTGTGTCTGCAAATTGGAATACACATTACCCTGCCGAAGCAAGTTCTGCAGGTTGGGATCGGAGAAGATCATTTTCGAGTAATTGTTCACGTTCTCCATCATGAGATCCACGTTGGTCTGGATGGACGTAATCGTCTGCAGAGATGCTTCGTTGATCTTCTGCTGCGCGTCATTTTCCGAAATCCGGTTCAATACCAAGGCACTGAACGCCACCGTTAGCAGAATAATGACAAAATACGCAAAGGGGATTTTAAAAGCGAGTGTCTTGGGCTTGCGCAGCATAAGCTCTTTCAAACGAAATGGTAGATTAAAATTCCTTTTCAACATTAGACCCTCCGTTAGCTCAGATTCCGGGGCTTGATGCTCTCTCGGATTTTATACAATTGTATATTATATGCCTGGTTCTGGTGGACCCTCAACTATTTTTATCGCTTTCTGCTGGTTTAGGTTAGTGAAATAGGTTGGGCCTATGATGCTGGCAGAGAAGGGTGAAACGTCAGACGGATTAAAAAAAGCGACCTTCACTATGAGATGTGAAGATCGCTCCAATAATATCTTGAGAGGTGAGGAGACAAGCAGGGGATACGCAGGTGAATACAAACATAAGTAAGCGTAAGCTTCGTTTCGTCCGCAGTCTCGTCTCGTAGATCTAAAGCGAGAATTCGGTAACACCCTTTTTGGAAGCATATTTCAGCGTATAGTTTCCTTCTGTACCGTAAGGCATGGTACCAATCTGGAGGCGGGTGTAATCCAGCCGGCTCTCCCGCAGCACTTTTTTGACCAGGGCTATCGCCCGTTGTTCGTCGGTGACCACACAGAAGATGTTCATCACATATTTCGCTGGATCGACTGTGCTGCTTCCTTGATCACATCCATCGACCTCTCCCAGCTCATGCTCAGTCAGAGCAGCATCCAGGTATTCCATCACCTTCTCTTTCAACCATTGATCACGCTTGCTGCCCTTCGCACTTTTCAGCGGATACTGTACGGCAAGCCAGTGTTTTTCGCTCATTAGCAGTCACTGCCTTTCGATAAATTTATACACTAAAATCCATACAGTACGTGCCTTGGTCTATCTTGTATGCCCTAGTTTTATTTCTTCCATAGTCTCTAAGATGTTTATTCTCAACCCGTTCTTCCAAGAAACCCCCAGCCGCTGTGAAAATAGATGCCCATCATCCGTATGTATTTCAAACACGCTATTTCAAGAGGGGATGAATCCAGCATCAAGTCATATATCCTCTTCCAACTTATGAAATTCGCCTCTCGATCAAAAACAGCTGCAAAACCAGCTAATTCTATGTTAATCTTTAATATATCGTTACGCACGTGAAAGATTCATGTTTCTTCTGATATTTAAGAACAAGAGTTCTTACTCATGGTATAATAGATTTTATGTAAGGAGGTCCTATTCATGGAGTTTAAAAAGGGCGAATTGTTTAACGGACCTGGTGGATTTGCGCTTGGCGCCGCGATGGCTAAGGTGACAGCCAATGGGACTGAATACAGCGTAAAACATAAATGGTCCAATGACTACAAAGAAGATACTTGCAACACCTATCGGCATAATATATGCCCGAATCAACCAGAAACTGTACATCATGGAGATGTTCGTGAACTGGACCTGACGCAGCTTGGAGAGATTGATTGTTTCATATATGGATTCCCGTGTAACGATTTTTCGCTAGTTGGAGAGAAAAAAGGAATAGACGGTACCTTCGGCCCTCTCTACACTTACGGAATTAAAGTCCTAAACCATTATCGACCGAAGTGGTTCATTGCAGAGAACGTTGGCGGATTACAAAGTGCGAACGACGGACAGGCCTTTATTCAAATTCTCAAAGAGATGAGAGATGCCGGCTATCGTCTAACTCCACACTTATACAATTTTGCTGACTACGGTGTCCCGCAGGCCAGACAGAGAATTATCATTATTGGCTTTAGAGATGACTTGAGTATGGAGTATCATGTCCCAGCCCCAACTCATGGACCGGGAAGAGCGCTGCCCTATCGTACAGCTTCAGATGCTCTGCTTGATCCTCCAATATCATCAGACGCTTACAATCACGAATTCACCCGCCATACACAGAAGGTCATTGATATGCTCAACCATATCCCTCCTGGCGAGAACGCGTGGTACCAGGGAATCCCTGAATCTTTGCAGCTGAATGTGAAGGGTGCCCGCATGAGTCAAATCTACAGACGTCTCCACCCGGATTCGCCATCCTATACTGTTACAGGAAGCGGTGGTGGTGGAACCCATATGTATCACTGGTCTGAACCCCGCGCTTTAAGCAACAGAGAACGGGCCAGAATTCAAACGTTTCCTGATGATTTCATCTTCACAGGTGGCAAAGAAAGCGTCAGAATGCAGGTCGGCATGGCTGTACCGCCATTAGGTGCGAAAGTCATCGTAGAATCCGTTCTCAAAACGTACGCTGGTGTGTCATACGAATCCGTGAAGCCCAAATGGGACATTGATCAGCTGCTCAGCCAGACTACACTTAAGGAACTTGTTATTGTATGAAATGAATACTATTACCTCCCTCCGATCCTATGGGAGGTAATATTTTTATTTATGCTGGAATGTACATAAACGAATAGCACAATGAAATAGGATTGGAGATCATCATAGACATGAGATTACTATGTTCAGATATTTTGCCGCTCCGTATAGAAGATCCTCAGAAAGCATTTATAGATTATTTTAATGAAGCAGCTTCATCATGTGACCACTTGGAAATTGCCGTTGGTTATGTATCAAAGGCCTCACTTAAAGAGCTGGGCAGGATTGTTGAGGAATATCGTATCAAAAAAGTTTGTTTAACCATCGGAATGTATTTTTTAGATGGAATGCCAGAAGGTACATATCATACAGCTGTATCCCTTCACGAGGCATGGCAGAACTCTGATATCGACGGTGAAGTGCGAATTGTAAGAGCCTTTAGTTATCATGGTAAACTTTATACTTTTTACAAAGAAGGCCAGCCCATAGCGGGAATCATCGGTTCTCAAAACTTAGGAGCTATTAAACTGGAAGCATCCAACTTACGTCAATACGAGGTCGCGGCAGTGACTGAGGTTCCCGAAGAAATAGAGGAATTAACAGGTATTATTAGCAAACTAAAACGACCAAACTGCTCCGTTCCAATTCAGGATGTACATATAAAGCTCCTTCGTGAAGTAAATCGTGAATTAGTAGATCAAGAATTTGTTACAAGGGTTTCCTCGGATGAGGTTACTGCATATCAGAATCAAAAGACTGACATTTCGTTCGAGATTCCTTTAAAGGTGCCTTCCAACCATGATGATCCCCAAATGCGGGGTTCTAACATCAACGTGTGTTATGCCAAAGGACGTAAACGTGTATGGTGGGAAGTTGAGATTGTAGTTGGCAAAGAAATTAGAGACTTACCGGGATATCCAGAGTATCAAGTACCGTTTATGGTCGTAACAGATGACGGTTGGAAATTTCAAGTATGGACCTGTGGACAGAATAATAAAAACCTCTACTCCAAAGATGATCTGAAGATTATGGGACGCTGGATTAAAGGCCGTCTTGCGGCTGCAGGATTGATCGAATCCATAAACCAGGTAGAAACAGATACGTTATTCGAGGGTCTGATTACCGAAGAAACACTTGAAAAGTATGGGAGAAAGAGCCTTACACTGACCAAAACAGCATTAACAACAACGATTGACAACGGTACAGAAATTGATGTTTGGCTGCTCTCCTTTTTACCGCATACCAATGACGATAGGGAGCTGCTGCTATGAGCTATTTAGAATCTTATCTCCAAACCATTATAGAGCGGGGAAATGTGCAGCTGGCTGAGTCTATCCAAAAAACGGTCAATGACGTTGTTCCTGCATATTTAGAAAACTTTTCGTTCTGTGACCATGAAGTAGGATTACTTTTTGGAAATGTTCAGTCCGGCAAGACCGGCCAAATGTTTGGACTTGCTGCAGCGGCTTCAGATTTAGGATTTCCGGTATTTATTATTTTAACAACCGACAATGTCCTTCTTCAGCAGCAAACGATTCATCGAGTCAGGACTGACCTGCAGCAGTTCTGTATTTGTGACGAATACGACTCCGAGACATTTAACAGAAATTCGCTCATGAAACCTACCATTATTGTTTTGAAGAAAAATGTGAATACCCTAAGGCAGTGGTCCAATATATTAGCTTCCACCGGCTTTATGAAGGGCAATGCATTGTTTATCATTGATGACGAGGCCGATGCGGCCTCATTAAACACGCTTGTGAACAAAAGCCGGAAGTCTTCCATTAATAAATATCTGGATGAAATCAAATCAAGAGCGGCATGCAGCATATATCTCCAGGTAACTGGAACACCGCAAGCGATTCTACTGCAAACAATGGCATCGGGCTGGCACCCCTATTTTACATACTATTTCCGCCCTGGGCGTGGTTATCTTGGGGGCGATTTTTTCTTTCCTCAATACGAGGAGCCAAGATCTGTCGTATTCACTGACACAAGTGAAAATCCATTAAAAGCAGCTGTAATTTCCCACCTAATGGCTTCCAGTCAGATTTTAATCTCAGGTGGCAAGGTCTGCAACTTTTTGATTCATCCAAGTGTTCGTCAGGCAGTCCATACCCAATTTCAGAATGAAGTCTATCGGGAGCTTCAGTTTTGTACGGAGAATATTGATGATCCTGCTTTCATACTCGCGTTAAGACAAGAGTTTGACCGAGCACAGCCCGAAAAATACGAGCGCAAATCGTTTGAAGATGTTTATGCTAACATCAAACGTTTGTTGATCAACCATCAGGTAAATGTGCTTGTAATGAATGGTTCCTCAACCGTTACCAGTGAACAGTATGAGAGTGGTTCGAATATTATCATTGGCGGCAATACCTTGGGAAGGGGAGTTACTTTCCCCGGGCTGCATACGATTCTCTACACGCGTACTGCTAAAAAGCCACAAGCTGATACGATGTGGCAGCACAGCCGCATGTTTGGATATGATCGAGATCAAGGCCTTATGCGAGTTTTTATCGGTCAGGAACTATATAAATTGTTTTCAGACATCAACGCGACCAATAACTCCATCATCTCTCAGGTAGAGCGAGGCTTGAAGCATATCAAAATGTTTTATCCGGAGGGACTGAATCCGACAAGAAAAAATGTACTGGATCATAAAAAGGTGAGCATGATATCAGGCGGTACAAATTATTATCCATTTGCACCAGATAACAATACCATCGAAGATCTGAACCAGCTGTTGCAGCGGTTTGATGATACAGAAGACTATTATCAGGTAAGCTTGCGGCTGATGATTGAAATTCTCATCCATATGACGTCCGAATCTGATTTTCGAATCCATGCTTTTGTCAGCATTATTAATTCAATGTTAGCGGATAACCCTACTTCCCAAGGCATACTTCTTGTTCGCAGAAATCGGAACGTAGCCAAAGGTACAGGTGCGATGCTCTCGTCTAATGATTGGCAGCTGGGTGCATCCATTCAGGATAAGGTTGTACTGACGGTTTACCAGATGACAGGCGAAAAGGGCTGGAACGGACGAAAACTATGGGTTCCTAACATTAAGCTGCCCAGTGATATCGTTTATTATGATGTGAATGACGATGATTAAGGACACTTGTATTTGAAGTTTTCTAAAATAACAGATTCGTATTTTTGGAATTCAAGATGTAATAACCCGCTCCATGAGCGGGTTTTTAGTTCGATATTATAGGTTACTGTATGTGCCATATCCCTTTTAGACGGTTAATGGTATGAATCCATTTAGAAGCTCGCGGCTTACAAACGGTGTTTTGATTCCCGAAGAAACCAATTTCCGATACAGCTGCACTTGCAGGCAGAGCTTGGATCCAATTCACTTTAACAATGAATTCTGCACGATCATCATCGTGTAAAAACTCTTTGAAGTAATTTGCTTTACTGCTGAGTTGATATATCGTTTGCTCTACTCCATCCTGCGGGAAGAACACTTCGTCTGCTTTTTTTGCTGTATCCGTTACAGTACCTACACCAACATACCCAACACCTGGAATATTGGCCCAAACACGATCTCCAATCGATAGTTGATTAAGTGTACGGGAGTACCATTCCCCACCACCACCTGATATAAATCCATACGTCAGGGCATCCGACCAACTGCGATTTGTTCCATCCCCGAAAGAAACATAATATTCTCCGTTCCAGGGCTCTTTATCTTTAACTACATTTGATGCATTATCTAAAGTCTCTTGTGGGTCAATCATCCATGCACGACTTATGTATTTCGTTGAGTCCTCCTCAAAGACAGTGAAGAAGATAACATTGATTGGAATTAGGGAGTCACTAAGATACTCCACAATTCTCTCCGTACTTGAGTCTAATTCAGCTGCTACAATAACAATCTGGTGGGAATGATTGATATTTTCCTCTTCAAGTTTAACCTTAAATTTATTATAATACGCATCCTCTAGACTATGTTGATACTTAGGGTATTTAGCTATATACGACTCATATATTACGGATATTTGACTTGCTGACAAGCCTTTAACCCACGAAGCATAATCCAGTCCCTGTGCAACAACCTCCCGACTAGTTTTATGTTTCTTTAATTCAATAATAATGATAGATCCGCTGTTATCAATTGCTAACAAATCAATGTATGTATTAAACTCTGTCAGGACCTGTCTTCCTATGATGAGCCAATTGTCGTCCAATACAGCAGGATTGGATTGAATGATCTCCTCAAGTTCAATTTCCAAATCTAGAGTTACATTTTTTACGAGTCTAACGTCACTTCCAGAAACTCTCCAAATTCCATGTTTTATCGCCAACATGCTCAACTCATTTCAAATTTTTTTTTCGCTCTCTACATAAATATGCAATCCAACCTTTCTTATCATATCATGCAAAAGTGAGTTTTTCTTTTATTTGTATCTCAAAAATTGAAGAGATCTAAAATGATATGGATGCTGTAATTAAAATAGCGTTTCACAGCATTGCTATAGGACAATAATGCATGATTCCAGAGTACATAAATACTTTTATTGACCATTTATTTAATTTTACTTTTAATATTATTTAATTACACTTTAACTTTATTAAAGATAATGTTATTATAGATTTAAAAGGAGGGGAATTATGGAAAGAAGAAATTTGCCTGACTGGGTGATGTGCTTGGAAAATGAGGATCTCGAGTTCATAAAGAAATTTGTTCTCAAATCAGGCTCTCTGAAGGAGATAGCAAAAATATATGAAGTTTCATACCCGACAGTTCGAATTAAACTCGACCGCTTGATAGAAAAAATAAAGGCAAATGAAACCGAAGAGAATGAAGATTTCATCAAATTCATTAAACATTTATCCATCGACGACCGGATTAGTCTAGACGATGCAAAACTAATTATTGAAAAATATAAATCGGAAAGGAACGATAATCGATGACTGACATATATAACCTTCTTGTCATTGTTGGTATACTAGCAGCTCAATACTTACTATCCACTCGAAATCATGTCCTCTGGGGAGCCATTATCCCTCTCGCTTACATTGCTTTCTCTACGTGGATGTTCGTTACAGACCGGTATGAGAGTGTTCTAAGCTATACGCTGTATTTGCTCTTGGGATTGATCTTCCTCATCTCGGAATGGAGTGTGGGCAGAAAATCACTTCAGCAGAAGAGAAATAAGGAACTAATGAAGATGAGAACGCAGGACATTAAATAAAGTTATACCGACATGAAATGGCCACCTGACCTAGTCGGGTGGCCATTTTTCTAAATAAAAATGTGAAATACTTCATCTACCTATGTAATCTTCTACAATTAGAATTAAATGCTGTTATTAATATTAAAGATGTATACAGCACATCTGACTTATTATATTTAATCCCCCACCAATTTCTTAAAAATCTTTTCCTGCTGCTTCTGTGCTTCTATAGCGTTACGAGCTGGTGCAAAATATTTACCGTCATCCTGATCAATGAATAGAAAATATATTTCTTCGAACCTCGAGTCTCCCCATACAATATCGATCAGTTCGTGTGCAATCTCGTCCCCATTTCGTTTCTGGGTCAGGAATACTGGGAAGTCCTCGGCCCCTTCCAACTTCATATACAATCGCTCAAGAAAGCTCGTATTTTTTCCTGCCTCTACTGTCTCGTATGTATCATCATTTACTTTCATGACTCCTACATATCTGTTAGGACTAAAAAGATTCCGGTAGCCTTTCACTTCAATAGAAACTTCTATAGTCGTTCCATCTATTGAAGATGCTGTATATTGTTGATTTACATCATAAGGGTACTTATACCAGACGGTTATCCCAAGAACTACAAGCATAATAAGCAGTAAAATTCTTTTAATGGTGATGTCCTCCTAAGTTCAGGTTGATAACCCACACCTTAAGCCTTGATTGACTTCCGATATAAATGTACCATAATTTATAATAAATGTAGTTCAGTTAAGATGCTGCAGCATTTTCTTATTACTCAGATAACTATGATGATCAGCGGTCTATCTGTGGAGTTCACTGAACCAATGTTTCATTACATCGTGCTCTATAGTGTTTTTCAAATCACTTTCCTTACCTTAATTAAAGGAGGTATCCTGTGTTTAATATTTTCTCCAAACTCTATTCAGAGTACTTATTAATTCCCAGGCCGCTGCGTTTAATAGTTCTATGGGGACGGATCATTCTATTATTCATCGTAGGATATACATTCAATTGGTTTAACTTTTAAAATAAGCAGTCTAGGTTCTTCTCTCCGCTTTTATCAATCCTCTGATTGTTCAGAACTGTTTTCTTGACCAAGAGACAGGATAGCTGCAGCTACCATCAGGCTTACGCATACCACACCCCTCCATGATCCGGGCTTACGTCCAATCTTCTTTCAGTCGTGAGACGAATAGCCTCTTTCTTCTTCTCTTCACTGTATGGAGAGATCATTGCCCAGATGCAAACTTAATTTTCCAGTCATTCCGTGAGCGGAAGATATGTTCAAATAAAGTTCTCCAGTTGGCCAAGCTTTCTCACTAAAAAATGTATGTTCTTTACCGTCTGCTGGAACAGTTCCAGACATTTTTGCTGCACCAGTTATTGATCCTTGGTTAATCGTGAATGTGAATGGTTGTGAACCTGTGTTTTTAAAGCTCACTTTTACATAGTCAAATCCATCTGGAAATTTAAACTGTTTCGTAGTAGAAGTACCTGCGAGATCTTCATTATTGATTACTGTAGATGTAGGTAAGGATGTAGTAGTAGATTCATCTGCTAATTCTGGCCCTTTAATTGAATCGGTGGTATAGATGTATAGGAAGATAATTACACCGATAGAAATTAGAACTGACAGAAATATTTTTGTGGTATTTTTCATAAAAAGATAATCTCCAAATATAGAATTATTATTGTCAGGAGGAAGATAGCCCTTAGATTTGGTTTCACTCACGGTATTCTTACTCCTGCTATTTCCCAGCAGCATCAAATATAATCTCAAATTGATTACCTTCTGCATCCTCACGAATGTGCCTGTTGTTCTTTATAGCCATAGCCGCGATAAGGAAGGCGGAGTGTGGGACAGCAATCACGTCAGGATCGTACTGCAGAATCATACGTATACAGGCCACCACCATTTTAAACCTGTGCTATGGGAAGAAAGCAAATACCCCTTTCAGTTCCGAATCTAAAAGGGGTGGAACTAACCATCATCTTTACTCTAATATGGCAGATTTAATGTCATAAAGCTTAAAATATCGTCTTCTTGTTTCGTATCCACAGCGATTTTATTACGCTGCATTTTTTTGCAAGATGTACATTCATGTACAATTTGATATCCTTTTTTACTAGAAAATTCGAGTTGAATGGGCTTCATTAATCCTTTACAACTACTTAAACGATCGCCTGGTCTATTGTCTAGATGCTTAGAAAATAAGCAAATTGGACAATGATTTCTAAAGCTTCCGTTTGTTAATGGTTCAACATATGCATGACAGTTTTCACAACGGAAACTTGTATTCTCAGTTTTTCTACTCAACGTATCTTCCTCCAAGATGAATTATTTCATCTGAAGAAAGGGTTCCGTTTAGTTTTCCTATCACAAGATAGTTTCAGGCTTTTAAAGGGAAGTGACAAATTCACCGTCTTGTTTTGCAAAACGATTACTTCTAGTTCCTACTTCACAAAAGCATCTTTCATCTTTTGATCCGAACCACGATTGATTTTCATGTTTTGTATCAACCACTGTAAGACGGACTTACTCCACCTTCCACTAGTAAGTGTTCACCTCTAATCACTGACAAAGGCATTCGTCCCCTAAAAGACACGTTGGCTTTTATCCAGTAGGTGCATATAAGTAAACTCCATTTCATTGAGATAATAGTTAGTTCCATATTTAATTATAACAAAATATATTTTTAGTGAATATTCAAACAAACAATAAGCCATCACATTAACCGCACTACGTACAGAGGTACCGCCATGTACATCATCAGAGATATATCGTAATCGACGTCAGAGAAGCCCGAAGCCTTAGAGCCAGAGCGGTTTACCCTCTCACTCGATCTCCTTCGGCTCATTCCGTTTAAAAGAATGGAAACCTGTTATCAATCGCATGCAGACCGTCACTCCCCTATAGGCTTCTGCATAGAATGGAGAAAATGAAAGAATCTACATTGGAGGTCATGACCATGAACTTGCAACTGCAGGGGCAACAAGAACAAACATTGTTTCGAATGGATCCAACCACGATGAATAACTTAAAATCCATTCAAGACCATGTAACAAATATATGTAAAAACAATGTTAATGCACTTGTTCGAGTGGAGACAGCAGATGGCGATGTCTTTGAAGGGTTACTCATCCACTGCGAAAGGGGAATTGTATACTTAAAACTACCAAGCCCTGTGACTAATCGAGGCTTTGTTCCTGGTTTCCACAATGATGTCGTATTACCCCTAGTGCTGTTCAATTTACTTGCCATTTCATTATTATAGGCTCGACCCGAGCCTAATCCTATAATTAAGGAGTGAAATCTTATGGCATTCATGCCGCCTCAAGGACCACAAGGAGCACAGCAGCCACCATCCTCTCCTCCTCCACAATTCACACCACCGCAACCCGCTGCTGCAGCGTTCGCCATCGACCCCGGAGCTATTGCTGGTTGTTTATTCCGCAACACATACGTGTGGCTAAGAAATGGGAACGCGTTCTGGTTCTTTCCAACCTTTGTAGGGCGTACATCGGTTGCAGGTTTTAGATGGACCGGTCGAAGATGGGTGTTTACTGGAGTTGATCTAAGAAGCATTGTGTCATTTACATGTTTTTAGAGAAGAAGATAGCAGCCCCTTTTCAACTCATCAAAAACAAGAAAAAGCACCCTATCGGGTGCTTTTTCTGATACTACTAATGGAGGCGAGGGGAGTCGAACCCCTGTCCGAAGATAACGACACATAAGCTTCTACGGGTGTAGTCACAGTTTTGATGTCACCCGAGTATCGCCCCGTAACGCAACATAAGTTCTTTTACACTATTTATGTTGCTACTTAGAATCACATAACAAAGAATATAAAATTTCAAACTGAAATGTTTAAGATATATGTTGGCTGTAGTTTGCTCTAAATACAAGTACAAATTCAAATTTTTAGTTGAATTTGAGTATTAGCTTAATCTAAAGATTATCCAATAGATGAGCTATAATTCAATGATTTAATATAATTTTCCATTAATGTCCAGTTAGGTACACCGCTCGAATTGGTAGGGAGCTTTATTTTTGATATTTTCATTCGCTCGACATGCCATTTTCTACCAAAGTTAAATCTATATTTCTCAAGCTTCAATAAAGTTATTATGAACATAGCGATATATGGTGTCAATGGGAACTTAGGATAGAGTACATTAACATCGTCCGAAGCCCAGAAAGGAACTGCTTGGTAGAACGATTCAGCTACCGATCCATTATAGTTAACGCTTATGGTGTTTCCTTCATGGATAGCTGCCTGCCCTACAAAACGCGATACCCCATTGTTCTTATCAATTGAACCTATAAAAGGTGTTCCACCCTCTGTCATATTAGCCTTCGTTAATCTCTTTCCCTTTTTAATCTCGAACAGAGATTGAAGCTCAAACCATTTCCACTTCGCACCTTTTATATCAATTGAATTTTCTGTCGAATTAAAGGGCGCACGAGCTTGATCGAATTGATTAACATCAAAGCTATTTACCCATTCTGGTATTTCCTCATGTGCTGGCAGTAGAATATCTCTTATGGATCTATTGGCTTGTCTTCCATAGCTATAACGGTATCTATTTGCCTTTATGCATACACTATAATATAGTAATTCTTGCTTAGTCATCAGTATTTTGGGACTAAGACATGCTATATGGAAACCAGTATAGTAGGGTCTTTCTTGAATAAATGTAGATAAGACACCATTACCGCTTAACGCACAGGTAAGTTCACCTGCTGGATTAGGCTCTATTCCATCAATAGGTTCAACATATGCAGAAATACCATTATCATTCATCTTTCTGGACACGAAGGGAATGCCTTCAAGCCCACATTGCTTAAGACGATTTAATTCAAGACTATGACCATAACGAACCTCAAACAAATCAATCAGCTTCTTCAACATCATCGCTCCCCAGTGTTCCTCCAAGCATTTTAAAGACTGCATACTTCTTTACCGCTTCTTCAAATGTTTCTTTTGAGATAGCTGAGTAATCAGTTTCCATATATGCCTCTGCACACCATTCATCTTCGTGTGTAACGTACTCGGTTACACTTTCACCTGGTTTTACTTCCCTATTTTTAAATTGTTCAACCCATTGATCTCTAATCGACGGCCAAGCATCATTTAAATCAATTCGCCCTTTGTGCTTTGTTTTAGAGTAGCCATCGTTTTTCCAATAACCGAACCATGTCTTCTTGTTACTTGTTTTATGGGGAACTCCTGCCGTAAATACCATAATACAAGTAATTACTCCAACAGGATAAAACAGTTCATCAGGCATAGACATAACTGCCTCCAGTGTATGATGTTTCAGCAGCTCTTCCCTCATAGGATGAGGGGAAATAGCACAAGACATTGGAACAATTGCAATTCCTGTTCCACCTTTTTGAAGACAACTTAACATATGATTGACGAAAACAAGTTCATGTAACTCAGCATCTCCCTGAGAATAAGGAGGATTAAGCATTCCAATTTGGCAATTATGAGCCTTCATGGCTTTCGTAATAGCCTGATCGAATGAAGATCCTTGATACAGGTTTGCTTTTCCATCGCCTCTTAATATCATATTACTTGCAGCTAATGCATACATATTAGGTTGCTGCTCAACACCAACAAGACATTCCTTCTTAATTAGCTCTCTCTCTACTTCCGTTTTGGAAAGACGTATCATCTGCTGCATAGCTGATATTAAGAAACCACCAGTACCTGCACAAATATCCAAGACTTTAGTTGCAACTACCCTTGTTTTTCCATTCTCATCTGTCTCCGTGTTAACCGATAGGTTAGCTATTAGAGAAAATAATTCAGTTATATGCCTCGGGGTCAGTACTATTCCTAGCGCTTTCTTATCCCCACCAGTGTATTTGAGAAACTCCCCATAAAATTGACCAACTACATCAAAGTCGTGATACACACTTACGAAAGGCCATACCTTTTCATTCAACATTCTAATCAGTTCATGTAGTGTTCCTTTTGGAAACTTAGCCGACCCTTTACCAAGTTCGGGGTGAACCGCAATAGTTGAATACGGCTGAGCCATGTTTGCTTTTTTAGAATTTGGAATTTGGGCTTTTTCTATTTCTCCTTTAATTACATGCATCCATTGTTTCTGAAGATCTTCTGGTGTGTAATCCCCAAAACTCTTTGCAAAAGCCGTGTTTTTCAAAGCAATTAGTGTTCCACTTACAAGAAGAGGCTTCTCATTTTCAGTTAACTTAGCGTGATCTCTCATAAAGTCATGGAGTTCCCTAGAAAATGCCATGAGATCGTCATGACGTTGTTTTGCCACTTCGGTATCGAAAGAGCCATGTCTAATGAAATCTTCATATGGAATGATTGAATCAATCTCTCTATCATGCTCATTAGTAAGAACTTTATATTCGTTAGAATTTTTAGGATACAAAAAAGTGGATATTTTCAACCCAGATTTTGTCTGACCACTAGCCGCTATAGCGATTACGTTATATGATTTGCTTAAGAATTTTGCATAATGAAGCGCACCATCAACAGCAAACTCAACTGGTTTATTTCTATCTGGACTTTCATGATGCTTTATACTACCTTTGCATTCAAATATAATCAGAAAGTCTGGTGATGATGGAGAGCTAATAATGAATTCAGGTGCGCCTTTCCCGCCTTTACCAGACTTACTGGCACCTTTGAGTAGTCTTGTTACTTCCTCTATCTGACTCTTTTGCTCTTCAATAACAATATCGCTCTCAGTATTCCCGTAGCCAAGACCCCTTAGTTGATCTCTTACTATATTCTCTGTGATTCTCTCGTTTACCATTATCAATCATTACCTCAATTCTAAAATAATTCGGCGGTACAATTCCTTTGGTTATTAAAGTATCCCAATGCTCTGGGAATATATAGTTTACTGAATTTAAATGATAACAAACAGCATTTCTTCGCAATTAATATATTTTATTTTACCACAATTATCATCATCTATGGGACTTGTACCATATGATCATACAATGACTTCAACAGCTCCAAATGGACCTTAATAGTATCGGTTATCTTTTTAGATGTCTTTATTTCATTGTTCAAATGATCGTATGTGGTAATGAGGTACGATTCAAACCCTGACTGATCATTAGCATAAAAGTTTGGAAATAAATCCAAGGAATCTGAGTCAATGTTAAACACATATCCATTCCCAGACACTGGGTCATATATATTCCATACATAACCATAACCTATGAGACTTTTTAAATGCTGAGTTATTGTTTCAACAAATCTCGGGTCACTTTCAATCCTATCCCTGACATAAAAACGATCCCAAGAATCGTGTCTAACAGCATGGAAGAGACCTACAGATAGTCCATACTGGTTTAAGGACATTTGAATACACCCATGCTTAGGGAAGGAGTATAACTCCCGCTCACCATAGAACCGCTCTGGCAACAACTTATCAAGCTGTGACTTATGCTTACCGAAGCGAACCGCTATCCAGTTAACTCTTCCATAATTAAACTGAGAGGGCTCTATATGTGAAGCCTTATGATTATCATCCCAATGAGAATATAATCCCAACTTGTTAGCTATTGGTTCAAGCGTATCATGCAGAAATAACAATTTTTTACGGACAGCATTTCTTCTTTGGCGCAATTCGTTTGTGACCAGAGGCGCATTATCTTCAAGTAGGGTTTCGTAATCTTCATAAACAAAGAAATACCCCTCAAAAAGATTAGGTGAAGGCAGTTCAGCGTTATCAGCGTTATTAAATACTGCATTGAACAGCATATTTAAGCTATCATTAGCAAATGGAATGCTCTGAATTTCTTTCTCTCTTAAACGATAACTCTCAATAATGTCCGTGTTCACTTTAACTGATAGCTCTTCAAGCTTCGAAAAAAATATTTGGATATTAGTATTGCTCTTGGATACATCTAGAACCGCGCTGAGTTCCAAGTTATTGTATATTCCATTATGAGTAAGGTTAGCAGAACCACTCATTACTTTACCAGTACCATTTTTATCTATTGCCAATACCACTTTCGCATGGAGCCTTTCCTTCGTAACAATATATATGGAAGCAAAACGATCCAATAGTTGCAGTAAAGCAGATGGCTGATTTAACGAGAAGTCAATAGACAGGAACACTTTAATCTTTTCCTTCTTCAACCCCCATTGATCAGTCAAGCGCTGTATCCAGTCAACCCCACTCTGCTCTAAAAATGCTGTAGCGATAAACAATCTATCTATATTGTTAACGGATTCTATCTTTTTAAGTGCATTCAATGTCTTCCAGTCAAAGAAAACTGTATCCATCTTTTCAATCCTCCCTAAGAGGCTAATATCTCTCTAGTAATTGAGATATATGCACAACGTTCGTAAGCAAATATTCACTTTTCTTTACACTGCCACCTGAAAATTTGTGATAATCTCAGATGTATTTTACTACTTCTCCCATCCCAACTGTATATCTAAATATTTGACAATCATGAATGGATACCCTGCATTCAGAGAAACGAAAAGCGCCACAAGGGCGCTGCGCTATTAATGCTTTGACATGGTAGCTGTATTAAAATCCGACTCATACGTTATCGTTAAGGTTCTTTGTTTTTACTCAAAATATCCACCTGTTACTACATTATCATGATTCCAACCTCAAAATATAGCTCCAGGTTCAATCGATACTGGTTAAAATTCTTTAATTATAAAGCTTTCTAAACCATCATGCATAAGAGGACAACTCAACAGACACCGTTTGAGATGTCTCTTCGAAAAAGATTGTTGTGGAAGCAAAAAAAGTTGTTTCCTGCTCGACGGTAATGACATAGGCTTTTAATCGCTTATTAATTTAAGTTACCCACGTATCACAGTAATTATTTAATTATGTAGACATCTATCTTATTTCTGAATTACCCCTTAATCTAATTGCACGACTGAGTTGTTTCTTTAATTCCGACTTAGCTGCTGCCTTTTCAGTGTCTGACATTTCACTATGGCAACTATATTGCATTATTCTTTTACCACGTAAATCAAACGGTAATTCTTCTATAGTTCCGAAAGCAGTATTGAAGACCATTATTATGTTTTCTTCACCCAATACTCCTTGTGCATACCCCAATTCAAAGAGAACATTGGGATTGGGGGTCTTCTTCCCTTTTTTATCAGATGCTAATACTATAGATATATCAGCTACAAATATAAAACAACTATTAATTTTCTCTAATATTGTCTTCGCAATGTCGGGAGATCCTGATCTATTTGTCGTGTCCTTGTCCAAAGAAAAGGGAATTTGCAACTCTTTGCTTATGTCCCTAATAGACTGCTCTAAAGCAGATTCAATAAAAGTACGATTTGTATTGTTCTGTAGATCACTTTGCCAGGAATAAAAGATATTGAAACCATTAACTTCCATGGACCGAACAATGTACAATTTAATTTCTTCAAGTATGGATATCAATTCATCCTTCTTAATCTCTATTCTATTATAACCAGATATCAGATTTCCCGAGGAAGAGATCGCCGTTTTTATTGTATGGAGTACACTACTAATAATCTCTAGTCTTTCAATTGGAAATATTGACAAAAACACTTCATCAAACCTATTCTCGTTGTAAAAAATGTGATGGAAAGAATCCCTTCGATTAAACACCGCTGAAAGCTTTCCCGATGTTTTAATATCATTTAAAAGTACTTCAATTAAATCTTTACCTTTTTTCAACCTTCTAATTTCATTCTTATTCATATACTATCTATCTCCTTTATGAATGTTTTTCAGATTCAGTTCGATTACATATATGGAATCATTTATTGTTGTGCCAATTGAAATTTATATTTTACATCAGTTGATACACTAAGGCAGACGATCCATATCCTGTTAGGACACGTATTTAAAATCTATCCACTTCTTCACTAACTTGAGCCAATGTCCCCACCATTTATTTTTCTATTTTAGATTATTCTGACTTTATTATGAAGACTACATAATCCTCTTAAGCTCATCAACAGACATGCTTATAAGCTTGCATATCTGCTTCCCAGTCCGATTTACAGCGATATAACTATCTTCACTATCTTTAACTACGTTAAATTTCCAGTGAACGCCTATGCTAGGTGTATACACTGAACTTTCATCAGATATGCAGTATTGAATGATATAATTTAAGTCAGCCCATAAAAATTCATCTTTGAATCGCACCAATAGATGTCCACGATCATTTGTCGCATCGAAACGATCAAGGTTAATCTGTCTCAAATCAAACCAACCATATGTATTTTGCGAAGAAGGGGAAATAACAAAACATCTATTATTTGTATATATACTCGTGTTCTTATATTGTTGCAATCCTAAATTCCTTATCAAGATCTCTCTATTTAAATTGGTTGCTGCTGTATTATCACCCATCGGTTTGCCCCCTTCCCAATTAATTCGATATTGAATACATAATAACTAATTCTCGGTTTTATCTGTTCAGCCCAAAATTAAACTTATTCAGTAGAACTTGTTTACTTTACTATAGATGGAATTAGCTTTACTAGCCACATAAACTTTCTTTATTATTCTGACTTGAATATATATTCAATCCTTTAACGAAAAAAGAGCACCATATAAGGCACTCTTTAGATGGTGATCTAAGTATTAATACATCGTTTCAAAACTATCCACTTTCCAACCGTACTTTGTTTTTACCAGGGTTGCACTATAGATTACAGTATAAAGGTCGCCTTCTACATTCTCAGTAATAGATTGAGTCACAGTAGCTGATTGCTTATTGGATGAGAGCTTGAACGTCGCCTTTTTAATCGGGTTGAATGCAGGTACTAGCCAAGTATAGTCATCGCTCCCCAAGTACTGAGGAGTTACCCGACCTTTACTGTCAGTAAACAGTCCTTCTGCATTGACTCGAGCTATGAAATTATACGTAAAAAGCGGCTCCAGCTTCTTGTCGAAATTATTAAGGGTAGTGGGAACTGATATAGACACCTGTCTTGTACGAGCATTTTGCAAAAGATTCAAAGCCGTTTTAGAAGTAATACTGTCTACTTTTTTCCGTTTAGTATCCTCAATCCCATCCTGACCATAGATGACCTTAATATATTTATTCTTGCTCACGTCCCATTTATAAACCTTCTTATCGTAAATACCATCTGCTTTGGAGAGAGATCGTGTTTCTAGAGCATCATAATATTGCAAACCATAAATTTCATCACTTCCGTCTTTATCAGAATCCTTAATGACGGCCTCCTCTCTTACCAGTGCTCCTGTACTGTAAATTATATTCAACTTCCCAGATTGAAGTACCGTGACATCAACGGACACCCCACCGTTCCCAGCACCATAAACAATAGCTAACGCGTTTTTATAGGCTTTATTTTTAATTTTCTTAAGCCCAACAACATTCTGTCCTTCTACACTCTTGGATGTTACTTTCTTTCCGTCTTTAGTGTAGATACCTATGTAACCAATAATCCAGTCCCCTTGATCTTTGCTTGCAGCTGTAATCACGATCTCTTCAGACTTATCATTATTGATATCGTAGAACATTGGGCTTGAGACAGTCTTGATATCTAATTGAAACTCTTTCGCAAAATTTGCCTGAGCAGTATACGCTGATTGTATCTGAACAGGACTTGCAGAATAAACCGAGGAAAATGAGGATACTCCCATTACCAACATAGAAGTAATCAAAAATGCAGCAGTAATTTTTCTTATCATTTTACATCTCCTTTTAGGTGCAGACCCTATATAATATATAGATTTTCAATTCATTACACATGTGTTTGCTAATTTGTTTTCAAAAGCTTGTTAGAACAGCGTTTCGAGGTTGATATCATATATTGGGGTTTTCTATGATACATGTAACTAAAATGGGGGGGGCAATTGCGTAATATGATCGTATACATAATAAATTCTCTATTACCAGGTTAAAAATCAACATTTTTCCAACCCTAGTTACTTATCATTATGAATTAGTGATTCATTTAGAATCGGCCACCCCCTCCTGCCATTGTCACCTATAACAATAGAAGTAAGCTGAATATACCAGCTGCAATGACAATCAATAATATGAAAATAATTAGACACCCATACTTAAACGCGTCCTTCTTTGTGCTCGCAGAGAAAAATAACCCTATTATAAATATTAGACCAATCAATAATGCAATTATCATAGTAAATTCCCCCTACAGCATATATTCCAATACTTCCTCCTCTCCTCTTACTCAAGCATTCTAATTTGTATTTTCTAATCAATCTAAAGGTTAGTCCCTTTCATATATCTTATTTATATCACTTATAGTCCTTAAAAGGTATATTAAAATGTTTTGTTGTTCTTATAATCCCTAGAACCATTCTTATCTTTTCGTTAACGTGGCTCTAGAGGTGATAATATGTCTGATTGGCTCATTGTAATCGGAGCCCGAATAAGAGCATCACGTATAAGTAAAGGGTTAAGCCAAGAACGTCTAGCAGAGATGTCCGAGCTTAACGCTTCTTATATTGGTAAGATTGAACGAGGAGAGAAGAACATTACCGTTCGAAGCCTAGAGAAAGTCACCACAGCATTGGACATGCCTATATCAGAATTATTTGAACACATTAAACCAATAGGTCATGAAAATATACCTGCTCCATACACATTAGCCAAGATCATAACAATGCTTCAAAATAGAACTGAAACAGATCAACAAAAGGCGCTCGAACTTCTTCAACTTGTCCTCAGTTGGAATGACTAGTTTTAATAAAGCAGTTTCTCTCAGCATGGGGAAACTGCTTTTGACATGAAAGGAGGTGAGAAAAACATGCTTCTTAAAATTACTAAGATAGAGATTCAAAAACAAAAAGTTCAAATAACAATGAAGGAGTGTATTACATGGACAACCAAAAGGAGATTTTGTTCGTAAAAAAACACATTAGTAATGATAATATTCAATGGAATATAACTCTGTACAGACAGCCTATAAACTATTATGTACCTCCTTTCTCTAGTAAAAAATACGGGGTGCTTCATGGGTTCACACTCATTGAAACTTATGGGCTAATGATTAGACAAACAGTATATGGAAGTGAACTAGAGTTCTATGAATGGGACCTAGGCCCACTATCTTGCCAACAGTACGAAGTTAACTATCTAAGTAATCTTCTATGTCGTTCCCCTATACTGGATCGAAATCTGATTTACCGCACTGTGAAAGAGGAGACTTTGACTTGGTGCAACAATCATTGGAAAAGCCCCTTTGGGAAAGTTGCTGAGAAGACACTTCTTCGAAAGACACAAATAGAACTCGAGGGGCCGCCACCCCTACCAGTGAAAAATTCAGAGAAATATGTTTCACGGGCAACGAGGTTAACAACTGCCTACGGAGCTTTAAGAGGACTGAAAATTCCAGATAAATTAAATCCAAAAAATAAAGGCCATTCTTCTAATAACTAGAGGAATGGCCTTTTTGCTATACAGAGAAAATAGGATGAGTGAGAGTAGTCCATGAAAGGAGCGTGAATCTATTGAATGATAAGAAGGGGTTACCTGAGAATCTAACAACTACACTGCGACAACTTGTAATGAACGGACACATCCAGATGGCTGGGACAGTTCTCTACGTATACTTCAAACGATCTTGGAAACTCGATGATCAGCTTTCTGCTTATTATGTCTCCCGATACTTTACTAAATACTTCCCCTCTCAAGTAGCTAAGCATCATCATCAGTCTGAAAAGCAGATATAAAAAGAATCGCATCGCACAGCGATCCTAAAGGTTGATACTAATACGCTATTTGGATTTCCTAAAACATACAAGAAAGGCACTATACCTGATTCTTGAACGGAGGATTAATAAATCAATGGAACACAATGCACATCTGTACAGAACATTTATCGCTAGAACTTTGCGTGAGAATATAGAAAATTATACCGTAAATCAGTTCATTGAAAGATTCTCAACACCACATGATCTGCTTGATACTACTCAGGAAGAATTGATGGAAATACACGGTATAGGCAAAGTCAAAGCAAGTCAGATTATATCTGCAATTGAGATAGTCAAAATGCTTTACACGCCTAGACAGGCAAAGACTATAATTCGCTCTCCTAAAAACGCATATGAAGTATTGCACAACGATCTTGCTCTAAAGAATAGGGAATTTTTCGTTTGCTTGTTTCTTAACACTAAGAACTACTTGATTGCCAAAGAAATCATATCCATAGGCAGTCTTAACGCAGCCATAGTTCACCCTAGAGAATTGTTTCGCTCAGCTATAAAAAGGGCAAGCGCATCTGTTATTTGTGCTCACAATCACCCTAGTGGCGATCCTACACCGTCCCCTGAAGACATTGTTCTTACCAAACGTCTGGTTGAAGTCGGAAATCTCATCGGTATACCCTTGTTGGATCATATGATTATAGGCGATGGTAGCTATGTTTCATTAAAAGAGAGGGGATATATTTGAGCTTGATTACATCATTCATCACTATCATATAATTCTTACATTGTAAATGAAGGCGACTAATCAGATAATAGCGAGATAGATGGTAAATACCCCCTATCTCAAAATCATTCTAAATATCATGGATGGTACTCGAAAAGGAGCGTGATAATGTGTCTTTGACAAGCCTACTTACAAAAAATGAGGAGATTAAAAAGTTGTTTTCTGAAGTACCTAACATGAAGGCATTATTTAAGTCGCCTGATAATGAATCCCCATTCCCATCTAAGCCATCCATAATAGTACCAAGACTAACTTCAGTCGCACCTGTGATAGGAAACGCTTATGATTATTGGCTACGCGCCTATGCTCAGCGAATAAATGGAATCTCCCAAGAACATGATGGAGACAGTCTTGTTGCATCAATTTCAGTTAACTATTTAAGCGAACAAATACCTGGCATAGTTGAACGTTATCATCAGATCATTGAGCGAAGAATTAAATATATTGATGGTACCGAAGAACTTAACACTTCCTTGCTAGAGGATTGTATTTTCTTAGGCTATTTAGATCAATATTACCGCTCAGGCTATATGACTGATAATAATACTATCAGCATTCAAAGTTCTGATGTTGAAGAACTACATCTTCTAACTCAAGCATCTCTGAAGAATTCACATCTATTCAAAATGAAGCAAGACTTGAATTGCAACCCCACCTTTGGGTCTGCAATATCACAGCTTGTTAATGGAGCTGATGGAGACTTAATCCTTGATGGTACACTCATCGAGATCAAAACAGAATCTACATTTGCATGGAAGGTAGGGCATCTTAGACAGCTTATTGGTTATTGGGTGCTATCTTGCTTAACCCCAGACTTCGAAGACCCTATTAAAGCTTTAGCAATCTGGAATCCACGATACTGTAGAATGGTCACCATATCTGTAGAAGACATTTGCCAAACTATAGATATGGTGAAGTTTGTGGATGATTTCATAAAGATTCTTTCTCGCATCGATTCTAGCAACCCAGATAAGCGTAAATTTGAGATGAGAAGCAAATGGATACTAGAAGTAGAAAAGGTGTGGAAAGCAAAAGAAAATCCTATTCGACAGTACTATGCACCAGAATCTAAATAGTTAAGAGTGCTAGAAGACGCCTCTATCCAACGTTAAAGTGTCATAGGGGCTTTCTAGCTCTAAGCTTGGGCAAAGTATCAATACTATCTACCAGCTACCTTCAGGGGAGCTAAGCTCCTCTCTCCAATGACAGAAGCAATCCCCTTCTCTTCAAGAAGCTTCTCATACTCATATTTAGTCGTTCGAGAAAAGCCTGATAGATTACCATCTTGTTTGGCTTTTATATACGATAATATGCGATAGCCCTTGTTTTCGCCAAAGTTATCTTGAAGAATCCTAAGCAACTCACTTTCAGTGCTAGTTACCCTGTCAATGAACTTCACCTTGTCAAAGTAGCGCCGTAGTAAACCCTCTGTCACATTTGAGTTAAAGACATCATTTATACAGACTGTATTCAGCTTCAGTGCTCGTAATAGTTCTGCTGAATTACAAGCCACCTCAAACCGAATAACCCCCTTACTCATCTCGGTCTCCTCTTCTGACTTCCTTCGATTGATACAGTTTGCCTCCCTATTGTAGAACATCATCTTTCTTGAAGAATTTTTAAACACTACGGTATCTCCATTCCCAAGAATGTCTCGTTGATGTCCAGGAACTGAGTGCTTTGCAATTGCAGATAAATAGTCTCGCACTTCGTCTCCAACTTGGAAGTCATATTTAATATCCATTCTTTTTATCTGGGCATCTGAGAGAGGTAGCATTAGTGAGACGTTAGTTGTTTCAACTAGGAAGCTTTCTAACTTATCTAAGAAACTCTGTCTATCTCCTATTGGAATCATGCTGTTACCATGTAGGAAGCCGCCGCATGAATCAATCTCAATCTTAATTTTCTGGCTCTCTACAGTATGTTTAATAAAAACATTATCATAGCGGCCATCGTACGTTCTATATGTGCTTCCAGTATACGTACTAAAGGTATTGAAGCCTCTCCTGTCCCTAAGAGTCATCTCTTTTAAGCTTTCCTCTGGTATAGCTCCGTGCGTCTCAATATGAAGGGTATCTATGTGGATCATAATCTCATCTCTCCTTGTTTGTTCTGTGCATGTTCGGATTCTGAACAATTTCTAGGTTATTATCAGAGATGTTAAACAAACGTCGAAGCTATTCATCGTCATACTCCAATTTTCCTGATAGCTTCAAAAAGTTAAACAAAGGTATCTTCTCTCTTATGCTAAGCATCCTAGTGTTCACCCCTCCAATAAAACAATTTTTTCTCATATTACATTATGGTAAACAAAAAGTAAACATTTATTATAACTTTACTTTCGAGTGGTTATGGTCTATACTCTTATTAGAACAGGAAGGAGAGTCGTACGATGATTTATGATAATACGGGAAGATGGATTGAAGGAGAAGAACTACAGAAACTTACACTCCTTACATTCAGCGAAAGGTTACGCTGGGTACGTGAAGAACTGAATAAGATATATGTAGGACAATACTCTGTAAAACGAGTCTCAAACGACAGCAACACCATTAGCCATACAGGCTTATATAAGCTAGAGAGCTCGGACACACTGCCTAGACAATCAACCCTTGAGGCTCTTGCTGCTTATTATCAAGTTCCTGTCGAAATCTTCACTGCTCACACTCCAAAACGTTTCTTTCTAGGTAGACATTACGAAGAAAGGGACATTCGATCTGCACAATATGAAATTGAAATAAAATATACTATACGTAGTCCAATAGCTAATGATCCTTCAGTTGAAAGAACACTACACCTAAAAGCAAGGCATCTGGATGCTGAAGAGCTACTACTTAGGCTGGAAAACGAAATTGAGTTGACTAAGAAAAGAATTGAAAGACAAAATAAGCTTGATAAGGCATATGACCTTCTAAAAGGTGTTGATTCTACCCATGATTGATCTTACGTCTGGGATTAACCTATCCTCAAAAGAAATCGAGCTTGAAGTTTCGCGGATCACTCCCCAGTTCATTGTGGATAAAGACAATAAAGTCGAATATGCAACTCAATTTCCGAATATGATGTTAACTCTATGGTCATACATTATTCTTCAACAACGTGTCCCTTCTCAAAAGGAATTTGCAGATTACTTCACACAGGTACACAGTGTTAAACTCAATGGGTTTTGCCACAAATCCGTTTTGGCCAGAATCCTTCGAGGTTACCCTTCTCTAGTGAGAGAGATTCATTTCTATTGTCTAGTCTCTGAATCGAGATCTTTCAATCATGTTGGTTACTCACTAAATCAAGATGTCAGGAATGGAGTTGATTTAAACGTCGGCTTAGGAGGAATGGATTATAATGTTTCCTGTTTTGTAGGCACAAAACGTTCTCAGGCCTTCCGTCATGTAAAGAAAACTATGCGTCATACTAAAGTTAAGAATTCTATTGAGTTACCTCTTAATCTATCAAGTGGAAAACAGATAAATGGATGGGTTTTCTTTGATAAACCACACGTTAGCTCCTTATTTTGGAATATCATTGACTATGCATGGCTCCATTACGATCAGCATCCTTTAGATTTAATAGTTTAAGTCCCCCTTCCGTCCCCTAAGGGGACACACAAAGGGTTCTACCCTTTGCAATCCCAGCACTCGGCGTGAGCCGCCCCTTGGCATTTAGCCAAGGGCATAATACAGCGTTGGCTTAGTAAAAACGCCAATCAAGGCTAAAATGAATTCGCTATCGCTCAGCCTTGACTGCCTTACTATCAACTTAACGATCTCATATTACCTGACTCCAATAGGATTCGGGCTTTTTGCGTTTTACAGTGAATATCGAGTGGTGAGAAGCGCTCAAAAAAGAAAGGTGGATAGACTGTATTTACTTAATAGTGACTAACACAGAGGAAAGGAAATGATGGAAAATGAATGTAGTAACTTATCTTCGTGTATCATCTGAACAACAAGCAGAACGTGAATTATCCATCCCTGCTCAACGAGAAGCACTGCAACGATACGCGGACGAGCGTGGATGGTCTATCGTGGATGAATATATAGATGAAGCTAGGTCTGCAAAAACAGATGAGAGACCAGACTTTCAACGAATGATTGTGAATGCTCAGAAAACAGATAAACACTTTGTTGCAATTGTCGTCCACAAGTTTGATCGGTTCAGTCGCAATCGTGGAGATCATGCTGTATACAAAGCGTTACTAAAAAAGCAAGGTGTTACCGTTGTATCTGCAACCGAGCCTATTGATACGGATACGCCACATGGCTTTCTGTTAGAGTCAATGCTGGAAGTTATCAGTGAGTTCTACAACGTTAATCTACGTCACGAAACGTTGAAGGGCATGAGGGAAAATGCCTCTCAAGGATTCCATTGCGGAGGTAGAGTGCCATTCGGTTATCGACGAGTTCAGACAGGCAAAAAGGTCACGTATGAGCTTGGAAGTAATGAAGAGGTCAAATTAGTCCAGCAGATGTTTCAGATGGCGGTAGAAGGTCATGGAGGCAAGCGAATTGCTCGTGAACTGAATCAGCAAAAAGTCATTGAGGGGAAGAGTTGGGCTCCATCCACAGTGCTTGCTATCCTCAACAATTCAGTCTATCTCGGTAAGCGTGTCTGGAATAAGAAGTCGGACGGAGATGGAAAACAGAACGATATGTCCGAGTGGATTGTCGCAGAGAACGCACATCCAGCAATTGTCGATCAACAGCTATGGGATGCCACTCAAGCATCATTGATGGCAAGAAAGATCAGTAAAACACAATAACAGCAGTCTCATCGCAGGTACGCCAAAACGGGTACCTGCTTTTTTTATGCCAAAAAACAAATAAAAGGGAGAGGTATTCAATGAAAGTAGCTATTTATGTCCGTGTGTCTTCAGATCGCCAAGCACAGAAAGAGTTGTCTATTCCAGCACAGGTTAAAGCCATTCAGCAATATTGTCTGGAGAAAGGTTGGATCATCGTTAATGAGTTCATTGAGAAAGGAAAATCAGCAAAGACAGATGATCGTCCAGAGTTCCAGAAGATGATTGCATTGGCTAAACGCCCAAATCGGCCATTCGATGCGGTTATTGTTCATAAGTTTGATCGTTTTTCTCGTAAGCGGGACGACCATGTTATTTACAAAGCACTACTCAATCAATGCGGTGTGAAAGTCATTTCAGTTACGGAGCAGACAGAGGCAGAGACACCACAAGATATGTTGCTGGAAGGGATGCTGGAGATCATTTCGGAGTTCTTTAACGCAAACTTAGCTACCGAGGTAAGGAAGGGCATGACGCAGAACGCAAAGCAAGGGTACAACAACGGTGGTACACCTCCATATGGATATCGTACAGAACATATTGCCCTAGGGAATAGTAAAACCAAAGCAGTATGGATACTCGGCCCACGTGAAGAGACAGATGTCGTAAAATGGATTTTCAACCAGTATGCTCATGAAGGAATGGGTTACACAAAGATCGCCTCTGAACTAAACCGCCGACAAATCCCCTCCCAGAAAGGCGGTACATGGGCATCCAGCACAATTAGAGCTATCATTTTTAACGAGGCTTATGTTGGTCGGCGTTGCTGGAATAAGCAAGATTATCAAACCAAAGGTAAGAAATGGCGTGACCGTTCAGAGTGGATCATTACTGAAAATGCCCACCCTTCAATTATATCGGAAGATATCTTTAACAAGTGCCAAGAGAACGCAAAGAAAAGAAATACTGGCGGTGGAGAAACACATAAGCCTTTCGATAGCAAACTAGCCTCCCCTTTCTGGTTACGAGGGGTTATGGTATGCGAAAAGTGCGGTTCACGAATGGTAGGTAACTCCACATCAAGTAAAATGAAAGGTGGAAAAAAACAATACTATGTATGCGGCGGTTACCTTAGAAAAGGTAAAGACTTCTGTCCATATGCTGGATGGAATAAGGAACGGATAGAAGAGATAGTCTCTAATCGTCTACGCATCCATATATTGAGTCTGATCATGGGGAATAATCTAGTTGAAGAAATGCGTCAATTCTACACCGAGAGTAATCAACAACATACTACTCAGAAAACAATTATGGAAAACGAACTGGAATTTTTGAAAAAACGAATAGAATTAATCGAAGATGACATCTCTACTGGAAAGGCAAAGCCTTACCATCAGGAAATGCTTGCAGAGATGCAAAATGAGCTGAGGGAGAAGTCAGAGTCATACCTTCGGCTAACATCTAACTGGTCCGAATTCCATGTGTCTGAGGAGTATATTGCAGGTATCCGATATGATATTCAATCCTTTATTAGTCTACTAGATCAAGAAGTGCCCAATCCACAGTTATTGCATGCTTTAGCTAGCAAGTATATCTCGAAGCTTTACATCAACAGAGACACTAAAAAGATCTATCTGAGTCTACAACTGACTATGAATGATAAGGTTATGTATGAGAAAACAATGGTGAGTGAATGGAAATAAGTTCTGATTCGTTGTGCCACCACACCTTAAATCAAACAAAATAATTCTGATGCCCTATAGTTGCTGGTAAAACCCCAGTAATTATAGGGTTTTTCAAACCACCATGTATAAGAACAAAGAAAAAAAGCACCCTCTTAGGTGCTTCTTCTGATACTACTAATGGAGGCGAGGGGAGTCGAACCCCTGTCCGAAGATAACGACACATAAGCTTCTACGGGTGTAGTCACAGTTTTGATGTCACCCGAGTATCGCCCCGTAACCGGCTATACGTTGGGTCAGCCTGATTGTCTTCTTCAGCACACCCCAGGCGGAGATGTGACAGCGTATCCCACTACTTGTTAGCCCCTAATCCTGTCACATGGGCGATGCAGGTTAGAAGCACGCACACAGTTTCTTAGGCTGCGAAAGCGTAGTTTGTTTGTTGTTTGCCGTTTAATAGGCTTTAGCGTTGATGAAGCGGACGCGTCCCCACTACCCGCTACCCATGCTCGAACTATCCCCGTCGAATCCATAAACGCCCCCTCATATAAGAAGGGCTCCAGGATTAATCCGTGAATACGGAGCAAAGGTGCTGCACATCTAATCCCTCCAAGGTGAAAAGATGTTTCTTACATACTCGGCATTCCTGTCTGCTACATGAATAATCATATCACAGCTCAGACTGCCGAAATAGTGCAGATTGCTGGAAGGCAATCCAGTGTATTGAGCACAGATACAAGGTTATCCAACTTGGCCTTATAACCACGCCATCAGGCTCAATCGTCTACATATTATACCGCGTCAACCATCGGAAGTAAAGTTTACCCAACTGCATATCGTATCTAATAAAATAAAACACCACATCTTTGCCGTGTAAAGGTGTGCAGGCAATTTGGAGCTGCAGCGATGGGATAACACCAACGTAAACACCTCACACAAACATGCGTAGAATGCACTTTGCAGCCGTTGGTTATATTAATTTACCCACGCTTTAACAAACTTACGCAGACTATACAAAAAAACCTCACGCTCACCTGATATCAGGCAAGCCGCGAGGACTCTTCATTGCATCAAATCATCGATATGCTAAACCAACAAGCTCAACATCTGCATACCAATTTGCTTATACGAATAGTAATTCTCTTTAACGCGCAACCTTCTGCTTTTCACGCAGTGCACGTTGGATATCACGCTGCGCATCACGCTTCGCGGCAGTGTCACGTTTATCATATTGCTTCTTACCTTTACCCAAGCCAAGCAATAGTTTCGCATAGCCATTACGGATATAGATCTTCAGCGGCACAATGCTGTATCCATCCTGCTTGGACAGTCCAAGCAGCTTATGAATCTGCACTTTATGCATTAACAACTTACGTGTGCGTGTTGGATCAATTGGATTATGCCGATTCCCTTGTTCAAAAGGACTAATATGCATATTGTGAATATGAATCTCACCGTTGCGAATCGTCGCAAACGCATCACCGATATTCGCACGGCCGTTCCGAAGAGACTTGATCTCCGTACCGGTCAATACCATGCCCGCTTCATACGTATCTTCAATGAAGTAGTCATGGGAAGCCTTTTTGTTCTGTGCAAGCACTTTACTCTGTCCATCATTCTTGCCCATGTCCTCACTCCTTCTTCGTAAAATAAACCCGTACCACGCTGTATCAGTACAGCATCCATGGTGCACCAAAACACCTGTGCCAGACCTTAATTGTAGCAAGGACGGCTGTTAAAATCAAGAAAGAGGCAGCCTCTGCCGCCTCCTCTCATTACCCTTTTCAGCTCATGCGAAACGGCATCCCATATTGATGGTTTGCAGACTTATTGGTACTGAAACGCGAGCAGAAACGATTAGATCAACCGATTTTGCCCGCAGCGTCAACTTGGCTCTTACTTCTTTTTCTTGCGTACAAAAGCTGCCGTACTGTTTCCAGCTCCGCCTTTGTTCTTCTTCCGCTTGCGACGCGGTGCTCCGCCTTCTTGCGCGCCGCCCGGTGTAGCATTATCGCCGATAAAAATACCGCTGGGTGAGGTGTTCTTACGTTTACCTCCACTTTTGCCACCTTTACCGCTGCCACCCTTACCGGATTTGAAGCTTCCTTCTCCACGGCCACTTCCATTCAGGCTGCTTCCCTGACTACGCTCACCTGATCCGCTATCCTGACCCGCTGGGGATGAGCTATATCCGCCCTTGCCCGAGCCAAAACCGAAGCTCACTGCACCTTTACCACGACTACCTGAAGCACCTGCTCCGGCATTTGCATCACTCGCACGACGTTCACCTTTAGGTCTGCCGCTGCCTTTACCAGCAAATCCACCCGCTGATGAGCCAGCACCTGCTCCGGCATTTACCGTTCCGCCACGCCCACCGCGAGCACCTTTACTATTGTCTTCTGCCGTTCTGCCCCCGCGGTCACGTTTACCGCCTGCACCTGCTCCGCCGCCTTTGCCGCCACGGCTTCCACCGAAGCCACCTTTGGCTCCGCCTCGGCTGCCTCCGCTACCAGGACGACCACCTTTACCACCGCGAGCACCACGATCGAAACCGCCATCACGTTCTCGGCGAGGTTTCATATCCACCATTTCAAAATCGATCGTATATTCTTCCATGCTTACACGGGCTACACGAATCTTCACTTCGTCACCGATGCGGAACACCTTGGAAGTACGTTCCCCAATCAAAGCCATATGCTGATCGTCAAAATGGTAGTAATCATCTGTCAGGGCACTGAGGCGAATCAAACCTTCTACCGTGTTCTCCAGCTCAATAAACATGCCAAAGCTGGTTACACTGCTGATGATACCTTCAAACTCTTCACCAACTTTGTCGAGCATGTATTCGGCTTTTTTCATTTTCTCCGTATCCCGCTCAGCTTCAACCGCTACACGTTCACGTTCCGAGGACTGCTGTGCGATATCCGACATGCGGCTTGCCAAGTACTCCTGACGGTTTTCAGGTAATGCTCCGTTATTCTCAATGACCTCTCGAATGACCCGGTGAATAACCAGATCGGGATAACGACGAATCGGAGATGTGAAGTGACTATAGAATTCTGCCGCCAGACCAAAGTGGCCCGACATTTCCGAGTCATATTTCGCCTGTTTCATGGAACGCAGCATCATCGTGCTGATGACTGTCTGCTCCTTCGTGCCGTTAATATCCTCGAGCAGCGATTGAAGCGCTCGTGGATGAACAGAATTGCCTCTTCCTTTGACATGGTGTCCAAAATTCGCCGCAAAGGCGAGAAAATTTTGCAGTTTTTCCTGATCTGGGTCTTCATGCACACGATAGATGAACGGCACTTTGAGCCAGTGAAAATGTTCAGCTACTGTCTCATTGGCTGCAAGCATGAATTCCTCAATGATCTGTTCCGCAATGGAACGCTCCCGTTTCACAATATCCACCGGTTTACAGTTCTCATCGACAATAATTTTGGACTCTTCAAAATCAAAGTCAACCGCTCCCCGGCGCATACGCATCGCACGAAGCTTCAAAGCAATCTCTTTCATCAAGTGGAAGTCATCCACCAAATCTTTATAACGCTCAAGCAGCTCCGGTTCTTCGCCTTCGAGTATTTTACGTACGTTAGAGTACGTCATACGTTCTTTCGTCTTAATGACACTTGTGAAAATATCGTGCTTCACAACTTTCATCTGATCGTTAAATTCCATCTCACAGGACAATGTCAGACGATCCACCTGCGGATTCAAACTGCAGATCCCGTTGGACAGCCGCTGCGGCAGCATCGGAATAACCCGGTCAACGAGATACACACTGCATCCACGGTTATACGCTTCTTGATCCAGTTTGGAGTTCTCACGCACATAGTAACCCACATCCGCAATATGAACACCCAGACGGTAGTTTCCGTTTGGCAGTTTTTCCACGTTAACGGCATCATCCAGATCCTTCGCATCCTCACCATCAATCGTAACGATGTTCAGACCACGCAGGTCACGGCGTCCCTGCTGAATAATCTCTTCATCTGTAATGGAATCCGGGGCTTTTTCCGCTTCTTCCATCACTTCTTCCGGGAAAGCTTCAGGCAGCTGATGCTTGCGAATGACGGACAAAATATCAATACCCGGCTCATCCTTGTGTCCCAGAATCTCAATAATTTCCCCCTCAGCTGCCGCACGGCCTTCCGGGTAACTGACAATTTTGGCAACGACCTTTTGTCCATCCACTGCACCAGCAAAATTCGTACGCGGGATAAAGATATCACGATTAATCCGTTTATCATCCGGAATGACAAATCCATACACTTCGTGGCTCTGGAAAACACCCACAACTTGTGTGATTGCACGCGTCACAATCCGTACGATCTCACCTTCAAGACGGCCACCGGACGGCCCTTGAGAAGTCACTTTGACAAGCACCGTATCTCCATTCATTGCACTTTTCATATCGTTCGCATGGATATATACATCCGGGTGTTCCCGATCTTCAGGAATAAGAAAAGCAAACCCTTTTGCATGCGCCTGCAGGCGCCCACGCACCAAATTCATGCGTTCCGGCATGCCATAGCGGTTGTTACTTGTGAGCAAAATTTGGCCGGATTCCTCCAGCGTATTCAGCATAATCAAAAAGGCTCGGAAATCAGCAGCATCTTCAATCTGAAAGTGCTGTTCCAGCTCCTGATAAGTCATTGGTTTATAAGCGGTCTCCCGCATGAAATCGAGTAATTGTTGTTCGGTTATCATTATTTTTCACCTCGGGAAACGTAAGAGTGTAGTCTGTTCTCTTCTCTTTATGTATCGGAATCCGTGCCGTATTCGAACAGATGCCATACGGTTCATTTGTTGATGAATTTCCGAATACCGCGGCCTTACTATCTCATACCCTAGTATACACGAATTCAATCCAGCCCATCCGTACCTGCTCAAAAAACAAAACCACCTTTAGCTGACTGCTGCTTCCAGCCTGACATTTAAGTATGGCTGTTTCAAACAGTTTATGCAGGGAGTACACTGCCCGATCTGATCGGGAACAGACTTTTTGGAAAAATCAGTACAATGCAAGAAGGTACCATTAGAATGCGCAGCGACTGGCAAGGACATGCCTGCCTTACTAAAGGAACTTTTATTAGTGAAAGGGGCATCGAACGGAGTGAGAAGTCAAACCAGTGTTTAGAGTTTTAGAGTTTACATGGAGGACTTCGGCGACGAACAGCATTGTTGTTTTGGTAAACTTTGGGTCAATAAAATTCTATTAAAAAACCTCCGTTTCTGCACGAAACGAAGGTTTATCCGTTAAGCCATTGGCTTCAGCTATTCGATTTGATTCGACGGCTTAAATCCAAGTTACTTGGAGACCACCGTAACAATAATAGCCAAGATCATAAATCCTGCACCCAGTACTACTGTTGCACGTTGCAAGAAAAGATCCAATCCGCGCGCTTTCGTTTTACCGAAAAGATGTTCCGCACCACCGGAGATGGCACCCGCCAAACCAGCGCTTTTCCCGTGCTGCAGCAATACTACAGTGATTAGACCGATCGAGAAAACAACGAGCAGCAATTTCAAAGCAATATCCATTCTTTCCACCTCCTACCCATGTGGGCATAACATCTCACCATAAAAACAGTTACTTTAATTGTAGCACAGCTGTGGTTGTACTACAAGTAGTACAATGCATGCGATTTCTATTTGAAATAGCCATCTTACAGCTTCTGAAAGGCATGCCATATCAAACTTTATCCACGTAATAACCTGCCTACTCATTAGACCCAGCCTCTTACCTGCTGCACCATCATCAAAAAAAGACAAGCCGGTACCCGGCTTGCCCGAAAAGCTGTGTAAACAGCTTATTTTTTGAGGTTGTAGAACCCTTTAAGACCATTGTATTGAGCAAGCTCATCCAATTGATCTTCGATACGAAGCAATTGGTTGTATTTTGCGATACGGTCTGTACGGGAAGGAGCACCTGTTTTGATTTGACCCGCGTTAGTTGCAACAGCAATGTCAGCGATTGTGCTGTCTTCGGACTCACCGGAACGGTGAGAGATTACAGCTGTATATCCTGCACGTTTAGCCATTTCGATTGCATCAAATGTTTCAGTCAATGTACCGATTTGGTTTACTTTGATCAGGATGGAGTTACCGATACCTTGCTCGATACCTCTAGCAAGACGCTCAGTGTTCGTTACGAACAAGTCGTCACCAACGAGCTGTACTTTGTCACCCAATTTTTCAGTGAGCAATTTCCAACCATCCCAGTCATCTTCGGACATACCGTCTTCGATTGTGATGATTGGGTATTTCTCAACCCATGAAGCCAGAAGGTCGACATACTCAGCGGAAGTGTAGGATTTACCTTCACCAGCCAAAGTGTATTTACCATCTTTGTAGAACTCGGTGGAAGCAACGTCCATACCCAGGAATACGTCAACACCTGGTTTGTAACCTGCTTTTTCGATTGCTTCGATGATTGTAGTGATTGCTTCTTCGTTAGACCCCAAGTTTGGTGCGAAACCACCTTCGTCACCTACAGCTGTGTTCAAGCCTTTGGAGCTCAGTACGGATTTCAGGTTGTGGAAGATCTCTGCGCCTACGCGAAGAGCTTCTTTGAAGCTTGGTGCGCCAACTGGCAGTACCATGAACTCTTGTACATCGATGTTGTTGTCCGCGTGCTCACCACCGTTGATGATGTTCATCATTGGTACTGGCAGTGCTTTTGCGTTGAATCCGCCCAAGTAAACATACAGCGGCAATTCCAGAGCGTCAGCAGCAGCACGCGCTACAGCCATGGATACAGCCAGGATTGCGTTTGCACCCAATTTACCTTTGTTTGGCGTACCATCCAAAGCGATCATCAATTTGTCGATACCCAGTTGATCCAACGCATCCATACCGATAACTTCTGGAGCGATGATTTCATTTACGTTTTTAACAGCTTGCAGAACGCCTTTACCGAGGTAACGGGATTTGTCACCATCGCGAAGCTCAACAGCTTCGTGGGCACCAGTGGATGCACCGGATGGAACGATTGCGCGTCCGATTGCGCCGGACTCCAGGTATACTTCAACTTCAACTGTAGGGTTACCGCGGGAGTCGAGGACTTCGCGAGCGTACACGTCAGAAATAATAGTCATGTGTGATAATCTCCTTTAATTTTGAATTTATTTTAATACGTTCAGAATAGGTGAGTTTCACCAAGCCACTCCGCATGCAGCACCATCTTCCAATCGCTGTTATCCCCGGATTCCTTTGAACTTATTTTCATAAGTTGGAATCATGTGATAAAGGCGAAGCGTATGCTTACGATGCCAGCTTTCTTTCGAAAGCTTTTAGCTAACGCTTCTTCAGATTGGTTCTGCCCGCTTCGTTCCAAGTTCCACTCTGTCTTATTCGACAACCTATTAAAACGAATTACTTACGAGTAGCAATAACGGACGTTCCCGTCATTTCTGCCGGTTGTGGCAGCTGCATCAGGTCAAGAATGGTTGGGGCAATATCGGCCAAAATTCCGCCCTCACGCAGCGTTACATTTGGATCAGTCACAATAAATGGAACCGGGTTTGTGGTATGAGCTGTGAACGGGCGTCCCTGCTCATCAAACACCATATCCGCGTTACCGTGATCCGCAGTGATCAGCACTACTCCGCCTTTGGCAAGTACCGCGTCTACAACGCGACCCATGCACTCATCCGTCACTTCAACCGCTTTGATCGTTGGCTCCAGCATACCGGAGTGTCCAACCATGTCGGGGTTAGCAAAGTTCAGGATAATCGCATCGTGTTTATCCGCTTCAATCTCACGGACTGCTGCATCTGCTACTTCATAAGCGCTCATCTCTGGCTGCAGGTCATACGTTGCTACCTTAGGTGAGTTGATCAGCACGCGAGTTTCGCCCGGAAGCTCTACATCGCGGCCGCCGCTGAAGAAGAAGGTTACATGCGGGTATTTCTCAGTTTCAGCAATACGCAGTTGTTTTTTGTTGTTCTGTACCAGCACTTCACCCAGCGTATTGTCGAGGTTCTTCGGCTCGTAAGCCACATAACCTTCAACCGTCTCGCTGAACAATGTCAGGCACACAAAGTGCAAGCCCACTGGGAACTTCGGTCCACGATCGAAACTGCGGAAGTCGGAGTTCGTGAATACTTGCGACAACTGGATTGCACGGTCAGGACGGAAGTTCAGGAAGATAACGGAATCGCCGCTCTCTACCAGACCTACGGGTTCACCATTCGCTTGAACGATAACCGTCGGTTCAACGAACTCGTCAAATACCGATTTCTCATACGATTCTTCAACCGCTTTGAGTGGGTCAGTGTATTTCGGTCCATCACCATAAACGATAGCGCGGTAAGATTTCTCCACACGCTCCCAACGTTTGTCACGGTCCATAGCATAGTAGCGGCCTTGAACCGTTGCGATTTTACCTACACCCACTTCATCAATCTTAGCGATCAGCTTCTGCATGAAGTCTTTACCACTGTCCGGCATAACATCACGGCCATCCAGGAAGGCATGAATATATACTTCGTTCATCTCTTCTTTTTTAGCCAGATCCAGCATAGCGAACAAGTGGTCGATGTGACTATGTACGCCACCATCGGACAACAAGCCGTATAGATGAAGCTTTTTACCGTTCTGTTTCGCTTCGCGCACCGCTTTGACAAGTGTTTCATTGTCGTAGAACTCGCCATCGCGAATCGATTTGGAGATACGGGTCAAATCCTGATATACGATCCGGCCGGCACCAATGTTCAGGTGACCTACTTCGGAGTTCCCCATTTGGCCTTCCGGCAAACCTACAGCCTCACCGCAAGCAGTCAAAGTTGTATGTGGAAACTGGCTCATAAAACGGTCATAGTTCGGTTTTTTGGCTTGCGCTACCGCATTGCCTTCCACCGTGTTACGCAGACCGAAGCCATCCATAATGATCAGTGCTACAGGTTTTGGAGCTGTCATCTTACTTCGCCCCCTCAACAAGCGCGATGAACGAAGCCGGCTGCAAGCTGGCACCGCCAACAAGTGCGCCGTCGATGTCGCTTTGTCCGAGGTATTCTGTTACGTTTTCCGGTTTCACGCTGCCGCCGTATTGAATACGAACCGCATCTGCAACCTGCTCGTTGTACAGATCCTTCACCAATGTACGGATGTAAGCAATAACTTCATTCGCATCTTGGGATGTAGAGGATTTACCTGTACCAATCGCCCAGATAGGCTCATAAGCGATTACAACTTGCGCTGCTTGCTCAGCAGTCAAACCAGCCAGAGCTGCTTCCGTTTGTACCTTGCATACGTCTTTTGTTTGGTTTGCTTCGCGCTCTTCAAGCGTTTCACCGAGGCAGAAGATTGGAGTCAATCCATGACGGAATGCTGCATGCAACTTTTTATTGACAGTCTCATCGGTTTCCGCAAAATATTGACGGCGCTCCGAGTGACCGATAATCACGTAATCTACACCCAGTTCTTTCAGCATGATACCGCTGATTTCACCAGTGAATGCACCGTTGTCTTCGAAGTGAAGATTTTGTGCACCGATTTTGATGTTAGTGCCTTTCACAGCTTCTACCAGGGATGGCAGGTTTGTAAAAGGTGCGCAGATTACTGTTTCTACGCCTGCGACTTCCGCTTTTCCTTTAACTTCCTGAATGAAGTCATTGGATTCGGAAACCGTTTTGAACATTTTCCAGTTACCCGCGATAATTGGTGTTCTCATTGGTTTCAACTCCTTCATGCTATAGCTTAAAGCTTACTTGTCGTTCAATGCAACTACGCCTGGAAGCACTTTGCCTTCCATGAACTCGAGCGATGCACCGCCACCTGTGGAGATGTGGTCCATTTTGTCAGCCAATTTGAACTTCTCAGCTGCTGCTGCAGAGTCGCCTCCGCCGATTACGGTGTAAGCAGATGTTGTAGCACAAGCTTCTGCTACTGCACGAGTACCGTGGGAGAATGGCTCGATTTCGAATACGCCCATAGGTCCGTTCCATACAACCAGTTTGGAGTTTTTAACTACGTCAGCGTAGATCTCACGTGTTTTAGGACCGATGTCGATACCTTCCCAATCTGCAGGAATGTCGCCAACTTCAACGATTTTCGTGTTTGCGTTCGCACTGAAATCGTCAGAGATTACGATATCCACTGGCAGGTAGAAGTTTTTGCCCAGTTTTTTCGCTTTTTCGATAAAGCCAAGTGCTACATCCAATTTGGACTCATCCAGCAAGGATTGACCTACTTCGTGGCCTTGAGCCTTCATGAATGTGTAAGACAAACCGCCACCGATGATTACGTTGTCTGCAATGTTGAGCAGGTTGTCGATCACATCGATTTTGTCTTTTACTTTGGAACCGCCGATAATTGCCGTGAAAGGACGCTCAGGGTTGGAGATCGCTTTACCCAACACATCAAGCTCTTTTTCCATCAACAAACCGGACACTGCCGGAAGCAGGTGAGCGATACCTTCTGTAGAAGCATGTGCTCTGTGAGCCGCACCAAACGCGTCATTAACAAACACGTCAGCCAGTTCGGCGAACTGTTTAGCCAATTCTGGATCATTCTTCTCTTCGCCTGCGTGGAAACGAACGTTCTCAAGCAGCAATACGTCGCCATCTTTCAATGCCGCGACTTGAGCTTTAACCGCTTCACCAACGGAATCATCCGCTTTGGTAACCGGCTTGCCCAGCAATTCAGACAAACGCTCAGCTGCTGGCGTCAAACGCATGGATTCTACAACTTCGCCTTTTGGACGACCCATGTGGCTTGCCAAGATGATTTTAGCACCTTTTTCAATCAGATAATTGATTGTAGGCAGTGTCGCACGAATACGTTTGTCATCTGTAATTTTACCATCTTCAAGCGGCACATTGAAATCTACACGGACGAATACCCGTTTTCCATTCAATTCGATATCACGTACACTTTTTTTGTTCATCTCTATTTCCTCCGCACCCATGTATTTGGTGAACCTTTCAAGAGCTTAATGCCTTGTCAGTCCTGGTGTTCATGAGAAATTTGCAAAAGTTCCATATATAAAGAGCGGAAACAATAACAATCTGTTTCCGCTCTATGTTATTACAGATATTACTTGATCATTTTTGCAAAGTGCTCCAATGTGCGAACCAATTGAGCTGTGTAGGACATTTCGTTGTCATACCAAGCTACAGTTTTAACCAATTGTTGGTCGCCCACTGTCAGAACTTTAGTTTGAGTCGCATCGAACAGGGAACCGTAAGTGATACCCACGATGTCGGAAGATACGATTTCGTCTTCAGTGTATCCGAAAGTTTGTGGATCGGAAGCTTCTTTCATTGCTGCGTTAACTTCTTCAGCTGTTACTTTTTTGCCCAGTACAGTTACCAGCTCAGTCAGGGAACCTGTTGGTGTTGGTACGCGTTGAGCTGCACCATCCAATTTACCTTGCAGTTCAGGGATAACCAGACCGATCGCTTTAGCAGCACCAGTTGTGTTAGGAATGATGTTTTCAGCTGCTGCGCGAGCACGACGGAAGTCACCTTTAGGGTGTGGAGCATCCAATGTGTTTTGGTCGCCAGTGTAAGCGTGAATTGTAGTCATCAAACCTTGAACGATTCCGAATTTGTCCTGCAGTGTTTTTGCCATAGGAGCCAGGCAGTTCGTTGTGCAAGATGCGCCGGAAATTACTGTTTCAGTACCATCAAGGATGTCATGGTTTACGTTGTAAACGATCGTTTTCATGTCGCCAGTAGCTGGTGCGGAGATAACAACTTTCTTAGCTCCACCTTTCAAGTGTTTCTCAGCTGCTTCTTTCGTTGTGAAGAAACCAGTACATTCCAGAACGATATCTACACCCAGGTCTCCCCAAGGCAGTTCTTCAGGATTGCGGTTAGCCAGTACTTTAACTTCTTTGCCGTTCACTTTGAAGAAGCCGTCGTGTACTTCAACATCGCCATCGAAGCGACCTTGAGTTGTATCATATTTGAGCAAATGAGCCAGCATTTTAGCGTCAGTCAAGTCGTTGATTGCTACAACTTCAATGCCCTCTACATTTTGAATACGGCGGAATGCCAAGCGACCAATACGTCCAAAACCGTTAATACCTACTTTAATCATGAGTAAGTTCCTCCCAAGTTTTGATTTAATTTTTTGATAAAACTATATATTCAAGACAGACGGTGAAGTCCGTCAAGACAACAAAATTTGTGTGAAGAAAAAGGTCGTCTCTGATGATCAACCTATTCCATTTCAGCGACGATGATTTCGGCCGCAGCCTCATCTATAATCAGAATATCTTCCTGACCGAAACGCAGTACGGAATGAATGGCAGCCGCCTTGCTCTTGCCGCCCGCAATGCCGATCACCACATCAGTGCGTTCGATATCCTGAAGCCGCATACCCAGTGTAAGCATGGTATGTACCACCTCACCCTGACCATTAAAGTAATACCCGAAGGACTCCGATACAGCACCCTGTTCCTGAAGTTCATCGATGATCTCCGGTGCAAGCTTGCGTCTCTTCGCCATCTCCACAGCATCACCAATACCATGGATCACAATGCGTGATTGCCTGATCAGCTGTAAAATCTCCTGAACACCCGGGTCCTGGATCAGTGATTCATAGGCATGGTCACTAAGCAAATCCGGTACATGCAGGAGTTTATACTGGGCTCCTACCCGCTTTGCCATCGTGGATGCGATCGTATTGGCCTGAATTTCCAGGCTTTCTCCCAGTCCGCCGCGCGCTGGTACAAACCAGACACCCTTAAGCGAAGTAGGTGGCGTGAGTTGTTCAGCGACTTCAGCCGTTGTAGATCCACCCGTAACGGCGACAACGTCGTTGTCACTCATAATACTGCCGAGAGCCTTTGCTCCGGCCCTTCCAAGTTCCCTCTTGGCGTAAGGAGATACGTCCGAATCACCGGGAACGACAACTACCTTTTGCAGACCGTAGGCTTGCTTGATTCGCTCTTCCAGCTCGGATAATCCAAACAGCTCTTTCGCGACAGGTTCTAACTGCTGCAGCAGATTGGAACCCGCCTCACTGATCTTCATACCGGCGCTATCAATTTCGATAAGTCCCTGAGCCTTTAACAGATCGGTCTCAGCTCTCAGAACCCGCTCGGTCATCTGCATGGAATTGGCTAACGTTCTACGCCCAATCACATCCGATAACATGATCTGGTGCAGAATTGTATACCTTTTTTTCAAGACATCCATGAGATCAGGCAGAAGCTGCTTTTGCACTTCTAAAATCGTTCGCATGCTTTCCACTCCCGCAAGCTTCTCGCTCCAAGCTTCTTTCATGGCCCTAAAATGTCCCGGGTTAACTTTTTAAGTCCCACGTTCATTCTACCTAAAACTGACGCGATATGCAAGTGTTTCGAATGCTTATTTCGACACGTTCATAGGCTTCTGTACGCGCCTATTTTCACAACCTCTGCTCATGAGGATAAAATATGAGTTTTCACACCATATATAGAAGAAGGACATCAATCTCATCTATATCTTGCAACCTTCATATTTCATATGGCATGTCCAAAACCTCTTATAGCATGTACCTAAACCCAAGCTTTATCCATTCTTAATTATCATGATCATATCCGAAGCAATTCAAACCACCTGCAAAACAGCTTATAGCCCGTATAGAAGAATGATAATTTTATCGACTGCCAAAAAATCATGCGCCCTTTACTACAAGCAGCAGCTTGCAATTCACCACTTCATAAGCTATAATCATTATTGCTGTCACATTATTTGCGCCCGTGGTCCAATGGATATGACGTAGGCCTCCGAAGCCTGAGATCCAAGTTCGATTCTTGGCGGGCGCGCCATCTAAGTTTTAACAGCTCATAATGCAATTAACCAACGAAACCGGAAAGGTTTCTTTTTTTTCAAAGTTAGTTTGACTTTCTTTGACTTTTTGTTTGAGATTGTTTATGATGTGGTTAATACGGTAACAGTTTAAGTATAAACACCAATTTAACTTTTACATTTCCGAGGAGGTTTTTCACGTGAGTTATATTCCAATGGTCGTTGAACAGAGCAACCGGGGTGAGCGCGCCTATGATATTTATTCCAGATTGCTGAAGGATCGTATCATTTTTCTTGGCAGCGACGTGAATGACGTTGTGGCGAATGCCATCATGGCACAGATGTTGTTCTTGGCAGCCGAAGATCCGGAGAAAGACATTCACTTATACATCAACAGCCCAGGCGGATCGATCACAGCGGGTATGGCAATCTACGATACAATGCAGTTCATTAAACCGGATGTATCTACAATCTGCGTAGGTATGGCGGCATCCATGGGTGCATTCCTGCTGAATGCCGGTGCAAAAGGCAAACGTTTCGCGCTGCCGAACAGTGAAATTATGATCCACCAACCTCTCGGTGGTGCACAAGGTCAAGCATCGGATATCGAAATCCGTGCACGCCGCATCCTGAAAATGCGCGATACGCTCAACCGCATCATCTCTGAACGTACGGGCCAACCACTGGAACGCATCGAAAAAGATACAGATCGTGACTACTTCATGAGCGCTGCTGAAGCAGCCGATTACGGTATCATCGATAAAGTAATCCAAAATGTAGGCTCCCAAGGCATCTAATTCGCGGCCTGTAGGCTTGCAGTGTTATCCCGGGGCGGGCTTCACCAATATATGGTGAGTCCGCCCCGCGTTTATGTCTGGCAGCGAGACAGCATCACCACTCGCCACTGGAGTGTGCTGTCTGTACAAATAAGAAGCCCCTTTCACAATATAGTGAGAGGGGCTTCTTATTTTATATTTTGCGAGAAGAAAGAATAAGTGCTGTTAATTGAGCGTAGCTTAGACGATTTTACAGCCCACTTACTTACTTACTTACTTACTTACTTACTTACTTGTCGGATGCGGCACTGCCAAATGGTTCAGTACCCTTAGGCAGAATTTCCTTATAAGTGAATTTCATCTCAGGAAAACCTTCGGCATATGCTGTGTACTCATACAGCTGGAAGAACACCACTACACCAGATGGGGTCACATAGAAGTCCTGATCTTTGTTGAGACCTTTGTAGCCGCTCAAATATCCCGTGTTCGCTTTCAGCTGCTCGCCAACTTTTTTGCTGATGGTTTCACGCATGGATTTGCTGTTTCCAATCACGTCATCCAGCGTCAATTCCTTACCTGTATCGAGTGCAAATGTGTGCCCTGTGCGATACGTCATACCGTGCGCTCCTGCATAGTCTTCGTAACGCTGCGTAATCAGACCCAGCACGCCGTTCTCATTATAAGTCACCACATACGACGTTTCGAATGCATATGGGCGTTCCGCCGTAGCTCCGCCGAATTCAGACGTCTGTTTTTTAAAAGCAGCTGCTGCCTTATCCACCTCATCTTTGAGCACTTTGTTGATTGCCGCTTCAGCCTCTTTGCTCGCCAGTCCGCTCACCTGCGGATACTGAACATCCACCTCCGCGTTTTTAACCGTCATATTTACTTTTGTTGACTTCACCTTCACGTTGTTCTGCTTCACTTTGCTCAGGGTCAATGTTTTCGTTTTGGCATCCCAGCTGCCCTGCACGCCCAAATAATCTCTCATGGCAGAGAAGGGAATATACAACCGGCCCTGGATCAATTTTGCTTCCACCTGAGGATAAAAACCGTTAATATACACGTTTGGCTGCCCATCCATCAGACTAACGGTCATGGCGTTATTCGCCGCGGTAACCGTGTATGACTTCGTTTTGGCATCATATTTCAATGTACCACCCGCCACATCCTTAACCGCTGTCAGTGACACCCATGTCGAACCACCTTGGAGCAGGCCTTTTTGCGTCAGCGTTTTACCACCTGATTTTAGCGTCACCTCAGCTGGTGCGGTTACTTTGGAAGATACGGATGCCGCTTGAACAGATTGGTCCACCCATGCGGTGCTTCCTCCCATAATTACACCTGCTGCCAATAATGCACTCGTCCACTTTTTCCATGTTTTCATCTATAAAAACTCCTCTCTGATATTCCAATAGGTTTATTGCGTATGTAAAAATATAGTTTAGATTGCATAGGCCATACGCTTACCTCTTTATTATAATTAACCCTCTTTCGGAAAGGTTTACATCTCCAGTTACAATGTTGATGAAAATCATGCTGAAAAAAAAGCAGAAAATGAACATTTTGTCACGAACAAATAGACAAAAACGACACGATTTTCCCCACCATTCTGTTGGCTTTCCGTACGAAGCGCTCGCTCGCTTCCTCAAAGTGTGCATGTGCAACAAAAAAAGCACTGCCTGAGCGGCAGTACTTTTGTCATTATTTTAAAATCTTGATATTTAATCATTTCAAGTCTGCGATGGGGCAGATTTCATTATTTCATCTCATAAGTGATATTCAGAACGGTGCTCACTTTGACCTGACCGGCTTCGATCTGCGTGCCTGCGTTAGAATCACTTTCTGATTTGGACATCAAAGCTTCGTTCGCATAGAGCACGGGGACATTAGCGTCTGGCTGACTTACCGAAAGCACTGTGCCGAGCTCGCGTTTAACCGCTTTGGCAATAGCTCCTGCTTTTACATCTGCATTGGCTACAGCCTTGGCAATTACCTCGGATTCGTATCTCTCGGGATTCTCTACCGTGAAGCGTACGTTCTCAATATTGTTAGCTCCCGCCTGGGATGCTGCATCCAGCAGTTCGCCAATCTTGTCCATATCGCGGTATGTCACCGTCAATGTATGATGTGCTGTGTATCCTTTGACTTTTTGTCCATCTTTCTCATTGTACGTGTAGTTCGGCTGCACGTAGAATTGGCTTGTTTGAATATCATCTGCATTGATCTTCCAAGTGTTTTTCAGCAGATTGGTCACTTTTTGAATTTTAGCGGCATTCGCTTTTTGGGCTGATGCTGCAGTCTCGGCTGCGCTGTTCACACCGATCGAGAGATAAGCAATATCCGGCTTCACCTGAATCTCACCTTTACCTACAACATTAATGACATTCTGCTGAACTCCCTGAACTTCCGCTGCATACGCATAGTTTCCTGGAGCAACATACGCTGTCCCTCCAACCAGCAGCGAACTGGCCACAAGCACTGCACCAAACGGTTTCATCCATTGTTTAGCCATTATGATTAGCCTCCTCATTATGTTAACTTCTCAAACTTGAAGCGATTTGATACCTTAACAGACGGGACAAATTCCATAATGTTGCACTTGACGGTGCTGATTATATACAATTTTATATGAAACGCAAAAAAGCCCCTTGCGGGACTTCTTCATTCGTTCACTGGTGTTAAATACTATTGGTTTTCAAGCTCTTCCTTGCTTACCAGACTAACTAAAGCGTTTACAGCCTGATCGGCATCCGCGCCTTCTGCACTGATCTGGATTTCCGTACCTGTACTGATCGCAAGGCTCATGATTCCCATGATGCTTTTTGCATTCACTTTTTTATCGTCCTTCTCGACGAACACTTCAGATGAGTACTTATTCGCCTCTTGCACGAACAGTGCCGCAGGTCTGGCATGGAGACCCGTTTTCAAACGGACAACTACCGGGTGCTTTGTCATAGAAACTTACCCCCTATTATAAAATCTGGACATTAAATACACAATTATATTTATACAACATTATACCATTAACCGGTGCAGGACACTAGAAGAAAAAACGCAGCCTGCTTCTGCGGGCAGAAAGCAGCTGTCACATTCTCTTCACAAACGGTTAACTGTATCGTTCTGCACGCACTTTCTCAGCCAATTCATCAATTTTCCGCAGTCGATGGTTCACTCCTGATTTGCTCACCGTACCCTTCAGCAATTCGCCAACTTCCTTCAGATTGATATCTGGATGAGCGAGCCTGACCTCTGCTACTTCACGCAGCTTATCCGGCAGCGACTCCAAACCTACTTCTTTCTGCAGTAATCGGATATTGTCAATCTGTCTGACCGCTGCCCCGATCGTCTTGTTCAGATTGGCTGTCTCACAGTTAACGATCCGATTCACCGAATTACGCATGTCCCGCATAATTCGCACATCCTCAAATTTGAACAGGGCCTGGTGAGCTCCTATGATGCTGAGCAGCTCAATGATTTTCTCACCTTCCTTAATGTATAGGATGAATCCTTTTTTCCTTTCTATACACCGGGCATTGAGATGAAATTCATTGGCCAGATCCACTAGGGCCTGGCAGTGCTCCTCATACATCGAGGCGATCTCCAGATGATATGACGAACCTTCCGGGTTATTTACCGATCCTCCTGCCAGAAAGGCACCGCGAAGATATGCCCGCTTACAGCAGTTTTTCTTCAACATCTCTTCGTTAATGCCTGGCGTAAACAGGAACCCTTCGGAAACAATTCGGAGCTCCTTTAAAATCTCCTGAACCATCGTCGGAACACGAACAATATATACATTGTTCTTTTTCAGCCGCATTTTCTTGCGAACCAGCAATTCCGTATGCACTTGAAAATGCTTTTTAAGCAGAGAGTATGCCCTTCTTGCGATCGCAGCATTCTCCGTCGAAATATCCAAGATGACTTTTTTATTCGATAACTGCACCGCACCTAGCATACGGATGAGGGCTGAAAGTTCCGCCTGTTCGCAGCACGCTTCACTCTCGATCATCGTTAATTCTTTTTTGGTTTGTGCTGCAAATGACATGGGACTTCACCTCTTCCGTAACATCCAATTTTGAACCAGCTGATAAATATGATGACTGAGCTTATCAGCATCATGGCGCAGATAGGTTTTGAACAGAACCAGCGTGTCTGCAACAACCTGATACCCTGAGCTTTTAAGTACATTCATATCAAGTACAACCGGTTTTGCACCTTTTTCCGCATATTTATTCTGCACCTGCAGCGGAATATCCCCATTGTTTACGATCACGTAGTCAAAAAGCTGATGCCCAATGTGCTCGTGAACAGCCTTAAGATGATCACTTACCGTATAATTATCGGTTTCACCCGGCTGTGTCATTACGTTGCAGATAAACATCTTCACTGCATCTGCCTCCACAACTGCTTCTGCCAGTTTGGGCACAAGCAAATTCGGAAGGATACTTGTATAGAGACTGCCGGGGCCAATCAGAATCGCATCAGCCTGGCGTATTGCCTCTACAGCCTCTGGCAACGGCTCCACGTGATCCGGTTCAAGGAAAACGCGTTTAATGCGTCCGCCGGCTTCCGGGATTTTGGACTCGCCTGTAACAATCGATCCATCCTCCATCTCGGCATGCAGCACAACAGCCTGACCTGCTGCAGGAAGTACCTGACCCCTAACGGCAAACACGCGGCTAAGCTCCCGCACAGCGGTTACAAAGTCGCCTGATATATCCGTCATTGCAGCCAATATTAAATTCCCCAGGCTGTGGCCTGCAAGCCCCGCGCCTGTGTTGAAACGATATTTTAACATGTCCGAAAGCAGTGGTTCAACATCTGCAAGCGCAGTAAGCACGTTACGAATGTCGCCTGGAGGCGGCATTTGAAGCTCACTGCGCAGGATGCCTGAACTCCCACCGTCATCTGCAACCGTAACAATGGCCGTGATATCCATCGGTTTTTCCTTCAAACCGCGCAGCATCACGGATAACCCGGTTCCACCGCCCATTACAACGATTCTCGGACGTTCTCTACGTGGTCCGGCCTCTTTCATCCCTTCACCCTCTTCAATGACGGTCCCGGTCAGCGTCGCGATGGCTTACGGTAACAGCTTCAGTCTCACTGCTTCCGAGCATTTTGCCCAAATATTCCGATATCGCTACCGAACGATGCTTGCCTCCGGTACAGCCGATTCCAATAATAACCTGGCTTTTGCCTTCCTTCCGGTATTGCGGAATCAGAAAATGCAGCATATCCAGCAGCTTGGTCAGAAACGCCTGTGTTTCAGGCCATTTCATGACGTATTCATATACTTCACTATTCTGCCCCGTATTTGGCCGCAAATGATCAATATAATGCGGGTTCGGCAAAAAACGAACATCAAATACGAGATCTGCATCAATCGGGATACCGTATTTGAACCCGAAAGACGTTATATTCACCGACAGCATCCGGCTCTCCAGGTGTGAGAAACGCGAAATGATACGCTCCTTCAATTGAGCTGGCTTCATCGTGCTGGTATTCAGCACCTGTGTTGCTGAATTTTTGAGCTCCTCCAGCATTTTGCGCTCCAGCTTGATCCCGTCGAGCGGCATGCCCTCGGGTGCCAGTGGATGTCTGCGTCTGCTCTCTTTATAACGCTGCACCAGCACAGAATCCGTTGCATCCAGAAATAAAATTTCGCAATGAATTGTAAAATGGTCCTTGATATAATTCAAAGACTCGGACAATGCCGTGAAAAATTCCCGTCCCCGCAGATCGATAACAAGTGCTACTTTACCGATCTTGCCATTGGACTGTTCAATCAGTTCCGCGAATTTGGGAATCAAAACAGGCGGTAAATTATCCACACAGAAAAAACCCAGATCCTCCAGGCTCTGCACAGCTATCGTTTTACCCGCTCCGGACATACCCGTAATGATAATGAGCGTGGCGCCTGTGCCTGGTGAGCCTTCACCGTCAAGCATAAATGTCCCCTCCTTATCATATTGCTGTCGGATTATCGTGCTGCGAGGTTACTACGAACGCAAGAGGAGACCTGCCGCACCTACGATACCTGCATCATTCCCCAGTGTAGCTTCCAAAATCTGAACACCCTGCTGCAGCGGCTCCGGCGTCAATTGAGCGAACACGGTGCGGATCTCATCAAACAGGAAATCCCCCGCTTTGGATACACCACCGCCAACAATGAACAATTCCGGATTCAGTACCGCTGCTACTGTTGCCATGGATTTACCTAAGTAGTATGCCGCACGGTTTACAATCCGCAGGGCTACTTCATCACCCGCTTTGGCCGCATCAAATACTTCCTTGGCAGCAATTTTGTCTACCAAAGCAAGTGACGTATGGTCGCCACGCTCTACGGCATCCTTCGCCATTCGAATGATTCCCGTTGCAGACGATACCGTCTCCACACACCCCATTTTGCCACAGCCGCACTTGATCGCTTCCAGATCGGGCACCACACTGATGTGTCCCAGTTCCCCTGCCATACCGGAAAAACCTTGATAGATCTTACCATTGAGAATGAGACCGCCGCCAACGCCTGTACCGAGTGTAAAGCATACACAATTGTCTACACCCTTGCCTGCTCCAGCCCAAGCTTCACCGAGAGCAGCAACATTCGCATCATTATCTATTTTGACAGGCTTGCCCAGACGTTCTTCCAGAACCGAACGAATGGCTACATTCCGAAATCCGATGTTAGGAGCATGAACAATAATCCCCTCGCGTACATTCGTGAAACCGGCAACTCCTGCACCGACACCTTCAAGCTGTTCCCAGCTGTATGGCGATTCGGCTACAATATGACGGACATACTTCTCGATGTTGGCGATAACCGTGTCAACGCCCTGATCCACTTCAGTCGGTCCTTCATACGTATGCATAAGCTGACCTTGATCATCACATATACCGACCTTGATTGCTGTTCCGCCGAGATCGACCCCAACGTAGATTTTCTCAGACATGCTGCAAGCCACCTTTATCTATCTAAAATAGTTTAAGTCCTACGTACCAACTATAATTGAAGGATACGCCGGGGTCAAGACGAGAAGACCTCACGCACATCATGCTTTGGCAGGGTTGTGAACGATATCACCTTCCCTTTTTGAATACGTATACATTCTTCCTGTACTCTATTAAAATGCCTCGCTTCCTCCCTCCCTATTAGAAAAGGAATCCTCTCAACTCATGATATTTCATCGTCACGCGTTCCATTCATACAAAATGACAATTGTCATCTGATATTCATGACAATGTTTACTAAACCCTTCACGTCCTCACAAGTAAGATAAATGTATAACATTTGACCAGACGAAGGACGTGATGATACATGAATTCACCTAAAACTGTGATACAGCTGGATAATGTCAGCAAACAGTTCGGAAATAAACAAGCTGTCCACCAAGTTTCACTCAAAATAAACCGAGGATCAATCACCGCTATTCTTGGCCCCAACGGTGCAGGCAAAACGACCACCATCAAGATGATGCTGGGTCTTACCAGCCCTTCTGCAGGCGAAATTACCATTCTTGGCATGCCCCCGGGTCACAAGCAGGTGCTGCAGCGAATCGGCGTCATGATGCAGGATGTCAGTGTGATGGACTTCCTTACCGTACGCGAGATTATTCGCATGGTACGAAGTTACTATCCGGCTCCGCTTGATACTGCATCACTTGAGAAATTAACCGGGCTTGCCCCGGCTGATCTGAACCGAAGAGCAGAGAAGCTGTCCGGGGGACAGAAGCGCAGTCTGAATTTTGCTCTGGCTATGACCGGCAACCCCGACATTCTTTTTTTCGACGAGCCTACTGTTGGCCTGGATTCAGAGACCCGCAGAGCATTCTGGGCCAAGATTCGAACCCTTGCACAGCAGGGCAAGACCGTAGTCTTCACCACGCATTATTTGCAGGAAGCCGATGAAGCGGCTGATCGGATTATTCTGTTTAATGAAGGGGCTATTGCCGCAGACGGAACGCCTGAGCAGATCAAAAGCGGTATGACCAAGCGAATGTTGTCCTTCACCTATGCTCCTTTTCTTGAAAATCAAACCTGGATCGAAAAATTGTCCGGCGTAGATCGCGTGCAGTATCACCAGAATCGGTGCATTCTTCATAGTAAAGACACCGACGCGCTGATTCGCCAGATTATAACGATGCAGCTTCCCGTTCAGGATATCCGCATTGAAGCCGGACAGCTGGACGATGCCTATGCATCGATGATTAATAAAGCGAAGGAGGAGCAGTAACATGTCCATGCTGATTGCCCAATCCCGTGCGGAGATGGTTCGAATGATCCGCAACGTCTACTTTGTATTCTGGTCCTTGCTGATACCGGTCCTGTTTTACATTCTATATACACGTATATTTACAACAGACGCTGTAGATGCCGAGGCCTGGAATGCACATTATCTCATGTCCATGACCTGCTTCAGTGTGATGGGCTCGTCCATTATGACTCTAGGCATTCGCCTCGTGCAGGAAAGAGCCCATGGCTGGGTTACTTACCTGAGGGTTACGCCGCTCCCGAATTCCATTTATTTTGGAGGCAAAATGATCGGCCAGACCTTCATCCACATATGCTCGATTATAGTCATCTTCACATCAGGTTACTTGATTAACGGTGTCTCTCTTACTTTTTCACAGTGGGTCGGTTCTGCACTCTGGATTCTTGCAGGCTCCCTGCCTTTTCTTGCCCTAGGCACATGCATTGGCACGCTGCGCCGAGTAGATACGGCGAGTGGATTAAGCAACGCCATATATCTCTCCCTCGCCCTGCTCGGAGGGATGTGGATGCCGCTTGACGTGATGCCAGAATGGCTTGCACAGATTGGCCGCTGGCTCCCTTCTTATAGTTTTGGCAATGGTGCATGGGTCATTATCAGTGGTGATATGCCGCAATTGCGGGACATCCTTCTTTTAGGAGGCTATCTAGCGGTATTTATGTTACTATCCACATATATCCGCAGCAGACAGAAGGAGGCGTAAACTCGGCACATGCGTCAAGGATTTGAGCTTTTCCCCAAACGATTCGGAATTTATCCGTACATCTGGATGATCTACTTAGTGATGCCGGTTTATTACCTGGCGAACGCTCATGGATATGAGCAATACATCGGAATTACTGCTTTTATTGTGTTTGTTCTAACCTATCGCCAGCTGTATATGACAGCAGGAAAACTTCTTTTTTCCTACTGGCTTGTGCTGCAGATGTTATGTGTTCTGATTCTAACTCTGTTCGTTGATCTGAACATGTTTTTTCTAGCATTCTTTACTGCCAATTTCATCGGGTGGTATACCGAAAAGCGGCTCTTCCGACTATTTTTATTGGTATTTGCCATCATTCAGACGATTCCGATCTCTATCGCTACAGTTCAGAACCAGCTAAGCACCGGACAGCTGTTGTTTTTCGCTCCCTTTTATATCATTATGCTGGTCTCTCCCTACGGCATTCGGACCATGCTTGATCGGCAGCAGCTCGAAGCCAAACTTGATGAAGCACAGCAGCATATCAAAGAATTGATTAAACGCGAGGAACGGATGCGCATTGCCAGAGACCTGCATGATACAATGGGACATACACTCTCGTTGATTACGTTGAAAAGTGAACTGGTAACCAAGCTGATCACCAAAAACCCGGAACGAGCAATCCAGGAAGCCCGCGAGATCGAACGCACTTCCAGGGCTGCACTGCGTGAAGTGCGGCAGCTTGTCTCCGATATGCGAGCAATTAGTATTGCAGAAGCACTAGCCGATGCCAGTGAAATGCTGCGCAGCGCAGATATCAAGCTGCAGCTGTCTGCTCAGCAGGAGAGCTGCAGTGATGTACCCGATTTGACTCAGAATATGGTCAGCTTGTGTCTGCTTGAGGCTGTAACTAATATTGTGAAGCACAGCAAGGCAACCTGGAGCCTGATTCTGTTGAAGCGAGAAACAGATGGGATATATATTACAATTCAAGATAACGGAACAGGCATATCCATGGACCAGCAGCAGGGTAATGGCCTGAAAGGCATGTCGGAACGGCTTCATCTTATTGATGGCTCCCTCCGGATCGACTCGGATACCAAAGGCACCCGGCTGGCACTTTTCTTCCCTATCGTTGTAAACAAACCGCAAGGAGGTGTGTCCGTATGATTCGTATTTTGATCGCGGAGGATCAGCGTATGCTTCGGGGGGCTTTAGCCTCCCTGCTTGATCTTGAGGATGACTTCGAGGTCATTGGTGAGGCCGGAAACGGGGAGGAAGCCCTGCAGCGTATCGTTTCACTACAGCCCGACCTGTGTCTGATGGATATTGAGATGCCTGTCATGAGCGGATTAGATGTTGCTGAACGGATGCAGCAGCTTGGGTTGACCTGCCGCATCATCATTCTCACAACCTTTGCGCGCCCCGGATTTCTGGAGCGAGCCGTACAGGCAGGCGTGCAGGGCTATCTGCTCAAAGACGAACCCAGTGACCGTCTGGCCGAAGCTATCCGCCGTGTCATGAATGGAGGCCGTGAAGTATCGCCAGAGCTTGTTTTTGGTGCAGCCAAATCAGTCAATCCGCTCACGGAGCGGGAAAAGGAAGTCCTGAAACTGGCGGCAACCGGCATGAACGCCAATCATATCGCCGCTTCACTGCACCTGTCTTATGGAACTGTACGCAATTATTTGTCAGAGGCCTTTGCCAAACTGGACGCCAAGAACCGGATGGAAGCTGTCGCTATAGCGGAAGAAAAAGGCTGGCTGTGAGCACAGGCAATCTACTGCAGGAAACAAGAACCTCCCTTCGTTCGGCAACCCAAAAACGCCTTCCAGCAAAACACTGGAGGCGTTTTTGGGTTGCCATTCAGTTAAACATGAATTACAGCTTCGTCTCCACACGTACAGGCTCATCGGTTTTCTCCATCTTGTTTACATCCAGAATATCCAGCATGAAGACAAAGATTGGAATACCAATAATCAAGCCCCAGATTCCGAGGAAATGCTGCGACAGAATCAGGACGATAAAGGTGTAAAACATCGGCAGTTTAGTTTTGTGCGCCATGAGCTTTGGATTCAGGAAATACGTTTCCAGTGCGTGAATGATGATGATCATAATAATCACGATGATACCCATCTGCAGTCCGCCCATCTGATACCCGATCAGACAGAGCGGTACAAGGGAGATCATAACCCCCGCCACAGGCACCAGACTAAGCAGAAAGACCATAATGGTCAATGCGAACAGATAAGGGTAGCCTAAAATCCACAATCCGAGCATCGTCAGCACCGTATTAAATACAGCAATAAGCAGCTGTGCTTCAATGACTTTACCAAAAGAAGATACAAATTTGTCGCCCAGGTACGCTACTTCATTATAGAACCAGCCAATTTTGCTCGTTTTGAACTTGGACGTAAATTTATAGATTTCTTTTTTCTGCAGCAGGAAGAACAGGCTCAAAATAATAACCAGCAGGATGAATTCCAGCCATTTGCTCAAGGCAAAAATGTATTTCAATGCTTCGTTGGTATAATTTTTGATATCAAAGGACTGCAGATAACCAGCGATCTTGGAGGCAACATTATCACCATCCGCTGTGTCAAGAAACTTCATAATTTCATTTGTCAGCTGCACAACCTGATCCACAATCCGTGGTGAATATCTGGATATACCCAGCACGATCCCGGCAATCACGATCATATACAGCAGAATGACCACGACTTTATAATTAACCGGAAAAAAGCGATTCAACCCTCTTGTAATGAGGTGCTGCAGCCTGTTCATGACGTAAGTCACCAGGAACAACAGCAGAATCATATGAAGCATACTCCCCATACTGAACAAAATTAAACAGAACAACAGCAGGATCAAAAACCGCCTAACTGTCGCGTTCTGCAGCCAATCTTTTATCATTTCCCCCAACATCTTCACCTCACAGCTAATATACCCCTTATGTATACGAATCCATGCCCGCCATCGTTTCAAAAAAAGAGAAGCCCTCCGGCTTCTCTCACTTTATGAGACTTCCCGTTGTCTCTTATGACTAGCTTATTCCAAACCATAGGGATGTCATGCTTGTTACTTATCCAGCGTTTCACTCCAATCGTGAACGATGCTTCCCTCCAGGAACTTCTCACAATCCATCGCCGCCATACATCCTGAACCCGCCGCTGTAATCGCTTGACGATATTTCGTATCCTGCACATCTCCACAAGCAAACACACCTGGAATATTGGTCTCGGTTGTACCAGGCTTAACCACGACATAGCCGTGCTCATCCAGTGTGATGGCATTACCAAGGAATCCGGTGTTTGGTGTGTGCCCGATCGCAACAAATACACCATCTGCTTCAATCAGCTCTTCTTGACCCGTCTCATTGTTGCGCACCTTCAAACCTTTGACTCCCATCGCTTCAGGCACAACTTCAAGCGGCGTACGGTTTAACGCCCACTTTACCTTCTCGTTGCTTCGGGCCCGGTCCTGCATAATCTTGGATGCACGGAGTTCATCCCGGCGGTGAACCAATGTAACGTCTGTAGCAAAACGAGTCAGGAAGCTTGCTTCTTCCATCGCCGAATCACCGCCGCCCACCACAACAATCTTTTTACCGCGGAAGAAAAATCCGTCGCAGGTTGCACATGTACTTACTCCACGTCCTACGTTCTCCTGCTCTCCCGGAATGCCGAGATAACGGGCTGAAGCACCTGTGGAGATGATGATGGAGTCTGCCTCCAATTCACCGATTCCGCCAACGCTGACTTTGAAAGGCTGCTTGCTGAAATCGACCTCTTCCACCCAGCCGTTCTTGAACTCCGCACCAAAACGCTCCGCTTGTTTTCGCATGTTGTCCATTAGTTCAGGCCCCATGATGCCTTGAGGGAAGCCCGGAAAATTCTCAACTTCTGTCGTCGTCGTTAACTGCCCACCTGGCTGGAGACCTTCAATCACCAGCGGATTCAGATTCGCACGAGCTAGATATATCGCTGCTGTCAGACCCGCGGGTCCGGTTCCGATCACAATCGTTCTGTATTTAGACATATAGATACAGCCTCCTTCATCAGGTTGAGAGTGTGTAATGGTCACGAATAACTTGTCAAGATGATATCCTACAGGCATTTTGAGACCTATTCGTTAAGTTTACCCGTTTTCCCGGTTAATGTATCCTTCTCCTCCGGAGAACCATGCTTATGAACTAAACCTCGCCTCGTCTTTACAGTTAAATCGCTGTACTTACCCTTTTGGCGGGGTCATGCCGCATATCTGATTAAGCTGTCTCGCATACTTGCTGACGGTTGCTGCAGATATGCCGTAACGTTCGGCAATGCTTTGATACGTAACAGGCCGGCTGTGATTTTTCGAAGCCAGATACTCCAGTCCTGCGGCCCATCCTTCGATCTGTTTTGATCCGGACAACTCCAGATGGACTCTCGAGACATAGTCTGCCCAGAGCCGTTCCATTTCCTGCTGCAGTTCGGCTTTGGCCTCAGACATCTGAAGCGCCCGATCAACGACAACCTGCCAGTGGGGCGAGGCTCCCGTTTTTGACTGACTGCCTGAACGATCTGCTTTTTCCACTGCACGTATAGAGTGAAGAGTTTCACCGGAAAAAGGTCTGGACACTTTAGCTTCCTGTCCATGAGGCTCCGCCATTCGCAGATTACTTAAGACATCCTCTGCAGCCTTAACAAGGGCTGGTTCTTCACCAGGCTCTTCAATAAATGACTGCAGTGCCTGCTGCACCTCGTAATCTCCGATCATTCCAAGCGCATGTATAACCTGCAGTTTGGTTGCCTGATCCCCGTGCCGCAGCGCCCAGAAAAACGACGAACGAATCAACGGATCATTTTTCATCTCTTCCGGAATGCCGCTGCCGTAGTCCTCCCACTGCTTGAACTGCTCATCAAAAGGCAGATGATAGTGATAACTCAGCATATTTGGCTCCTGTGAGCCTTGAAGCACCGCCTCGAGACCATTCAGATAATAACGAGACACCTCTGAGCCAGGGTCAAGTTTGTTTACATGATGCCACAGCCGCTTCGCAATGTCATAACGTTCTGTATTGTACGCCGCCACTGCAGCATAATGCGCAAGGGCCGGATCAGCCGCCGTTTCTTCATTCTTGAGAAGCCTGCGGAAATGAACATATGCCGCGTCATGCTGTCCCAGAATCCCCATCGTCGTAGCCAGCTTGTATACCTGTTCATGCTGATACGGCACGATCACACGCAATTTTTTGATCAGCAGCAGTACCTGATCTGTCCGATTCTCATTCTGATAGAAGATGGCCAGATTACAGAGTGCATGCAGATTGCCTGGTTCCTGTTCAAGTACTTCGGCGATGGTTTCTTTTGCTTTGGAGAAGAGCCCCATATAATAATAAGCAAGAGCCAGATTGTTACGGGCGGCAAAATAATCAGGATAATCGGGTGACATGCCTTCGAGCAGCTCTGCAGCCTGGGCAAACTTGCCCTCTTCGAGCAGTTCACGTGCCTGATCATGCTCCACGACACCTTTGCGTGACTTGATTCGATTTATTTTAGCCGGGCGATCCAGCTCATAATATAGAAGTTCCATCATTTCTTCGGCTTCAGTCATAAACTGGCCCTGCGTATCTTCCTCCAGGTAAGTCACCAGCGCACGCTCAGCTTCCTCAAAACGATCCATATTGGCGTAGTTGTTTGCCATATAGAAATAACATTCGGTCATGGACGGGTCGACCACATCCAGCACGTTGGCCAAAATAGCGTTGGAGGCCTCGTAGTCCCCCTTCTCTGATAATATACCCGCCATATTACAATGATTCACCGGATTGTCCGGCTCGTATTCAACAGCTTTGCGAAAATATTTCAATGCCTTGTCGACATGATTACGGTCCAGCGAGCGGACAGCTCTTTCAAAAAAGAAAGAAGCATCCAAGTGAATCGGTATAATATTGGCAAGGTGACCCTCGGTCCGCACTAGCTTGCCCTTCATCTTGCAAGGCACCTCCTCTTTGCTTTCATTCATACTCTTCAGTATACCACATCTTTAGGCCCTCTTCGCTATATGTAGTTTCATGTCGTTTATGAAAAAAATACAAATAAATAAAGACAGCATCTCATCCGTTCCATGAATGAAATGCCGTCTATATTTCAGATGCTCTGTCAATCAATTATATCTTCAAGAAGTTGAAATTTAATCTTTTTTCTCCAGTGAAGGAGATAGCGTTATATTTAATGTTTTATCGAACGGAGTCATGAAGTTAACCAGCACAACTTTGCACTTCTCCGGCATTTTGGCTTCACGGACCGATGCTGACAGATGCCCCATTTCGCCTCCGTCCATCTCAAGCCAGTCTTCTCCGCAGCTGTAACGAAGCTTGCCGCCTCTCCACAAAATGCTTCCATCACTTGCTTCTATACCATCCTCGCAGCTGAGTTCGCCTTCGCTTCCAAACACAAAGGATAACTGCATCATGATGTCCTGCGGCTCTTCTCCGGTGAGATGCATTGTCCAGCCGCCGCTTTCTGTCTGCACTACCTCGGCACCAACGCGGAATGTCTGCTCATGTGTAAGTGCACGGCTCTGATGAGGGAGCAAATACCACGGACTGATGGCTGAGGAAGCCGATGCCGGTAAATCTCCCGTAGGAACAGGGCCGTAATACCCTTTCTTTTGTTCACCGGTCAACTGATATCCTTGAGGAACACGGGTCATCCTCTGCATCGGTATATAACCCGGGTTGAAGTAAGAAGCCAGCTGCACCGCGAGCAGACGTACCCTGCCGTGACGAAGTGCAAAAAATGGCGGAACCTCTGTCATAACGGTTACACTAGTCTCCTCATCACGGATTCGGGCAACCGGGGCACCGAAATCTGTGTGCATACGGCTGTGCGATATCTGCCCATGATGACCGACATTCTCCATCTGGCTCACATAATTCTCACGCACAAAGTGCTCATTGATCAGCACTTCATATTGAACCGGAAGCGCATCCGTTGTTCCATCGATCTGTTGGAGCTCGGGTTCCAGCAGCAGTCGAACGAGAGCATTCACCGAACATACACCCGGATCTGTAAGCGTACTGTCTGCCCAAGCTGCCATACCTGCAAAAATCGGGTCCTCGTCCAACCGTGCCAAGATGGCATAAGGCAGGTAATAGGATGACAAATCATGGATGCTGCCCAGATCCTGACGACCTGAATAATCCGTCACAATCTCACCCGCCGGGTGTACCAGATATACCATCATCCGAAGGTTCAGCCGTACCGGCTCCAGCAGTTCAGGGCGGTCCAGCAGACGGGCTGCATGGATCAGCATAATATCACTCACCGCATTGTAGATTCCGTTACTGCGTTCCGTCCATTCGCCGTCTGGTGTAATATCAATGCCTTCCGCCAACCATTGCTCTGCACGCTGCACGGCTGCTTCTATACCAAAGATTTCATGCAGGAAACCAAGCGCGGCGCACAGCACCCAGCGGTGGTTTGGTGTATGACAGCCTCCTGTTAACATCACCGGAATTGTCCGTTCCAGGAACAGGCGCATATTATCCAGAACAGGCTTCAATGGAGCCCAACCCTGCTGGTCCAGAAGCTGGTACAGCTGCGAATACCCTACAACGACAAACGCAGTGTCGGGCGGAGAATGATAGTTGGTCCAGCCAGGTGAGATGGAGCCATCATGATGCTGCTGACGCAGTACAAATTCACTCGCCAATCTCAGTCTTTCTAACAAAGCCTCATCCCGGTAATACTTCGAATCAGGATTAGAAAGGGCGGCACCCCAGAAGCACATATCTGTCGGTGTTCCTGTCGTATGATTCACCCAGGCCACGCCTGTAGAAGGATCAATCGTTCCGCCATAGTAACGATTCTCCGCATCAAGCATCTGCCGGGTCATCCCTCGTTCTGCCGCTCTGTCATTGCTTTCTACCAGTTGTCTGTACATCTGCGTTCCCTCCATTCAAGGCCCTTCCATGCATAAAAACTAAAAGCTTTTTCATTTATGCAATCCGTCCCTATTCAAAAGATAAGATCAGAAGGCTGTGCGCTCTAACAGCCCAAGCCAACCGATCTTATCGCTTACTTACCTATGCTTCTAACGCATCGAGCTTCTGCATCAGCAGATGATGACTTTCGTGAATAGCATCCGGCTCACACGCTGATTTCAATTCATATACCTTCACCTGTGCCTTGCGGATCATCGGAAGGTATGCATCATAGAAGTGCATATCCTTACTGTGAACATACGGGCACCAGTGATCGGATAATCCCAGCGTTTCATGAATATGAACACCAACGATATCATCCATTAACCCCTGCATCTCACCCACACTGTCATACAGCCCTAATCGATCCATCATGATTGCATGACCTGTATCATACCAGATGCCAACTGGAGCACCTTTGAGAGCCTGAATGATTGTTTTCGCTTCGGCCAGAGTAGGGATTTGCTGGGGTCTTGAGCGGGTCTCAATTCCGAAACGGACCTTTAATCCTTTGGATACGGACCGATTACAGACCTCATCCAGACTGACGATTATTTTCTCGATATATCCTGCACTCAAGGCTTCGCGCCGTTCCATCAATTCCGCCCATTTGCTGCGATATTGCGGCGAATCGGTCCCTTCTTCCCTGTACAGCTTCTCCAGGTCCTTGCTGATGTCATGAGGGAAAGGCACCTCACCAGGGTGCACCACGACAGCTTCCCCTCCATAACGATGTGCATATTCTGCCGATCCAACCAGCAGATCAATGGCCCGCTTACGCTTCACTTCATCCTCGAAACCGAGCAGCACGGAATCCGTTCCATAGTCAGGATCAGGATCATGAGGGAAGGTATTGTGTACACTGGACACCCCAATCTCTCCTCGCTCGATCATCGGCTCAATGGTAGTGAGCATCTCCTTCGTTACATTATAGTTAAGTTCCACCCGGTGAAATCCGAGATCTTTGATCTCTCGAATCATGTTCTCACCAACAGGATGCCTCCTGATATTCCAGCATGTCGAGAATGAGTATTCTCCCTTGTCAATTCCCTGCATAATACATTCCTTCTCCTTCCCCGATTGTGATGTTTGTGTGTAAGGGGATGCGAATTAACCTTTAACTGCTCCCTGCATTGCGCCGCTAACAAAATACTTTTGCAGCCATGGATACACGAGCAGGATCGGTACTGTTGCGAAAACAACCGTAGCCGCCTTGAGGCTCTCTGGTGTTAACCTTGTACGACTTGCACCCTCCATCAATGTGAGCTCACTTACCATGTTGTTCTGCACCATCTGATACAGCTTCAGCTGCAGAGGATATAATTTCGGATCGGTAATGTACATCAATGAATCCTGGAAGCCATTCCAGCGTCCAACCGCATAAAACAGAGCCAAGGTAGCAAGGACAGGCAAGGACAGTGGCAAAATAATTTTAAAGAGTGTATGCACATGAGAACTTCCGTCAATCTCGGCAGACTCTTCCAGACTATCCGGTATTCCGCGGAAGAAAGAGATCAGGATGATCAGGTTAAACGGACTCACCAGCCCGGGTAGAATCAACGCCCATACCGAGTTCAGCAAATGAAGGTCACGAATCAACAAATACTCAGGAATGATACCACCACTGAAGAACATCGTGATGATAATGATGTACATAAACAGCTTGCGGCCTTTTAATTTTTTCTTTGTCAACGGGTATGCTGCAGCAATGGTAAACAACATACAGCAGAAAGTGGTTATAATTGTAAGGATCGTTGTAAATCCTAGGGAATAAATCATGGAACTATCTGAAAATACTTGACCATATGCATCCCAGGTGAACTCTTTTGGAAAGATCGTTACTTCACCTGATGTAATGGCCCGGTTCGAACTCATCGATATGGCAATGGTGTGCAGAAACGGAGCAAGACAGAATATAACAAACAAAGTAATAAAGGTGATATTAATAATATCGAAAATCCGGTTCGAGGTGCGGTCACTCATCTGCGCACAACTCCTTTACTAATGGTGTACATATACAACAAGCCGAAGGACTTACATCTTATTGCTCTTTTGAGGTTAAAGGATACCTTCTCCTGTCGTTTTCTTCGAGATATAGTTGGAACCGAGGACAAAGATCAATCCAACAACCGCCTGGAATAAGCCTACAACCGTTGCAAGTGTATACTGTCCGGATTGTATACCCATTCTATATACGAAGGTACTAAGTACATCGGAATATTCGCGAACAGCCGTATTACCAATAACGAAAGGCCGGTCAAAACCGATGCTGACCATATTTCCAAGGTTAAGAATAAGCAGTGTTACAATGGTTGGTTTAATACTTGGCAGTGTAATATGCCAAATTCTCTTCAGCCGCGTTGCACCATCAATCTCTGCTGCTTCGAACAATTCCTTGTTCACACCCGTTAATGCAGCCAGATAAAGAATGGTTCCCCACCCAGCACTTTGCCACACACCTGTGAACAGGTAGGTAACAAGCCAAGGGTTCTTTTCAGTCAAAAATGGAATTGAATTCAGGCCCATGCTCTCCAGTATACCGTTGACCATACCGGATTGATTTCCAAATAGTTGGTATACAATCCCCCCGATGATAACCCAGGAGATAAAGTGAGGAATGTACAGAATAGTTTGTGAAATTTTCTTAAACCATTTGAACCTTACCTCATAGAGCATAATAGCCAGAATAATTGGAGCAGGGAATGAAACGATCAGATCAAGAAAATTCAGCATAAACGTATTGCGTAATGTAGTGTAGAAATCCGGCATTGCGAATACCTCGCGAAAAGCATCGAAACCGATCCACTCACTACCGTTAATCCCTTGAAACAAGTTGAAGTCTTTAAACGCGATCTGCACACCATACATCGGTCCATAACGGAAAATGATAAAGTAAATCAGAGGCAATGAAATTAACGCATACAGCTGCCAGTATCTCTTCAAGTATGTGGTCATGTCTCTCTCTCCTCCTCACAAACGAAGAAACGTTATGCCGCCGCCTGAGCGGCGGCACAAGCCTCCTCGAAACACTTCAATTTACAGACATTTCATTTCTGCTTATTGTTCAGCAGCTTCCAGTTCTTTCTTCAGCTCTGATCCGCCCAAGGACATGTAGTCAGCCATTTCTTTTTCGTATACGGCATCAAATTCTTCAGGTTTTGCCATTGCTGTTTTTACGATAATAACGTCCAATTTGTCTGTCAGTGCTGTGCTGTACTTCATCTCTGCTTGAATCGGCTTGCTGAAGACAATTGGTCCAACCATATCTGTATTTGCGACTTCAAGAGCTTTTTTCAAAATTTCCTGGTTCGCTGGCGGGAATCCCATGATCCATGCTTTTTCGTTCATTGCTTGATCACCAAGGTTTTTACCATTGGAAATAATCGCTGTATCCCCTGCATTGAACAGACGATCTTTTGCTTCTTGAGTAGCGTCTGCTTTAGCTACTGGAATACCATCTACCAGATCATAGTTCTCGCCTTCTACACCATCGTAGATGTCAGTGAGGTTTTTGTCAGATGCCATCCAATCCAGATATTTAATCGCTTCTGCTGCACGTTCACTGCTCTTCGGAATCATGATGTACATCCCATTTGATCCATAACGGGATTTGATGTGTTTTCCATCCGCATTAGCATTGGTGTATGCATCCAGTGGAGCCAAGTTGCTGTCCGGTTTGTTCTTTTTCAACAATTCATAAGATCCATCCGGCCAGAAAATGGAGTCAACATCTTCAGAGAAGAAACCAACATTTCCATTTGCAATGTCTTTATTTAACTGGGTTTTATCTTTATCCAAGCTGAAATCCTTGCTGATCAGACCTTCGTTGTACAGCTTGTTCAGGAATTGCATGGACTCTTTGAATCCTTCATGCAGAGGCAGCTCATAGCGTTGAGCATATGTCTTGTCTCCAGCAATTGGCTTAATGAAAGAATAAATCAACGGCTCATAAGAAGCTGGAGCCAGTCCCATACCCATAGGGATGTTTTGGCTTCCCATTTGGCCAGGATCTTTTTCTTTGAATGCTTTCAGTGTCGCATACAACTCATCTGTTGTTTTAGGTGCTGGCATTCCCAGTTTATCCAACCAATCTTGACGAATGAAGGAACTGTAACGAGCGGTAATCGCACGTTTACCCGGAATAGCAAACTGCTGTCCTTCCACTTGACCGAACTTTAATGTATCTTCGCCCAAAAACTTTTTCAGATTCGGTCCATACTGATTAATCAGATCACCTACATCTGTCAAGCCGCCCTGCTGTGCATAGCGGTAGAACACGCTGGAGTCATAAACGAAGACAATATCCGGAACGTCCGAAGCACTAGCCATAAGAACGTTCAGCTTGGTTACTTCCTCAGAACGTTGAACAGGTACGAATTGTACGTCAATGTTGTTCGGGTCACCAAAGTTCTTTTGAATCATTTGAGAGATAAAGTTGTTGGAGATCGTGTACTGAGAAGGTGTTTTACCACGGTCGAAAAGCTCCACCTTTAATGTGACGCGTTTTCCATCACCAGCTGCTCCGCCTTCTGCTGATTTGTTCTCTGAAGATCCGCACCCCGCAAGTAGTGAGACACCCATTACTGCTGTAAGTGCCAAACCCATTAACTTCTTTAGACTCCCTTTTCTTGTCATTCTGTTCATCCCCTTTGGCTTTACGTGAATGTTTTAAAGCTTGCCCTGAGTATTCCATACTAATGTGCAGCCTGACAACAAACTAAATTCGGGTAGAGCGCTAAACGTGTTATGGTTTGCATGATGGCCTATTTTCGCAGACTGCTGAAATTCCAGAAAACCGCATGGCATCAGGCTTTACTGGCACTATATACCCTTATTCCGAACAGATGGCGACAAACCATTTTCCCACACTGCCTAAATTCGTATCCATCAAAAGGCAATCCTTATGACACATCTCCTGACATAACCATGAAAGTTATGTGTTTGTTTCGCAATTTTTCAAGCGCTTTCATTTTTGCGGAGCTAAAATAAAACAAACAGGGTAAATCAAAACGTATGATATCTCTCCTGCTTATGGAGATTCACGTTTCAATTCACCCTGCTTTTTTTGAAACTTGGATTCATCATGTTCGAATTAATGACATACGTCTATTTCATTTTACCGCAGCGCAGCACAGATCAATTACTCCTCTGCTGCTTTTTGATCTCTTTTCATCCGGCGATAGTCTCCGGGTGTAATGCCTGTCACCCGTTTGAATACCCGTCCTAATGTGATGCCATTCGCATAGCCCACCTTCAGTGCTATATCCTGCAAGGAATGATCTGTATTGAGGAGAAGCTTCTCCGTTTCTTTCATCCTCAGTTCAGTCACAAAGTCAACAAACTTCATGTTGAATTCAGTCTTGAACAGATAACTGGCATGTTTACCGGAAATTTGAAAACGGTCACTCAGATGTTTTAGCGACAGATCCGGGTTCATGAACTGCTCCTCAATATAATTTTTCATTTCATTAACCATTGCTTTGTAGCTCTTCGTTTCAGTAACCGCCACGTATGTGCGGAAGAGATCCGTCAGACTGTCAAACAACAGCACCTTCACATCTTCTAAAGACTCTGCTTCTTCCATGGCATGCAGCCAATTATTGATGTTTTCCTCTGACAGTTCTTTTTGCAATCCTTCCGACATCATGGAAACTTCCCGGCTGAGCATCTGGAGCATGGCTTGAATCAGGGATCGAATTTCATCATCCGGCAGTTTGTTTCGCTCGAATTCTTTGAAGATATCCTCCAGCTGCTCTCTCCACTGTCCGCTCGACATCCTGAAACGCTTAACAAAGTCCGCAATCATCTGCAAATAGGTGTAGGTCTCCAGCAGAGGATGCTGCATCTCGCTTGCCTCTGCTTCACCCACATCACCGTTCATCAGCAATTTACGCTGCATCACCGCTTCAGCCGCGGTAAACGATTGATGAATTGCTCCAATCCCTTCAGCAACAGGTCCAATACCAAAGCTGAGGGAAATTCGGAGATTCTGCTCTACCCAGGATTTACATTCCTCAGCGACAAGCCGAATTTGCTTGGACAAGTCCTGGCCCTGCTGCCCATCTTCTTTTGAAAAGAACAGAATAGCAATACGATCAGCACTGATCCACTCCGTCCAGCACTGTACCTCCGTATCCCGGGACAGCTCCTGTAATACATTCATCAGAGCGAATTTCAGTGTATTTTGCTCACCTCTGGTGAATTTCTCCTGAAATCCTTTTTCATAACGGTTAATATCCCCGACAACCACGATAAAACGAGAAGCTTCATGAGCCCCATCAAATGGGGACACCTCATACAGCTGCCCAGCAGCATTGTCTACGTGCTCACCATGCAGCAGCGCGCTAAATAGTTTACTTCGCTGCATCAGCACGTTTTCCCGGCTCTTTTTATCATAATCCATCATATGATTAATCAGGTTTTCAAGCACGCCATCGATCATCTTCATCTCATCCATACGTGCACCGGATTGCTCAAATGCGCGAATTTGTTGAGATTCAATCCGGTTCATAATGATCTGGATCGGCTTGTAGTTACGCCGGGTCACATACACGATATAGATGATTGCGCAAATCACGGTCAAGACCGCAATGAACACCCACACATACGAAACGACAGATACCCAGCCAAACAGATTCCCAGCTTTGATCCCACTGCTCAGAGTCCAACCAAATCTCTCCAAAGTTAATTCATTTAACTTGGTACCTTCGGCAGCACTCTCCCGATCCGAATGGGCATCATAGATGACCCTGCCCTCCTGATCGGTTATCGTCAGGAAAGAGAGTTTCCCATTGACCATGCTGTCCACACTCTGCTTGATACTGCTCATCTTGATATTGATGACCAATACACCCTCTGAGCCAAAAGGCAGTGGCATTTCTTTATTTACCGTCAACACCTGCACAGGTGTCCTCTGCACATCATCCCATTCAATCTCCCGAACAGGCTGCCAGCCCTGACCTGTAGAACCACTTAGAATCCGATCAATCCATGCCTTATCTCCAAAACTCTCCACTTCTCTGGAGCCGCTTACCGTTATAACACGCTCGTTCTGCTTGTCATAGAGATATATGGACTGAATCCAGGAAGAAGAGTTAATCATCTCACGCAAATTTTGTGCAATAGTATAAACCGTGTCCGAATTATTCGGATTGTTATTGTTAAAATACAGCCTGTACGCCGGCTCGTACTGTACTTTTTCTGTCACAGCCAGTTCAATGTCACGTATTGTATGATCCAGCGTAGTGGCAAGATAACTGGAAGATATCCGATCAGCCTTCCGGGTTTCTTCCCTGGAGATATCATTAATAAAAACAAAAGCAATAAAAATGAGTATGGTCATTGTAAAGAAAAATATAGGGAAGTACGAAAAGAGCAGCCGATAATACCAGGTGCGCGACAATAGACCCCACTCCTCACTCCACGATGCCAATGTCCATCAGCCGTGGTTCTACTGTTTATTATCCGTAACAATTCATTTCCAGATCCATGTATATAAAACGCTATCATTTCTTGGTTTTATGTTATTATATCACAAGCTCTCGAACAGCAAAGCACGGAATTGGATTCGTGGATTTTTAAGGGGTCAAAACAAAAATACCGTGCTGAGCAGGATGAACTCAGACACGGTATTTGAGACAGGATCGGGCCGTAGAATACCCGGGTATATTTGATGGAATTAGATACCTGAATCCTTAAACAGTGTAGCCATAGAGCCGCCGTCGACTATGATGCGTATGGCTCGTGACAGCATTGGTGCAACAGGCAGTACTTTAAAACATTCCGGGTGATCCTCTGGCAGTGCAATCGAATCTGTCACCACAACCTCAGTAATCGATGGATGATTCAGTTTGCTGACCGCCCCATCCGAGAACAAGCCGTGAGTTGCGCAAACATACGCGTTCTCTGCACCTCGCTCTTTCAGACCTTCAACTACATTCACAATGGTTGACCCGGTATCAATCAGATCCTCGATAATAATCGGTGTTCGCCCCTCAACATCACCGATCACATGCGTAATGATGGATTCATTATGACTTGGGCGTTTTTTAATCATGATTGCAAAAGGTGAATCCAGACGGTTCGCCAGCTTCTCCGCCATCGATGCTCGTCCTGCATCAGGAGAAACCACGACTGGATTTTGGATTCCTTTGCTGAGCAGGTATTCACTGATCAAGTCTAGTGATGTCATATGATCTACCGGAATGTTAAAGAAGCCCTGGATAGCTGCAGCATGCAGATCAATCGTAACCACCCGGCTTGCTCCAGCTGTCGTTAATACATCTGCCACCATCTTGGCCGAGATTGGCTCACGCGGAGCAGATTTCCGCTCCTGACGAGCATACCCGTAATACGGGACAATAATGTTCACCGTGCGTGCCGATGCTCTTTTTGCCGCATCAATCATGACAAGCAGCTCAACAAACAGCTCATTAATGGGATGAGACAACGACTGTATTAGAAACACATCACAATTGCGGATCGTTTCTTCGTAATGGACGTATATTTCTCCGCTCTTGAACCGGGACAGTTTAATCTTGCCCAGTTGTACGCCCAGCTTGTCGCATACCTGCTCTGCAAGCTTAGGGTTAGATGAACCGGAAAAAATACGTAACGAATGCTGCATAATGCCCTCCCGAGGGGTATCCCCTATCATATTCCCTTATAGTTAAGTTGAAGAATCCAACCTGTATAAAAGGTTCATTTTCCCCTATTATACTCCACTGTTGGCTGCATTTAAAGGAATGAACGAACGCTGGCGGCTTTCAAAAACAGCAACTTGCTCACATCCAAGTTCATGTAAAAGTTTCTCCGCTTCAGGCAGATTATCGCCCAGCTTCATTGGGTCATGTGCATCCGATCCCATCGTAAGAGGAACACCCAATCGAATTGCTTCGGTCAGCATTCTCCGGCTTGGGAACATCTCCGCACATGGCTTGGACAAGCCTGAGGCATTCAGTTCCATAGCACAGCCGCTTTTGGCCACAGCTTGCAGAGCCGCATCCTCCAGTGCAATGCGTTCCTCGGTCTGCTCAAGCGGCGGTACATAACCAAACCTTTTGATGACATCCGAATGTCCTATAATATCATACAGACCAGAAGCAGCCGATTTGCTCACAGCATCATAATATTGTCGGTATACCTCAAGGATATCTTTGCCTTCCCAATGGTGAGTCTGACGGAAATCGGTAATATCCCATTCACCCAGAAAATGAACGGAGCCAATGACATAATCCCATGGATAACGTTCAATGATCGAACGAATCTCTGATTCAAAGCCTTCGATATAATCACCTTCAAGACCAACACGGACATCAATCTGCCCACGGTATCGTTCCTTCAGAGAGAAACACTCCTCAACATATCGCGGCAGCTCATCCATAGGCATAGCCATCTCGGGATAGTATTCAGCCGGATCCACATGCAGGAGCGGCATATGATCAGACAATCCAATCTGGGACAGACCGATAGCGATTCCGCGCTGCACGTATTCTTCCAGCTTGCCCACCGCATGTCCGCAGCGTTCATGATGAGTATGGTAGTCTATGCGCATTAAAGATTCGCCTCCTAGTCGCGGCGCGGCCGTTCGTGTCGGCGGCTCAGCTCAGACATGATGTCATCCAGAGGCAGCTTGCGCTCCTGCAGCAGCACGAGCAGGTGATACATCAGGTCACTGACCTCGAGACGAAGCTCGTCATTATCTTTGTTTTTGGCAGCAATAATCGTTTCGGAAGCTTCCTCACCGATCTTTTTCAGGATTTTATCGACACCTTTATCAAACAGATACGTGGTATATGCACCTTCCGGACGTTCGCGCTCACGCTCAGCAATGACAGATTCCAGTTCTGCCAATACCTCAAAGCGTCGCTCAGCAGCAGTTGAAGAGGCCTTGTTGGAGTTTGCCGAGCTCCCCGCTTCTTCTTTGTTATCTTGGTCTGACTCACTTTCTGGTAAACCGATAATTTCATTATGGAAACAAGTTAATGCACCTGTATGGCAGGCCGGTCCCTTCGGTTTAACCTCAACCAGCAGCGTATCGCCGTCACAGTCATATTTCAAGGAAACGATCTTCTGGACATTGCCAGAGGTTGCTCCTTTATTCCATAGCTCTTGGCGCGAACGCGACCAGAACCAGGTTTCTCCAGACTCCAGCGACAGCTTCAGCGATTCACGATTCATATAAGCCATCATTAATACTCTGCGGGTATCCACATCCTGCACAATGGCAGGAACCAATCCTTCATCCCAACGGATGTGTTCCACAACCTGCTCCAAGGAGAGCTGTTCCTTGATCTCATCACTTACTTTAGTCACGGATTTCCACTCCTTGTTCTCTTAATTGTTGTTTTAATGCCGGTACGCCAATTTCTTTGTAGTGAAAGATGGTTGCGGCCAGACCTGCGTCCGCTTTGCCTGTTGTGAAAACATCATAGAAGTGAGACTCCTTGCCTGCACCACCTGACGCAATGACTGGAATACGTACCGATTCCGAAACAGCAGCGGTCAGCTTCAAATCAAAACCGTCCTTCGTACCATCTGCGTCCATGCTGGTTAACAGAATTTCTCCCGCACCCAGCTCCTCGGCTTGTTTAACCCACTCCAAAGCTTTAATGCCGGATGGTTTCCGTCCGCCATGGGTATAGACTTCCCACTCGCCCCAAGCTTCGTTATACTTGGCATCAATGGCAACGACGATACATTGCGAGCCAAAACGGCGTGCACCATCCGCAATGATCTGAGGATTAAGGACCGCCGCAGTATTTACTGCAATTTTATCCGCACCTGCACGCAAAATACGCTTCATGTCCTCTACTTTGGAGATCCCGCCTCCTACCGTAAAAGGAATCGCGATCTCACCTGCCGTCTGTCTTACAACTTCCTCCATCGTTTCACGGCCCTCCACCGATGCGGAGATATCGAGAAATACAAGTTCGTCCGCTCCCTCGCGGTCATACAGTGCCGCCAGCTCTACCGGATCACCCGCATCGCGGAGATTGACAAAGTTCACGCCTTTAACGACCCGGCCGTCCTTCACGTCCAGACAGGGAATGATTCTTTTTGCCAGCATGCTCCCTCTTCCTCTCTACCCGATTATCCGTTACTTGTTCACCAAACGCACTGCTTCAGCCAGATCAATACTGCCTGTATACAGGGCTTTGCCTACAATGGCTCCGCCAACACCATCAGATGCATGTTGACTCAAACGAAGCAAATCATCCATCACACTGACACCGCCAGAAGCAATAACTGTCCGTCCGCTTGCTTTGGCAAGGGACACAATCGCCTCAACATTAGGCCCCTGCATCATACCGTCACGGGAAATGTCCGTAAAGATAAATGTTTCCGCTCCATACGCAGCGAGTTCCTTCGCCAGCACTTCAGCCTGTACCTCGGAAGTTTCAAGCCATCCACGAGTGGCAACATAACCATTACGCGCATCAATACCAATGGCCACTTTATCTCCGTAACGTCCTAATACTTCTTCTGTAAAAGCACGATCCTCAATAGCAGCTGTCCCGATAATCAATCGGCTTACGCCTAGCCCCAGCAAACGTTCAACGTCAGTAATTGTACGAAGTCCGCCGCCAACCTGCACAGGTACATTCACAGCAGATGCAATACGTCCAATCAGCTCGTCATTAACCGGGTGTCCCGCCTTTGCTCCATCCAGATCCACCAGATGAACATATGTACCACCCTGCTTCTCCCAGTTAAGGGCAACCTGAACCGGGTCATCGTTATATACGGTTTCCTGATTATAATCTCCCTGCACCAATCTTACACATTTGCCGTCCCGGATATCGATTGCCGGGTATAAGATAAAAGATGACATACAAGGCCTCCTAAGTGTAGATTCGATTGAATTTCGATTAAACTTTCATGTAACTTCAAGTTGAATACATTTAAAAACAGGATTCAATTCTAATGAAATTCGATCATAAGATAATACAAATCTTGTTTAGATAGACAATTATAAATTAGGCTGTTCCCGATGCCCCCGTCAAAGACAGGAAATTGCTGAGCAGTTTCATGCCAAGTTCACCGCTCTTCTCAGGGTGGAACTGCATACCGAAGTTTGATCCTCGGCCTACGATCGCAGTAACCGGATGTCCGTAATCCGTAACGGCCAGCAGATCGTCCTTGTTCTCGGTAATTGCATGATACGAGTGTACAAAATAAACATGCCCGGCATCCAAACCCGCGAAGAGCGGATTTTCAGGATGTAAAAATTCCAAACGGTTCCATCCCATATGAGGAACCTTCAGTTCACTTGGTGCGAAGCGCACTACTTTTCCCGGCAAAATGTCCAGTCCCTCATGCTCGCCGTGTTCCTCACCCGTACTGAACAGCAGCTGCATGCCCAGACAGATGCCAAGCAGCGGTTTCAGTCCGGCAGCCGCTTCTTTTACGACGCCATCCAGACCTGTTTCTCGCAAATGCACCATTGCATCACCAAAGGCACCTACCCCCGGCAAAATAACGCCATCAGCGGCAAGAATAGCTTCCCGCTCACCTGTGACCAGCGTTTCATAGCCAAGACGTTCGACCGCTTTGCCGACGCTGTGCAGGTTCCCCATACCGTAATCGACAATTGCAATCGCCATTGTCTACAGCACTCCCTTCGTGGAAGGCACGCCGGTTACTCGTGGATCGATCATCGTCGCTTCATCCAGCGCACGTCCGAGAGCCTTGAAGACCGCTTCAATCATGTGATGTGTGTTCTGACCGTAGTGCACAATGACATGCAGCGTAATCCGCGCTTCGAGCGCCAGTTTCCAAAGAAATTCATGCACCAGCTCTGTAGAAAAGCTGCCTACCTGCTGCGACGGGTACTCGGCCCGGTATTCAAAGTGCGGACGGTTGCTCACATCAATGATAACCTGAGCAAGCGCTTCGTCCATCGGTACAAACACACTGGCATAACGTTTAATTCCGCGTTTATCGCCCAGCGCCTGATACAGCGTCTGTCCCAGACAGATGCCAATGTCTTCAACCGTATGGTGATCATCAATATCGATATCTCCCCGAGCCTGTACGTTAAGATCGAATTGTCCATGCTTTGTGAACAGATCGAGCATATGATTCAGAAACGGTACATCCGTCTCAATATTGGATTGTCCCGTGCCATCTACGTTGAATGACAGCTGGATATTCGTCTCGTTTGTTTTGCGATCTACCTCTGCCTGACGCACTGTCCCTTGATTTTGAAGCTGCACTCCGTTTTCTGCACTCTTATTCTGATTATCCATTGTCCGATTCCGCCTTTCCTTCCTGTTGTAAGCGTACAGCAATTGCGCGAGCATGTCCTTCAAGCCCCTCATGTCGGGCTAATTCGATGATAGCTGCACCGTTCTGCAGCAGTGCCTCTTTACTATAATAAATCAGACTCGATTTTTTGATAAAATCATCCACGTCTACCGGTGAACTGAACCGGGCAGTTCCATTGGTCGGAATAATATGATTCGGTCCGGCAAAGTAATCGCCCACCGGTTCGGAGCTGTACGGCCCGAGAAAGATTGCACCGGCATTCTCGATTCGGCCGGCGTAAGCCATCGGCTCCTGCACCATAATCTCCAGATGCTCGGGTGCAAGCCGGTTCACAACATCGATTCCCTCATCGATCGAATCGACGACGATAATCGCCCCATGCTGCTCCACGGAAGCAGCAGCAATATCGCGCCGCGGCAGCACTTCCAGCTGCCGCTGCACCTCGGCCTGCACAGCTTCCGCCAGCACGGCCGAATTCGTGACGAGAATGGCCGATGCCATCTCGTCATGCTCCGCCTGCGACAGCAGGTCCGCAGCGACATAAACAGGGTTCGCCGTATCATCGGCGAGCACCACAATCTCACTAGGCCCAGCGATACTGTCAATATCGACGGCCCCATACACCTCGCGCTTCGCGAGCGCCACGTAGATGTTACCCGGTCCACAGATCTTGTCGACCGGGGCAATACTCTCCGTGCCGTAAGCAAGAGCGGCGATCGCCTGCGCGCCGCCTACCCGGTACATCTCGTTCACACCTGCTTCCGCGGCAGCCACGAGAATGTACGGGTCAATGCCTTCTCCACCGTTCGTCGCCGGCGGTGTGACAAGCACAATCTCCGGCACGCCTGCAACCTGTGCCGGAATGACATTCATCAGCACCGACGATGGATACGCTGCTTTCCCTCCAGGGACATACACGCCGACTCGTTTCAGCGGCCGAATAATCTGGCCGAGCAGACTGCCGTCCGGCTGCCAGTCCATCCACGAATTGCGTTTCTGCTTCTCATGAAACGCACGAATATTGCCGGCGGCTTGGCGAATCGCCGTCACAAACGATGGCTCCACGGCTTCATACGCCGCCTGGAGCTCCTCCTGCGGCACGCGCAGTCCCGCAGCCGTCAGCTGTGTGCGATCCAGCTGCTCTGTATAACGCAGCAGCGCTGCATCCCCTTCACGGCGAATGTCTGCGACAATGCGCCGTACCGCTTCATTTTGCTCCGGCGTACCGTACTCTACTTCCCGCTTCAGATCAAATTGCCGTGCTGGTACAATCTTCATTCGTACAACCTCCTTACGTTATCTATTTCCTATATAAATAGTACCGTTCACATATCTATGTGCTGTTGACTCTATTCCTATCTGCTATCCTTGTTTACCTGACTTGTGCGCATCATTCTTTACTTATCTGCTCATTATCTTCTCGCACTTCCCGTAGAAACTTCATTACCGCTCGGAATCACCATTTGAAGTGCATCACACAGGGACTGAATTCGGGCATTTTTCATGCGATAACTGACGCGATTTGCAATGAGACGGCTGGTAATATTCAGAATCTCCGTCATCTCCACAAGCCCATTCTCACGCAGCGTCTGTCCTGTCTCGACCAGATCGACGATTCGGTCAGCCAGACCGATCAGGGGAGCAAGCTCGATGGAACCATTCAATTTAATAACCTCAACCTGCTGTCCCTGCTCACGGAAGTACTGGGAAGCGATGTTCGGATATTTCGTAGCAACCCGCTGCTGGATACCCGCCTTCCAGTCCGGAAGCCCAATCACAGACATACGGCACTGCGCAATCCCCAGATTTAAAAGCTCATACACATCCCGATCTTCCTCAAGCAGCACGTCTTTCCCGACAATGCCAATATCGGCAACACCGTACTCCACATACGTTGGTACATCGACAGGTTTGGCCATAATGAACTCCATCCCGGCTTCAGGTACTTCGATAACCAGTTTACGGGTATCATCTACATCCTCAGGAATATCAAGTCCTGCTTCACGAAACAGCTTGGAGGCCTTTTTATAGATACGGCCTTTGGGCATAGCCACCTTGAGAATATCCGACATCTTATTGTCCTCCTTGTTTTGATCCATAGATAATGACCTGTTCAGCCTGTTTCGCATCTGTCCCACTTGCCACTGCTTTTGGCCTTTTATCATCAAGAAGAGATGTGACTACATTCTGACCCAAACTGCGCAGTCTTGCTGCTTCGGCTAAGGCTTCCGCTCGCCGCTCCGGGCTGTATTCGATACGAACCGGCTTCTTTTCCTCAATACTAATGCCGTGAACACCATCAATAATACGATTCGTTTTCAACGCAAAGCCGGTAGCCGGAAGAGCACGCCCGAACTGCTGCAGTAGATTGTCATATCGCCCACCGCTGCATACCGGAGATCCCAGCTCTGCTGCGTACCCTTCAAATGTCATGCCTGTATAATAGGAGAAATCCCCGATCATCGTCAGATCGATCAGCACATGTTCCGAGACCCCATACGCCTCCAGCACCTCAAATACGGCGCACAAATGTGCAATGGACTCGGCCGCTTCAACACTTGAGCTGAGCTCGCCTGCATGGGTGCAGATTTCTTTCCCGCCGCGCAGACGCAGTATTGCTTCAAGCTGTTGTTTTTGCTTTGACTCCAGATGTAATGCTTCGATGGATTGGCGATACCCGACATAATCTCGTCCCAGCAGCCCTTCCTTCAACTGCTCCTGCTCAGCCGTCTGACCTGGAATTACTTCCTCCAGCAATCCGTTCAGAAAGCCCATGTGTCCCATTGCTATCTTGAAAGAAGATACACCCGCTGCCTGTAGTGAAGCAATTGCAAGTGCGACCACTTCCGCGTCGGCCTCCGGGGAATCGTCCCCTACAAGCTCCACACCTGTCTGGAAAAACTCAGCCTCACGTCCGGCTTCCTCTTCTATGGAGCGAAAAACATTCGCATGATAGGATAAACGCAGCGGAAGTGCCTCATCCTTGAGCATCGATGATACCACCCGCGCTATCGGAGCAGTCAGATCAGATCGCAGTACCAGTGTCGTTCCCCGGCTGTTCAGCAATTTAAACAGTTTGCGGTCCGATGTCGAACTGGCTACCCCTACTGTGTCGTAGTATTCAATTGTTGGTGTTATAATCTGGCGGTATCCCCAGCGTTCCATGCATTCCAGTACATTTCGTTCAATCATTCGCAGTTTGGATACTACATGTGGTGTATAATCACGGAAGCCGGTTGGTTTTTCAAAGCCTTTTGGTTTGGACATTGGTATGATTCACCCCGAGTCATGGATTTGAATGATGGATTAGAATTATTACATACATTGATCTAAAGATACTTGTACCTACACCTCGATGAACGAATAATCTTTTTAACCGCAGATTGTGTTCGTCATCATTTATATCGCTCTATCTCCACAGGATTTATGTATGACAAATCCCCATTCTATGTTAGTTACCCTGATTCACCGTAAAGCCTCATGCATCTTTTAACTTAACAAAGGCCTTAACGTTCACACATTTTATACATTAGTCCGGTCTTCACTATTACTTGTTAATCACTAACCATATACTTTCGTATGGTAAAGTGCTAACAAACTAAAGGATATGGGATATGATAACATGAATGCCGCTCGATCGTCAACAAAACTACCTTTCACACATGATCATCCAGCCCAAGCTCGTCCAGCCCGATGTTCTTTAAATATGCTCCTGGTTCATTGGTTATATGTGAAGTTTTGTATACGAAAAAAGCTGCCCTCAGCAGCTCTTCCCTTCATCCTTTGCATCATGTATCTTTTTATGCAGCATTGTCTATGGTTAATATGGTTTGACGATCTCCAAACTTAATGAACCTTTCGCTGCGAAGGTTCATCCGTTTTGAACACCATTTCTTCCGGCAAGTCTGCCGGACGTGATAAATCACGCAAAGGATTACCTCCAACAAAAGCGCCTGGAGCCACGTTCTTATGCACGACAGCCCCGGCAGCAACTACCGCTCCGTCTCCGATCGTTATCCCTGGAAGGATGGTTGTATTGGCCCCGATCAGTACATTATCTCCGATAATGACTTCACCGAGTCTGTACTCCTTAATGAGATACTCGTGAGCCAGAATCGTGGTATTGTAACCAATGACTGAGTTTTCACCAATCGTTATTTTCTCCGGGAAAAATACATCCACCATCACCATCAGACCAAAAGCCGTATGGTCCCCCACCTTCATACCGAGCATTCGCCGATATATCCAGTTCTTAAGGGGCAGCACTGGGCAGTACCGCGACAGCTGAATCCAGATAAAATTACGCACGCCCTTCCACGGGCTCACGGTTTTGTAGATATGCCAAAGTGCATTCTGACTTTCTACCGGATAGCGGGTTACTTTTCTCATGAACGGCCCGTTCCTGTAAGAACCATGTCCAGCAAATCTCTCATATCATGCAAAATGTAATCCGGTTTATATCCGCTCAGTACCTGCTCTCCTTTAAGTGACCAAGCCACACCGGCCGAGAGTGCACCCGCATTTTGTGCCGATTGAATATCAACAGGGCTATCACCCACCATCAGGGTGTGGGCGGGGTTGGAACCCAATTCTGCCATCGCTTTTTGAACGGGTTCCGCATGCGGTTTGGGATGGGTTACATCCGTCACTGTGACAATGGACTTCATATATTTAAGCAGATCAAAGCGCTCCAGCACTTTTAATGTGGAAGGGCGAATCTTGGTAGTTACCACACCCATTGTGATGCCTGCCTGATCCAGAGCCTCTACAACCTCGATTACATGGGGAAAAGGTCGAACCATCGCTTCATGGTGAATATCATTATAGGCACGATATCCTTTAACGTATTCTGACACCTCTTCCTGACCTGAAAAGGTTCGCATTTGCTGCTCCAATGTGCCTCCCATATGCGGAATGATCTGTTCCCTTGTCCATGGGGAAGCATGATTCCAGCCTTCCATAACATGCAGGAATGAGTTGATAATCAGCTCATTGGTATCAATAATTGTTCCATCCAGATCAAACAGTACCGTGTTAATCACACTGCATTACTCCTTTTTATCTTCAACTTGCTTTGAATCATCTTCAGCAGGGCTTGAGGTTGCTGTTCCCTTTTCCCCTACGCCAGCCGCCTTACCTGTGTGCTCTAAATCATCAGCAGGAACTTTCGACGAAACAATCGGATCACTGTAACGGGCATTTGCTTTCCCCGTCACTCTTCTTACCACAATAAACACAACAGCGGCAGCAATAATGCCCAGAGACAGTAGCTGCGAGATTCTGACGTTACCATATGCCGGGTCCAGATATCCTTGCTCGAACCCCAATGCAGTCATTGGGGACCACAGTCCGTTCACAAATGAAGCGATCCAGTCCGGAGCTTGGAATGCGAGACTGTCCGTACGCAGTGCTTCAATAAAGAACCGGCCGACCGAATACCAAATGAAATAGGACATGAACAGCTCGCCTGAACGCATAAACTTCTGACGGCGAAGCACAAACAGCAGAATTAATCCGACAAAACACCATACCGACTCATACAAGAAGGCCGGATGACGGAATACACCCTCCACATTCATTTGATTGACAATAAAGTCCGGCAGGTGAAGCTTGTCTCTTAAAAAGGACTCTTCAACAGGACCGCCATATGCCTCCTGATTGACATAGTTTCCCCAACGTCCGATCATCTGTCCAACAAGCAGCCCAGGTGCACAGATATCCGCCATACGCCAGAAGTTATATCCTTTGTGACGGAAGAAAATGAATCCACATATAACGGCACCAATGAGGGCACCGTAGATTGCAATACCACCGTTCCATATTTTAAATACATCCCAGAAGTTATCTTTATAATCCTCCCATTTAAATGCCACGAAGTAGATGCGGGCGGAAATAATGGCAGACGGCACACCCCACAAAACCATATCCATGAATACTTCTTGGGGAATGTTATATCGCTTGCCCTCCCGAATAAGCAGCAGCAGACCCAAAAGTGCCGCAGTACCCAAGATAAGTCCATACCAGTGAACCTTTAATGCGCCTATAGAAAACGCAATCGGGTTCAACAGTAATAATGTATCCATTCATTCACACTCCTATCAATTCACATCTTTAAGCATGACCTTGTGCAGCCTGACCCCATCTTCCTGTTTGAAAGAGTTCAGACTGCCATGTGTCATGCTTCCTAATGACATTGCAGCTTGATATGTTCTATCTTTCTATTGCAGCTGATCATGTGAAGTACTTCACTCCATCTTTCTTAATCCATATCTTCCATATCTTCTGAAATGGTTGCTGTCAGCTTGTTTGTGAACTGGAGTGCGGCGTTAAGTCCCATCTGTTTCAGGCGGTAATTCATACCCGCTACTTCAATGATTACAGCCAGATTTCGTCCCGGTCGAACGGGAATCGTAACCAGTGGTACATCGGTATCAATAATACGTGTTGTCTCTTCATCCAATCCCAGACGGTCATACTGTTTATCCTGCTGCCATGCTTCCAGGCGCACAACTAATGTGATCCGTTTGTTGTTTCGTACAGCCCCTGCACCAAACAACGTCATTACATTGATAATACCTACACCCCTGATCTCCAGCAGGTGACGGATCAACTCTGGTGCGGTACCGTGCAGCTGAAAGTCCGACGTTTGGCGGATCTCCACCGCATCATCGGCAATCAAACGGTGACCCCGTTTTACAAGTTCAAGAGCCGTTTCACTCTTACCAATACCACTGCTGCCTGTGATCAGCATACCTACACCATATACATCACACAGTACACCGTGAATCGTCGCGGTAGGTGCCAGCTTACCTTCGAGAAAACCAGTGATCCGGCTCGAAAGAATGGTCGTAGCCATGTTGCTCCGAAGTACGGCCAGATTCTGTTCTTCACTGATATCTATCAGTTCCTGTGGAACTTCCAATCCGCGTGTAACGACAATACAAGGTGTCTCCTCGGTACACAGACGCTGCATACGTTCACGACGCTCATGTTCAGGCAGCATGGCAAAAAAGGCCAGCTCTGTTCTTCCCAGCAGTTGTACCCGCTCTTTGGGATGATATTCAAAGTAACCTGCCATCTCCAGACCAGGACGGTTAAGGTCATCTACCGTAATATATCTTTTTAATCCCTGAGAACCCGAAACAACTTCCATCTGAAACTGCTGTACCAATTCGGATACTTTCACTTTTTTCGCCATTTGTCTCTTCCTTTCAGCATTCGCTGTGCCTCTATGTACCTCAATTCGTGTATCATTTCTTTCCATTATTAGCGCATTCACAACATGATTCACAGACAAGTCATTTTGTCCTTGAAATGGCACTCTTGTATACACCAGCGTGCGGCATTTATAGGACAGACCTTCAAATAATCTTAAATGAATTTTGGATCGATTGCAATCGCCGAAGTCCCGTATTCCTGCTCTTCAAGCTCTTTATAAAAAAGCCCCTTCCAGCATAAACGGAAGGGGCTCGATTTACATTATATAATTGCGTTACTTCCAGATTTCGTCGTTTCCGAGAATCTTCAGTAAAATTAGTCTTGAAGAAGTACGTTTACTTCAGTCTCTTTGTCAAAGATATGAACTTTGTTCATGTCGATGGCCATTTTAACTGTAGAACCATCACGAGTATTGGAACGTCCGTCTACACGTGCGATTGTAGTGTCATTACCTACACCGCTCAAGTAGAGGAGCATTTCGTGACCCAGGTTCTCTGTTACATCTACGTGAGTAGAGAATACAGAGTTCGGGGAAGCTTCCAGGAATACCGGCTCTTCGTGAATGTCTTCTGGACGAACGCCCATGATCACTTCTTTAGCAGCATATCCTTTGGATTTCAACACTTGTGCTTTACCTTGTGGAATCTCAACGTCCACACCAGGAGCTACAAAGTGCAGGCTTGATCCTTGCTCAGCCAGTTTACCCGAGATGAAGTTCATTGTCGGGGAACCGATGAAACCAGCTACGAACAGGTTCGCCGGGTGATTGTACAGCTCTTCAGGAGAAGCTGCTTGTTGGATGATACCATCCTTCATAACGACAATCCGATCACCCATCGTCATTGCTTCGATCTGGTCATGCGTTACGTAAATAACGGTTGTTTCCAAACGTTTAGCAAGCTTAGTGATTTCCGCACGCATCTGTCCACGGAGTTTAGCATCCAAGTTGGAAAGCGGCTCATCCATCAAGAAGACTTGTGGGTCACGGACAATCGCACGTCCCAAAGCGACACGCTGACGTTGACCACCGGACAATGCTTTAGGTTTACGCTCAAGCAAGTGCTCGATATCGAGGATCTTAGCTGCTTCACGTACACGTTTGTCGATCTCGTCTTTTTTGACCTTACGCAATTTCAAACCAAATGCCATGTTTTGATATACGCTCATATGCGGATACAAGGCGTAGGATTGGAATACCATCGCGATATCACGGTCTTTAGGTGCAACATCATTCACGACACGGTCACCGATATAGAGTTTACCTTCAGAAATTTCCTCAAGGCCTGCGATCATACGCAGTGTTGTTGATTTACCACAACCGGACGGACCTACCAGTACCAGAAACTCTTTGTCTTTAATGTCCAGGTTAATGTCAACTACAGTTGCTTTATCAGAACCCGGGTATTTTTTGAAAATATGCTCTAAACGTACTCCTGCCATGATTGTTGCCTCCTCAGAGATCATTTTGTAATCGAATACAATTTGTAGTTTTATAATACCCTATCGCTTGGTTATCTGACTATTCGCAAACTGCACAAAAATATCAGCTCTTTTTCGTCACTTTGTACATCAGCAGTAAAAGCTGCACAATCATCGCACTTTTGAAGTGTCTGACATCATAACCAATCTCCTGTTTAATCTTATCCAAACGGTACACGAGTGTATTGCGATGGATAAATAAGCGCTTAGCTGTCTCGCTAACGTTACAGTCCAAACCAAAGAATGTCTCCAGTGTGGCGATTGTCTCGCTATCATTAAAAATAAGTGTACCCTTGCCGGTTTCCTGAATAAAGCGTATCCGCTGCTGCTCTGATATACTTGCTACCAACTGCTCCAGCTGCAGATTCCAAGGAAGATGAATATGCTGCGTAACATGAAAGGAGCGACCAAGCTGCATACTCTCCTGCAGAAGAGAAGCTGTCTGTACCAAAACCTCTTTGGGAATACACGGTAGCGAAGCAGATAGATGAAACACACCTGCAAACTCACTCGCCACCAGCTCGTACAACCCCAAACAAAATGCATGGAGCGAATCTTTTCTGGCCTCTGCGGTGTCATCATCCGCTTCCCCAGTAACAATTTCTTCATTGCCCATGAAAATCCATTCCTGCTCCCCAAGGGGAATTAATGTAATTTCTTCGCCAAAATAACTTTCTAACAGCTTGTTCAACACTTTCGAGTCTACACGCTGAGAATCAGGAGTTTCCCCCTGCAGCAGGAAAATAATTTTCTCTTCCTGAAAATCAGAAAAAGCAGTATATGGATCGGGCAGTGGCTTGTGACTGCCAGTTCGATAAGCTTTAATCTGCTCCTGAAGCCATACACCCAGTGATGATAACCGCTTGTCTGTGTCACTATGTTGGTTTATAACATTGATAGGGGACAGCCGCTCATTACTGATAATCAGTAGCTCAATCAGGCGTCGTGTCTCTATTGTTAGAGAGGCAGCGTTACAGCCCCAGCATACAACGGTATTCTCCTGCTCGTTTATACCAACTTTAAAAAAGATACGTTCACCATGGTGTAAACTAACCATATTTAAATCTGAGGATATATATGATTTTGCTGCGAAATCAAGTTCTCGTTCTCCAGGTTTGCTTCGAATAAAGCTCCGCTTGTTTTCGTCTAAGCCGCTCAAATTTTCAATAGACTGCATCCACTCGTACATCGTAATTTCATATTCATCCAATGTGGTGCCTATAACGCCTTCAATTTGCTGTTTTAGATCGGGTATGAGCTTCATGTATGGAATGTCACCACTCTGCGTGTTTTTTTATCATTATTTTATCATATCTTGATGTGCGCCGCTCTGTATCCGTCAGTCTGACATACTTTAGTCTAAATAGACAAAAAGAGAGTGACCGATCAAATTAATGATCAATCACTCTCTAATTAAGATGAGTCATGAAGGATTCGAACCTTCGACACCCTGATTAAAAGTCAGGTGCTCTACCAACTGAGCTAATGACTCGTAAAACTGGTGGAGGATGATGGATTCGAACCACCGAACCCGTACGGGAGCAGATTTACAGTCTGATGCGTTTGGCCACTTCGCTAATCCTCCAGGATTAAAGGTGGCTCGGGACGGAATCGAACCGCCGACACGAGGATTTTCAGTCCTCTGCTCTACCGACTGAGCTACCGAGCCTTATTTGATTGTAAAATTAATGGCGGAACCGACGGGATTCGAACCCGCGATCTCCTGCGTGACAGGCAGGCATGTTAGGCCAACTACACCACGGTTCCAAGCATTAATGGTGCCGGCGAGAGGACTTGAACCCCCAACCTACTGATTACAAGTCAGTTGCTCTACCAGTTGAGCTACACCGGCGTATATGGTGGAGGCTGAGGGGATCGAACCCCCGACCCTCTGCTTGTAAGGCAGATGCTCTCCCAGCTGAGCTAAGCCTCCTGGGTAATATGGTAGCGGCGGAGGGGATCGAACCCCCGACCTTACGGGTATGAACCGTACGCTCTAGCCAGCTGAGCTACACCGCCATATTATGCATGTTTTGATTGCTTGTCCATCCTTAGGTAAAGATGGCGGAGAGAGAGGGATTCGAACCCTCGCACCGATTACTCAGCCTAACCCCTTAGCAGAGGGTCCCCTTATAGCCACTTGGGTATCTCTCCAAAGACAATCTCAACGTTGTTCAAGGATTGCTCCTTGAAAACTAGATTCGAAACGAAACTTACGCGGCTTAAAACCTGCTATTGGATAAGCCCTCGACCGATTAGTACTGGTCAGCTCCATGCATTGCTGCACTTCCACCCCCAGCCTATCTACCTCGTCGTCTTCAAGGGGTCTTACATACTGGGAAATCTCATCTTGAGGGGGGCTTCACGCTTAGATGCTTTCAGCGCTTATCCCGTCCGTACATAGCTACCCAGCGGTGCTCCTGGCGGAACAACTGGTACACCAGCGGTACGTCCATCCCGGTCCTCTCGTACTAAGGACAGCTCCTCTCAAATTTCCTACGCCCACGACAGATAGGGACCGAACTGTCTCACGACGTTCTGAACCCAGCTCGCGTACCGCTTTAATGGGCGAACAGCCCAACCCTTGGGACCTACTTCAGCCCCAGGATGCGATGAGCCGACATCGAGGTGCCAAACCTCCCCGTCGATGTGGACTCTTGGGGGAGATAAGCCTGTTATCCCCAGGGTAGCTTTTATCCGTTGAGCGATGGCCCTTCCATGCGGTACCACCGGATCACTAAGCCCGACTTTCGTCCCTGCTCGACTTGTAGGTCTCGCAGTCAAGCTCCCTTATGCCTTTGCACTCTTCGAATGATTTCCAACCATTCTGAGGGAACCTTTGGGCGCCTCCGTTACTCTTTAGGAGGCGACCGCCCCAGTCAAACTGCCCACCTGACACTGTCCCCGTACCCGCTAAGGGCACCAGGTTAGAACCTAGATACGATCAGGGTGGTATCCCAACGGTGCCTCCACACAAGCTGGCGCTCATGCTTCAAAGGCTCCCACCTATCCTGTACAGATCGTACCCAAATTCAATATCAAGCTGCAGTAAAGCTCCATGGGGTCTTTCCGTCTTGTCGCGGGTAACCTGCATCTTCACAGGTATTAAAATTTCACCGGATCTCTCGTTGAGACAGCGCCCAAGTCGTTACGCCATTCGTGCGGGTCAGAATTTACCTGACAAGGAATTTCGCTACCTTAGGACCGTTATAGTTACGGCCGCCGTTTACTGGGGCTTCGGTTCACAGCTTCGGATTGCTCCTAACCACTCCCCTTAACCTTCCAGCACCGGGCAGGCGTCAGCCCGTATACTTCGCCTTACGGCTTCGCACAGACCTGTGTTTTTGCTAAACAGTCGCTTGGGCCTTTTCACTGCGGCCCCCTCGTGCTATTCACACTACCGGGGCACCCCTTCTCCCGAAGTTACGGGGTCATTTTGCCGAGTTCCTTAACGAGAGTTCTTCCGCGCGCCTTAGAATTCTCTTCTCGCCTACCTGTGTCGGTTTGCGGTACGGGCACCTTCATCTGGCTAGAGGCTTTTCTTGGCAGTGTGAGATCATGACCTTCGCTACTGTAATTTTCACTCCCCATCACAGCTCAGCCTTACGATGTGCGGATTTGCCTACACATCAGCCTCACTGCTTGGACAGGCATCCATCAGCCTGCGTCACTACCCTACTGCGTCCCCCCATCGCTCGTAACGATTTACGGTGGTACAGGAATTTCGACCTGTTGTCCTTCGACTACGCCTTTCGGCCTCGCCTTAGGTCCCGACTTACCCTGAGCGGACGAGCCTTCCTCAGGAACCCTTAGGCTTTCGGCGGATCAGATTCTCACTGATCTTTTCGTTACTCATACCGGCATTCTCACTTGTATGCTCTCCAGCGCTCCTTACGGTACACCTTCAACGTACATACAACGCTCCCCTACCCCTGATGCAAAGCATCAAGCCATAGCTTCGGTGGTGTGTTTAGCCCCGTTACATTTTCGGCGCAGAGTCACTCGACCAGTGAGCTATTACGCACTCTTTCAATGATGGCTGCTTCTAAGCCAACATCCTGGTTGTCTGTGCAACTCCACATCCTTTCCCACTTAACACACACTTGGGGACCTTAGCTGATGGTCTGGGCTGTTTCCCTTTTGACAATGGATCTTAGCACTCACTGTCTGACTCCCGGAAGTAAGTCTATGGCATTCGGAGTTTGACTGAGCTTGGTAACCCTTGCGGGCCCCGCACCCAATCAGTGCTCTACCTCCACGACTCTGTTTTCCGAGGCTAGCCCTAAAGCTATTTCGGGGAGAACCAGCTATCTCCGAGTTCGATTGGAATTTCTCCGCTACCCCCACCTCATCCCCGCATTTTTCAACATGCGTGGGTTCGGGCCTCCAGTGCGTGTTACCGCACCTTCACCCTGGACAGGGGTAGATCACCCGGTTTCGGGTCTACGTCCACGTACTATGTCGCCCTATTCAGACTCGCTTTCGCTGCGGCTCCGGCTCTTCACCTTAACCTTGCACGGGAACGTAACTCGCCGGTTCATTCTACAAAAGGCACGCCATCACCCTGTTGACGAACAAGTTCGCAACATAGGGCTCTGACTTTTTGTAAGCACACGGTTTCAGGTTCTATTTCACTCCCCTTCCGGGGTGCTTTTCACCTTTCCCTCACGGTACTGCTTCACTATCGGTCGCTAGGAAGTATTTAGCCTTGGCAGATGGTCCTGCCGGATTCATACGGGGTTTCACGTGCCCCGCACTACTCGGGATCCGTCTCGGAGGGAACAGACTTTCAATTACAGGGCTTTTACCTTCTTTGGCGGGCCTTTCCAGACCTCTTCGCTTAACCGGTTCCTTTGTAACTCCATGTGAGACGTCCCACAACCCCAAAGAGCAAGCTCTCTGGTTTGGGCTTCTCCGCGTTCGCTCGCCGCTACTGACGGAATCACTATTGTTTTCTCTTCCTCAGGGTACTTAGATGTTTCAGTTCCCCTGGTATGCCTCTGCACAACCTATGTATTCAGTTGTGAGTAACTGGATATTACCCCAGCTGGGTTTCCCCATTCGGACATCCCCGGATCAAAGCTTGCTTACAGCTCCCCGAGGCAGTATCGTTGTTCGCCACGTCCTTCATCGGCTCCTAGCGCCTAGGCATCCTCCGTGTGCTCTTAGCAGCTTAACCAGATTGCTCCGGTTTCGTTCGCTCGCTTCCCTTGTTTTGCTTACGCAAAGCCAAAAGTCACTCCCATCCGATACCATCGCAATTGCATTTAACTACCGTTTTTATTAAAACTTGTTTAACACAAGTTCAGCTAAAAAGGAATGTTCTAATTCGCGTTTGTTTCGTTTCGATATCTAGTTTTCAAAGAACAAGCTTGTAAAATCTTGTTGGTGGAGCCAAGCGGGATCGAACCGCTGACCTCCTGCTTGCAAGGCAGGCGCTCTCCCAGCTGAGCTATGGCCCCATATCGTATTAGATTAAGAAATGGTGGGCCCTGGTGGACTCGAACCACCGGCCTCACCCTTATCAGA
>NZ_CP152001.1:15000-137500 GCF_038595045.1 Paenibacillus sp. FSL R7-0652 | reverse complement strand
CTCTGTCTACATGCTGGCCTCTTTGTCAGTAACCGCTTCATTAACCTCAATTAATCTTTTAGCTCGCTTCAGATGGATCTGATATTTCCTCTCGGCTGCTTCAAGCACATAGATGGCATAGTCAATCTCATCCTCTCCCAGCGCATCCTCAAACTGTCTCATCGCACGCTCCCACTCATGTTTAGCCTTCTGCACATCTGAATAGATCTGTTCCGCTTCCAACTCCGCCAGTTCTCTCTTCCGTTTATCCCCCAACCTCTGTGTTCTTCGCCACATCAGCATAAAGACCCCTCCCTCATCGTCTGAACAGCACATTCTCATACATATCAAGGGAAGGACAAACTTAGAACTTGGACATATCTTTTTACACATAAAAAAAGAAGAGGGCGACGGCCCTCTCCTGAAATCCTATAATCTTATAGCTATTTAATTTCATGATCAATACAGTCCCATCTTGCTGGGCAGCTGCTTGTTCCCTTAGCGCATTTCCCTGCGCCCTTCCAGCGCCTTCGAGAGGGTAACCTCATCCGCATACTCCAGATCTCCACCCACAGGCAGTCCATGAGCAATACGGGTCACACTAATCTCAAACGGACGCACCAAACGCGAGATGTACATTGCAGTAGCCTCGCCCTCAATGTTCGGATTCGTTGCCAAAATCAATTCTTTGACACGCTCATCAGACAATCGGGTCAACAGCTCTTTCAAACGTATGTCATCCGGACCAACCCCCTCCATTGGAGAGATTGCTCCCTGCAGCACATGATAGTATCCATCGTATTCTTTGGTACGCTCCATAGCCACCAGATCTTTTGAATCCTGGACTACACAGATTACAGAACCATCTCTCGACTTATCCTGACATATCCGGCATGGGTCCGTATCCGTAATATTACAGCACACCGAGCAGTAATGAAGATTACGCTTCACACTGACGAGCGCTTTGGCAAAATCAATAACGTCATCTTCCTTCATGTTAAGCACATGAAAAGCTAAACGCGCAGCTGTCTTCGGACCTACACCCGGCAGACGGGTGAAGGCATCAATCAGCTTGGCTATCGGTTCAGGATAATACAATCAGTTGTGTCCCCTTTTGACAGGATCAGTTTAAATTAAAACAATCCCGGAATATTCATGCCGCCTGTGAATTTACCCATATCCTTATTAGCAATTTCGTCTGCTTTGGCCATAGCATCATTAACGGCAGTCATCACAAGATCTTGAAGCATTTCAACATCATCAGGATCTACTGCTTCAGGCTTAATCGTAATGGAAAGCAGCTTTTTGTGTCCGTTAACCTCAGCAGTCACTACTCCACCGCCAGAAGTTCCTTGAACGGTTTTGTCCGCAAGCTCCTCCTGTGCCTTCAGCATCTGCTCCTGCATTTTCTTCACTTGCTTCATCATTTGGTTCATGTTATTCATATCCGTCATCTCCTTTAGTATGGTTATCTCAAATTATACACTTTACATTCAAACGTACTACTCTTTAATGACTACAAGGTCTTCACCAAATAGCTGGATCGCTTCATCAATCCAAGGCTGTTTATCGCCTGAACCGCCGTCTTCATGCTCAGGTTCAAGCTTAAAATCCTCCTTTGGCGCCTCAGAAGCTCCTTCCATCGCACCCGTCCAATCCTTGAGCATCATCGTGACAAGTCTTGCCGGACGCCCAAGCTGTTCGGAAAGCACACGCTCAATGACATCACGATTCGCCTGTTTCTCCGTTGTCTCACGGTGGATGTTGTTCTTAAAAGCAACCAGCACATTATCTTCAAGCAGCGAAACCGGCTCTCCATCCATAAACCAGGCATGAACCGTGACCTTCTCCTCTTTGACACGCTGCAGGATTTGGCTCCACTTTTTGCTGATCTCCGCAAACTCCGGAGACCCTTTGCGCGCAACGTATTGGTCCAGATGGGCCGGCAGCTTTGCCGGCGCATTGGCTCTAGACATCGGCGCACGAGAGGCTGGGCGGGCAGGCGCATTTGAAGCAGATTCTCCACCCGACAAACCGCTTTTAAGCGCCCGATCAAGCTTTTTCTCGAGTTCGGCAAGCTGCTGTTTCAAGCGATTAATCTCTCCGGTATCTGCCGGCGCCGATGGGGATGGCGCCCCAACCTGAGCAGTTCCTCCGCCAGAGGCAGGGATACTGCACAGTTTAAGCAGCGCCACCTCAAATAATGTCTGCGGCTGGACGGCATATTTCATCTCGCTCTGATAACGATTCAGCGTGTCAATCATCTGGAATAGCTGTTCTTTAGTGAATGACTCCGCCATATCTCGAAACGATTCAGGATTCAGCACCCGATCCGTCAGTTTGTCCGCATCCGGCACCATCTTGATCATCAGCAAATCTCGGAAATAATAGAGCAGATTCTCCATACATTTGTCTGCACTCTTGCCTTCATGCATAAATCCTTCAATCATCTGCAGAATATGACCGACATCCCCTTTAAGCAAAGAGGCTGCGAGCTTGGCAAACTGCTCGGAAGCAATGCCGCCGGTCATGTCCATAACCTGCTGATACGTTACTCGTCCATCTGTAAATGAGGAGATCTGATCCAGCACGCTGAGCGCGTCCCTCATCCCTCCATCCGATAAACGCGCAATGTACTGCAGCGCATCGTGATCCGCCTCCATACCTTCCTGTTCACAGATCAAGGTCAGTCTGGCTGTCTGCTCGTCGAGAGATACCCGGCGAAAATCAAATCGCTGACAGCGCGATATAATGGTAGCCGGTAGTCGATGCGGTTCTGTCGTTGCCAAAATAAACATCACATGCGGCGGCGGTTCCTCCAATGTTTTGAGCAAAGCATTGAACGCTTCCGTCGTCAACATATGCACTTCATCGATAATATAAACTTTCTGCCGGACTTCGGTCGGGGCATATTTCACCTTTTCCCGAAGATCACGGATCTCCTCAACGCCCCGATTGGAGGCAGCATCAATCTCCTGCACATCCATCACAGCGCCACTCGTAATTCGGCGGCAAGCCTCACATTCGTTACAAGGCTCAGCTGCAGGTCCGCGTTCACAGTTTACAGCTTTGGCCAATATTTTGGCCGCACTTGTCTTCCCCGTCCCTCGGGGCCCGCTGAACAAATAGGCATGGGAAGTTCGCTGTTCACGAATCGCGTTCTGCAAAGTCTGAATAATATGCTGTTGTCCCACCATATCCTGGAACGACTGAGGACGCCACGCCCGGTATAACGCGATATGCTCCATGATGCGTTACCTTCCTTCCACTTCGCATTCGAGTCCGTTGTCGTCACCCCATTATACTATATTCCAGGGTGAATCCAAACTTTATCTGACTCATTTATAGGCGGTTTTTTAACATATCAAAAAAGACCCCTGCATCCATAACGCTGCAAAGGTCTCTACATTTTGAAAAATTAAGCCGTGCACCTGCTATCGATATTTGCGATCCAAGCGGCACCCCTGAACAATAGCTCGGGCTAGGCAACCCTCCGGCACAAGAGTGATCTCACTTATGGCTGCTTCCTTCCGGACCTGACCAGGTTCATGAGTACTCATTGCGGAGGACCCAACCGTCAACACCACGTTCAGGGACCAAACCTCACATCGACAAAACCTCTAACAGGAATTCAACCTCGCTATAGCGGATTGCGAGTTACAGGGCACCGCTACCTCCCCATCTAGCACGGTAAGAAATAGTATAACGTAAGGCAGTCCAAATTGCAACCAGCTGCAAACTGGAAACGAACGTGCATCACTGAAAATAAACAACTAAAAACCCCTGCCAGAACAGCAGGGGTGATTGGGATACAATAATTAGACAACTCACAGGGAATTGTACGATTAGATTCCGTATTTCTTTTTGAAACGATCCACACGGCCGCCAGCATCGATAAACTTCTGTTTACCTGTGAAGAACGGGTGGCACGCGGAGCAAATCTCTACACGAAGTCCGTCTTTAACCGAACCAGTCTCAAAAGTATTACCGCATGCGCAGGATACTTGACCAATCGTGTATTTAGGATGAATTGCTTCTTTCATTACCTTTCACCTCTTTCCGCCCTGAGCCTCAAGCGGACCCAGAGTAAATGGCACAACACAGCAGATTATAACACGGCCTAAATCCGGTTGCAATCTAAATAGTTCAGGAGGTGATCAGCTTTTTGGGACGAGCCATCCCTGCTGGTGGAACATGGGTATAAGACCCGATAACTACATCCGGCAGCTCTTCGGCGAAGATTTCCAGCATCTGCTTCATTCCAAGAATGTCACCCTGTGCTGGCGGAATTAACTCCAGATAACTCTCCGGGTCGATATTCAGATTACGCATTTGAATTAATCGCAGATTGGTTCGACGGGCAAACTCAATCATCGCTTCAATCTCTTCTTCACGATCCGTCACACCTGGAAAAATCAGATAGTTAATGGACGTGTATACACCTTGATCAGCAGCATACTTCATGGACTTCTCTACGTTAGCAAGTGTATATCCACGTGGTTTGTAGTACGCATTGTAATGATCATCCAGTGCACTGATCGTACTTACACGCATCAGATCAAGTCCGGCGTCTACAATTCCGCGAATATGATCATTCAAACCGGCATTGGTGTTGATGTTGATGTACCCCATATCTGTAATAGAGCGCACTTCCCGGATCGCTTCAATAATCAGCTTGGCCTGTGTGGAAGGCTCTCCTTCACATCCCTGTCCAAAGCTAATAATGGATTCCGGCGTTTTCAGATGCTCCAGCATGACTTCAACGATCTCATCGACACGCGGACGGAAGTTCATCCGCGTCTGCGGCGATACGAAGCCGCTGTCATCCGGCTGTTCCGAAATACAGCCGAAGCAGCCTGCGTTACAGGAATAGGATACCGGCACGCCGCCTTCCCACCGATTCAAGAAAGTATTGGAGGAAGTAAGACATTCGTAACCAAGCGCACAGTTAGATAGATGGGTATAGAGGCGGTTCTCGGGATACTTCTCGGTAAACCGTTTAACCCCGGAACGCACATCGTCACGATCACAGTTCATTGGGTTCCATTTCTCCGGGGTATCGGATTGGGAAGCCGTCACGTAGAACCCTCCATCTTTCCATACAACTGCCGAATATCCGAACAATGGGAGCTTGTATTCTTTGTCTGTCTTCACGTAACCGGGCAAGCACAGACGTGTAAAGCCTTGCGGAAGCAGTGCGCCTACGGCCTGTGTGTCACTTGGCAGTGGCAGCATCTCGCCTGTATCCGGGTCCATACCAATCGGCCGGGTACTTGGAAGCCCGACTAATGTTGCGCCTTCTGGCAGAGGAATGAGTTCATCCTCCATAATTTCCACGATCATATCTCCACTGCGGGCGAGTCCGTACAGGGAAGGATGATCAAATACATTACCTTTTTCATCTGCGTATACTAAATACATGATGTTCTCCTCACATCTATTAGGTTAAACCTGACGACAAGTGTACTGAAATGCAGCGTATTTAAACCTGCAGCAAATTATTATATTACTAAACAGTTACGGTCAGCCTGCATAAAATATAAAATCAGACTCGGGAATCTAATGTTAATTCGATGTTCCCGAGGTAGCTGTCTGTCTGGGCGAACGGCGAGTCGTTGTCGTTCCTGAATTGCTGGAAGGACTGTTGCCAGCTGCATCAAACGCAGCCAGGAACTCAGCATTGGTTTTGCTGTTACGCAGTTTTTTCAGGAAGCCTTCCACAAAGTCATGAGAATCATTCATATTTTTGCGAATTGCCCAGATTGTATCCAGCTCTTCCTTACTGAGCAGCACCTCTTCCCGGCGAGTACCGGAACGGCGAATATCAATGGCAGGGAAAATACGGCGTTCAGCCAATTTACGATCCAGATGAAGCTCCATATTTCCTGTACCTTTAAATTCTTCATATATAATGTCATCCATACGTGAACCGGTGTCAATCAGCGCTGTTGCAAGAATGGTCAAGCTACCGCCTTCCTCCACATTACGAGCAGAACCGAAGAAACGCTTTGGACGATGGAACGCCGCCGGATCAATACCACCACTCAGCGTACGTCCTGATGGTGGAATGACCAAGTTATATGCACGAGCAAGTCGTGTAATGCTGTCCAGCAGAATAACAACATCTTTTTTGGCTTCAACAAGCCGCAGCGCACGTTCCAACACCAGTTCCGCTACCTTGATATGATTCTCTGGCAGCTCATCAAACGTAGAAGCCACAACTTCCCCTTTTACCGAACGAGACATATCCGTAACTTCCTCTGGACGTTCATCAATCAACAAGACAAATAGTTCAATTTCAGGATTGTTAGTTGAGATGCTGTTGGCAATTTCTTTGAGGAGAAGCGTTTTACCGGCTTTGGGAGGTGCTACGATCAATCCACGCTGTCCCAACCCTACCGGGGCAAGCACATCCATGATACGTGTGGACAAATGGCTCGGGGATGTTTCAAGAACCAGTTTTTTCTGCGGATACAATGGGGTTAATGCCGGGAAGTGAAGTCTTTCCGCAGCCGCCGATGGATTCTCACCATTCACAGCGTTGACTTGCAATAAACCGAAATATCTTTCATTTTCCTTTGGCGTTCGGCATTTACCTGATACAAGGTCACCCGTTCTCAGATCAAACTTCCGAATCTGTGAAGCAGAGATATAGATGTCTTCTGTACTCGGCAGGTAGTTAATCGGCCTCAAGAAACCGTACCCTTCAGGTAAAATTTCAAGCACGCCCTGCATAAACATCAAACCGCTCTGTTCCGCTTGTGCACGAAGTATAGCAAAGATTAATTCTTTCTTTTTGAGGGTCCCATAATAAGGAATCTGGTATTTTTTCGCCAGCTTATAAAGGTCCGTTAGTTTCATTTCTTCCAAATCGGAAATTTGTAGATCCATATAATAACCACCTATTCAATTAATGAGTCCGTCAAATGGATAGCTTCGTCAGCTCTTTAAGCTGCAGAGGGCGATTCTAACCACATTCTCTTCTGTCCATTGTACGGAATGTAACCGTTATAATGCAAATACTTGTCTTTGTGTGTAAGTTTCCGGGTGGAGTGGCCATATCATGGCATGATCCGCTAATGAGTGAACTCCTAACATGGGGCGATCGATCCGGGAAGACCGGCTATGGAGCGCAGGTTCAAACAAATCCGGGGATTGGGGAAAAGAATGATTTTCAAAAAATCTATAAGGAATGATGTTCATAAAGCCTTATGTTGTTTATTTCAAAAAAAGACCCTCCGGCACAAGAACTGGTCATGTTCATCATATCCGGAAGAGAATTCAAAATCTATTAGAATAGTATACCCCATTCTACTATAGGTTATGCAGCACCGCTATAAACACGCATTAAGCGAAATTCATGCGATGCTGCAGCCTTATTCTGCTATTCGGTTTCTCGCCATACGTCTGCACCGAGCAGCCGCAGATTAGTTACCAAATGATCGTAGCCGCGATCAATAAACTCAACACCCGTCACCTCAGTAACACCCTCACTCACAGTAAGTCCCGCAATGACGAGTGCTGCACCAGCACGAAGATCAGATGCTTTTACTTTAGCTGCATTCAGTGCACTGCCTTCAATAATTGCAGATCGACCTTCAACACGAATTTTGGCACCCATGCGAACAAGCTCAGGCACATGTTTGAACCGATTGCTGTATACAAAGTCACTCAGTACACTTACACCGTTCGCCTGTGTTAAGACACTGGTCATCGGGGACTGCAGATCGGTTGGAAAGCCTGGATATACCAGTGCCTTCACATCGACATGGCTATATTGCGGCTGTCCAATGACACGAATGCTTTCGTCTAGTTCCTCGATACCTACTCCCATCTCCAGCAATTTGGCTGTTAAAGCCTCCAGATGTTTGGGAATGACATTATCAATGAGTACATCTCCGCGCGTTGCCGCTGCGGCAATCATATACGTACCCGCCTGAATCCGGTCCGGAATGATAGAGTGGCGGCAGCCCTTAAGCTCCGAAACTCCTTCGATCCGGATTGTTTCAGTACCCGCACCTTTGATGCTGGCACCCATGGAATTCAGAAGTGTTGCTACATCTATAATCTCAGGCTCTTTAGCCGCATTTTCAATAATTGTAGAGCCTTTGGCACGAGTGGCCGCCAGCATAATGTTAATGGTTGCACCTACACTGCTTACATCAAGATATATTTTAGCTCCGCGCAGCTCTTTGGCATGCAGATGGATGGAGCCATGTTCATTCGTTACAGTTGCGCCAAGCGCTTCAAACCCTTTAATATGCTGATCAATTGGACGAGGCTCAAAATTACAGCCCCCTGGCAAACCTATAGTTGCTTCTTTAAAACGTCCCAGCAGCGCTCCCATCATGTAATACGAAGCACGAAGCTTCTTCACGGGACCGTTTGGCATAGGAATGGATTTAATATCGGAAGGATCAATCCTCATCTGGCTGCCTTCCCAAGTTACACGTGCTCCAAGTTCCTCCAAAATTTCCGCATAAACTGCCACGTCACTTAGCAGCGGCAAGTTATCCAACACGACCTCTGACTCGGCAAGCAATGCTGCAGGAATAAGCGCAATGGCGCTGTTTTTGGCGCCGCTTATAGTCACAGTTCCCTGTAACGGACGTCCGCCGCTGATCATCAATTTTTCCATAAAGCTTAATGTCCCCCTACGTGTTTTGCAGCCGATGAACGGCAATACGTGCTGATGGCTAACGGTATAGAAATAAGGTGTGAAAATGGAAAGACACCGGCTAGGCGGTGTTCTTCCATTTCACAGTATGGAACTTGCAAAGATAAATTACGCTTTGTTGTTGGAACCAAACTCACGGATTTTACCTTTAACGGTTTCTTTGATTGCTTCGCGGCCTGGTACGATGAACGTACGTGGATCGTAAGCGTTTGGTTTTGCTGCAAGCACTTCGCGAACTGCTTTTGTGAAGGAGATTTGGTTCTCTGTGTTCACGTTAATTTTGGAAGTACCCAGGGAGATTGCTTTATCGATATCGTGTTTAGGAATACCTGTACCACCGTGCAATACGAGTGGAACTTGTACTGCGTCACGAACTTCTTCCATTTCTTTGAAGCCCAGGTTTGGCTCGCCTTGGTAAGGACCATGTACGGAACCCAGAGCTGGTGCCAAAGTATCGATACCTGTTTCTTTAACAATGCGGATACATTCGTTCAGGTCAGCGTATTGAATACCACCAATAACGTCGTCTTCTTGTCCGCCTACAGTACCAACTTCAGCTTCTACAGAAACACCTTTAGCGTGTGCATATTCAACGACTTTTTTAGTCATTTCGATGTTCTCATCGATCGGGTGATGGGAACCGTCGATCATAACGGATGTAAAGCCAGCATCGATTGCTTCTTTACATTTGTCGAAGCTTGAACCGTGGTCCAGGTGAATTGCAACTGGTACGGAAATTTTCATGTCAATCAAGAGTCCTTCTACCATTTTAACAACAGTAGTAAAGCCGCCCATGTGACGTGCTGCACCTTCGGATACGCCCAGGATTACTGGGGATTTCTCTTCTTCAGCGGCTGCAAGAATCGCTTGAGTCCACTCAAGGTTGTTGATGTTGTATTGACCAACTGCGTATTTTCCTTCAAGTGCTTTGTTCAACATGTCTGTCATAGATACTAATGGCATGGTTTCAATCCTCCTAGGGGTTTGGGTTGTGTCTATGGTTTTTAGCCGAAATCACATACGGGCCTATTATACCACATCCCATGTCAAATACTAAACAAGCATTTGCAAAAATGCTGTGCTTTGCAGCACAGTTTTCAGAGACACCGCAGGACAGCGCCCCTATTTCCAATATTCCCCGCACAAACAGGTGAAATACCCCATTTTCTCATGATTCGACATGGAGATCATTACACAGAACAGTAAGTGACGCAAAAAAATCCTGTATCTACAGGATTTAGCTGCACTTGTTCGCAGCATTATTGCGAAGCTGCATATTGACGGCCACACGCATCTCATCGATATCAAACGGTTTCGTAAAATGCATGAGCGCTCCCAAATCAGTGGCTTCCTTAATCATGTCCAGTTCTCCGTACGCGGTCATCATGATAACCTTGATATCCGGGTCAATCTCCTTAATATGCTTCAGGATTTCAAGCCCGTCCATACCCGGAATTTTCATATCGAGCAAAACCAGGTCCGGCTTATCATTATTGACAATCTCCAGTGCAATTTTGCCGTTTGGCGCCTGAAATGTGTTGTATCCTTCACTACTGAACACTTCCATTAGTAGAATTCGAATACCGTTTTGGTCATCGACAATCAGAACTTTTTTATCTTCCACGCTGTAACCTCCTAGAATTAGGAAAGCATATACATTATACATCTGGATAACTATCCCATAGTCGTCATGATAAGTATTCTACCTCTGCGGTAAAAATCCTTCTATAATCTCAAACATCTTCCATTTAAATCCTTCTATAAATCCCAGGCTTCTGGCATAAGGATTTTTCCTCTTCTTTCCGATTATACAGCAGGTGTTCCGATCCTTTTTCGCCAAAAAAAGGATGCCCCAGCTGCCGTCATGGGAGCTGAAACATCCTTGTATACTTAACTTTTTAGTTTAATGGTCCTTTATTTCTCTGCATTCTCCAGGGAAGCTTTCACAAACTCACGGAACAATGGCTGCGGACGGTTCGGACGGGAAGTGAATTCCGGGTGGAACTGTACTGCCAGGAACCATGGGTGTCCTGGAAGCTCGACGATCTCAACCAGACGTCCATCCGGTGAAGTACCGGAAATAACAAGACCCGCTTTTTCAATCGCTTCACGGTATTCATTGTTGAACTCGTACCGGTGACGGTGTCTTTCATATACCAGTTCATCATCATAACAAGACATCGCCAAAGAACCTTCCTGAAGCTTACAAGGGTATAGACCCAGACGCATCGTGCCGCCCAGATTTTCGATATCTTTCTGCTCAGGAAGCAGATCGATCACCGGGAATTCCGTAGCCGGGTTGATCTCGGAACTGTTCGCGCCGTTCAATCCAACGATGGAACGTGCGTATTCAATAACGGAAACCTGCATGCCCAGGCAGATACCGAAGAACGGAATGTTTTTCTCACGAGCATAACGAATTGCCGAAACTTTACCTTCAATACCTCGGTCACCGAAACCGCCAGGAACAAGAATCCCGCCAACGCCGTGCAGCAGGTCACCTACATTCTCATCGGTAATATCTTCGGAATGAATCCAGCGAATTTTCACATCCGCATTGGAGGCAAACCCTGCATGTGACAACGATTCTACCACACTCAGATACGCATCATGCAGTGCCACGTATTTACCAACGATCGCAATTTCAACTGTCCGCTCCAGCTTGCTGATCCGGTTTACCAAACCTTCCCACTCGCTCATATCCGGTGCCGGAGTAGTCAGTTTCAGGTGATTTACCACGATCTCATCCAGACCTTCCTCACGAAGGTTAAGCGGCACTTCGTACAACGTACTTGCATCGCGGCATTCTACTACCGCATTTTCGTCGATATCGCAGAAGAGTGCGATTTTGGCTTTCATATCCTTCGACAACTCATATTCTGTACGGCAAACGATAACGTTCGGCTGAATACCAATGCTGCGCAGTTCCTTCACACTGTGTTGTGTCGGTTTTGTTTTTACTTCACCAGCAGCTTTGATATATGGAATCAATGTAACGTGAATGTACATCACGTTGTCACGACCTACATCACTCTTGATCTGACGGATGGCTTCCAGGAATGGCAGGCTCTCGATGTCGCCTACTGTACCACCAATCTCGGTAATAACAACATCCGAACCTGCTTCACGTCCAGCGCGGAATACACGCTCTTTGATTTCATTTGTAATATGTGGAATAACTTGAACCGTACCGCCCAAATACTCTCCGCGACGCTCTTTGCTGATAACGGAAGAGTACACTTTACCTGTCGTGACATTGCTGTTTTTGGAGAGGTTGATGTCGATAAAACGCTCATAGTGGCCAAGGTCCAGATCCGTCTCTGCGCCATCATCGGTTACGAATACCTCACCATGCTGATAAGGACTCATGGTTCCCGGGTCAATGTTAATGTATGGATCGAATTTTTGAATCGTTACCTTGAGTCCTCTGTTCTTCAGCAATCTGCCCAGCGAGGCTGCCGTAATCCCTTTGCCCAGGGAGGACACAACTCCGCCCGTCACGAAAATATACTTTGTCACTGTTATTACCCTCCTAATATAAGTACAGAAATTCAGGCGATATATGGTGTTATCGTAACCCGTTTCCCAGGTAATCATCGTTAAAAAGAGCAATGGCAGAAATTAACTGCATCTGCGAACTGCTCTTTCTAGCGAAGACGGCTTAAACTACACATCATTCCTGGCAAATAATAATGCAAACTTTCCGGGAGCCTTCATCCTCGCTTGTCCCCAAACCAAGCACCACCTGCAGATTCCATTTCCTTGTTTGAACATGCAAAAAAACAGGCCGAAAAGATTGGCCGGGAGCAGTCGGAAAAGTAATCGTTTGACATCATTCTGCCTCTAAAAATACAAAAAGAAAGCACTCCCGCAGGACGGGGCACTTTCTCTAAAAAACATAAATATATTGTCGCTCATTCATAAGCCCATGCAATAGTTTACCCGTTACCCCGTCTGCTGTCAAGGCTGACTATCGGGGAAAAAACGGGTAATGGTCAGACACCAAAAAGGACTACCGATTATCGGAATCGTCGTCAAATTCACCCTCGTCTTCGGACTCTTCATCGTCTTCATCGAGGTCTTCATCTTCCAGATCATCATCTTCAACAAGTACTTCTTCTTCGCTGTCGTCTTCATCAAAGATGTCATCTTCATCATCGTCATCTTCATCTTCGTCTTGATCATCATCTGTGCTGTCGAAGTCTTCGTCACTGTTGTAGCTGTCGTCCTCTTCACCGAAGTCTTCGTCTTCCAGATCATCATCTTCATCGTTGATGATACGTGGACGCTTCGCACCTGTCATGGAATCTTCCGATCCAGCAACCGGATACCAGCGTTTCAACCCCCACAGACTCGTACCGACGCAAGCAAAACGGCCATCGATATTAATTTCGGTATACAGCTGCGCAATATACTCGTTGATCTCTTCATCCGTCATTCCGCGCTGCTTCGCTACCTCATTCATCAAATCCCGGTAGTAATACGGCGTATTGGCCGCTTTCAGCACCATAAAGGCAAGGTCCACCAAAGGGATCTCTCTTACCTTTTCTTTATCAATTTTCAAATTGAGCGAGGTACTCACTGAAGACACTTCCTCTCACACATAATTCGCTTTATATCCCCTGCAAACTGGAACGTTACGTATAACATATCCATTAACAAACCTAAGTAAAACCTATTTAGCGTTAAAAAGCAAGTTTTTATGTAAGCATGTACCATATTTACACAATCAACCTTCAGCTATAGATTGCTCTACCCGTTTAAACCGGCAGGAAGAGCAAATTTTATCGCAGCTGCTGTCTTCCGAAAGGAACAAATCAGAACACATATGTAAAAGACGGAGTCCCCTCCGCCTTCTGACTGTATACCCTCGTAGGATTGCTCCTCACCAGGTTCCCCGCAAGAGCCCTCTAGCCCTCCATCCATCATATGTCCCTGCGCCCGTTTTGACACGGAGAGAACGTGTTTTTGCAAAAAAAGGGCAAGTTCCCCATGCGGCGGGGTCAACGCATTCATAGAATACCTCAGCATGTTCATCCCGAAGGGGGCTGCCCATAATGGACTATATCGGTTTACTGCATCAGTTGATTGACGGAATGAGGTGCCCTGAGTCCGAACAAACGGGACGTTATCTGATTCGGTTCGCCAAACCCCAGCAGTACGAGGCCTGTCTCGTTGAATTATCCCGAATGCGAAGTGCATTCATTGTTCCGGGAGGCATTAAGGCTTCCCGATTGGCAAGAACTCTCATAGCCCCTGTACAAAGTCCGGACGTGTTATATCGGTACGCGGACGACATTACCGTTGAGGAAGATATCCCTGTCTCCCTGCATTCTACAGCTCTCCACAACAAACCAAGCACACCTCAAGGTGTACCTTGGGGCGTGAAACAGATCCGAGCCCCCAAGGTATGGTCTGTTTCGACAGGACACCGAATCAAAATCGGGGTTATTGATACCGGGGCAGATTACCACCACCCTGATCTGCGATACTCCCTAGCCCGAGGCATTAATCTATTGAACCGAAGTTTACTTCCCCATGATGACAACGGACACGGTACTCATATTGCAGGCACGATTGCTGCGGCAAATAGCACTGCAGGCATGATCGGGGTTGCTCCACGTGCTTTGATCTACCCGGTCAAAGCCTTTGATCACAATGGCTCTGCTTATGTCTCCGACATCGTACTCGGCATCGACTGGTGTGTACGCAACCAGGTTGATATCATCAATATGAGTTTTGGTATGAAAACACGCAGTAAATCTCTGCTTGACGTCGTGAACCGCGCATATCACGCAGGCATTGTCATCGTAGCTTCGTCAGGCAATGACAGCAAGCGCCGAAGTATCGATTATCCTGCTCGATATCCGCAGACCATCTCCGTCGGAGCAACCGACAAAAACAGACGAATTGCATCATTCAGCAATCGCGGGGCTTATGTGGATGTCTATGCCCCGGGCGACAAAATTGTATCCTCCTGGGTTCAGGGCAAGCACCATGAGATGAGCGGCACATCCATGGCCACCTCCCATGTGAGCGGCGCAATTGCGCTGCTGCTCGCCAAACATCCCGGCTTGTCTCCAGCCGAGATCAAGGCACTTGTCAAGCGCGCGACAGTTCCGCTGCGCGCCCGCAAGAGTACCACCGCGAAGAGTAAAATCCGCGGTGGCGAGATTGACGCCCTCAAGCTGATGCAGGAGGGCGGAGGGTAAGCCGGCGGGCACTGCAGGCCGCTGGCATCTACGCGCTGCGCAGCAATGGATGCCGGCATCTGCCGGGCACGCCTTGCGCAGCAGGCAAGAACAAGAGCAGGCACATATGAGCCTGCTCTTGAAGCATTGCCCTGCGGCTGTGCCGGATGCAGGGCAATGCGCCTGTGCCCGCGGCAGGCGGCAAGCCTGACCTTGCGGTACCTGGGCATCCGCCTTCAGGTACCGCAAGGTCAGGCCGCCCGGCTGGGTCCACCGCCAGCCGCGGGCACAAAAAAGTCTCCATACCCCGCGCGGAGGCCACTGCTCGCACGGGGTATGGAGACGATATGCCTTCGGCCGAGCGGCATAATGCTGCCCGCCGCACGGCCGAAGGGATTACATTTTGTCTGGTGCGGATACGCCCACCAGACGGAGCGCTGTTGCGATGACGGTGCGAACGGCACCGATCAGCGCCAGACGCGCCTGGGTCTGCTGCGCGTCTTCGGTAATGACGCGCTCAGCCCGGTAGTAACTGTGGAACAGGGATGCCAGTTCGTAGACATAACGAATAATGCGGTGCGGTGCATAACCTGCAGCCGCTGCCGCAATCTCTTCAGGCAGCTCGCCCATTTTGCGAAGAAGGTCATACTCATGTTCCGTTGTAAGCTTGGACAGATCAATCTGTGCCAGCGGCAGCAGCTCTATGCCCTGCTCTTCGGCTTGACGATACACGCTGCATACACGTGCATGTGCATACTGCACATAGAACACCGGGTTTTCATTCGATGTCGAAATCGCCAGATCCATGTCAAAGTCCAGATGGGAATCCATGCTGCGCATCGTGAAGAAATAACGAATGGCGTCGATGCCGACTTCATCCATCAGGTCTTCCATCGTTACAGCTTTCCCTGTACGTTTGGACATTTTAACTTTCTCGCCATTCTGGAACAGGCTGACCATCTGTGCAATCAGGACAACCAGCTTGTCCGGGTCATTGCCCAGTGCCTGCATAGCTGCTTTCATCCGAGGAATATATCCATGGTGATCGGCTCCCCAAATGTTGATCATCGTGTCATAGCCACGGGAATACTTATCACGGTGATATGCAATATCCGGTGTCAGATAAGTATACGTACCGTCATTTTTGATCAGTACGCGTTCCTTGTCGTCCCCATACTGCATCGTTTTCAGCCAGGTTGCGCCGTCTTTTTCATAAATCTCGTTGCGGTCACGCAGCTCGTCCAGTACGCGAAGCACTTCGCCATTATCATACAATGATGTTTCGCTGAACCAGATATCGAAATTCACACGGAAGCGGTTCAGGTCTCGTTTGATTTTGTCGAGTTCCTTCTCCAGTCCATAATCACGGAAATATGCTGCGCGATCTCCTGGGTGCATGGACAGCAGGCTGTCCCCTTTTTCAGCAACCAGTTCCTTCGCAAAACCTTTGATATCTTCTCCATGGTAGCCATCTTCCGGCATTTCAGCCTCTTGACCGAGCTCTTGCAAGTAACGCGCTTCAATGGAACGCGCCAGATTAAACACTTGGTTACCCGCATCATTAATATAATATTCACGAGTGACATCGTAACCTGCGTAATCCAGAATATTGCACAGTGCATCCCCTACAGCAGCACCGCGGGCATGACCCAGATGAAGACTTCCTGTCGGATTGGCGCTGACAAATTCCATCTCGACCTTTTTCCCTGCTCCAACGTCGATTCTTCCGAAGTCCTCGCCCTGCTCATGTACCAAGTTAAGAACCGGATAGAGATAACTCTTGTCCAATTTGAAGTTAATAAACCCCGGCCCTGCAATCTCTGCCTTCTCAATGCCTGCATCGGCAAGATCCAGGTTGGCAATAATCTCCTCGGCAATCTGGCGAGGGTTGCGCTTGGCAATTTTGGTCAACTGCATTGCCGCGTTGGTAGCCAGATCCCCATGGGACTTCTCGCGCGGCACTTCAAGCGTAATTGCAGGAAGTTCTTCCTGTGTTACAATACCGGCTGCCACGATGGCACTGCCGATTGCAGAACTTACCCGTTCATTAATGGTATCTAGTGGATTACGTGTCATGAATTTGGTTCCTCCTGTATATGTAAACTAATCGCAAAATGTCCGGCTTCTTCATCAAAGCGGTAAAAGTCGTAGCTCCACGCTGCGCGTGCGCTCAATCCCTGAATGGAAAGTTCCAGCTTCTGTGTATTCGTGGACAGGGCAAACGACATATATGGTGAACGGTAGAAACCCGGAAGCTTTCTGTTCAATTCGAACGTCTGCTCCGATTCCACCTCACCATGACGTATAATCTTGATGGATTGTTCGCCCAGCTTCAATGTTGTACGGGTCATGCCTCTCTCGGGTCCAGCCTGTGGCTCTTCATAGCGAACATACAGATACGCTCCCTTGACCACAGCTTCTCCCTGCATCTCCTGCAGTACATCTTCCCCTTCATAACGGCTGTGCAGCCGGATCTGAACCGGTCGCATCTTCGACATGAATGTTAACCTCCATTATATTCGAGGCGGCGCAAAATCAGGACAGCCGGTGAGAACAGCCCTTCCTGTATCGTTGTGCCGCTATACACGCTCATATTCCGAAAACATACTCTCCTACACTCTACTGTATAACTATATCCAGTTCACTCGCTCAATTCAAATCCAAATTCAGAGTTTTTTTCTGACGGCACCAAAAAGAAGAGCCGCACCCGCTTCGTGCAGCTCTCCTTTACTTCGCATATTTCTCGTGATCCTGCTTTATTAATTTGATATCGCTTGATTAAGCCTGCTCTTTTATCTCATTATAATGAAACATGTTTATCTCAGTTTACATAAACATGATAAATCCGATCATACCCACTGCGATGCATGCGGATAAGGATAGGTAGAGTCCGCTATTTTGGCACGAACCTGCACAAGGCATCCGCAATGCCGGCACGTTGTTCCGTACTGCAGATCAGGACAGGCAGAGCAGATGGCAAGCCTCCGTTCATACTCATCGTTTTCTACCGTGGCACGTGAGCGGGAAGCGATTTCGACCAGACGAGCCATTTTGGCATCACTAATATGAACATCATACTGACTGTCACAGCCCTTACAGGGTGCATTTCTACCCTCGCTTGGACGCTGCTGTTCGTAACCGGAGGACTTCATATCTTAAGCCTTAACAGCGATCACACCAACGGACGCCGGAGGCAGCATAAAACGCAGTGTGTTATTCTCCAATACAAGCCCGTCCCAAGCCGCAGGCTTCACCTGATCAGGCTGTTCAAACGTATTGTATGCTCCAAAGTCAGTGTTATGGAGAAGCTGTCCCGATACGCCTGCCGCTTGACCTGCCTCCAGCTGCACTACTACTTCAAGCTCATCGGTATGACTGAGATTACTTGCTGTCACATGAATGACCCCGTCTTTGTTACGTGATGCCGATAAGCTGAGCTGCGGGATCGTCTCGTCTCCGAACGTATATCCCGGACTCTCATAGCTGAGATCCAGACGCTGCGCATCCATATGAACCTGATACATATCGAATACGTGGTACGTCGGCGTCAAGAGCATTTTATCTCCCTCGGTAAGCACGAGTGATTGCAGTACATTAACGATCTGAGCCAGATTCGCCATATGCACCCGTTTGTTATGCTGATTGAAAATATTCAGGTTCACAGCTGCGAGGACAGCATCACGCATCGTATTCTGCTGGTAAAGGAAACCCGGATTTGTCCCCGGCTCAACGTTGTACCACGTTCCCCACTCGTCTACAATGATACCAACGCGGCCTTCCGGATCATATTTGTCCATGATTTCGGAATGCTTCACGAGCAGTTCATCCATGAACAATGTTTTCTTCAATGTGGTAAACCACTCTGCCTCGCCAAAACCGGTGGCGTTCCCCTTATCTTCCCACACGCCTGTTGGAATCGTATAGTAATGGAGACTGATTCCGTCCATGAAACGCGCCGCTTCCCGCATCAGAACTTCCATCCACTCATAGTTGCTGTCGTTCGGGCCGCATGCAATTTTATAAATTTGATTTCCTGAATAATTACGTACATATGTAGCATAGCGACGATATTCATCGGCATAATACTCTGGGCGCATGTTGCCTCCGCATCCCCAGTTCTCGTTGCCCACACCAAAATACTTCAGCTTCCACGGCTCTTCGCGGCCGTTCTGCTTCCGCCAGTTTGCCATAGGAGACTCACCGTCAAACGTAATGTACTCTACCCATTCCTGCATTTCCTGTACTGTTCCACTGCCGAGGTTGCCGCTGATATACGGCTCAGCACCAAGCAGCTCACACAATCTCATGAATTCATGTGTTCCAAAGTGGTTATTCTCTTCCACGCCGCCCCAGTGCGTATTGATCATGCGTGCACGTTCACTTTTCGGTCCCACTCCATCTTTCCAGTGATACTCATCGGCAAAGCATCCGCCAGGCCAGCGAAGTACAGGAATGTTCAGCTTCTGGAGCGCGCCAAGCACATCGTTACGGATACCTTCTGTATTCGGAATAGAAGAGTCCTCGCCTACCCACAACCCTTCATAAATGCATCGTCCCAAATGCTCGGAAAAGTGACCATATATATTGCGATTTATTAATCCTTGGTCTGAATCAGCCTTTAAAGTAACATTAACCATTACTTCAACCTCCTTGAATACTATTGTTATCGCTTACAATAACGTGTTTCAATACAGGTTTCAACCCTTTTATTTCCGAATTAAAAAGCTCTTTTCCACATAAAAATTCAGGAAAAAGGCTTTTTAATTCTTTGATCGCTTCCATTCATACTAAAACTTATACAGACCAATTTTCTATTAGATTCACAAAAATGTTATTTCATAAATTTGATTGTTAATCCATTTCTGATTAAATGAAACTTTTTTGACCATGTTATGCCCTCCATTTATAAATCTATAGAGACGCAGGTGTATTCCTGCTGGTCACCACAAGCCAGCCCCTTCTATATTTAAGGACAGACATGAAGCCGATGTTAAAATGCTCCTCATCGAAAGAGCTGCATGATAGATTGACAGGAACGTATGTGCTATAATTAAAGGTACGGACTTATGATTGAGTGTGGATGTTTTCGGATCACGGCGCTGCTTTCCGAGAGGGGGTGACGTCGATGGTCAAACTTGTGGCGTGGCTTGATGTAATCCGATGGATTGCTGCAATCCTCAGTATTGTGCTGAGCGGACGAAAGCTGTATCGTTGGTTACGCAAAAAGCTTCGGAACAAGCGAAAACCCACCTCATAAGGTTAGCCGCCTACGGTGGGTTTTGCTTGAATAGCAGTATTTAATTCTTGCACGCCGTGGCAATCCACAGCCTTTCGGGTCCTAAGAGTCATTACCGTTGGCGCGGTAATGGCTCTTTATTTAGTATATGGTCGAACCCGCATACCCTATACTTTCCGACTGTAATATATTGATTAATATATTACTAAACTCTTATGTGTCCAGTATAACATAGCCCGAAACAGAAGTTAAGTTCGCCTACTTTACAAACCCAAGCAGCATTTCACGAATCAACTTGGCAGCTACGATCTGTGTCTGCTGTGTCGGATCATAGATTGGCGCTACTTCAACCAAGTCACAGCCTACAACGTTCACATCTGATCCAGCGATCATGTGAACTGCTTCGAGCAGTTCTTTGGATGTAATTCCGCCAGCTTCTGCTGTTCCGGTTCCTGGTGCAGCAGAAGGATCAAGCACATCGATATCGATGGTTACATAGACTGGACGGCTGCCCATTTTTGGCAGAGCTTCTTTCATTGGAGCCGCTACTTCAAACGGGTAGAAGTTAATATTTTCGCGGCCGTACTGGAACTCCTCACGGGAGCCGGAACGGATACCGAATTGATAAATATTTTGACCACCCATCAGTTCAGCGGCTTTACGCACAGGTGTCGAGTGAGACAGGGGCTCTCCTTCATAGTGTTCACGAAGGTCTGCGTGTGCATCAATGTGGATCAAAATGAGATCCGGATATTTCTTGTACATCTGTTGAATCACCGGCCAAGTCACCAGATGCTCGCCACCAAGACCAATCGGGAACTTGTTATCTGCCAGCAGGCTGCCGATGTATTCATGGATAACCTCAAGGCTGCGTCCCGCGTTGCCGAACGGCAGAAGCAGATCTCCAGCATCAAAATAGGTCATATCCACAATGCTTTTATCGAGATACGGGCTGTACTCTTCAAGTCCAACCGATGCCTGACGGATATGAGCCGGGCCGAAACGGGAACCCGGACGGAAGCTGACGGTGTAGTCCATCGGCATGCCGTAGATGACCGCTTTGGAATTTTCATAATCTTCAGAGCTGCAAATAAATACGTTTCCTGAATAAGCTTGATCCAGTTTCATTTTCATTTCCCCTTTATTTCGTTAAATCTTCCACGAATTTTGGAAGTACAAATGCCGCTTTGTGCAGACGCGGAGAGTAATACTTCGTATTCATCTCCGGGATTTGAGTCTCATCCACCGCCAGCGGATCGTGTTTTTTGCTGCCCATGGTGAATGTCCACAGACCGCTTGGGTAGGTTGGAATATTACAGCCGTACACATGTACGATCGGGAAGATTTCTTTGACATCTTTGTTCACCTTTTGGATCAGGTCTGCCTTAAACCAAGGGTTGTCCGTCTGCGCAACGAAGATACCATCTTCTTTGAGTGATTCATAAATCCCCTGATAGAAACCGCGTTCAAAGAGTGGCGCTGCCGGGCCTACAGGTTCTGTCGAGTCGACGATGATGACGTCGTACTCATCTTTATGTTCAATAATATGCATGTAACCATCGTTAACGAGCACTTCAACGTTCGGCTCATCGAGTTTGCCGGCAATTTCAGGTAAGTACGTTTTTGAATATTCAATCACTTTACCGTCAATTTCGACGAGAACTGCCTTTTCCACAGCATCATGTTTGATGACTTCACGGATTACACCGCCGTCACCACCGCCAACCACCAGCACTTTTTTCGGATTAGGGTGAGTGTTCATGGCCGGATGTGCCGCCATCTCATGATATACAAACTCGTCCTTTACCGTTGTCATCACCATGCCATCCAGTACAAGCATATTGCCGAATTCTTCGGTTTCAATTATTGCGAGATCCTGGAAATCCGTTTGCTCCGTGACGTAAGTCTGCTTGATCTTTGCGGTAATCCCGAATACAGGGGTCTGCTTCTCCGTAAACCACAATTCCATGATCGCTACCTTCTTTCCGTAAAAGTAATGAGTGATCACTTTAAAATGCATAATCACTGGTCTGTTCGTCCACACACGCTTTAGTATGTTGTACCGAACCCTACCTTTTCATTACCCTTTTGCATTATACGCGATAGATGTTTCAACTGTAAAACGGTTTTCAGGTCGAAATTAACTATAATTTGCTCACTTCACAGCAAGACTGAATATCCCGGTTGTTCCCGTCCCATACTGGAAAGAAAAGAGAGGAGCCCGTCCCATGAACAAGCCTAATTCCAAGACCCGCAAACGCGGGTTCCGCGTACTCCAATTCATTAAACATCTATCCATCCTTATGGCACTCGGCCTTATTGCCACGGCTGCTATTTTGGTATATCTATACGCAACCAGCCTGCCCCTCGCTGACTCAGATCGCAATTCCAGACTACTGGATAGTCAGGGTGAAGTCATTGCTACCTTCTCTGCTGGCGGCAAGGATTCGATTCCCGTTCAACTGCAGGATATTACTCCAGATCTGGTGAATGCAACGCTGGCTGTAGAGGATCGCAAATTTAGGCAGCATTTCGGCTTTGACATCCAGGGTATGGGGCGGGCAGTTCTTGTCAATATTCAGCACATGCGAATGTCTCAGGGAGCAAGTACATTAACGCAGCAGCTGGCACGAAACCTCTACCTATCCCATGAGAAAACCTGGACACGTAAAGCCAAGGAAGCAATGTACACCGCGCAGCTTGAGATGAAATACAGCAAAGATGAGATTTTGCAGATGTACCTGAATGAGATTTATTACGGTCACGGTGCTTACGGCATCGAAGCGGCGGCCCAGATGTATTTTGGCAAATCGGCCAAACAGTTGGATCTGGCAGAAAGCGCCATGCTGGCAGGCATACCGAAGGGTCCAACTTATTATTCACCCTACAATCATATGAAGAATGCCAAGGACCGGCAGAAGATTGTACTGAAAGCCATGATCGAAACGGGTAAGATTACCCAAAAACAAGCTGACAATGCCTATGAGGAGATGCTGAAGTTCAAACCGGAGAGTGAGCGCAAGACGGTGGAAAATGCCCCTTATTTCCGCGATTATATCCGCAACCTTGCAGTGAGGGAGCTGGGCATCAGTGAAGCGATGCTGGACCACGGAGGACTGAACATTTACACCACACTGGATTTACGTGTGCAGCAGGCGGCTGAACAGGCTGTCGCCAAGGGGATGGATGCAAAAAGCGAGCTGGAGACGGCTCTCGTATCCATCGACCCTCGCACCGGATACATTAAAGCGATGGTTGGCGGCAAGAATTACCGTACCAATCAGATTAACCACGTGCTGGCAACGACACGTCAACCAGGATCTGCATTTAAACCGATTATGTATCTCGCTGCCCTGGAGTCGAAGCAGCTCACCAGTGCATCTATTTTCAATAGTCAGCCTACTCTGTTTCATTATGATAATGACCGCAAAACCTACAAACCCGGTAATTTTGGTGATAAGTATCTGGGCGAGATTGATCTGCGGCAGGCCATTGCGGCATCGGATAACATCTACGCCGTAAATACCATTATGAAAGTCGGTCCTGAGAAGGTTGTGAGTATGGCTCAAAGTCTTGGTATCACAAGCAAGCTGAGCCCTGTCCCTTCTCTTGCGCTGGGCACTTCACCTGTCAGTCCCTTGGAGATGGCTTCCGCTTTCTCCGTTATTGCAGCCGGGGGGCAGCGAACGCCGCCGATTGCCATCCTGCAGATCACGGATGCTGCAGGGCGTGTACTGTATGAGTCACCTCAGACCAAAGCAGAAACCGTGGTTGAACCGGCAGCAGCTTATGTATTAACCCGTCTAATGGAAAGTGTCTTTGAGCACGGGGGAACAGGCAATCGGGTATCTGCTGCGATTAAACGCCCGGTAGCAGGCAAAACAGGAACAACAAACACGGATGCCTGGCTTGTCGGATTTACCCCGGAGCTTTCCACCGCCGTGTGGGTTGGTTATGATCAAGGAAAAGCAATCTCCACGTCGGATGGCCGTCGTGCGGCCCCAATCTTCGCCCAATTTACGGAACAGGCTTTGGCAAGCGTACCGCCCAAAATTTTCAACGTTCCTGATCAGGTCGTCAGTGTCTATATCAACCCGGAAACCGGCAAGCTTGCAGGTAACGGCTGTGAGGAAAAGCGGCTGGAAGTGTTTATTGAGGGTACGGAACCTACAGAGGTATGTCGGGGTAAAATGGAACTACCAGATTCCACACAGGACGAAAAGGCACGTAAGGTTGAAAATCAGAAAGGAATACAGGAACAAAAACATTCCTGGTGGAGTGACTTCAAACGCTGGTGGGTAGAGTGACGCAATTCCGCAATGACTTGATTGCGTCATGGACTTCTCAGCCTGCAGTTTCCAATCGCGGTAATAGAACATTTCATAAATATACAGCCAGATGAATAGGACTGGACTGAATAACAGCAAGCATAGTTACAGCAAGCAAAACAAGCCCCGAGATCAGAAGTTCTGATCCGGGGCCTGTTCTTTTTTTGCACCTTAAGCGAGTGCTTCTTTCAACTCATCCGGTGAAGCATTCCACCACTCTTCATTATGAGAGATCAGAAGTGTCTTCAGCGCTGCTTTCTCTTCCGCTCCCAGTTCATCCAGCATAAACCGACGTTTCAATGCATAATCCATCCGGTTCACGTGATCCGCGAGAAGCTTCCAGCCGCGTTTGGCCTCTGTATCGATCCACATCTCACACGCCGTCGCTCCACCGTACAGCTGCCCTTGCTCCGTACGATCCACAGCTACCCACACCAGCCACACTTGACGTCCGTTGGGAACATCTTCTCGATTCGTCGAAAATTTGATGCCGCGCTCCACCTTACTCTTTGCGTGCATTGCACCGACGTCAATCTTGGCTTCACCCTGGTCAATGATGACCGGAGAAAGGTTGTTCAGATCAATAGAACCTGCGCCGAAGCCTTTGTGTTTACTTTTGGCACTCACGATATTCAAGGCAATCTGTTTCTTGCCGTTTTGCTCATTTTGGTCCATGTTTATAGCCTCCAAGAGTTGATACAAATATTTTAACTAATAATCGGCCCATTGCAAACATATACATGCTGTAGATGCTTGTCAACGGGAGGTATTTATCGATGATTCCACGACGCGCCAAGAGCTGGCTCACCGCATCCCTGGCCCTGTGTTTGCTTGCCGGAGGGATATGGATCATGCTCGGTTACAATCGTTCCACTTCATCTGAACTGCCCATACTCGCTCCGGAATCGGGCAAGCCCCAGCTTAAAGCTCCAACCCCTGCCCCCCCGGAGAGCGTGCAGTCTCCTACAGCCGAGGTGTACAGCAATCGGGTAGTGGAATACCACATGGATGTAAAGCTGACCGAGGGGAACACACTGCAGGGCACACAGGCGATCACCTGGATCCATCCGGGGAAGAAAACAGTGAACGAGCTTTATTTTCATATGTACCCTAATGCATTCTCCTCTGCAGATAGCACATTTATGAAGGAATCCGGCGGTAAGCTTCGGGGCGATGTCATGCCGGTAGATGGCTATGGCTCCATGAAGTTTGTTGATATGCAGACAGAGGACGGGCTTTCTCTGCTGCACCGGATGCAGTATGTACAGCCGGATGACGGGAACATCAAAGATAAAACACTGATTAAAGTGCGGCTGCCAAAACCCGTAAAAGGCGGGGAAAGCATTACAATCCGCACAACGTTCGAAGTGGAGCTGCCGAAAATTTTTGCCCGGATGGGCAAAACCAATGATTTTGTTATGGCAGGTCAGTGGTTCCCTAAACTCAGCGCCTACGAACCCGCAGGAAGAAGAGGGCGTACAGCAGAAGGCTGGAACCTGCATCAGTATCATGGCAATTCCGAGTTCTATGCCGACTTTGGCATCTATAGTGTTCGTATTCGGGTACCCGAAACATACAAAGTAGCCGCAACCGGATTCCCAACCCAACAGGCTGTTCTGAAAAATGGGGAGAAGGTGTACCAGTTTTATGCCGATGATGTACATGACTTCGCTTGGGCAGCCTCACCTGATTTTGTATATGCAGAGGAGCCCTTCTCAGCTCCTAACGTGCCGGGTGTGCGCATCAAGCTTTATCTCGACCCGGCACACCAGGATCTGAAGGAACGTTATCTCTTTGCCGCCAAAGCCGCATTATCCAATTACAGCAAGTGGTTCGGACCTTATCCATATGCCACCTTATCTATTGTAGTCCCGCCTAAAGCGGCAAATGGCGCTGGGGGAATGGAGTATCCAACCTTAATTACGGCCTTCGGAGCCGATGATACAACCCCAGGTTACGATCTGGAGCGAACGGTGGTGCATGAAATCGGGCATCAATACTTCTACGGCATGGTTGCGAGCAATGAATTTGAGGAGGCCTGGCTGGATGAGGGATTCACCTCATACGCAGAAGACAAACTGATGGAACAGGAATACGGGCTAATCCCGAACCTGCCTGTACAATCCGGGCTGATCACATCTCCCGCTCCATTAACACAGCCCTCCTGGAAGTTTGACTCACAGCAGCAGTATGCATCCAACGTATATACCCGGGGGAAGCTCGTACTGCTTGGCATCGAACAGCAGGTCGGAGCCAAACAAATGGAACGCATCCTTTCAACCTATGTTAAGAAATATCGCTTCAAACATCCGGCAACGGCCGATTTTCAAAAGGTAGTCGAACAAGTTACCCGGGCCTCTTGGGCCGATTATTTTGACCAATACGTTTACAGCGGCGGCATGGCCGACTTTGCCGTGGAGAGGATCAAGGTTATTCCTGTGGAAAAGGATGGGGAAACCTTGTACGAATCCTCAATTACAGTTGTCAAAAAAGGAAGTGACTTTCCGAAGGTTCCTGTTCGGATCGCTTTTGAGGATGGACATACCGTAACCAAGCAATGGGACGGCAAGGAGGATCGCATTACCTATAAACTCACGTATACCTCTCCCGTCTCCTGGGCGATAACCGATCCCTTATATGACATCGTGCTGGAGAACCGCCATATGAACAATTTCCTGAGAACTAAACTGGACGAGCAAGTCCAGTCCCGCTGGAATATGAGTGCTGCGAAACTAATTGAAGCTGTATTCGGAGGTCTGTCATGGTGAGGTGGAGACGGTGAAAGCAAAAATTCGCGAAGGCTGGTTTCTCGTCCGTCAGCATATGTTCATTGCTGCAATTTTATTTCTCTATCAGCTTGTATGGGGCTATTTTATCTACCGGTTGGTTCAGTCGGCAGTTGTTCCTCTACTGCTTCGTTATCCGACCGAGGATGCTGGAGAGCTGAGCACGCTTTTGTTCAAAATGGAAAGTCAGCTGCGTCTGTCCGGCCCTGAGGTCCAGCGTTATCTCTGGATTCTGGGAGGTATGCTGCTGCTTCGCCTGCTGATCAGCCCTCTTATTCAAGCAGGCCTGCTCTATTCCCTGCAGCATTTTAATACCGCAGAAGAACGTATTCCGTTCATCCGCGGCATCCAGAAATTGTGGAAATCGATGCTGCTGCTGCACCTCATTCGCACAATACTTATGCTGCTTCCCGCTTACTGGCTCATACCTAAACTGTATTCAATCTTCATGGACAGTTTCCATTCTATTCATCTACTGCTGCCCGGCATCCCATATGCTGCAGGATGGATCATCTACGGATGGATTGTGCACCATATGATGCTCTATATGCAGTTCGGTATCTCTGCTCCGGGAGAAGAAGGAAGTCTTCACGGAATGCTCAAAGGGCTCTGGATTGCTTTAACCCGCATCTTCACAGTGATTGGCATCATCCTGATACTCGGAATGGTGCACTTACTCATCTTTGGTGTATTCACATCTGCCTCATGGTTCTTGACCGGACTTACCGGACTGATCCTACAGCAGACATATCCGCTTGCCAGAAGCCTGCTCAGCATGTGGAAAGTATGTGCCCATTTCCGCTTATGGCAGTCCACATCGTCCCCTAATACTGACTAGATCATTTAAAAATTGTTACCATCTCATGTTAAACAATTCATCCATTGTGATGTGTAAATACGCAAACCTCGACCTTCCCCCGTCAAAGGTCGAGGTTTTTTTTGCTAATTTTACTGCTAAACGTTGCCAAAGCACCACTCCTCTGGTACAATAATCGCAGTGAGTTTTTAGTAACAACTTTGTAATCTTTAAATCCTTATTTGTAACAACTTTAAATCTAAACTTTAAAATTAAATTTTCTTTTCGTTTTTTTACAGGTGCACAACTAGCAGAGCCAAATTCCTTGCACCTGGGAAGCGGGGGAACCAGTTATGGGTGAATTGATCTTGATACAGAGGGATCATAGGGGACCTTCAACCGAATCCTTAAGCTAACCTCGCAGGCATTGGAAGGGGTATATCACTTGTTTAAGAAGAAATTGACCGCAGCAGTACTTAGCCTCACATTTGCATTATCACTTGGTGCAGGCAGCGCATTTGCAGATTCTAAGATGGATAAAGTCATCGATTCAGCAATGGGAACTACATACAAAAGCGGAGGCACAACGCTTGACGGTTTTGACTGCTCCGGTTTCACACGGTATGTATTCGACAAACTAGGTATTGATTTGGCTCGCCAATCCAGCTCTCAATATGACATGGGTGATTCCGTATCCCGCATGGAGATGAGACCTGGCGATCTGGTATTCTTCAACACAACAGGTAAAGGCGTATCTCATGTAGGTATTTTCGTAGGAGATGGCAAGTTTGCGCACTCTTCTTCTTCCAAAGGTGTAACCATCAGCTCTCTTAGCGAGAACTATTGGGCTAACCGCTACATTGGCGCTAAACGGATTATGAGCACGGACACATATGAGTCACTGGCCCTTGAGTAGGGACAAGCTGTAATCAACATGATGCTGGAACCATTAACTATACTGTAACGAAGTAGAAGCATAAATAGAACCGCCCGGTACATTCTCCGCAGGAATGTATCCGGCGGTTTTTTTGTACTTCTATCCCCCTGCAGCTGCTGCTCACATCCATCATTACATGTATGCGAACCATCAGGGTTCATTTTACTTCGTTTGTCCGTGCCCTTATGATGTTTTTACCCATCCCGTTATAATATAAACGGAATGAGCCGGACTTTTGTTTCATTTTTTTTCTGAAAATTGAAAACTTGCCAAATGAACAGCTCTTTTGTAGAGTGAACAAAGAACGGGTAACGGAAGAGAGGAGCACACACTGTTATATGAAGAATGAAGCCCCTTTGACGTTTCGTGTTGTACCGATGCAGGAAGAACACGCAGCACTTATATGCAGCTGGCAGTATGATCCGCCATACAATATTTACAGCTGGCTGCCTTGGGATCAGATGAAAGCACTGGAAGTCGAATTTGGAGATGCACGGCTGCGTCATGAGCAGTATGCGATTATCCTGGATCAACAGGATCAGGTCTATGGGTTTGCTCAATATTTTCCGCTTCAGGGTGTGACACGGATTGGCCTCGGAATGCGTCCGGAGAAGTGCGGTCAAGGACAGGGAAAAGCCTTTGTTACAGCTATCGTTCAAGAAGCCATTCGCCGTAATCCTTCTAACGAGATCGATCTTGAAGTACTTACCTGGAACAATCGCGCCATTCAGGTATATCTGAAATGCGGATTTGTCATCCAGGATACATATGAACGTCAAACCCCGACCGGCCTGATGCCCTTCCACTGCATGGTCTACGAGGGTCCGAGAGAGTAAATTGCAGATAAAATGGTCTCATTTTGTCTCTCTTTTGTGATTAGTTCAAAAAATTACCACAAAATGCTATGATGTAACGACAGCTTCCGTTATAATGATAGGGATAGTTTGGGTTAGATGATCTTTCATTCTGGAGGGGACACAAGGGATGCACAAATGGATCATGAGCGGGGTATTTTTTGCAGCATGTGCTTTAGCTATTGTTTTAATGTTTACGCTTCCAGGTAAAGAGGAAGCGGCTCAAGAAGCCAAACCGTCCATGCCTGAAGTAGCTATGGATGCCGGACAGGCTGAGACGCTGGTGAAAGCGAACTGCATCTCTTGTCACGGTGATCAGCTTCAAGGTGGGGTAGGTCCTGCACTTGCCAACATCGGCAGCAAGGATGATGTGGAGAAAATCTACTCTACCATTGTCAAAGGTAAAGGCGGCATGCCTTCTTTCAAAGGCAGACTGCAGGATGAGGAAATTGCTCACATCGCTATGTGGTTGGCAGAGAAAAAGTAAGCATTGCCGTTAAGACACGAAGACATCAAAGAGGCTCTCGTTCTCCCGGCCGGGAGGCAAGAGCCTCTTTTGCTGTTCGTTACCAGTATATCCTGAGATTATTCTGTTCTCATTTTTTCAAAGGCTTCGTTGTACTGCTCTGCTTCTTTAATGTCTACTGACGTAATGCCGCCCTCATCCCAAGATGTAAGACGCAGCGTAACCGTTGTATAATCAATAGTAATAAAAGGGTGATGATTGAATGCCTCCGAAATCGCTGCGACTTCGTCTACAAAGGCAATCCCTTTCATATAGTTAGAAAACACAAATTTGCGGACAATCCACCGTCCCTCTTCCAGTTCCCAGCCCTCAAGCCTTCCCAGATGAGCTTCGACTTCCTCTTGCGTAAAAACCATGCGTTATCTTCCTCCCCATATGATGAGACATCGCGGATCTTCATCCACATGACCATCGACACCTTTGCATGCTGCCCACACAGCCTTAAAGGCAGGCCACCGCCCTGCGGAAGCCTTTTTTCATGAGTATCATCTTACCACGTCAAAGCGCCAAAATCCATAGAATAGACAGCCAAAGCATTGAAGCATAAGGTATTGTCAACGATTCATATTTTTTAAATTAAGGGTACAAACGTCAACTCTTCTTCTCCAATTAAAATATGAATTCGGTGCTGTTCCTTATCATGGATAACAACCCCACTGCCAACCGGAATTACGGATTCCTCCCCAAGCGCATAGAACAAGTCTTCTGCAAGCGCCTCGTCTACCTCAAGCTGTTCCGGTTCTCCCAATCTGCTCCACTCTTCCTCATCCATTTCGAAGAAAACATAGCGATCCGGGATACGTCCGATCGCCGCTGTTAAATCTGTCAATATTCCTTCATAATCACGTCCATGCTTTACGCCCATTGACTTTTCACTCCTACTCACCCCATAAAGGGCGGATTTGATCTTATTATACCTGAAAATAACCCTTAAAAAAAAAGGCCCTCTGGTCGATAAATACTATACATGACCGTTTCAGTCGTTCCGGTGCCCTTGAGGGCTGCCGAACATGCAGCGGATTGCGGCGAAGCGTTCGTCCGGAAGCCCGAATTCAGCCGCTTGAAAGGATTCAATTTTATCTCATGGATGAGGTGTATGATGGAAATTTCAACGATTATTGGACTAGTTTTGGGATTGGTCTCCCTTGTACTCGGTATGTTCCTGAAGGGTGCGCCCCTAATCAACCTGGTTAATAACCCGGCAGCATACGTTATTATCTTTGTTGGTACAGCAGGGACGATTTTTATGGCGTTTCCGATGTCTGAAGTTAAAAAGATTCCGAAACTATTCGGTATCCTTTTCAAAAAGCAGCAGCTGATTGACCGCGTTTCTCTGATTGGCACATTTATGGACTGGGCTTCCACTACCCGTCGTGAAGGTTTGCTCGCACTGGAATCCAAAGTAGAAGAGATCGATGATCAATTTCTTCGTGGTGGCATGCGTATGATTATTGACGGTAATGACCAAGAGTTCGTCAGTGATGTACTGATGGAAGATATTCATGCAACCGAAGAACGACATCGAGGCGGCGCGTTGATCTTCGCTCAGGCGGGGATGTATGCACCAACACTCGGAGTTCTCGGGGCCGTAGTTGGTCTCATCGCGGCACTAGCCGACCTCAGTGACATGGAGAAGCTCTCTCATGCCATTGCGGCTGCATTTATCGCTACACTTCTCGGTATCTTTAGTGGTTACGTGTTATGGCACCCGATGTCTAACAAGCTGAAGCGGATGTCCAAGAAAGAGATGGAGATCAAGCTGATGATGGTTGAAGGATTGTTGTCGATCCAATCAGGTGTATCCACCATTGCCATCAACCAAAAGTTATCTGTATTCCTGACACCTTCCGAACGCAAACAACTGGAAGAGAAGGAGGGATCATCAGGTGAAAAAGGGTAAAAAACATGAACCGCATGAAGAACATATAGACGAAAGCTGGCTGCTTCCGTATTCTGATTTAATGACCTTGCTGCTCGCTTTGTTTATCACCCTGTTCTCCATGAGCTCACTCGATGCAGCCAAATTTGAGCAGATGGCTTCAGCACTAAGCAGCGCACTTAACGGAGGTACCGGTATTCTGGATCATACATCAATGAACCCGACGGACTCCAGCACTGATCTTGGCAAGAACAAGGAAATTCCGAAGGAAATTACGAAGAAAACACCAGCACAGATTACAGATGCCCAGATGGCTCAGAAGGAACAGGAGAATCTGGAGAAACTGAAGAAACAGCTCGACAAGTATATTGCTCAAAATGGACTTTCAGACCAACTGAATACGAAGCTCAATCAGTCTGAACTCAAAATCACTATTAGTGATAAAGCCCTGTTCTCCTCCGGACGAGCAGATGTGAAGCCTGAGTCGCGTTCACTCGCTAAAGCGATCTCCAGCATGCTGCAGGAGTTTCCTGAATACGAAGTTGTGGTATCAGGTCATACAGATAATGTGCCCATTTCCAATAACCAATATAAGGATAACTGGGATTTGAGTGCAGATCGAGCACTGAATTTCCTGAAGATTCTGCTGCTGAACACCCAACTGGACCCTTCGAAATTCACACCAAGTGGATATGGAGAGTACCACCCTGTCGCCAGTAATAATACCGGCTCTGGAAGAGCACAGAATCGACGTGTAGAAGTATCCATTATCCGGAAGTATCAAAGTAACAATACCAATGTAAAGTCTGTTGGCAGCGGCACCTAGCAGCCCTCAGCAGCATGTACGTCAAGACCGTTCTCTTTGAAGTTAAGGAGAACGGTCTTTTTCACTTTTTTTAAGAACACGATACGTCACGTACCCACAACAAAAAGCACTGTCTTCCTTATGGAGACAGTGCTCGATTCATCAAACTTACATGGAAAAGATCATCTCAATTTAACTCGTTTTACTAGAGGGCCACTTCAATTACTCTGGATTCTTTATTCCAGTGTATAATCCAGCAAGCTGCCGAGCTCTGCCTTTTCTGCGGCTGTTAGTTCTCTCCAGGATCCTGTCGCCTGTTCTCCAAGGCGAATGTTCATAATACGAACCCGCTTTAACTTGCGAACTTCGTATCCAAATGCACTGCACATCCGACGAATTTGACGATTTTTTCCCTCAGTCAAAATAATTCGAAAGACACGATCTGTCATTCTGGTAACTGTACAGGGCAGTGTCATTTCGCCCAGAATCTTGACACCCGTACTCATCCCTCTGAGGAAGCTCGGTGTAATCGTCCGATCTACCGTAACAATATATTCCTTTTCATGGCGGCCTTCCGATCTCAAAATGCGATTAACGATGTCACCATCATTCGTCATCAAAATCAAACCTTCCGAATCCTTATCCAGACGTCCAATCGGAAAGATTCGCTCATGGTGACCTACAAAATCAACGATGTTTCCCTGAATATGCTGCTCAGTTGTACTGGTGATACCAACGGGTTTGTTCAGCGCAATATACACATGTTTTTTCTTCTCGCTGATCGGCTTGCCATTAATTCGTACATCATCGCCATCTTCTGCCTGACTGCCAAGCTCTGCCTTGATACCATTAATGGTTACCTGACCACTTTCAATCAGCTTGTCGGCCGCTCGACGGGAGCAGTAACCTGTCTCACTAATAAATTTATTAATACGCAAAAGGTCATCTCACCTCATCTAGTTCTCTTCATCTGGTTGTTGTTCCGCTGGTTGATCTGCCTCCTGTAACTGTGTCTGCAGTTCAGAAGCCGGCAGTTCAATAATAACCGTCGTTCCTCTGTTCATCACGCTCTTAATATCCATCATGCCCTTATGGGATTGAATAATTCGCTGACTTACCATGAGACCCAGTCCTGTGCCGGACTCTTTATTGGTGAAGAACGGCTCCCCAAGCTTCGACATCATTTCTTCAGGAATACCGATACCTTCATCCCTGATTTCAATTCTAACCCGTTTGGCTGATTCATCAACCTTCAGTTTGATATGGATGCTTCCTCCGTTTGGCATAGCTTCCATACCATTCTTCAGCACATTGATAAACACCTGCTTCAACTGATTCTCTTCACAGTGTACCATAGCCGACTCTGATGAGGCTTGCAGCACAAACTCCACCCCGTGCAGATGGGCCTGACTATCCAGGAGTGAGATGACATCTCCAAGAATGAACCGGATATCCCGTTCCTGGAAATGAACCGCCTGAGGCTTTGCCAGAATCAAAAACTCACCGACAATCAGGTTAATCCGGTCAAGCTCAGATAACATCAGATCCAGATGACGGTGGTTCAGCTTATTGCTCTGCTGCTGAAGCTGCAGGAAACCACGCAGTGTCGTAAGCGGATTGCGTATTTCATGAGCTACGCCAGCAGCAAGCTGGCCTACTGTCGTCAGCTTCTCTGACCGTCTTAACAGCTCTTCCATCCGATTCCGGCTTGTAATGTCCCTGGATACACTGATTAGCGCTGTAATCTCACCAGCCTCGTCCCGCACAGGTGCCGTGCTTACACTGACTTCTACCCGGGTCCCATCTTTTTTCATCCAGATCGTTTCATTGGACGTAATCGACATCCCTTCAATAAGCTGTGCATGCTGCCGTTTCATTTCTTCTTCTGCCTCAGGCGGAATAATCTTCAGTAAACGCCCTTCCACCTCTCGACTGCGAAACCCATACAGCTGCTCAAATGCGCGGTTAACCCGCAGCACTTTTCCTTCAAGATCTGTTATATGAATCGCATCTGCAGTTTGATTAATGATGGACTCCAAATGCTCCTTAACCGCCCGATTTTCTTCATACATCTGTTTCAGCCGGCTTGTATAGTGGCCCAGATTGCGGATCATCGCATTAATCCGGTTAGCGAGCTGCCCCAGTTCATCCTTGCGTTTAATTTTCAAACGGAAATCAAAATGCCCATCTGCCACATCATTCACTTTGCCCAAAATGGACTGGATTGGACGTGTAATGTAACCAGCGAGCAGGTAACTTCCGAAGATCACTATCTCCAGCAGCACCAGAGATATTGAAGCATGGCTGACCAACTGCTCGGATACCATTGAGGATATTTGTTTGTAGTCCATGACAATACTGATCACGTAAGAAGACTCATTAGGTGTGAAAATCGGAATGAAGCTCTTCAAAACCTTCTGATCATGTGTTTCGCTCACAAACGACACATTCTGGCCTGTGCGGACTGCACGCACTACAGCACGATGATCTTCATCCACCGAACCGTACTGATACGTACCGAATCGGATCGGTCTGTTGTTCAGCTTACTAAAGTTTGTATCTCTTCCGTCGTCACGCATATCCGGGTTACCAAAAGTTAACGGATTGATGCCTGTAATCTCCAGTATGGAAGGATTGACTTCACGGATTTTCGTTAATATTTCATCCGGGCTCGAGATTTTCACATAGTCATCAACTTCAGTATTATTATAGAAGGGATTGATTATGTAGTTTCTCTTTCCATCATGATAATACCCCCAGATATCAATATCTGTAGGACTGGACGTTGAATATTCAAATCCGTCAGACCAGAAGTGATCCAGTTTCTGTCCTTGGGGAATTGTCACCTGCTGCTTCTCAAATAACTGCTTGAATGCCTGATACCAATATGTCATTGATTTCGTAGACAGACCAATCTCTCTTGGATCAGATGAACGGCTGACAACGATATCATCATCGGTCTGCTCCATGAGTGAAATATGAGATACACCTACTTTTTTACTTAAACGCACAAGCTCTTCATTGGTAATATTGCGGATGTCTGGATCCAATTCCTCAGCCGCCATAATGGAAGCAAGCCATAGATTGCTTCCAATCTGCCTTTTGACATAATCTGAACTATATTGATTTTGTTCGACAGAGATAGCAATTTGCTTCGCCGTAAGCACCATCTTGTTCTCGCTATCCTGCCTGAGATTCTCTTCTGTAGTATAATAACTCAGTGCGATATTTAATACCAAAATAACGAGCACCGAGCACGACATAATCATGGATAATTTCGTTTTAATAGACAAATTTTTTGTTCACCTCTCGGCTTATACCCTCTGGCGATATATGGCAAAACCTATACCCATCATAACGCTTGTATCACTATTTGAAAAGGATTATCGCCCTTTGTCCAAAAGTTACCGCCCAAGCTGAAATGAATCGAATTTTGTTGTATTTTTGATTTTCAACATATGCTATAAAATTAATCACTCTGTTTGTGCACATATCCACAGGCTTGTGGATATTATGTTTATAACTATGTGTGCAAATGCCTTTTTATCCACAGTTCTATACACAACATGTTAACAACCCGAATATCTGTTCGCTGAACAAACACGAATGGAAGGAGTTTCACACCCATGAATGATTATATTTCCCAGCCAGAAGATCTCAATGAAATGAACGAGGAGGCTCTGCATGAACATTGGATGAGGCAGGCTATTGCAGAAGCACAGAAGGCAGAGGCACTTGGTGAGGTGCCCATTGGCGCTGTCATTGTGCGTAACAACGAAATTATCGGCCGTGGGTATAACCTGCGGGAAACCACACTGGATTCTACTGCTCACGCTGAAATGGTGGCCATTCGTGAAGCCAGCGGAGTCATTGGAGCTTGGCGTTTGCTGGACTGTTCTCTGTACGTTACGCTCGAACCTTGTCCGATGTGTGCTGGCGCCATAGTGCAATCGAGGGTCCCACGTGTCATCTTTGGCACGGCTGACCCTAAGGCTGGCTGTGCAGGCACATTAATGAATCTGCTTCAGGAACCGCGTTTCAACCATCGCACCGAAGTCATTCCGGATATTCTTCAACCCGAGTGTTCTACGATGCTCACCCAATTTTTTAGACGATTGCGAAAAAAGTAATTCACTCAACACGTAATTAAAAAGCAATGGAAGAAAGGATGTTTGCTGCAATGCCACTAACACTATATGATACTGCACATGGTATAAGTCTTCGTCTGCTTACTGTCCAGGATGCGCAGGCCTATCTTGAACTCATTCAGCTTACCCGTATCCCATATCAGCCTGTTGAACCCGTCCGGGAAGATGATTTTTATACCTTCGAGGCACAGACTCAGCGAATCAAAGATCGAGTTAGAGCCGCTGATGAAGGCACAGGTTATCAATTTGGTATTTTCACGATTAAAGATGACCTGCTCATTGGGCAAGTCAGTCTGAACAATGTTGTACTCGGCGTCGCCAACTACGCAGATATGGGTTATTTTATCCATCCTGACTATCAAGGAGGCGGGCGTATGACGGCCGCAGTTAAACTGGCTGTGGCATACGGCTTTCGTGCCCTGAGGTTGAATCGGGTACAGGCAGCTGTTCTTCCTTCGAATAAAGGCTCTCGTCGGGTACTTGAGAAAAATGGATTCCGGCCGGAGGGTATCGCTCGTAAATACCTGAAAATTAACGGCATCTATCAAGATCATCAAATCTACGCTGTGCTTGCGGAGGATTTGGAGAATGAACTGCAGCGCTAGCTGGTATAGGCTTTGGCTGTTAGTTTTCTACATACCCGTAACCGCACTGTCTTGTAAAAAGGACTGTGCGGTTTTTTAATAGAAAAAACCGCCTGTATCCAGACGGGAGAAGTTCCTCCTCCGCTTGAATAACAGACGGTTTCACTGGGTTTCAGATCTTAATATCCACCGTAGGAAGAATTCATCATTTTCTCGAACTCTTCCATTGTAATTACATCATCGCCAGTTGGGATATTGATCTTGAATGCTGGCTTTTCATTAATTTTGGTATACGTGTTAGAACCGGTAAATGCCAATTTCACTTCATCTTTTGTATCTTCCGGTTTGATCAGCATGTCAGCGACCATTTTTTGATATACCGGGAAGTCATTTTTGTCCAAAGCAAAGTCGATGTTAAACGTGTTAATTGTCAGTACATTTTTCAACTTATCCAGATCTTTAGCCATTTCAGCCTGATCTGCTTCAGTGATTTTCAAATCTTCTTTAGCTTTATCGATGTCTGCTTGGCTCAGCTGCAGCATATCCCGATATTCTTCTTTGGAGACAATATCCATTACTTTAGGCAGCGCTTTGGTTACCAGAACAGTAACAGCTTCTTTCACATTGTCATTGTTTACTGAGAATTGTACTACCTGCTTAGCATCTACACCTTCAGGCAGCTTTGCATCTTTGGTATCCAGGTTTTTGAAAAACTTCTGTTGATCGTACTCACCCAGCACAGCATCCATAATTTCGTTGCTCAGCTTTTGTGTTTTGGCAGCATCCATTGCATCAGGATTGAACTCGGTACCTTCCTGCTCTGCCAGCTTTTTCAGATCAAATTCAATAAATTTATTAACGATATTCTCTGGAATCGGCAGGAATGGAATATTCGGTACTTTGACATACAACTTCTCTTTGGTCATCACCATAGGAATATTGAACGTCATGCCCATATCGCCTTTAAGCTCGATACCAACGGTCATCTCTGTCTGCATTGGCTCACTTTGATATACACCCGTAACATTCAGCTGTGCATCCTTCAGCATGCTCATAAACTGCGTCATGCTTGGATCAGTCTGAGAAGCATCACCAGGTTTATAGCTCAATTCATTAATAGTAAAGTTGGAATTCAGTTCATACGACGTTAATTTGGAAGCATTGGCTGCAGCCGTCTTCAATGCCTCTTTTGGTTCCTGCTTGCTTCCACATGCTGTTAAAGCCAAAGATACGGTTAACAACAACGTAAGAAGAAGCGCCCCCATGCGTTTAGTCATTTGTTTCTCTCCTCTCGTGATAACCCCAAAAAAATAATTCAATACCAATGATATACCATATCGGAAAATACTGAAACCTCATTTGGGAAAATTGTGATTTTTTCTCTTTAAAATGGCTAGAAAGACCTATGTCAGAGCTCCGGATCATCTGACTGCTAGTCTTTACATATGTATGAATACGCAAAAGCCCCCTGTTAGGTAACAAGGGACTTTCAAAAAGATTTCGTTCGGTATGGTTTGCTGCTTGTATTAGGCAGTAATATGGGCTGGTTATCCTTCTGGATTCAAATGATCCACATGGTTTTGATTTTTCACCTTTTTGGAACCGGACAGTGGCTCCTGCATGGATGAATGCTTGGAAGATTGACGATGCTGACGATTATCCTGAGCTTCCGGTACAGGAATGGATTTCGGTTTACTCATAAATGCACCTCCTCATCTTAGGTTAGGAATGGGATGGGTTTCTATCTTCTGTTTTATCATGATTTAATGCATCCTGATGGCGTCGATCATTGGAATCTTGCTGTATTTGCTGCGCATGATGACTGTTAACTCCAGTCTGTTCAAGATCTTCAATAACATTTTGCAGGTTTTTATCAACACCTGATTTAGTTTTAGTCATTCCAGTCCACTCCTTCAGCTTGATTCAAGGTTTCGTAATCGATTGCAGGGACTGGGCACATTCGTGAATGTGCCTGGTGTAGTCATGCGCCAGTTCCTGAATCGGTTCTGTACGCTCATCTGTCGTCCGCCCGTCCCGTTCTACGTCTACCAGTTCAACACTCACCTCACGGGAGTCCACATATTGGCATTTAAAATCAAAGGAGTACATATCGTGCCCTGCCGTCGCAATGTGTATCCGAAGGGCCTGTTCATCAGCCTCATCAGCCATGACCTGTGCCTGATCACCCACATTCAAGACTTGGGGTAAACGATCCTGCCATGCGCCTACAAGTTCGTTCTGATTGATGTTTAACTCGCGGTTCATTTTAACCACCTCCACTTCTATAACCTGCGGAGATGAAGCCGTTTTTATGCAGCCGAGTCTTCACTCTTTTGCTGTAAAAGAAATCAAAAAAGGACCCGAGCTAAGTCACTCGAATCCTTATTATAAGTGTAGTATGGCGGAGAGGGTGGGATTCGAACCCACGTGGGCTTGCACCCTAACGGTTTTCAAGACCGCCCCGTTATGACCGCTTCGGTACCTCTCCAAATATTCATTTTATAAACTTGCCACGAAAATTATCATACCATAGATTCATAAACGTATGCAAGCTTTTTTACTTTATTTTTTATGAGGGATGATTCCTCTTTCTACCATCACCTTAATACATCATTTGTTCCGCCTATCTCCTGACAATGACAGACGGATTCAAATGATGATCTCAGCATACTATACGATCACTGCTGTTATCCCCGACGAGCGATGAGTTCAATCCCGCCCATGTAAGGACGCAGCGCTTCCGGAATAATTACCGTGCCATCTTCCTGCTGATAGTTCTCCAGAATAGCTGCTACCGTACGTCCTACAGCCAGTCCTGAACCGTTCAGCGTGTGCACGAATTCAGGTTTTGCCTTAGGCTCTCTGCGGAAACGAATATTGGCGCGACGTGCCTGGAAGTCTTCACAGTTGGAGCAGGATGAAATCTCGCGATATGTGCTGCTTTCTGGGAGCCATACCTCGATATCGTACGTTTTGGCAGAAGTGAAGCCCATATCTGCTGTACAGAGCGTCAACACGCGGTAAGGCAGTCCCAGCAGCTGTAGTACGCGCTCTGCATTCTGTGTCATTTTCTCCAGCTCATCATATGATGTCTCCGGTGTAGACAATTTAAGCAGCTCTACCTTGTTGAACTGATGCTGACGAATCAAGCCGCGAGTATCCCGTCCAGCCGAGCCAGCTTCAGAACGGAAACATGAGCTGTAAGCCACAAAATGTTTTGGCAGATCATCTACATTCAAAATCTCTTCACGGTGATAGTTCGTTACCGGAACTTCTGCTGTTGGAATCAGATAGTACTCGGTATCTCTAAGTTTGAACAAATCCTCTTCAAACTTCGGCAGCTGTCCTGTTCCAAACAAGCTGTCCCGATTCACAATATATGGAGGCAAAATCTCTTCATATCCGTGCTGATCACTATGCAGGTCCATCATGAAGTTGATCAGTGCACGCTCCAGACGCGCTCCAAGCCCTTTGTAAAAGGTAAAACGGGAACCGGTTACTTTGGCTGCCGCTTCGAAATCCAGGATATCCAGCTCCTGTGCAATCTCCCAGTGTGCTTTTGGCGTGAAGGAGAATGATTTGGGTTCTTCCCAGCGACGAATCTCAACGTTGTCCTCTTCGGATGTACCTACAGGTACACTCTCATTAGGGATGTTAGGAATCGCCATCGTTAGATCATTAATTTTAACCTCAAGCTCACGTACTTCTTCATCCATCGCTTTGATGCGATCTGATACCTCACGCATTTCAACAATAAGATCATCTGCGTTCTCGCGATTCTTCTTCAACCGGGCTACCTCTGCGGACACCGTGTTGCGGCGGCTCTTCAGATTTTCACTCTCCTGAAGCAGCTCCCGGCGCTTGGCATCCAACTCGGTAAATCCAGCAATCAGATCGAGCGATTTGCCGCGGTTATTCAATGCTTCTTCTACTCGTGCATATTCATTCCGCAATATTTTAACATCAAGCACTTCGTACCCCTCCTAATAAACCTGCAATATAGAATATCGGGCTTCTTGTCAGTCCCGAACTCGAAACTTTTACTAAAATGAACGATTCACCTATTATAACCTACTCCATACCGATAACCGAAAAAACAACCTATGTCCCCAGGTCTGCCCTCTGCCGCAATTCCCGCTATGCAGCAGTTACAAGCAACATGAGGCATCCGTTCAGATGCAGCTGCCACAGCAGCCTAGGACAGACAGCTGGGGAGTGATCCGATGACCGGGAGATCATAGGTTGTACATCATACTTTATTTACTACTTACGATTGCTTATATGCTTTGGCCATATCTACAAAGTAAGCATGCAGACGATAGTCATCCGTTAACTCTGGATGGTAAGAGCAAGCCAGTAAATGTCCCTGACGTGCTGTAACAATCTCATCTTTGTAAGTTGACAGAACCTCGACCTGGTCGCCAACACTCTCAATCAATGGAGCTCGTATGAATACAGCTCGTACGGTTTCATCAATGCCTTTGACAGGCAGGTCTGTCTCAAAACTTTCTCTCTGTCTTCCAAATGCATTACGGGATACGGTCATATCCATAAGCTCCAGATGAGCTTCTTCCTGACCCTGAATGCACTTCGCCATAACAATCAGACCTGCACAGGTACCGAACACGGGCTTCCCCTCAGCCGCAAATGCACGAATGGCTTCCAAAAATCCATACTTGCGCATCAGCTTGCCAATCGTTGTACTCTCTCCACCCGGCAGGATCAGACCATCCAGATGCTCTAACTGCTCAACCTGCTTGATGGCTATACCTTCAGCTCCAGCACGCTCCACGCTCTTTATATGCTCTGTAACAGCACCCTGCAGTGCCAGAACGCCAATCTTCATCTATTATTCCCCTTCTCTTACCAGCCGCGATCCTGCATACGCTCGGAAGGTGCAAGTTTGGAAATTTCGATACCTTTCATTGGTGCTCCCAGATTTTTGGAGACCTCGGCAATCAATTTATAATCTGTGTAGTGAGTTGTTGCTTCCACAATCGCACGAGCAAACTTCTCCGGGCTGTCTGACTTGAAAATACCGGAACCTACGAACACGCCATCTGCCCCAAGGTGCATCATAAGCGCTGCATCTGCCGGAGTTGCTACGCCGCCCGCTGCAAAGTTAACTACTGGCAGTTTTCCGTTCTCATGTACATCAAGCAAAAGCTCGTATGCAACACCAAGGTTCTTTGCTTCTGCATACAGCTCGTCCTTCGACATATTGGTTACTTTACGAATCTGGCTGTTGATGAAACGCATATGGCGTACTGCTTCAACAATGTTGCCTGTTCCCGGCTCGCCTTTTGTACGAATCATAGATGCACCTTCACCGATCCGGCGAAGAGCTTCACCCAGGTCTTTTGCTCCACATACAAACGGTACAGTGAACTCATGTTTATCAATATGGAATACTTCATCCGCAGGAGTCAGTACTTCACTCTCATCCAGGTAATCGACACCCAGTGACTCAAGCACTTTAGCCTCTACATAGTGACCAATACGCGCTTTTGCCATAACAGGAATTGTTACAACCTTCATTACTTCCTCAACAATAGTTGGATCAGCCATACGTGCGACCCCACCTGCTGCACGAATATCGGAAGGAACACGCTCAAGTGCCATTACTGCTGTTGCACCTGCTGCTTCCGCAATTTTAGCCTGCTCAGCGTTCATGACGTCCATGATTACGCCGCCTTTTTGCATTTCAGCCATACCTCTTTTAACGCGTGATGTTCCCGTTTCCATATTCCAAGCCCCCCGTAGTGTATGTGTTTTCTCTCATTTTCAACAAGCGTAATACTGCTTTTATTCAGATGAAAGAATGGTATACTTTTATGCTCTAATACGTAGAATTCTAACTTGATATTTTACCGGAAAAATTGTAAATATACAATCCACTCATGCAGTATTAGTTTGTATTTTATGAACAATTAACTGCCCAAGCCCCTGCTGAAGGGGAGCTTTTTGTTTCAATATGACCATTCTCGGTTAAAACAAGTTTTTAATTCCGTCGAACAGATCAATGAAGAAATCTTTAATTGCACGGAAGAAGAGACGGAACCAACCGCCCTTTTCGGCCTCTTCAGCTGTAATCAGATTTACCGTTTTTTCCTGGGGCTCCATTCCCTCTGCCTTGTAAGTGTACGTTACCGTGCCTACCTTAGTACCCGCCTTGATTGGGGCAACCAGCTTGTCTGCTTCGGTTACACTTGCTTTGAATGTTACATCCAGGTTTTGAGTGCCTTTGGGTACAACAAAGCTCACTGCATTATCGGTTACGACAGGAACTGTCGTCTCTTTCCCTTTTTTCAACGGTACCGTTTCCCAGCCTGTGACTTTGGTTTTGCCTGCAACAGCCTGTTTTACTTCAAAATGATCAAAGCCGTAGTCCAACACCTTTTTGGTCTCTCTAAAACGTGCAGATTCGGAGTCTGTACCCATAACTACACTGATCAAACGCATGCCGTTACGCTCAGCTGTACCCGTAAAGTTATTGCCCGCATTGCTTGTGTGGCCTGTTTTCATCCCATCCAGACCTTCATATGCGTAGCTTTTGAAGTTGGTTATATTTTTATTCGCTTCCAGCATCCAGTTATAGTTGATGATTGGTGCCTTGTCATTAGGACGGAACTTGTAAGATTGAATCGTCGTAAAATCTTTGTAGTCCGGATGATCCTTGACAATGTATCTGCACAGAATAGCAGCATCCAAAGCGGACATCACCGTTTCCTTGTCTTCTGCCGGACGGAACTCCGCTGGCATATCTGCACGATCCAGACCTGTAGAGTTAATGAAGTGGGTATCCTTCATGCCCATCCGTTTCGCTTCTTCATTCATCATTTTCACGAATTCTGCTTCCGAACCCGCAACATACTCAGCCAATGCCACCGTAGCATCGTTTGCTGATCCAACAGCCATAGCGATATACAGATCCTTCACCGTGTGTTTGTCACCTTCAGCGAGGAAAATACGTGAGCCGATACTCTTAGCTGCGTTCTTACTAACCTCAACTACAGTATCCCAGCCAAACTTCCCTTGTTTAACCTGCTCAGCAACGATGTACTCTGTCATCATCTTGGTCATGCTTGCTGGAGGCTTTGCCTTATCTGCATCAACTGACAACAAGACTTGACCTGTGGAGGCTTCCATCAGCACTGCTGATTCTACATCAAGCCCAAGCGAGTCAGCCGCTGGAATTTTCACCGCTTTTGCTGTGGATTTTGCTGCTGCGGCTGCTGTCAAAACCTGACTGGAGTTGTCCGCCGCCGCCATTACGGGCATTACTGCAGACATGCAAAGCATGTTAAGGAGCATAACCGAGGCTGCGCTCTTTTTGAGGATATGACGTTTCTTCTTATTCATGTGTTTGGCTTTCAATGATGAATACTCCCTTCGATCCGAAGCTTCTGGATGAGATGCCCCGGTGCAGCTTATACTGCGTTTTCTTAAACCCTGTCATTGTGATATTAGATGTGTATATGTCTCTGCTATATGCACTGTATTAGAATAAGCAAATTGTTTGCTTAAACGTTCAGTTCGATTGTCAGTTCGTTCGCATCTTGCCGCATGCTTATGTAATTGGACATCGGCTTTTACTGCAGCGGGATCAGCCATATCTGGCTTTCTTCGTTCACCCAACAAACCTTCTAGGGATCACGTCAAAAAATCGCCGCAACGCCCAGATCCGTCGTTGGACCGTAACCGCTTGTTCTATTCTATCACAGGGGTATCCGCAAAAAAAGACAAGCTCGGCGAAAATCGCCGAGCTTGTCCTGGAAATCATTAACTCTCTTCGGATTACAACGAGTAGTTAGGTGCTTCTTTGGTAATCTGCACATCATGCGGGTGGCTCTCACGAAGTCCAGCACCTGTAATACGGATAAAGCTTGTATCATTTCGCAGCTGATCCAAATTGCTCGTTCCGCAGTATCCCATACCCGAACGCAGGCCACCGATCAACTGATGAATGGTATCAGACAACGGACCTTTGTAAGCTACACGGCCCTCGATACCTTCAGGCACCAGTTTTTTGTCGTCGTCTTGGAAGTAACGATCTTTACTACCTTGTTTCATTGCACTCATGGAACCCATACCACGATACACTTTGAAGCGACGTCCTTGATAGATCTCTGATTCACCTGGGCTTTCCTCCGTACCTGCGAACAAACTTCCCAGCATAACTGCGTGAGCACCAGCAGCGATAGCCTTAGTGATCTCACCTGAGTATTTGATACCACCGTCAGCGATAATCGGCACACCGTATTCACGTGCTACAGTAGCACAGTCATATACCGCTGTGACTTGCGGAACACCAATTCCTGCAATAACACGAGTTGTACAGATCGAACCCGGACCGATTCCGACCTTCACGACCGAGGCTCCAGCTTCAATTAAATCACGAGTTGCTTCACCAGTAGCAACGTTACCAGCAACAATGGTTAACTCAGGGAAACGTTCGCGAAGCTGACGTACCGCATCGATGATGTTAATATGGTGTCCGTGGGCAGAGTCTACAGTGATTAAGTCAACCCCAGCTTGTACCAGAGCGTCAGCACGCTCAAATGTATCTTTGGAGATACCTATCGCAGCACCAACCAAAAGACGACCGTGCGCGTCCTTAGCAGCTTTAGGGAATTGAATTGCTTTTTCAATATCTTTAATGGTAATAAGACCTTTTAATGTGTTGGACTCATCTACCAATGGAAGTTTCTCAATTTTATGCTTCTGCAAAATACCCTCTGCCTCTTGCAGTGTTGTGCCAACAGGGGCTGTAACAAGGTTCTCACGAGTCATAACCTCACTGATCTTAATGCTGTAATCATGAATGAAACGCAAGTCACGATTTGTAAGGATTCCTACGAGCTTTTGGTCCCCTTCAACAATGGGCACACCAGAGATCCGGTATTTTGCCATAACCTCTTCAGCATCAGATACCAGATGTTCAGCCGTCAATGAGAAAGGATTCGTAATAACACCACTCTCCGAGCGCTTAACTCGATCTACTTCTTCGGCTTGTTGTTCAACCGACATATTTTTATGAATAATACCAATACCGCCTTCACGTGCAATGGCAATCGCCAGTGTCGCCTCAGTAACAGTATCCATCCCTGCGCTGATCAAAGGAATGTTCAATTTGACATTATCGCTCAAACGAACAGATACATCTACTTCTTTTGGCAGTGTCTCGGATTTCCGCGGCACTAGCAATACATCATCAAAGGTGAAGCCTTCTTTACCAAATTTATCTTCCCACACGCAAGTGTTCCTCCTTATGTTTGCTCAGCTTTACGGACCAAAACCCGAAGATTCCAGGCTGTATTTTATGCCGAAAATTCGTTTTCTGAAAATATATTATTGTCCATCTTAGCAAAGCGATATTTGAAATGTCAAGGGAAACTCCTTGAAACAATCAGGTGTATTCCCTCTTGTATACAACTGTATGCGTTGTGTGGACACAATCCGGGTATATAACAAAAAAGCGCCCTTTCATCTGATCGGTACGCATGCTTTCAATGTGTTTGTAATTAAGTTTTCCTAAAATGCCTTCTTTTATGTTCATCAATTATAGTACACAAATAAAAACCACCACCGAACATCATCGGCAGTGGTTCTTTGCTTGGCGGCGTCCTACTCTCCCAGGACCCTGCGGTCCAAGTACCATCGGCGCTAGAGGGCTTAACGGTCGTGTTCGGGATGGGTACGTGTGGAACCCCTCCGCCATCGCCACCAAACGCGATTGGATCGAAGCATAGCTTCTTCCATTCATCAGAGTGATTGTTCTCTGAAAACTAGATTCGAAACGAAACTCACGCGACTCGAACTTGCTATTGGATAAGCCCTCGACCGATTAGTACTGGTCAGCTCCATGCATTGCTGCACTTCCACCCCCAGCCTATCTACCTCGTCGTCTTCAAGGGGTCTTACATACTGGGAAATCTCATCTTGAGGGGGGCTTCACGCTTAGATGCTTTCAGCGCTTATCCCGTCCGTACATAGCTACCCAGCGGTGCTCCTGGCGGAACAACTGGTACACCAGCGGTACGTCCATCCCGGTCCTCTCGTACTAAGGACAGCTCCTCTCAAATTTCCTACGCCCACGACAGATAGGGACCGAACTGTCTCACGACGTTCTGAACCCAGCTCGCGTACCGCTTTAATGGGCGAACAGCCCAACCCTTGGGACCTACTTCAGCCCCAGGATGCGATGAGCCGACATCGAGGTGCCAAACCTCCCCGTCGATGTGGACTCTTGGGGGAGATAAGCCTGTTATCCCCAGGGTAGCTTTTATCCGTTGAGCGATGGCCCTTCCATGCGGTACCACCGGATCACTAAGCCCGACTTTCGTCCCTGCTCGACTTGTAGGTCTCGCAGTCAAGCTCCCTTATGCCTTTGCACTCTTCGAATGATTTCCAACCATTCTGAGGGAACCTTTGGGCGCCTCCGTTACTCTTTAGGAGGCGACCGCCCCAGTCAAACTGCCCACCTGACACTGTCCCCGTACCCGCTAAGGGCACCAGGTTAGAACCTAGATACGATCAGGGTGGTATCCCAACGGTGCCTCCACACAAGCTGGCGCTCATGCTTCAAAGGCTCCCACCTATCCTGTACAGATCGTACCCAAATTCAATATCAAGCTGCAGTAAAGCTCCATGGGGTCTTTCCGTCTTGTCGCGGGTAACCTGCATCTTCACAGGTATTAAAATTTCACCGGATCTCTCGTTGAGACAGCGCCCAAGTCGTTACGCCATTCGTGCGGGTCAGAATTTACCTGACAAGGAATTTCGCTACCTTAGGACCGTTATAGTTACGGCCGCCGTTTACTGGGGCTTCGGTTCACAGCTTCGGATTGCTCCTAACCACTCCCCTTAACCTTCCAGCACCGGGCAGGCGTCAGCCCGTATACTTCGCCTTACGGCTTCGCACAGACCTGTGTTTTTGCTAAACAGTCGCTTGGGCCTTTTCACTGCGGCCCCCTCGTGCTATTCACACTACCGGGGCACCCCTTCTCCCGAAGTTACGGGGTCATTTTGCCGAGTTCCTTAACGAGAGTTCTTCCGCGCGCCTTAGAATTCTCTTCTCGCCTACCTGTGTCGGTTTGCGGTACGGGCACCTTCATCTGGCTAGAGGCTTTTCTTGGCAGTGTGAGATCATGACCTTCGCTACTGTAATTTTCACTCCCCATCACAGCTCAGCCTTATGATGTGCGGATTTGCCTACACATCAGCCTTACTGCTTGGACAGGCATCCATCAGCCTGCGTCACTACCCTACTGCGTCCCCCCATCGCTCGTAACGATTTACGGTGGTACAGGAATTTCGACCTGTTGTCCTTCGACTACGCCTTTCGGCCTCGCCTTAGGTCCCGACTTACCCTGAGCGGACGAGCCTTCCTCAGGAACCCTTAGGCTTTCGGCGGATCAGATTCTCACTGATCTTTTCGTTACTCATACCGGCATTCTCACTTGTATGCTCTCCAGCGCTCCTTACGGTACACCTTCAACGTACATACAACGCTCCCCTACCCCTGATGCAAAGCATCAAGCCATAGCTTCGGTGGTGTGTTTAGCCCCGTTACATTTTCGGCGCAGAGTCACTCGACCAGTGAGCTATTACGCACTCTTTCAATGATGGCTGCTTCTAAGCCAACATCCTGGTTGTCTGTGCAACTCCACATCCTTTCCCACTTAACACACACTTGGGGACCTTAGCTGATGGTCTGGGCTGTTTCCCTTTTGACAATGGATCTTAGCACTCACTGTCTGACTCCCGGAAGTAAGTCTATGGCATTCGGAGTTTGACTGAGCTTGGTAACCCTTGCGGGCCCCGCACCCAATCAGTGCTCTACCTCCACGACTCTGTTTTCCGAGGCTAGCCCTAAAGCTATTTCGGGGAGAACCAGCTATCTCCGAGTTCGATTGGAATTTCTCCGCTACCCCCACCTCATCCCCGCACTTTTCAACGTGCGTGGGTTCGGGCCTCCAGTGCGTGTTACCGCACCTTCACCCTGGACAGGGGTAGATCACCCGGTTTCGGGTCTACGTCCACGTACTATGTCGCCCTATTCAGACTCGCTTTCGCTGCGGCTCCGGCTCTTCACCTTAACCTTGCACGGGAACGTAACTCGCCGGTTCATTCTACAAAAGGCACGCCATCACCCTGTTGACGAACAAGTTCGCAACATAGGGCTCTGACTTTTTGTAAGCACACGGTTTCAGGTTCTATTTCACTCCCCTTCCGGGGTGCTTTTCACCTTTCCCTCACGGTACTGCTTCACTATCGGTCGCTAGGAAGTATTTAGCCTTGGCAGATGGTCCTGCCGGATTCATACGGGGTTTCACGTGCCCCGCACTACTCGGGATCCGTCTCGGAGAGAATCAACTTTCAATTACAGGGCTTTTACCTTCTTTGGCGGGCCTTTCCAGACCTCTTCGTTTAACTGACTCCTTTGTAACTCCATGTGAGACGTCCCACAACCCCAAAGAGCAAGCTCTTTGGTTTGGGCTTCTCCGCGTTCGCTCGCCGCTACTGACGGAATCACTATTGTTTTCTCTTCCTCAGGGTACTTAGATGTTTCAGTTCCCCTGGTATGCCTCTGCACAACCTATGTATTCAGTTGTGAGTAACTGGATATTACCCCAGCTGGGTTTCCCCATTCGGACATCCCCGGATCAAAGCTTGCTTACAGCTCCCCGAGGCAGTATCGTTGTTCGCCACGTCCTTCATCGGCTCCTAGCGCCTAGGCATCCTCCGTGTGCTCTTAGCAGCTTAACCAGTTCGCTCGTGTTCGAGCTGTCGCTCCCCTTGTTTTGAACTTTGTTCAAAGCCAAAAGTCGCTCCATTTCGATCACTCGCTCCAGCAATCTACCTTAAAAACACTTTCACTTGTTGACACAAGTTCAGCTCGGATGATTGTTGTTCGGTTACTTGAACCGAGCCAGCATTCATCCCTAAAAGGAATGTTCTAATTCGCGTTTGTTTCGTTTCGATATCTAGTTTTCAAAGAACAAATCGGTTTCTTCGGGCCGTTCACCATCGGTGTCCGTCGAAAAAACGAGATGATTGAGAGTTTGAGCTCTCAAAACTGAGCAACGAGTGAGCAACTAGCCGACCTGGCTAGATTTTAAATTTGAATGTCTTCATTGCAGAAGACGATTCTCCATAGAAAGGAGGTGATCCAGCCGCACCTTCCGATACGGCTACCTTGTTACGACTTCACCCCAATCATCTATCCCACCTTCGGCGGCTGGCTCCTTGCGGTTACCCCACCGACTTCGGGTGTTATAAACTCTCGTGGTGTGACGGGCGGTGTGTACAAGACCCGGGAACGTATTCACCGCGGCATGCTGATCCGCGATTACTAGCAATTCCGACTTCATGCAGGCGAGTTGCAGCCTGCAATCCGAACTGAGACCGGCTTTTTAGGATTGGTTCCACCTCGCGGCTTCACTGCCCGTTGTACCGGCCATTGTAGTACGTGTGTAGCCCAGGTCATAAGGGGCATGATGATTTGACGTCATCCCCACCTTCCTCCGGTTTGTCACCGGCAGTCACCTTAGAGTGCCCACCCGAAGTGCTGGCAACTAAGATCAAGGGTTGCGCTCGTTGCGGGACTTAACCCAACATCTCACGACACGAGCTGACGACAACCATGCACCACCTGTCTCAACTTTCCCCGAAGGGCACCTAACGCATCTCTGCCTCGTTAGTTGGATGTCAAGACCTGGTAAGGTTCTTCGCGTTGCTTCGAATTAAACCACATACTCCACTGCTTGTGCGGGTCCCCGTCAATTCCTTTGAGTTTCAGTCTTGCGACCGTACTCCCCAGGCGGAATGCTTAATGTGTTAACTTCGGCACCAAGGGTATCGAAACCCCTAACACCTAGCATTCATCGTTTACGGCGTGGACTACCAGGGTATCTAATCCTGTTTGCTCCCCACGCTTTCGCGCCTCAGCGTCAGTTACAGCCCAGAGAGTCGCCTTCGCCACTGGTGTTCCTCCACATCTCTACGCATTTCACCGCTACACGTGGAATTCCACTCTCCTCTTCTGCACTCAAGTCACGCAGTTTCCAGTGCGATCCGGGGTTGAGCCCCGGGATTAAACACCAGACTTACATGACCGCCTGCGCGCGCTTTACGCCCAATAATTCCGGACAACGCTTGCCCCCTACGTATTACCGCGGCTGCTGGCACGTAGTTAGCCGGGGCTTTCTTCTCAGGTACCGTCACCTTGAGAGCAGTTACTCTCCCAAGCGTTCTTCCCTGGCAACAGAGCTTTACGATCCGAAAACCTTCATCACTCACGCGGCATTGCTCCGTCAGGCTTTCGCCCATTGCGGAAGATTCCCTACTGCTGCCTCCCGTAGGAGTCTGGGCCGTGTCTCAGTCCCAGTGTGGCCGATCACCCTCTCAGGTCGGCTACGCATCGTCGCCTTGGTGAGCCGTTACCCCACCAACTAGCTAATGCGCCGCAGGCCCATCCCCAAGTGACAGATTGCTCCGTCTTTCCAGTTTCCTTCAGGCGAAGAAAACAAGTATTCGGTATTAGCTACCGTTTCCGGTAGTTGTCCCAAGCTTGAGGGCAGGTTGCCTACGTGTTACTCACCCGTCCGCCGCTAACCATCCGAGAAGCAAGCTTCTCTTCAAGTCCGCTCGACTTGCATGTATTAGGCATGCCGCCAGCGTTCGTCCTGAGCCAGGATCAAACTCTCCAATAAAGATGAATTTCGTCAGCGTAGTTAAACACTGTGAAACTCATCGGGGTATTGAAAAGAGCGAATAGCTCATTTTGAATCTGACGAGATTAAAAATCTCATTGTTGATCTTGCAAGCAAGATCATTACTCACTCGTTGTTCAGTTTTCAAAGATCAAACTTGTTTCATCACTGAATTTCTTTCGCTTCAGTAACTTTTATATCATATCATTTCCGAACCGACTTTGCAAGCTCTTTTTTTAAGTTTCTTTCGAAGCTTAATGTTATTTGCTTGTCCACTGTGTAAGCTGTGTTTTCTTGGCCGGAATTAGAATATACCATGTGTAGAATATGAATGCAAGTCTTTTTTACCCTGACATAGAAATTCTAAATCTCGTCTTAAAACCTCTGTCTTCACAGTGGACTTTTTCACCCTAAGATTGAGCATTAGCTGATACGTAAATATCCTACCTCTTCTTTATTAGCATTATCCTATATTTTTAGCAGGCGCCTTTTTTGGCCACAAGCTGTAGCTGAAACTAATTAAGAAATCGATGCCCAGCACCAAGCCCCATACACGAATCAAACCTGTAAACACCTCTGTCCGAGCAGCGTCACCGATCCAGATTATGATGAGATAAAGTATCGCACTTCCTATACTCCAAGCCAAAAGATGCCTAATCCAACCCATACGCTCGTTCCTGGCATGTTCTCTTCCATACAGTTTATTCTTTCTAGGATTCTCTCCCCCTCTGAACCAGTATTGAAAGTAACGGTCTGCCCAAGCAATCATCTGATGTCCAAAGGCAATACTTACTCCTACGTAAATTGCCGCTATGCCATGAACCATACTCGCCTCAGCTCCGCGCTGGAGATCGATTACAGTGGCAATTAGCAGAAGGACATCAACGATCGGTGTAGCAGCCAACAGAGCCCATCCCAACCGCTTTTGGCCCAGCATATATCGTACGCTCAACCCTGCCGCAACAAAAACCCAGAAAGCAATCTCACATGCGATAATAAAATAAGCTATCATGACTGCACCCCCCTTAATATAATACACTTGTATTACATCCAATTTAACACGTTTGTACTATAATAATCAATAATGATATAATGAAGTCATGCCTAAAATTGTAGATCATGATAAACAGCGCGTGCTCGTGGCCGAAGCCGCATGGCGTATAATTCGAAAAAACGGTATGGAGCAGGCCTCCGTTCGGAATATCGCCGAAGAAGCCGGAATCTCGGTCGGTTCTATGCGTCACTACTTTTCCACTCAATCGGAGCTGCTGCTATTTGCAATGAATCTTGTATCGGAACGAGTTACGTCCCGGATTAAGCGCATGTCCTTTGATGGACACCCGATGGATAATATGAAGCAATTGCTGCTTGAATTCATGCCTAATACGGATGAGAAAATGGCTGAAATGGAGGTGTGGTACGCTTTTACTGCCAAATCCAAAACTGATCCAGCATTCAAAGAACTTGCTGACGCTGTCTATAATGATATTAGACGCGCTGTCGAGATGGCCATCATTACACTGACGGAGCTTAAGCTCTTCAGACCAGATCTGAATCAGGAACTCGAGATTGAACGGCTGTATGCCCTTATTGATGGCTTGGCTGTTCATGCTGTGCTTAGACCAGATCAGGTCAATGCTGACTTGATGGACGAAGCTCTCACACTACATCTAAATTCTCTATGCATATAAGCTATGAACCTCAATCATCCATGACACATAAAAAAACGCAGTACATTCAATGTCACTCCCTACTTTTCATATAAGGGATGTGCATACTGAATGGCTGCGTTTTTGTTTTATCCAATAATAATTCGGCCTTCCGGATGGCGATACAATTTCTTCTCCTTACGTGGACGAAGCGCATACGCTATCGTTAATGGCCCAATCCGACCAACAAACATGGTGAAGGTAATAATAATTTTGCCCCAATTGGTCATCTCATGGGTTACGCCCACCGAAAGACCAACCGTTCCAATAGCCGATGCCGCCTCAAACATCAGTGAAAGGAATGGTGCATCCTCTGTTGTAAGCAGGAGCATCACCACAACCATGAAGATACTGAGGGAAACCATAATAATGGTCAATGCTCTCATGAGCAGATCTTTCGGTACTCGCTGACGGAAGAAAACAATGTCCTTGTTTCCGCGAATCATGGCATATACTGCTCCTATCATAATCAGAAACGTGGTCGTTTTGATTCCCCCACCTGTCGAACCTGGAGAAGCCCCAATGAACATAAGCAGGATAAAGAAAAATTGAGTTGCCTGCCGCATCTGCGTGATATCAATAGTACTCGTTCCAGAAGAGCGTGTAGAGACAGATTGAAAGAACGATGCATATATCTTCTCGCTCCAGGTCAGTGAACCCAGCGTATGACCGTTCGTAAATTCAAAAATGAACAGCACTACTGCACCTATCCCGATCAGCGCACCTGATACAGACAGCACCAGTTTGGACTGCAAGGATAACCGCCGACGTTTGCGATATTCGAACAGGTCATTCAGAACAACAAAGCCAAGTCCGCCCGACACCACCAAAATTGAAGCTGTGACATTAAAAATCCAGTCTCCGGTATAGTATTGAAAGCTGTTGCCAAACAGATCAAATCCCCCGTTGTTAAACAAGGATACCGAATGAAAGATGCCATAGTAAACTGCCTGCATGAACGGCATCTCGGCTGCCCAGCGCAGCGCCAGAATAACTGCCGCCACTCCCTCAATGGTAAATGAAAAGATCAGAACTTTGCGGATAATTCGTACGATTCCCTCCATACTGTCTGCATTAATAGCTTCCTTCAGCAGCAGCCTGTCCTTAAGAGACAGCCTTTTACCCAGCACAAGTGCAAACAATGTGGCCATGGTCATGAAACCCAGCCCACCCAGCTGCATGAGAATCATAATGACAATCTGACCAAACAAATTAAAGGTTGCCCCTATGTCCACCACAACCAACCCCGTCACACATGCCGCAGAGGTAGCTGTAAAAAGAGCGTCGATAAAGGCTAGATGTGTACCGCTCTGATTGGCAAACGGCAGCATCAACAGCACCGTTCCGAAGGAAATAATCAGCAGGAAGCCGCCAACCAAAATTAACGGGGGAGATACAAACTTGGCGATGTGAAGCCTGAACTTCATGAAGGGCACCTCTTTTAACCAAAATAAAAATTTGAGCAGCTGTAACCCGCACTAACAACAATAGTTTGACTTGCCTATGTAAACCCAAAGAGGAACTTGCCCCAGCTTGAAGCAAGTGGCAGGTTCCTCTCCTATTATGAACGAAAACTACGTTCCTTATTTACTCTTGTGTACGTGGACGCATATGCGGGAAGAGCAGTACGTCACGAATAGATGGTGAATTGGTGAGCAACATGATCAGACGATCAATCCCGATTCCCAAACCACCTGTTGGCGGCATACCATACTCCAGTGCACGGATGAAGTCGTCATCCATCTCATGAGCCTCGTCATTACCATGCTCTTTTTCCAACATCTGTGCTTCAAAACGCTGACGCTGATCAATTGGATCATTCAGCTCAGTGAAAGCATTGGCATGCTCACGCCCAACGATAAACAACTCAAAGCGGTCCGTAAAGCGTGGATCTGCATCGCTTTTCTTCGCTAACGGTGATATTTCAAGTGGATGCCCCATAATGAATGTTGGCTGAATTAGTGTCTCTTCAACAAACTCTTCGAAGAAAGCGTTCAGGATATGGCCAAATGTCATATGCGGTTCAACTTTTACATTGTGCTCTTTGGCCAAGCTGTGAGCTTCCTCATCCGTCATATGAACGGAGAAGTCTACGCCAACCACTTCCTTAACAGCATCCACCATCGTTACGCGGCGCCATTGAGGCGTTAGATCAACTTCGTGATCTCCATACTGAATCACTTGTGTACCCAGCACTTCCTGCGCGATGTGAGCTACCAGGTTTTCAGTTAGAGCCATGATATCCTTGTAATCCGCATAAGCTTCATACAGCTCAATCATCGTAAATTCCGGATTGTGTCGTGTAGACATGCCTTCATTGCGGTATACACGGCCGATCTCATATACCTTTTCCAAACCGCCAACAATCAAACGTTTCAAGTGAAGTTCGATCGCAATCCGCATGTACAATTCCATATCAAGCGCATTGTGATGTGTAATGAACGGACGAGCCGCGGCACCACCTGCGATCGCATGAAGCGTTGGTGTCTCCACTTCAAGGTAGCCATGGGAGTCGAGGTAACGACGCATGGATTGAATGATTTTGGAACGCATAATGAAGGTCTGCTGCACATCAGGGTTCATGATCAGATCTACATAGCGCTGACGATAACGCAGTTCAACATCAGTCAGACCATGATATTTGTCTGGAAGTGGATACAGTGACTTCGACAGCACTTCCAGGTCTTTTACTTTAATGGTAGTCTCGCCTGTCTTGGTTTTGAACACAACACCGGTTACCCCGACGATATCCCCAAGATCAAGCAGACTAAATGCCGTAAACTTATCCTCTGGCACGCTATCCTGACGAACATAGATCTGGATTCGGCCGCTCAGGTCCTGAATATGTGCAAAGCTTGCTTTACCCATTCCCCGCTTCGCCATAATCCGTCCGGCAATACTGACTTCGATGTGCTTCTCTTCCAGCTCTTCCTTGGTCAGTTCTTCATATTTCTTCAGAATGGAGCCGGCTTCTTCGGTACGTACGTATTTTTGGCCAAATGGGTCGATCCCCAAGCTGCGGAGCTCGTCCAATTTGTCGCGGCGAATCTGTAACAGCTCGCTAAGTTCGGTTTCCTGATTCAAGACTTCATCCGTCATGATCTGTATTCATCTCCTTATTTACATTGCAGCCGTGAGTAAACGCTTCTCGGTAATGTTGAAAAAAGCTTCCCTAAGGAAGCTTTTGTCTACCGCACCTGACTGCTTCGTTACTACAGCTTTTTAATATCTACAATTTTATATTGGATTACGCCAGCAGGCACACTTACATCAACCACTGTACCCTTTTTCTTGCCCAAAATAGCTTTACCTACAGGACTTTCATTGGAAATCTTGTTCTGAAGCGGATTGGATTCCGCAGTACCTACAATCGTATATTCCGTGATATCGCCAAATTCCAGATCCTCTACCGTTACGGTTGCACCCACACTTACGGAATCGGTATCGATTTCGTCGCTGTTGATAATTCGCGCATTACGCAACAGCTTCTCCAGTGTAATGATACGTCCCTCAATGAAAGCCTGCTCATTCTTAGCATCTTCGTATTCGGAGTTTTCACTGATATCACCATATCCGATGGCTACTTTGATCCGCTCAGCCACTTCGCGGCGCTTCACTGATTTCAGTGTTTCCAGTTCTTCTTCCAGCTTCTTGAGTCCTTCTGGTGTAAGGATAACTTCCTTGTCGCTCATCTCAACCGATTCTCCTGTCATGGGAATAATTTGATTGTACGGCAACGGAATCAGTGCTGATGACAGAACTCCGCCCGCATACATCTTCAAAACTATATGAAGTTCTCCAGAGAAATAGAATATTCCTCCTGATGCACTATACTTAGTAAACGCACATGGCGAATTTATACTGAGAAATTATAGGGGAACGATCTCGAAAAGTCAATGTTACGCCCCCTATGGCTGTAAACGTTTTACAACTGCTTCGTTAATTAAGAGGCATTTCCAGTGATGACAGGCTCAGACTCCAGATTCCCTTCGATTTTCAGCTGCTCCACGAAGTTCTCCAAAATCTCTACCATCTCATCGCGTTTGGTTCCTTCCATAATAACATCCTTAATTCGGGCTGATCCTTTCAACCCCTTCAGGTACCATGCCAGATGTTTGCGCATTTCACGTACAGCGACCGTTTCATTCTTGAGTGCAATCAGTCGATCCATATGGAGAACAGCTACACGGATTTTCTCCTCCGCATTCGGGTCGGGAGGCAGCTGGCCTGAACTCAGGTACTGAATTGTACGATACAGCATCCATGGGTTACCCAAGGCAGCACGTCCGATCATTACTCCGTCACAGCCCGTTTCATCCAGCATACGGCGGGCATCCTCCGGTGAAGATACGTCGCCATTACCAATGACAGGAATGGAGACAGCATCCTTGACGTTTTTGATATGCGACCAATCTGCTGTGCCGGTATAGAGCTGTTCTCTTGTCCGGCCGTGCACGCTGACAGCACTTCCGCCGGCGCGTTCCACAGCAAGAGCATTCTCCACTACATAGATGTGCTCGTTATCCCAGCCAATCCGCATTTTAACGGTAACAGGTTTCTCCACAGCTTCTACAACGGCGGATACCATCTCGTATATTTTATTCGGGTCCAGCAGCCAGCGTGCACCTGCATCACACTTCGTTACCTTTGGTACAGGGCACCCCATGTTAATGTCAATGATATCTGCATTCGTTTCCTTATCTACGATTCTTGCCGCTTCAACGAGTGATTCCCGGTCGCCTCCCCAGATCTGAAGACTAAGCGGTTTCTCGCGCTCATCAACAAACAACATCTCACGTGTTCGCTGGTTGCCATGCACAATTGCTTTGCCGCTCACCATCTCTGCGCAGACAAGACCTGTGCCAAACTCTTTGGCAATCAAGCGAAAAGCTGGATTACATACACCAGCCATTGGCGCAAGGACCACCTGATTTTTCATTTTAATATTGCCGATCTTAAGCATGCTTGCTGTTTCACCCCTTATCTATTCCAAGCCCGGGCTGTCTGTTCATCCCCAAAGCTGATTTTGTTCAAATTGATCTATATATCTGTCATTCAGGTTTGGTTTGACCTTGTAATTCCTCAATACTAATTGCGAGCACACCAGCAATCCTGCTTAATTCTTGTGGTGTCACTTTCCGATTTCCCCGTTCAATCGTTCCCAGAATGGCCAAAGATATGCCTGTCTCGGCTGCGAGCTCATGCTGGGTTAACCCTTTCAGCTTCCGGAACGCCCGGATTCGGTTGGCCAATTGCATGTTTTCCAACGCTGTATTCCATCCTTTCCATCCAGTACAGACAACGATGCGTGTACAAAGGTATGCAGACCTGATGCCTCGTCCTGCGGTACGATGTCCGACAGCGGCACCAGTACAAAAGCCCGCTCTCCCATACGGGGATGCGGCAGTTGAAGCAGTTCAGTATCTCGCGTCTCACTCTGCATCCAGAGCAAATCCAGATCTACTGTACGCGGACCCCAGCGAATATCTCGAACCCGCCCCAGCTGGTTCTCTATACTCAGCAATTCAGCGAGCAGCTGCTCCGGTGTCAGACTGGTGCTGACGGCAGCGGCCATATTCAAAAAAGCAGGCTGATCCACATATCCTACCGGCTCCGTCTCATACATCGCAGAGCATCGCAGCACAGATATGTGAGGGTGTGCATCCAGAAGCGTTAACGCTTCAAGCAGCGTCTGCTCCCGGTCACCCAAATTAGCCCCTAAAGCAATATAAGCCTCTGAGGATTCAGAGGTCGAATGTGCAATCATGATCAGTTCTCACTTTCTTGAGCGGCGAAGCTCTACAGTTACGCCTCCAAAATGAATATCAAATGGCGGATGCGGCTTCGTCACCTTGACTGTCAACGCATTGATAATAGTATAAGTGTCTAGTAAAGAAGATGCAATATGTTCACCCAACGCTTCAATTAACTGGAATGATTTATTTTCAACAATCTGTTTCACCAATTCATGAATCTCTGCATAATTGATTGTTTTGGTCAGATCATCGTTACGTCCAGCCTCGCCCAGGTCCATATCAATCTCCAAATCGATGTAATACCGCTGCCCCAGCTTGCGTTCCTCCGCAAACACCCCATGATAACCGTAATACTCCATGCGATGCAGTACCATTCTATCCATTCGTTTCGCCTGCTTTCTATTTAAATATTGATATAAGTAGAGAGATAATTACTTTTTTACGCCCTAAAACTCACTCTTTATATAAAACGCTCCGCTCCTGCATGGAAGGGCCGGGCAGGCCCTCCATTATGATCTTCTCCGCAAGCCTGGAGATTGATACAGCATCGCATCACACATGTCTGCCGTCCGCCGGATCGACTTCACATCATGGACTCGTACCATTTGGCAGCCTTGGGCAATGCCAAAGGCCACCGTTGCCGCAGTGCCCTCCAAAGCATCATCTGCACCAACATTCAGCGTATGCTGAATGAATCGTTTGCGGGATGTAGCGAGCAGTACCGGATATCCCAGCTCATTCAGCAGACCTAAGGAAGACATCAGCTCCAGGTTCTCCGAGAGATCCTTCACAAATCCGATTCCCGGGTCCAGTATAATCTGATGCTCCTGCACACCGACTGCCAAGGCAAGCCGGATGCTTTCCTGCACATCATGCACAACATCATGTAGATAATCCGTGTAGTCCCGGGCCTGCCGATTATGCATAAGAATAATCGGGCAGCCCAACTCTGCCGCTGTTCGCGCCATGTCCGGGTCAGCCTTGGCTCCCCACACATCGTTGATGATGTGTGCCCCTGCCTGAACAGCCTGGCGAGCTACATTCGCTTTATAGGTATCGACCGAGATCGGAATATGCGGTGCCTCTGCATGCAGGGCTTCAATGACCGGAATAATCCGTTGAAGCTCCTCGTCTGCACTGACCCTATCTGAACCTGGACGTGTAGATTCTCCGCCGATATCAATAAGGTCGGCACCATCCTCCATCATTTGCTTCGCATGGGCTACCGCTCGCTCTACGCTATTATAGCGTCCACCATCTGAAAATGAATCTGGTGTAACGTTCAAAATGCCCATTATCTGTGTCCGGGTTCCCAGCGTTATTGAAGCCGGACCCCATTCATACTTCCGTTCATAAATGACTGGTGTAAGTGTCATGAAGTATACCCCGCTTTCTCCCGGTACATACGCAGTAGTCCTGCCGTAACCGGGCCGATCTGTCCGCTGCTGATTGTTGTTTCGGTGCCATCCAGATTCCGCAGTGTTGTTACTGGAACCAATTCAGCTACTGAGCCGGTCAAAAATATTTCATCAGCCTGCCACAGCTCTTCCCATGGTGACTGCGTCTCCATGCAGACGATGCCCTGCTCCGCTGCAATCTCCATTACGACCCCTCTGGTAATGCCAGGCAGAATGCCAGTGGACAGGGAGGGGGTATAGAGTATATTTTCACGCACCCAAAATACGTTACTGACAATTCCCTCCGCAGCGTAACCGTCCTGGGTGAGCTGCAGTCCCTCCGCCCCAAGCAGACGCTGATCCTGCTGACCATAACCATTCAATTCACGTTTCGCCAAAATACTGTTCATGTAATGTAGTGACTTGAACCTTACCCTGCTCTCTGGCGTATTGCGCGGTGTGGACAAGCGCTGAAGCACTTTACCCGTCTCATATAGGGCAGGAGAGGGAGCAGGTAGGGCTTTTGCCAATACGATGTGAGTGGGGTCTGTATAATCCCCTGAAGGCAGTCCGAGCGGTGCCTCGCCAGCGGATACGGTATAACGCACGTAAGCATCTTCAATCCTGTTCGCCTGCATCAGACGGGATATCCAGTCTGTTACTTCTGCTGCGGTTACCGTAAAAGGAATACCCAACTCGGCACAACCTGAAGCCATGCGATCCAGATGCCGTTCCAGAAGATAGGGCACACCTTGGTATGTCCGCAGCGTCTCGAACAAACCGAGTCCGTACAAAAAACCGTGATCCGTTACAGGAACCACGGCTGCCGCCAGTTGAACCAGTTCTCCGTTAATCGCGGCATACTGCATGTTATACGTTGGCCTTCTGTTGGGACAGGAAGTTGCGAAGCATCTGATGGCCATGGTCTGTAATAATGGATTCCGGGTGGAACTGTACCCCTTCAATGGCATACTCTTTGTGACGCAGACCCATAATCTCTCCTTCGGCAGTCTCCGCTGTAATCTCCAGACAATCCGGCAGACTGCTGCGTTCCACGATCAATGAATGATAACGGGTGGCTGTGAACGGGGAAGGTAAACCGGCAAATACTGATGTGCCCGAATGAAGCATTTCGGATGTTTTGCCATGCATCATCCGATCTGCACGAATGACATTTCCGCCAAATGCCTGTCCAATGGCTTGATGCCCGAGACATACACCAAAGATCGGAATACTGCCTTTAAAGTGTTCAATGACTGCTAGGCTAATTCCCGCCTCATTCGGTGTACATGGGCCTGGAGAGATCAGAATGTGATCCGGTGCCAGCGCTTCAATGCCTGCCAGGTCAATCTCGTCATTACGGCGAACTTCCACCGTCTCCCCCAATTCACCCAGATATTGAACCAGGTTGTACGTAAATGAATCGTAATTGTCGATAACCAGAATCATACGTCCGCTCCTCCTCATCTCCCACCGCAGACTGCAGTGGAGGCCTTATTATTTTTGTTTAACGGCTTCAATCCGTTCAGATGATTTCTGCTTGTGTTGTGACTCTTCCTGTTCGTGCTTTTGCTTATGCCTCTGCTTACTCTCAGCTTCAGCTCGCTCACTGTAATTCACAGCCCTCATCATTGCTCTGGCCTTGTTGTGACACTCTCTGTACTCGCGGTACGGATCAGAATCAATCACGATGCCTGCACCGGCCTGAACATAGCCCATCCCATCTTTGATCGCAAGTGTACGAATGACAATATTCAGCTCCATGTTACCACTGTAATCGATCCACCCGATTGATCCCGTATAAGGTCCTCTCCGCACTGGTTCAAGTTCTTCAATAATCTCCATCGTGCGGACTTTGGGAGCACCCGTAATCGTTCCGCCCGGGAAGGTGGCAGCTATGACATCAAATACAGATAGTCCCTCGGCCAGCCTGCCTTCTACCTGTGACACGAGATGCATGACATGGGAGTACTTTTCGATGGTCATTAGCTCAGGGACATGAACTGATCCATAAGCAGCAATTCGTCCAATATCATTGCGCTCCAGATCAACCAGCATAATATGCTCGGCCCGCTCCTTCTCACTGCCAAGCAGCTCATCCGCCATCGCCTGATCCTCTGCCTCATCATGCCCTCTTCTTCTCGTTCCTGCTATGGGACGTGCGCTGACTTTGCCATTCTCCACTTTGACGAGCAGCTCCGGTGATCCACTGACCAGCTGAAAGCCGGGACTGCGAAGCATTCCCATGTAGGGTGATGGGTTCACGATTCGAAGCCATTCGTAGATGTGCTCACTGCTGGATCGGAGCTCCTTCTCATGTCGGAGTGAAAGATTAACCTGAAATACATCACCCTGCCGGATATATTCCTGCACCTTATGCACTGCCTGTTCAAAATCTTCTTGAGGGAAAGAGGTCTGCCACCCTTCCGTTTCCCGCTCGGAGTCTTCTCTGCGCAGTGCAAGATGAACCTGCCGATGACGGAGTTCCAATGCCTGCTGCTGCTCTTCTGCCTGGGCAAAACCCATAATATGCAGCCATCGCTGCTGCATAACACCCGCTCGCTTCGCTGCCGCTGCATACAGAGAGCGCAGGTCCGCCTCTGCTCGCTGCTCGGGACTCACCTGCAGATGCACCATACAGAAGAGTGCCTGCTGCTTGTGATCGTATGCCCATATCTCTTCAAAACGCATCCACCAGTAATCCGGGAGATCAGGATTATCTTCAGCTATTGTTGGCAGCTTCTCCAGTGATCTGGCCACATCATAGCTGAGGTATCCGGCACAACCGCCTGCAAAATCAGGTGCTCCGTTAACCTTGGGTGCGCGGTAAGGTTCCGTCCATCTTTTTAATACTTCAAGCGGTTTACCTTGATCTGTTCGTGTTGTTCCTTGGTGCACATCATGAATGACGGCGTCCTGCCCTTTGCCAGAAATGACCGATACCGGATTCAAGCCGAGAAAGGTATACCTTCCGCCTTTGCCATTCTCCAGTATGATTGCATTAGGGGACGCATGCTGCCATGCGGCTTCCCACGTCAGCGGTAGACCGCCATGATACGGTCCCTCATCCGACTTCGTTATATAAGGCAGCATAGTCCAGCCTCGTTTCGCCCATGCTTCCCAGTCGGCATATGTTGTCATCAGGTGTGTCATTGCGGCCCGCCGCCCTTTCCTGTGTCACGATATAAGTTGAATTATTGATTTAGACGGACGCTGCGCTTCTCCAGCTTTTTTCTTCCCTCTCCGTTTGGTATAAATCGGTCCGACTTATATAGTTCTTATTGTTTGATAGTATACTAAAGCGCCGTTGCTTTTAAAAGCATTACGCAAAAAATCCTCCCCACCCGTCAGGGCAGGAAGGATTCGTTCATGATCATGTGTGAAACAGAAATATGCTCACATCAGATTAGACCATCAGAAGCATCTGTATCCGTATTATTATGCCTCGAAGTTGTACAGTGGTGTGCTCAGATAACGTTCACCATTACTAGGCACGATAACGACAACGCGCTTGCCGGCTCCCAGCTGTTTTGCTACCTGAAGGCCTGCGCGGATTGCCGCACCAGATGAAATGCCGGACAGAATCCCCTCTTCTTTCGCGACAGCACGTGCGGTTTCGAATGCATCATCATTCTCAATGTGAATGATTTCATCATATATTTCCTGATCCAGAATCTCAGGAATGAAGTTTGCACCAATCCCCTGAATTTTGTGAGGTCCCGGTTTGCCACCTGCCAGAATTGGCGATGCTGCCGGCTCAACTGCCACGATTTTGATACCAGGGAATGCTTCTTTCAACACTTCGCCAGTACCGGTGATCGTTCCGCCGGTACCAATACCTGCGATAAACGCATCAAGAGTGCCGCCTATGGATTGGATCGCTTCAACGATTTCCGGACCTGTTGTTTCGCGGTGAATTTTCACGTTCGCTTTATTCTTAAACTGCTCTGCCATGAAGTATGTCGGGTTTTCTTTGAGCAGCTCTTCTGCTTTTTTGACAGCACCGTTCATTCCTTCTGCTCCAGGTGTGAGTACAAGCTCGGCACCATAGGCACGAAGCAGGTTGCGGCGCTCCAAGCTCATCGTTTCAGGCATTACAATAACAGATTTGTAGCCTTTGGCAGCAGCCACCATCGCAAGACCAATACCTGTGTTACCACTTGTTGCTTCAATAATAGTACCACCCGGCTGCAGCTTTCCTTCTTTTTCTGCTTCTTCAACAATGCTGATGGCAATGCGATCCTTGACACTTGAGCCTGGATTTTGGTACTCCAGCTTTACAAACACTTCAGCACTGCCTTCAGGAACAATGTTGTTCAGACGAACAAGCGGAGTACCTCCGATGAGTTCTGTTACGTTATTAACTACTTTAGCCATATGAATGCCCTCCTTAGTGGGATGAATAATACTTATATAAATCCTACCTTTATACGATTGTGCTTATGAGCCTCTGGATGTTTTTATGAAGAACTGCGGAAATCCGGTGATTATCCGTTCCTTTCTGCATCAAAAACACGCATACAGGTATAGGCAGCGCCGAGCTTTCCGAAAGTTTCTCTTACAATGAAATCATGAATTCAAATCTATTTATACTGATCCTGTCTTGAATCTCATCTATATCCGAGTAAACGAGTAGGTATTTGATTATTTTCATCTTATCAACGTTACAAGACATTGTCAATATGAGTGCTCAAAAAAATACTTTGCCTTAGGCCCTGAGACCGTAGACAAAGTATTTTTATCAAGATGCAGCTCCTATAAGACAGGACGTTTGTCATTCAATTGTTTTAGGAGGCCGGGATTTCGGAGATGATCACAGCCTCGTATTTATCTCGGAGCATCTCTTCAACCTGCGGCAGCGGATCAGCTTGGCTGAGCGCCAGTTCCATGCGAATTTCCTCATGCACTTCCTCTACAGACTGCTCCTGGCGTTCAGCTCTGTCATTCAGCCTGATGATAGCATAACCGTCATCCACCTGTACCGGACCGGCCGTATCACCAATTTCCATATTAGCAGCAAGCTGCAGAACGGATTTTGGCTGGAACGGATCGTTCTGCTCAATCCATCCCAGTCTGCCTCCCGAATCCCGGGAATAGCTGTCCAGCGATTGCGAACGAGCTGTTTCTTCAAAATCAGCCCCGTTCCTCAAAGCCTTCAGCAGGGCTTCTGATTCAGACCTTTCTTTTACAACAATAATGGACAGGTCATATTTCTCAGGTGTGATATAGGCTTCACGATGCTCTACCCAGTACTGCTGAATATCATCATCTTGGATTTGTATACCTGCAGTAGCGATCTTTTCAAGCAGTAGACGGTACCCTGCCTCAAGCTCCAGATCCTGCTTGGACAGACCCAGCTGTGATTTCATGGCATCATAGTAGGATCTCTCTGAATCATAACCCTCCATTGCTCCAGCCATTTCTCTTGCAATTTCTTTTGGAGTAACCACCAAATTACGCTGCACAGCTTCGGCATATACCGCTTTCCGGTTCAGCATCTGCAGCAGCATTTCACTGCCATAACGCCGTTTTAATGCCTCAGTCCAGGCTTTATCTGTAATAACTTCACCGTTAATTGTTGCAACCGCGGCTCCTTCTTCCTTGTTGGCATCATGGGAATTCTCTGTATCATCTTTATTTTGCTTAAGAATCTGCATTCCCATCACTGTACCCATAACCAATACGCCGAGTGTCAGAATAACAACTGCTGTCCATAACCCTTTTTCCTGTCTGTTCATTACCGCATCCCGTCCCCGCATCGATCAGTTCTTAGCTTGTTCTAGGATGGTTTCCAGCTGCTCTTTGTTAAAATCATAAGCTTCATTGCAGAATTGGCAGACCACTTCAGCCTGTCCTTCTTCTTCAATTAACTCTTCCAGCTCGGTCTGACCGAGACTGATTAATGTTTTTTCCAAGCGTTCACGTGAACAACTGCAGTTAAAGCGTATATCCAGCTCACCCATCACCTGTACATCTGGTAAAAGACGGCGCAGCAGTTCTTCCAGTTCAAGTCCCTCATTCAGCAGGGTTGTGACTGGAGGCAGGGCACTAATCGCATTCTCGATTTCCGTAATCTCCGGGTCCGTTAGGCCTGGCAGCAGCTGTATAATAAATCCGCCCGAAACGATAACTGAATTATCCGTATCTACCAGAACACCAACCCCTACTGCAGAAGGCGTCTGTTCGGATTGTGCAAAATAATACGTAAAATCTTCGCCCAGTTCACCTGAGATAATCGGAATACTGCCGCGATAAGGCTCCTTCAGTCCCAGATCCTTGGTTATGTTAATAAAACCTTCCGTACCTACTGCTCCGGCCACATCCAGCTTGCCAAAACGATTGCTCGGCAGATGCACGTGCGGTTGGGACACATAGCCCCGTACCTCACCTTTGGCATTGGCATCAGCTACAATCTGGCCAATCGGGCCGTCACCCTTTACTTGAATGGTGAGTTTTTCTTCCCCTTTGAGCATGGCTCCCATGATGGCAGCCGTGGTTACTGTACGCCCCATGGCTGCTGTAGCCGTGGGAAACGTATCATGTCTTCTGCGCAGTTCCTCTACCAGTTCCGTCGTCTGAACGGCAAATGCTCTTACCTTTCCGTTCATCGCTGTACCACGGATTAACCGGTCAAGCTTGTTGTTGTTGTTTTCCAAGTCATTCAGCCTCCTTTGGCGTATAATCCTATCTCATTAACAGAAAAAAACGGCTCCACAATTAAGCTGTAATTCCAGCCTGCTGTATGCCGCCCTGTGTATGTCTTACCTTTCCCGATTCCGCTCATAGATGACACGCAGCCCTTCGAGCGTAAGAAGCGGATCTACCTTCTCTATGCTTCGGGTCTCTTCTGCAATCAGTGCAGCAAGTCCTCCCGTGGCAATAACCATAGGTTCCGCCTTCATTTCTTCACGGATTCGTTCTACAATGCCGTCCACCTGCCCGGCATAACCATAGATGATTCCTGCCTGCATGGCATGCACTGTGTTGCGTCCTATAACCTTCTTCGGCTTCTCCAGCTCAATTCGCGGCAGTTTGGCTGCCCGCTCATACAGCGCCTCGGTAGCAATATGAATGCCGGGTACGATAGCGCCTCCCAAATAATGGCCTTTCTCATCGATACAGTCAAATGTAGTAGCTGTACCAAAATCAACGACCACAAGGGGGCCGCCGTATTTCTCCACGGCCGCCACAGCATTTACAATCCGGTCCGCGCCCACTTCACGCGGATTCTCGTATCGCAGGTTCAGGCCGGTCTTGATTCCTGGCCCGACAATCATTGGTTTTTGGCCCACGTATTTCTCACACATCATCTCGATGACATTCACCAGCGGTGGAACCACGGATGAAATAATAACACCTTCAATGTCACGAGCTGAGATACTGGACATATGAAATAAATTATAAATCAATACGCCGTATTCATCCACTGTGGACTGACGAGATGTACTCAGACGAAAATGGTGCAGCAGTTCCCGGCCCTGATATACCCCGAGCACAATGTTGCTGTTGCCCACGTCTACGACTAAAATCAAAGAGGTTCACCCCTCTTTCTTTTCGTTTAAATCCAGGCTGATATCCAGGCTCTCAAAAGAATAGGTTAACCTGCCAACCGAAATTACATCCACACCCGTTTCCGCAATTCCGCGAATAGTTTCGAGAGAAACGTTCCCGGATGCTTCTATCTTCACATGTGGAGCCTGTTCCCGAATCAGAGCGATCGCTTCTCGCATCTGATCGGGCCGCATGTTATCCAGCATAATGATATCTGCCCCAGCTTGCAAGGCTTCCTGCACCTGAATCTGGTTTTCCGTCTCTACTTCAATCGTCATCGTATGCGGAATTACGGCCCGTGCACGCTGCACGGCCTTGGAAATACTTCCTGCACCTTTAATATGATTGTCTTTAATCATAACGGCATCATATAGTCCAAAACGGTGATTGGCACCGCCACCCACACGTACAGCATACTTTTCCAATAAGCGGTGGCCTGGTGTTGTTTTGCGTGTATCAACAAGTCTGGTTTTTAACCCTTCAAGGGCAGCGACGTAGGAACGCGTTCGCGTTGCGATACCAGACATCCGCTGCAGCAGATTAAGCGCCAATCGTTCCCCAGTAAGGAGAGAATGAGTGCTCCCTTCAACTTCTGCCAAAATAGTGCCAGGGGTGACTGCATCACCGTCATCTACTTTTGCTGTATAACGAAGCTCTGGATCTACGACTTGAAATACAAGCTCTGCGATTGTTATACCCGCTATGACCCCGTGATCTTTCGCATGGATTACAGCTTTGGATTCACTGCCTGCCGGAATGGTCACATTCGTTGTGATATCTCCTGCACCTACATCCTCACGAAGCCAGCCTTTGATCGTCTCAATAAGTTCCTCATTATATCCATTCAGTATCATGACATCCATTCCTCCACAATCACTTGTTCTCGCTGCTGCAGACTATGCTTCTGCCATACTGCATCATCCCGTGCGGGGAAATCCTCACGATAGTGTGCCCCTCGGCTTTCTTCACGGTGCAGCGCTCCGCTGGTGACAAGCCATGCACAGGTCAGAAGATTGGCATACTCCAGTTCTTCCCTTTGGGTAAGTCTTTGATCAAAAAAAGACAACTCCTGCTGCAGCTTATCCTTTGCCTGCTGCAGGCTCTTTCCGTTTCTTCGAAGTCCTACTTGACGAACCATCATCTTCTGCAGACGCAAACGTCTTTCCGATATCGGCTCGGAAGGCCGCTGCTCTTTCTCACGGCTGATGCTCTTATTGTCCAAGCTTAGAGATTTCACATCAATCCCAAGTGATTCATGAAGTGAAGGCAGGGAATGAATACGTTCCACGATTCTTCGTCCAAATACAATCGCTTCAGATAAGGAATTGCTCGCTAGTCTATTAGCTCCGTGTACACCTGTAGAGGATACCTCACCGCATGCAAATAATCGGGCAATGCTGCTTTCACCGCTCAAATCTGTTTTTACTCCGCCCATCATATAATGCGCAGCAGGGGCAACGGGAATCCAATCTGTGGTCAGATCAAGCCCGTACCGCATGCAGGTTTCGTAAATAGTAGGAAAGCGATGCTTTACCATCTCCGGCTGCTCATGTGTAATGTCGAGGTATACAAACGTGCTGTTAGTCAGTTCCATTTCGCTAACAATTGCTCTGGCTACAACATCCCGTGGTGCGAGTTCAAGCTGCGTGTGGTACTTCTCCATAAAACGTTCACCCTTCACGTTGCGAAGGAACGCACCCTCCCCGCGTACAGCTTCAGATATCAAAAAGCGCGGAGCCCCGGGGTAACACAGAGAAGTCGGGTGGAACTGAATAAATTCCATATCACGAACGACTGCACCTGCCCGATAAGCCATCGCAACACCATCTGCGGTAGCCACATTGGGATTGGTTGTATAACGATACAGCTGCCCCGCCCCGCCTGAGCAGAGCACTGTGGCCTTTGCTTTGACGAACACCTTTGAACCGTCTTCTTTCAGAATCAGAGCACCGATGCACTCCCCATGATCCGTAATGAGATCAACGACAAAATGCTCATCCCAAACATCAATTCCAGAATGTTCATGGACCTCCACAGCGAGCGCTCTGACGATCTCATATCCGGTGGCATCTCCGTTGGCATGTAAAATACGGCGGTGGCTGTGCGCACCCTCCTGCGTCAACGCCAACTCGCCGTTCTCTTGATCAAATAATGTTCCCAGACGGATCAGTTCTCTGACTCCGTCCGGGCCCTCGTTTACCAATACCTCCACTGCCTCAGAGCGGCATAAGCCTGCTCCAGCGGCAAGGGTATCCTGCAAATGGTATACAGGTGAATCATCTTCAGCAATTACAGCCGCAATGCCCCCCTGCGCATATCTGGTGTTGCTCTCAAGCAAAGACTTCTTCGTAATCATCAATACCCGATGCTGTTCGCTGGCTTTAATCGCGGTAAACAGACCGGCAATGCCTGAACCGATCACCAGCACATCAGTCTCCACCATCGGCAGCGCAGAGAGATCAAAATCATATATATATTGCGGTATCATCTTATTCACCTGTCTCGGAGCAAGAGTAACGCATGTTACTTCACCAGTAACATGCGCTCTAGTGATTCTCTGGCTTTATCAGCAACAGCCGGCGGTACATAAATCTGCGGTTTCATCGTTTCCAGACATTTGACCAGCTTTTTGAGGTTGTTGACCTTCATGTTAGGACATACCAGGAACTTCGTCGCAAAATGGAACTGTTTATCCGGGCTGTCAAGACGCAGCTGATATCCTGTACCATCCTCGGTACCAACAATGAACTCTTTGGTTGCTGATTTCTTGCAGTACTCCAGGATTGCTGTTGTGCTGCCTACGAAGTCCCCCATCTCTACAACCTCAGGACGACATTCGGGATGCACAACAAACTCAGCATTCGGATATTTAGCCTTCATTTCAACGACATCTTTTACGGTCAGCATATCATGCGTATTGCAGTAACCTTCCCAGATAATCATCTTTTTGTCTGTATGCTGCTGCACATAGTGCCCTAGATTTTTATCTGGCACCCAAATAATTTCCTCCGAATCCACCGATTGGATTACACGAACAGCATTAGCAGATGTACAGCAAATATCCGTTTCCGCTTTGATCTCAGCCGAAGAGTTAATGTATGTGACGACTTTAGCATTCGGATGCTGTGCCTTGAGCTTACGTAATCCATCCACGTTAACCATATCCGCCATCGGGCAGCCTGCACGTTCATCGGGAATCAGCACCGTCTTGTTCGGAGCCAAAATTTTAGCGCTTTCACCCATAAAATGAACACCGCAGAATACGATGACATCCGCATCTGTCTGCGCAGCTTTCTGAGCCAGCAGGAAGGAGTCTCCACGGAAATCTGCGACTTCCTGTACCTCGTCACGTTGATAGTAATGAGCAAGAATAATGGCATTGCGTTCCTTCTTGAGTTCCATCAGCCGCTCACGCAGCTCGCGATTCATCTCAGCCTTGCGCTCTAAAGCCAGAGCTTCCACCTGTGATCCTCTCCTTATCGGGACAGCGTCAAGCGCTGTTTCATAGGACTAACTAAGTCGTTATATTCGCTGGTGAAACGAATCACAAGCGGTTTAACAACTAATGTACACAACGTTCACGACTCTGTCAATAAATGAAAAAGGGCAGGATATCCCCTCTTATCCCCCTTATACTATCCGGTTCGCCATCTAGCTCTCGATTATCCTTTCCTTCTCTAAATGAATAATTATTTGCAAAAAAAGAGAGCCACGAGGGCTCTCTTTCATCATGCCGGCATCATCGCCGGCCATTCATTACATATTATGATGTTGGCTTTGTGCCGCCATCATTCGGATCACTGCCGCCTTTATCCATGTCCGGAGTTTCGTTAGGAATGTCTCCAACTGGTAGCTCAGATGTTTCATCTTTGCCTTGAATGCGGACACGAACGTCACCGATATTATCGATGATTGGCTCGCCGCCTTCAGTTGGGGTGCCTTCTCCTGAGTTATCGCCTTCCGGTTTTGGCGTCAGAGAACCTGTTTCGATCAATTGCTTGATCTGATCCATTTCGAGCGTTTCCACTTCAAGCAGTGTTTCAGCGATCAGATGCATCTCTCTCGTATGTTTTGTAAGGAGAGCTTTACACTTCTCATAGCAGTCGTTAATAAAACGCTGCATCTCTTGGTCAATCTCATATGCGATGGAATCCGAGTAATTCTGTTCGTGACCGATATCCCGTCCGAGGAATACCTGTCCTTGTGAACTTCCGAACTGCATTGGACCCAGTTTCTCACTCATACCGTATTCCATAACCATGCTGCGCACAATACCTGTCGCCTGCTGGAAGTCACTGTACGCACCGGTACCAATCTCTCCGATGAACAGTTCTTCCGCTACGCGACCTCCAAGGAGTCCGGTTACTTTATCCAGCAGCTCCTGCTTGGTAACAAGCATGCGGTCTTCTTTTGGCAACATGATTACATATCCACCCGCACGTCCGCGCGGAATGATGGTCACTTTATGTACCATATCAGCATGTTCCAGGAAGTATCCTACAATGGTATGGCCTGCTTCGTGATAAGCGACAATACGTTTCTCGCGATCGCTGATGACACGGCTTTTCTTCTCCGTACCCACAATAACACGGTCAATTGCCTCATCGACTTCACGCATGGAAATATCTTTTCTGTTACGGCGTGCTGCAAGCAGTGCCGCTTCATTCAGTAAGTTCTCCAAGTCTGCGCCTGAGAACCCTGTTGTACGCTTCGCGATAATGTCCAGTCTCACATCTTTTGTGAGTGGTTTATTGCGGGAGTGTACTTTCAGAACAGCTTCACGGCCCCTAACGTCTGGACGATCCACTGTGATTTGACGGTCAAAACGGCCTGGACGCAGCAGCGCAGGGTCAAGAATATCTGCACGGTTTGTCGCAGCAACGATGATAATACCTTCGTTCGCTCCAAAACCGTCCATTTCAACAAGCAGCTGGTTGAGGGTTTGTTCACGTTCATCATGACCGCCACCAAGACCAGCACCACGCTGACGTCCCACTGCATCAATCTCGTCAATAAAGATGATACATGGTGCGTTTTTCTTCGCATTTTCGAACAAGTCACGAACACGTGATGCACCGACACCGACAAACATTTCAACAAAGTCAGAACCGGAAATGCTGAAGAATGGCACACCCGCTTCACCAGCTACGGCACGAGCGAGCAATGTTTTACCTGTACCTGGAGGACCTACAAGCAGTACGCCCTTCGGAATCCGTGCACCAACAGCTGCGAATTTCCGAGGGTCCTTGAGGAAGTCTACCACTTCAACAAGCTCCTGTTTCTCCTCGTCAGCACCTGCAACATCTTCAAATGTAACTCGTTTCTTCTCTTCATTGTAGAGACGAGCACGGCTTTTACCAAAGTTCATTACTTTACCGCCGCCGCCTTGAGCCTGATTGAACAGGAAGAAGAACAGCAGGAACATAATGATCAGGGGAATAAAGGAGGTCAGCAGTGTTAACCAGATGCTGTCACCTTTCATTGGTTCCTGATGATATTCAAATTTGTTAGCTTCACTTGCAGCTACAAGTTCGGTAATTGCCTCATCCGTAGGAGGAATATACGTTGAGAAATTTTCTGATTTGGCACCATCAGGTGCTTGTTTGTATCGGCCGGTCACGAGATATGTCTGACCGTTGAATTGAACAGTCACTTCGGCGATATTGTTGGCTTTAACCTCAGCGCGAAACTGATCATATCTAGGGTTTTCTATAACATCGTTTCCATCTGTGATAAATCTAACTAAACCCACCACAACTAAAAAAAGAATCAAATAAAAAGCAGAATTCCGCATGAAGCGATTCATCCCCTACCTCCTCTCGAGACACTTTAATTATTTTAACATAGCCCGGCGTGGCTTCTCAATAGATGCCAAAAACAGCTCAAGGCATGGGCCTTGCATGAAATCAGCTTGTGTAGATCTCGGGTTTCAGAATCCCGATGTATGGCAGGTTCCGGTAGTGTTCGGCATAATCCAAACCGTATCCAACGATGAATGCATCAGGAATGTCAAAGCCTGTATAATGGGCTTCCAATTCCACCTTACGGCCTGATGGCTTATCGAACAGAGTAACTACACGTACCGTTTCAGCTCCGCGGTTCTCCAAAAGCTCAATCAAATAGCTGAGGGTAAGTCCACTGTCGATAATATCTTCGACAATCAGAACTTCACGTCCTTCAACAGATACATCCAAATCCTTAATGATTTTGACAACACCGGATGACTTGGTAGAAGCACCGTAACTGGATACGGCCATAAAATCCATCTCAACCGGTACCGTTATGTTTTTAACCAAATCAGCCATAAATATAAACGCACCTTTGAGCACGCAAATGACCAAAGGATTCCGGTTAGCGTAATCGGCACTTAGTGCTGCGCCTAATTCCTTGACTTTACTCTGAATTTCTTCTTCACTGATCAATACTTCCTGAATGTCGTTCTGCAACTGTGCGAACCTCCTAAGTTATACTATGAAAGCCTTACCTGAACCATACCCACTACCCCTGAATCGCTGAATCGCCTACAGTCATGTACAGGATTGCGGAAGTACTCTCCCTTACAGGAGCTGCATCGGACCGGCGAACACCCGGTAACCAGATCACATTGCCTGCTCCATCACACACCACAGGAATGCGGGGTCTGACAGATGGGGGAATTTTCTCATCGATGAAAATATTTTTCACCTTTTTGCTTCCGTTTAATCCCATTACTTTCATGGTATCTCCAGGTAACCGTGAACGTACAACCAGCGGCATCAAGAGTTGATCCGCATCAAACGCAGCTTGATCCGCCGATTCCGGTACATGATAGTTCTCGGGACTCATCGGCATCAACCGGATATACCGGTTAATTTCGGTGAGTGAAAGCTCATAAGTTCCGCTCCATTGTGCAAGACGATACTCGTAAGATTGATCCTGTACGCCTGTACGTATCCCAAACGAGATCAGATCATACTCCCGGGTACAAGTCAGTGTCTGTCCCATATCCAGACTCCAGGTCGTCACCTCGGCATCCATGACCTTGCGCCGAATAGTTTCGATACGGGTAAAGTCGACAAAATCACTGTCCAAAGGCAGATAATTCAATATTAGTTTAATCAACCTTCGTTGTAAAGCGACATGTAACTTCAAGAAGGAAGGCACCTCAAAGGTCTGCCTTCCGCCGTTCACCTGCACTAGACACCTGTATGTGTCGTAAGTACTCTGCTCCAAGAAATCGTCTTCTTCACCCACAATTTCGGCAAGTCGATTCAGTGACGGCGTGAGTTGTCCATTATATTGCCCCAAAAAAGGAAGCACATCCAAACGAATCGCGTTACGCCGATATTTGCGCTGTTCGTTGCTTTCATCAAGAAAGTACGTAAACCCCTGTGTATTACAAGCTTCTACAAGGTCCGTCTTGTTTATACGAAGGCATGGGCGAATAAGTTCCACATTTTTTTCACGGCGTTTGAACTTCATGCCTGCAAGCCCCGAAAGCCCGCTGCCTCGCAGTAAATGAAGCATAACCGTCTCTGCCTGATCATCGGCATGATGTGCCAAGGCAATGCTTGCTGCACCATATTTCTCAGCCACCTCATGCAAAAAAGCGTATCGCCGATTACGTGCTGCCTCCTGTGGGCTCTGGCCTGTCTGTTTCATATAGGACGGTATGTCGACTTTGACCCATTCAAACGGAAGGCCGAGCTGGCCTGCCAAGGCCATCATCTGACGAGCCTCTTCATCCGATGCAGCGCGAAATCCATGATGCACATGGGCGCAGATCAATTCAAGCGGCATATGATGCCTGCTGATCTCGTGCATAATATGCAAAAAAGCTACCGAATCCGGCCCGCCTGACACAGCGATGACAATCCGGTCTCCGGGAACCCATAACTGATGCTCTTCCGCTGCATCCAGTACGTTATCCACCAGTGTATCCCAGCGTAAAGCTTCCATACCTGTTCCTCATTCCTAGCATTATGTATATGCACGCTCACGATCAAAAACGCAGTGCATAGATGACAACCCCAATAAGTAAAATAACCGACAAAGCAAATGCATTTTTAAGCCATCGCGGTGTGCGTCTTCGAGAACGGCGGCGCATCGGTACGGGCCGTGCCATCAATTCCTTCCACGCTTTTGCCGCAGCATCTGCATCCTTAAACTGACTTTGGAGAGCTCTGGTGATCCAGTGACGAAAAGGTTCCATTCTCTCACTACGTTCAGCCAGCCGCACAAGCTGACTAACATTCCGCAGCTGGGGCAATCCATCAGCAGCCAGAGACTTCAGAGCATCACCTTCCAGAATATGAATCAGCAGCAGTGCAAAGGCAAACACATCATATGAAGCATCTGCGGTTCGACTTCCTGCATTCCAGTACCCGCGATCATACCATTCCGTAAACTGTTTAACACTGCGCCCAATAGATGTTACCCCGCCATAATCAATCAGCTCAACATGCCCGTAATCTGATACCAGTACATTCTGAGGTTTGAGGTCTCCAAACACCCAGCCTGCCTGATGTAATTGGGCAAGTTTCTGCAGCAGTCTTAGTCCGACCAGCAATGTCCAGTCTGTTCCCTGGCGTCGAATAAAGTGATGAAGTGCCTCACCTTGAACATAACGCATCACATAAAAAGGAATGTCTCGGCCTCGAACGGCATAATCATCCACATCTTTAAGATAAGAAGGTATGCCGCTCTGCCGAAGGGCTTCATGATTACGCTGTAACTGAAACGATTTGAGCACATTGATCTCAGACTGCAGATCGATGGGGTCAAACCCCATTTTGAGCGCATATTGTTTGCCATTCTCTCCACGCTGGACAAGAAAAACAACCCCATTAGCGCCTCTGCCCAGCAGCTTTCGAATCGTATATCGGCTTCGATTCCATTTCCCTGTAATCACAGTTCCTGGTGGGAAAGAGGCATCAGACAACGTTGTCACCGAGCATCCCTTCTCTTTCAATGCGATAGTTCCCTTCTATTTCCTGCTGTTCCTCCAGTGTACCATAACGGTAAAAATCAATCACCTTCTGAATTGCAGGACCTGTCGGCGTTGCCCCCTTCGTCTGCAGCCGTCCAAATAAGGAACGAACACGTCCCGGATCATCGGTCCAGTCGATGTCCATTACCGCATCCTCTCCGCTGTGGCGGCCTGGAAAATGAAATACAGATAAGCGGCTCTTGCCTACTCTTGCCTGCAGACTTAACATCAGATCCCGTATGCCTTCTTCTACAGCTGCCAGTTTTGGTTTCATACTTGCACTGACGTCAATGAGCAGCGTGACCTGCAGGGCAGCCGTTTCCGTCATGTTATCCATAACTTCCACGACCTGTGATCGCTGTGAAGGCTCCAGATCGATTACAGTTTTTGGTCCCTTCTCCCCCAAAATTTGTGTTAACTCTCTATTAACCGCCTGCTGAATCGTCTGAACCACTGTTTTTCTTGTCATCATCTGCATCGTATGGGCAAGCTGTCTTGTGCCTACAATTTGGCTGATTCCCCCTCCGGCTCTGGCAATATCCTCAATCTCCCTGCTGCCCAGCTCCCCAATCGTTCCATAATCGATGACACCCACTACATTGACTGTAATGCCCTCTTCCCTCGCCTCAGCCGCTGCCAGTACCGGACTTACTCCCACATTGGAACAACCGTCGGTAATCAACAAAATTTGCTTCATCCGATATCCCTCCGTTATTCGTACTCTCCAACTCTATGACTAGCATTGCCAGATTGAAGAGAGTTCAAACGGATTTCGAGGAAGGATTTGGTCAATGCTGCCCCGCCCTAACTTACAGTACGAGGACGTTCCATACGGCTAATGCCAGGCATATGCAGGGTTGCCCATTCCGGGCGATAGTGTTCAACTTTGCCAACCACGACAGTCATGTCATCCAGAATCTCGTGCTGCTGGTACCGGATCACACTTTCGAGTAGGCAGTCAGCCAGTTCCTGCGGATCCTTCGTGTCAATCTCCTGAATGAGTCGTTTCATCCACAACTCTTTATTTACCGCATATCCTGGAGCATCATAGATGCCGTCTGTCATCATAATCAAAATATCACCTGGCTGCAGCTGCAGTGTCACCAGATCCACCTCAATATCTTTAATGATGCCGATCGGCAGATTGCTCGCCGAAACCTGGATAACCTCCTGTCCGCGTTTAATAAAGCTCGGGGTTGAACCAATTTTCATAAAGGTTGTCTCTGCCGTATATTCATCAATCAGTGCCATATCTACTGTGGCATACATCTCCTCTGGAGAACGCAGCATCAGTACTGAATTGACTGATTTAATTGCCAGTTTCTCATCCATACCTGATTGAAGCAGCTGCTCCAGAATGTTGAGTGCAGCGCTGCTTTCCATGCGAGCACGCTCACCGTTCCCCATTCCATCGCTAAGTGCGACCGCAAATGTACCATTCCCCAGTTCCACGGTGCTGAAGCTGTCGCCTGACATCACATCTCCTCCCTTGGCAGCAGCAGCTACACCTGTAGTGACTTCAAACGTCTTTGCCGATCCAAACGTCACTGTTGCCAGCCCCTGGCGAGGGTCAGTCATCGTCTCATGCAGTACAGCAATATGCTCATCAAGCACATTAGAGATCAGCGGAGCGATCATTTTACGGCATTCATCAAACCCTCTGGTGTATGCATGTACGATTTCAATCTCTACATTACCCGCTTCCAGATTGATAATTTCAATGGAATGAATGGATAGGCCAAGTGACTCCAGTGCATCCCGAATCTGTTCCTCCTGCTGTACCATCTCCTCACTTTCACGTTGAATTTCTTTGGCCAGATCCTCCATCACCTGAGATACTCCTGACAGCTGTTCCGCAACGAGCTGCCGGCTGTCAATAATCTGGCGTTTCCACTGCATATTATGCTGATGCAGCCCATATTGAGCACGCATGACCTCAAGTACCTCTTCCGGCTTGGCACATACTCTGTTCCATTCCACCGGAATCTCTTTGCCGGTTATCTCCGGGTTCGCCTCAATTGAACTCATAACATCGGTCATGTAGCTGTAAGTCTGAATAAACTTTGCATCCCAGCACTGCGCTCGTTTGAAACAGCCTGCACAGGTACCCTCAGCAACCGCATTCATGAAATGGTCCATTCCGCCCTCTTTATGCACCGGCTCCCCCGTACCGGACATCTGGTCAAAGCTGCGTGATAACTGACGGAAAACCTGTGAGAAACGTGTAACTCGTTCTGCTGTAATATCACGAATGCGTTTCGCATATTCATGCTGGGATTTGGTATGATCCTGTGTACCAGGAACATATTTGGAGATCGCGGCAAGCATGCTCTTAGGTGTTAACATAAACAGCACAATGGCTGCACATGTTTCCCACAGGGAGTTCATCACGTCACCCGGGCCGCCCAGGTAAATGGAAAGAATAGACGAGCCCAGCAGCATCCCGAGTGCGACTGCCAAACGTTTTCCTTCACGAAGCATGCCTGCCAGCATCCCGGCAAAAGCAAGCAGGCTCATCTGATATACTGCCGACATATCAGCCAGACTCAGAATTAACCCTGTAATCACACCAACCGATGCACCCAAAGGAGCCCCACCTACCAGAGCAAAAATCAGAATAAGGTATCGGGATAACATATGTTCCACGGATAACGACTGAATGGTCCATCCTACCGCACCGGTCATCACGGATGCCAGCAGAATGATTAGGCATAGGATCTCCTCGTTCTTTAGGTTGAACTTTTTTTTGCGGTACGTAAAAATCGGAATGGCCTGAATGAATACCAGGGTCAGCACAAAGCTCAGCACCGAATCCATCGTCAGCATCAGTATGGCGTACCAGCTGAACGAAGGACCAATAACAACGGCGAACAGCTTTACCATAAAAGTTGTCGTAAACACCATCATTGGTGCATAAGATAATTCAGCGCGATCATAAGACTCCAGCCCTCGGAACAGAAGATAGAAGATAGCGATCTCGGAGGCTACAATTAGTGAGACTGGAAACGGAGCAAAGAGACTTCCTGCGAGCAGTGCGGCACCAACCGGAATAATGTAATCCCTGCGCATAAAGGCGATGACGGCGAAGTATGCAATGGCAAAAGGAGATAATTCATTCAGAATCATCGCCTTACCCAGTAAAAAGCCCATAAAGGTAAGCAGCAGTACCCATTTGCGCGAAGCTACCGCCTGGACAGCCTTGCGGGAACCCAGCCATTGTTTCAGACGTCCTGACAGCTCCTCCCGAGCTGCAGCACCTCCTTTACCTGCTTTCATCCCCGGAAATTGAATGACATTCCACTTCTCCATCATGCTCAAGGCACCCCATTCGATTATTTGATTTCGTGTTTCGTTCTCGATGGTTCTGATTATAGATAGAAGAGAAGACGTAGTTTGTCAGAATAGCTGGACGAGCTGCAAAAATTTTACGACAAAAGAAACAACCACGGCGCGGCGGTGTAAAACCCTCGGCCTTATTACGGTTTCCCTCTTTTTAAAAATAGACGGGGAGTAGAGGATATGTCTGATTTTGAACGAGGAGCCAGACCATATCGTCACAATCTGAGCAGGATAACTGGGGAATGCCACGGAAACCTGTCGGTAAAAAATGGAAGACGACAAATGTTCTTATTATTCCGTTTGGCGGCATATATTGCGAAGAGATTATGTCGTGATGTACCTAAAAATCCACACCTCTCTGATGTTTCGTCGAATGTGAAAGTGATATAAATACTCAAAAGAATGCACAAAAAAACCGTTAGCCTCTTGGCTAACGGTTTTACTTATATATTCAAATCAGGTTGAAACAGATTACACACGCTTGGCGCCGCGGCCGCCGCGTTTGCCTTCTGTATTCTTCTTGAGCGAAGAGATCCGTTCTTCGCTGTCTTTCAGGAAGCGTGACATTTTATCCTCAAATGAAGGTTTGCCTGCTGCGGGCTTGAAAGAACGGCCTCCGCGGTCACGGTTAAATCCACCGCCGCCACCACGACCTTGGCCACCACTTGGGCCTCCGCCGCTGAATCGTTCGCGATCTCCTCCACTGCGTTCCGGTCTAGGAGCTCTCGGGGGTCTGGATTGTGTCTGCTGCTCTACCGGTTTGTCAACAGCCTGTTTGATGGAAAGTCCGATCTTGCCGTCCTTGTCAACGTTGATAACCTTAACTGTAACTTGGTCATTCAGCTTCAGGTGGTCGTTGACATCTTTGACGTAATTGTCGGCGATTTCCGAGATGTGAACGAGACCCGTGACACCTCCTGACAGATCCACAAATGCTCCAAAATGCGTGATTCCTGTCACCTTGCCCTCTAACTTGGTGCCCACTTCAATTGCCATAGAATAAAATGATCCTCCCTTAAAAATATACAACCCGATTTTTTGATTGCCAAAATCATGCTGTGCTACTTGTAATTATACCTTATGCCATAAACCAAGGTCAACTAAGCACAGGCCCAATAGAGAGCCTATTTTTTCCGGTTTATGTGCGTAAGACGCTGGAAAACGAACCTTGCTCAGCAATAGGCTGTATTCCACTAGTTCCCTGAGCCTTCAACCTGAATAGGTGTTTCCTCAGGCAGATAATATCCCTTTTTTCGTGCCAGCTGTCCTATGTATTCAGGGTCCTTCAACCGGCTGACCTCATACTTCAGCTGCTCCAGCTGTTTCTGCGTATCCTGCTTTGAAGTCTGCTGTGCGGCCAGATAAGAACTCTTGTCCGAAATTTGCGCATTCTGTACAAGAAACGTATACCCTGCCCAGATCGCAAAAACGGAAACAAATGTCAGCCAAAGCATCAGGCGCCTTCGTGCACCGGCAGATTTACCCTGATTAACTGGACCTTTCGTTCTGCCCACAGGTGTTCTACTCATTCCCCGGACCTCCTTGAAACCAGCGTTTCCATATCGCTGCAATTCTTGTACCCGCTTGGATCATCCACCCAGGCGTTACCCAATATCTCAGGAGCGGCCTAAACATCCAGCGGAGCAATTTGCCGAAAGGGAGTAAACATTGCAGCACCAACTTGCCTAGGAATATTAGTATCGCAAGGATGAAACCGAATAATACGCGGATCAATCTGTATATTCCCTTCGCCGGCACAACAATCAGGATGTTAAGGATATGTCCACACCACTGAATCAGTGTTCTTGCGAGTTTAATTAACATTACCACAAAACGCTGGGTTGTAACACTTAAAAGCCAAAAATAGAAGCAAACCCCGATAATCAGCCCCAAAAAGACATAAAACCGCAGCTGTCCTTGATTTCCGGCATACAGCATCCGAAAAACGAACAGCGCGGAGGCGACCCAGTACAGCAGGTCAAGTGTATGGATGCTCCACCTCGGAAACTGCAGCTGCCCGGACAGTACCCGGTAACTGTCGTAGGCTGCGCCCATCACAACTCCCGATAGAAGCATCCAGGTCAGTGTGATCCACTGCGCATCCAGAATCATCGGAACATCTTGCCAAACAGGCCTTTGCTATTTTTGGACTGGGAACCGGGGTCCAAATATTGAAGTGAACTAACCGTACCCTCAATGGATAAAAGACCTTCCTCCAGGCTCAGGTTTTTGATATGTAAATTATGCCCTCGGATCGTCAGATGCCCAAGTTCGGTTTGAAGCAGAAACTCCTCACTGTCAAAGCTCTCCACATTGGAGACTCCCGTCAGGTCCAGCAGTTTCCGATTTTGCATATTCAGATGGTGCTGTTTGGTCTTTCCGTGCTCAACCATGGCATGTACCCCTCCTTCTTTAGTACCTAGCATATGGACGAGAAACCAAGATTAGAACTTCCGGCTGACGGATCTATTATTTCTCTCTGAATACAGCATAAAAAAACGCCCTCCCTTAATCGGGAAGGCGCTTCATTTAATGATATCTAGATAAAAATGTATCGGAAGAACTGTTACCAGTCCATCCCGTTATCCTTGGCGATCGGCTCTTCCTTAACCAAGGTATAGAGGCTGCTCGCCTCATCCTTCTTGGTGCTCTCGGCAAGACGCTCTACCTTAACAGTGACGAGCTTCTGACCGAACTGAACCGTGAGCTCATCGCCAACCTTAACAGCAGCGCTGGGCTTGGCTTCCCGTCCGTTCACCAGAACACGTCCCTGTTCGGAAACGTCTTTGGCTACCGTACGGCGTTTGATCAGCCGAGATACCTTCAGGAATTTATCAAGACGCATTATTTTACAGCTTCTTTAAGTTTGTTACCTGCTTTGAATGCAGGAACAGTGGACTCAGGAATCACGATCTCATTCCCTGTTTGCGGGTTGCGTCCGGTACGACCGGAACGTTTGCGGGTCTCAAAAGTGCCAAAGCCGATCAATTGTACTTTGTCTCCGCTCGCAAGTGCATCTGTAATTTCTCCTAAAAAGCCATTCAATACGGACTCGACATCTTTCTTTGTCAAACCGCTTTTGTTTGAAATGTTGTTGATCAGGTCTGTTTTGTTCATGTTAAAAGCCTCCCAAATTGAAAAAAAAGTATCTGCGAGCCCTGGCTTTCATCCTTTAACCAAGTCATTTCTCGCAAGGTTACTACACATGTATTCTGGCTTGCATGCTGAATTCCTGCCTTGACCTGCGACTTTTTTTAGCTTTTGCCGCTGCACTGCAGTGAGTCATCTAAGTCCAGTACCCGAAACGATATCTCATTAAACACCAGACTCCAAGCGTTTATGAACACATGTTCGTATCATCATAACATACTGTCCAGCCTGATGGAATAAGGCCTTTGGGTATTTTTACAAATCAGTAAAATTAAAGCCCTGCCTTCTTTGCCTGCTGCCAGAACTGCTCCATCTCTTCAACCGAACTTTCCGCAGGTGTTCTGCCCTGTTCACGCAGCCGATCCTCAATGTACTGGAACCTTGCCACAAACTTGCGGTTTGTCGCGGCAAGAGCCTCTTCCGGGTCTGTATCAATAAAGCGGGCCACATTGGCCGCAGCAAACAAGACATCACCGAGCTCCAGCTTACGTTCTTCCGCATCATGGCCCTGCTGCACTGCTTCTTTCAGTTCGGCCAGTTCTTCCTCAATCTTAGCAAAGACGCCCTCTACGTCATCCCAGTCAAAGCCAACTTTGGCTGCTTTCTTCTGAAGTTTATAACCTTTCATAAGTGCAGGCAAGTCGCGCGGCACGCCATCCAGTACAGATTTTTTCTGCACGTCCTCACCTTTGCGCCTTTTCTCCTCTGCCTTCATCTGTTCCCAGTTCTGCAGGGCTTCATTCGCATCTTCAGCCTGATTCTCGCCAAATACGTGCGGATGACGGAAGATCAGCTTGTCGTTCAGTCCCTCAATGACATCATAAACGTTGAATGTGCCGATCTCTTCCTCCATCTGAGAGTGCAGCATAATCTGCAGCAGCAGATCGCCCAGCTCTTCTTTCATATGATCTGGGTCATCCTCATCGATGGTTTCAATCACTTCGTATGTTTCTTCGATCAGGTTTTTACGAATGGACTGATGTGTCTGCTCCTGATCCCACGGACAGCCGCCTGGGCTTCGGAGAATATTCACAATCTCGTGCAGACGCGCGAAAGAGCGGCGGCGAAGCGCATCATCTGTATTTTTGGGTACATAAATCAACGAAAGGTTACCATAACCAGGGGTGCGGTCCAGTTCATGCAGCGGCACCTTATGAATGACTTCCTGCCCCTGCACACCGAGTGCATGGCCAACAAACACCGGATAATCATCCGGATAAACCTCCATCAAACACAGCTTCACATCCGAAGCCGTGAAACCATCGTAAACTTGTCCAATCAGCGTATGCAGCTGCGGCTGTACCAATTCAGGATTCAGACTGCTGGCATCCAGCAGTTGAAAACCTTCAATGGGATCAAAGCCAAGTCGGATAAAGGCCTCATCCAAGAAGCTCTCTCCACCCATGATCCGCAGGGAAATGCCCTGCTGCGGACAGCGTTCCTTCAGCAGACGTACACTCGCTTCCGCCACCATTGGATGGCCCGGGACAGCGTAGACTATCTCGGTACCTGCCTCCCCTTTACGAGCAGCCTCAATCAATTGGTTGGCAATCTCATCGTAAACCTCGGGAAAGGAGGCTTTTGCCTCATAGATGGCGTCAAAAGACGTCATTTCCAGTCCCTCCTGCTTCAGATCAGTTAATACGGGATGATCCAATGTGCGCACATACAATACAGCCGCATGTTTCATTTTTTTAATAATACCTAATGTCAGTTGGTCTGCATCACCAGACCCCAGACCTACTATTGTCAAAGCTGCACTCATTGCGCTTAAACCTCCATCCGAATCATCCTGCCCTTAAGGCTGCCTCACCATACAGCACAAAAAATCCCTATGTACATAAGAACCTTTTGCCTTATCTGGCAGGATGTCACTCTATAATTACACGTATTATACCAGATTCTGTCGCTATCCTATAATTGCCTTGGTTTAACGTCACAGGTTCATCGCAGCCTGCTGCGAAATTTGTACTTATCTGCAACAGCATGAATAGTTGATGCGAGCGACTATACGCCGCAGGCTCGCCTGTGGTGCTTGGGCTAGCGCAGCACAAGCAGTCTGCGCAGCAGCTTGGCCAGGCGCGGCCCCAGTTTCGGCAGGGCCGCCAGCTCTGCTGCGGTCAGCAGCCCCGTGCGGGCCGCGGCCACCACAAACACGGCTGCGCCTGCGGCTATGCCCAGCAGGCTCACGCCCATCGCAGCCAGCCGATGGGCAGCTGCGATGCCCAAGCCGCCGAGTACCGCTTCGGCGGCCAAGGCTGTGCCCAGCGCCGCCAGGCTCATGGCGGCGATCACCAGCGCCGGCTTTGCCAGGACGGCGCCAGGGGCAGGGCGCATGGCGGTGAGCCGCGCCAGCAGCGCCACATTCAGGCCAGCCGCCAGCATATAGGCGGCTGCACCTGCAAGAGCCGCGCCGCTGATGCCCAGCGCCGGCACAAACATCACGTTCAGCAGCGCCTTGACGCCTGCGGCGGCCAACATGCTGAACGCGGGAGCGCGCACGGCGCCGAGGCCCTGCAGCAGCGCCGCCGCAATAATGCTGACGGTGCTGCCTGCTGCCGTCAGCGCCATGTACCGCAATGCTTCGGTGCCTGCGGCATCCCCGTACAGCATGCGGTTAATCGGATCTGCCAGAACCGCAAGACCTGCGGATGCTGCCAGACCGATCAGCCAGAACCAGCGCAGCGCCAAGCCTGCCTGCTGCCTGACGGCTTCTGGCCCGCCCTTCAGACGCGCTTCGGCCATTGCCGGGATAAACAGCACCGATAGTGACGTGGCAAGCATCGTTACCAGCTGTACCAGCGGCAGGCCGCGGTTATAGATGCCGAACGATACCATCGTCTGCACCTCGTCCAGCCCTTCGCCGCGCAGCAGACGCGGAACCGTAAAGGTGTCCACCAGATTCATCAGGGGCACCGCGAGTGATCCAAGACACACTGGAATGGCATAAATCAGCAACGTGCGTATCCACTCCCCGTTAGAGCGCTTGACCTCCAAAGCTTGTACACCCTGCTCCAATGCATCTTTATGATGTACCTTTTCTTCGGGACTTGCTCTATACGTGCTTCCTATATTTCTTGAAGCATCCGTGGACTGTCTAGACTGGCTAATATCACCCGGCTGCTCCGGCTCAGCATACAAGACCTCTCCACGTACTTTCTCACTCTTGATCTCTCGCTCTTCTTCATGCCGCACCGCCCCATCGAACAGAAGCCTTGTCCGTTCATTCCGCCGATGTCGGTATACATATCCCAGCATCACCGCAAGTCCCGCACATCCTCCTGCGACAGAACCCAACATGGCACCAGCAGCGACCATTTCCAGCGAAGCATGCTGCTGAATCAGCCACAATAACACCACAATCATAACCGTAACCCGAACGGCCTGTTCAATCACTTGCGACATTGCTGTAGGCAGCATCTGCTGCATGCCCTGGAAGTAGCCGCGCAGGCCTGTCATCAGCGGCACAAATAACAAAGCTAAAGACGCTGCCCGGATGGAAGGGGCCACATGCTGATTGCCAATGAGGTCTGCGACCCAAGATGCACTGACGTACATCACTACCGCTGTGAACAGTCCAAGTCCCGCGAGCAGCAGTGATGATAATCGTATAATTCTGCGGCTCTCCTCGGGTCTGCCCAGTGCATGCTGCTCTGCTACAAATTTGGATACAGCTAACGGCAGTCCAGCTGCAGCCAGCGTAATAATAAGCATATATAGCGGATACACCGTATTGTAGATGCCAAAAACACCGTCTCCTCCGAGATTTTGCAGTGGAATCTTCTGAAAAGCACCAATGATTTTAGAGATAATGGCAGCAAGCCCAAGGATAAAAGCACCCTGCAGCAGCTTTGTGCCTGAAGACGAAGACGGCTGTTTCATATATTTCCTCCTATGCGTACCTTAGCATTCAGATGAAGCATAAGCTCCCTTTGCTATTATACTTGCCTGAAGATACACACACGAACTTCATTTGATCACATTTTGTGACCAAATCAAAGCCTCTTCCTATCTACCCCACTCTACGTAAGTTGGAATATTCTTTACACTTTAACGCAGAGGACAGAAAAACCTGAAAAAGCGGAGCGGTCGCCTGAAAGCTTTCTGCAAGAAAGCTCCATCGAAAGCCTAGGCTTCGCCTTTATCACCGGAGTTTCCCTTTTTAAAAACAAAAAATCCGGGGATAACCGCTGCTCTCCAGGTTATTCTGTCATCGGAGTACTTGTGTAAACACCTATAGTTCAACTTATATGTAAAAGCAAAAACTCCCGTATGCCCGGTTCAGGCCCACAGGAGTCCATCTGCTGTTTATTGTTCCATCTGCTTCCCAAGGAAACCTGCCGCCGTCTCAGCCATTTTGGTTTCCATCTGAGACATCTTCACGGATTCATCCTTGTTGAACATAATAACGGTTCCGATGGGATCACCACCAGAGATAATTGGCGCGATAACAAAAGAGGATAACGTCTCGTCATGATCTTTGCTAAGCTCATAGGTACCGTTTGCTGTTTCCATAATCGTCTTCCGATTTTCCATGCAGCTCTCCACAAGGCTTCCTACCTGTTTATCCAGGTACTCCTTCTTGGAACCACCTGCCACCGTGATAATGGTATCACGGTCAGAAATCATCGTCACATGACCTGTACTCTCATACAGGGATTCGGCATATTCTTTAGCAAAATCACCAAGCTCGCCAATCGGTGAATATTTTTTAAGAATAACTTCTCCGTCGCGGTCCACAAAAATTTCAAGCGGGTCCCCTTCACGAATACGTAACGTACGACGGATTTCTTTAGGAATGACCACACGACCCAGGTCATCTATACGGCGGACAATACCAGTAGCTTTCATTTGACATGTTGCCCCACTTTCTCGAGAAGATTTTTCAACTACTGTTCCTTATTGGGTAGAGGAAAGTCCCAGAACGTTTAGTGTGATTTCTTGACCATAGTATTCATCTGTTCCCATATCCTTATACATGCTTTGCAGAATATAGTTGATTATCTTTTACGAAAAGCAAACGTAAACAACACCACACTCATGTAAGCAAAACGAAGCAGCAGAAAGAACCGTAGTTCTTCCCGTGCTTCGTTAAGGTTGTCCATATAAATCGTGATCTAACCGTATGAGCAAACTCCTGAGGTTTCGCTGCAGCACCTGTCAGCATCACTGTTATATAAATTATTTACTGCTTGTACCTTCTTCGGTTTTTGCATCTTTGTCTGTTCCTGTTGTACCTTGATCAGTCTTCGTATCTGTACCTTTGGAATCTGTTTTGGATTCATCTGTTTTTGTGCCCTCTGTGCCAGTTCCCGTTGTACCTTCTTTAGTACCTTCCTCTTTTTTATCCGTTTTAGGAAGTTTTACTTCTTTGATGATTTTCTCCAGATCTTTTTGCATAAATGTATCGATTTGACCCGCAGCCAATTGGCTTTTCAGCGTTTCTTTTTGCTCAGCTGTTAACTTGGAGTAATCTGCATCTGTACGGGACTCCACTTTTATAATGTGATACCCAAACTGGGATTCCACTGGATCACTGATCTTATTGAGCGGCAATGTTTTCGCAGCTTCCTTGAAGGAATCTACCCAATTAGCTACCGGAGCATCTTTAAATAATCCTCCATCTGCAACAGAGTTGGTATCATCTGAATATTCTTTTACAACGGCAGCGAAATCAGCTCCACCATCAAGTTTTGCTTTTACTTCTTTTGCCAATTTCAGGGCATCTTCTTTTTTACGTTCTTTCTTGGTTTTTGAGTCGGTAAATCCAATTAAAACGTGACGTACAGAAGCCGTTGTAAACTGGTCTTTGTTTTTCTCAAATTCTGCCTTCATCGCGTCTTCTGTTACACCGGTTTCTTTATCTTTGATTACCGTCATAATACGGGTCATGTAGTCTTTAATGTTTTGATCTGTCAGGTTTTGTGTTTTCAGCATTTCCTTCCACTGGTCTTCCTTCACTTGAGCTTTCATCTTGTCGAATTGCTCTGCAGCTGTTTTGGCACCAGCGGTTTTTGCTTCATCACTTGCCTTGCCGCTCAAATATTCATAAGCAATCTCCTGCTTCACCAGGTATTCCTTGAAATCATCCATATCCATCATCTGCGCATATTCAGGATACAGGAATTTCATGACACGCTGCTCCATATCGAATTCATTCGCTGTAATTGTACCGCCATCATAAGTAGCGACTACAGCACTGTTATCTTTTGATTCCGGTGCTTTCGCTTCTTCCTTCTTGCCGCATGCAGCAAGCAGGGACAGGGACAGTACTGCCACCATACCTACAGACAGCACTTTTCCCACTTTTTTATACTTTGCTAACATCTTTTAGTTCCCCCTTTGATTTAAAAGCAGTTTTCATGGACTCCAGAAATTTTTCTACCAGCTCCATCAGCTGCTTATCCCCAAGCCCCCTGCCTTTGACATGAATCAGCATTTGGGGTCCTTGTTCAAATTGTACACGTCTTTCGAACTGATTTCCAATGTGTGCAATTTTAGAGAGTTCGAACGCATGCTCACGTCCTTCATAAAATTTCACAGTAAGGTCGTCTCCACGCTGAGTAATGGACTCAATTCCATAGATTTTCCCATACACTTTAAGGCGAGCCACCGCCATCAAATTGATTACAGCTTCAGGCAGATCACCGAACCGATCAACTAGTTCGTCTTCCAGTTCCATCGCATCTTCAAAGGATGCAATGACGGCTACCTTTTTATAAATCTCAATCTTCTGAATACTGTCATAAATATAATCTGATGGCAAGTAGGCATCCATACTCAGGTCGAGCGTTGTGTTCCATTGATCGGAAGGAACTGGCTCCTCACCAAGCATCGTCACTTTACGTTTGTTGATCTCCTCTGCCAGCATCTGTGAATACAGATCGAACCCGACGGAGGCAATAAAGCCGTGCTGCTCTGCTCCCAGCAGGTTGCCCGCCCCACGGATGGACAAGTCACGCATCGCGATTTTGAAACCTGAGCCGAGCTCGGTAAATTCTTTAATGGACTGCAGACGTTTCTCGGCAACTTCCGTCAGCACTTTATCCCGTTGGTACGTGAAATACGCGTAGGCAATCCGGTTTGACCGGCCTACCCGTCCACGCAGCTGGTACAATTGGGAAAGTCCCATTTTGTCCGCATCATGCACGATCAGTGTGTTTACATTCGGAATATCCACACCTGTCTCGATAATGCTGGTGCTCACCAGTACATCATACTCTCCGTCCAGGAAGTCGAGAATCGTCTTCTCCAGCTCGGTTTCTGTCATCTGACCGTGTCCTACGCCCACTTTGGCTTCCGGCACCAGCTCCGATATTTCAGCAGCCATCTCCTGAATGCCCTGCACTCGGTTGTAAAGATAATACACCTGACCGCCGCGGGCCAGCTCGCGTTCAATTGCTTCACGAACAAGCGCCTGACTGTGTTCCACCACATACGTCTGAACAGGGAAACGATTCTCGGGCGGTGTCTCAATAACCGACAGGTCACGTACCCCCAGCATGGACATGTGAAGTGTACGCGGAATCGGTGTTGCTGTAAGAGTTAACACGTCTACATTCGTTTTAAGTTTTTTGAGCTTTTCTTTATGTGTTACACCAAAACGCTGCTCCTCATCGACAATAAGCAGTCCCAGGTCTTTAAACACTAGATCCTGTGACAACAAGCGGTGTGTACCAATAACGATGTCCACTGTACCGGCTTTGATCCCTTTCGCTGTCTCATTCTGTTCCTTACGGGAACGGAATCGGCTAAGGACATGGATGTTAAACGGGTAACCAGAGAAACGCTCGCGGAATGTTTCATAGTGCTGCTGAGCCAAAATCGTGGTCGGAACCAGCACCGCCACCTGTTTGCCCTCAATTGCTGCTTTGAATGCAGCCCGAATAGCCACTTCTGTCTTACCGTATCCAACGTCTCCACACAATAAACGATCCATCGGACGGTTTTGTTCCATATCTTTTTTGATTTCTTCAATTGCACGCATCTGATCCCGTGTCTCATCGTAAGGGAACATATCTTCAAATTCCTGCTGCTCTGCGGAATCTTTATCGAATCCATAACCTTTGGACGTTTGACGTTCTGCATAAAGCTTGATCAGATCGTCAGCGATATCCTGAACGGATGAACGAACTTTATTTTTGACACGAGTCCATTCATTGCCGCCCAGCTTGTATATTTTCGGCTCTTTCTCTTCGGAACCGACATACTTTTGAATCAGGTCAATTTGTTCAATGGGAACAGACAATTTGTCGCCGCCTGCATACAGAATATGCATGTAGTCTTTGTGAATACCAGCGACTTCGAGCGTGCCAATTCCAAGGTATTTACCAATCCCGTGGTTTTGGTGAACAACGTAATCGCCCACTTTCAGTTCACTGTAGGATTTAATACGCTCGGCATTGTCGATGTTTCGAATCGGCTTGCGGGCTTTGCGCTGCTTCTGCGAGAACATCTCACCTTCCGTGATCACCGCCAAATGAATGGAAGGCATCTCGAAACCGGTCTGGAGGTTACCATTCAGCATCTCCGGCTCAGGGATGTCGTAATCCTGCAGTACACGACGCATCCGATCCATACGTTCTTCACCGTTCGCCAGCATCAGCACCTGAACTCCGGCCTTCTGCCAGCGTTCCATCTCGGCCTTGAGCACATTCATCTGTCCGTGGAAATCCTGCATACCCCGGCTGATAAAGTTCAGAATGTTCTGCGGCTGCGTATGCGGCACCTGACGCAGGAAGATCGACATAAAGATCGTCTGGAATGGACGTTCATAGAGCAGATCATCCCCATCCGCTGACAGCGGCAGATCTGGCAGTGTTTTTCCATTCTGCATCAGGTGCAGGTTCCATTCTGACTCATCTCGATCCAGCTGTTTGGATGTCTCCGACAGCCTCGCAGGCTCATCCATCACCAGAATTGTATCTTCCGGCATATAGTCGTATATCGTTTTATTTTCCGGATAAAGCGGGGAGATATATTTATACATCTCCGAGAAATAAACATGCTGACGCAGCAGCTCGACCTCTCGGTGCATCTCTTCGCGCAGACGCAGCTTCGCCTGACGATCTGTCATTTTCTCCAACTGCTGCTCAAGCAGAAGTGCTGCCGTATCGGCTGCCTTCTCCATACGTTCGCGATCAGCAATCAACTCTTTGCACGGCAGCACTGTAATTTCTTCTATCCGTTCAATGGAGCGCTGATCTGCCGGATCAAATGTGCGAATTGAATCGATTTCGTCATCAAATAACTCTATCCGGTAGGCAATTGATGAAGTTACTGGATAGAAGTCGATAATGCCTCCGCGTACGCTCATTTCACCCCGCGATTCAACGCGCTCCACACGCTCATAACCAAGCGTCACCATCTCCAGCAGGAATGAATCCAGCTGAAGCGTGCTGCCCTGCTTAATCTGAATATGTGCATTCGCCATCACTTCCGGCAGGGGGACATAACGTCTTACCCCGGAAAAAGGAATGACAACGACGCCCCTAAACCCTTGGGCGCAGCGAACCAATACTTCTATGCGTTGAGCAAGTGTCTCCGGACTGGATACCGCGGCCTCAGCCGCAACAAGTTCATTTGCTGGATAGATTAAAACCCGATCCGGTGAAAGCGCTTCCTGTAAATCTTCTGCCATTTTTTGTGCGGAAAACATGTTATGTGTCACAACGAGCAGTGGACGATCCATTTCCTGATGCAGTGCCGCCAGCATAATCTGGCGAGCCGAACCGGATAATCCCGAAACCAACTGCTCCTTCATGCCGGATTTAACCCCGGCTGTAATGGACGCAAAGTCCGGATCTTTGGAAAAAGCCTGTATGAGTGCTTGTAACAAAAGGGGCACCTCTCTTATAACTTTCTTGATTATTGCACGCATAAGCGCAGCATCTTTACGGACGTTGAAATTTTATAAATTGGATACTTATTCCTTTTTGTCCTGTTTCATCATAAAGGATTACTCAAAACATTGCCACATCTGTTCATGCAGCTCATCCTGAAGCCGGGTACATCCAGCTTGTTTTCGTTCCAACTGAAAAGAAGCCTCAGCAGGCTGCCAAGGCTATAAAAGGCGGACCACGGTATCTGCGGCCGCCCCATCTGTCATTTGTTCAAATGTTTGTAGATACGTCGCCACTGCTGGTCCGCAGCTTACGATGATATTACTGAAGCGGATTAGCAAGCAGGCTCAGCTCGGGATTGTGTTCCAGCGCTTCCTTACAGTAATCACATGTGATCCGAACGGTCACATCACCACCGGAATTATACGCTATTATATCCCTCCGCTCGTCGGGGGTCAAGAAATGAAAACCGAGCTGCGCTTCTGTGATTTTAGCCGAATCGATTCGTCCAATAAAGATACGGCAATGCCGACATACATAATTCACTGACATAGTTATGCCTCCTGAACATGGTTTATACATCCAGTATGCCCAGGTTGTCTGAATAAAAGTCGTCATATTAATCTTTTTTCCAGTGATACTGCCATATTAACCGTTGAATTTGGCCATAGTTTGCTCAAATGTATGTGTCAGGCTGTGCTCCAAAGCATCACATGTCTGCTCGATTGTCTGCTCCAGCGCTTCCTTTTCCTTCTTCATAAACGTAGACAAGACATAGTCCACAATGGCATGTCCCGGATCAGGCCGGGATATGCCCATACGAATTCGGTTAAACTGCTGTGTACCTGTATGCTGAATAATGGACTTGATTCCATTATGTCCACCTGCACTACCCTGGTAGCGCAAGCGAACTCTGCCAATCTCTGTATCCATATCGTCATATACGACAATTAGGTCCTCTAGACTGACTTTATAAAAGTCCATATACGCGCGAACTGATTCACCAGAAAGGTTCATATACGTCATCGGTTTAATCAGCACCGTTTTGACGCCGCCAATATTGCCTTCTCCGATTAATGCTTTGCATTTGTTCTGTGTGATCGAAATGTTATGGCGTTCTGCCATCCGATCCAGCGCCATAAAACCGATATTATGCCGGGTTTTGGCATAGTTCGAGCCTGGATTCCCAAGTCCGACAATCCACTTCATCTTATTCCCTCCTTCAGCCAGCTTAAGTTGAGGCATAGACTTCGAAAGTTATATTTCATATAATATCAGGAAAGTACGTATTGAACATTTATCATCCTAGGAAGGTGAGCGGGTTTTGCGCGAAGATAACGGACAGCTGACTCAACATAGTGACTTTATTTATCATCTGGAACATCACGTGCCTGTACAGGTATACGACCGTGACACCCATATCGAGATTGGCTTGGTTACCCGTTTCGATAGTCAATTTGTCGAAATTGCTGATACACTCTTTCACAGACGACGCTTTCGCTTTATTTCCCGCCCGGGTTATTGATGCGCTGGCGTCCTTTTTCATCCTGATTAAAAATGGCACGCCGACAGGGGTTACATTTTCCGTTCAACCGGAAGACGTAACCCCTCTACTACTTTATGCAGACATCCTTATTCAATTTCAAACAGCTTGCTGATTGACAATTCCTCATGAACACGGATGATGGCTTCCCCAAGCAGCGGCGCTACAGAAAGCACTTTAAGCTTGCTTGTTGGATTCGCATGTGTAATTGGAATCGTATCCGTTACGATGACTTCCTTCAATGGTGCATTCTCCAGACGTTCCATTGCAGGGCCAGACAATACCGGGTGAGTACAGCATGCATATACTTCTTTCACGCCGCCTTCCATCAAAGCATTAGCTCCCAGTACAATCGTTCCGGCAGTGTCAATGATGTCATCAATCAAAATCGCTGTTTTGCCTTCGATGTTACCGATAATATTCATGACTTCGCTCACATTTGGCTCAGGGCGACGTTTGTCGATGATCGCAAGCGGTGCATTCAGGAAATCAGCCAGTTTACGCGCACGAACCACACCACCGTGGTCAGGTGACACAACAACCGGATTTTCAATCTGTTTCGAGCGGAAGTATTGAGCCAGAATCGGCACACCCAGCAGATGATCGACTGGAATGTCGAAGAAACCTTGAATCTGCATAGCATGCAGGTCCATTGCAATAACACGAGTTGCGCCTGCTTTTTCAATCAGGTTAGCAACCAGCTTGGCTGTAATCGGGTCACGCGAACGCGCTTTGCGATCTTGACGTGCATAACCGTAATACGGAATAACCACGTTAATTGTTTTGGCCGATGCACGTTTCAATGCATCAATCATCACGAGCATTTCCATCAGGTTGTCATTAACCGGCAAGCAAGTTGACTGCACGATATAAACGTGACAGCCACGAACACTCTCGGAGAGTTTCACTTGAATCTCGCCATCACTAAAGCTGGTTGTATGAGATTCACCCATAGGAATCCCGATATAATCAGCAATTTGATGAGCAAGCTTGGGGTTAGAATTGCAAGTAAATATTTTTAATTTCGAGTCAAAATAAGTCATAAAATAAAAACCCTCCGTGCTGGTTCATTGGAATCTATAAGCGTCTGCGACATGTCGGCACCTCCCGGGAAGCGGGAGGTAATTCGTTATCAAAACCCTTATTCGGGTTTAGCATTTTGTTTCTTGGCTTTAGCACGTCCGCGGATTTTTTCCGCATAACCGGCTTTGTTCTCCTGGCGTGGACGAGCAATCGCCAGATCATTCTCAGGAACGGAATGTGTAACGGTGGAACCTGCAACGACATAAGCGCCTTTTCCAACCGTAATCGGAGCAATCAAATTGACATTACTGCCTACAAAGGCATCATCTTCAATGATTGTTACAGCCTTATTATATCCATCATAATTGACGGTTATTGCCCCGCATCCAACATTTACGTTCTTCCCTACCTGAGCATCCCCAATGTAGCTAAGATGGGACACTTTGGAACCTTCGTCAATTGTAGCATTTTTCACTTCAACAAAGTCACCAATTTTTACGCTGCGGCCTAACTTGGTGCCCGGGCGCAGATTGGCGAAAGGACCTACGGTTGCATCAGGGCCAACTTCTGCCTTGGACAGCACCGAATGTTTAATCACGGCACCATCTTGAATGATACTGTCTTCGATATCTGTATGAGGCCCGATATGACACCCTTCACCAATCGAAGTAGTACCTTTAAGAACGGTTCCCGGATACAATACTGTATCTGATCCAATCGTAACATCTGCCCCGATATATGTCGATGACGGATCGATGATGGTTACACCGTTCAACATATGACGGACAGCCAGACGTTCACGCATGTATGCCTCTGCCTGTGAAAGTGCAAGTCTGTCATTAACGCCAATAGACTCTGCAATATCATCAGACATGTATGCCTCAACAATCTCGCCCTCACTTTTGAAAATGCCAACCACATCTGTCAGATAATACTCACCCTGAGCATTCTGATTGGTTACCTTCTCCAATGCTGCAAACAGCTTCGCATTATCAAAGCAGTATGTGCCTGTATTGATTTCCTTCACAGCGTCTTCCTGTGGTGTGCAATCCTTCTGCTCCACGATCCGCTGTACAGAACCGTCTTCTCCGCGGATTACACGTCCATATCCCTTCGGATTATCGAGCTGAGCTGTGAGCACTGTTGCAGCTGCACCACTCTCCTCGTGAAGTTTCATCAGACCTTCCAGCGTTTCACTGGTAACGAGAGGTGTGTCACCACAAACTACAATTGTTGATCCAGTTTCACTGCCAAGCAGGGATTTAACTTGTTTTACAGCATGCCCTGTACCGAGCTGCTCTGCCTGAAGTGCGTATTCTGCTCTGGAACCTAAAAATGACTGCACCGCTTCGGCCCCATGTCCGACAACAACCACGCTGCGTTCAACACCTGCGCGAAGTGCTGCATCCAGCACATGTCCAACCATAGGTTTACCGCATACGGGATGCAGCACTTTGTACAATTTAGATTTCATTCGTTTGCCCTGCCCTGCGGCTAGAACAATTGCCATGCGTTTCAAAATTAACGACCTCCTGTTCTGAAAATCCCATTGAATGGTTTGCACATTTATATATCCAATGGGCATCGTTCAGCCGGCTCCATGCCGGTCTTGTTCATCGCCTGCTGTCTCTGTAATCACGCGTAACAACGAAATCAAGAACAATTCATGACCCGTTATATGACGCCGTGTACTCGTGAGCTTAACTGAATCCCAACGATTCCTAAGATGCCGCTCTGCAACCGAACGCATGACGCGCTCCGGTTCTCTTTGAATAAACTCAATACTGAATATATCTTATTCCGGTCAAAAAGAAAAGAGAGCCATAAGACATGGCTCTCTTTTCCTTCGAACCCCAATAATGTTCTCAGGCACCTTCTTCAATGACTTCTTCCTCAGTTGCTGCACGGTCATATTCAGTTAATACTGCTGCCTGAATCTTCTCACGTGTACCGGAAGAGATCGGGTGGGCGATGTCACGGAACTCTCCGTCAGGAGTCCGCTTGCTCGGCATTGCAACAAACATTCCGTTGTTACCATCGATGACACGAATGTCATGAACGACGAATTCGTTATCGATGGTAATGGATGCGATAGCCTTCATTCTCCCTTCCGAGTTAACGCGGCGGAGTCTGACATCCGTAATTTGCATGTGTGTGTTCACCACCTTTTTCCATCAGAACTTGGTGTATAATTCCACACAGCCTATACGAACTCCTTCTTTTTATAACCATAAAAATGTCCTAATTTCAGGAATTTTTTTATTTAATACACAATTCGACAATGTTAGTCCCAGGTCGATGGAAAAGAACCTTTCCCGACATGTTATTCGCCATGATTCTACAGATTGAAATAGTTACCTGGCGAGACAGAAATGTGTCTGCTCTTGGCATCAACCGCTGTCAGCTTCGTGAGAGATACGTAATCCGTCAGCAAACGCTCCTCTGAATCTACAGAACCAGACTCCACCAAAACACCAACTCCGGCCACTGTCGCATTAAACTCCGCGAGCAGATCAATCATGCCCTGAACAGTACCCCCGGCCTTCATGAAATCATCCACGATCAGCACCCGGGAATGTTCTTTCATAGCCCGGCGGGATAGGGACATCGTATGCAGACTTTTGTGGGACCCCGATACATAATTAATACTTACGGCCGATCCTTCTGTAGCCTGATGGTCCCTGCGAACAAGTACAACAGGAAGGTTGAGCTGGGCCCCGGTAGCATAAGCAAGCGGGATTCCTTTGGTTTCCACCGTCATGACTACATCAATGTTCATATCGCCAAAAGCTGTTGCAAAAATTTTACCCGCTTCATTCATCAGAGCCGGCTGTCCCAGAAGGTCTGACATGTACAGGTATCCCCCTGGCAAAATCCGATCCGGCTGCGCGAGCTGGGTTGACAGCCGCTCAGCAAAAGCAAGTGCATGTTCAACAGGCACCTTCGGAATCCACTTCACTCCGCCCGCAGCACCTGCCAGCGTGTGCAGTTCTCCCGACCCACCTTCTTCGAACACTTCCTTGATAATAGCCAGATCCTCACTAATGGATGACTTGGCAGCACCATAACGTTCGGCAAATGTGGTGAGCGGAATCACCGTATGTGGTCTGGACAATAAGTATTGCGTCATTTCAACCAGCCTTGCGCTTCGTTTTAACTTCTTCACAGAGATCCATCCTCACGATCACGGAAACATCCAAATCCGAATAATTATTTAAAAATATACCACCTTTATACGTGTTTGTACATTATAAAAGTAAATTTACGTTAACATCCGTACAGCGTAGACTTCTTTGCAAAATCCCCGCAGCCCATTATAAATTCGTGCAACCTTGGCTTCCTTGGACACGAGTCCAAATACAGTTGGACCACTGCCAGACATCAACACGCCGTCTGCGCCAAGACGAATCATAGCATCTTTGAGATGCTGTACCTCAGGATAAAGTTTCAAAGTCACATCCTCCAGCACATTGCCCATCTGGCTGCAGACCTCAGTAAAGGATTGATTGCGAATGGCTTGTTCCATTTTAACTGCACTTGGATGCCGAACAATCTTGTCACTGCGAAAACGTCCATATACATCAGCCGTCGATACATTGATTGGAGGTTTCGCCAGAATAACCCAACACTGCGGCGGATTAGGAATCGGAGTTAACTTCTCCCCCCGCCCTGTTGCAAGTGCAGTTCCACCTGTAATACAGAACGGTACATCCGAGCCGAGTTCTGCTCCAAGTTCCTGCAATTCCTGATCCGGTATATTCAGCCGCCATAGACGATTCAGACCTCGCAGCGCTGCGGCAGCATCACTGCTGCCGCCGGCGAGACCGGCAGCGACCGGAATTTTTTTGTCCAGATGAATATGAACTCCCGTACGTACGCTGTAACGCTCCTTGATGAGTCTCGCCGCCTGAAAGGCCAGATTCTTCTCATCCAGCGGAATATAACCCGCCTGGCTGGAGATTACAATGGTATCTCGTGGCAGTTCTGACATCTCAAGCCGATCGGCCAGATCAACCATCGTCATGATCATTTCAACTTCATGAAATCCATCACTTCTTTTATGTAGAACATCCAACATCAAATTGATTTTAGCAGGCGCTTTTTCGTAAATTTTCAAGACGTTCACCCGTCCTCACCTTTTCCCTAAGACAACTTAACATATTATATCAAAATGGGGCTGTCAAGTCATTTGTATTCCGCATCTAGGGGGAAAAAGCGGGGTGTCTCAAGATGAATTGCCCCGCTCTCCAATCTGGTTAAATTGTAGCTATGATTTACGCGCTGCCTGCTCTGCCATCTGAATTGCCCGTTTCACCATGTTACCCGCATCCTTGGCCTTGATCCCACCCCAACCTTCCTGCTGAACAGTGTCGTAGAAGCCCAGATCTTTCGCAAGCTCATACTTCAGTTCCTCCGACATGACACTTCTTCTTCGACTCATAAACCATCCTCCTCCAGATCTTGATCAAGTCACAATGAGTCCCTCTGATTCGGGATCGTTTAATCCCCAGGTTCTGGTGCATGCTTCCCGTCGTAACGAACGGGCGCATTCCTTGACCTGTTCAAATAGTATGCCGCCTGCATTCCATCGTCATTCCTGCATATGTATGGTTTCAATCTTGGGAGAAGCTGCATTCGTACTAAAAAATATAAAAAGGCGATTCGCTGTGAAAGCGAATCGCCTGAAACCAATGCTTACGTCTCCATGTAGGAGCTAGTCTCGCTGCCTGGGTCAAAGACCATAACTTCCACAGACTCCGTAAGTATATCCGCATAGCTGTAAGATACTCGCTTGAATGTTTCCTGCTCCTCATCAAGCTTTACAATAAAAACAGAAGGGTACGTTTCTTCCAATACACCCGTACGCTCAATCGTCTTACGGCGGCCACCATTAGCCCGCAGCGTAATTTTCTGACCAATATGTGCATCGAGATTGCGTTTGATATCCAACAGCGTATTTTTAGCCATTGTGGACGTCCACCTCTTTTCTTGTCCATTATACTGAATTTTACAGCCATTGTCAAATCAAAGCTAAATATTATATCAGCACTAAAAAGTTGCTGTCAATGATTTTTTTTGCAAATAAAAAAAGCCCCTTTCAGGGCTGCTGCTGGACCGGAGTGCGACTCCGGTATAACTTCATCAGACTGCAGATGGATTTACTTTTAGCGTAGATAAATCATTGAGTCCTGGCAGGCCTACCCGGTAACTGCCTTTGGTTTCCACACCACCTACACCTTGGATACCGCTAATCGTATTATGCAGTACATCATTCATGTTTACGGTATCCCGAACGGATGTGAACGAAGCCTTGGCGGCCACATAGACGGGATCAAGTGCATGAATGAGAATTCGACCTGGAGAACTTGCAAAGTTTGCGCCGGCACGCAGCAGTGCTTCAAAATGAGACTGACAGGCCCCTGCAATAATGGTCAGCGCATCAAGATGACGCTCATACTGCCTTGCGACCTGAATGGCCGAGACAAAATTTTGTGAATTTTTATAACTCCCCAAACTATAGAGATCATAGGGCTGCCTTGTCTTTAACACACCATCATGACCAGTAATCACTACGATATCCGGACGAACTTTGGGCAGCAGGCGGTATAACGTATCTGCCATTGCTGATTCATGCACATACTGTCCTTCTGCAGGAACACGAAGCTGTTCATACAGATTCATGCTTTTTTTCAAATAATTCGGGTCACCATCCAGGTGCAGCACCTTGCCGGGCATTTCGAAATACGCAGGCTCCTGCTGTGCAGCCCATTCCTGCATCAAACCTTCCCGGTTACGCTCTGCCTGCTCCATACGATGCTGCTGCAGGCGGGAGAGCGTCTGATGGGCTTTAATATGTGCCTGACGCGTTTTTGCACTCTGTGGTTCGTAAGGAACCTGTATCAAATCGTCCACCGGGGAGTCAGCCAGCAGCCGGAACTCGGTCCCTTTAATGACCGCAGCATCTGACTGGAGTCCTTCTACCCGAAAAGTCACATCGCCACCGTATGACTTCCGAACGACCAAGTCTCCGATATTCATCACCATTATCACCTCTACCCCATCGTATGGGCAGAGACCCGGATTGGTTCATTAAAATTACAGTCCGCCGCGAACCCCGGCTTCCCACATTACCGTGCTGAGGGTCGCATACTCCTGCAGACTTAATGTCTCTCCGCGCCGTGAGGGCTGTATACCTGCCTGCTCCAACAGTTGATCCGCCTGCTCTCTGTTCTCCTTCGAGAAGAAGCGGGCTTTAAGATTGTTGGAGATTGTTTTTCTCCGCTGCGCAAACGAAGCCTGCACGACTTCAAAATAATGCTGTTCGTTCGGAATCTGCACTGGAGGCTGGTCACGAACCTTCAGCTTAATAACTGCTGACTCTACGTTAGGCTGCGGGATAAATACGGTAGGCGGTACCACACAGACCAGTTCCGGCATACTGTAATACTGCACGGCAATACTCAGACTTCCATAATCCTTGGAACCTGGTGCCGCCGCCATGCGTTCAGCTACTTCCTTCTGGATCATGACCACGATGCTGTCTACAGGCAGCTTCTCTTCCAGCAGCTTCATCATGATTGGCGTCGTTACATAATAGGGAAGGTTCGCAACAACACTTACTTTATCAACCGAAGCGAAGTCTGATGCAAACAGCGCAGCCAGATCCAGCTTAAGAACATCTCCGTGATGAATGCGTACATTGGGATACGGCTCCATGACCTCTCCAAGGATCGGCAGCAGACGTTGGTCAATTTCCACAGCCGTAACAGGACCAGCCGCACGCGCGAGGCGCTCCGTAAGAGCTCCAATCCCCGGACCAATCTCCAGAGCGCCCTTGGACTCGTCCAAATCGGCAGCGCCCACGATTTTGTTCAATATATTTTGATCGATCAGGAAGTTCTGTCCCAGACTCTTCTTAAAGGAGAATCCATGCCTCTGAATAATTTCCTTAGTGCGTTTGGGTGTTGCAATTTCAACGGTTTGTTCCATGTCTTTCATAACCTCACAATCCTTCACGTTCGATTTGCGCTAATGCATCGGAGAACTCTTCTCTTGTAATCTGGAAAACACTCAGCCGTTTGTGAAACTGTTTGCCGTTGCAATACCCGATCCCCAGCAGGTTGCCCATCTCCATGCGTCTTGCTGCAGCTTGCGGGTGTATAATCAGTCCTGCCTCAATGAGGTCTTCCCAATCAATCAGACTTGGTGCACCTTCATAGGATGTGTGTACACGTGCCAGAGCATGACGTATGGCCTCCGGTGAAGCATTCTCAACGCCGATATCCCCTTTACGTGTCGCATCTGCCTCTGGAATGAACGCATGTTTGCAGCCTGGAATCTTATTGGCAATGATTTTACGAATACGCTCACCCGCATGGTCCGGATCTGTCAAGATGATGACACCCCGTCTCTCCTGAGCAAGTGCAATTCGCTTCAGTATACGCTGATTAATAGCAGAACCTCCGGTTTCGATCGTGTCTGCTTCAACGGCCCTTCTAATGGCTACCGTGTCGTCACGGCCCTCCACAACAATTACTTCTTTTATCATGTTCCAATTCTTCCTTTCTAACGCAAAAAGAAGAGGAATATCCTCTTCTCTGCCAAACGGCGGAGGAGACTGAATTCAGACTCCTCCGCCGCATATTCCGCATGAATCTTCATGCAACTATTTTATAGCATTCCCATTTCAAAGTAAAACGATTTTAGTTCGCTTCCGGCTTCACGGGTCCAATCACATATACCGTTTTGCCTTTCTTACGTCCGAAATTCAGGGCATGCTTCACACTGTCATAATAAACATCAATTTTGTTGCCTTTAATCGCACCACCGGTATCTTCCGCACGACGGAAGCCTAGGCCCTCGATGTATACCCACCAGCCAATTGGAATGACTTTCGGATCAACTGCGATAGTGCGGCCTTCCGTTACACGAGTACCGGAAGCTGTCTTCGTACCAATGCCTGGCTCTTCAGCAGAGTAGGCTGTCATGGATACATTTTTCAGAACTTTAGAATATTTAAAAGAATTCCCGGAGACCGTAATCACCTTGCTGCCCGAGGCAGATGTTTTCTTCGAGTTCGATACTGCTGTTTTGCTGCTTTTCGAAGTTTTGGCCGATACCAATTGAACCTCTGGCTTTTTCTCAACCGGCTTCGCTTTTGTACCTACTGCAATAACTTTGTCTACACGATTGGAAGCAATCGTTTTGCCGACCATTTTTTTGGAGACGAGTTCTCCATCTTGAAACACTTTTTCGATATGCTGCACAAGTGTGCCTTCCTGACCTTTCACTACTACACGATTATCCCCTTGGAACAAACTAGGATCTGCTGTTTTGACAACCTTGTAGGCAATCGGATGCTTCACGTCCACTGTACGCTTTGTTACACGCACTACACGAATCTTCATATCCGATTTTACAGTAGTTCCGAGCGCTGGATACACTTTATCATGCTTTGCAACTTCAATACCTGATTGCTGAATTACATCTTGTACCGATGAATCGGTTGTATACAGAGTCTTGGTGTCTCCGTCTGCCGTAATGTTAACTGGGATGGCCCGCTCAATAACGATTCGGTCTCCGTCCGTAATCGCCCCATTCATGGGCATGGATACCTTGTCGTGAGGGCTGACTGTGATTGACTGCTCCTCCAGCATTTCCTGAAGCATTCCTGTACGAGTCTCTACCACTTGAGCTTTGCCGTCAATAACCAGTGAAATCTGCTTCCCGGCCTGACCGTAAACGACTAACAAGATCATGATTGCAAGCGCAATTGAGAATATCGCGATCAGTGCCATTTGACGCAAGTTCTCATGCTTCCACCGCAACGCGAAAGACTTACTGGATGATCGTGACTCATGGGTCTCTTCTGGTTGGAATCTGCCCACTTCTCCGTCCTCCTTCATAGCCTCGCCGTCTAAAGTAATGCATGATGTCTTTGACGCGACTATACCAAATTTTCTACAGAACACAGATCAGAGGTAATGATCGGTCCTGCACCATGAACCCCTCTTCGCAGCATGATGTCATCCTCCTGAATACTTACCGTATGATGACTCTATTTCTTTTATTCAAAACAAAAAAAGCCAAAGAAAGAGTGTAAGAGACTCTTTCGTGGCTTCCGAATGATTTGAATATCGGAAATTCATGCACGAGGTTGCCTCTCTTTTTCCGCTTGCGAGGTTAGCTGTCGGGTTCGGGCGAAAGAGAGCCGCCCTATCTCAGGTCACCCGCTCATGGCGGACGCCCTTGAATTCACCCCGAGACCCAAAGAAGAAATCAAATACGGCTTCGCAGAACATTCCACTGTTTTGGGTCAGCGAACGATGCGCATCGGCTGCATTCACCGATGTTTAAGCCCTATTGGTTCCCCCGCTCTCCATTAACGGAGACTCAGCGAGATTGATTCATGAAAGTAATGTTGTCTTATCGGAAAGTGTCCCTTTGTTCATCCCCCGAACATCTGTCCAATTTTCCGCACAACAATTCACTGAAAAGATGATATCCTGTTTTGATGCATGTTGTAAAGCATGGATCAAGTACGTTTTTCTAAATATTTGGTTAAAATATTGTAATATTCTTCAATAATTCGAATCAAAGAGCAAATTACCTCTCGTTAGCTTCCTTTTTCACCTGATTTACTCCTTTTTTTACCGAATCCCAAATCGTTCCATGGCATTTTTGGTGGTTATTGCAGCAATTTCCTCCACCGAAATGCCTTTAATTTCCGCAGCGGCTTCAGCAACCAGACGTACATGCGCTGTTTCATTTCTCTTTCCACGATAAGGGTGAGGTGTAAGATAAGGGGAGTCTGTTTCTAGAAAAAATCGATCCATCGGAACCTTGGCCAGCACCTCTTTAGGCTGCTTCGCATTCTTGAATGTGATTGGCCCTCCAAAAGAAAGATGGAAGCCCAATTCCAGACACATTTTCGCCGTCTCCCAGCTGCCTGAGAAGGAGTGCATCACACCGCCAACCTCACTCGCTTTCTCTTCACGCAAAATACGTACAATATCCTCATGGGCATCCCGATTATGGATGACAATGGGCATATTTAATTCACGTGCCAATGCAATTTGTTGTCGTAATACGCGGTGCTGTATTTCCTTAGGTGAGGTGTCCCAGTGATAGTCCAGACCGATTTCACCAATGGCTACCACCTTTTCGTGTTTGCACAAAGATGCAATCCATTCTAAATCACCCTCCTGCATCGTGATTGCATCCACCGGGTGCCAGCCTACAGCTGCATAGATGAAGTCATACGTTTCAGCCAGTTTCATCGTCGTTGGAATCGTCTCCCGATTAAAGCCAATGTTGATCATACGAGTAATGCCTGCATCAACAGCCCGCTGGATCATGTCCTCTCGGTCTTCGTCGAATTGTGGTGCATCGAGATGTGTATGTGTGTCGAATAACATAGTGTTTATTTCTCCCTTCATGTCGAAAATCGAATACCGATTATATGCATTAGAATTTTGAATTTATTTTTTTGAAACACAAATTTTGATTGGGACATGCCGCGATTTCTGTATTTTCACTTTTAATACTCAAGCTACTATATATAGAAGGAAAATAAAAAGTCAAATCTACATCTTGCAGCTAAACCGGATTTAAAACTGTATATTTACTCACTTTGATTACAAAATTATGTCGATCTACATATCCTCGCCATTAAAGCAGATTAATGTATCATGTAAAATAGCTCTTTTAGAAAGTCTTTTGATATCAAAATGTTTCACCTGCCGCATCATTCATGATTACAAAAAATAGGGGCGTATATGGGACGGTAATTCATGAAGGATGGCATCAACCTTGTTCTGAGGATAGTACAGATGATGTTTGCCCAGATGAAGTCCACTGATCGAACGTACAATATCAGACACTTCTGACAACTCGTGCAGCTTGTCCTGCCTATCCAGTAAAAGAATCTGCTTATCCGTGGATTGATCTGGACGAAACACGTCGTAAGGATTATCCGTTGGGAAATCAACCTCAAGATCGTATTCCGGATTCAACCCTGCATGAGCAAAAGCTTCCCTAATTTCTTCAACCATGTCCAGATCCGTCTGTTCGAGCTCCACATACTTATACAATCTGCGATCCATAAAGCGTTCGCACAGCTCACTCAGAACAGTATCGTCCTCTTTACGCCACTGCATAAAGGCTGTTTGAATCAATGATTCATCAAGCTGCAGATATTCATCAACGGAAATTTCTCCATAAAACAGTTTGGGCAGTGGTTCTACCATAAAGCGGAACGGAAAGCTCTGCTCCACTAATGCTTTTGCCCGTTTGAAGATTTGCCGTAATATAATTTCCGAGCTTCGCGTTACGGGATGGAAGTAAATCTGCCAGTACATCTGGTACCTTGACATCAGGTAATCTTCTACAGCATGCATGCCGGACTCTTTAACCACGATTCGCCCATGAAATGGACGCAGCATCCGTAGAATACGGTCCAGATCAATTGTGCCATAATTTACGCCTGTAAAGTAGGCATCCCTGAGCAGGTAATCCATCCGGTCAGCATCAAGCGGGCTGGTCACCAGATTCACAACGATTGGTTTATCATATGTTTTCTGGATGACTGAAGCCACCTTCTCGTCAAAATCAGGAGCGTACCGTCTTAGAATCGCCCCTACTTCGGTATCCCCCTTGATAATGCGGCACGTCCAGTCTTCATGATTCATATCAAAAGCTTCTTCAATGGAATGAGAGAACGGTCCATGTCCAAGATCATGAAGCAGGGCAGCACACAAGGCCACCAGTTTTTCTTCCTTTGGCCAGTCTGAATAATGACTTCGTTCAAACTGTGAGATGATTTTGCGAGTAATTTCGTATACACCTAAGGAGTGGGAGAAGCGACTGTGTTCTGCCCCATGAAAAGTAAGATAGGATGTTCCTAATTGACGAATGCGGCGCAGCCGTTGAAATTCAGGTGTATTGATCAACTGCCAAATAATCGGTTCTTGCACATGAATGTAATTATGTACCGGATCTTTAAACACTTTTTCTTCTGTCAGACGATGTTCCATTTCATTTCACTCCTTTTAAAAAATTATCTTAACCTAAATATTATCGCGTTTGGCTTCATTTTTCATCAAAGATTCGACACACTTTGACGAATTTTGTCGAATAAAGAACTTTTGTCGTTTTCCAAATCGACAAAGCTGACATGCATGTTCAAATATGAATTTACGCTCTTAACCCCTTACCACCAGCAAACTTAAGAAAAATACCCTTAATTTTAAGCTAATTTTAAGGTTGACTGTTTTGGGAATCGTTGGTATGATGAGTATCATAAAACATAAAATAATGTCGAATAATGACAATGATAGTTAGCTGAGAGGAGCACTGATTATAATGATGAAATCAACAGGTATTGTAAGAAAAGTGGATGAACTGGGACGGGTAGTTATTCCAATCGAATTGCGCCGTACACTCGGTATTGGTGAAAAAGATGCTTTGGAGATCTATGTTGACGGTGAGCGCATCATGCTCAAAAAATATGAGCCAGCTTGTATCTTCTGCGGTAATGCAGAGAACGTTACGTACTTCAAAGGCAAAATCGTTTGTAACGAATGTATTTCCGAAATCCCTGCACCTGTCGCAAAATAAGAAGAAACAGGCATACTGGAATTATTCAAATTGTTAATTCTAACCTTTCTATATTCCTTAATAACCTTCCCGGTGAAAATCACCGCTGGAAGGTGTTTTTTTATCTCTTCAAAGAGCAGACACACATTTTTCACATTTCTACGTGCTGCCCTTTTTACATTTTAAGGTTATATTAAGGTTTCTTTTAAGCTCCTGCTCATTATTTCTAACCATTTCAGGGCTCTCTTCAGATTCAGACTTCATAAATTACTCAATTAAAGCATTATAGACATCGCGTTTGGTCAGACCCCGATCAGCTGCTGTTTTTTTCATCGCATCCTTACGGCTGTTCCCTTCATTTTCGTAGTGTTCCACATGTTTCTCCAGTGACATAACCTGCCACCAAGCTTCCCGTTCAGCTTTACGTTCCTCTTCTCTAATCCCTTCAACCAACAGACAATATTCACCCAGAGGTGGATGCTCCTCCAGCCATTCAATGCATTCCTGCAGACTGCCTCTGACAAATTCCTCATGTCGTTTGGTCAACTCACGAGCGAGTACAATCGAGCGCTCGCCCAGGATTTCCTCCAGATATGTTAATGTTTTGCGGATACGGTGAGGAGACTCATAGAAAAGCAGTGTACCGTTGGACTCATTAAAAGATTCCAGTACCTTACGCATATCCTTTTTCTCACGCGGCAGAAATCCCCCAAAGGTAAAACGTTCCGTCGGTAATCCGGATACGATTAGAGCGGACAACGCTGCATTGGGACCCGGAATGGGAATGACGGTAATTCCTGCTTCAATCGCAAGCTGTACCAGATCAGAACCAGGGTCTGAAATGGCCGGCAGACCAGCATCACTAACCAGAGCCAAATTTTTTCCTTCTATTATATAGCGTATCAATTCAGGGCCACTTGCACCCTTATTGTGCTCGTGATAACTAAACAGCATGGAAGGTGTAATTTCAAAATGGGTGAGCAGTTTACGCGTCTGACGTGTATCCTCAGCAGCGATGATATCACAGCTCTGTAATGTCTTGATAGCCCGGAAAGTCATATCCTCCAGGTTTCCGATCGGAGTCCCGACCAAATACAGTTTGCCACTATGCTCGGACTGCTCACTGTAGCTTTTTTGGACTTGAATAACCATCTAGTTCCCTCCTTCCTCTGTGCGTTCAGCATGCTGCTGTCCATAATAGATGTCCATAATCTCATTACAATAGCTGCCCTGTTCATTATAAACAATGAGCGGAGGCAGCATACGTACCTCAGGTCTGCCATCTTTCATCGCTTCAATCAGCACCATATTGGCCTCCAGATGTGCTCGCGGGTGTACCATACGAATGCGCTTGGGTTCCAGCTTGTATTCACGCATTAATGATATAATCTCCCCGAGACGCTGCGGCCTGTGTACCATGGATACTTTTCCACCATTACGTACGAGACGATTGCATGCTTGAATGACCTCTTCAAGTGTACATCCGATCTCATGACGTGCCATCGCCTGATGTGTATTCATCTTGAGGTCACTTCCATTAAGCGGCATGTACGGAGGATTCACTGTAATCGCATCATACACTGCATGTCCTGTTTCTTTAACCAATTCCCGCAAATCTCCCTCACGAATAAGGATAGATCCATCTAACTTATTCAGCTGTACACTCCGGCGTGCCATATCAGCCAGTCTCGGCTGAATCTCAATGCCTTCCAGGTTTGCCTGCGTACGTGTTGTCAGCAGAATAGGCACGACTCCATTTCCCGTGCACAAATCCAGGACACGCCCCCGTTTCGGTACAGAAGCAAATCGGGCCAGCAGTACTGCATCCATAGAAAAGCTGAACACTTCATCACTCTGAATAATTCGTAAATTATGAGAGAGCAGATCATCGATCCGCTCCGATTCCTGTAAAATTACTTCTTGGTCTGCCATATAGTACACTCATCCTCCGGTACGTTAAACGTTTATAACCTTGAAAAAAAACCGTAGGGAATCCCTACGGTCACTTCATTTATTCAAAAAAGACAGGCAGAACAGACAATCGCCTTCCGTCCGCAAATGTCCATAGTAGACGTTGCAGATATGGAATCCTTCATGATAGAGCCGAGCTAGATTATCATAACCCTCACCTACTACATCTTCGCCTGCAGCTGGACCAGCTGGTCTTGCAGCAGGAGCAAGAGCAGCTGAGATTGGCAGATCTGCTGGTGCTTCTCGCTTCAGCAGTTTGCGAAGCTGCTCATTTTCAATGGTAAGCCGCTGGTTATCTTCCAGCAGCTCTTTGACAATCATTTTTAATTCTGATAAATCACCGTGCAGCTGACCCATTTGGGTTTCCATTTCATGAATGTGCGTAAACAGATTTTTCTTTTCCAAGTTTCCACCCCGAAGCAACCTTAATGGTTTACTTGATAACGACGTCATCCAGCGGAAGTTCTTTGACTTTACTGATGTCGAACAGTTGAACATGCACCGTGCGGCTGCCAGCATTAATTCCGACAACTTTGCCTTCACCCATTGAGGTGACAACCAGTTTGCCTACAGCCGGCAGTTCTTCTCTCACACTTTCATAATTATCATGCTCAAATTTCAGACAGCACATAAGTCTTCCGCACAACCCTGAAATTTTCGTCGGATTCAGTGACAGGCTCTGATCTTTAGCCATCTTGATTGATACCGGCTCAAAGTCCCCCAGCCAGGAGGAGCAGCATAATACACGACCGCAAGGTCCAATTCCTCCGAGCATTTTTGCTTCATCGCGAACACCAATCTGTCTCAGTTCAATTCGTGTCCGGAAGATGCTTGCCAGATCCTTGACCAGTTCGCGGAAATCGACTCTTCCTTCTGCTGTAAAATAAAAAATGATTTTATTGCGATCAAACGTGAACTCCACATCAACCAGCTTCATTTTGAGGCCGTGGTCTCTGATTTTATTTAAACAAGTACCGAATGCTTCCTTGGCTGCACGCTTGTTCTCATCCACCACCCGGGCATCTGTCTCCCCTGCAACGCGGATAACCTTTTTGAGCGGCAGTACCACATCAGCCTCGCCTACTTCCTTCTTGCCCACGACAACCTTACCATACTCAACCCCTCGCGCCGTTTCCACGATCACGCAGTTTTCTTTCTCGATAGGAAGGTCCAGGGGATCGAAGTAATAAATTTTGCCCGCTTTTTTGAAACGGACACCCACTACACTGTACAAAAAATTAACCCCCTTGTAAGCCAACCCCACTTCGTCTGAAGCCCTGACTTCTTAGGGAACCCGCCGAAGTTATAACCGTTTGCATAGGATTGGAACTCACGCGATCCTCCAGCCTTATGCCAAACCGATCAAAAATTGCTCCAGACAAAGCTGGCCATTGACATTAAAACGCAATTTTTTTCTGCATGCCGCGGCCAAATCCATATAGGAGACCCACTGCTCTGTGCTGCGGGTATGTGCCAACTGAGACAGCATGTCTAACTGATCTATAAAAACGATATGTTCATGCCTACCGTACTGAACATACAGCATGTCCCTAAACCACAAATGGAACAAACTAAGCAGCATGTCCAGGTGTTCTGAGAGTCCTGTTTTGAAAAGCTTCTGCTGTGCCGAGATCAAAGATGTACTCCCTCTGCCCAGGGACTCCTTCCCTAATTGTAACATTACGTTTCTAATTTCTGCAAACCAATTCTGCTGGAGAATTTCTCTACATGCTTCCAGTCCTGACGCTAAATGGACAGCGGGCCTTGCCAAATTTGCAGGATAACCTTCATCAATCAACGATTGAAGCATCTCGTCCGGATTCAGTGCACTGAAAGGTACCATCTGGGAACGTGATCGAATCGTAGGCAGCATAGCTTGACCATTGTCTGTAATCAAAATTCCTACGGCCGGAACTTGAGGTTCCTCCAGAAATTTCAATAAGCTGTTGGCCGCCTGAACGGTCATCTTCTCGGCCTGTTCTATAATATATACCTTAGGATGTCCAGCCTCCGACCTATAGGAGAAAATACGCTGTAAATCCCGAATCTGATCTATTTTAATGTTATTGCCGTCCGGCGCAAGCATCGTCAGGTCTGGGTGATTTCCATGCTCAACCTTGCGGCATTCTAGACAATGCCCGCAAGCATCATCCTCCAGCTCTGTGCAGAAGATGGCCTTGGCAAACGCCACAGCTGTCTGAAGCTGCCCACTCCCGGATGGACCACTAAACAAATACGCATGACTGATGGCCTGCCGTCTCAAACTGCTCTGTAACAATTGCTTAGCCGCCTGTTGGCCCATAATTTGTTGAAAGGACATACTTCCTCCTCAGAAGCTTAAATTAATAAGCATCCCCCGAATTTCTCCTACCTGCTGTAAGAGAGAGATTTTTCCTTCTTCTGTATCCAGCAACTCATCTGCCATAGATAACAGAGCCGAGTCAATCTCATCAATCAGTTTGTACCGTTTACCTCTGCCCCGGCGATCCCAACCCCTTGTTTCTTTCATGGAGACACCGCGGCGGACCGTTTCTTCCAGGAACCTTTTGACAAGCTGCTTGTATGCCTTTAGCTCACGAATCGTCATGGATCGGGCCAATCGATCACCTTGAGTCTGGATTTCGCTTAATCGGCGGTTAAGTTCTGCTTGCGAAGCCCGCTCCCCCTGGTGGTTCATCATATCAGAGAAACTTTTGGATTGAACCGGCTTGGAGCCGGAATCGTTGGAACTGATTCCGCTCTGCAGCGGTCTGAATCCAGGATTGATTTTCATGGATATGCCCTGCTTTCTATTATCTTTGGTAATCGCACATCAGCACAGAGCGCGCTGCGCCTGTGCGTGAGATCAACCTATATGCTTGAATACACTGTGTATATAATGGTAGAGAAAATATCCTTATCTACGCTTGTGTTCGAAGTCGCCTCTCCCAAAAGAAGCATATCACTTTGAAGTAAAATCCTCTTTGGGAGAGATTATGCCTCTTCTTGTCATTGACAAGGGCATTCCATAAGTGGAACGTACGCATACAGGGATACGTCCTTTTACATCGTTCGTTATCATCATTCAGAAGGCAATCATGCTATCGATAATGAAAAATACTCATGGATTTCATACAGAGTGGATTAGAAATTAAAAATGCTCGAAACGATCTACCGGAAGAACAAATACAGTAGCTCCACCGACTTGAACCTCAACAGGCAGCGGCAGGTAAGAGTCGGTCGTTCCACTCATCGGTGTAACCGGAGTTACGAGCTGTTCACGAACCTTACAGCTGCTGCGAATAACGTTCATAACGGATTCGACCTGACTATCATCGACACCGATCATAAACGTCGTGTTGCCTGCCTTCAAAAATCCACCCGTACTGGCAAGCTTGGTTGCCCGAAAGTTCGCTTTGACCAATGCGCTGGATAATCGGTTGCTGTCTTTATCCTGTATAATCGCAACAATCAGTTTCATCCTGCATAACCTCCTTTAGAATAAGCATTTCTATCTAGAATGCCCTGTCTATATATTAGACAATTACTCGCCAAAATCCTTCAAAATCCCGCTCTCCAACGACAAAATCATCGCTTTCTCTACCTCATCCGGAGCCTTCGAAGCATCAATGACATGGATGCGCTCCGGAAACTGTTTCTGGAGCAGCAGGTAAGCTTCACGGACCTTACGATGAAATGCCAGATTCTCCAGATCAAGACGGTTAACCTCACGACCATCATGCGCTTCAATACGGCCAAGCCCCTGTTCCGGCTCAATATCCAGATAAAGAGTCATGTCAGGCATCAGATCCCCAATCGCAAAACGATTAATTGCCCAGACATTCTCTATCCCGAGACCACGGGCGTATCCTTGATAAGCCAAACTGCTGTCAACAAACCGATCACAGATCACCGTTTTGCCGGCCTGCAGTGCAGGTTCCACCTTCTCTGCGAGATGCTGACTTCGGGCTGCTGCATAGAGCAGTGCTTCGGTTCGGGCATCCATCGCTGTATGAAGAGGGTCAAGGATAATGCTGCGTATTTTCTCTGCAATCTCAATTCCGCCAGGCTCTCGTGTAATTACGTAAGGTATACCCCGTTCTTCAAAATAAGAACCGATTCTACCAATCATGGTCGTTTTACCTGACCCCTCTCCTCCTTCCAGCGTAATGAATTTACCTCTGCCCTGCATATGCTTCCCTGCTTTCTTATTCATAGCTGCATCACTTTATCGCCATTATGCATATGCCCAGACCCTCTTGCTTCAAGATATGATCTCCGCTGCCCAGAGGTGTATAGAAACAACTGCATTTAATAACACAAAAATAATACAAGCTTATTTTCTTTCTATCATACTATAACGCGGCTTTTACTCCAACAGGCATCATGTGTCCTTTTTCAACCATAATATATATCCTTTTAAAGTAAGACAGCAGCACTCGTCTAAGCTCTTGAAACATCATATAAGAAGAGGTATATTCGCTCAACATTAATTTGTACAGAGTCTTATGACAAGCTGCATGTTTTCGGTGCTTCTTTACGCCCAACAGCATTCTGCAGATGCAGTTTAACTTACATAATAAGATTTGAACAAGACTATATCGTAAGGATGACACATGAATGAAAACTGTTTTACTGGATCTCCATTTAACATAAAGTAAGGTAATATGACCTGATAGTACTCAGCATGCTGCTTTAATTGTAGTAGGGACATTAGGTATAGAATCGCAGCCATCTTATCATAAACAGTAACCTTTGAATGCTGCTTCGTCTGAATTTCACTCGTCCCAAGAGGCATTCAAAAGGGTGTTTATACGAGAGGATATGTGATAACTGCACTATTTTCTTCAAATGAAGATAACACCTACGATGACTTATGCTTCATGACTTTTAGTATCTGATTTGTATGATCTGAAATCCCTTGAAATTTAGCTCCAGCATTGCGCAGAACCCGAATCCGAGCTGCAATTTTTGGAGTTATTTGCTCACCAGGATACACTAGAGGAATCCCTGGAGGGTACGGAATAACCATCTCTGCCGATCGATAACCTGCACAGTCTTCGATCAGAACTTCAACTGTATCTGTCTCCTTAATCGGTTGTAGGGAGAATGGAACAGGCGCTGACAATGATTCATTTTCTTCTATATTGTTCCACGTGGAAACATAGGATGGTGCATTATTTCGAGAAGCAGACTCTACAGACTCAGTTGATGACGGTGAATGTTCTGGCTTATAGGCAGCGTTAATATGCCTTAAAGCCTGCAGCACATGCTCGGCATCCTGCAATGTCGAGCCAAGACTAAAGAGCAGGACGACGTACCGCTCGTCGCTCATCTCCGGCACGCAGCCGCAAGCTTCCAGCTGCCGTTGCAGTTCATAACCGTTCAGCATCCCTGTGTCGTCATATATGACGACCTTGAAGGGGTCCTGAGCGGTATATCCTTTGCGGCCAGCCATTGCGGCCGGAATTTCATCGCCGCCGGCCGGCTCAAGCTGCAGCTGTCCGGTAGGCTGCAGCAGCTTGAAGCGCGGCAGCTCTGGGAGGCCGCGCTTCAAAGCATTCACGGCAGCAAGCCCTGCCGTGAATGCTTCCGCGCCGTGCACATGCAGCAGCCGGCGCGACAGATCAAGCGAAGCCATCACCGGGTAGGATGGGCTTGAGCTCTGCACCATGGCCAGACGCTGCCGAAGCAGGGACCGATTCAATCGTGGTCCCTGAATGTGCAGCATGGCTCCCATGGTGAAGGCGGCCAGCATCTTGTGCGTTGACTGCACTACACCGTCTGCTCCGCAGGACAGTGCAGATACAGGCAGCTCCGGATGCTGCCCATAATGTGCGCCATGCGCTTCATCCACGAGCAGCGGCATGTCAGCCTCGTGGCAAACTCCGGCAATGGGTGTCAGATCTACACCCATGCCATAATAATTCGGCAGTGTGACAAATACGCCCTTTGCCTCAGGATACTTCTGGACAGCAGCCTGAACCGTCTCAATGGACGGCATGACAGCAAGTCCCGATTTAGGGTCAACCCACGGCTCCAGGAATACTGCCCTTGCGCCTGCCAGCATCAATCCGTGTATAACCGATTTATGTACATTACGCTGTACCAGTACAATGCTTTCAGGCTCATCACAGATGGTGAGCAGCAAAGACAGATTACCGGCTGTGCTTCCCCCGACCAAAAAGAAACTTTCTTCCGCTCCAAAACAATCCGCCGCCATTTCCTGAGCCTCACGGATTACTCCCTCAGGATGGTGAAGGTCATCCGTTCCGGTAATCTCTGTAACATCCATCTCCATCATTTCCAGATAGGCATTAACCGGCACGACGGTATTACTCATATGATCTGCATTATCCGACTGATCTGCGGCAGCCCTACTCAGCTTGCTCTCTCCATCCTCTGTACGATCCCTTCTCCATGGATACTGTACATCTTGCAATGCATTTGTGTGCTGCATCCATTGGCGATAGACTTGTCCATTCTTGTGTCCTGGTACATGAAATGAACGCTGATCCGATTGACGATATGCAAGCAGCGCTTCATATATAGGAGCTTTGCTTTTATCTGAACCTGGTGTATTGTTTTCGCTCATAATATATCCATCCTGTTACTGTTATTTTCGTAAAGTATATTTCTCCGCTCTTTGTATCAGCATACGCCTTCTTATACATGTCAGACAAGACAGTCCCCGCCATACAACAAAAAAAGGCCTCTTGGGCCTATATTCAATAACAATGTCACCATATGCATTTCTAGTTCTATGTGGAGAATGAATTGTCCATTAAGCGTTCTTCTGCACCCAAATCTGTTTCATCTGATGAATAAAAAAGTTATACTTTGCATCCTGTGCATCGGTATGAACCATCTCTGCTTCACAAGTATCGCATATGAATTCAGATACAATAAAAATGCCTTCTTTCTTCCGCTGCTCGCAAATAATACATGTGTGTTCGGCATGTTCTTCCATGAACCATCCCACCTTGTTTTACGTTTACTATCAGTATTGCACAGTTTCTATTATTTTAAACATTTTCATAGTGCTTTCTTTCTATAAAATATATATATTCGCTCACCCCTTAATGGGTGTCTGTACCGGTAATATACAACAACTTTCTTACATACAACTATAATCATCTTTGATGATTCAACTTTCCATATCCCTTTAAAAGACAATACTGATATACTGCATTCCTGCATATATCCCTAAACCCATCAAGCCTACGATAAATAACCTTTAAAAAAATTGAAATTTTAGCCGATATATAAGATATGATAACGATAACAGTATTTATGGCTGAACATCATCATCCATCACGATTCCTGAACTCCCCATACATATGCTTACACAATCTAATACACCATGTTATTTTAAAGGAGGACTTAACAACGTATGACCGCCGAACCGGAGAATAAGGCAACCTTTTATCAGTACCGACTTCTGAAAAAAAAAGCTATTGCCCGCAGTGTCATATACAGCTACTTATCTCTGCCCGTTATCATGCTATTCTTTAATCTGCTAGCTTTCTCCTGGAACGGCCTCTTTTTCTTTTTACTGGCAGGGCCAATTACCGTCTGGATTCATTATGTCATTGCCAGAACAATATTACTTCTGGTCCGCACCTCGTATACCAAGCGTTGGCGCTGGAACCTGCGCATGCCTTGGTTCGGCTATGTACCGGATCAGCACTTCAGCTACCGAATGTTTGTCCGGGTCCATCTGAACATCAGCTGGATTGGCTTGTGTATCATTACTGTGTGTTTGTTATGGTCCCCAGTCTCCTTCACACTGTCACTCATATTCTGGCATCTGTGGCTGCTTGGCCCTCGCCTATATGTTGTTCTGATTCTTGCACGTGGACGTAAAGATGGTCTCATCAAATTAAACGATCAAGATGTCTCTTATTACCTGCAGTAAATAGCTATATGCTGTACCTGCAGTCTCCAGACAAGGTTGTCCACAGTGGATAACCTCGTCTCGCTTTCCCTCCATGTAGTTATCCACAGCACAGCCAAGTGAATCTCTCCGTCTCATGGCGACTTTCTGCTCACAATAAACCTACTAATTCAGTGTTTTTCTATGAAGCCCAACTTGCAGCCAACAAAAAAAGTCCTCACCTCAACCGATGAGAACTTCATGATATAGGAACATTACAATGTTAATTTATACACTCTATCATCACTGGATTCATTCATCTTCGCCCAGTGATTTTATTGTAGTTTGGGTTGTTTCATTTCGGGGAACCATCAGCGTAAACGATCCATCATGGACAGCCAGCTGTACAATATGGCCATCCTTTGAGAAAACATGCAGGTTACTGGAGGAATTCGATGAACGCTTGGCCTGTCTCTCCGTCCAACCCCAACTTTTGATTTCGTCAAGGTATACCTCAGGTAAGCTGGTATTCTCACTGATTCCAGACAATGTATATCGAACATAATCCATATCCGAACTATTTTCGGACTGGTCAGATTTATTCGCTACTTTCGGTACAGGGAAACTCTTCTCGTTAACTGCACCTTCATATGAGATCCAAACAGATCCTGAAGCCTCACCGCAACCTGCAAGAACGATTACAAGACAAAGCAGCATCACTGAATGGAGTCCTAATCTCCGCCAACTTAACACACACACCCTCCTTTTCACAGCTGCACAATCCAGCTCTTCGGTCAGGTACTTTTAGCATATTTAACATAGTCCTATTATACTGGTTTTCCCCCTGCCATCCGTAACAAAAATGTTACCTGACTATAACGAAGATGTCAGAGCTTGATCTCAAAAATAAATATAAACACAAATAAAAACCACCACCGAACATCATCGGCAGTGGTTCTTTGCTTGGCGGCGTCCTACTCTCCCAGGACCCTGCGGTCCAAGTACCATCGGCGCTAGAGGGCTTAACGGTCGTGTTCGGGATGGGTACGTGTGGAACCCCTCCGCCATCGCCACCAAACGCGATTGGATCGAAGCATAGCTTCTTCCATTCATCAGAGTTATTGTTCTCTGAAAACTAGATTCGAAACGAAACTCACGCGACTCGAACTTGCTATTGGATAAGCCCTCGACCGATTAGTACTGGTCAGCTCCATGCATTGCTGCACTTCCACCCCCAGCCTATCTACCTCGTCGTCTTCAAGGGGTCTTACATACTGGGAAATCTCATCTTGAGGGGGGCTTCACGCTTAGATGCTTTCAGCGCTTATCCCGTCCGTACATAGCTACCCAGCGGTGCTCCTGGCGGAACAACTGGTACACCAGCGGTACGTCCATCCCGGTCCTCTCGTACTAAGGACAGCTCCTCTCAAATTTCCTACGCCCACGACAGATAGGGACCGAACTGTCTCACGACGTTCTGAACCCAGCTCGCGTACCGCTTTAATGGGCGAACAGCCCAACCCTTGGGACCTACTTCAGCCCCAGGATGCGATGAGCCGACATCGAGGTGCCAAACCTCCCCGTCGATGTGGACTCTTGGGGGAGATAAGCCTGTTATCCCCAGGGTAGCTTTTATCCGTTGAGCGATGGCCCTTCCATGCGGTACCACCGGATCACTAAGCCCGACTTTCGTCCCTGCTCGACTTGTAGGTCTCGCAGTCAAGCTCCCTTATGCCTTTGCACTCTTCGAATGATTTCCAACCATTCTGAGGGAACCTTTGGGCGCCTCCGTTACTCTTTAGGAGGCGACCGCCCCAGTCAAACTGCCCACCTGACACTGTCCCCGTACCCGCTAAGGGCACCAGGTTAGAACCTAGATACGATCAGGGTGGTATCCCAACGGTGCCTCCACACAAGCTGGCGCTCATGCTTCAAAGGCTCCCACCTATCCTGTACAGATCGTACCCAAATTCAATATCAAGCTGCAGTAAAGCTCCATGGGGTCTTTCCGTCTTGTCGCGGGTAACCTGCATCTTCACAGGTATTAAAATTTCACCGGATCTCTCGTTGAGACAGCGCCCAAGTCGTTACGCCATTCGTGCGGGTCAGAATTTACCTGACAAGGAATTTCGCTACCTTAGGACCGTTATAGTTACGGCCGCCGTTTACTGGGGCTTCGGTTCACAGCTTCGGATTGCTCCTAACCACTCCCCTTAACCTTCCAGCACCGGGCAGGCGTCAGCCCGTATACTTCGCCTTACGGCTTCGCACAGACCTGTGTTTTTGCTAAACAGTCGCTTGGGCCTTTTCACTGCGGCCCCCTCGTGCTATTCACACTACCGGGGCACCCCTTCTCCCGAAGTTACGGGGTCATTTTGCCGAGTTCCTTAACGAGAGTTCTTCCGCGCGCCTTAGAATTCTCTTCTCGCCTACCTGTGTCGGTTTGCGGTACGGGCACCTTCATCTGGCTAGAGGCTTTTCTTGGCAGTGTGAGATCATGACCTTCGCTACTGTAATTTTCACTCCCCATCACAGCTCAGCCTTACGATGTGCGGATTTGCCTACACATCAGCCTCACTGCTTGGACAGACATCCATCAGTCTGCGTCACTACCCTACTGCGTCCCCCCATCGCTCGTAACGATTTACGGTGGTACAGGAATTTCGACCTGTTGTCCTTCGACTACGCCTTTCGGCCTCGCCTTAGGTCCCGACTTACCCTGAGCGGACGAGCCTTCCTCAGGAACCCTTAGGCTTTCGGCGGATCAGATTCTCACTGATCTTTTCGTTACTCATACCGGCATTCTCACTTGTATAATGTCCAGCGCTCCTTACGGTACACCTTCAACCCTTATACAACGCTCCCCTACCCCTGATGCAAGCATCAAGCCATAGCTTCGGTGGTGTGTTTAGCCCCGTTACATTTTCGGCGCAGAGTCACTCGACCAGTGAGCTATTACGCACTCTTTCAATGATGGCTGCTTCTAAGCCAACATCCTGGTTGTCTGTGCAACTCCACATCCTTTCCCACTTAACACACACTTGGGGACCTTAGCTGATGGTCTGGGCTGTTTCCCTTTTGACAATGGATCTTAGCACTCACTGTCTGACTCCCGGAAGTAAGTCTATGGCATTCGGAGTTTGACTGAGCTTGGTAACCCTTGCGGGCCCCGCACCCAATCAGTGCTCTACCTCCACGACTCTGTTTTCCGAGGCTAGCCCTAAAGCTATTTCGGGGAGAACCAGCTATCTCCGAGTTCGATTGGAATTTCTCCGCTACCCCCACCTCATCCCCGCACTTTTCAACGTGCGTGGGTTCGGGCCTCCAGTGCGTGTTACCGCACCTTCACCCTGGAC
>NZ_CP152001.1:0-10000 GCF_038595045.1 Paenibacillus sp. FSL R7-0652 | reverse complement strand
ACCGGTGTACGTTTACCGTACCCTTTGGCCGTAACGATCAGAACATCCAGATCAGCATCTACAACGTCCATACCGATAACTGCATCCTGATCATCAAGTGTGATACCTTTAACCCCGGTAGCGCTGCGTCCCATAGAACGTACATTGCCTTCGGAGAAACGGATGGACATCCCATGAGCTGTACCCATGATAATCTCCTGCTGCCCATCCGTCAGCTTCACATCGATCAGGCTGTCATCATCACGCAGAGAAATACCGATGAGACCGCCCTTACGGATGTTCGTGTAATCCTCAAGCGGCGTCTTCTTCACCACGCCCTGACGTGTTGCAAAGAACAGATACTTGTCGCTCTCGAATTCCTGCACTGGAATTACGGCATTGACGGATTCTCCCTGCTCAATCTGAATCAGATTGATAATCGGTGTTCCACGTGCTGTCCGTCCAAGCTCAGGAATCTCGTAAGCTTTCAACCGGTATACCTTACCTTTATCCGTGAAGAACATCAGGTAATTGTGAGAATTGGTTACAAAAAGATGCTCGACAAAGTCGGTATCCTTCGTGTCCATCCCTACAACGCCGCGTCCTCCGCGTTTCTGGCTGCGGTATGTTGATACAGGAAGACGTTTCACGTAACCCGTATGGGTAATCGTAATGATAACCTCTTCACGTGGAATCAGATCCTCATCCAGAATGCTTTCTTCTCCCACCGTGATCTCGGTCCGGCGATCATCACCAAAACGCTCACGAATTTCCTGCAGCTCCGTACTGATAATCTCAAGTACAAGATGTTCATTAGCCAAAATTTCACGATACTCGCGGATTTTGACCATCAATTCATTGTATTCGTTCTCGATCCGTTCACGCTCCAGACCTGTCAGGCGCTGCAAACGCATATCCAGAATAGCCTGAGCCTGATCATGGCTGAGTGAGAAGCGCTCAATCAAACCTTCTCTAGCTGCATCTGTATTACTGGATGAACGGATTAATGCAATGATCTCATCGATGTGATCCAGAGCAATACGCAGACCTTCCAAAATGTGAGCACGAGCTTCCGCTTTCTTCAGCTCAAACTGAGTACGACGGCGAATGACCTCAATCTGATGCTGCAGATAGTGATAGAGCACTTCACGCAGATTCAGAATCTTCGGTTCTTTATTCACAATCGCCAGCATGTTAATACCGAACGTAGACTGCATCGATGTATGCTTGTACAAATTATTCAGCACTACGCCTGGGTTAACATCACGGCGAAGCTCAATTACAATTCGCATACCATTTCGGTCAGATTCATCACGCAGGTCGGTGATACCGTCGATCTTTTTGTCACGAACCAGTTCAGCAATCTTCTCTACGAGCCTTGCCTTGTTCACCTGATACGGAAGTTCTGTAACGACGATACGTGCTTTGTTGTTGTTCTCTTCGATATTCGTTCTGGCACGCATCGTTACCGAGCCGCGTCCAGTCTGGTACGCTTGGCGGATGCCTGAACGGCCCAGAATATATCCGGATGTAGGGAAGTCTGGTCCCTGAATATAATCCATCAGTTCCATGGATGTAATGTCTGGATTTTTGATCATAGCCTGTACGCCGTCAATAACTTCTCCCAAATTATGAGGAGGAATATTGGTAGCCATACCTACGGCAATCCCGCCGACACCATTAACAAGCAAGTTAGGAAAACGAGACGGCAGAACAACCGGTTCATTCTCTTCACCATCGTAGTTCGGTTGGAAATCAATCGTATCCTTGTTGATATCTCTGAGCATTTCCATCGCAATTTTGGACAAACGTGCCTCGGTATAACGCATCGCTGCAGCCATGTCACCATCGACTGAACCGAAGTTACCATGACCATCCACATGCATATAACGCAGGGAGAAGTCTTGAGCCATCCGTACCATCGTCTCGTATACCGCAGAGTCACCATGAGGGTGATACTTACCGATAACTTCGCCGACGATTCTGGCTGATTTTTTATGTGGTTTATCAGGTGTCATGCCAAGCTCCGACATTGCATACAGAATGCGCCGGTGAACCGGCTTCAATCCATCACGCACATCCGGCAGGGCACGGCTCACAATGATGCTCATCGCATAATCCATAAACGATTCGCGCATCTCGACGCCAATATCCCGATCTTTAATCTGCGAGTTCATTTCTTCCGCCATGCTGGACCTCCTTCTTGTCCTTCAACAAACGTTCCCATTCAATCATTTCGAAAAAATTAATATATGTGAAAAGCCTAACAAGGCTAAAACCGCGCAAGAACGCTACTCTTTATTATATTACTTTCACAAAAGTTACACAATTAAACGTCCTCTGGGCAATAGCCTTTCTTCCGGGAACTTAAGCGTATCTGGGGATTCGCCCTGCCTTCCTCTCCAGTTGTACATACAATGCTATAAAAGCGGCATATGTACCTGTCCAATTAAGGCTAGAGCCGTTCCCGCCGGGCAATCAAACTACAGCCTTAACAGCTGGCAGCACAAATCGCCATATTCCTCTATTATACCACTGAAATCGTCTCTTGTCCTTTGATTTTCTACGTGCAGCCTCTCAGAATAAGCGATCAAATCAAGAAAGGACTGATGCATATTGGGTATCCAGCGCGTCTCCAGCAAATGGGCCAAAACAGCTGTTTTACAGCGCAGTCGCCATGTAAATGAATATATACCTGTGACCCGAAAGTACAGCCGGCAAACGCTGGAGCGAATGACCGAGTTATTCCCAGCGAATTATATCAAGCCGGACCGGGGAACGTATGGTAATGGAGTGATGCGGGTAAAAACAAATCGAACCACGCTTGCAGCTCCTCCATCTGAAGATACGCCCACAGATGCACAGAGTGATGAAGGGTCCGAAGGAGCAGCCTCATCCGATTCTGGCAAATCAGAACAAAATCATCCGGTTATGCTCGAAATTACGACCTATCATCTTCAACAAGGAACGGAAGAACGAGTCTTTCATTCGCTCGATGAACTTGAAAACGTATTGAACGAACGCATTGGGAAACGTGACTACATCATTCAACAAGGCATTCCACTGATGAAGCATGAGAACCTACCTTTTGACCTGCGTGTATTAACCCAGAAGAACCTGCAGAACAACTGGGAAACCACAGGTATCGTAGGACGGGTTGCTGCGCCGGGAAAAATTATCACCAATATTCACGGAGGCGGCCGTCTGGCGACATTCGAAGAACTTGTACTCCCGCATTTGAAAAGGGATGAATATAAGAAGCTAAAACATGAACTTTATCGCCTCGGCATTCATACTGCAGTGCAGCTGCAAAGCTCATTTCCAAGACTTAAAGAAATCGGGCTCGATATTGCTCTGGATGAACAAGGACGCCCCTGGATCTTGGAGGTGAATACACTGCCAGGCATCTATGCTTTCGGCCTGCTCCCGGATAAAGATGCCTACCGCAAGATCAAACGTTATGCCATTGCTTATGGGCGCCTGCCCTCCAAAAAAAGAAAATCGAAAAAAACAACTTCGAAAGTGCGTGCTTCTACAGCTAAACGCAGGACTGCCAAGTGATATCCAGCTGCAGACTCCCTAGCCTATAATATAAAAAGGCGCCCTCGCAGGCGCCTCTTCGCAACTCAATTAAATATCGAGGTTTTTCACGTATTTTGCATTTTCCTGAATAAAGTCACGGCGAGGTTCGACGTTATCTCCCATCAGTGTATCAAACATGGCATCTGCCAGCATCGCATCACTGATCGATACCTGCAGCATCGTGCGGCTTTCCGGATCCATAGTTGTTTCCCACAGCTGTCCGGCATTCATCTCGCCAAGACCTTTGTACCTCTGAATATTGAACTTGGCATTCTCACCCAGAGAAGCAATGATCTCGTCACGCTCTTTCTCGGAGCCTGCATAACGGATGACTTTGTTACGCTCAATCTTGAAGAGCGGCGGCTGTGCAATGTACACATAACCTGCTTCAATAATTTTGCGCATGTACCGATACAGGAATGTCAGCAGCAGTGTCCGAATGTGGGCACCATCGACATCGGCATCAGTCATCAGAATAATTTTGTGATAACGTGCTTTGGAAATATCGAAGTCATCGCCGATTCCTGTTCCCATCGCTGTGATGATCGCACGAATCTCGGCATTGCCGAGAATACGGTCAAGGCGTGCCTTTTCTACGTTCAGGATCTTACCCCGAAGCGGCAAAATTGCCTGGAAGTGACGATCACGACCCTGTTTGGCTGAACCGCCGGCAGAGTCCCCTTCGACGATGTATAGTTCACTGATCGAAGCATCCTTGGATGAACAGTCTGCCAGTTTCCCCGGGAGGGAGCTGACTTCAAGCGCACCTTTACGGCGTGTCAGTTCACGGGCTTTACGAGCTGCTTCACGAGCACGGGCAGCCTGAAGGCCTTTTTCCAAAATACGACGAGATACGGAAGGATTCTCTTCCAGGAACTCCTGCAGCTTCTCTGCAAACAAAGATTCCACAATACCGCGTACTTCACTGTTCCCCAGCTTCGTTTTGGTCTGTCCTTCGAATTGCGGTTCTGGAATTTTGACCGAAATAATAGCTGTTAATCCTTCCCGTACATCGTCACCAGACAGGTTGCCGGTACTATCCTTGATTACACCAGCTTTACGGGCATAGTCATTAATAATCCGTGTAAGTGCACTCTTGAAACCGGACTCGTGCGTTCCACCTTCGTGGGTATTAATGTTGTTGGCAAAAGAATAAATATTCTCGGTGTAGTTATCATTGTACTGCAGTGCAACCTCCACCTGAATATTATCCCTTGAACCTTCAACGTAGATCGGATTCTCATGCAGCACTTCACGCTTCTGGTTCAGGAAGGAAACATACTCAATGATCCCGCCTTCGTACATGAAGGAGTTGGTAGCACCTGTACGCTCATCCGTCAGAGTCAGGCCAATGCCCTTGTTCAGGAACGCCAGCTCGCGAACACGTGTCAGCAGTGTCTCGTAATCATATACTTTTGTTTCTGTAAAGATTTCGGGATCGGGATGGAACGTCACGGTTGTCCCTGTCTCATCGGTTGTACCGATCACTTTCAGGTCATACTGCGGAACACCACGGCGGTATTCCTGCTGGTGAATATGACCGTCCCGTTTAACGGTAACCACTACTTTTTCAGAAAGCGCGTTAACTACAGACACACCTACACCGTGCAAACCGCCGGATACCTTGTATCCGCCACCGCCAAATTTACCCCCTGCATGGAGAACAGTCATAACGACTTCCAGAGCTGGACGTTTCATTTTGGCATGTTCGCCAACCGGAATACCGCGTCCATTATCCACAACGGTTACACTGTTGTCTTCATGAATGCTGATCTCAATATGATCACAGTAACCCGCCAGCGCTTCATCGATACTGTTGTCCACTACTTCCCAGACCAGATGATGCAGACCTTTGGCACTGGTGGAACCGATGTACATCCCCGGACGTTTACGTACGGCTTCCAGTCCTTCAAGGACCTGAATTTCATTCGCATCATATGACGGTTGATTCATAGACATGCCTTTCACCTACTTCTATAGATTCAATATCTTGAATATGCGTTAACTTAAGAATATGAGCAGACATCGAAGTTCTCTCTTGACGTTCCGCTACAAATCAGGGAAATGGTGAGCCCGCTTCTTCAGCGTGGCCGAGGAAATGGGTGAATAATACACGATGTTTTTCGTCACCACGATGGACTTTGCTTCCTCTTCACCGATATGTTCGACTGTTTTTTCCTGTTCTGCATGTGTAACATACTGCTTGGATATTTTAGAGGATTTTTCAATCGATATATCAAAAATAGCAACTAACTCGGAAGAACGGATGATCTTCTCACCGCCCAGATGAATGTACATAAGCCCTCACTCCTTAGCGTTCCACCTGTCCGGCATGAACGTGATAGATACTGGCGTCTTTAAGCTTGTCAACGTTCAGGCTCTCAATTCCCGTAGCGGTAATAAAGGTTTGTACCTTGCTTTGGAATGTTTCAATCAGCTGGGTCTGACGAAAAGGGTCAAGTTCGGATAATACGTCATCCAGCAGCAGCACCGGATATTCTCCGATCTCTTCATGAATCAGTTCGATCTCCGCAAGCTTAAGAGACAACGCCGTTGTGCGCTGCTGCCCCTGAGAGCCATACGTTTGTACTTCCCGTTCGTTAATGAAAAAGGACAGGTCATCCCGATGCGGCCCACTCAGCGTTGTGCCTCGGCGAATCTCCTGCTCTTTCATTTGTGATAATTTTATCATAAATTGCTCCATTAAGACAGCTTCATCTTCCTCAGCGGCTTCGCTGAACGAGGGAAGATAGGCCAGGCGCAGGACTTCTCCGCCTCCGGTAATGCCCTGATGGATCGTTTCGGCCCACTTTTGCAGTTTCTTTATGAATTGTTTCCTTTTTTTGACGATTTTAACACCGTGTTCTGCAAGCTGCTCGTTCCAGATCTCCAGCATTGCTTGGGATGAATCTCCTTTTCCCCACAGCTGCTTGAGCAGATTATTCCGCTGCACCAGTACTTTCTGATACTGCTGCAGATGATAAAGATAACCCGGAGCTACCTGTCCGATCTCCATGTCAAGAAACCGGCGGCGAACCCCCGGTGTGCCTTTGACAATCTCCAAATCCTCGGGGGCAAACATCACCACATTGAGCGATCCGACAAAATCACTTAATTTTCGCTGCTCCAGGCCGTTAATCTTGGCTTTTTTGCCCTGCTGCGACAAGGATAGTTCCAGCTTGACCGCTCCGTACTTTTTGTCGACTTCGGCCATAAGCCTTGACCGTTCTTCACCAAAGTGAATCAATTCCTTATCTCGGGAGGTGCGGTGGCTCTTGGTGAGTGCAAGCACAAAAATAGCCTCGGCCAGATTGGTCTTGCCTTGTGCATTTTGTCCAATCAACAGATTGACAGGACCAAATGAATCCAGCTTCAGATGTTCATAATTGCGGAATTGCTGCAGCTCTATGCTGTTTACAAACACGCGGTAACCTCCCTTTTATCCCGTTCGTCAGGAGGCAGCAGGACTGCACCTTGGTTTTCTACTCTGCAACCACTTCAAACGTGCCTTCTCCGTCTACCTCAACGATATCCCCAGGGTATAACTTTCTTCCACGGCGTTCCTCAGACTCTTTATTCACACGTACAAGCCCTTCTTGCAGGATGGCTTTGGCCATACCTCCAGTAGGGATGCAGTCTGCCAGTTTCAAAAATTGGTCAAGCTTAATATATTCCGTACGAATCGATACTTGCTTCATCGTATGATCTTCCTTTCGTTAGTTGGTCGTCCGGTAAGGCAGGATGACGTACAGGCTGTGGCTGTCGTCCAGCGGTTTCAGAATGATCGGGCTCATAACGCCGGTAAAAGCAATCATCAGCTGCTCACTTTCCACCACTTTCAGCACATCCAGCATGTATTTGGAGTTAAACGAGATCTTGAGCGGATCACCTGTAAATTCAGCTGGCTCAATCTCTTCTCTAACTTTACCCAGTTCGGAGGAACTGGAGGATATTTCAATCGTGCCGGAGTCCATCGTCTGCATACGCACAATATTTGTTTTTTCCTCACGCGACAGCAAATAAGCCCGGTCAATCGATTCACTTAATTTTTTAGTGTCCAAAACAAGTTCTGTTTTGTATGACGTCGGAATAATTCTAGAAGTATCCGGATATGTCCCATCCAAAATACGAGAGTAAAACAACACCCGGTCTATTTTGAACAATACCTGATTGTCTGCGACTACGATATCCACAAGTGTATTTTGATCGGGAACAATTTTGCTTAATTCGTTCAGCGTTTTACCAGAGATAACAACGTTGTTGAAACGAATACCCTCTGCATTATCCAGCATTGCCGAACGAGTAGCAAGACGGTGGCGGTCCGTTGCCACAAATTTCAACTCATTATCTGCAAGGCTCCACAGTACACCTGTCAGAATTGGTGTCGTTTCATGAGTGGAAATGGAGAACACCGTTTGTTTAATCATATTTTTCAGTAAATCTCCTGGAATGGAGACCGTTTGATTCTCTTCAATGCTTGGCAGTACCGGAAACTCTTCCGGATCCAGACCAACCAGTTGGATTTCCGTTGCACCTGCGGAGATAAAGGTGTTGAAGTTCTCTTTAACCTCCATGTGCACTTCCTGCGAAGGCAGTTTCTTGATGATCTCCACGAAAAACTTGGCTGGCAGAACAACACTGCCTGGCTGATCGATCTGCACAACACTTTTATCTCCCTCTTCAAGCGGGATAAAGGATTGAATGGAAATATCGGTGTCACTTGCTGTCAACGTCACACCTTGGTGATTCACGTCGAACTTGATACCGCTCAGAATGGGAATCGTCGTACGACTGGAAATGGCTTTGGATACTTGCTGAATGGATTCGTTGAGATAACTTTTCATTATGCTGATTTTCATGATTTCACTCCTAGCGGATTTTTTGGACGTTCACTGGTTTGGATATGGTATTCAAAAGGTGTTTTTAGAAAGGCCGAAGGCTGAGCTTTGCAACGGCTTTTTGGAGAAGATATCTTTAGATCTTTATAGTAATAATAGTAATAGGGGCACTGAATATGTGGATAACTGGGGTTAAACCCATAAAATTAAGCCTATCCACATGTGTACACGTTGTGCATAGGCTTGGGACTTGTTCAGGTTGGATTCTTAATTTTTTCGGTTAAGTTGTTGATAACTTTATAGAGATCCTGATCGTTTTTGATCGCTTGGGAGATTTTTTCATGGGCATGAATGACCGTGGTATGATCTCGTCCTCCAAAAGCATCCCCGATCTTGGGCAGAGAAAAGTCTGTCAGTTCACGAGAGAGATACATGGCAATCTGTCTCGGAAAAGCAACAGCCTTTGTCCGTTTCCGTGCTTTGAAATCTTCAAGCTTCAAGCTGTAGTACTCGCCGACCTTTTGTTGGATGTCTTGAATCGTGATCATTTTGGGACGGCTGGAAGGAATGATATCCTTCAGAGCTTCAGCAGCCAGATGAGAACTTACGTCCTGATTGGTCAGTGAAGAATAAGCAACGACACGAATCAGGGCCCCTTCGAGTTCCCGAATGTTTGTATCGATCTGGTTTGCGATATACATCATCGCTTCATTCGGAATATCCAGGTTCTCCGCACGCGCCTTTTTACGCAAAATCGCGATCCGCGTCTCCAGATCCGGAGGCTGAATATCCGTAATTAATCCCCATTCAAACCGGGAGCGCAGTCGCTCCTCCAGGGTTGGAATTTCCTTTGGTGGTCTATCGCTGGAGATGATGATCTGCTTCCGTTCCTCATGCAGCGCATTAAACGTATGGAAAAATTCCTCTTGTGTTGATTCTTTTCCGGCTAGGAACTGAATATCATCAATTAGCAGAATATCTACGCTCCGGTATTTATTGCGAAAACTTTCCCCGCGATTATCACGAATGGAGTTGATAAATTCGTTCGTGAATTTCTCAGATGACAAATAAACAACCTTGCTGCTCGGATTATGTTCCAAAATGTAATGTCCGATCGCATGCATCAAGTGGGTCTTGCCGAGTCCTACGCCTCCATATAGAAAAAGAGGGTTGTAGGCTTTGGCGGGCGCTTCAGCGACCGCCAGCGATGCGGCATGGGCAAAACGGTTGCCCGGCCCGATGACAAAGGTATCGAACGTATATTTTGGATTCAGCATGCTGAGCACGGCTTCTTCCTGAACGACCGTCGGCGTCGGCGCCGGCAGCTGCGGGTCAGGCTCTACAGGTTTGTTCTCCTCAATGACAAATTTCACATCGACCTGTTTGCCAAGCAGCTCATAGACCGTCGAACCGACCAGTTTGGTGTAACGGCTCTCCAGCCATTCGACGGCAAACGTGGTTGGGGCGGAGATGACGATGGTCTGATCATTCAGCTTGGTTGCCTTGGTTGCTTTGAACCAGGTGTCGAAGCTGGGTTTGCTGAGTTTGTTTTGTATGATTGATAAAATTTGCTGCCATAAATCAGAAGTATGGCTGTCCAC